>CAVUPX010000009.1:0-553811 GCA_963743405.1 uncultured Alphaproteobacteria bacterium | reverse complement strand
TGGCAAGGATTGGGACGGCGTGCCGGAAAAATTCCAGAAGTTCTTTTCGGCGAATCCCGGTACCGGAGACTGAGCCCGAAAGCCCACCCGGCCACCTCCGCGGGGGCCTTCAGGGGTCGTGGCGTCGGAGAGCGTTAACCGATTTGGGTAAATTCGGCTGATTTTTACGCCAAAACCGGAGTTTTAGGCCGCCATAACACTTTGATTCCGCCTAAAAATGTGCTATATATGTAAAAAATGGATAGGAACGACGTTGTCACCGGTGCGCTCCCCCTTTGGGAGCCTTATTTTTCGGTGGCCGGGTTCCCCGGTTTCCAAAGTAGAGGGCGTGCGATCCACGCGTGAGCAGTGGCAGGAAAAACGCGTCATAAATCAAAGAAAGGTTCCGCCGGTATGAGCCGGGGATCCAAAAAGTCTGCCGAAGCGCGGCGGACCTCCCACGCCTCCCGCGGCAGCGTCCGCGGTGGGGCTCCCGCAGCCAAAATGGCCGGCAGCCGCAAAGGTGCCGGTGAAGGAGTTGTGCCCGGAATGACCAGCAATAAGAAGACTACCCAGCGACAAGGCTTCAAGACCAACGAATTCATCGTCTATCCGGCCCACGGCGTGGGCCAGATCGTTTCGATCGAAGAGCAAGAGGTCGCAGGCGCCAAGCTGGAGCTGTTCGTCATCAATTTCGTCAAAGATAAGATGACGTTGCGGGTTCCGACCGCCAAGATCGTGTCGGTTGGTATGCGCAAATTGGCCGAGGCACCGCTCGTCAAGCGTGCACTGGATACCCTTAAAGGCCGCGCACGCATCAAGCGCACGATGTGGTCGCGCCGCGCGCAGGAATACGAAGCCAAGATCAATTCCGGCGACATCGTCGCCATCGCAGAGGTGGTCCGCGACCTGTATCGGTCGGAGACCCAGCCGGAACAGTCCTATTCGGAGCGGCAGCTGTACGAGGCGGCTCTCGACCGGCTATCGCGTGAGATCGCTGCCGTGCAGCGCATCACCGAAACTGAAGCGATCAAGGAGATCGAGGCGGCCCTCGCAAAGGGCCCTCGCCGAGGCCCCAAGCCGGCTGAAGAAGCCGGTTCCGAAGAGGGCGTCGAGGAAGAGGCAGCCTAACGACTGCGCAGCATCTGCCAAAAGTTCGGAAAGCCCGGCGCACGTGCCGGGCTTTTTCGTTGTGGGCCAGCCTCACCCATGAATTCGCGCGGCCCTGGTGGGCAATGTCGCCGGTTGCCCTGATGGCCTTCCCGGCTAATATGCCGGCCAATCACCCCATAGGCGTTTCAAGGGAGTAAGTAATGACCGCCATTCGCGGCTATGTCGCGCCGACCATGGAAACCGATGCACTTGGTGTGCATTCGCTCGACCAGTTTGTGCTGGCGGTGCCCGACGCGTCGGTTGCGCAGGACTTCTACGGCCAGTTCGGCCTCGACGTTCAGCGCGACGGCAATGCGCTGGCCATCAAAACATTCGGGCACGATCACCGTTGGGGCTCGGTCGTGGAAGGCAGCAAGGCCAAGGCGCTGCATCATCTTTCGTTCGGCTGCTATGCCGACGATTTGCCGCGGCTCAAGGCGCGCATCGAAGGGCAGGGGGTCACGTTGATTGATCCGCCGCCCGGCTTTGAAAGCAACGGCTTCTGGTTCCGAAATCATGAAGGCGTGCTGATCGAGATCAAGGTCGGGCCGAAAGTATCGCCCGACAAGAAATCCGACAGCCAATGGATTTCCGTTCCGGCCGGGGTCCCCGGCGCTACCATCAGGGAGAAGGCGCCGCCGGTACGTCCGCGCCGGCTCTCACACGTCCTGATCTTCACCCGCGACGTGACCGAGTTGATCAGCTTTTACGAACGGACGCTCGGGTTGCGTCTCTCCGACCGTGCGTCTGATCTTGTGGCGTTCATGCATGGCATCCATGGCAGCGACCATCATCTCCTGGCTCTGGTGAAATCAGTCGCGCCTGGCTTCCATCACTGCAGTTGGGATGTCGCTAGTCTGAATGACATCGGTCTCGGCGCCATGCGTATGCACGACAAGGGATGGACCAAAGGGTGGGGCCTGGGCCGCCACGTGCTCGGCTCCAACTATTTCCACTATGTGCGAGATCCGTGGGGCAGCTTCTCGGAATACTCCTGCGACATCGACTACATCCCGAAAGAGGAGCGTTGGCCCTCGGCTGACCATAAGCCGGAAGATTCCTTCTATCTCTGGGGTCCCGACGTGCCGCGCGAATTCACGATCAACTACGAAGGCGGCGAGAGCTGATTTCGTCATTCCGGGGCGCGCCGCAGGCGCGAACCCGGAATCCAGAGACACATTATGGCGCCTAACCGTGGGGCTGGATTCCGGGTCCGCGAGCATCGCCCGCGTCCCGGAATGACCGGGCGCTACTCCACCACGACTTTGACTTTTTCGCCGGGTTTGAGCCGGTCGTGCGGGCCAAGGCCGTTGATCACGCGAAAACGCTCAAGCGCATGGTCCGTTCGCATGCGGTGCGCAAGCTTTTCGACGGTGTCGCCATTGCCGGCGGTCACGATTTTCATCCGCAGCGGCCTGACCTGCTCGCTTTCCTTCAAGGTCATCCGCCGGAAACTCATGATCGAGTCGTGAAACGAGCGATCGATCTGCGCAGTTCTTGCCTTAGCAGCGAAAATAAATCGATAAACATCACTGCCGAAACGTACGGCAAAGATACGGAACGACCAGCTTCCTCCGTCGGCCGTCGCGCTGGCGGTCTTGAAGCCGTTGACTGAAAATTCCTCCACGCTGGTCGGATCAACATTTTCCATCCACCCGGACTTCAAATAATCGGGCAGCGATTGCTCGGCCGGAACGCTCACGACATCGACACGCAGAGCTTCGTCGCCACCCTCCTTGAGGCCGAGCACGGCCTGGGCCGTGTTGTCGAGCGTAAAGCCCGGCGGCGCGTCGAATGAAAAACCGAGTTTGGGGTGCGAAAAATGCCGGCCGCGTGTGAAACCTTCGCTGGGGTCCTCCCCGTATACGAGGCCGTCGAGACTGCTCAGATATTCCGCGCGGTCACGTTCACCGGCGCCGGGGCCGCTAAATTGGCGCGCATTGGCGAGCGCATTTTTCACCCGTTCGGGCGTTGCCGGATGGCTGGAGAGAAAGTCGAGCGACCGGGGATCCGCGCCGGATTTCAAATCAGCATTGCGCTGCATATCGGTCAAAAATCGCGAGGCTCCGAAGGGGTCGTAACCGGCACGCGCGGAAATGCCGACGCCGATCCCATCGGCCTCAAATTCTTGTGCGCGCGAAAATGCCGCCAATGTGAGCTTCGATTTTGCAAGCGCAAGCGCCCCAACTTGCGGATCGCTGAGCACATCGTTCACGACATGGTCGATGATCGCAACCTGGCGTGCTTGTTCCTCGCGGATCGCCGCGTGACGGGCGATCACGTGCCCCATTTCGTGCGAAAGGACAGATGCGAGCTCGGCTTTGTCGTTGGCGAGGGCGATCAAGCCGCGCGTGACGTAGAGCCGCCCGTTTGGCAATGCGAAAGCGTTGATCGCTTGCGAGTTGAGAATCGTGACCTGGTATTTCAGGTCCGGCCGTTCGGATGCTGCGACCAGACGATCGACCGTTTTCTCCACCATGCTTTGCAGCTTGGCGTTTTCATAAACACCGCCATAAGACGCCAGGATGCGGGCATGCTCCCGTTGAACGGCCGGTTGCTGTTCTGACTGTGCGGGTGTCTGTGGGACCGGCAAGGAAACGAGACGATTGTCCGGTGTGCTGGTGCAGCCCGCCAACGCCAGACACACGACGGCCGCGAGACCGAGCGCCCGATTTGCAGCCCTTGTTGTCAGCACTGAAGCCATACCGCGCTTCTCACAATGACGCTCACTCGCTCAATTCAATCTGTTCGGGTACCGCGGCTTCGATGACGGGACCGGTGCGCTGTTCGACCCAACCGCGGACGCGGATCTGCTGACCCTCAAGCCACTTTGGATCGACCCCCGCGGCGGCGAAGTCTCGCCGGTGGCGCTTGAGAATGGTGACAGTAAAGTCCCGCGTCCACCGCGGCCCAAAATTCAAATATATGGTGGCGCCGCTTTCCCGCACCGACAAGACCTTACCCTCAACCAGTGCAAATTGACCCCGTACACCCGCAATCCGGCCTGGATTTTCTGAAGGCAAAGGGGCGAAATTTGGGTCGGTCCATAGGCCGCGGCGGGCTGCGCGAGCGGCCCGCTCGGAGGCTAATAACGCGTCCGCGCAGGCTTTTCCGCCGACCCGCGCCGACACCCGCGCCTGGCCCTGCTCCAGCATCATTTGCTGAACAGATTGCTCCGTTTCGTCCGTAAAGATGAAGGCAACCACGCGCCCATAGCGGTCAGGCTCAGAACCGGTAGGCTCCCACCGGATGTCGCGGCCACCGACAAGCGATTGCAATGAACGCCGGCTGTTCTCTGTGACTTCGACCGCTGCCAGCCGCAATTCGCGGCCATCGGCGAGCAAGACTGTACGCCCGTCACGAACGTCGGCGACGGTCGCTGTGCCGCCAGGAGCGAACTTGCACGGGGTCTGCACGGTGGCGCTGCACGCGACCGTGAACAAAATAACCGCCAGGATCGCGGCGGGAACGGATCGCAAAAGTTGCCTCATGCAGTAGATTGTCGGAACTCGGCGGCAGGTCCGTCAATAGAGATGGCGGTCATAGGGTGAAACGCTAGAATGCTCGTGCAATCGTAAAGTAATCGTAGCCGCCGGGGAGGGCACCGATGCAAACGCGCCGCACACTACTGACGTCAATTGCCGCTGTTGGCGCGATGGCCGCAACGGGCGCGCACGCTGACGACAGCCATTGGCCGGATCATCCCGTGCATATTATCGTGCCTTATCCGGCAGGCGGATCGACCGATGTCTTGACGCGCATCTTGGCGGAACGGCTGAAAGATATGCTTGGGCAATCGTTTGTCGTGGAGAATCGCGGCGGCGCCGGCGGCAATATTGGCATTGCGGCCGTGACCGGAAGCCCAGCGGACGGCTACACGATCGGTATGGCAACGATCGGCCATTTCGCCATCAATCAGTTTCTCTACAACAAGATGCCCTACGATCCTGAACACGACATGATCCCGGCATCATTGACCTGGGAGCTGCCCAACGTATTCGTCGTTCCGGCAGATTATGTGCCTGCAAAAACGCTGGCCGAATTTATCGCGTGGGCAAAACAAAAAGGGCAAATCAGTTTTGGCAGCCCCGGTGTCGGCACGTCCCCGCATCTTTCCGGGATCATGTTCTCCAAGCGGGCCGGGATCGACGCGATCCATGTTCCATTTCGTGGTGCGGCACAGACGATACCCGCCATGCTCGCAGGCGACGTCAATTTTGCGATCGACAATCTCGCCTCATATGTGCCCGTCATCCAGTCGGGAAAAATGCGTGCCCTGGCCGTGACCTCCGCACAGCGCTGGCCGACACTGCCGGACGTTCCCACCATGGGCGAAGCCGGCATCAAGGATTTTGTGGTCACCTCGTGGGCCGCATTCGTCGTGCCGGCGGCCACGCCGCGCCCTATCATCGACAAGCTTTCCGTGGCGCAACAGCACATCGCGGCCGAGCAGGCCGTTCAGGAACGCTTTCTGGTCGCGGGCGCACGCGTGCTGTCCAGCACGCCGGAAGGGGCACTCGCCTTTGCGGCCAAGGAACGTGCGATGTGGAAAGATGTCGTCGCGGCTTCGGGCGCGAAAATGGATTAAACTGGAAGCCGGTGCGTCGCATCGGCGTCTATGCTACATCGCCCGGCAACGGTCCCGTAGCTCAGCAGGATAGAGCAGCGGTTTCCTAAACCGAAGGTCGGAGGTTCAACTCCTCTCGGGACCGCCAGAAAATCGAGCACTTTTAGACTTGGCCTCTCCCCGTCAATGTGCCGGGGACGAATATCCGCTTTCGGGGGTAAAGCGGACATTGATCCGCTTGGATTCAACGAACTTCACAGCCTCGGCTGCAAATTGTCTTAGCTTTCCGATCCCCCGCACACCCAGTAAACCACTTCATCAAACTCGTGCTTCACGCAGCGGCCGCCGCGACCCACGACGATTATGATGATGGGTTTATCCTTCTTCTTCATGCTCCGCGTCTTGCCCCGTCTTGACTTGGAGGAGCGCGGGTCGAGGGCCACTGCGTATATCGGCCCTTTCACATCGTTGCCGTGGACAGGGATTACACCAAGTGGACCCGCCGTTTTCCGACGCTGCAATAGCCTTTGTTTCTTGGCCATGTGTCCTCCATCATTTTGCGATTGTCTCGCCACTCCACAATTAGAACGGGTAGGGACTGCCTCGCATTGACATAAATCAACGCGCTCGTCGCTTTGGTCACACGACAAATGTCCACTGTTGGCACATAGCGGACATCCCTTTTTGCGCTGCGCATGTCTGCTTTTGACCCAAAGCGGACATTAAACTTTACGACGTGCGTGCCTTTGGGTCTTTGCATCTAAGGCGTGAGGCGTGGTGGGCGGGAGCGCCCGACACGATTAAAGAAGCTGGTTTTAAGTCGAGGTCCGCAAAGATCAACACGCGCGGACCCGTATGTAGATCCACCAATATCTCCGAACGTTGTTTGCCACCCGCCATCTGCGCCGCCGCTGCAGGTTGTCATAGATTGTGTGTACGTCGCGCAGCGGGCCCGACACTGTTTTGCAAGTGCAGCCTGGCGGTCAGCGCAGCTGAGACCAGTTCTTTGGTCCTCGGCCCTGCCAGCATTGTCTTCAAACAAACAACCCCAGAACTGCGCATTTGTAGTTAATACGGCTACACATTGGTTGGTGGCGTCATCGCGGTTTTGTTGAGTCTGATACCAAACTGAGCAAGGTGCACGCTGGGGGAAAACTCCACCGCCACCTGTGCCCCCTCCGCCGCCACTTCCGGAAGAAGTTCCTCCGCAAGTTGAGGCAGCACCACAGCTATTGTTTGTGCCGATGTGCCAACAACCATTGCCGTAACCGCTTAGAACGCATCCGCTTGGGCAACAAAGGTCTGCAAATACTGGCGTGCCAAAGATGCATAATGAGACAAGTATCAGCAATTGGAGATAGCGCATGACCTCTCCCCCTGTCTTTTCGAAGTGAGAGTAGCGGAGTTCGAGAAGTTTAAGCATTGGACCTCGGTCCAACTTGATCCTGTCGGCGGCTCAAATGATTGGGCAAACGAGCACAAGCGAGGCGCAACCGGTGCACTGACTTGTCGAGCGAATGTCCGCTATTGGCACAAAGCGGACATCGCTCAGGACCGTTCCGCACTCGTAGACAATCGCAATCGTTCCCCGAGCAGGCTTTTTACCGCAACGGTATTAAATTGCCCCTGGTTCTTGTACCGCCGGCGCTATTCTTCTGCGGTGCTGGGTTATCCGGCCGTAGGGGGGCTTCTATGACGAAATTACGTATGTTTGCGATAATGCTGCCGTTGATCGTTCTCGCTCCGAGCGGAGTTTCGGCTGCGACAGTAGACCAGGGGAACAAGGACTGCACGAAGTTTGGCGGCCACATGGTGTGGAATTGGTTTCATGATTGCCCTTGGTGCTTCACGAGTTGCTTCAAGTGCTTGTCTACTCAGTATTGTATTGCCATCACTTGCGACCTAAAGGAGTGCGATGAGACTGTTATAGAGAGGCGAGCCGGTAAAGGGCCCCGCATTATTAAAAACTTCTCTCCGCTTTCTAAGCAGTAACGAAAATAGTGAAGCGCCAATTCGCGAGCGGCTTCGGCGCGTTGGGTTTGCTTGGCTGGCGCAGGAAGCGGAAGCAAGTCGCCTGATCAAAACACCTGATCGGATTTCGGAGAGACCGCCGCGAAGGCGGTCTTTCTGTTTCGGATGCTGATGTCCGCTATTGGCAAAAAGCTGACATGGCGAGTTGCGCTACACATGTCCGCTTTTGGAGGCAAAGCGGACATTGGCGAGAGTCACGATCTCATGCCTCGCTCCAATTCGATCATCTCCAGATCTTGGCTTGAGTCTTGTCCATCTCCGCGACGATCGACTTGGCGTTGGCGACCGTGGACGTGCCTTCGACTTCCAAGTATTTGTTGAGTATGTGGCCGATCAGACCTAATCGGATTCTTTTCAAACGATAGGCTTTCAAACAGGAACGGCGGCTTGGCCGGCAAACTTCCGATGCTTGGCAACCGCAGGCCGGCGTGTTCCCAGCAAACCCGATGGAGCGTGCGAGAGGGTGTAAGCCACACAGTCCATAATGTGGGTTGCCAAAATCGCGTGCGCACGTTTAGCGTCACGCTTGAGCGCGCACTCCAGCAAATTCTGATGCTCCTGCGCGGCGCGGTCACGGAAAATCACCGCGATCATCAAATAGCGCATATATTTGTCGAACACCGCTGCGTGCGAGTTCAAAAGAACCCGAGAGCCGCAAGCCGAAAGCAGTGCCTGGTGAAATTCCGAGTCGTAGCGCTTCAAAACCTCAAGGCCTCGCATGTCGCCGGCGAGGGTGCGCTTCTCCATGGAGGCGAGCTTGTGGTGTGCGGCGACGACGCGGCCTTCCCAGTCCATGTCGCCAAGCTGGAATGAGCGCTGCAGGGCGTGTCCCTCCAGCAGCAGGCGCAGATTGGCGAGTTCCTTGAAATTCTCGGCCGAAACCGGCGCGACCTCGAAGCCACGGGCGCTTTCGGCGACGATCAGGCCTTCCGAGGTCAACCGGTTCAAAAGCTCGCGCAGCGTGCTGATGCTAATGCCGTAGTCGTCCTTGAGGCGGCCAAGCTTGAGTTTCTCCGAGGGCGCCAGCCGTCCGGAAACGATGTCGTTCCGCAGCCGCCGGTAAACCCGTTCCCCGGCCGTTTCCGCCCCGTTATTGCTCACCATCACGCACCATCCGACTATTGTAGGATCATCTGACGATCTGATTTTTGACCATTGAGGGCCGCTAAGCAAGCCGCCTAACTCGCCTGCAGAAACGCGAATAACAGGGAGGACAACCATGACCTCGATCAGCCGCCGTTCCGTTCTGGCCGCCGGCGCCTCGGCGTTAGCGCTCGGCGCCACGGT
This sequence comes from uncultured Alphaproteobacteria bacterium, assembly GCA_963743405.1. Taxonomy (GTDB): domain Bacteria; phylum Pseudomonadota; class Alphaproteobacteria; order Rhizobiales; family Xanthobacteraceae; genus Pseudolabrys. Next base: position 544,795 of record CAVUPX010000009.1, on the reverse strand, counting down.
CCCGGCCTTCGGCCAGGGCCAGCAGAAGCTGCGCTTCAGCAGCGCCTTCACCGAAACCGACCCGCGGGCGGAGGCCTACAAGTCCTTCGCCTCAGCCATCAAAGACGACTTCGAGTTCGAGCCGCACTGGGGCAATACGCTGTTCAAGCAGGGCACCGAGCTGGTGGCTCTGCAACGCGACAATCTCGATCTGTGCAATCTCGCACCGGCCGATATCTCGAAGCAGATTCCAGCTTGGTCGCTGATGACGTCGGCTTATCTGTTCCGCGACGCCGACCACATGAAGAAAACCTTCAAGAGCGACGTTGGCCGCGAATTCATCAAGATGGCCAAAGACCAGCTCGGCATCCAGATTATCACGCCGGTCTATTTCGGCTCGCGCAGCGTCAACTTGAAGCCGGACAAGAAGATCACGACGCCCGCCGACATGGCCGGCATCAAGCTGCGCATGCCGCCCGGCGAATTCTGGCAATTTCTCGGTGAGTCGCTCGGCGCCAATCCGACGCCGGTCGCTTACGCCGAACTCTACACCGCGCTGCAGACCGGCACGGTGGACGGCCAGGACAATCCGGTCGTCGCCAGCAAACTGATGAAGTTCGACGAGGTGACGACCCAATTCGTCCTCACCCGTCACGTCATCGCTTATGACGTCATGTCGATCCGCTCGAAGATCTGGGACGCGATGAAGCCCGAGCAGCAGGCCAAGTTCCAAGCCGCCGCCGACAAGGCGATGGACGAGAACACCGAACGCTTCAACAGGCAGGAAGGCGAAGCGCTCGAGTACTTCAAGAAGGAAGGCAAGAAGGTCTACGAGCCGGACCAGAATGCGTTCCGTACGTTCGCGCAGAAGCGCTACGTCGAGAAGTATGGCAGTGATTGGCCGAAGGGCGCGCTTGAGCGCATCAACGCCATCAAGTAATCGTCCGCCCCTTGCGACCTTGCTTTCGCGAACGTTTGGCCGGTTCGACGCTTCAGACCGGCCGGACCCGCGACTGACGCCCTGGAGCGTTCGGTGAAACCAAAACTGCTCAGAGCATCGCGATGGCTCCGGCGGCGGGCCGAAGACGTTTCGGTCGCGCTGCTCTGCGTCATGTTCGCGACCTTCATCGTGCAGATTTTTGCGCGCTACGTGCTCAACAAGCCGATCAGCTGGTCGGAAGAAGCCATCGTCACCACCTGGCTATGGACGGTGCTGTGGGGCGCGGCCTTCCTGCTGCGCGAGTCCGACGAAATCCGTTTCGACATCGTCTATTCGAAGGTCTCGGCGCGCACGCGGCGCGTTTTCACGGTGCTCACCGGCGTCGCGCTCGTTGTGCTCTATGGCGTATCGCTGCCGGCTGCCTACAGTTACGTCAGCTTCATGAAAGTCGAACACTCGGCGTCGCTGCGCGTGCCGATGAATTGGTTGTACTGCGTCTTCATCATCTTCAGCGTCGCCTGCATCTGCCGCTATTGCTGGCTGGTCTACCGGGCGCTGCGCGGCGCCAAGTCGCCTGAAACCGATCCAGCAAAGCTCGCGGACTAAGATGCCGTCGCCCTTTGCCATCTGCATTTTCGCCATCGTCCTCCTGGGCGCGCTCGGCCTGCCGATCGGGCACGCCATGATCGCCTCCTCGATCCTCTATCTCCTGCTGTCGGGTCTCGATCTCGGCACCGCGGCCGAGCAAATCCTCAACGGCCTGTTCAACAGCTACGTGCTGCTGGCGATCCCGCTTTTCATCCTCGCCGCCGATCTGATGAACATTGGCAGCTTGACCGACCGGCTGCTTCAGTTCTGCCTGGTGCTGGTCGGCCGTTTTCGCGGCGGGCTGGGCCACGTCAACGTCATCGCCAATATGATCTTTGCCGGCATGTCCGGCTCCGCGATCGCCGACGCCGTCGGCATCGGCCGCATCATTATCGGCATGATGACCAAGGACGGCCGCTACCCGGTCGCCTATGCCGGCGCCATCACGGCCTCCGCCGCCATTATCGGGCCGATCATCCCGCCGTCGATTCCGATGGTGCTGTACGCGCTGATCTCGGATGCCTCGATCGGCTATCTGTTTCTCGGCGGTTTCGTGCCGGGCGTCATGCTCGGCATCGGCTTCATGATCGTGAATTTCATCATTGCGCGCCGCCGCCATTATCCGGTCGAACCAGCGATCCCGGCGCGCGACATTCCGCGCATCACCGTGCGTGCCTTTCCGGCGCTGATGCTGCCGGTGATCTTGCTGTTCGGCATATACGGCGGCGTCATGACGCCGACCGAAGGCGCGGCAGCGGCTGCGGCATACGCGCTGTTTGCGTCCACCGTGCTCTATCGAGCGGTGACCTGGCGGCAGCTCTATGACGCGATCCTCACGAGCGGCAAGGCGACGACCTCAATCGGCATGCTGATCGCGGGCGCGATGATCTTCAACTATGTCGTGACAATCGAAAACGTCCCGGCGGGGCTCGCCCGCTTGATGAGCGCGCAGCAGTTCTCGGCGCCGATGTTCCTGCTGGTCGTCAACATTATCCTGTTCATCCTCGGCTGCCTGCTCGAAGGCAGCACTATCCTACTCGTCATCGTGCCGATCTTCATCCCGACCGCCAAGGCACTGGGCATCGACTTGGTGCACTTCGGCGTCGTCGTCGTCATCAACATCATGATCGGCCTGCTGACGCCGCCTTACGGGCTGCTGCTGTTCGTGCTCGCCAACATGACGAAGCAGCCGCTCGGCGCGATTGTGCGCGAGGCAGCACCTTTCATCGTCATGGCCATTATCGTGCTCGCCATCGTCACCGCCGTTCCGGATTCGATCCTCTGGTTGCCGCGGCTCATGGGATACAAAGGTTGAGGTCTCACCAATGAAATCGATTTATGTCTTGAACGGCCCCAACTTGAATCGCTTGGGCAAGCGCGAGCCTGAAATCTACGGCAAGGCGACGCTCGCCGACGTCGAGAAGATCTGCCGCGAAACGGCAGGCGGGTATGCGGTCGAATTTCGCCAGACCAACAGCGAAGCGCAATTGATCGACTGGATCCACGAGGCCATCGACCGTGGCGGCGGCATCATCATCAATCCCGCCGCATTCACATTTACGTCGATTGCGATCCTCGATGCGCTCAAGATGTTCAACGGTCCGGTGATCGAACTGCACATCACCAACATCCATAAGCGCGAGGCCTATTATCACCACTCCTACGTTTCGAAAGTGGCGACCGGCGTCATCGCCGGCCTCGGTACCGACGGCTATCGCATCGCCACCACGGCGATGCTGGCGCTGCTGAAATAAGGGGCTAATGATCCCCGCTAAAGACCCAAAGCGGACATTGCACTATGCGATTTCCGGTGCGAGTTTGTTATGATGCCTGAACTTCAGCGTTGGGATGTGCGATGCGGCGACGGGAATTTCTTGGTGTCTTAGGCTGTGGTGCGGCTCTGTGGCCACTGGCGGCGAGAGCGCAGCAGCAAATACCCTTAGTAGGCTTCTTGAACAGCGCCTCGCCAGATACTTATCGCTTCAATGCCAACTCGTTTCGGGAGGGTTTGACGAAGGCCGGGTTCGTTGAAGGCAAGAATGTCCGTATTGAGGAACGATGGGCGCGTGGGAACTATGAGGCACTCCCGGCTCTTGCCGCTGAGCTTGTAGCTATGGGGGTGGTTGCCATTGCAGCCACCGGAGATGTTGCTTCTGCACGCGCGGCCCAGCGTGCGAGCAGCACAGTGCCCGTAGTCTTTACGATCGGCGGCGACCCCGTCCGCTTTGGACTGGTCGAAAGTATAAACCGCCCCGGCGGAAACGTGACCGGCATTCTTTTTAACCAAAATGTACTTGGCGCAAAGCGAGTTGAACTCCTTCGACAAATTGCTCCGACCATTTCTCGAGTTGCGCTGCTAATGAATCCCACCAATCCCAATGTTAAAGTTGAACAGATGGACGCGGAAACTGGAGCAAAGAAACTTGATCTGGAAACGGTGACACTAAATGCGAGAAACGCGCGCGAAATTGACGCTGCATTCGAGCAATTATTAAGTGCCAAAGCCGACGCATTCATCACTGGAACCGATCCGATTTTGTTGGATCGGCGTGAGCAGATCGCTTCGTTCGCCTATCAGCGAAAGTTACCTGCCGTGGGTTTTGTTCGCCAGTTCGCGGTAGTTGGTACGCTCTCGAGCTATGGCCCAAGCATCAGCTGGATGTACCGCCAAGCGGGGGAATACGTTGGACAGATTTTGAAAGGATCGAAACCAGCAGAAATGCCTGTCCTGCAGCCAACGCAATTCGAGCTGGTGATCAATCTCAATACGGCCAAAACTTTCGGCCTGACCATTTCGCCCACTTTTCTTGCCCGCGCCGACGAAGTGATTGAGTGACCACGGTGATGTTCGCTTTAGGTGTAAAGCGGATTTGTGCAAAGTTCCGATAATCGGAACTCTGGTTTTCAATATGGTCATTCCGCCACACCAGAACAAATACCTCGTTACCTGTGTCAGATGACATAGCGCTGTAATCAGCGTGCGCTTTAGGTTGTCGACCGGGCGGGGCTGAGGTCAAATCTCCGCTTGGGGCGGCCACCAATCGAGCGCAAGCCACAACGCCACGGTTGGTGCCGCCACCTCGTGACTCCAATGAGGTCGCTGTCGCCATGAGGTACCAACCAGTAATGCTGAGGTTAAGAACGCTTGGCTCCCGTGTATTGCAGGGAGCGTGGCCTCCAATGTTAATATTTTTGGGACTTGTTTTGAGTGGAGCGTGGATAGGTTGGCTGGCGTATGCATTCATCACCGCCGCTGGTGATTTGGTTTAGAAATGACGTCCAGTTTCAGTCCTTCTCCCTCCGGCACTAACGTTGGCTGCCGCCGAAACCATCGTCGATTGCCTTATAGGCTTCACACGATCTTTGGTCTTTTCTGAGAGCGGACGGGAAGCGCGGTCGGTCGCACCGACGTGTTCAGTGCGACGGCGGCGCGGATGAGCGCCTTCAACGCCTTTTCATCAATCTTGTCGCCCTCATGGAAATCGATGGCACGCCTAGTGTTGCCTTCGAGGCTGGCGTTGAAGAGGCCTGAAGGGTCCTCCAACGCGGCGCCCTTCGCGAAGGTCATCTTCACGACAGTTTTGTACGTCTCGCCGGTGCAGATGATGCCGGCGTGTTCCCACACCGGGACCCCTCGCATCGCGTTCGACGGCTTTCTCCATTTCACCGCCTCGACCACGTCGGGGTCGGCCTGCTTGATGAGACGTCGGACCCGGGCGAGTGTCTCGCCCCGCCAATCACCCAGTTCCTTGATCGTCGCATCGATCAGCCGGGAGGGAGAGTCTCCCGCTGTTCCGGCCTTCGCGCCGTTGTTCTTCATGGCTGCTGTGATCATCGCGTCCTCTCCTGTTGCGCCGTACTAGACCCTTAGCCGGACCGATGTCTGCTTTTGCAGGTAAAGCGGACAGGGCTCCCGCATCGCAAAATGCCCGCTAATGAGCCAAAGCGGACATCGTCACACCGACAATGTCTACTTGGGACCCTTCATCGCCAACCCGGCGATGACGCCTTAACCCCTTTTTCCAGGAAAGCAGCGAAGTATTAAGTCGCGTCGACGACAATCGATTGACTCTTCGCATTTGGAGCAACTGCGATGATCCTCGACCCCATTGGCGACTTGCGTCGTTTGCGTGAACGTAGCGACTGGCTGCTCACGGTGCTGACGGCGGTGCTGACGTTGGTGATATTTGTCTTCGCCCCACTCCAGGCAGGCGGTGTTTCCGTCTTTCACGGATTTGCTATTGGTGGATTGCTGGCGATCATCGGTAGCATGGTGTTCATTTCCGACAGCCCGACGGCACTTGTTTTGATGTCAATTGCGCTTATTGCCAACCTTGCCGTATTTTTCCTGCGACTGTATTACCCTTTGGCCTTCCACCTCCACATATTGGCCGGCGCATGGTTTATCATCGCGGTCACTCTTAGGATTTCGTAGTCGCTCAGGCCGTATTCAAGCGAGGCCGTGTCACATACCACCGAATTATTGGAGCGATCCTTGTGTACCTGTTGATCGCTGTGGCCTTTGCGACACTGTTTATTTTTGTCGGCCTATCAATTCAAGATGCGTTTAAGGGGATTGCATTTGAAGACGATCGATCACTCGCCAGCGCGGTTCTCTATATGAGCTTTGTCACGCTGACATCGACTGGCTATGGCGATATCGTTCCTGTGCATCCGTTTGCGCGAAGCCTCTGCAATATCGAAAGCGTAATTGGCCAGCTTTATCCGGCGACACTTTTGGCAAGGCTTGTCACCCTCGAATTGAGAGGGCAAAGCCGATAGCTCTACAACCCGGTGCACATGAACGCATGATGATGTCCGTTGTTGGCACTTACACCTAACGGACATCGGCCTGCGGTCATGAATCTCTAATCTCTGCTTTTGCGGCTAGAGCGGACTTGGCATGGCGATCGCAAAATGTCCGCTAAGTTCGAGCCTGTGATGCGATCAATATTTTCCAGCGAGCGGCGCGCCCCAGTCGAACTTGTAGTTCAAGCCGACTTTACAACTTGAATCCTTCGCCTGATGTCCTCATCGAAATGTAAGCTGTCCCGGTATTGCGCCGTTGCTGGTGAGTAAAACGCGCTCGGTTCCAAAATCCATATAATCGTACTCGACTTTGACGGACCAATTTTGCGCGAATGCGTACTCGATCACCGACGCCGACCATCCACCCCACCGCGTTGCGTCCGCCTGTCACAAATGTTTGGTCTACCAGCACTGACTGAGTAATCGACAGCCAGTAGTCGTCGTTCACCCAAGCAACACCACCTTTGGCATAAATCAATGCCCGATCCCAAGCCAGTCCCAGGCGGGGTGCCACAGTGCCGATGAAGTTCGTGCGGCTATGAAGGAATTCTTCAGTCAGGGAACATGATATCCAGATTGCTTCCCTGATTCGTGTTGCGCTGAACTCCGCCTCGATGCCCCAGACCCATTGCCCGACTTGGTAGTTGAATCCGACTTGGCCGCCGGCAAGCCAACTTGATCCGCTATGGCCTCCTTGCGCCAGATCGCACGGCGACGGATAAGGAGGTTGGTCGCGGTGCATGGGTATAACCAGTCCGTGTCGGACCACGCGCCGCCGGCGTGAATGCCGACATAAAATCCGGTCCAACTGTACAACGCTGGTGCCGGTGGCGGCGCCTTATAGACCGGCCTTGCCATATCGGCCGCGAGGACTGTTGCCGCCGATGCAACAGTAAAAGCCGTCGCCGTCGCCAGTGTAATAAAAATGCGCTGCATGGTCTCCACTCCGCGTCCAGGGCAGTCACTTGCCCATTCAGGTCGCAAATATTGGCCAGCGAACGAATCAGTGGAGTTATGCGGTTATCCACAATGCTAAGGCCAATCCGCGTATCTCGGCGAGGATGGCCCAAAAATCTTAACCAATGATTTACCATGCCGCCGCCGCTGCTGGCGCGCGCCGACGAGGTCGAAAACTGCAATCAAGATTCCGAGAGGCGCGTGCACGCTGAAACGCGGAGACGACGTTGTCACAACGTCGAGATTCTTTAGGACGAAAGCAATGTAGCTCCCGTGAGCAAAATAATGACAGTCGGATAAACCCAGCGCACAACCATTGCGAATTTTAGATCAGCATCATGATACCAGACATGAAAATAATGAACCGTCGCACAACACAAATTGCTGAAGCTGTCGTTGTTTTGATCCACATCAACCGCCAGAAAAAACATTCGGCATAGGTTAGATCGCTTCCAAGGTCGGTGCGAAAGACCTTTAGTGATGATGAGTGAGGTCTGAAGATGACTGAAAAAATCAAATCGGAATCGATTTCGCGTCGAACGGCGGTTTCCCTTCTGGGATTAGCTGCCGCATTTGGCGTCGCAGTGCCAGCCACCATGCTAACGGTGTCAGATGTTGCGGCCCAGACGGCCGGCATGGAACGGCGTGGAGAGCGCCGTGAAGGACGCCACGAACGACGTAATGCGCGTCGCGAAGGACGCCACGAGCGGCGCGAAACGCGACGAGGAGGCGGCCAAGAGACGACCGGCACTGGGACTACCGGTACCGGAACCACTGGCGCAAAGTAATTCGAACTTAGTCGGACAAAATTCTACTTGGCCGCGGGGCGGCCATAGACACCTGTCCTTTGGTCGCGCGTGCTCGCCGTATGAGTGTCGTTTGGCGATGGATGGGTGATGGCTTTCCTGTCTCGGCCTCGGCCCGAGCCGATTATGTTGGAGCGCGTCAATGCCGGTTATCGCCTTCCTGGCCGTGATGGGTTTTGCATTGATTGCACTGCTGTTCGTCGCGGACGCAACACTGGAGCGCGGCTCGCCTGTGATAGTTACCAGCGACCGCGTCGGTCTGCCAGAACCGTGGCATTCCGACACGATCCAAACTCTCACCACCGTACGAGCACCCGCGCCCAACATGACATCGCAGGCGGTACGTGCTGCTCAGGCCGTGTCGGAGTCTAAAGCTCTGGAGAAAATCGGGCCCGCCGCGCGCGCAGCGCGAGCTGAAGCGTCACCCGAAAATAATCGCGTCACGCGGCCGATCGACCATGGACAGAACCACCTGGTCGACAGATTTTCTATCAGGGGGCAGTAGGCTCCTGGCGCGATGAAGCACGACAGGAGGCATTCTTGTCCAAACAAGATCGAAACAAGATCTTCGCCCGGCTGCGAAGGCTCCCGGGAGATTTTCTGCGCGCGCTGATTGACGCGACAGCGATCCTGGTGATCGTCGCTGCAATTCTTGCGCTTGTCGCGATGGCACGAATCGATAACTTTGCCGAAAGCTTTGTCTCGACAATGACCGAAGCTATGCTGTCAAAAATTGATCTACCGTCAAAGAACGTGCTGGCGAATCTCCGAAACCTGACAGAGGAGGTCCGAGAGCTTGGCGACGCCCTCAGGGAAATCAAGGCGGGGGAAAACCCAGTCATTCAATTAGAGATTGTGCGACTGAAAGAGACGCTGACCGCCCTCAAAGTTAGCGTCGACCGCCTCGCAGACACGAAGACAATCCTCACGGACGAAGCAATTGGACAGCTGGGCCGCGCAGTCACCGACACACTGACGAAGATGAGGGGTTGCGCTTCCAACGTTGGCCAAATGCGGCCCTATCTCAGCGACAACGCAGCCGAACACCGGCCCATCGCCGGCCGGCCATGAAATGGCTGTTCGGGATGCGATCCGTCTGTCACTACCACAAGCCGAGGTTTTTGATTGCGGTGGGCAGTGTCTTTGACCCGTTCTTTTTGCAGTAGGCCACGATCTTTGCGGAATTCCTTTGAAAGCGGTCGTAGGCGAGAACATTACTATTGGCGGCTGCATTGTAATAGCCGCTCATCCAAAAGCGGACGAAATCGCGAATCTCCGGACTGTATCCGATAAAGCTTCTGCAGGTGATCTGATTCATATCCACGCTGATCTGAGCCGCACTTTGCAGCGTAGCGCCCACCAGCATAGCCGCTGCTACGAAAAGAACGTTGTATCTCATAACTTATCTCCGGGGACCAAAAATGTTACTGGGGGATCACGCTCTGCAAGGCAGTCATCACGCTTGCTTGCGGACGATATTGGCACCACGATTTTAGATTCGCGATATTGTTCTGGTGTGCAGTCAAATCCAAAACTGTCCTGCGGGTCTGATAGCTGAACCAGCCGCTCATCCACGCAGAAAAATCACGAGACATCGAGGGCGACATTGATAGATATTGGCTGCATGTAAATGCACCCATATCGACGGCAACCTGCGCGTTCGCAGCCAGGGGAAGAAGCGAGATAGCAAATGCTGTACTAATCAAACGACGTTTCATTTTGCTCGTCCTATTAGATGCTGCACATTTTGGCATACGAGGCGATCCATATCTTGCGCGCATTGACGTAAATCAAATCCTGCGACGGCGACGTCCGCCTACGATGGTATTTTCTGACGGGTGATCGGGAGGTATTGGCGCAAATTCCCCTAAAAGCGGGCATTCCGCCACCGGGCTTCGCTTGACGTACGTCAATGCCGAGGTGTTTAGAAGGTTTTGTGATCTGTGTTATTTCACACGCTTACAACCGTGCTTGACCGGACCCGCCAAGTGCCTGGTGCGCCTGTCCCAACCCGACTCTCACTTTGTGTGACGTTCGGGATAGTCATGACTGTATTAGTCGGCACAAAGGCGAAAGCTCAGGATGCCGAACCAAGGTCGTATTCAAATACGCCAGTCGGGCTAAATTTCCTGATTGCCGGCTACCTTTACTCTGAGGGCAAAATTGCCTTCGATCCATCTTCGTCGGTCACCGACGCACAATTTCATTCCCATACGGGAGTCTTAGCCTACGTGCGTTCCTTCGATCTAGGGGGGAAATCCGCCAAGTTCGATGCGATACTGCCCTATTCGTCTTTTTCCGCGCATGGTCTCGTGGACGGCCAGCCTCGAACGCGCGAGATGTCGGGATTGGGCGATCCGCGATTTCGCTTTTCGGTAAACCTGTTCGGCGCTCCCGCACTTTCAGTGAAGGAGTTTGCGAACTACCGGCAGGACCTCATTATCGGGATAAGTCTGCAAATGTCGGCCCCGCTGGGGCTGTACGACAACAGCAAACTGCTCAACCTCGGCAACAACCGATGGTCGTTCAGACCCGAGCTGGGTATATCAAAGGCGTGGGGTCCGTGGACGCTAGAGGTTGCTCCTAGCGTTACAGTTTTCACTGACAATACTGATTTCTTCAATGGGAGCACCTTTGCGCAGGCGCCGATTTACCTGGTGCAGGGGCATATCATTTACAATTTTGAATCCGGCGCCTGGATGTCATTGGATGGCACCTACTTTATGGGCGGCCGCACCACCTTGAATGGTGTGAGAGGGGATAACGAGCAAGCGAACACGCGCGCGGGCTTGACCGTTGCTCTACCGGTGGATCGCTACAACTCAATCAAACTTAATGCCAGCACTGGCATCTCGACCCGCACCGGCAGCGAGTTCAGCATCTTCGGTGTCGCGTGGCAGTATCGTTGGGGTGGCGGCTATTAATTGATGAGCGCTGACTCCACCAATGTCCGCTTTGGGTCATTCGCGACCTATTCGTGACACTGTGGTGCGTTCGGTTCAGGAAGAAATGGCGTTCAGCACCATCAAGCCCACAAAGATGGCGGTCAGGGACAGGCCGAAAAGCCCGGTCGTTGCGCGTTCGCTCATCTACAACCCTTTGCGGCTCTGAGCGGTTTTGCTGTGCCTGCTTTCAGACTGCCTTGTGCAAGCAGGGCGGCTAGTTTTCAACGGCCTATTTGCGATCAGCGTCTGGAGTTGCGTCAGCGAATGGCAGCGCTATCTTTGCCAGCGTAGGCGGTCGGCTGCCCCGCCTTCACGATGCCGCGGTCGGCGGAGTTAGCATCGCTATCACTGATTTTGGCATTGATACCGACGGCAACAAAGGCGATCGCAGCAACGAGAGACACCAAAACGATTTTCAAGTGAGTGGTTCGGCTGGCGCCCTGAAGCGTGGTTTCCATTTGAAATCTCCCTTGCAGCCCAGCATCGTCGTGTCCGGCGACGCAATTCTTTGTTTGATGCAAGAAAGCTAATTTGGCGCACATTGCTGCTCTATTGACCATTGGGACGCGGCAACTATCCAATCAGGGTGATCGGCTAAACCTTGGTATAGACGCGCATTCGGCGGTTGCGTGTGACGGCTTTTGCCACATTGAAAAAGAATGCGGCCGGCTCCGGGGAGAGAGCCGGCCGCGCGCGAACCAGGCCGGGTGGGGAACCGGGGGACCCGGGATCGCGTAACGTAAAGCCTCGCTTGATCAGTACACTCTCGACGCCCGCAGAGTGCTGGCCGTGGTCATGCGCGAATTCGCTGCGGGTGGCTGCCTGATGGTTGCAGGAGCTGACGCCTGATGCCGATGATCGGGCATGACAACAACCTTGGTGCCGACATTGATCCGGCTATAAAGGTCGATGACATCGTTATTGACCATGCGGATACATCCGCTCGAGACGTGCGTGCCAATTGTCTCTGGCGCGTTGGTGCCATGAATTCGATAGATCGTATTGCCGAGATAAATGGCGCGCGCGCCCAGCGGATTGCTGACGCCGCCGGCTACGAATCGCGGCAAATAAGGTTGGCGCTGGATCATCTCCGCGGGCGGTATCCAGTCCGGCCATTCCGATTTGCGGCTTACGGTCTGCACGCCGGACCAGGTAAACCCGTCCCGACCAACGCCGATGCCATAGCTGATGGCTTTGCCGCCACCGAGCACGTAATAAAGCCGCGTGTTGGGCGTATCGATAACGACGGTACCCGGGGCTTCGTGGGTCTGATAGGCAATAACATGCCTGGTTAGCGTCGCGGGCAGACTATCGGTCTCATCGGTGGCGTTGGTGTGCTCGACGGCATTGAGGTTTCGCCGATCCGGAAACATTTGTTGGAAAATCGAAAGAGGTTGTGCCGCTTGCGCGTAGCCGAGGGGCTCTCCAATTGCTGGCCTCCCGGCGCATATCGCACCAAACATCACAACGGCCGTTGCAGCGGAGCTGATGTTGCGGATGTCAATGGATGACATGGTTGTCCTCACTGTCTTTCGAACTGGGCAAAAGCTTGGGATTGCACGTTTGCCGGTGGGCGCAGCGTTGTCACAAATCGCACCGGACGCTCCGAAGTTGCCTGACCGACCCGTAATGTTGCACGCGTCAGGCAAGCGCTTGGGTAATAAGGCCAAACGGTGTCGGAACAGTCGTCATTCGCCGGAAGAGGAAGAGTAGGAAGTCGGTCGCCTTTGACCGCGATCGCTGATGCACGCAACTCGCCAGTGCGCGTAAGTCCGGGAGCGGTAGTGGCGTCGTAGACCACGTAGGCCGAGAGCGCGACGGCTGCGATGATCTTGAGCATCCTTCGTCTCCCCGTAGACTTTCTTCTTGACGGGAAGGCTAGGCCGCGACGGCGTTACCGCTCCATTGTACGTGCGTAAGCGCGCCTTATCGAAATGGAAGCCATCTCTAAACAAAGGTTTAGACCGGTGCCCGGCAGGGCGCGCCACGAGGACGGGGCTTTGATGCTCTTGGTCAGGCCGCCTTAAGGGCCTTCTCGAGGCAGCCAATCAGCCTGTCGTCGCTGTAGGGCTTGCTAATAAAGCCTATGGCGCCTGCAGTTATCGCTCGCTCGCGTGCGTCCTCGGTGGGGTGGGCCGTGATGACGATGATGGGCATCCGAAAGCCGCGGGCAATCAACTGCTGCTGCAGCTCAAGACCGCTTACCCCAGGCATATGCAGGTCGGTGATGAGACAAGCAGTATCGTGAAGCCGCTCGGATTTGAGAAATTCCTCGGCCGAGGAAAACGTCGCAACACGATAGCCCGCAGATCGTAGCAGGGATTGGGTTGCCTTACAGACGGCCACATCATCGTCAATGATCGAAATTGTAGGAACTTTGGTCAAAGGCCCATCCTGATGCGCTCCCACATATATGGAGGGAGCGCCCTCGCGCCGCCACGACGCAAAAGTAACAGTTCAATGTCTATAGAGGTAAGTGGAAGTATACTTAGGTTTAGAAACGGATTCTATGAATTTGGTCGCCGGATGCCCAGCGCGTCCGCCATCCTCACTAGTTCCGCAAGCGACTTCGCCCCCATTTTGCGCATGACGTTGCCTCGATGGACCTTAGCTGTGATCTCGCTCACGCCAATTTCCGCAGCAATCTGTTTATTCATCAAGCCGGAAGTGACTAGCGCGATCACCTGTTGTTCACGGGCGGTCAGAGATTGATAGCTGGCCTTAAGATTTGACGCCGCTTTTTCGTTTTTGTGTCTGGTTCGATCGCGATCCAATGCGATCTGAACCGAATCGAGAAGATCCTGATCGCGGAATGGCTTGGACAGAAATTCAACCGCGCCGGCTTTCATCGCCCGCACTGTCATTGGGATATCACCGTGCCCGGTGATGAAAATGATGGGAATATGAATATTAGCTTTGGACAGTTCAGTCTGAAAATCTAGCCCGCTGACACCGGGCAAGCGCACATCAAGAATGAGGCAACTTGGCACTTCGGGCAACTGGCTCGTGAGGAATTGCGCGGGAGAACTGAAGGTGCTGACCGGTAGTCCAACTGATCGGAACAAGGCTTGCAGCGCGTCGCGCACGCCGGCGTCGTCGTCAACGACAAAGACCATTGCTTCCATTTCTGGCGGGTGTCCTTGCGTCTTCAGCATCGGGCTAACCTGGACAAATTATCTCGTTTGGCGTTGTTCGGGCGATATTGCTGCGCCGGCAGCGACACTCGGAATTGTAAAGTGGAAGTCGGCGCCATGCGAAGGACCAGGCGAGGCCCACAGACGCCCGCCGTGAGCCTCGACGATGCCGCGGCAGATTGCCAGTCCCATGCCCATGCCAGTGGGCTTGGTCGTAAACAGCGGATCGAAAATTCGGTGAGCGATGGTTTTGTCGATGCCAGCGCCTGTGTCCTTCACGCTCACGCGCACGCTCGCCGCGTCTTCCGCATGTGACTCAATTCGCAGGATTTTCGGACGGCCAGTCACCGAGTTCATCGCGTCCGCCCCATTCATTACAAGGTTCATAATCACCTGTTGCAATTGAACACGATCGCCCAGCACGCGCGGAATCGCCGTCGGCAGCGATGTTTGAACGGCAACGTGCCGGTCACGTAACGTGTTGTTCGTCAGTGTGAGAATTTCCTCAATCGTATCGTTAATATCTACGTCGACGAAGTCGGGTTTGTGATGCCGAAGAAATGACCGAATGCGGCCGATGACGTCACTGGCGCGCTTGCCCTCTTTGACGACGCCGTTCAACGCATCTATGGCTTCCGCCAGATCGGGCGTCGCGCGATCGAGCCATCGGAGCGCCGCATTTCCATTTGTAATCACGGCCGCAAGCGGCTGGTTGATCTCGTGTGCGATTGATGCCGTAAGCTCGCCCATCGTCGTTAGTCGAGCGACTCGCGCCAGCTCTGCCTGCGCTTCGTGGACCGCCGCGTTGGCGCGGATTCGCTCGGTTTCGTCCATCGACACGCCGATGAATTCGACCAGTTCACCGGAATCGTCGAAGACCGGATTGCCAACGGTATGAATGTGTCGGGTCGTTCCATCGCGCAACACCGCACGATACGAAATATTGTAGGCCTTTTTATCGCGCGCTGCTCGTGCACTAGCCTCTTCGAATGCCGCGCGGTCACTCGGATGGATCAGTCCAAGAAACAGGGGATAGGAAATTTTAGTGGTGGCAGGGTCGAGGCCGAATATTCGCCATTCCTCCCGAGACCAGAACAGCTCGTTGGTCGCGGTATTTCTGGCCCAACACCCGGTACGGCTCAGCTTTTCGGCTTCTGACAGATAGGCTGCCGTTCGCCGCAGCTCGCTTTCCGCCTTGTGGCGGGCGGTGATATCGATCGCGGTCGCGAAGTAAACCGGTGGGCTGGTGCCATCGCCCGGGATGCTTGAAACGAATGAATTGACCCAAATCAGCATGCCGTCCTTACGCCGATAGCGCGTGATGACGTCATAGTTGTCCCGATTACCTTCGCGAAGCTCAACAAGACGGTCTCGGGCTAACTCGCGCTCATCTTCGACCATCAGATCGACCGGCGAAAGGTGCTCTAATTCGTCAGTGGTGTAGCCAAGCATGTCCTGGAGCGCCTTGTTCGTCGCGACGAATTTAAGATTGTGGTCCACCAGCGAGACACCCAGCGAGGACATTTCAAAAACCGAACGCCAGCGCTGCTCGCTTGCTCGCAGTGATATTTCTGAGCGCTTGCGAACCCAGATGTCGCCGAGAATCCGACCTAATTGATCGACCGCGCGCAGCATCGTGCGATCTGGGCGCTGCCTCTTGTTCGAAAAGAATTCAAAAACGGCAAGAACTTCATCACCGAGAATGACCGGAAAAACCAACGCGGTCTTTAGCCCGGCCTTTAGCGCGGGCCGAAGCCTCGGAAAATCATGAAAGCCAATGTCCTCAAACCAGGTTGCAATCTTGATGTCATAAACGCGGCCCGGAAGATCGAACCCGGGATCAATCGTTGCATCGCTGCTGGCGCGGCGAAAGTCCGCAAAGTCGGCCGCGTTCCAAACGGATTCTGCCGAGCACAACAGCCGTTCACGCCGCTGATCAGGATACCAGACCTGCGCAAACTGCCAATCCTGCGCATTACAAATGCGCGCCAGGCTGGCGGTCGCGAGCGCTGATGTCGTAAGCGCAGCGCTGGCCGCAGCGCTTACGCTCACGACCAGATCCAATGCTTGCTCGACCGATCTGTAAAGCAGCTCCCGCTGTTCCGCGGCCTGCTTTCGATCATTAATGTCGACGCAGACGCTAACCCATTCCCGGACTGAGCCATCATCTTCCAAGACGGCGTTTCCGCGCACCTGGTGCCACACATAGACCCCATCTGCCCGGCGGATACGATATTCGAGATCGAAGGGCGCTTTTTCTTTTATCGATTTTCGCCACGCGTCCAGTGCGCGATCGCGATCATAGGGGTGTACGGCATTGAGCCAATGCAATCCACGGGCTTGGTCGCGAGACTGGCCTGTAAATGCGTACCATTCCGGTGACTCGATAAACCGTCCGTCGGGCGTGGCGGTCCACACCAGCGACGTCGTTGCGTCGACAAGCGCCCGGTAGCGTTTTTCACTGGCAATGACTGCTGCTTGCGCACGCTTTCGCTCGGTGATTTCTTCCGCGGCGACGTTGATGCCGAGAACTTCGCCATTCGCATTCTTGAGCGGATACCAACTCGTCAGCCAGCAACGATCGGCACCGACGCCGTCCGCCCGCTGACCATTGACCTCGATACCGGTCACTGGTTGCCCGTTTGCGACGATGGATTGGACAAGTGTCTCAACTTGTTCGGCAATATTTGGCACCATTTCGCGAACGGATTGACCGAGATGGTCCTCGACCGAGATTCCGCAAATATCGGTGAGCCGCTGATTGATTTGGAGGTAACGGCAATCGGGACTGAGAAATGCAAGGCCAATTGGCGCGGTATCGTAAATCCATTGCAGCTCTGGCGGCGTTGAAAATGGAATATTTTCAGGGGGTCGATCGGGCCGTGCTCCGCCTGATCGCGCCGGCGTCCGCTTTGCGTTACTCCGTGGTTCCCCAATGACCATCGAGCCTGAC
This sequence comes from uncultured Alphaproteobacteria bacterium, assembly GCA_963743405.1. Classification (GTDB taxonomy): domain Bacteria; phylum Pseudomonadota; class Alphaproteobacteria; order Rhizobiales; family Xanthobacteraceae; genus Pseudolabrys. Next base: position 527,684 of record CAVUPX010000009.1, on the reverse strand, counting down.
TGTCACCTCCGAAAGGTCTCGCTGCTACCGTCGGAACATTGAGACGATCGGTACGCAGGTTAGAGCATAGAATTTCTCATTGCCTTGCTAGTATTGGACCGTGGTCCAACATTACAGCGCCCGCAATCGGCTACGCCAGTCTGCTGGATGCTCCTTTAGGCCATCGCGGGAGCGGATGACTTCGCTCGGCCGGGACATGCGTCTCACCAAAACCGGTTCAAATGGCTGTACTTTTGAAATCACTTTGCCAAGCGTAGCTACGAGCGACAGTGGGGGTCGTGTGCCATAATGGATGAAAAACAAAGAGGCCACCTTGGGGTGAGGCGGCCTCTAAGTGGGACAAGGGCGGGGACGGGGGACGGGGCTGCCCTTGTCCTATAAGCTGGGCCGCCGTTTTACCTATTGAGAAATACGGCCAGCGAGCTGATCAAGAGCAGTTTGTTCTTCAGCGAGACGGCGTTCTACGAAGTGCTCCTCTTCAGAAGTCAGGAATGTCTCCAAAATTTTTCGGTATCTTTCGATGTTCGCCTTGTGCGCGAACAACAAGTTATCCCGCATGTCTGGCATCATTCTCTCCATCGGGTATGTACAAGAGGATAACCGACTGGCGAGGGACGATTGCTCGTTCACCACCCACCACTGCCTATCATCTGTAAAAATACCGTCGGCGATGGCGATTTATTGCAGCGCATTTTTTGACGCGCAAATACTGAACGTGCGTATCGCTGACCTACACCAACGTATAAACACAAAGTTATTTTATCGCAAAACGTTCGCTAATGATTTAAAGCGGACATGGCCAATCAATCGGCACGAATTTAAGCGGACTTCCCACTTTCGATTAATTAAAATGTTCGGGCCAACCACCAGCGCTGCACTCCGCGACAAAAAACCCCGGGCGAGTTGCCCGGGGTTTTGAATTTTCTCAGCTGTGCGATGGAGCGCAGCCGCTCGAAGTCGCTTAGAAGAAGCGATAGTTCACACCAACCAGCACAGTCGTCTCGGTTGCTTTGGCGCTGAAGCCACATCCTGCCACACAGACGGTTGTACCGACTACGGTCCCGCTGCGCGAGCCAAAGTCCATGTAGTTACCTTCCAGAAACACCGACCAGTGCGGCGCGAACATCCATTCGGCGCCGCCGCCGATGGTCCAGCCTGTTCCGGTGTGAGAGGTCTGGCCGATTTGAGCTCCGGCAAAGGTGACGTTTGTGCTCGTATGAGCCCAGGCGCCACCGCCCTGTAAGTAGAGCAACCATGCGGGTTGGAACGAATACCCGATGCGGGCCGTCAACGTGTCGAACCATTGGTTATTGAAGTTAACGACGGCACCTGTGGCCGGACCAACTCCGATTGTTCCGCTTCTTTTGTTGCTTGTGCCATCGAACATATTGCGGATGCCGACGACAAATCCGCCTGTAAATTGGTAATCGCAGCCGATCTGGCCGCCGCCGGCAAAGCCATCACCGTTTGAAGAGACGGTTCCAGCCGCGCCACTTAGACTCGCGTGGCTAAATGCGCCGCCGATGTTGGCGCCGATGTAGCATCCGGTCCAAGTAACCGGCGGCGGCGGCGGGGGTACGTACGCGGGAGCCTTCCTCGGGAGGTCAGCTGCCGATGCTTGACTTGCAGCCAAACCAATTGTCGCCGCAGCAAGCAAAATCAACGAGTGTCGTCGCATTGAAGTTCTCCTCTAACGCTTTGCGCCAGACAGGCTCAAATCGCGCCCATCGCCTAGGTTCTTTGTATAGCATCCAGGTTGCGCGACCAATCACGTCTGAGGGAAAATCGGGCAATCGCACAGTTTTTCGTCCGCGTGTGGCGCAAATGGCACGAATAATCCGTACCTTGTTACCGCACGAGTGTGCCTCCAATCACGACACACCAATTCACGGATTTGTGATCGCCGCTATTGGCAAAACGCGAACTTAAAGAAGCGGTTAGCTCAAGTCTGCTTTTGATCCAATGCAGACATTCAAGAAACTGCCAGCGTCAGCGCAGGTCGAGCTCGCGACCCAAGACTTGTTGAACCGCTTCGAACGTGTCCAACAAAGCGCGATACTCAACAATTCGATTGTCTTTGAACTGGAGGAAATGCGCCGAAAACACGCGAATGAGTCGACCCGTCGTGCGTTGCGTAAGGCGAATTGAAACAATGACGCCAGCGGATTGACCATCGATGATAATTTTTAGAGGGAGATATTCGACCTCACTAAACACATCATGCACGGCTTCGAGAGCTTTCATGACCTGTACTTTGCCGACGAGATGTCCAAGGTAAGGAAAGATTTCAACCGGTGCATTGCTAATGAAATCGACACGATCATCGAACATGTCGGCAACCTGATCGAGATGGCCCGCCGAAAATGTTCGGTAAATTTCGTAAATACGTTCCTTCAAAGGTGTCGACATAATCCGGCTATTTAATATTGCGCATGACGTACCCAATCGGCGAATGATCCAAAGCGCGCACATACTATAAGAAATGGCATTTTCCGCAGACCTTGGCCAGAATGATTTGTGGTATGTCTGCTTGTGGCGCAAAGCGGAAACGCGCGTAGATGTGGATAGGTCAACAGACTGAATGCCTAAGCGCAAAGCTCCTTCCGAGACTGCCCCCATGAACCTCTTGCTTAAAGAAATCCGTCACAATCCATTGCTTTGGTTGCTGGCCTTTGTGCCCGTAGTGTTTGCCGCTCAGAAGCTCAAGCCCGAAGCGCATACACTGCTTTTTGTGCTGTCCGTTCTGGCCATTGTGCCACTGGCCGCGCTGCTGAGTCACGCCACTGAATCCGTAGCGGCCAAGACAGGCGATACGGTCGGCGGCCTGCTCAACGCCACGCTCGGAAACCTGACTGAGCTTGTCATCGCGCTGACAGCATTACGCGCCGGGCAATATACCCTGGTGAAGGCATCCATCGCCGGCGCGATCGTCACCAATACTTTGTTTATGTTGGGCGCATCATTTCTCCTCGGCGGGCTCAAGCACCACGTGCAGGAATACAACCGGGTCAGCGCCCGCCTGCAAGCGGGCCTGCTCTTTTTGGCCACGATCGCGCTGTTAATTCCCTCGGCGGTCGTTGAAGCCGATTCCGCGACCGGGTCCGCGTTTGCCGCGAAGCTGAGCGTGAGTTTGTCTGTGCTGCTCATCGCCGCGTACGGTTTGGGCCTGCTGTTTTCACTCAAGACCCATCGCGAATTTTTCGGTAGCGCGGAACACGCGGAGGCTGGCGAAGCGCCATGGCCATTAGGCTTGGCCCTGACCACGCTGGGCGGGGTCACAGTATTGGTAGCGCTAGTAAGCGAGGTGTTCGTCGAGTTTGTTCAGCAAGCCGCGGTGGCGTTCGGGATGACCCCTGCATTCGTGGGCTTCGTCGTGGTGGCGCTGGTGGGCGGCGCGGCGGAGATGGCCTCGGCGTTTTCCGCTGCGCGCAAAGATCGGCTGGACCTGAGCGTAGGCATCGCGCTGGGCAGCGCGGCCCAAATCGCGCTCTTCGTCGCCCCGGTGCTCGCGCTGCTCAGTTATGTCATCGGCCCGTCGCCGATGAGCCTGCAATTCTGGCCGGGCGCAGTGGTTATGATGCTCATCGCCACTATGACTGTGTCCTTGGTGACCAACAGCGGGCGCTCGGCGTGGTTTGTCGGAATGCTCGTACTGCTAGTGTATCTGATTTTCGCGATGACGCTCTATCTGTTGCCACCTCGGGTCCAGTAAAAGGAGTGGGTCGGACAGAAATAACGGCCCACAAGGAGCGATCTGCATGTTGCGCCAAATTCTCGTGGGCGTTGCCGTCAGTTTTTGCAACATTGCCATTCATGCGTTTTTGATGGCGGGTGTGATAGCGGCCGCGCGCGCCGCGATTTCGATCAGAGCGTCACATCCAGCGCTTCGATTGATTGCCGTCATGACTGCGACCGTGTCTTTCCTGATGGCCGCGCATTTTGCTGAAGTGCTCGTTTGGTCGCTGGTTTACGCAATCGTCGGTGCTGCACCTCAAGGCAGTGATCTCATTTATTTCGCCTTTGTAAACTACACGACGCTTGGCTACGGCGACGTGACGCCGGTGGTGCGCTGGCATTTGCTTGGACCAATGACGGCGATGAACGGCGTGCTGTTGTTTGGCTGGTCAACTGCGGTAATTTTTGAAGTGCTGCGAAGGACACTGGAGACCATCCGCACCGAAGAAGGACAAAGGGAGTAACGTGAAGACTCCGGCAGTCCGCTTGTCGGCGTATACCAGCTATTTTGTTTGCTTCCTGCAAAAACCTAGTATCTGCTTCTGGCACTTAGCGGACACGCTCAATGTCCGCTTTGCTCACGAGCGCGCACGGGCACGGAGCAGATTTATGCCTATCTTGTCAGTTCGGATTTGGACACGCTTTTTAGTGGCGACTGCGGTCTTTCTTGCGATCACTTTACCCGCGCGCGCGGCCGACTATCCGAACCGCCCGGTCACCCTCGTGGTGGCATTCCCGCCCGGTGGACCCAGCGATGTGCTCGCTCGTATCGTCGGCAAGAAGATGGAGCAATTGTTGGGTGCGCCGTTTGTGATTGAAAATCGTCCCGGTGCAGGCGGCAACCTCGCAGCCGAAACCGTCGCCCGCGCTGCGCCTGATGGCTACACGCTTTTGATGGGCAACAACAGCATCCTAGCGACCAATGAGAGCCTGTACAAACATCTCAATTTCAGCCCTGCCAAGGACTTCACCCCGATTACACTGATCGGAACGCAGGCCAATATTCTCGTAGTCAATCCGGACGTGCCGGCGCATTCACTGAAAGAACTGATCGCGCTTGCCAAGGCGCAGCCGGGAAAAATAAATTTTGCGTCATCGGGTTATGGCGCGGCTGCGCATCTCGCCGGCGAACTATTCAAGTCGGAGGCAAAAATCAACATCGTGCATGTGCCTTACAAGGGAGCCGCGCCAGCACTGCAAGATGTCATTGCCGGACATGATCAGATGATGTTTGCCACCGCTGCGTCGGTGGTAGGGCATATCGAAGGTGGGCGCGTGCGTGCACTTGCGGTCACAACGCTCAAGCGCACGCAGATCCTGCCCGATATTCCAACCATGGATGAGGCAGGGCTGAAAGGTTTTGACGCAAGCACTTGGCATGGGCTCGTTGCGCCCGCGGGCACGCCGCCGCAAGTGGTCGCGACGTTGCACGATGCTGCGGTCAAGGCGCTGCACGATCCGGGCGTGCAAACTTCACTCGGTAAGCTCGGGGTCGACCTTGTCGGCGATACGCCGAAGGAATTCCAAGCGTATATTGATAGCGAAATCCCGAAATGGACGGCGATCGTGAAAGCCTCCGGCGCCACACTGGACCAATAGCTGATGACAGTAGAGCGACCGAATGGTGCGTTGGCGCGCAATGTGCGGCGGATCGGCCATCTCGACCTACCCGGAGCGGGGCAGGTTACCGTCGCGGGCAACTATGCCTATGTCGGCCACATCCCGAACAAGGACAATCTCGGAACGTCAATCGTCGATATTTCGGATCCGAAAAATCCACGGCTGGTGGCGACCGTTACGCTCGACGATCCTGCCTCACACAGCCACAAAGTGCGTGTTGCTGGCGGTCTGATGGTGGTGAACCACGAACGCAATCCGACGCCGGTCGGCAGACGCGCCGAGCAATTGCCGGGCGTGCGCCGGGAGTTGCGCGAAACACTTGGCCGCGAGCCAAGCCGTGCCGAACTGGCCCAGAAACTCAGCGTCACCGAGACGGACCTTGTCACTATCGAGACGGCGGAGAAGCAGCCTTATCGCAATGGCGGCTTTAGAATATATGACGTCGGCAATCCTGCTGCACCAAAGCTCATCCACCATCAATTGACGGGCGGCATTGGTGTGCATCGCTTCGATATGGACGAGCGGTACGCCTATATCTCAACGGAGATGGACGGCTTCGTTGGAAATATTCTTGTCATCTACGATCTGCGTAATCCCGCAAAGCCTGAAGAAATCTCGCGCTGGTGGATGCCGGGACAAAACCTGGCTGCCGGCGAAAAGCCTTCATGGTCTGGCAAGCGCCACCGCCTGCATCACGCGCTGCGTTTTGGCGATGAAATGTGGGCAAGCTGCTGGCACGGCGGCTTTCGCATCATCGACATTGCCGATTTGAAAAAGCCAAAAACCACCGCGTCTTACAATTATCATCCACCTTTTCCGGAGCCGACACATACGGTCATGCCGGTGCCCGTCAAACTTGGTGGGCGGCGGATTGCGATTGCTATCGACGAAGAGGATCAGGCGCAAAGTACCAACGAGGAACAAGCGCGGCGCGGCCGGCCGCATGCGGGCATGTCGGTATTCGACGTCAGCGACTATGCGAACGTGAAACCGCTTTCCTTATTCGAGGTCAGCGAACTCGACTCCCCATTCGCGCGGACACCAGGCGCGCGTTTTGGCGCGCACCAATTCCACGAGCGCATGGCTGGCACGCTGGTATTTGCGGTGTGGTTCAGCGCCGGACTGCGCGTTGTCGACGTCGCAGATCCATCATCACCGCGAGAAGTTGGCTATTTTATTCCAGAGCCTGTGAGCGGCCGGTCCGCCCCGCAGAGCAACGATGTTGTGCTCGATCAGCGTGGACTTATTTACGTCGTCGATCGGCACGTCGGTTTCGACGTCCTGGAGTTCGACGGCGGCCGCGTAGCCTGACGCAATTATTCGGACACGCGGATAGAATGCTGCTGCATCGGCAGTGAAGGCCTTGCGGGACTCCGGATCGAGATAAAGCATATGGCCACCGCGGTAGAGCTTGAGCTGCGCCCGCCCGGGTGGATCGAGCGCGGGCATATGATCAAGTATATAGCGCGTCATGGCGTAGGGCGTGATCATGTCCGAATAACCGTGCGCGATCAGCAATCGGAACGAAGGGCCATAAGCGAGCAGCACGCGCAGATCGTCTTCCGTGCTCGCCTGCAGCGCGGCCTCCCTGCCAATCCCAATGGCTCGTTGCGTCACCGGACGAGCAATGTATAGGTCATTTCGGTCTTGAAACCGAGTTCGTTGCGCGCGTAGGAAGCCATGGCGCCGCCATAGGCGCGCGAGACGGCGTCGAGAATAGGATCGGGGCGCGCGCGACGAGCGCCGCTCTGGGATACGGGTCATCGACAGCGAAGGTCGCATCGTAACGGCTGACGATCTTACCGTCGGCCGCGCGCAAGCGTCTTCACGTAGGCATTTGCAGCAAAACCCCGCGCTTGCGTCACCGCGTCTACCGGCAAGCCGGACACCTTGGCGACGCGTTCATAAAATGCGGTGGCTGCCTCGCCCTTCGGACGCGCTACCGGCCAATGTCACCAGATAGTCGGTCATCGCAAATTTCTCGGCGGCAGCGAGAGCATCGAGGCTGAAGGCATGCTTGCGTTCGAGTTCGGCGGCCGCCAGTGAGGGCAATTGTAGCGCCGCCTGCAGCGCGGACTGGTCGTCTCCAAAAGTAAGCCAGCCTTCCAGGAGCGGCGAGAGCATGACAATCCCGGAAGTCGTGATGCCCTGGTCGTTTTGCAGTGCGCGCGCGACCTTGGCGGCGCGGAAGCCACCGTAGCTCTCGCCAAAGAGATATTTTGGCGAAGCCGCACGGTTATTTTTGGCAATGTACAGTGCGATTGCCTTGGCCATCGCATCCGTGTCACTGCGGACGCTCCAGAAATGTTTGGCATCGTCCGATTTTGCCGCGCGACTCCATCCGGTGCCGACTGGATCGATCAGCACCAGATCAGTGAAAGCGAGCCAGGTGTCGGGATTATCGCGCAAGATTGCGCGCGCGGCGTCATGAGCGTCCGGGCCGAAATCGAGGATGCGTGGACCGACAAGTCCCAGGTGCAGGAAAGCCGAAGCCGCACCCGGCCCGCCGTTGAAAACGAAAGTCAGCGGCCGGTTTGGCTGTGCGTTTTTCGCGACATACGACGGTGTAGAAGATCGATGCGCTTTGGTCGCCCGATTGATCATAAAAAGCGAGTGTACCGGCGGTCGCTGTATAAGCGAGTTTGCCTGATCTCGTATCGATCGAATGTTCGCTAACGGCATCGGCGGGCAGCAGCCGGAGCACACCTTTGTTCGGTTCGTGACGCTCGGCCGCAGCTGGCCGTCTGTGCGCGCTCCTTGGCGGCGTCCTGGGCACTCGCAATGCTGAACGTGCGGCGAGTGCGATCACCAGCGCAACACGTAAAATGGAGGACATGTTCATGGCGCGTTCGGGACTCCCGTGTTGCGCGCCCCCGAACGCCTGAACCCGGCCAGCCCGGCCGGGCAACTCATCAGCGGCGGCGGAAGTTTGGCCGGCGCTGCTGCGGAGATGGAGACGGAGCGTCGCCCTTGTGACGAAAACTGATACGTCCGCGCTGCAAGTCGTAAGGCGACATTTCTACGATCACGCGGTCGCCGACGCCGGTCCGGATGCGGAATTTGCGCATCTTGCCCGCAGTATAGGCGAGCACTTCATGCTCGTTGTCGAGCTTCACCCGGAAATTTCCGTCCGGGAGAACCTCGGTCACCGTACCGTCAAACTCCAGCAGTTCTTCCTTCGCCATCCAGTCGTCTCCAGTTGCCTTAGCGTGGGCGGTAGCCGGTATTGCGGCGCGGTTCGCCCGAACGCTGCATAAATGTAACATTTTCGATGCCGTTTGGCTCCCCCGCCGCGGCGTGCTGGCCGGATGCGGCATGACCGTTATTGCTAGGGCGGCCTTTGCCGGCATTATGAGAGCGGTGGCCATTGTTGCCAGGACGGCCATGACCGCCACCATGACCGCCACCGTGTCCGCGTTGACGGTTGCCACGATGCGGACGGCCGCCATGGCGGGCTTCTGCCTGTTGCGGCGCCGCATGCGACACTGGCTTGCCGGTGCGTCGGTCCGTTGCCGGAATCGTCATGCGGATCAGCCGTTCAATGTCACGAAGATAGGCGCGCTCCTCGTGGTCACAGAACGAGATTGCTACACCTTCGGCGCCCGCACGTGCGGTGCGGCCGATACGGTGAACGTAGCTCTCGGGAATATTCGGCAGGTCGTAGTTGACGACGTGACTGACGCCATCGACGTCAATGCCGCGGGCGGCGATATCTGTCGCAATGAGCGTGCGCAGCTTGCCGTCGCGGAATGCCGCGAGCACGCGCTCGCGCTGACTTTGCGACTTGTTGCCGTGGATTGCTTCGGCGGCGTGGCCGGCTTTTTGCAAGCCGCGAACAACTTTGTCGGCGCCGTGTTTAGTGCGTGTGAACACCAGTACCCGATTGGTCTTTTCGGTCTTGAGGACCTCGACCAGAAGCGACGGCTTCGAAGCCTTCTCGGTGAGGATAACACGTTGCTCGACACGGTCGACGGTCGAAGCCTGCGGGGTCACCGCCACGCGAGCGGGATCGCGTAGCATCGCATCGGCGAGTTGGGTGATTTCCTGCGGCATGGTGGCCGAGAAGAACAGCGTCTGCCGCGCTTTCGGAATCATGGCGACGATCTTCTTGATGTCGTGGATGAAGCCCATATCGAGCATGCGATCGGCTTCGTCCAGTACCAGCACTTCGATCTGGTCGAGGCGCAGCGCGCGCTGATGAACCAAATCGAGCAGGCGACCCGGCGTTGCGACCAACACCTCAGCGCCGCGGGCGAGAGCACGGACCTGCCGGTTGATTGGCACACCTCCGATGGCCAACGCTATCTCGAGCGGACGAAGGTGCCGGCCATAAGCGCGGAAGCTATCGGCGATCTGGCTGGACAATTCGCGCGTCGGCGAAAGCACCAGCACGCGGCAGGATTTCTGCACGGGGCGCTGACGCTTCTTGAAGAGGTGGTTCAGGATCGGCAGCGCAAAGGCTGCGGTCTTGCCGGTTCCGGTCTGTGCGATGCCAATGACATCACGGCCTTGGACGGCAATCGGAATGGTTTGATCTTGAACGGGAGTGGGAGTGACGTATTTCTCTTCAGCGAGGGCGCGAAGGATCGGCTCTGCGAGGCCAAACTCGTTAAATGAAGTCAAAGAGTCTCTTTCTTATACGGCGAAGCGGCCGTACTGCCTCTTGCAGCCGGCGGAATCGCGGGGTTCTTAAAGACATCCCGCGTGGCCAGGGTTGTCGGTTCGTTGGAGAAACGGAGGAGGCGGGGCGAAATTCGTTTTAAAGAGTTTCGTGCACGCAGCCCGCAAACCCGAGACCGGGTCTTTCATCCGCTGGGGATCATATGACAGCCTGCGATGTCCTTTTCAAGGCATCGTCACCCCCTTATTCCGCTGAATGATGAATAAAGTGGTCGCAGACATGCCCTTGCGCCCGATGGACAACGACATGGGAGATCGGGGAATGTCGGCCACGAAAATCCAGTTCTGGGACGAATTAGACAGTTTGGAGCCTTTGAAATGACGTTTCCCAGGGCCTCCCAGGCCCTTTCCCGGTTTACCGTGCTCGATCTCACCCGCGTCCGCTCGGGCCCGACATGTGTGCGCCAGCTCGGCGATTGGGGCGCCAATGTCATCAAGATTGAAACGCCGCCGCATCTGGAAAAAGGCGAGGGACCGGGCGGCCCGCGCAATGGCTCGGACTTCCAGAACCTGCATCGCAATAAGCGGAGCATCACCCTCGACTTGAAATCGCCGCAGGGCCTCGCGGCATTCAAACGCATGGTCGAGAAGGCCGATGTCGTGGTTGAGAACTTTCGTCCCGATGTGAAAGATCGGCTCGGCATCGATTATGAGTCGTTACGCAAGGTCAACAAGCGCATCATTCTCGCCAGCATTTCAGGCTTCGGACAAGACGGTCCCTATCGCGGCAGGCCGGGTTTTGACCAGATTGCGCAAGGCATGGGCGGGCTGATGTCGATCACCGGGCTACCGGGGCAAGGGCCAGTGCGCGTCGGCATTCCGATCGCCGATCTTTCAGCCGGTCTGTTCTGTGCGCTGGGTATCATGGTTGCGTTGCTCGAGCGTGAAGTATCCGGCGAAGGTCAGTGGGTAAACACTTCGCTGCTGCAGGCGCAGATTTTCATGCTCGATTTCCAGGCGGCGCGCTGGCTGCAGGACCATGATGTCCCAAAGCAGGCCGGCAACAATCATCCAACCAGCATCCCGACCGGCGTGTTCAAAACCAAAGACGGCCATATCAACATCGCTTCCACTGGTCAGAAGATGTGGGAGCGCACCTGCGAGTCCATCGCCGCGCCGGAGCTCATCAATCATCCTGACTACAAAAATGGCGCGCTGCGTTCGAAGAACCGAGATGCGCTCAACGCGGCGATCGAAGCCAAGACTATTGGCAAGCCGAGCGCGGAGTGGATCGACATCTTTAACAAGGCTGGGGTGCCATGCGGACCGATCTATTCCGTCGATCAAATGTTCGCGGATGAGCAGGTCAAGCACATCGGCATCGCTCAGAGTGCCCGGCGTCCGGATGGAAGTGAGCAAGTCTTCGTTGGTCAGCCGGTGAAGTTATCTCGCACGCCAAGTAAGATCGTGGCGACGCCACCAGAACAGGGCCAGCACACCGACGAGGTGCTCAAGGAATTCGGTTTCGCCGATAAAGACATCGCCGAGCTGCGGGCAGCCAAGGCGGTTTAAGGAGTGTAGGGAATGTCGCAAACCGACAAGATGCTGTCGCGCAAGGAAGGCAAGGTCGGCTACCTGACCTTCAACAATCCGGAACGTCACAACGCCGTCTCACTTGAAATGTGGGAGGCGGCGTCGGGCTTTCTCGAGGATTTCAAGAACGACAAAGACATTCGCGTGGTCGTTGTCACTGGCGCCGGCGGCAAGGCCTTCATATCTGGCGCCGATATATCCAAGTTCGAGAAGGAACGCTCGACCCAGGAAGGTGTCGACCGCTATAATGCTGCGGTTGATCTCGCAAACAACGCTTTCTACACGTTTCCGAAGCCGACCATCGCCATGATCCGCGGGTATTGCATCGGCGGCGGCGTTGGGCTGGCTTTGTGCTGCGACATGCGCATTTGCACCGAAGGTTCAAAGTTTGCCGTGCCCGCCGCGAAGCTCGGTCTCGGCTACCGATATGACGGCCTCAAGAAGCTCGTTGATCTGGTCGGCCCCTCCTTCGCCAAGGAAATTTTCTTTACCGCGCGACAATTTACGGCGGCCGAGGCTCAAATGATGGGGCTGGTCAATCGTGTGGTGACAGATTCCGAACTTGAGAACTACGTCAAGGAATATGCCGAGACGATCGGGGCCAACGCACCGATGACGGTTGATTCCGTCAAATACATTGTCGGCCAAGCTGTGATCGATGAAAGCAAGCGCAATCTGAAGAAATGCGACGAGCTGGTGCAAGCCTGCTTTGCCAGCAATGATTATAAAGAAGGTCGCAAGGCATTCATGGAGAAACGCAAGCCGGCGTTCACCGGCTCGTAAGCCATACAAAATACAGCCGCGCCAAGCGGCGAGTTTAGGGAGGAAGCGCGTGGCGTCTGTCGAGTTACGAGGTTTGACCAAGCGATATGGTCATGTCGCGGTGGTCGACGACGTTTCGCTCACCATTGAGCATGGCCATCTGGTTTGCCTGCTGGGCCCTTCGGGTTGCGGCAAAACGACGACGCTGCGGCTCATTGCCGGTTTCGTCGAGCCGGACGATGGCGAAATCCGCGTCGGTGATAAGCTGGTTTCTTCGCCGGCCAACACATTGCCGCCCGAGCGGCGCAATATGTCGATGATCTTTCAGAGTTACGCATTGTGGCCGCATATGACGGTGGCTGAGAACATCGTCTATGGGCTCAAGCTCCGGAAGTTGGATCGCAATACAATAGCCAAGAAATTGGACGCCATTCTCTCTACGACGCGGCTCGCGCCGCTGGCGCAACGCTATCCGGGTGAATTGTCGGGTGGCCAGCAGCAGCGTGTGGCGCTCGCCCGTGCATTGATCGTCGATCCGGAGACGCTATTGCTCGACGAGCCGCTTTCCAATCTTGACGCCAATTTGCGAGAGGAAATGCGTTTCGAAGTTCGGCGTTTGCACGACGCGTACCGCTACACGACGGTTTATGTCACCCATGATCAATCGGAAGCGATGACAACCGCCGATCTCATTTGCGTTATGAACGCTGGGAAAATCGAGCAATCGGGCAGCCCAGAGGATATCTATGATCGCCCGCGCTCAGAATTCGTTGCGCGCTTTATCGGATCGAGCAATGTCATCAGAGGCAAAGGTCTCGACGCCTCCCACGTTGATCTTGCTGGCACCGCATTACGCTGTGTCGGTGAGAAAATAAGTTCCGGCGCGCCAACGCCGGTTTCCATTCGCCCGCACGACATCGCCATTTTCTCATCTCAAAAGCAGGACGAGAACATCGTGCCGGCGACGGTCGTGCGACAGGTCTTTCTCGGAGGCACCCGAGATTATATGGTCGAAACTAAAGACGGCACGCAAATGCGCGTGCTTACCAATGCGGGCGAGAATATCCCACAGGGTAGTGCCGTCTGGCTGCACTTGCCGCCCGAGCGCTGCCGTGTGCTAAGCGGCTAACAATAAGGCGGGGCGACACAAAAAATGGTCATGGAGGATGTGTTGATGAAGGGCTCAAGAATTTCACGTCGCGATGTACTTGTCGGCTCAAGCGCGCTTGCTATGGGCGCCGCTTTTTCGACCAAAGTGATGTCGGCCGCACCGCCGGCGAGTGCCATCACGCCGGAGCTGATCGAAGCGGCGAAGAAGGAAGGCAAGGTTGTTTGGTACACATCGGTGGACCTGCCGCTCGCGGAAAAAATCGCAAAATCGTTTGAAGCAAAATTCCCCGGTGTCGCGGCGCGCGTCGAGCGTTCGGGCGCCGAACGCGTATTTCAGCGTATTGGCCAGGAATATGGCAGCAACATCCATGCCTGCGACGTCGTCAATTCATCGGACGCCGCGCATTCGATCGTCTGGAAGAAAGATGGTCTGCTGGAAGCCTTCGTTCCCGAGGACGTCGCCAAGTTCTATCCGGCCGAGCACAAGGATCCGGACGGGATGTTCGCGAGTTTCCGCGTCTGGGTTTCGATCATCGCCTACAACACCGACCTGGTGAAAAAGGAAGAGGCGCCGAAAAGCTTTGCCGATCTGCTCGACCCGAAATGGAAGGGCAAGATCGTCAAAGCGCATCCGGGTTACAGCGGCACCATCATGACCGCGACGTATCAGATGCAGCGCGATCTTGGCTGGGGCTTCTTCGAGAAACTTGCGGCGCAGAACATCATGCAGGTCCAGTCGTCAGCCGATCCGCCGAAGCGTCTGGCGCTAGGCGAACGGGCGGTGATGGCCGACGGCAACGAGTACAATATCTTCCAGATCAGCGAGAAGGGCGGACCGGTTGCGCCGGTCTATGCCACCGAGGGCTCGCCGTTAATCGTCGGTCCGACTGGTATGTTCAAGGCCGCGCCAAATCCGAACGCTGCCAAGCTGTTTACGGCCTATAGTTTTACGCAGGAATGCCAGCAGCTGATCATCGATGTTGGTGGTTTGCGGTCCATGCATCCGCAAACCAAGGAAAAGCCCGGCCGCACACCGTTCAAGGACATCAAGGTGATGAAGGATGATCCTGCAGCGGTCGAAAAAATGAGCGACGAGATCAAGCAGCGTTACGTCAAGATCTTTCACGTCTAAGCACAACTTTAAGAGATCTGGGCGCGGCGGCATCACCTGCCGCGCCGGCAACGAAATCTGATGTCATGACCATCGCTCTTGCCTGCGCGCGCCGAACGTCGCTTTGGGATCGATGTCTCGAAGCCCGTCCTCTATTCGTTTGCCGTCATTTTGTGCGCGCTGATCATTTTGCCGATGTCGTGGCTGTTGCTGTACAGCCTGACTGACGCCAAAGGCGCCTTCACGCTCGCCAATTTTTATCGGCTGTTTACCGAGTCGTCGTTTATCGATCCACTGATCACAACCTTTGTTCTCGCTACGTCATCGGCTTTTATATGCTGTGCGGTAGCGGCCCCGATGGGATGGCTCGTGGCGCGCACGGACTTGCCGTTCGGTGGACTGATCCGTGCACTGGTCACGGCGTCGTTTGTGACGCCGCCATTTCTTGGCGCAATTGCCTGGGAGCTACTGGCGGCGCCTAACAGCGGTCTGTTGAACAAGCTCGCGCGCGAGTGGTTTGGCATGGCGACGGATGAGCATCTGTTCAATATCTACACGTTGACTGGGATTATCTTCGTGATCTCCTGCTATACGTTTCCGTACGTGTTTGTACTGGTCGCCAATTCGCTCGATCGCACGCCGGGTGAGCTCGAGGACGCTTCGTCAATTCTCGGCGGAGGGCGCTGGTACACCGCGCGGCGCGTCACTATTCCGCTGGTGATGCCCGCGTTGCTTGCCGGCGCGCTGGTGGCCTTCCTGCAGGCAATGACCTTGTTTGGTTCACCGGCGATTCTTGCGTTGCCAGCCGGTTTTCACACGATGACGACAAAAATCTGGAGCCTGTTCCAATTTCCTCCTAAACCCGAGCTTGCAGCCGCTGCCTCGCTTCCGCTGCTCGTACTTACGGTCATCCTTCTGCGCGCCGAGAATATGATCCTTGGCCGCCGCGGCTATTCGGTTGTGGGCGGAAAATATGGCGCGCCACGACTGATTCCACTGCACCGCTGGCGCTGGCCGGTTTTTGCGTTGTGCCTCGTCGTGTTGCTCAACCCGGTATTTTTGCCATATGCCGCGCTATTCAATGCCGCTTTCTCGCCAGTCGCCAGCACCTTATTGACCATCCATAATTTCACGCTGCAGAACTCACACTTCGTTTTGTTCGAATTGTCGGCGGCATCGCTCGCGCTCAAGAATACCGTGATCCTCGGTACCGCCACCGCAACAATCGGCACCGCGATTGCCCTGGTGATCGCTTACGTGACCGCGCGTCAGGCAGTTGCCGGCTGGCGCGTCCTCGGCTTTCTCGCTACTGCACCGATTGCCATTCCGGGTATCGTGCTCGGCGTTGGACTGTTCCTGAGCTATACACGGCCGCCATTCGTTCTCTATGGTACCTTGTGGATCCTGCTGATCGCGTTCGTCACCATCGCGTTGCCGTCGGCCTATCAGCAATTGCAAGCGGCGTTCCGCACAATCCATCCGGAGCTCGAGGACGCGAGCCGCATTCTCGGCGCCACGCGGCTGCGTTCGTTATGGCAGATTACCGCGCCGCTGCTACGCACGGGGGTGATCGCAACCTGGTGCTTCGTTTTCGTTGGGGTGATGCGTGAATTGTCGGCGGCGATCATTCTGTTCACCTCGGAAACCAAGGTGGTGTCGGTGTTGATCTACGATCTCAATGAAAGTGGTGATCTCGGTGCAATCGCCGTGATCGGGCTCGGCATGTTGTTGATCACCTTCGCGGTGGTGATCGCGGTCAATCGGATTCCCGGCTTTGGCAACGTGCGTTTCCGCACCTGATATCCATGACAGTAAAACTTCCTGCCACCACGGTTGCCGAGGTCCTTGCCGAACGTATCGCCGCGCTTCGCGCGGATAAACTACCACCGGCTGTACGTCGAAAATGCGAGGACTTGCTTATCGACGTTGCCGGGCTCTGCGTGACCGCGCGCAACGAGGACTACATCAAAAGCGTGCTTGCCGGTTGTGACGACGAGGGACCCTGCACCGCGATAGGCCACGCCCGCACATTCAGCACAGCAAGTGCCGCATTTATCAATGGCACGGCTGCGCATGGTGAGGATTTCGACGATACCTTCGAAGGCGGCCCGGTTCATGCGGGTGCGGTCATCATCCCGGCCGTGCTGGCTGCCTGCGAACGCCACAGGCCAGACGGCGGTGCCGCGGTCCTCGGCATTGCGGTCGGCACAGAAGTCATGTGCCGTCTTAGCACCGTGGCGCCGAAGGCGGTGCACAAAGCCGGCTTCCATCCGACCGCCATTTTTGGTGTCATGGGGGCCGCGGCCGGAGTTGGCGCTGCACTCGGTCTCAACGCCAAACAGATCGTCGATGCGCTTGGCAATGCGGGAAGCTTTGCCGGCGGCATCATCGAGTATCTGGCTGAGGGTGCGTGGACAAAGCGGCTGCATCCAGGATGGGCCGCGCAGTCCGGCATCCGTGCCGCGCTCCTTGCACGCGCTGGCTTTCTTGGGCCCCGGACGGTTTTTGAAGGCGTGCACGGGCTATTCCACGGTTTCGCACACACGACGCAAGGTGACTTTGCTGCACTCACCGGCGACTTCGGCAAGCGCTGGGTGACCGAGACGCTGGCATTCAAGCCCTACCCGTGCGGGACGATGGCGCACCCTTACATTGACTGTGCCAAGCGTTTAGCCGCGCGCGGTATCAAACCAGACGATGTAAAGGAGCTGATTTGCGAAGTCGGCGAAGGGACCGTTCACCGGCTGTGGGAGCCGCTCGCCGATAAGCAGCGGCCCCCGAATGGCTATGCGGCGAAATTCTCAACCCCATTTTTGCTTGCAACCGGTTTCGTACACGGCGGTGTCGGGCTCGATGCCTTCACGGAAGCCGCAGTACACGACAAGGCCGTGCTCGCACTGTCGTCCAAAGTCCATTATGTAATCGATCCGGACAATCCATACCCGAACAATTTCACTGGCCACATCCGTGCGGTGCTCAATGACGGCCGCGTCATCGAAGAACGCCAACCGCATTTTCGCGGCGGTGCGCACGAACCGCTCACGCGCGCTGATATCGAGGAAAAATTCGTGCTCAACGTCCGTCATGGCGGTTGGGATGGCAAACGTGCCGCCGAGGCTCTTAAACAATTAGCGAGACTTTATGACGGAAAAATTGATCTGACGTTCTTACGGGGGTAATCGGGAGCCATGGCCGACAGCAAGGAGCTTACCGGCAAAGTCGCGGTTGTTACAGGCGCAGGCCGTAATATCGGTCGTGCAATCGCGATAGCGCTCGCACAGGCGGGGGCAGCCGTCGTCATCAATGTCCGGTCGAACAAGGCCGAGGCTGACGGCGTTGTCCGAGAGATTGAAACAGGTGGTGGCAAGGCGGTCGCCGTTTTGGGCGATGTCGGCGATGAGAAGACGTCGGTAGCGCTTGCCGATGCCGCTCTTAAGTACTTTGGCCGAATCGATTTCCTGATCAACAATGCCGCCCTTCGCCGCGAGAGACCAATCGACCAAATGAGTTACGCTGAATGGCGTGAGGTAATGAACGTCATTCTCGACGGCACATTTCGGTGCGTGCATGCTTGTTTGCCGGCGATGAAGAAGAATGGCGGCAGCATTATCAATATTGGTGGCATGAGCGCACACATCGGCTCGCAAGACAGGGCACACGTGATCACGGCAAAGTCCGCGCTGGTCGGCTTTTCGCGTGCCCTTGCTCATGACCTTGCCGCCAACAAGATCACCGCCAATTGCGTGGTACCGGGGGCAATCGCTACGACACGGCCGGCTTCGTCGCAGAATCCGGCGCATCACCTCACTCACGGGACCATTACGGGCGAGCGCGGTAAACCGGAAGACGTGGCAGCTATGGTGCGCTATTTGTGCGGGCCGGGTGGGCGCTACGTCACCGGGCAGACGATTCACGTGAGCGGTGGTGCCTATCTGGGCTCATAGCGGCAATGTTCTGCGCGGCGAAGTAGGGTGGTCGCGCTGGCTCTTAAATGCTAATGCATGCTCCAACGGGTGTTCCGGATCAGAACGAGGTTCCTATGTATTCCGAGCTGGGTCTTTACATTGACGGCAAGTGGCTCAACGGCGAAGGCCGCAAGGGCGAAGACGTAATTAATCCGGCGACCGGCAAGGTGCTGGCGCATCTGCCGCACGCCAGCAAGTCTGATCTCGATGCCGCGCTGAGCGCAGCCGAGAAGGGCTTCGCAGTTTGGAAAGCAACCTCGGCTTATGACCGCGCCAAGATCATGCGCAAGGCCGCCGAATTATTGCGCGAGCGCCACGAACACGTCTCCAAAGTAATGACTCAGGAGCAGGGCAAGGTCTATCCGGAGTCGCGCGCGGAAGTGCTCACGAGCGCGGACATCATCGATTGGTACGCTGAGGAAGGCCGCAGGGCCTACGGCCGCATTGTACCGGGCCGACAGAAGGGTGTGCGTCAGATCGTATTGCAGGAGCCGGTGGGTGTTGTCGCCGCTTTCACGCCTTGGAATTTTCCGACACTGACGCCGGTGCGCAAGATCGCGGGTGCTCTCGCCGCCGGCTGCTCGATTATCATCAAGGCTTCGGAAGAAACACCCGGCGGCTGCGTTGAACTGGTCAGGTGCTTTGCCGACGCCGGCTTGCCGGCAGGTGTACTCAATCTTGTGTTCGGAGTGCCCGCCACCGTTTCCGAACATTTGATTCCGGCCAAGGCCGTAAAGAAAATTTCATTTACCGGTTCAATTCCGGTCGGCAAACATCTCGCTGCCTTGGCTGCGAAGGGAATGAAGAAAGCGACGATGGAGCTCGGCGGCCATTCGCCGGTCGTCGTATTCGCTGATGCTGACCCTGAAAAGGCCGCTGATACTATCGCAGCGTTCAAATATCGTAACGCTGGGCAAGTCTGTATTTCGCCGACGCGCTTCTACGTGCAGGAGCAGTCCTACAGCAAATTTCTGGCGCGCTTCACCGAATACGCCAAAGGCATTAAGATGGGCGACGGAATGGAGAAGGGCATCACCATGGGCCCTCTTGCCAATCCACGCCGGCTCGATGCCATGGAATCATTCGTGAATGATGCGAAAAGTCGCGGCGGCAAGATTGCGGCTGGTGGTTCGCGTCACGGCAACCAAGGCTTCTTCTTTCAGCCGACGGTGATTACCGACGTTCCCGATGATGCGAAGATCATGACAGAGGAGCCGTTCGGCCCTGTCGCACCGATTGTGCCGTTCAAGACCTTCGACGAAGTGGTCGAGCGTGCAAACTCGCTACCCTTCGGGCTCGCGGCCTATGCGTTCACTTCATCGGGCGCAACGGCAACTGCGATCGGGGACTCGATCCAGTCCGGTATGGTTGGGGTAAATAGTATCGCCATCTCCACGCCCGAGACACCATTCGGCGGCATCAAGGAGTCGGGCTATGGCTCCGAAGGTGGAATGGAAGGTCTGCAGGCTTACATGAACACGAAGTTCATCTCCCAAGCTTGAGAGCAACTCCTCTCATTCCGGCGTAAGCGGGAATCCAACCTTGCTCTCAGGGTCCCCGCTTTCGCGAGGACGAGCGGTTTATTTGCTGGCCATCGCCTTCTGGCACGCTTCCCACACTTTCGCTGGCGTGGCCGGCATGTCCATGTGATCGGCCGCACCATTGGGAATTGCATTTGAAATTGCGTTCATCACGGCCGCGATCGCCGCCGTCGTCCCGGCCTCGCCGGTGCCTTTGACACCGAGCGGATTGCTCTTGGCCGGCGCCGGGCGCAACGCCTCGCGCAGTTCGACCGGCATGGTGTGCGCGTGCGGCATGCCGTAATCCATGAACGAGCCGCTTACCAGTTGGCCGCTGGTGGAATCGTAAACCGCATTTTCGACGAGCGCTTGGCCCAAGCCCTGTGCAAGCGAGCCGTGCACTTGGCCCTCAACGATCGTCGTGTCGAGTGGATTGCCGCAATCATCCACCGCCGTGTAGGTGACGACATCGACGTGGCCGGTGTCGGGATCGATTTCCACCTCGGCGATGTGACAGCCGTTGGGGAAGGTGAGGGGCGTGTCCGCCTTGTCTTTCGTGTCCAGACTCTCACCCGTCTCTTTGGCCCGCTGCGCGGTCTCGAACAGTGAAATCTTGCGGTCGGTGCCGACCACTTCGAATTGACCGTTGCGGTACTGGATATCCTGCTCGGACGCCTCCAGCAGCGACGACGCGATCTTCTTGCCCTTGGCCAGCATCACGTCGGCCGTGTGTATGATGGCGTTGCCGGCGCACATCGCCGAGCGCGAGCCGACCGAGGCGTTGCCGGTCAACCCTAACGCGGTGTCGCCGTGCCGGTGCTCGATTTTGGCGGCGTCGATCCCGAGCTTGTTCGCGAGAAGGCGCCCGAACACGGTAGCATGGCTCTGCCCGGTCGACTGAACGTTGCAGCCGAGGATCAGCGTGTCGCCGCCGGGGAACGCGACCGACGCTTGCTCCGTCGGCGTTGCGCCGGAATGCTCCAGCATGCAGGAGATCCCGATGCCGCGGAATTTTTTACGGCGCGCCGCTTCACGCTTGCGCTTGTTGAAATTGGCGTAGTCGGAAAGTTCCAGGGCCTGCTCGATAATGCCGGGGAAATCGCCGCTGTCGTAAGTGTTGATTGGCGTCTTGAACGGCATCGCCGACGGCGGAATGAGGTTCTTTCTGCGGAGCCGCAACGCATCCATGCCAATCACGCGGGCGGCTTCCTCGACCACGCGCTCGAGCGCGTAGTTGGCTTCTGGCCGTCCGGCGCCGCGATAGGGAGCGATCGGTACTCTGTTGCTGAAGTAGCAGGCGACCGAAACATCGACCTTCGGAATCCGGTACATGCCAGGCAGGCAGCGCGCGAAATTGTTGGTGTTGATGTTAATGCCTGCATTCGCCACATAGGCGCCTTGATTGCACACATGGCGCACGCGCAATGCGAGAAACTTTCCCTTGTCGTCGAGCGCGAGTTCGGCCTCGGTGACGGCGTCGCGGGCCTGCGCGTCGCTGATGAAAGCCTCCGAGCGGTTCGATTGCCACTGCACCGGCCGGCCGATTTTGCGCGCGGCCACCATCAGCGCAATGTATTCCGGATAGCAGGTTGTCTTCATGCCGAAGGCACCACCGACATCTCGGGTGATCACCCGCAATTTCTCATTCGGCACGCCCATGATGGAGGCCGCCTGCGCGCGCATACCGTCGGCGCTCTGCGAGCACGCATGCAGTGTGTAGCTCTCGCTTGCCGCGTCGTATTGCGCAGTGGCACCGCGCGTCTCGAGCGAAGCAACGACCATGCGCTGATTGACGACGCGCACGCGGGCCACGTGCGGCGCGTCTTTGATGATCTGGGCGACCTCGCGCTCGTTGTCTTCGCTCGGTACGGGCCCCGGCCAATCGACGCAGAGATTGCCAGGCGCGTCGGGATGCAATTGCGTTGCGGCTTTCATAGCCGCTTCGAGATCGACCACCGGCGCCAGTTCCTCGTATTCCACCTGCATGAGGTCAACGGCGTCCTGCGCGGCGGCATGGCTCGCCGCTACCACCATCGCGACCGGATCGCCGACATGCATGGCCTTCTCCGCCAGCGCCGGGCGGAACGCCATGACCATCTTGGCCCCGCCGCGTCCCACCACTGGCGGATGGCGCGAGATATTGCCGATGCCGGCTGCCTTAATGTCGTCGGCTGTGAGCACCGCCAGCACGTCCTTCGCTTTGCGCACTTCGTCTGCGTTTAGCGACAACACCTTCGCGTGTGCGTGCGGTGAGCGCACAAAGGCGGCATAGGCGGTGTTAGGCAATCGCGGGTCGTCCATGAAATGGCCGCCGCCGCGTACCAGAGCATCGTCTTCGACGCGTAGCGTGTGCTTCGTGCGGGCGGGGCTTGCGGTCATGGGAGTTCCAGATTGCGCTTGCGGACCCCGTTTATAACCGAAAGGACAGGCTGCGACAGGGGCTTGCGCCAATGCTCCGGCTGCGGCACTCAAGCGCTCCCTGCCGCGCCATGCGGTGGCTTTCGGGTGGTGAAATGAGCAGCGTGCGAACGATTGATACCCATACCCATGTGTTGACCGAGGAAACCGCCGCACTCCTGCGCAAGGAAGCGCCCAAGGTGCCGGTGAGCATTACCCCAATCGACAAGGATTCTGCGATGCTCGACGTTGGCGGGGTGGCCTATCGGCCGTATCCGCGCGGCGGCTTCGATATCGCTCACCGCCTGCGCGACATGGATGAGGCCGGTGTCGATGTGCAGGTACTCTCCGCTACGCCGCAGACTTATCTTTACAATCAGGAGGCCGCCCTCGGTGCTGCCACCGCAGGAATTCAGAACGATCAGATCGCGAAGCTCGTCAAAGAGAACCCGCAGCGATTTATGGGCATCGCGACATTGCCAATGCAGGCGCCGGACAAGGCGGCAGACGAACTACGGCGCGCGATGACCAAACTCGGCCTGCGCGGCACGATGTTCGCGTCCAACATTATGGGCAAGAATTTGGACGATCCAAGTTTCGAGCCACTGTGGGCGACCGCCGAAGAGCTCGGCGCTTTCGTCTTCGTGCATCCGAACAACGTCGCCGGTGCCGACCGAATGAAGTCATACTATCTGAACAATTTGATCGGAAATCCGCTCGACACCACGATTGGCGCGGCTTGTCTCTATTTCGGAGGCGTTCTTGATCGCCATCCCAAGCTTACGATCATTCTCGCGCATGGTGGCGGCTTTACGCCCTATCAGGCGGCGCGCTGGGAGCACGGCTGGCAAGTTCGGCCCGAGCCGAAGAAAAACATTGCAAAACAGCCGACGAATATCGCGAAGCGCTTTTATTACGACACTATTTTGCATTCGGCGCCGGTACTGGAATTCATGATCGGCCACGTTGGTGCCGAACGTGTGATGCTCGGCAGCGACTATCCTTACGACATGGGCATGTTGGACTGCGTGAGGCACGTGCGTTCCCTCAAAATCTCCGACGCCGATAAAGCGACCATTCTGGGGTCGCGCGCCGAAAAATTGCTGTCGGGGAAACCATGAACATTCAGGACACCAAAGCCAGCCGGGTCCCTACGGCCGCTGTAACCGCCCTGATCGTCGATGCGATGATCAAGGCCGGCGTAGCGAAAGGTGATGCCGCAAAAATTGCAGACTTGATGCTGGAGGCCGATCTTATAGGCGCCGATGCACATGGTGTATTTCGCCTGACACAATATGTGCAGCGGCTAAAGCTTGGTTCGACCAATCCGCGTCCAAATATCAAGGTCAATCGCACCGCGCCCGCGACCGCGTTGGTGGACGGCGACAATGGTATGGGCCATTTGGTGGTCGCGCGTGCGGCGGAAACCGCCATCGAACTCGCGCGCGAATGCGGCGTTGCCTGGGTCGGCTGCCGCATGTCGGGACATGCTGGTGCTGCCGGTGTCTACGCAGCCCTGCCGTTGAAGGCAGATATGGTCGGGCTTTATTCGGCAGTCGCGAACGCCAACCATATGCCGCTCGCCGGCGGCGCCGATCCGGTGCTTGGCACCAACCCTTTGGCGATCGCAATTCCCGCCGGCAAAGAGCCGCCGGTGGTGCTCGATATCGCAACTTCGATTGTCTCCTACGGCACGATTAAAAACCACCGCCTGCAAAACAAGCCGCTGCAAAACGGCTGGATGATCGATCCAAAGACTGGCGAAGCGGTGCTCGATCCGCACAAAAGCGCTGAAGCGCTGCTGTTACCAATGGCTGGTTATAAGGGCGCGGGACTTGCGCTGACGTTCGGGTTGCTCGCTGGCACGCTCAACGGTGCGCTGTTTGGTCGCGATTGTGTCGACTTCAACGCCGAACCGGACAAAGTCACCAATACAGGGCAGTTTGTCGTTGCACTGGACCCGAGCCGCTTCCAGCCGATCGAGCATTTTAAAGCGGAGGTGGATCGGCACATCCGCGAGCTCCGCAGCACGAAACCCCTGCCCGGACAGAGCGTGCGACTGCCTGGAGAGCAGCGGGCGCAGCGTCGCGACGACCGTCTGCGCAACGGAATACCACTCGCACCTGAGCTTTTGTCACAGCTCGACAAACTCGCTGCTGAATTATCAATCAAGCCGCTGCGCGAGCGTACGTAGGGGACAACCCTGGGCCCTCACATAACGGCCGTATTTTTGGTGCTCTAAGGACGAATCGAGTAAAACGCTGTTCATTACGCGGATCGCTGCCCGTCGGCGCGAGCCGGTGGACGGCGTTTTGACGCAAATGAATTGTCGATACAAATCAATGAAGCTGATTGATAGGCAAGAGCTGGCGATGTGGGCAAAAACGAAATTGGCCCATATCGTCTTTTTATTTATGTGCGGAAGTATTTTGTCCGCGGTTCCTCTTTACGGCGTCTCGAGCGAAAACACGTTTGATCGAATCCAGGCCGGCGAATGGGTTATCGCGTCGATGTATTGGGAAGACAAACTTGTTTCGACAGGCAAGAGTTTCAATCCCATCGGATGGCATGCCGCCCACAAGACATTGCCGATTGGCACGTTGATTCGGGTGTCCAATCCCAAAAACCATCGGTCGATCAATGTAACGATCAACGACAGGGGACCATTCGCACCGAACCGGGATCTGGATCTAAGCCTGGGTGCCGGCACATTGCTGGGCCTTCAGGGGCTAGGCACCGTCTACATGGAAGTCCTGTCGATCCCGCCGATAAACAATATGCGACGGCCGGTCGTCGAAAGCTTGTTTGCGGTCAACGACGCGAACGCTAACTGTACGGGCGTCGCGGCCTGTTAGCTCGCCGACGGCGAGGGTCCAAGGGTCATTGAGCCGTGCACCCTGAAAATGCCCTGCACTGGCGCAGAAACATGGTTAACCTTCCATTAACCTAAAAAGGTAAACGGCATTTAAGGATTACTACCGATTTGTTAACTTTTGATGGTGTTTAGGGCGGGGCGAGATTGCGCTCAGTGCGGCCCTTGAATTGCGGCCATCGCCTGCCGATCGGCCGGCGGGGAATCCGCAAAGTCCCGCCGCAACGCATCCAGTCCTGTCTACGCTCGCTCGTTTGCGAAGATTCGATCGCAGACGCGCGTTGCTGTTTGTCGATGAAGGAGCGGCTCTGTGACGGCAGGAATCTTGATCAGCGGCCAGACGCGGGGCGATTTGGTGGAATTCAACGCGGCCGGCTCGTGGACCGCCGAATATGCCGGCGCAATCGAACCCCAGGTTGACGCTGCCACGAGTAGCGTAACCGCACGCAGCATCGCGATAAACATGAATCGTATCGAATATCTCGATACGTACGGTGCGTGGCTGATCGAACGTGCCCTGCGCATTTGGACGAAACAGGGACGCGATGCGCGTCTCGTCGGCCTGCGAGAAGATTACCGCGGTCTTTTCGAGAAAGTGCATGCCGGTACGCAATCGCTGACACCGGCGCCGCGCGGACCCAACAGCATCATTGCGACGCTGGAGAGCGTCGGTATGACCATGGCGGATGTCGGCGCGGATCTTGTTTTGCTCGCCCAGATGCTCGGCTCACTCATGGTCGCGATGGGACGAGTATTTTTGCGGCCGACGACCTTTCGTTTTACGTCAATGATCAACCAGCTCGAGCGTGTTGGCTGGCGAGCGGTGCCGATCATCCTTCTGATAACCGTGTTGATCGGCGCCATTCTCGCACAGCAAGGCATTTTCCATTTCCGCAAGTTCGGCGCTGACATCTATGTCATCGACATGGTTGGCGTGCTGGTGCTGCGCGAAGTCGGCGTGCTCATTGTTTGCATCATGGTAGCCGGGCGCTCCGGCAGCTCCTATACAGCCGAGCTCGGCGCCATGCGCATGCGCGAGGAAGTCGACGCACTGCGCACCATGGGTTTTGATCCCGTAGAAGTGCTTATCCTTCCGCGCATCCTCGCCTTGGTGATTGCGGTTCCGATCCTGACGTTTCTCGGGTCAATGGCCGCGCTCTATGGCGGCGGCCTGGTGTCATGGCTTTACGGCGGCATTCAGCCAGAGGTCTTTTTGACGCGGCTGCAGGAAGCAGTCTCGATGAACACGTTCGAGGTGGGCATGATCAAAGCGCCGTTCATGGCGCTGGTTATCGGCGTTGTTGCCTGCGTCGAAGGGCTGCAGGTACAGGGCAGTGCCGAGTCGCTCGGTGAGCAGACCACAAATTCCGTGGTCAAATCGATCTTCCTGGTCATCGTGCTCGACGGCATTTTCGCCATGTTTTTTGCATCGATCGGGATGTGACATGGCAAAAGATCGTACAGCGCCTGTTATCGAAGTGCGCGATTTGGTTGTCGAGCTAAAAGGCAATCGCGTCCTCAACGGTGTGACGCTCGATGTTTATCGCGGCGAGATTTTGGGGTTCGTCGGTGCTTCGGGTGCCGGCAAGTCGGTTCTTACGCGGACCATCCTCGGCCTTTTGCCGAAGCAAGAGGGACGGATTGACGTTTTCGGGGTCAATCTCGATCAAGCGGGCGAAGTCCAGCGCCAAGAGATTGAACGGCGCTGGGGCATTCTGTTCCAGCAAGGCGCGCTGTTCTCCTCGCTGAGCGTCGGAGAAAACGTGGAATTTCCCATACGGGAATATCTCGACATTTCAGACAAGCTCATGACTGAAATCGCCATCACGAAACTGGAAATGGTTGGCCTGAAACCGGATGTCTATCGTAAGTTTCCTTCCGAACTTTCGGGCGGAATGATCAAGCGCGTCGCACTTGCGCGCGCGCTGGCTCTCGATCCGGAAATTCTCTTTCTCGATGAACCGACCTCGGGTCTCGATCCGATCAGCGCTGGCGATTTCGATCAACTAATCCTGACGTTGCAGCGGACCTCAGCGATGGCGGTTTTCATGGTCACGCACGACCTTGATAGTTTACATACGATCTGCGACCGCATCGCCGTTCTCGGCGAGGGCAAGATTATCGAAGCCGGCAATATGGATACGATGCTGGCGTCGCAGCATCCTTGGTTGAGGGCTTATTTTCACGGCGTACGAGCGCGAGCAGGCTTGCAAGCGGCAGCAAGGAACTAACGGAGTGGAGTGATGGAGAGAAAAGCGCACTACGCATTGATCGGGTTGTTCACGTTCGCCGTGGTCGCGGGCGCATTTGGCTTCATTTTCTGGCTGCACCACTCGTCCGGTAAGAAGCAAGCCGTTGCCTATCGCGTGATTTTCGACAGTTCGGTGTCGGGGTTGCAGGTGGGCGGCAACGTTCTTTTCAACGGCATTCGCGTCGGTGAGGTGACCACTCTTCGGCTCGATCCCGACAAACCTTCGCAAGTTGTGGCGATGCTGGCGGTCAACAAATCGACGCCCATCCGATCCGATACCCGTGTAGGGCTCGAGTTTGCTGGCCTTACTGGTGTTGCCTCGGTATCGCTCAAAGGTGTTTCGGCGACCACGCCCCTCATCGAGCGAGAGGAAGGCGAACCGCCGACCTTGAAGGCTGATCCCGGTGCGAGCCAGGATATGATGCAGGCCGCGCGAGAAGTGCTCAACAAAGCGGAAGAAGTGATCGCAGCCAATCAGGAAGCGCTTCATCAGGCGATTACAGATATTGCCTCGTTTAGCGCATCGCTCGCGCGCAATACAAACAATGTCGATTCCATCATGAACAACGCGCGCGAGACTGCGAGTAACGCCAAGGAGGCAACGGCCACGGCTCGCATCTTCATCGAAAATCTCGACAAGCGTACGGACGAAATTACGATTGGCGTGAACAGGTTGACGAGCACCGCGACGAAGCAAGTCGAACTTGCCGGCAAGGCGATCACCGACCTCGCGCATAATCCGCAGCGGTTCTTGTTCGGGGGTAGCGGTAGCCCGCCGCCGGAGCCGCAGCAGCAGCGGCCGGCACCCGCGCCGGCCGCTCCGGCACGCAAGCCAGCCGCGCAATAGTTCCGCTAGGCAGCGGCGCGCACGTCGTCTGGATCGAGTGGCAATTTGACCGGCTGCTTGCGCTTGGCTGACAAATCGAGCGCTTTCGTCAGCATCAGGTTGCGATGCGCTTCTTCAACCGTTGCCGCCGCGGTCGGCAACCCCAGCGCGACGCGGTTGAGCCATGAATCGGTCTCTTCCGCCATCGGTCCACGCAATTCGCCCAGTGCCATGTCGCCCGGCGGATAGCTGCCCATGAAGTCGACGAGACGCGTTGCGTCCGGGTTGTAGCCCTCCGATTGCGGCTTCGATACAGCCAGCACGATGTCCCGGTGCGTGTCGTCGATGGTGAGCACGCCGGTCGTGCCGATGATGCCAACCTCGAGCGAATACACGGCAGCCGGCCAGGTTACGGGCAGGGCCCACGACATATTGAGATGATAAATGGTGCCGTCGGAGAAATTGATCATCCCCGCGGTGCCGTCGATGCCTTTGTAGGCCGGCCCCAACACCTTATCGACCGAACGCGCATAACATTCGACGGCGGTTTTGCCCTCCAGGCACCACATGCAAATGTCGAGAGCGTGCGTGCCAGAGATCACCATCGGAGAAATCGTCGCCGGATCGTCAGTGCGCTTGTAGTTGTCGATTGCCACCAGACGATTCATGAAGGCGCGGGATGTCACCATTGTCACATCGCCAAGCGCGCCGGTGCGGCATTTCTCTTTTGCCGCCAACCAGCGCCGGCGGAAGCGTTGTGTGTAACCGACGACGGCGTCCAATTTTGCCGCTTTGATTGCCTTGAGGACGCGTTCGGACTCCGCCAGATTTGTCGCGAGAGGCTTCTCGATCAGCATCGGAATCCCGCGCTCGACTGCCGCCATGATCGGATCAACGTGCAGGTGCTCGTCGGTGCAAATGATGGCCGCGGTTACTTCCGGCCGCCGCAGCAGCTCGACGTGGCTTTGCGTGACAAAATCCGCGCTGATCCTCGGGCCGACTTCGCCGGCGCGGTTCGGGTTCTTCTCGGCAAGTCCGATCCACTCGACCGCAGGATGGCGTGCCGCCACTTCGCCGCGAAATAGACCGACGCGGCCGCCACCGATGATTGCAAGGCCGACACCTTTGGCGGACTTCCTCATTCGTTCACTCCCGCGCGGATTTTCTGCTTGAATTCGGCGATGGCCGAAATCGTTTCATTTGACAACGGCAGGTCCACCGGCTCGTTGCGGTCGGCCGAAAGGTCGGCGGCGCTGTAGGTTTCCATCACGCGCCGTGCGCTTTCCGGCGTGACCATCACCGGCGTATCCCGTATGCAGGCTTCCAGGAAATGGATCGTTTCCGGGCCCATGCCTCCGGCAAATACGTTGTCGACCCATTCGCCCGGCATGGTCGACATGGGAAATTCCTGACCACGTTTTTCGGTGTTCAGCCAGTTGTCGCGCTGGGTGTCATCGAGAAACAGCGAGCCGTCGGTGCCAGTAATCTCAATCCAGGTGGCGCAATAGTTCGGATAACTCGGCGGCAGGTTCCAGCCTCCGCCGATCATGACCGCCACCCCGTTGTCCATCGTGACCGTTGTGAACATCACATCATGCGAGCCGTTGATTGGCTGCATGTAGCCATAGGCACCCTGCGAATAGACGCGCACGGGTTTGGCGGGCTCGAGTAGCCAGAGCACGAAATCAAGGTCGTGCGTCGATTCCATAACAACAGGAGAAAGCCGTACACGGGTCGCGATCTTCTTGCCGAGGCTGCGCGAAAGATGCCGGCTGACCAGCACCGACACGACTTTGCCGAGCGTGCCATCGACAATCTTCTTTTTCGCATAGGCGATTTTCGGATTAAATCGCTGTGAATATCCGATCGTGAATTTCAGACCGTTGCGCTTGGCGAGCTGGATCAGTTCGTCCGCTTCCCACAATTCCAGCGC
The DNA here is from genome assembly GCA_963743405.1 of uncultured Alphaproteobacteria bacterium. GTDB lineage: Bacteria > Pseudomonadota > Alphaproteobacteria > Rhizobiales > Xanthobacteraceae > Pseudolabrys. The sequence continues at coordinate 497,369 of CAVUPX010000009.1, read as the reverse complement.
GATCGGCTTCTCAAGCATGACGTTTTTGCCGGATTTCAGGCAATCGCGGCAGATTGGGTAGTGGTTCGATTCCGGCGTGGTCGAAATATAGACCACCGAGATATTCGGGTTCCTGATGATGTCGTTGTAGTCGAGTGTTGCAGTCGCGGGTTTGTAAAGCGCTTTCACTTCAGCCAAGCGGTCTGGCTTGATGTCGCATAGGTGCAATTTGTCCACGAGCGCCGTGCGCGCGAGGGTGTCCGCGCGCGTTCCCCCGACCCAGCCAACGCCAATCACCGCAACTTCAACCGTTCTCACCGGACGTAATCCTTCCGTTTCTTATGATGTGCCGCGGCCGGCTGGCCGCGCGGGCGGGAGACTAGCCCACGCGCGAAACGACTGAAAGGGCGTGCTTTTTCAGCGTGCGAAAGCGGCCCGGCCTACTCCGAACACCTGCGCTGCGAATTGCGGGTAGACCTCGGCCAGCTGGGGCGCGATCACCTCGCGCATGAGTTTTAGCGTCTCCGGTGTGGGCGCCGGTGTTTCCTGCACCGAACCGGGTCTTTCGAAGTCAAACCCGGTGTTTTCTGCGACTTCTTCGACCGTGTGGCCCGGGTGCACGCTTGCGAGGATAAAGCGCCCATCGACGAAGTTGAAAAGGCAGCGGTTTGTCACCAGCGCAATCGGCCCGCCTGGGCGATAGACATTTGCTTCGCTCACACCCGGCGCGCTGATGAAATCGACCTTGGGCACCAGCGTTCGGCGAGAATGCTCGGTGCGAAACAGGATCACTTTCGGCACCACGTAGTAGAGATAGGCCGAGCCAAACGAGCCAGGGAAGCGGACTTTCGGATGCTCGTAGTCGCCGGTGCTCACGAGGTTGACGTTGCCCTGTCCGTCGATTTGTCCGCCCGACAGAAAAAACACATCGATGCGGCCCTGGCCGGCGCAATCGAACAGTTCGCGCGCTCCGTCGGTGAAAAAATTATGCTTCCGGCTTTGCAGCAGCGAAACGTAAGGCTTTCCCTTGCCGCGCTCGCGTGCAAGCAGCGCCGCGGTTGCCGGAATAGGCGAGGCATTGCCCACCGCCACATGACGCACGTCGCCGATCAGCCGCGCGATGACATCGGCGAGCAGTTCCTCGTCGCGGAATTGGTCACGCGGGGCGTTCATACACATACCGTTTGAGATATTCGGCAAAGCCCTCCGGCGTTGCCGCCATGCGCGCATAGTCAGCAAGATGATCGGCATCGGCCGCGTAGAAATCCGGCAATCCCAGCGGCCAGGCGCCGCGCTCCGCCAGTGCGATGCTGTCGATATAGAAGCCTGGGAGTGTGCCGGCAGCGAGCATGGGATCGTCGAGCAAATTGCCGTCGTGCATCTTTTCCACGGTTGCAATTGTTTTCACTGCGGCATGTGCCATCGTCGCCAGCTCGCGCTGACGCCCGATCCAGACGTTTCCATACCGGTCCGCCATGGGTGCGTGGATCAGCGCCACGTCCGGCTTTATGGCCGGCAGCAGGACAATCGGATCGCCATTCGCGAAAGGGCTGTCGATCACTTTCCAGTCGTTGCGGTATTTGAGGACGTCCGAGCCAATCAGCCCGCGCAGCGGCATGAATGGCACGCCCTTTTCCGATGCCTGCAAGGCGGCGTGCAGTGCCGGGCAGGTGGCGTCTTTCATTTTGATCGCGCCTGATGTTACGGCGGCGGTGAATCGCGGCGCCGGGCCAAATTCACCGAGGCTGACGGCGCTTGTCTCGATCGTCTCAATGCAGCCGGCGCCGATGAGAAGATCGGCTTGCAGGCTTGAGGTCGGCAACGCCACCAGATGCAGCCGTTTCACGCCACGCTTGATCAACGCGCGTGTTGCCGCCATAGGCACGCCGGAAACCTCGCGTGGCACAACCAACAGACAGCCGTCACCGATTGGCGCAACGGCGTCGTCAAGTGATTTCGCCAGCTGAAACATCGTGGCCTGCAACGTTGCGCGGCTTACGCCGCCATCGTTTTTCCCATTGTTGCCCTTGCAACGTCTACTGGATTTTGCGACTTGGGTTAGATGCCAGCGACCCTGCAAGACAAGCTGCGCGCCAAGCGCTTTGTGATCACGGCGGAAGTGACGCCACCGGTGTCGGCCGACCGGGGCGAATTGCTTGCCAAAGCGCTGCCGTTGAAGGGGCTCGCCGATGCGGTCAACATCACCGATGGTGCGGGCGCGCGGCCGCACCTCGGCGCGGTGACTGCAGCTGCGATCCTCGTGGAGCAGGGCATTGAGCCGGTCCTTCAACTCACGTGCCGCGACCGCAATCGCATCGCCTTGCAGAGCGACCTTCTCGGTGCCGCGGCTTCGGGCGTCCGCAACCTGTTAATGCTTCGTGGCGACGACCCGAGTGCGGGTGATCAACCCGATGCCAAAGCGGTCTTCGATCTCGATCCGCGCGCTCTGCTCGAAACCGCGCGACGGATGCGCGACGCCGGCGAGTTGCCGACGGGCCGGAAGTTCAGCGGCCGCGCCGATTTTTTTCTCGGCAGCGCCGACAATCCGGTCGATCCGCCACCGGGATGGAAGCCCGCCAGCCTGCAAGCCAAAATCGACGCCGGAGCGCAATTTGTGCAAACCCAATTCTGCATGGATGCCGGTGTGGTTCGCCGCTATATGGCGCGGCTGGCCGAACTGGGCATGGCGGACAAGCTTTCTTTTTTGATTGGCATCGTGCCGCTGCGTTCCGCCAAGTCGGCGCGTTGGATAAAGGAAAAACTGTTCGGCGCTGTCATTCCGGACGCACTTATTGAACGTATGGAGCGCGCGAGCGATCCCGCAACGGAAGGGCGCCGCATCTGCATCGATATGGTGCGGGAATTAACCGACGTGCCGCATGTCACCGGCGTCCACATCATGGCGCCGGGCAACGACGCTGCAGTGCCCGAGATCATCAAGGCGGCGCGAGACAGTATTACCCGTCTCGCGCCCGCTTGATTGCTTAGCTCAACGCCGACTTCACGCGATCCGGTGAGAATGGCACGCGCCGAATGCGTACGCCGGTCGCATCGAAAATGGCATTGGCGATTGCCGCTGCCATTGGGCGGCTTCCTGGTTCTCCGGCGCCGGTGGGCGGCTCCTCTGGCCGATTGATCAGGACGATATCGATCTTCTCTGGCATCTCGGTGATGTCGAGAATCGGATAGGTCAGCCAATCTACACTCGTTACGCTTTCGCGTCCGAAACGGACCTCTTCCCAGAGTGTACGGCTAGTGCTCTGGATAACGTTACCCTCAATGCACTTCTCCAGGCCCATCGGGTTGATGATTTGCCCGCAATCGTGCGCGACCGTGAACTTGCGAGCCCAGATCTTGCCGCTGCTGCGGTCGACCTCGACCTCAGCTACTACGGCCACCACCGTACCGTTGCGCGCTGCGTAGGCAATGCCGCGCCCACTTACGGTGTTGCCCTTCTGGTCTTTGCGTGGCGAGACACGTGTAACCCAACCCGATTTCTCGGCCACCGCTTTCACCGCTGCGATATGGCGCGGATTCTTGAGATAGCGCAGACGGAATTCGACCGGATCGGCACCGATCGCGGCTGCGATCTCGTCGATGAACGATTCACTCGCAAAGTGGAGCTGCGGTCCAACTGGATCGCGCAGATGCGAAGTGCGCAGCGGTGAGGCGCGATCGAGCAGGGGCGCGATCGTTTCCCAGGAGGTCCGCTTGTTGGAGAATTCGTAGGATTCCGCTGGTACGCCGAACATATCTTCTGACTTCAGCGGTACGCCAAGGAAGTGGCCGGCCAGCGTGCGCTCGGGCTTCGACTCGTTGGTTTGCAAATCCCAGCGCGAGAATCCCTTGCTTGAGAATTCATACGCCACGACATTGCTGTTCGCGTCGACCGCGGCGCGCGCGCGGTGGATCGAGGCCGGGCCTTTTGGATCCCACGCGGTTCCCTCGTGCCGCATGTATTGGACGCGCACCGGCTTGCCGACGGCTTTCGACAGCACGGCGGCGTCTATGCAGGCGTCGCCGGCGTCATTGCGTCCGTAGGCTCCGGCGGCTTGCATGGAGATGCCCTCCACTTTCTCAGCCGGCACGCCGAGGATTGCCGCGACGCCGTCGCGGCAGAAATGCGGCTTGGGCGAGCCGGTCCACACGGTGGCCTTATCCGCTTGTACATCGACCACCCCGCAGCCCGGTCCCATGCTGGCATGTGACTGGAACGGCCATTCGTACTCGGCCTCAATTACCCGCGCGGCGGTGCGGAACGCCTCATCGATGTTGCCGTTTTCTTTTTCGACCACGCGGTGCCGCACCGGTGCTTGGCGGATATGGTCGTAGAGTGATGCCTGATCCGGGAACGGCGGCTGAACGGCCGACCATTCGACTTTCAGTTTTTCCGCCGCCTGGATTGCGTCCCATTCGTTGTCGGCGACGACGCCGAGGAAGCCTTTTTCCCACACTGTCTTCGCACCAGGAAAGCCCTTGATCGCGCTATCATCCACCTTCACCGGGACGCTCCCGGCGACCGGGGGTCGGATCATGCGGCCGTGCACCATGCCCGGCACTTTCATGTCGGAAACGAAGTTCTCCTGGCAAAACACTTTTGGTGCGATGTCATCGCGTGGAATCCGTTGGCCGACGATCTTATATTCGGAAGGCTTCTTTGGCTGTGCCTTGCCGGGGGCAAAGAGTTCGTTGCCAATCTTCTTGTTCCAATCGAGTTGGACATTGAAATACTTTCCGCCGATCAGCTCCGCATAAGATAAACCAAGGGAGACGCGTTTGAGGTCGGTGTCGATCGCGCTAACGATGCCGTCAGTGACGATGAGCTTGTCAGCGGGCACCGAAAACCGCGCCGCCGCCATCTCGACCAGCACCCGGCGCGCTTCTGCTGCCGCCATGCGCATTTGCTTGCCACCGAACTGGATACCGGTTGAGCCTGAAGCGCCGCCCTGGTTCACGCTCGAAGCGCTGTTGCCCATAATGACCGTGACGGCCTTGAACGGCACGTCGAGTTCCTCCGCCACCATCTGTCCAATAGCGGTGTAGAGGCCTTGGGCCATGTCGGTTTTGCCAAAAAAGGCGGTAACGCTGCCGTCGGCATTGATCGCGATGTAGGACGATAATTGGTCGGGTGTTAGTGGTGGCTTCGCGCCTTGCGCGTAAGCCTGTGTGGAGAGCAACATATCGGGCGAGACGGCCGCGCCAATCGAAACGACGAGTGCACCGCCGCCGAGCAGTACCGAGCGGCGAGTCAGTGTGGAAATTTTTTCAAGTTTTGTCATGATGCTCCCCCTCAACCCATCATCTCAGCGGCACGCTTGACCGCCTTGAGAATGCTCATGTGCGTGCCACAACGGCATTTCAGACCGGAGAGCGCATCCTTGATCTCTGCATCCGTTGGTTTCTTTTTGTCGCGCAGGAAGGCGGCAGCAGTCATCAGCCAGCCATTGATGCAATAGCCGCACTGCGGCACTTGCTCCTCGATATAAGCGGTCTGGAGGGGGTGGGGCTTTTCAGGCGTACCGAGGCCCGCGAGCGTCGTAATTTTGGCATCGCCAACGGCCGAGAGCAGCGTGGCGCAGGAACGGACCGGCTGACCGTCAAGATGGACCGTGCAGGCGCCGCATTGCGCCAACCCGCATCCGAAATGGGGATTGTTCAGGCCGATATCGTTGCGCAGTGCGTAGAGCAACGGCATGTCTGGATCAGCATCGATTGTGTGGGACTTGCCATTGACGGAAATAGTGAAGCGTTGGGCCATAACGTTCAGCTCCCTGAACTAAATTATAGGATCAGTGGCTTACGGCCACCGCCAGCCTGAATGCGTCTTGTGCCGACGCTTGCGGCCCAAAGGCTAGTCCCGCACACTGGTCTTGGGAACGCCCGTCGCGATAAAATTCATGTTAGGTTCAACGGAATAAAGGCCCGATCAGAGGCCCCAAGGAACTTGAGATCAGGGAGGAACTTCGCAATGCGCATCGTGTCTTCTTCAAGCGGCGTCATCGCTGCCATTGCGGCCTTTGTTGCGCTGTCCGCACCTGCCTGCGCGCAAGACAAGGTCTGGAAGCATGGTTTGATCAACGCCAAGTCCGATGCCGGCATTTTTTTGATGGTATCGACCCGGGATTTTGCCAAGAAGCAGGGTCTCAATATTGAAATATCGCAATTCAAGGACGACCAGCTGGCCCTAAAGGCGCTGATCGCCGGCGAACTCGACAGCTTCGAGGGTGGGCCGCAGGGCGTATTCGCAGTCGACGCCAAGGGCGGCGACGTCAAATTGCTCGGCTGTCACTGGGTGGTGGTGCCGCACGGCATCTATGCGAACGAGAAGATCACCCAAATGCAGGACCTCAAGGGTAAGCAAATCGCAGTTTCGGCACCAAATTCTATGCCCGATATGCTGGCGCGATCGGCGCTGGCGAAGTTCGGCATTTCTGACACCGACGTGAAGCTCGCCGCAATTGGCGGCGACAACGATCGTTATCAGGCGCTGATCGGCGGCGTGGTCGATGCCGCGGTCGTGTCAAATGAATATCAGCCGGTCGCGCCAAAAAACATTCACCTGCTGGTCGCCGGCCGTGATGCTGTTCCGAATTTTCTGCGCGTGTGCCTTGGTGTCCACCGCGAAGAAGCTGGCCGAGCGAGGTGACGACGCTGTGAAATTTCTTGCCGCTGAAATGAGCGCATTGCGTTTTGCGCTCTCACACAGGGACGAGACCATCGCTTTGACGCGCGAGCTTACTCACGCGAAACCCGATGATCCGCGCCCCGCCTTCGTCTATGACGATGCGGTCCAGCACAATGCCGTTGATCCGACGCTGCCGTTGCCGGCCGAGAAGATTCAATGGATACAGGATCAGATGGTGAAAGAAGGCAGACTAAAGGCGCCACTTGACCTGAAGACCGTGACCGCGCCCGAGTATCGCGAAAAGGCGCTGCAAGTGGTCGGTCATTGAGCATTCGCGACAATTCGGAGAATTGAATGGGTGAGGTGACTTTCCTCGACGTTTCCAAGCGCTTTACGCTGCGGGTAGATGGTGAAGTTCATCACGTGCAAGCGCTCGATCGCGTCAGCTTTTCGGTCAAGGACGGCGAAATCGTTGCCTTGATCGGGCCCTCCGGCTGCGGCAAGACGACGGCACTGCGTGTGGCCATGGGCCTCGATCCTTCGAGCAGTGGCCGCGTTACCGTCGACGGGCGCGAGGTCAACGGGTGTGGTCACGATCGCGGAATGGTTTTCCAGCACGCCGAACTGCTGCCGTGGCTCTCCGCCATGCAGAACGTGATGTTCGGTCTGGAAATGAAAGGCATGCGCGGGTCCGTCCTGCGCGACACTGCGGAAAAATATCTCCACCTGGTGGGCTTGAAGGATTCGCAAAATCGCCGCCCGCATCAACTTTCCGGCGGTATGAAGCAGCGCGTTGGCATTGCACGTGCGTTGGCGATTGATCCCAAGGTTCTGCTGATGGATGAGCCTTTCGGCGCACTGGATGCGCAGACCCGGGAATCGCTTCAGGCCGAGCTCCTCGATATCCACGCCCGTACAGGAAAGACGATCATATTCGTCACTCACGATTTGGATGAGGCCGTACTGATTGCCGATCGCATCGTCGTCATGAAAAATGGCCGCGTGCAGGAAATTATGGATGTTCCGCTCAAGCGCCCGCGGCCTGATCTCGGTGTTGTGCGCGGTACGCCCGAGTTTGCCGACACACGATACAAGGTCTGGCGCGCAATCCACGACGGCGCGACGGTGCATTGAATGACCTGTCGTCGCCATATTCTCCGTTCATTCCCGCGCAAGCGGGAATCCAGGGAGATGTTTGAAGAGTTGAAATTCATGTTCTCTGGGTCCCCGCTTTCGCGGGAACGAACGGAGAAACAAACAATCGGGCGGAAGCTGTTCCGATGGTAGACGTCGCCGACCGCAACAAGGCTACAGCCACGCCGGAAGCAGATCCCGCCGAGCGGAAGCCTTTGCCCCGCTGGGCCATTACGCTTTCGTCGATCGCTGTCATGCTGATCTTGTGGGAGATCTTCGGCCGGCGCATCAATCCGGTGTTCGGCTCATATCCGTCGGCGATCGCAGTGGCGTTCTGGGAGCTCGCGGTTTCGGGACAATTGTGGTCGGCGCTGTATGACTCTTTGCGGCCATTTCTGCTCGGTTACGCGCTGGCGATCGTGATCGGCGTCCCGCTAGGGCTTCTGGTTGGCGGCTTTCGGGCGGCGGAAGCCGCGCTCGGCATCTACGTCACCGCCGGATACGCCATGCCGCTGGTGGCGTTGGTGCCGCTGTTGATCCTGTGGCTGGGCTTGGGTTTTGCGGTCAAGGTCGCGGTAGTTTTCCTGATGGCTCTTGTTCCCGATCGTCATCAATACATGGCTCGGCGTCGTCGCCGTACCGAAGACGCTGATCGAAGTTGGGAAATCATTCGTCGCGCCCGATATCGTGATCCTGCGCCGCATCGTGCTCCCGGCGACGCTGCCTTACATCATGGCCGGTATACGCCTTGCGGTCGGACGCGCCGTGGTCGCCATGGTGATCGCGGAGTTCTTTACGACCATTTCCGGCCTCGGTGCGGTGATCATCAATTCGGCCAATAACTTCGACACCGCCACGATGTTCGTACCGATCATCATTTTGATGCTGTTGGCCGTGGGTCTGAATTGGCTGATCGGCTGGGTGGAGCGGACGGTCGCCCCCTGGCAGGCGGAAATCGCGGGCCGCGATCGCGAATGATCAGACAATAGCCTTTATCGCACTAAGCAGACCGCGCACCTGCTGCTCCGAAATATTCCTGGTGATGAACACCACGCGGGTCCGCCGGTCCTCGTCCGGCCAGCGTTCCAGTTCAATCGGCGGATGCGCGAGATGCTGCACGAACTGGACAACAACCGGGCCTTTGCAGCCCTCGACGTCGAGAAAGCCTTTGACGCGCAACAGATCCGGCCCGCGCAGCTGCATCAACGTGTCCATGGTCTTGGCGAAAACGGCCCATGGAATTTGTTGATTGTCCGTGAGCACGAAACTGCCGATGCCGTCTGAGTGCACAGTCTCGGCGATGAAGGCATTGCGCTGATCGGCCACCGGTTCGATCAAACGGTTCGGATCGATATCGCCATTGACCGCCTCGAGGATTTCCGCGCCGGGGTTTAGCGCGCGCAGTTGTGCGGCAAGGACAGCCTGCGCGCTCTCACCTGCAATGTCGGTCTTGGTGATCACCAGCCGGTCCGCCAGAATTGCTTGCTTGCGCGCTTCCGCAGACCAGCCGAGCGTTTCGGGGCCGGTTTCAGCGTCGACCACCGTTACGATTGCTTCGACGTGAAATGCGCCACCCAAAGCGCGGTCGGTGGCGAATGTCTGCAAAATCGGGCTTGGGTCCGCGAGCCCGCTGGTTTCTATGACGATGCGCTTGAAGTCCGGCAATTCGCCGCGCTCGCGCTCGACCACCATGCGGCGCAGCGCCTGCTGCAAATCGGTGCGGGTAATGCAGCAGAGGCAGCCATTGCCGAGCAGCACGGTCTCATCGGCACTCGATCTGACGAGGGCATCGTCGATACCGGTCGCACCGAATTCGTTGACGACCACCGCGGTGCCTCGCCCCTCCGGCGTGCCCAGAAAGCGTTTGAGCAGGGTGGTTTTTCCTGCGCCCAGGAAGCCGGTGATCACGGTCACCGGTATGCGCGGACCTCGCTCTCGCTTGAGCCTGCGCCCGAAGCGGCCGGCAGCGGGAGAGGGGAAGAGTTCGTTCATGACTCACTCGTCATTGCCGGGCATAGCCGTCCGAAGGACGGCGTGCTTTCGCTCGCCTATGTCCCGGCCATCCACGCCATGGTTCATGAGACTCTAAAGACGTTGATGCCCGGCACAAGGCCGGGCATGACGGCTTAATGGTCTAAAAATCCATCTCCAGCGTGTAGAGCCCGCCGGTATGGCGGTCGACCGTGTACACGATCTGCCGTTCGTCCACGAACACGTCATTAAGCTGTACAGCGCCGGCCGGCGTGCCCTTCGGTGGCGGCGGCACGAAGGCTGCGACTTCCTTCGGCTGAAATGCATTGGAAATGTCGTAAGCACGCAGACCGCCGTTGAAGAAGGTGCCGAGCACAATCTGGTCGGATTGCCACGCTGTCGGCAGTGCAACGTTCTCATGGATGTTGTGCGCACCGAAACGGCCGCCGCGATCCTTGAACGCGTCGACCGGCGGCATCGGGCAAGTCGAAATTGATACCAGGCTCTTCTCATCTCGCATGTCGAGAATCCAGATCAGCTTCGGCCAATCCTTGCCCGCGTTTTCGGTCGACTCGTCGGTCACCAGCATGAGGTTGCGGTCGAACAACGGCACTGCGGTGTGCATGAAGCCGGTGTAAGGCGGTGAATTTGTCCAGTGCGAGATGACCTTCGGGCTGGCCTTGTCCTTAATGTCCATCACGAACATGCCGCCGTCGATGTAGCAGAGGTAGAGGCGGTCCGGGCGTTGCGGATAAACGTTGGTGTTGTGCGCCCGGTAGCCCTTATCCAGGGGATGCCGCGGCGGTGGCGCGACATTGTCTGTCGCCGACGTTCCCGGCATCCACCAACGGCCGATTTCGACCGGCTTCGAAGGATTGCGCACGTCGATGCAGCGGTAGAATTGGTCGTCTTGCGGATGGCTTGGCTTGAAGTCGGGTGAGCCCGAAGCCATGTGGACGTATTCTCCGTCGCAGAACCACAATTGGTGTACGCCGCGTGAGGTTGCGCCGGAGCAATCGAAGAACGAGATTGATTTGGGCTTTTCAGGCACCGATACGTCGAATAGCTCAAGACCCGCGGGCTGCTGGCCGACTTTTTGTGTCTGATAGGCCACCGCCATGATGTCGCCGGACAGCTCCAGCGAATTCGATCGCATGTATGGTTTGGGCAGGTCGGTCTGCACGACGACCTTCGGCTTGCGCGGATCAGATACGTCGACGCCGGTGAAGTTCTTCGGCGCGCTTTCGTGCGCCAGCCAGATAATGCGCCGCCCGTCCTTGGCAATCTGAACGGACATGCCTTCGCCCATTCCGCCGAAGCCGCCGAGGTCGTTCTGGGAGAGGAGTTTGAAATTCCAGGTTATAGGCTCTCCGCTTTTGTTGAGCGGGCTGCTGGCAGTGGACATTCACATCTCCGTGGCTTGGCTTTGCGGAAAGGCCGGCGCGAACAGCGCCGGCCCGTCGTTCGTACATCAGACACTCTTGCCCGTCACGGGCTGTCAGGCGCCCGCTTGCTTGAGAAATTCGGTGCGCAGCGCTTTGCTCCAGTCGGGTATTGCCTTGATTTTGTTTTCCTTCAGCAAGATTTCGGCTTGCTGCTGCATGTAGGGCACGAGATCGTTCGGCCATCCTGGCTGCACTTCCACCCGCGCCAACGCTTTTGTGAAGGTGTCTCTCGACATCGTGTAGCCCTTCGATTCGTAAAATGAGAAAATTGTGTCGGAGACCTTTTTTGGGTTGGTCTTGAAATCTTTGGCAACCTCGAGCCAGGCTTTCAGATAGGCGACGACAGTCTCCGGACTTTTTTGAACAAACTCCGGCGTTGCCGCCATGAACACTGGAAGCCGGTCGAAAGTATCGAATTCCGAGACGGTGACCGCAAGGCCGTCGGCCTCGGCAATCGCGTTGTAGGGTTCGACGTTGCACATGGCATCGACGGTTTTGGCTGCCATCGCTGCGACCATGTCGTCTACATTCATGCGCACTTCCTGGTAGTCGCCTTTTTTCAAGCCAGCTTTGGGCGCGATCTGGTCTACGAAAATGTTGCCGGTCGACGAGCCAGTCTGATTGGCGACCTTCAGGCCCTTGAGCTGTTCGACCTTCGTAATGTTGAGGTCTTTGCGCGCCATCACGCGTGCGGTCTTGCCGACATATTCGATCATGGCAATGGCCAACAGACCGCCTTTGTCATGGCCAAGGGCAAACGAGGGGCCGGCATAAGTGCCCATGTCGACCTGGCGCGCCACCATTTGCTGCATTGTGAGGTTGCCGGACGGAACGGCAAATTCCTCAAATTTCAGGCCATGCTTTTCCAGCAATCCGGAGCGGAGCAGGTAGTAGGTCGGCATGCCCCACATATTTGTCTGATAGCCCTGCCGCACAGTTTCCAGTGCCGCGGCCGGCCGCATACCGAAGCCCGCAGCCAACACGCCGGCGCCCGTTGCCGCCAGATAGGATCGGCGCGTTATCCTTGTGTTCTGAACCATAATTATCCTCCCTTATGCGTTGGCTTTACCATTGGCTTTTGCCGGCTCGCTTGCGCCGATCTCATGACCAAGATGGCGCAGCAGCTCTTTTTGGAAATCAAGAAATTCCACACTCAGTGGGTCGCGCGGTCGCGGCATGGGAATACGGATTTCCGTTTTTATCGTGCCGGGATGCGGTGTCATCACGATAACCCGATCAGCAAGATAGACGGCTTCCGAAACATTGTGCGTCACGTAAATCACCGTTTTACGCGTTTCCCGCCACACCTCGGCGAGCAGGCGCTGCATGTCGTCACGGGTTAAGGCGTCGAGTGCTGCGAACGGCTCGTCCATCAACAGAACCGACGGATTGTAGGCCAGCGCGCGTGCGATGGCGACCCGCTGCTGCATGCCACCGGAAAGATGATGCGGGTAGGAACCGGTGAACTTTTCAAGCTTTACGAGCCGCAACTGCTCGCGGGCGATTTTGTCGCGTTCATCTTTCGGCACGCCTTTCATTTCAAGTCCGAAAGTGACGTTGCCGAGCGCTGTCCGCCACGGAAAAAGTTGGGCAAAATCCTGAAAAACGACGCCGCGGTCCATGCCATGGCCATCGACCTTTTTACCATCGATGCGAATTTCTCCCACTGCCGGCGCCAAAAAACCCGCGACGATATTGAGCAGCGTGGACTTGCCGCAGCCGGATGGCCCGACAATGCAGACGAATTCGGATGCGCCAATATTCAAATTGACGTCTTTCACGCCGGGGACTTTTCCGCCGGGCGTATTGTAGATCAGCGAAACGTCGCGAATTTCGATGGGGACCATGCTACTTGCCTTACCGCTGTGCGCTAGCCTTTGGCGGCGCGCACCATGCCCCACCGCATCACCGTCGCGCGCTCAAGCGACCCGAAAACGAAGCGCTCGAAAAGAAAGCCGATCGCGCCGATCACGACTAATGACGCTAACATGATATCGGTATTGAGAAATTCTTTCGCATCAAAAATAACCCAGCCGAGCCCCCAGTCAGAGGCAGCAATCATCTCTGCGCCGACGACGGCGATCCAGGCGCGCAGGAACGCTTGCCGCATGCCGGTAATGATAAAGGGCGAAGCGCCGGGAATAATGACCTTCCAGAACAGATTTTGTTCATCGGCACCCATCGCGCCGGCGGCGCGCAGCCACAACGGATTGACGGAGCGCACGCCCGACCATGTGTTGAACATCATGGGGAACGTGGCGGCGTAGAATACGATCAGGATCGTCGTCAGATTGCCGATGCCGAACCACAGCATGAACAACGGCACCAGCGCGAAGGAGGGGATGGGCATCAGGGCGCTGACGAGCGGCAGAAAGAAATGTTCAACGCGTTGGAAGCGCGCCATCAGGATGCCAAGTGGAAGGCCGACCACGACCGCGAGCGAAAAGCCGAACATCACACGGTAGAGAGTGAAGGCGGCGTGTTCGATCATGGTGCCGTCGGCAATACTTGAGACGAGCGCACGCGCGACCGTCGGCAGCGTTGGCAACAGCGCTGGCGCAAAATAACCGCTGCGCGCCATTGCTTCGTAGATCGCTGCTGCCACGAGCAACGACAAACTGCCTCGTACGAGAGAGTTCTGGCGCTGGCGCCATTCGGTCATGACGTAATCATCCCCCAGCGGACGACGGTGTAGTTCTCGATTTTCTGAAACACGAATTTTTCCAGTGTGAGACCGATGATGGCGATCACGACGATGCCGGCCATCATAACATCGGTGTTGAGAAACTTGCGCGCCCCGAAGATCAGCCAGCCGAGGCCCCAAGGCACGGCTGCGAGCATCTCGACTGCGACCAGAATGCGCCAGGCCTGCGCAAGGCCAAGCCGCAGGCCAGTAAGGATGTAAGGCAGCGCTCCCGGCAAGATTACGTATCGAAACAATCGGCGGTCATCGGCGCCCATCGACTGCGCGGAGCGAATCCAGATCTCCTTCACCGCCTTCACGCCAGTCCAGCTATTAAAAATAATCGGAAATGCCGCCACGAAACCCACCAGGAGCACCGCTGAAATATTGCCGAGACCGAACCAGAGCAAAAACAGCGGCGCATAGGCGAGACCGGGAATCGGTGCGCCAATCGACACCAGCGGCAGGAAAATGTCCTCGGCGCGGCGGGAGCGGCCCATCAATACGCCGATGGTCACACCGAGGACGCCTGCAAGCGCGAAACCACTCAGCAGCCGGATGAGAGTCTCGATCGCATGGTGCGGCAGGATGCCTGTCACCGTGAGGTGCACGAATGAGGCTGCGACCTCTTCCAGCGTTGGAAATAGCCGGTGTGGAAATATGCCGGCCCAGGCGATCATCTCCCAGATCGCACCGACGACGGCGAATGGAAAAATAATCCGGGCAATCAGCCGCAAGCGCTCACCGCTTTGCGAGTGAACTTCCGGTTCTGTTACGCCAATCGTGATGGCATCCTGCATCGGTGCCCACGTTCCTCCCACCGGCTCGTGAGCTTCACGAGCGGGCCTTTGGCAGCCGTCTGAGCGGCATTGTCCAAAGGATAGCGCTTTGGACGCCTACCACAAGGCACGCGCAGTTTTGGATTTTCGTCCCATAGGCCGCTACTGGCGCAATTGCGGCAGAACGGCTAAAGCCCCGGCGAGCGCGCTCGGATAGCGCCAAGATTTCAACGGGAGAGTTTCGTGATGTCGAAGAATGGACAAAAAATCGGTTGGATCGGGGCTGGGCGCATGGGTACGCCCATGGCGGAACGCCTGCTCAAGGCCGGCCACGACGTGACGATCTGGAACCGCACCCGCGCCAAGGCTGAACCGTTGGCCGCCAAGGGCGGCAAGTTGGTCGACAAGCCGGTCGAGCTCGCCGATTGCGATGTGGTGTTTGCCATCGTCTCCACCGGCAAAGACGTTGAGGAAGTCGTGTTTGGCAAAGACGGTCTACTCAGCGGCGCGAAGAAGCCAAAGATGCTGGTCGATTGCTCGTCAATCTCGGTCGAGGAATCCGCTGCAATCCGCAAGCGCCTGAATGAACGCGGGGTGAGCTTCCTTGCTGCGCCAGTGTCCGGCAATGCCAAAGTGATCAAGGCCGGCAAACTGTCGTCGGTGGTGTCGGGGCCGGAGGCGGACGCCAAAGTGGCGATGCCGTTAATTGAAGTATTTGCGCCGCAAGGCGTCTCCTACGTGGGCGACGGCGAGCTCGCGCGTATCTGCAAGATCGCGCACAACGTCATGCTCGGCGTGGTGATGGAGAACCTGATCGAGATCACGCTGCTTGCCAACAAGATGGGTGTGCCGCGCCACGCGTTTCTCGCCTTCATGAACAACGGCGTGATGGGCTCGATGTTTACGCGCTACAAGACGCCGGCTTTGGTCAATCTCGACTGGACCACGACCTTTACCCCTGAACTGCTGCGCAAGGACCTCGATCTTGGCCTGGAGCTGGGACGCGAGATGGACGTGCCGATGCCGGTGACGGCGGCGACGCGCGAAGTGCTGCAGACCCATTTTGGTGCGGCGATGCTGCAGAAGAACCCGGAGGAATATCTCGCCAAAGACTTTGCCGCGCTGGCCGAAACGATGGCGCTCGCAGCGGGTATGAAGCTCACCTCGGAAAACAAGAACGTCTCGACCGGCCTTGAGAGCTGACGGGTTTTGGGCGGCGGCCTGGCTGCGTATATAAAAAGAGGGCCCCTTGCGGGGCCCTGTGTGCATAAGGTGGAGGATTCACGCCGCCGTTAAAGCCTGAAGGGAGGAAAACGGCGGCTGCGCACGGGTCCACTCAAACGGGCCCGGGTGGTCATCACAAGTAAAATGGCCGTAAATTTCATGGTGGATATGCACCAAACACATGACACAATTTCATTCGTTCGAACGATGAATCGGTGAAACGGGAGCTCTCAATGGCCTTCAAGCTCTACAACGCCCCGCAATCGACCTGCAGCCAGCGTGTTCGTTTTGTCCTCAACGCCAAGAACGTGCCGTTCGACGAGGTGAAGCTCAATTTGCTTGAAGGCGACCAGCTCAAGCCGGATTATCTCAAGCTCAATCCCAACGGCGTGGTGCCCACCCTCGACCATGACGGCGCGATCGTCACGGATTCTACCGTCATCACCGAATACCTCGACGAGGCTATTCCCGAGTACAGTTTTACCCCGAGGGACATAGTCGCACGAGCGCGCATGCGCGCACTCATGCATTTCATCGACGAGATGCCGGCGGCTGCTGTGCGCGTGCCGACCTTCAACCTCGCGTTCCTGCCGAGCTTCCAGAAGATGAGCCGCGAGGCCTTTGTGGCGATGGCCGAGAGCAAACCGTTGCGGCGTGAATTCATGCTCACCATGGGACAGACCGGATTTCCCAAGCACGAAATGGACGCCGCACTGGCACGTTTGCGTCGTGCGTACGAACGGATGGATGCCGAAATTGAGACGAGTGGCGGTCCGTGGCTGCAGGGCAAGCAGATTTCGCTCGCCGATGTGGCGGTCATGCCGGCACTAATACGTATGTACGATCTCGGCATGCCTGGCTGGCAGGATTTGCCGCGCGTCGTGACCTGGTTTGACAACATCCGCGCGCAACCGGCGTTCAAGCCGACCTATTATCATGGCTCACTGCTGAGTGAGCGCTTTCCGCATTTGAAGGAGAAGGCGCCGGCCTGAGCGGGCGGAGAGGAAATCATGACGGCGGCACACCACTTTCGCATAGGCGAGGGAAGGACATTCCAACTCGGGCGCATAACCCTAACGTTCAAGACAAGTGCGGCCGATACGGAGGGCGCCTATACGCTCTGCGAGGCGATCGAGCCGCCCGGCGCGGAGGCGGGACTTCATCGACATCCGACCTATGACGAGACCCATATTATCTGCGAGGGCCGCTACGAATGTCGGCTGGGAAATGCAACGCTTTTGCTGGGCCCGGGCGAGATGATGTTTGCGTCCCGTGGCACACCGCACAGCATCAAGAGCATTGGTCCCGAAATCGGGCGAGAGCTGATGATTTCGTCGCCAGGTGGCATATTTGACGCCTTCATTGAAGACGTGACCAACGCAATGACCGCTGCCGCAAATGATGGGCCAGCGGCGGGCTTCAAAGAGATCGCAGCGAAATACGGAATTGAATTCTTGGCGTAGATGAATGCTATCTAGCGTCGACTGGCGCTGCCGCGGCGAGCGCCCGAGCCTTCTTCGACTCCTCGAAGCCGTGCATACCGCCGGACCACTGGACAGCGACAACTGCGCCTTTGATCGGTTGCAGCAGGCCTAGCGCCATCGCCACCGCGACTAGCGGCCACAGTGTCATGCTGATCCAAATGGCCGGAGCGATTTCAGTTTCGACAGCCAACACGATCGGTACAAGAAGGTGGCCGACGATGACGATTACCAGATACGCGGGGAAATCGTCGGCGCGGTGATGATGCAACTCTTCGCCGCAATGCGGGCAGGTTTCGGCGACCTTCAGGAAGGCGCGGAACATGCGTCCCATGCCGCAGGCCGGGCAGCGTCCGCGCAAGCCGCGTCCCAGCGCTTGCGCAGCGCTGGGCAAAACATTGTCAGCCATTCTCAATACCGGTGCGAGATTGGCAGTTCCTCGGCGGGGAACAATGAGATTACGCGGCAGCCTTTGTCGGTGACCACCATTTCTTCCTCGATGCGCGCGCCCGAGAAGCCGTCAGTCGCCGGGCAATAAGTTTCCAGCGCGAACACCATGCCTTCCCGGATCTCGGTCGGATGATCGAGTGATACCACGCGGGAAATAATCGGCCGTTCGTGTAAAGCCAATCCCAGGCCATGGCCGAATTGCAGGCCGAAAGCCGACAATTCATCGGGGAAGCCAAACTCCTGCGCCTTTGGCCACGCGCGCGCAACTTCGTCGGTCATCACGCCCGGGCGGATCAACTCAATGGCACGATCGAGCCACTCGCGTGCTTTTTTGTAAGCATCATGTTGCGCCGGTGTGGCGCGGCCGACATTGAAGGTGCGGTAATAGCAGGTGCGATATCCCATGAATGACTGCAGGATATCGAAAAATGCCTGATCGCCGGGCCGGATCATGCGGTCACTGAAATTGTGCGGGTGCGGGTTGCACCGTTCGCCGGAGATTGCGTTCACTGCTTCCACATCATCCGAGCCGTGGCGATAGAGAAACTCGTTCACCTTGGCGACGATATCGTTTTCACGCACGCCGGGCTTCAATTCTTCGCTGATCATATGGTAGGCGCCGTCGACCATAGCGGCGGCGCGATTAAGCAACGCGATTTCGTCGGCTGATTTGATCTCGCGCGCTTCGAGCATGATCTGTTGGCCGTCGACGATGTTCATGCCGGCCTTTTGCAGTTCGAACATCATGGCCGGTTCGATAATGTCAACGCCGACGGGCATCTTCTCGACACCTGCTTCCTTGAGCAGGGAGAAAATTTCCTTGGCGTGCTTGGTCATCAGCCCGAACGAGGGTTGCACGGTACCGCGAAGCCCGAGCAAGCCGGCTTTGCAATTTTCCGGTTTGAGCCATGGCGCATAGAGGCGGTGATGAACGGCGGCAGAACCGAAATCCCACAAGATCGGTTCATTGTCGCGGGTGAGCAGCGCCCAACGGCAAATTTTGTCGCGCTCCCATTCGCCGATCTTGGTCGAAGTGAGATAGCGGATGTTGTTGACGTCGAACACCAGGAGCGCGCCGCACTCCGATTTCTCCAGGACCTGCTTTGCCCGGCCGAGCCGGTATCGGTGCATGCGGCGGTAGTCGACGCGTTCCTCGAAATCGACGCCCATGATGCCGAGCGCCGGTAGCGCGCGTCCCCAGTTATAACGGGGGTTGACGTCTTCAGCGCGGATCGGCAGGGGGTCGCGCGTTCTCTCGTCCATGGTCGTCTCCTTACGCAGTATCGATTGCCGGCCTCATAGCCGGTGAGGGTGGCGCATTATATGCCTTGTCTGCGACGCTGTCGGCAACAACAGAACGGGGCAAATTCCCGCCATTTGCGCTGCTCATTGGCGCATATCGGCTTGGGGATATCAGGATCGCCGGAAGCCGGGCGATTTCAATTGGCTTCGACGTTGGCGTCCTTGATCACACCACCCCAGACCTCGGTCTCCTTCTTGATAAAGGCCGCCGCTTCAGCCGGCGAACCGCCTGCGGCGCGCAGGTTGATTTTGGCAAAGTGATCCTGTGCTTGCGGGCTTTGCAGCACCTCGTTCACCGCTTTGTTGAGTTTCAGCACGATAGCCGCCGGTGTTTTGGGAGGAGCCGCGAGAGCGTTCCAGGTCCCGGACTCGAAGCCCTTCACCCCGGCCTCATTGAGTGTGGGGATGTCGGGCAGGCTCGAAATACGCTTGTCGGTCGCGACAGCCAGAATGCGCGCCTTGCCCCCCTCGTGCAGTTTGATGGCAGACGCGAGTTCCATAAAAATAAAGTCGACATGCCCGGCAATGATATCGTTAAGCGCTGGAGCGGTTCCTTTATAAGGCACGTGCACGAGCTTGCTGCCCGTCATGCGCTCGAACAGTGCGGCGGTTAGATGCGATGTGGTGCCGATACCTTGCGAGGCATAATTAATCTTGCCCGGATTAGCTTTCACATAGTCGATGAATTCCTTCGCCGTCTTTGCCGGAAACTCGGGGCGCACCAGCAGCACATTGGCGATTGAGGTCATGATCGCCACCGGTTCGAACTGCGTCGGATCGAAATTCATCTTCTTGTAAAGCAATGGATTGACCGTCAATGGCGCGGGCTGAGCGGCCAGCAAAGTATAACCGTCGGGATCTGAGCTGAACACGAACTCTGCGCCGATATTGCCGGCGGCACCGGCACGATTCTCCACAATGACCGGCTGGCCGAGCTTCTGGTGCAATCCTTCGGCAACAATGCGGGTTACCGTGTCAACGCCACCTCCGGCCGGCACACAGACGACGATCTTGATTGGTTTGTTCGGGAAACTGGCCGCAGCGTCTTGTGCCGATGCGCCCGACATAAGAAGTAGCAGGGACGAAATCAAAGCAAAAAGTGTACGCACTCTTATCCTCCAGTCACCGGACTTTTTATCGCTTATGCAACGCGGGCCAGCTTTTGCGCCGGCAGCTTGAGGTTAAACACCTTCACCGCATTGCCGCCAAGGATATTGCGCTTGGCCTGCTCGCCGAGGAACGGCAAGTCATAAATAGTCGACGGCAGATCGAAGTCCCAGTGTGGGTAGTCCGAAGAGTAGAGTAGCTGGGTTTCCGCATTGATCATCCGGAACGTATGTTCTAGTGCCGCCATGTCGGCCATTTCCATCGGCTGCGACGAAAAATACATATCACGCATGTATTCACTCGGCTTTTTCTTCAGCGCGGGGGCTTCCGACGAGCGCATCATGTATTCGTTGTCAAAGCGCTGCATCATGAACGGCACCCAGGCGAGACCGCTTTCGACCCAAAGGACCTTGAGTTTGGGAAAGCGCTCCGGCAGGCCGTTCATCACCCAATTGGCGAGATGAACCATGTTGTAGAAGACGAACCCAAGCGCATGAACCGAGATGAATTGATTCATCAAGCCGACAGTCTGGTCGCTCCAATTGTAACCGGCATGGAATGCCAGCGGTAGATTCATCTCTTCCAGCAAGGCGTAGGTCTTCATGAAGGAGTTGTGATGAACAGGCCGGTAGCGTGCCGACGTCACCATAAATCCTACGACGCCTTTCTTCTGGCCGAATTCCTGCACCATTTGGAATGAAGCGTCCGCGTCATTGAACGGCAGATAGAGCATGGAGCGGATGCGCGGTTCGTGCGCCAATACGCGCTCGGTTAGCCAGCGATTATAGGCACGCGCCAGCGCGACCTCGACTTCGACTTGGGGATGCAATCCCAATTGCAGCATCGGAGTCGGAAACATAATGGCCACATCGATGCCGATGGCGTCCATCCAGCGCCGCGTGAGGGAGATGTCGCGTTGCACACCGGTATCCGTCTTTTCCAGGCCACGCACCGCATAGCGCATGACGCGCCCGCCCATGTCCTGATAGCCGACTCCGGCGGGCAACATGCCGACGCTCTTCGCGCTCGCCTGCCGGGCGCTACGAGCGAGCTGCTGCAGCACAGGATCGTCCATGTATTCTAGGATCTCATCGAGCGCCTCGCTTTCGTAGTGATGCGAGTCGACGTCAACGATCGGAAAATTTTTGTAGCCGCGCTCGCTCGCTTGTTTTGACGCGTGCGCAAGCAGCTTCGAAGTATCGAACTCCTCAACGGCCATGCGGCGGGAATCGCTGAGCGGAAGATCCATGGTTCTCTTGTTCCTTTAGCGACCCGACCAGGCTTGCCACATGCCAAGTTCGAAAATTTGCAGGTTCACTGCGCTGAGCATGGCGGTGGCCGTAACCATCACCTCGGTAGCAGTCACAGCATCTGACGCGAAGGCGGGCAACGCGCCATCACGTTCCGCCGCACGCTCTGAATAGAGCCGCACCGCTTTGGCGAGCATATCTTGGATGTCAGCATCGCTCGGACGATCCAGTGTATCAACCTGCAACGACATAAATGTCCTCCCCGCGTCGGACGACCTTGAAACTTTTCAACCGCAGGCTCCTGTCGGCGGCACATTCGCCCGTCTTGAGGTCGTATTCGTAGCCGTGCCAGGGGCACACGAAATGGATTTGTTTGTCTGAGAACCGCTGGCCACTCCACGTGCGGTCGGAAGCGATCACGTCCTCGACCTTGTGCATCATGATGCCTTCGCAGGCCGGCCCGCCCTGATGCACACACAGGTTTTCGTAGGCGTAAAACTCACCCTGCCAATGGAACACGCCGATTTCGAGCCCGCCATGAGCAACGATGCGGCGCTCGCCATCGGGAAACTGTGCAATTTTGGCGACAAATACTTCCGGCATTTAGCCCGGCTCCGGTTTCTTGAATGTCGGAAAAGTATGGCACCGAACTGCATAGCGCGGCAACGAAGCGGCTTCGCGGAAATAAGAGCCAGGGTTGCGACCATCCGCATTGTGAAAGAACGCGACATCCCGCAAGGTCGGCACATTCGGGAAAGGTTGCCTGGTGGAATCAGTTGCACTCCTTATCGCCACTGCGGGCGCTTTTCTGCTGGCTGGCTTTGTTAAAGGTGTCATCGGTCTCGGGCTGCCAACGGTGTCCATCGGCCTGTTGGGGCTGTTGATGACGCCGGCACAGGCGGCCGCGATCCTGGTGGTCCCGTCGCTGGTTACCAATATTTGGCAGGCCGCGGTCGGCGGTGAGTTGTTGGCACTGGCACGGCGGCTGTGGCCCGTGCTTGCCGGGATCTGCATTGGCACATTTATTGGTGCGGCATTGCTACCGCACGACGATAGCGGGCAGGCAACCATCTGGCTTGGTTTGGCCCTCGTGCTCTACGCAGCGTTCGGTCTTGTCAAAGGGCATTTCGCGGTGCCGGAGCGTGCGGAAATCATGGCTCGGATTGCTTGTAGGATTGGCCACCGGAGCGATCACGGTTGCAACTGGCATTTTCGTCATGCCTGGAACGCCCTATATCCAATCGCTGAAATTCGACCGTGATAAAATGGTCCAGGCACTCGGCCTGTCATTCACTGTGTCCACCATCACGCTGGCGTTGGCCCTCGTCTATGGCGGCCAGGTGCGAACTTCACTCGCGTGGCCTTCAATTGTCGCTCTCGCTGCTGCACTTGTTGGGATGTGGCTTGGACAACTCATGCGCGGAAAAGTGAAACCCGAAACGTTTCGGCTGTACTTCTTCATTGGGCTGCTGCTCCTTGGCGCGCATCTAGCGCTGCGCGGACTCTTGTGATCGATTAGGCGCCCGCTGCTCAGAGTTATCAGGATTTGTGTGATGAAAATCGTTGATCTCTCCCACATTATGAATGTGCATACGCCCGGTTGGGTCGGCTACGCCGGCAACAAGATGTACTACGCGCAAAATCTGCAGACGCAGATGATTGTGGCGCAGCGCATCGATACGGCTCTGCACGTCGGGACTCACTTCGATGGTGCCATGCATGCGACTGATAACCGCAAGGGCGACATGGCACATCTGCCGCTCGACTATTTGGTCAACCGCGGTGTTGTCGTCGACATTTCAAAACATATGCATGATTGGGCTGTGATTACGCCGGAGATGATCGAATTTGCCGGTGCCGATATCCGTGAAGGCGACATTCTCATTCTGCACACCGGCTGGCACAAACACTACGAAGGCCAACCGCATCAGGATCTGGTGAAATACTTCTGCTATCACCCCGGGCCCAACCTCGACACGCTGCACTGGATGCTGAAGAAAAAAATCCGGTGGTGGGGCATGGATTGTGGTTCGTGTGATCATGCAATGAACACGTCGATTCGCCGCATGCGGCCGGATCTCGCCGAAGAGTTCACGAAAAAGCATGGCAAGACGCCCGCCGAATTCTTCGGCACTTTCGAGTACACCCACAAGAAATCCGGCCGAAAAGTGCTGCAGGATATGTTTCCATTTCATAGCTGGGCGTTTCAGGAAGGTCTGTTGCACGCGGAAAACCTCGGCGGCGATATTGAGCTGATGCTGGGCAAGCGTTGCGTGATCGGCGCTTTCCCGTGGCGCTACGAGGGCCTGGAAGGCTGCCCTTGCCGTATCGTTTGCTTTCTCGATACCGACATGTCGGTCGAAGCCGTTGGGGACGCCGCGAAAGCGATTTTACGCAATTAGCCCTTTGCTTTTTTGCGCTTCGCCGCCTGTTTCGGTGCTTTAAGCCGTGGATCGGGACGGTTGCTCTGCAGCGTCGACTGAATAACCTCGCGCAGCAGCTTGTATTTTGATTTCGTCCATCCGGCGACGTGAATGTCGGCCAATAGCTTCGCCGACTTTCCGAACACCACGATTTGGTCGCCGACACCGATTGCTTCTTCCAGTTGATGTGTAATGAGAATAGCGGTCGAACCGCATTCGCGCGCAAGTTTTAGAAACGTCTCGCGCAGTTCTGCTGCGGTCACTTCGTCGAGATGCCCGAAAGCTTCGTCTGCCAGCAGAATGTCCGGCTCGACCGCGAAAGCGCGGGCGATCGCCACACGCTGACGCATGCCGCCCGATAATTCGTGCGGATAGGCATTGGTGAAATGCCCGAGGCCCAGCCGGTTGAGCCACATGAGTGCCCGCTCGCGCTGCTCCTCTTCGGGCATCCCGATAAGCTCGAGCGGCAGCCGGGCGTTGTCGAGGGCCGACCGCCACGGTAGCAATCGGTCCTGCTGGAAAACGGTCGCAATCCTGCCGCGGAAATGATCGAAGTCGGCGTGCGGCTGCTTGTCGCCAATATGGATCGACCCTTCGCTGGGTGCCTCCAATCCGATCATCAGATCGAAGAACGTGGATTTGCCGCAGCCGGTTTGACCGACGATTGCCACGACTTCCTTCGGCGCAATGGTGAGGTCTAATCGATCGATTGCGACAACCGACTGGCCCGTCGTTGTCTGCCGGAACACCTTGCGCAAGCCGCGCACTTTAATGGGCGCCGGGCCGCTCATGTCCGCCACCGCAAGACGTGGGCCTCAACACGCGCGACCATTGCTTCGAGCAGAAAAAGCAACCCGACCAGTACGAGTGTCCAGGCGAAAACGTCGGCGACTGAGAACAATTCCTGTGCCACCGAAAGCTGGTGTCCGATGCCGGTCACAGCGCCAACCAGTTCGGCAATTGTGACGACGCGGATCGCCAGACTAATGTTAACTTTCCAGCTGGTGAAAATCGTCGGGACGATCGCCGGTAGCATCAGCTTGTAAAAATATTGCCAGGTCGTTGGACGAAACGATTGCATCATGTGACGCAATTCGCGCGACACCCCGCGCATCGCGTCGAGCGTATCGATCAAGAAGACCGGGCCGCAAACCACCACCAGGACAAAGCCGATACGGAATTCGACGCCGGGAAACCACAGCACTGCAAACAAAATCCAGGATACCACCGGTACTGCCATAAACAGGCGAACCATTGGATGCAGGTATTTGTCGAACGTATCCGAACGGTACATCGCCATTGCAAGAGCAAGGCCCAGCACGAACGAAGTGATGAGCGCCGCGATCACGCGCGCCAGTGTCACGACAATGTCGATTGGTGTGATCGTTGCGAAGCTTCGCGCGATGCGCACGAAGCTTGGAACAGCGAAGGGTGGAATCCCCAGGTAGGGCGCCAGATGGGACAGCGCCTCCCAGGCGATCGCGAAAACGAGAAGGGAGACGAGAGTCTGGCGCGGAAAAGTCAGGACCGGGACAGGCTCGCCCAGCTCCTCATGGGGCATAGATGATCTTTTCGTCCGGCATCTTTTCGTAGAAGCCCGCTTTTACCGCGCGCTCCATCATGTCGGTGATGGTTTTGCGGGTCGCCGGTTCCCAGGCCGGCTTGACGATCATTTGCAGGCGTTTGCTTTGCAAGGCGGCCGTCAGGATGCCCGGCGGCAGCTTGAGCGTTTCGTTGGCAATTTTATCGGCGTCGGCCGTGTTTGATTGCATGAAAGCTGCGACATCTTGCAGTGCGGCAACGAGCATCTTGGGTGCGCCAGGATTCTTCGCGATCGCATCGGCGCGCATTGCCGTGACAATTTCCCAGCCATCTTCACCGCTGATTTCCTTCCAGCCTTGCGCACCGTTGAAAATTACGTGCCAGCCCGGATTTTGCTTGGCGATGATGCTCGCAAGCGGCTCGATCACCAATGCAGCGTCGACACGATCTGCTTCGAGCTGGGCGCGGGCGACGGCAAAGTTCGCATTAACGACGATAATGTCTTTGCCGAGATCGATACCTTTGGCGGCCGCGTAGATTTTAGTGACTTGAAACTGTGAGCTGCCCATATCGATTGCGAGTTGCTTGCCTTTCAAATCGGCCAGCGACTTGATCTGGTCGTTCTTGCTGAAGATCACGAGGTCGGCGAGCGTAAAACCTGTGCCGATAATGCGGACCGGGACGCCTTCCTGATAAAGTTTCTGCAGGATCGTTGGGCCGCCGATCAGCACGTCGGTTTCGCCGGTGGCAAAGCCGGCATAGAAAGCCGCAATCGACGGATAGGCGTGAATGTCGAGTTCGAAGCCATGCTTGGCGTCGAAGCCTTGCGCCTTCATGATGTTCCACACGAGTGGATTAAAGACCGGCAGTGTCAGGCTGGACACTTTGATGACGGGTTTTTGCTGCGCCCACGCAGCTGGCGACATAAATCCAGTTACCGCAATTGCAATAATGGCAGTCAGCGCGGCGAGGCCGCGTCGAGACAGACTGAACATGGACAATTCCCCCTCGTGGTCGCCGGGCTGTGATCTTGCGCGTCACGTGACCGGAATGCGAGCGCGACTTTACTCCGCTTTCGTTTGCGTGCAAATAATTGGCAGCAACGTTTGGAGGGCGTGATGCCGTACATAACCGCGCACGACGGGACGCGGCTTTATTATGAAGAGGCCGGACGCGGCACCCCGGTGATCTTCGTGCACGAGTATGCCGGCGACTACCGCACCTGGGAGATGCAGATGCGGTACTTCTCGCGCGCGCATCGCTGCATCACTTACAGCCAACGCGGTTATCCGCCATCAGATGTGCCGGCCAACGGAGCACAATACAGCCAGGACATCGCGCGTGATGACGTGATCGCGCTGATGGATGCTCTAAAAGTCGACAAGGCGCACGTGGTCGGCCATTCCATGGGGGCGTACACCGCATTGCATGTCGGCATCCATGCGGCGGCGCGCTGTATTTCCGTCGTGGCCGCCAGTTGCGGCTGGGGTTCAACGCCCGACGCGAAGAAGCGCGAGGAAATGAAGGCACTTGCCGCGGAGGTTGGCAAAATGTTTGCCGAGGAAGGTGTTGCAGCGGCGGCGGCGAAATATGCCGACGCACCTATGCGCCAGGCCCAGAAGAACAAGGACCCGCGCGGCTATGCCGAATTCGCGCGCATGCTGTCCGAGCATTCGGCCGAAGGGCATGCACAGACGATGTTCAACCTCCAGCTCAAACGGCCGACGCTCTGGGAGATGGAGGCGGTGCTGAAGAAATTTTCTGTGCCGCTGCTGATTGTTGTAGGCGACGAAGATGAGCCTTGCATTGACGGCAGCGTTTTCCTCAAGCGCACGGCGCCGACAGCAGGCCTGTTGGTGATCCCGCGCTCTGGTCACAATATCCCAACCGAGGAGCCCGCCGCGTTCAACGCGGCTCTGGCGGACCTGTTCGCTGCGGCAGAAGCCGGCCGCTGGCTCGCCCATAAACCGTCAAAATAAAGAATCGGAGTACCGCGATGGACCTCAAGCTCAAGGGCAAAACCGCGCTAGTCACTGGCGGCAGCGAAGGCATTGGCAAGGGCATCGCCCGCATGCTCGCAAAGGAAGGCGTTGACGTCGCGATTTGCGCGCGGCGTAAGGAGCCGCTTGAGGCGACGGCAAATGAAATTGCCAAGGAAACCGGACGGAAGATCGTCGCGATCCCGGCCGATTTGCGCCAGGACGCCGAAGCCAAGAATTTCATAGAGCAGGGCGCCAAGGCGCTCGGCCGTGTCGATATTATGGTCAACAACGCAGGCTCGGCGGCCGGCGGTGTGATCGAACATCTGACGGAAGATGATTGGGAAAAGGGCCTTCAGCTTAAATTTATGGGTTACGTGCGCTGCCTGCGTTACGTCCTGCCGCTCATGGTCAAGCAAGGCGGTGGTCGCGTCGTGAATCTGATCGGAAATGACGGTGTTAAGCCATCCTATTGGGAAATCTGCCCGGGAGCCGCGAATGCTGCAGGACAGAACCTCACGCTCTCGCTTGCTGGCCAGTATGGCAAGGACGGGATCAGTTTCGTCGCCGTCAATCCCGGTCCCGTGCGCACCGAGCGCTGGGCCGGCCTGGTCAAGGCGATGTCGCGCGATATGAAGATCTCATATGAGCAAGCCGACAAGCTCGCGCCTGCCTCGATCCCGATGGGACGCATCGCGGAAGTCGATGAGGTTGCGGCTTTAGTCGTGATGTTGGCCTCGCCAATGATGCAAATGGTCAATGGCACGATGATCGAAATCGACGGCGGCCAGGACAAGCCGCTCATGGACCGATTCCGCGACAAACCAATAGGCTGAGCTCGATGCCAACCTGGACGTGCAAAAGACTTATCTGACAGTGTAGGATAGCGGCATTGAGGGAATGAACGCATGAAGACGCTGTCTCGCGAGAAACTGAAAGTCGTGGCGGCCCGGGCGGACGCGTCCGAGCAGGGGAGTTATGTCCTCGACGAGCAGGCGGGATTTCTTATGCGTGTCGCCATGCAGCGCCATACGTCGATATTTACGTCACGCATGGTTGAAGGACTGACGCAGACCCAATTCGCCGCGCTTGCGAAACTGTACGAAGTCGGTCCCTGTTCGCAGAATCATCTCGGGCGGTTGATCTATCTCGATGCTGCGACAATCAAAGGCGTGGTCGATCAGGCTGCACTTGCGTGGCTTCGTTACAGCCCTCAGCGATCCGAATGATCGCCGCCGCCGCCCGGTGGCGCTGACCGAGCGCGGGCGCCAAGTGACGGAAGCCGCCATGCTCGTCGCCGCCGAAATAACGGCCGCGACGCTAACGCCACTGACTGCGGACGAGCAACGGATGATCGCGAAACTGCTGCGCAAACTCGGTTAGGTTACCAGAGACCCTTCAGCCGTCCGCCGTCGAGATTAACCGACACGCCGGTGATGTAGCTCGCCCGCTCGGAACACAGGAAGACGGTTGCGTTGGCGAGCTCTTCCGGCTTGCCCATGCGGCCGAGTGAGTTTTTCTTCGCTGCAACTTTGCGCGCTTCCGCTTCGCTCGTTACGCCGAATTCTTTCTTCATGCCTTCGGTGTTGCGGACCCAGAGATCGGTCGCTACCCAGCCGGGGCAGATTGCATTGACCAGAATGTTGTCCTCGCCGAATTCCTCTGAAAGCGATTTTGTCAAATTCAATAGCGCGCTGTTGGTCATGGCGCTGCCAAACATGTACGGATCAGGTTCTTTGCCGGCGCCACCGATCGTATTGACGATGCGTCCCCATTTTTGGGCTTTCATCATCGGGTAGACGGCGCGGATCGCCCGCATGAAGCCGAACAGCTTGGTTTCCAGTTGCGTCTTGAGTTCGTCATCCTTGATCGCCGAAAAACGCCCCGAATACATCTGGCCGGCATTGTTGACGAGAATATCCACGCCGCCGAGCTTCTGCTTCGCGGTCTCAATCATTTTCGCGATGTCAGATTCCTTCGTCATGTCGGCAACGACAGCGTGCACTTCACCACCAGTGCGCTTGGTCAATTCGTCGCGCGCCTTTTCGAGCTTCTGCTGATTTCGCCCGGTGATAAGCACGCGCACGCCTTCCTCAAGAAATTGCCGCGCGGTCTCAAAGCCGATGCCGCTCGAGCCGCCCGTGACGACTGCGCGGCGACCTTTGATTCCCAAATCCATCTCACTCTCCCGTTGACGCCCTCAGGCGCAGCATAGAGTATCGCTCGCGGCAGCAATGCAAGAAGAAAACGAGGAACGCAATGCAGCTCGGCCTTCGCGGCAAGGTCGCTGTGGTCACCGGAGCCTCGCGTGGCATCGGCAAGGCTGTAGCTCAGGCGTTGTTGGAGGAAGGATGCACGGTTGCAATTTGCAGTCGCAACGCCGCGCAACTTGACGCCGCGGTAGCCGAGCTTTCGGAAAAAGGCCGTGTCCTCGGTGTACCGGCCGATGTCACCGACGAAAACGCGGTGAAGAGGTTTATCGATGCGGTGCTCAAGGAGTTCGGCCGCATCGACATTCTCGTCAATAATGCCGGCACGCATTTGCGCGGCACCGTCGAAACGACAACGCTTGATATTCTCGAACGTCAGTTACGCGACAAGGTGTTCGGCTTTTTTACGATGATAAAGGCCGTGCTCCCCGGTATGAAGGCACAACGCGATGGCCGGATCGTCAACATTGTAGGGCAGGCGGCGCGCCACCCGCATCCGGACCGATTTCCATCTGGCGTCACGAATGCTGCACTGATGGCAATGACCAAGTCGGTCGCGGATTCGGTTGCGCGCGACAACATCCGCGTCAACGCGGTATGCCCGCAGTACATCGAATCCGAGTTGCTCGCTTCGTTGATTCAAAAAGAGATGCGCGAACGCGGCGTCGATCGCGCAACTGCGGCGGCGGGTTTTACCCGCGCCAATCCGCTCGGTCGCACCGGTCGCCCTGACGAGGTTGCTGATCTCGTTGCGTTCCTTGTTTCCGATTGCGCCGGTTTTGTTGCGGGCACCGCGGTCAGCATCGATGGCGGTTATCATCGTTACGTGTTCGGGTGAGAGTAATATGCAGCTTGGGTTGACCGGCAAAGTTGCGCTTATCACCGGCGGGACCAGCGGCATTGGCCTGGCAATTGCCCAGACGCTCGCAGCGGAGGGCTGCCACGTCGCTATTTGTGGACGGGACGAGACCAAGCTCGGCAAGGCCGTTGCTGCGATTAAGTCGCCCGATGCCAAGGGTTTCATCGCCGACATTTGCAAGCCGGGCGACGTTGCCGCGCTCGTCGACAGTATTCGCAAGACCTTTGGCGGCATCGATATTGTGGTCAGTAACGCCGGTACCCACCTGCCGGGCCGTCTTGATGAAGTCGCGGGTGACGCGCTCCAGCGTCACTTCCAGACCAAGGTACTTGGCGCATGGGAACTGGCGCGGTGCGTGGTGCCGGTCATGAAGCAGCGCGGTGGCGGACGTTTCATCGTCATCATCGGTCAAGCGGGAAAGGTGCCGCAGGCGAACGCGATTGCTTCGACTGTGATCAACGCCGCGCAGCATGCTTTCGTGAAGTCGCTGTCCGATGATCTTGCACCGCACGGCATCCTTGTGAATGCCGTATGCCCTAGCCGCATCAAGAGCCCGCTCACGCACGCGCTGGGGACGTTACACAATGAAGTCTATTACGGTCGCAGCCTCGAGCAGCAGGAGAGCAAGTGGGGTGCCGAAGTGCCACTTGGCCATTGGGGCACGCCCGAGGATATCGCGAAGGCGGTCGCCTTCCTCGCCTCGGAGCGCGCCGCTTTCATTGTCGGAGCCAATATCGATGTCGATGGTGGCCATCAGCGGTCGATTTTCTAGCGAGGGACGGCATGATCGACCTGCGGCACGTCTCCAAGACCTTCCGTAAAAGGAATGAACTCGTCGATGCGGTGCGCGATATCAGCCTGACCATCGCGCAAAAGGAAATCGTCGCGATCATCGGACCGAGCGGATGCGGCAAGTCCACACTGCTCAATATGGTTGCTGGCCTTTATCCGCCGTCGAGCGGTTCCATCATCTACAAAGGTACGCGCGTGTCCGACGTCAACACCGATGTCGGCTACATGACGCAGAAAGACAATCTTTTGCCGTGGCGTACCGTTCGGGACAACATTGCATTCCCGCTTGAACTCGCAGGCGTTGCGAAGCCCGAGCGTGCCGACCGCGCCGATCAGGTGATCAAACATGTCGGCCTTGACGGCTTTGCGCATCGCTATCCGCATGAGCTTTCGGGCGGCATGCGCAAGCGTGCATGTCTCGCGCGTATGCTGTTGTACGGTGCGGAAACCGCTTTGCTCGATGAGCCGTTCGCTGCACTCGATGCGCAATTGAAGCTCGCGATGCACGACCTGCTGCTCAAGCTTGCTGCCGAGACCGGGCAAACCGTTGTGCTGGTCACCCACGACCTCATGGAGGCGGTGACGCTTGCTGATCGCGTCCTGGTTTGCACGCGCCGTCCGGCCATGCTGGCACTCGAGCAGCACATCGCACTCAAGCGGCCGCGCGATGTGCTCAATGTCCGCTTCACAGCCGAGTTTAAGGAGCTCTACGACGCGCTCTGGGAACGCCTGCGCGTCGAATATCACGAGGAGCGGGTATGACCGCACCCGATATTGATGCCGTGACGACGGACCTCCGGGACAATTCCTCACCCAGGTTCGGCGGCGGGTTCATGGTGATCTGCCAGGTTGTGCTCGGCCTGGTGTTCTTGTTGCTATGGCAAGGCGCATCAGGCCGGCTCGTCGACAGCTTCTTCATTTCCAATCCGCTCGAAGTCGGGACTCGACTCATGGGGTGGATTGCCGATGGCTCGTTGTTCCTGCACATCTGGGCGACGGTCTACGCCACCGTCATGGGTTTCCTTGTCGGCGCTGTTGGTGGGCTTATTCTTGGCATTTGGCTTGGCGTTTCACCTTTCACCAGCCGGCTGCTCAATCCATATCTGAATGCGCTCAACGCCCTGCCTAAGGTCGCGTTGGCACCGCTATTTGTGCTGTGGTTTGGCCTCGGAATTGAATCCAAGATCGCGCTCGCAGCCGTTCTGGTGCTGTTTCTGGTCTTTCTGAACACCTATGCCGGCGTGCGCGAGGTTGATCAGGATCTCATCGACGGCGCGCGCCTGATGAAAGCGACGCGCACGCAAGTCATCACCAAAGTGATCATCCCTTCGGCAATGTCGTGGGTTTTCGCAGGGCTGAAAATCTCCGTGCCGTATGCGCTCATCGGCGCGGTGCTGGGTGAAATGATCGCGGCCAATCGGGGGCTGGGCTACCTCGTACAATTCTCAGGCTCGCAATTCGATTCCGCCGGCGTTTTCGCCGTGCTGATCGTGATCGCACTACTTGCCGTTGCACTTAATTTCCTTGTCGAAATCGTGCAACATCGCATGGAGCTATGGCGGGTCGTGGGCCGTTGAACAAAAGCAATCGGGAGGACGCGCTATGAAGTTATGGAAGTTGGCCGCTGTCGCCGCGGCCACGTTGATAAGCGGCGCGGCGTCGGCCGAAACCGTCAAAATTACCAATATCGGTCACGGCTATTATTCCGGCGCGCTCTATGTCGCGGTGCAGGAAAAGCTATTCCAGAAATATGGGCTAGAGCCGGATATTTCATACGTGCAGGGCGGCCCGCTTGCGTTGCAGGCCGTGCTCACAAAGCAGGCCGACGTGGGTATCCTGTCGTATGAGCACGTGCTTACGGTTGCGGTTCAGGGCAAACGAGTTGTCGCCTTCTTCAATATCGCAAATCGTCCGGTCAATAACGTTATCGCCAGCGACAAGCTGATGGCGGGTGCTGAAAAGCTCAGCGTCGCTGACAAAATCAAGAAACTGAAAGGTCAGCGCGTCGCCATGCCGTCGGCGAACGGTTCAGGCGAAAAAATGCTCGGCGTGTTGGCGAAAAAATACGGTCTCACGTTGCCGGGCGATATCTCTGCTGTCTACCTCGGCGCCGAAGCGCCGTCTTACGTCGCCGCGTTCCAGAAAGATCTGATCGATGCCGCGCTGCCGTTCGAGCCCGCCGGCGTCCTGGTGCAGCAGTCCGGCAAAGGCAAAATCTATCTCAATATGATGAACGGCGAGATTCCTGAATTCCGCAACATTCTTTTCATGACGTTGGCGACTCATCCCGACATTATGAAAGAAAAACCCGACATGCTGCGGAAGGTTGCGCAGGTGTTTTCCGAAGCGCAGAAAATTTTAAAGGACGACCCCAAGCGGGGAATGGCTATCATGGCCAAGGAATATTCGACCATGACACTCAGAGACCAACGCAGAGGCCTACAAGACGGTGAGCCAGATCTGGACCAACAGCGGCCAGATCACGGAAGCACAAGCGCGCGCCACGTTCGCGTACCTGCAGCCGAAGGGTCCGGCTGAAGTCGATTTTCCGTCGACGTTCACCAATGAATTCCTGCCAAAAAAATAAGTTGGGGAGGTGCCGGTGTTTAGCGTAGGCGACGCGACTGTCACGCGGGTCGAAGAGACGAACCTGCCGAGTTATCCGCTCCGGGACATTTTCCCGGAGTTTACCGACGCGCATATGGCTGAACACAAATCGTGGCTGGCGCCCCACCATTATGAGGCCGAGACCGGGAAGATAAAGCTGTCCGTCCATAGCTGGCTGCTGCAAGTCGGCGGCAAGAAAATCCTGATCGATTCCTGCTGTGGGAACAACAAGGTGAAGCCGGGCCGTCCTTTCTGGCATATGCTCAATTTGCCCTATCTCGAGCGGCTGGCTGCGGCAGGTGCGCGGCCTGACGAAATCGACATGGTGATGTGCACGCATCTGCACCACGATCATGTCGGGTGGAACACGCAGCAGAAGGACGGCAAATGGGTGCCGACCTTTCCCAATGCTCGCTACGTCTTTTCCAAACCGGACGTGGACTATTTTTCGAAAGTCGATGCGGATCCCAAAGAAGGCCCGGCCGAGCTGGGGACATTCCGGGAATGCGTCGTTCCCATTCTCGAACATGGCCGCGCTGATCTCGTGAGCGGCGGTCCATATCGGCTCAACGACTTCATCGAGATCGATTCAGCCCCGGGCCATTCGCCGGGCCACGTATTCTTCAAGCTTGAGAGCAAAGGCAAGCGCGCCGCTTTCATTGGCGACGTCTGGCATCACCTGTTGCAGGTTTATTATCCGGATTGGAACTTTCCGAAGAATTCGGATGCTGCACAGGCGCGGGTCAGCCGGCGGAAAGTTCTCGACTATTGCGCTTCAAGTGGCGCACTTGTGTTTCCGGGTCATGTCGGGCTGCCCTTTGCGGGCCACGTCGAAGCGACGCAAAAAGGATATCGGCCGAACTTCAAGCCGTGACCGGGTTAGAACCCATAAAGCTGCGCGGGATTGTCGACTAACGCCTTGTTGCGTGCGGCCTCATCCGGAATCCAGTCGAGCAGCATGTCGAGCATCCTTGCGTCGTCCGGCACCGTCACGCCGGGCGTGGGATGCGGCCAATTGGTCGCCCACAACATCCGTTCCGGCGCCTGCTTGGCCAAGGCCTTGGCGAGCTTCCCGACATCATCGTAGTTCGGCGGCCCAACCTTGGAGACCTCATAAGGCGCCGAGAGTTTGACCCAGGTGCGGCCGCCGTCGAGCAAGCCTTGAAGTGTCCGAAACCCCGGGTGATCAAGCGGCACGGGTTCGAGAAACTTTCCAACGTGGTCGATCACCAGCGTGCTGGGGAGGCGCTTAAGCATGGCCTCACGCTCGGGCAACGCGCGGCCGTCGAGTTGCAATTGCACATGCCAGCCGAACGGCGCGACGCGTGACGACATGATTTCGAGGATTTCCCAGGGCAGTGGTGCGCCCGCCAGCATGAAGAAGCGGATTCCGCGAGCGCCAAGTTTTGTCAGACGCTCAAGTTCTGCATCGGTGACGTCTTGATCGACGACCACGATGCAGCGCGCGTTTGGCCCAATTTCGGCAACGGCCTCCAGCGTACAGCGATTGTCCTTGCCATAGGTCGAGGGCTGGACCACCACGGTGCGCTCGATGCCGAGACGCTCACACATCTTGCGGTAAGCGGAAACGGGCGCGGCAGGCGCATCGATCTTGGCCGTGGGCGCCTTAGGATATTTTGGATCGTAGATGTGCATATGCGTGTCACAGGTGCCCGCAGGCGCCTTAAGCTTCGGTCGAAGTGTGCTGTCGATTGGTGGCATGTGTGGACCTATGGACAGATATAACCGGTGCCATTCGGATTCGGGAAGCAGCCGACCGAGGCTGGCAACAAAGTTTTCGGTAACCACAACACCACGTCGGGAAAGAATATGCAGAATGCAATAGCTCCGAAAAAAACGACATAAATCGGTAGTGATGCGAGCATCGCTTTGTAAAATTTTATGCCAACGAACTTCGACGCCATTAGCAGCGCAAGCCCGTATGGCGGCGTGATCAATCCAAATGCCAAAGTGACAATAATTACCACACCCATGTGAACTGGGTTGATGTCGGCATTCTTGGTGAGGTCGAGAATAATCGGCATGAAGATGATAATGGCGGGAATGGCGTCGATGAAATCGCCGACGATTACGAAAAGCGCGACCAGCAGCAGCATGATAATGAACGGATTGCCGCCTGCTGCGGTTGAGATCCAATCTGACACCATTGCCGGGCCGCGAAGATAAGCGAGCATCCAGCCGAAAACCGAGGCGGCGCCGATGGTGATTAGCGGAATCGAGTAAAGCAGCCCGGTTAACGCCATGTCTCGCGGCAGCTTCGTCACATGGCGCCAGTTGAGCAACGGGATCGCGACGAGAATAATATATGCCACGGCGATTACACCGGCCTCTGTCGGGGTGAACTGGCCCGTGAGAATCCCGCCCATGATGATGATAGGAATCATCAACGGCACTGCGGCTTGCTTGGTCGCAGTGGTGAACTGCCCGAACGTCGCGCGCTTATGTTTAAGACCGATCGGCCCGAAGAAGTGACTGTAAATCATCAGTCCGATGCCGACGAGCACGCCTGGCACGACACCGCCCAGAAACAACCCGCCGATCGAAACATTTCCGGTCGCTCCGTAAACGACTGCCATGATGCTCGGCGGGATGAGGTTAGCCATCGTTGAGGCCGAAGCGATCAACGCTGCCGTGAAGGCCTTGTCGTAGCCCTCACGATTCATTTCCGGCGCAAGCGTGCGCGTGAGCACTGCAACGTCGGCGGCCGAAGAGCCGGAAATACCCGCGAAAAACATGCTGAAAATAGTCACGACTTGCGCCAGGCCGCCTCGAAAGTGGCCAACCATGGTTTGCGACAACTTGATCATGCGGACGGTGACATTTGCCGACGTCATCAAGTCGCCGACCAAAAGAAAGAATGGCACCGCCATCAACGCTTCGACGTCAACGCCATTGAACAGCTGTGCGATCATCGAAGCGAGGCTGACCGGCGTGAACGCCGTTATTAAAAGTACGGAGGCGATGAGCGCGAAGGCGACCGGAACGCCCATGTAGCCCAGGAACAGAAACAGGAAGGCCATCAGGATGATAAGTGTGCCGTTGGACATCACAGGGATGTCCTCCGCTCATCCACCGAAATTTCGGGGAATCCTTTGCGCCAACCGTTCACCATCTGCTCGATCGTGAACAAAGCCACCAGCGCACCACTGATCGGAATGGCTATGTATAGGTAGGCTATCGGTGTCATGGATGGCATTCGCAGGCTTTTGAAACCGTCGAGCACATTGAGATAGCCGAAATAGACCATGCAAAACGCCACGCAGAGCACAACGAAGCGATTGAACATCTCGAAAAAAAGACGCTTGTTGCCGCTCATCGACTCGGCAAGCACCGCCAGATAGAGATGATCGTTGCGTCGCGTCGCGGCTGCGACGCCGATAAAAGTTCCGTAGATGAAAAAGTCCATCGTCGTTTCTTGCAGCCATAGCCACGGGTGGCCAATCGCGCGGGTGACGATGTCGCAGAGAACCAGGACGCTGAAAGTCGTGATGGTAATCCCGCACAAGACCATCAAAATCTGTTCGATGGGATCGAGGACGCGCCATTTCAAGTGGCGCTGCTCCTGCAAGACCAGCCCGTCAAAACGGCGCATCGCTTAACTTTCGAAAAAGTCGACGGTGGGAAACAAGTGCGGGGAGCTTTTCGGCTCTCCGCAGTCGTGGACTTGCTCGCTATTTCACGTTGCGGACCAGGTTGAGCACCTTTACCGCATGCGGTCCGAGATCCGACGCAAGCTTGTCCTGAATCGGCTTGCTGATTTGTGCAAAGCCGCTCTTGTCGACATTTATAACAACCTTGACGCCGATCTTCTCCAGTTTCGCCTGTGCCTCATGCTCGAGCTTGAATGCGGCTGTCGGCTCATTCTTGCTGACTTCGTCAGCCGCGGCTTGCACCCACTTCTTCTGCTCGTCAGTCAGGCTGCTCCAGACCTTGTCACTGACAAATAATGCTGCGTTGTTGGCTTCGTGCTCGGTGAGTGAAAGAACGGGCGCAACTTCGTAATGCTTGTTGATGAGGTAGTTGTTGATGCCATTCTCGGCCATATCGGCAACGCCGGTTTGCAGCGCTGTGTAAACCTCGCCGAACGGCATATGGACGACCTGTGCGCCATAGGCCGGGAATGTCGCGTCCTCGGTCACTGTGGCCTGCACTCGCATCTTGACACCCTTGAGGTCGGCGACCTTTTCGATCGGTTTCTTGCCGTACATGTGCCTCAGTCCTTGCGAGCCGAGGCCGATCATGTGTGCACCGGTCATCTTCGCTGCATAAAGCTCCTTCATCGCCGCAATCACGGTCGGGTCGCCGAGCACTTTGACGGCGTGTCCTTCATCGCGAAAGATGAAATGGATCGAGAATACGCCGGATTCCGGCTGCGCTGTCGAAGCATTCGCGGTCGACAGGAACACGAAATCGATGTCGCCAGTCTGCACTTTCTGAAGAGTCTGCGCCTCGGTGCCAAGCTGGGCGCCGGAATACTTGTTGATGGAAAGCGTGCCCTTGCTGAGCTCCATCAGCTTGCTGTTGAACATGTCGGCGCCGACATCATAACCGCTACCCTTCGGCTGATCGTAGGCGAACGAAAACTGGCGATTCTGGGCAAGCGCGGCCGTGGACGCGGCTGCTAGAGCGGCGCCAAACAGGACCACGCGCAAAAGCGGTGAGACAAACATTGCGGACATAGAACTCCTCCCGAAAAAATTTGCGCCTTATGCAGCACGATTGCTGTCTGACGCCTCTGCGCTAGAACGCGCTTTTATCTTGCAAGGGTGTGTCGGCGGGTCCGACATTGTCAATGCTGTTTTGTGAGGCGTTTGCTTCGGCACAGCCGGCTAGCGATTGGACGTATCTTGCAAGACTTTTTTGAGCCACTGGGGCGTCACCGGAAGTTTGGTCACGGTGCCGGGCCGCTGCAGTGCGTCGTCGATGGCTGATGCGATCACAGCGCCAACCGGATTAGCGCCGCCTTCGCCGGCACCTTTTAGTCCGAGTGGATTGAGTGGGCTTGGCGCGTCTTCCGACACGATAACGGTAACCCCTGGCACCTCGCTTGCGGTCGGCATCAAATAGTCCGCAAAAGTGACCGAGAGCGGCTCGCCGTTCTCGTCGTAACGGAACTCTTCCAACAGTGCGCCGCCGATGCCTTGCGCAAGGCCTCCGGCGATCTGGCCTTCCACCAATTTTGGATTTACCGCTTTGCCGACATCATAGGCGATAACATAGCGCTCGATGTGCACGGCCCCAGTGTCCCCATCGATGCGTACGGCGGCAACGTGAACGCCGTAGGGATAAACCATGTGGGCCGATTCAAAAGTATCTTCGGCGCTCAAGCCATTGGGCAGGCCGCGTGCAAGTTCGGCCAATGGCATCGATGGTCCGGGACCGCCGGTACGGACGACCTCCCCATTCACGACGTCCAGCTGATCCGCGCTGGTTTGCATCAACTCGGCTGCAGCTTGCAGGATCACAGCGCGCAGCTTTGTCGCGGCGAGCCGCGTGGCTTCACCGCACATCACGGTCACACGTGAAGCGAACGCGCCCATCCCGCGGGCGATGCGATCAGTCTGGCCGTGGACAACGCGGATATTGCCGTAGTCGACACCGAGCGCATCGGCGCAAATCTGTGCGATGACGGTTTCTACGCCTTGGCCGATGGATGCAACGCCGGTAATCACTTCGACAGAGCCATCGGGTGTAATTTCGACGCGTACCGTGTCGTACGGTCCGAGACCACTTTTTTCAACGAACATCGCCACGCCGACGCCGACTTTTTCACCGTTTCTGCGGCGTGCCAGCAGCTGTTTCTGAAGCCCGGACCAATCCGCCGCCTTGAGCGCCTTGTCGAGCAATCGTGGATAGTCACCGGAGTCGTAGGTGATCTTTGTCCCGAGCGTGTCGAGACCAAGAGAGTAGGGCATCGCACTTTTGCCAATGAGATTACGTTTTCGAATATCCACGGTGTCGACGCCGATCCTCGCGGCGATTGCGTCCATCAACCGCTCGCGGACAAAAGTGGATTTGTAGCGACCCGGTGCGCGATAGGTCCCACACGGCGTTTTGTTTGTCAGGCGGATGTGACCAACGGCTCGATAAGCGGGTACGCGATACGGCCCTGGCAACATTGCCGCGGCGAGATCGGGCACGGTTGCGGCGTGTGTGCGCATGTAAGCGCCGTTATCGTGAAAGAATTCATCTTCGATTCCGAGGATATGGCCCTGCGCATCGATTGCGGCGCGGACGCGATGATATTGCTCGCGCGAATGATTGGCGGCGATCAAATGCTCGCGGCGGTCCTCTATCCATTTGATTGGGCGTTTGAATTTTAGCGCTGC
Organism: uncultured Alphaproteobacteria bacterium; assembly: GCA_963743405.1. GTDB lineage: Bacteria > Pseudomonadota > Alphaproteobacteria > Rhizobiales > Xanthobacteraceae > Pseudolabrys. The sequence continues at coordinate 457,177 of CAVUPX010000009.1, read as the reverse complement.
CGCGCATACCAAAACATCTTCGGGATAAATCTCGCCGCGGATCCCGAAGCCGCCGCCCACATGGCCTTCGTAGAGGTGGACGGATTCTTTTTTCCGTCCCAACATTTGAGCGATGGTATCGCGATTCCAGTGCGGCACTTTGGCGGCGCCGTGAAGCTCCAATAAATCCCGCGTTTCATCGAAACGAGCGATGGCGCCGCGCGTCTCCATCGGCACGCCGGAATGACGACCGATGGAAAGCTCAAGCGAAACAATGGCATGAGCGGCGCGGAAGGCGGCATCGATGTCGCCATACGATTTCTGCACGACTCCCGGTTCGGTGGTGAGTTCACCCTCGTAGACGCCCGGTTGCTCGGTGGCGAGCATCGTTGTTTGCAAATGTTCGATTGAAAGCTCGACCAGTTCGGCCGCGTCTTCCGCAAGGTATGCGTTTTCTGCAAAGACCACCGCGACCGGCTCGCCAACGTACCGCACGACGTCGCGCGCCAGCACCGGCTGCTGGTACGGCTCGAGCGTCTTGAGCCCGGTCAGACGAAATGGAATGTGCGGAATGTGCGCAACGTCGGCGTACGTCCAAATCGCATGAACGCCGGTAGCGCACGTGCCGCGTCGGTGCCGATCGATCTGATTTTTCCGTGCGCAACCGGCGAACGCACGACGCGCATGTGCCACTGGCCGGGAAATGAAATATCAGCGGCGAACCGGCCCTGACCCGTTAGAAGAGGGCGATCCTCCAGGCGCGGAACCGAACGGCCAACGAATTTTTGTTTAATGGACATGAGCGCCGCCGCTCATCCTTTTCGCATTTCTTTCGCTGCCGCGCGGACCGCCTTGATGATGTTTTGATAGCCGGTGCATCGGCACAAATTCGATGACAGCACGTCAAGCAAATCGTCGTCGCTGATGTCCGGTTCACGCTCGAGCACCCCGACCGCCAGCATCAAAAAGCCCGGCGTGCAGAAGCCGCATTGCAGGCCATGATGATCCATGAAGGCCTGCTGCATCGGGTGGAGTTTGTCGCCATCGGCAAGCCCTTCGACGGTACGGATTTTTCTTTTATCCGCCTGCACGGCAAACATCAGGCAGGAGCGTACGGGTTCGCCGTCGACGATGACCGTGCATGCGCCGCAGATCCCGTGCTCGCAGCCAATATGCGTGCCGGTTTGTCCGCAATCTTCACGGATCGCATCGACCAGCGTGCGGCGCGGCTCAACAGCGATCGCATGATCGCGGCCGTTGATGGTGAGTGTGATGTTGGACTTGTTGCTCATCCTCGGTCTCTCACCCGCTCATTCCGTCTTTTCCTTTGACCGCAAAGCGGCACGGATGCGCTGCGGTGTGGCCGGTATCTCATCGATGTCCACGCCGAATGGCGAGAGCGCGTCATTGATCGCGTTGACTACCGCCGCCGGGGCACCGATGCAGCCGCCTTCGCCCAGGCCTTTGGCTTTCGTGATCGAATTGGCGCTCGGCGTCTCGATGTGATGCAGTTCGATCGGTGGAATTTCGTGTGCTGTCGGCGGCAGATAGTCGGCAAGTGTCGCGGTGAGGATGCCGCCGTGTTCGTCGTAGATAATTTCCTCAAGCAAAGCGTTGCCAATGCCCTGCGCGATGCCGCCATGGACCTGACCATCCGCGATCATCGGATTGATGATGCGGCCAGCATCCTCTGCCACCACGAATTTCTCGACTTTCACGTGCCCGGTTTCGACGTCTACCTCGACAATGGCGATGTGGCAGGCATTGGAAAACGTGCCCGGCGGATCGTAGTGGCCCGTTTCAGTCAGTCCCGGCTCGATCTCGCCCTTAAAACGGTGCGTTTGCGTATAGGCTTCGCGTGCGAGCTTTGCGACCGAGATCGCGCGGTCGGTGCCGGCAACTTTCGCAGCCCCATCCGCGAGCACAATGTCATCAGGCGCAGCCTCCAAAAGGTGACTGGCGATCTTGATCAGCTTGGCGCGAACTTTTCGCGCTGCGATTAACGTGGCGCCGCCGGAAATCACCAGCGAACGGCTGGCAAAAGTACCCCAGCCATAAGGCGCGCGGTCGGTGTCGCCGTGCACCACCTTAATCATCTCCGGCGTGACGCCGATCTCGTCGGCAATAATTTGCGCAAGAGTGGTGCGCAATCCCTGGCCGTGCGGTGACGAACCGATACGTGCCTCGACAAAGCCCGAGGGATCGACGGTCACGATCACGGTTTCCCAACCGGGTGTGATTTCCATGCCGCGCGCCGCGAACGCGGCGCTGCCATAGCCGGTCCGCTCGGAAAATGTTGCAAGACCAATACCGAGGTGGCGGCCTTTGCTGCGCGCCTCTTTCTGGCGTTTGCGAAAAGCCGGGATATCGATTGCTTTGACCGCCATTTCCAGCGTCTCTTTGTATGTGGCGTCGTCGTATTCGAGGCCCATGGCGGATTTGTACGGAAAATTATCGATCAGGTTGCGCCGCCGGATATCGACCGGATCGATCGCAAACGCGCGGGCGGTCTTGTCCATCAGCCGTTCGAGCGTGAAGGTGATCACCGGCCGTGACACGCCCGCGATAGGGGGCCATGGTGCAGGTGTTGGTGATCACGCCGCGCGCGAGGCAGGCATACTGCTGCACATCGTAAGGTCCCGGCATTTCCGCCATCGCCATCAGCGGTTCAACCCCGCAGGTGGTCGGAAAGCACGAATAGGCGCCAATATTCGCAATGACATCCGCTTTGAGCGCGACGAGCCTGGCGTTCTTGTCGAAAGCGCCTTCGAGCGTGATGTATTGATCGCGCGAATGAAAGCCGGCGATCAGGTTCTCGCGCCGGTCTTCCGTCCAGCCAACCGAGCTTTTGAACTTTCGCGCCAGCCAGACCAGCACGACATATTCGCTTGCGAGCGACATTTTCTGGCCGAAGCCGCCGCCAACATCGGGAGCGATCACGCGCAGGTCGGATTCCGGAAAACCGAGCACGTCGCAAATTGCCGTCCGGGTGAGATGCGGCATCTGCGTCGTGCAGGTGAGCGTGACGCGTCCGGTCGAAGTGTCATAAGCCGCGTGGGCGCCACGCGTCTCCATCGGCGTTGCATTCTGGCGGTGTGAACGCGCTTCAACCTTGATGATCTTGTGCGCGCTATTCCACGTGGCGTCGAAGTCCGGGGTCTTCACTTTGCCTTCGAGGATGACGTTGCCGGGCGCTTCGGAGTGCACCTGCGGCGCGCCGGGTTCGAGTGCCGCCCGCGCGTCGGTCACTGGTATGGTATCGTCGATCGATATCTCGACCTGATCGGCGATATCCTCGGCTTCCTCTTCACTGGCCGCGACGACCGCGGCGATCGGTTCGCCGGTAAAGCGAACGACGCCGTCGGCGAGTACCGGCTGACCGACCCGCTTGTAATTGAACTTGTGCAGCATCGGCGTGATTTTGTTCACGCCTTTGAGGTCCGCGGCCGTGATCACCGTCGCACCTTTAGGGCATCCGATGCTTTTGATCTTTCCGGCCGCGACGGCACTGCGCACGAAGCGCACCCAATGCGTCAGCGGGCAGGTCCGCGGTAAAGCGTCCCTGGCCGGTGATGAGCGCCGGGTCTTCCAGCCGCCGGATCGCGCGTCCTACCCAGGTCATACCCGAGCCTTTGGTGTGCGCGGTCATGGGTCGATCCAAACTCCGCTCATTCCCGCGCACGCGGGAATCCAGGGACGCGGCCGGGGGCCAAGAAATTGTCGCTCTGGATCCCCGCTTTCGCGGGGATGAGCGGCACGTTGGGGTTCGGATATCCTCATTCGGCCGATCATGCGCTGTTCTCTAACGCGCGCCGCACCACCGCGCGTACGAGGTCACGCCGGTAGTCAGCATTTGTTTGATGGTCTTCCAGCGGGTCAATTGCTTTGGCGGCCGCTTCGGCCGCGGCGCGGAAAACTACATCGTCGGGTGCTTTGCCGTTGAGCGCGGCCTCGGCCTCTGCGATTCGGCGCGGAGACGCCTCAGCTCCGCCCAGGCCGACGCGGGCATCGATAATTTTGCCGCCTTGCAGGCGGTAAGTGACCAGCGATGCGGCCATCGCAAAATCGCCCGCACGGCGGTTGAATTCGTTGAATCCGAACTTTGGCGTCGATCGGCAGCAGCGGTAGCCGCGCTTCCGCGAGCAATTCGTTTTCGGCAAGCGTTGTCGACATGATGCCGTCGAAAAAGTCTTTCGCGGCGATCAGCCGCTCACCACGCGTGCTCTTGGCGACAAGCGTCGCATCGAGCGTCGCCGCCACCAGACACCATTCCGACGCGGGGTCGGCATGCGCGAGGCTGCCGCAAAACGTACCGCGCATGCGGATGGGATAGTGGGCGATATGGCGAGCAACAGCGCTGAGCAATTGCCCGAGCGGATTGTCGACAACGTGTTTGTGAAATGCGGCATGGCGCACGCAGGCGCCGATTGCCAGCGATTTGCTATCGCTCGAGATCTTGTCGAGGCCTGCAATCTCGTTGATGTCCACAAGATGTGCCGGCTTGGCGAGGCGAAACGCCATGATGGGAACGAGGCTCTGCCCGCCCGCCAGCACACGGCCGTCATGGGGCGCGACTTCGGCCAGAATCCTTAGCGCCTCGTCGAGCGTCTTCGGCACATGACGGACGAAGGGCGCAGGCTTCATAAAGGTTAACCCGGCTAATTATTTGTATACAAACGATAAAGCGCGTTCCGGGATTGTCAAACAGGTTAACCCGGAGAGAGCCGCAGTTGACGGATTCCATGCGGCCGTTCATTGAAGCCGTCAGATTCATATCCTATTTGACGAATATCAGGGCGCCTGAAAGGGAGCTGGGGATGCCAACAACGCGAACATTTGCTGTTGCCTGTCTTGCCGGCGCTATGCTGGCGAGTGCGCCAGCATTGGCGGATGAGACCAAGCGGCCAGACAAGGTGTCGTTCTATTTCGCGGCGCACGAGGACGACTGGCAATTGTTCATGAATCCGTCCGCATTCCAGGATGTGATCGGCGCCGCCGCCAAGACCGTCTTTGTACATCTGACAGCCGGAGATGCCGGTCTGGGCGTCGGCATGGGCGGGCGCAAGCATCCATTTTATCTGGCGCGTGAAAATGGGGCGGAAGCCGCAATTCGGTTCATGGCCGACGCCGACACTGTGCCGGCCGAGCGTGTCGCGGCGCCAATGTCGTTTAACGGGCATGCGATCTACCGCGTCAGCTATCGCAACACCGTGAGCTATTTCCTGCGCGCTCCTGATGGCAATGCCTCCGGCGCGGGTTATGCCGAAACGGGATTTCAATCTCTCAAGCGATTGGCCACCGGAGAAAATAATATTTTGCGGGCGGTTGATGGTTCCGCCGCGTACGAAGGCTGGGAGGATCTTGTTGCTACGCTGCGCGCGATCATTGCCTATGAACGTGGGGGAGCCAGGCTCATCCAGGTCAACGTCGCCGAGACCGACAAACGCATCAATCCGCAAGACCACACCGATCACCTGATGACGGCCAAGGCCGCGCTCGACGCGGTCAAAGAGACGTCCTGCGTGCGCAAAGTTTATTACGTCGATTATGCAAGCTCCCGGTTGCCGCAAAATCTCGATGCGCAACAGCGTGACATGGAAAGCTCGGTCTTCGCGGTGACGCTCGCCGGCATCCAGGCGATGGATCACAGTACCTCCTGGCATCACTACGACCATTCGTTCGTAGGCCGGAACTACTTCCGTGTTCAGGAACCGGGCGGCCATTGTGACGCAGCTGTGACCGCAATGGCGACGCGGCACTAAAAACCTGCCGACGCTTCGTATTTCCGCAGGCCCGCCGGTATTCCATCTGCTTTTGACGTGAGTTCGCTAGGCGGGCACACTGCTTCTCCACGCAACCATTTTCACGTTGGCTGGTTTCCGTCCGACCAACGCTCCGTCTGCAACCGTCACCCGCGCACATGCGATACGCAGAAGTGCCGCTAGCCCTGCAAACCGACCGCGTTGTTGCGGTCGATGCGCTGCGTGGGTTCAATATATTTCTGATCCTCGGTGCAGACGGCGCAATCTGGACGCTCGACCGGATGTTGCGCGACAAGGGCCCCGCACTCAGCACGATCGGCAATTTCCTTGGAACGCAAATGAGCCACGTCGAGTGGGTTGGTATCCGCTTCTACGATCTCATCTTTCCGCTGTTCATTTTCGTAACCGGTGTTTCGATCGCCCTGGCTTTACCGAAGCTGTTGGAGCGCGAGCGAAAGATGCAGATCTATACACGCATCCTGCGTCGTGCGCTGGTGTTGTATATTCTTGGATTAATTTTTTACGGCGGGGTCGGCCACCAATGGGGCGACATCCGTTTTGTCGGCATCCTGCAGCGCATCGCCGTCTGTTATTTCTTTACGTCAATTCTGTTTCTGAATCTCAACCAGCGCGGGCTTATTGTCGTGCTAATCGCGCTCCTTGGCGGCTATTGGGCGGTGATGACCTTCGTGCCGATTCCAGGCGCCGACGCAATTTCCTTTGAGCCCAACGCCAATCTCGCCAACTGGATCGATCTTCATTATCTGCCGGGGCGGCTATGGGACATCACCCGCGATCCGGAAGGACTGCTCAGCACACTGCCGGCGATTGGAACGTGCCTGCTCGGTGCGTTGTCGGGCCTGCTGTTGAAAGACGAACGGCTCACTCCAACGCAACGCTCGCTGTGGTTGATCGGCGGCGGCATCGTCATGGTGGCCGCTGGTCATTTGTGGGGCCTGCAATTTCCCGTTGTGAAGGCGATCTGGACGTCTTCATTTGTGTTGGTCGCCGGCGGATACAGCGCGATCCTGCTGGGCATCTTGCATCAAGTGATTGACGTGTGGGGCAGGAAGGCGTGGGCGACGATCTTCGTGTGGGTCGGCGCCAATGCCCTTCTGCTCTATCTCATCAATGGCATCGCCGGGTTCGAGCCTTTTGCGCTGCGCCTCGTGGGCGGCGACGTGTCGGCATGGTTCGACCGGCTTGTGACGCCGGGGACCGGCCTCTTCATTGCGCACATCGTGGGACTAGTATTGGCAGTCGTGCTCGCCGGGTTCCTCTATCGACGTAAAGTGTTCCTGCGGGTTTGAATCAAGTCCCCACCTTCAGCTCCGATACCAATGCGCGCAGCGCAGCGACGGTCGAAGGCGCGACGCTTTTGCCGGTGCGTGGATTTTCGGACGGAATATTCTCGATTGTCATTGTGAAACGCGCAGTATCGGCGTCGACCGTGATGGTGTGGGTGTTTCTGGTCACGGCCGGGTCGGCCCAGATTTCGAGCTGCGTACGGTCGGGCCCGATGCCGGCGAGGCTTAAAGCCGCCGCGACGTTGACGTTGGTGGGGAAGCCACGGGCGCCCTCGCGCGCACTGCCGTCGAACACTTTCCGCGCCTCTTTCAGGCCGGCCACGGAAATTTTGTGCTCTAGCAGATAAGGCGCGCCCTCCAGCCCCGCAGGCGGTTTTCGTGTCACCATCTTGACCGAATGGATTGTGCCTTCTGCCGCCGCCCGTACGGCGTCGAGGCCGATGAGCGCGCCGGTCGGCACCAAAATGCGGGCGCCCTTAAGCTTTGCGCGTTCAACCAGGTCGCCGTTCTCCAGCAGCTGTGCGACCGAAAGTGGCATGAATATACGGCCCTTATCGATGGCGCTGATGGCGACGTCGCGAAAGAGCGGGGGCGGCAAACACTCAACCACGATGTCGCAATCGTTCGCGAGCTCAGTTGCCTTGCGAACGGGGATGCTGCTGCCGGCCGGTGGCAGCGCACGCCGCGCTTTCTCGACGTCGCGCGCGGCGACCGCGACAAGTGTCAGGCCCGGCACGCCCGTGATCAGGCGCTTTGCCACTTCCAGGCCGACTGCGCCCAGACCGGCGATGCCGACGCGTAACGGTGTTTTGGCCGGCGGTTGGATCATTTCTTGCGGCCGGTGAAGTTCGGCTTGCGCTTCTCCATGAAGGCGCGAACGCCCTCGGCATAGTCGGGCGTCAGGCTGGCAGCGCGTTGAAGGTCGCGCTCGAGGTTGAGCTGCGCATCGAGCGTGTTGTCTGCGGATGCATTGAGGGCTTGCTTGATCAGCGCCAGGCCCTGCGTCGGCGCCATCGCGAAGTGCTCGCAGATCCGCGTTGCTTCGCGCATCAAATTCTCGTCCTCGACCGCGCGCCAGATGAGGCCCCACTCTGCAGCCTTTTCGCCGTCCAACCCCTGCGCCAGCAGCGCGAGGCCGCGCGCACGCGCATCACCGACGAGGCGGGGCAAGGCCCAGGTGCCGCCGGAATCGGGAATCAGGCCGACACGCGCAAAGGACTGGATGAAGCTCGCTTTCATGCTCGCAATCACGATGTCGCAGGCCAGCGCGATGTTGGCGCCGGCGCCAGCGGCAACCCCGTTCACCGCCGCTACGACAGGGAAGGGCAGGGAACGCAACTTGCGTATCAGCGGATTGTAATGCTGCTCGAGTGTCCCGCCGAGCACTACGGTCTCGCCCGGCTTGGCGAGCCGATCGCTGAGATCCTGGCCTGTGCAGAAACCGCGACCCGCGCCGGTAATCATCAAGGCACGGCAGTTTTCGTCGGCCTCTGCGTCATCAATCGCCTTGCGCAGTGCCAGATGCATCTCCTCGTTGAAGGCGTTGAGCTTGTCCGGCCGGTTGAGCGTTATGACGCGATAACCGTCGTGCGTTTCGGAGAGGATAGGGGCTTCTGCAGTCATGGCTTGCCGATAAATCGATCGAGCGTGCCGACTTCCTTTTTCTCGCCGTCGACGTCCTCGGCGATACGTTCGTAAAGTCGTGCGGCGGCCGTCAGCATTTCGTGTTCGGCGTGTTCGTTGCCGACGAAGGACGCGATCTCGTCGAGTTCGGCCACCCAACGATAGGCCTTTGAATACATGGCCGGCACCTGGTTTGAAAGATAGCGCAGCAAGTCCGGCCGGCTTTCAGCAAGCTCGGCCTTGAGCGCCTCGGCCGAGCCACCGCGCGTTGCCGCCAGTATCATGGCGGCGCCTAGCGCCGTGAAGCCCTTGGTGATGCCCGCATAGGACATTTTCAATGCGGAAGCCGCAGTGAGCGGGCCACTCAACACGCGCACGATCAAGCCATAGTCGTTGAGTTGTGGCGAGTTCGCCGGCGTGCGGGCCGGAGGCGTAAATCCGAGTGTTCGTACTGCCCGGCTTGGGTGGGGGCCCGATGATGCCGGCACCGATGAAGGCGCAGCCGGTCCCCGAGACCTCGTCCGCGATCTTCAGCATCGTCGGCGGGCTGACCGCGTTACATTCAACGTAGATTGGTTTCTTGTTCGCGGCCATTAGCAAGGGCGCAAGCCGTTTTGCGAGCGCCAGTGCATCGCCGGGTGGTACGATCGACATTAGAAAATCGGATTCGGCCAGCACGCGCTCCTCGACCGGCTGCATGCCGGCTTGCCGAGCGCGTTTGGCGCTTTCTTCGCTGCGGCCTGCAAGCGATGTGAGTACGGTGACTTTGTTTTCGGTCAGGCGCTGGCCGATTCCGGCGCCCATATTTCCCGGCGCGATGATGGCAACAGTCGGAGTCATGATCCTGTCACCCCACCGTCGAGGTTGATGCTTTGTCCCGTAACAAAGGCCGATGCTTCGGAGGCCAGGAACAGCACCGCGCCAACCAAATCCTCGGGCACTTCGGCGCGCGGTACGCACTGCATGGCGATGATGCGCTCCTTCTGGGCCGGCGTCACGGTTTTGCGCTCGATTTCCGTAAAGGTTGCGCCCGGCAAAATCGCATTCACGGTGATATTGTCCGCGCCGAGTTCGCGCGCCATCGACAAGCTCATGCCGGCGAGTGCCGACTTGGTGGCGATGTAGTGCAGGTAATTCGGCCGGCCAAGCCGCACCGCTCCGGAGGCGACATTGATAATGCGGCCCCATTTTGCCCGTCGCATGGCCGGCAGCACAGCGCGCGCGCAGAGAAACGGACCTGTCAGATTGACGCGCAGGACCCGCTCCCATTCTTCCAGCGGGATCTGGTCGAATGGGCGCATCTCCAATGTTGAGAAAATTCCCGCGTTGTTGATCAAAACATCGATGCGGCCGTACTCATTCTCGACAACCTCGATCATTTCCGCGATCGAAGCCTCGTCCGCGACATCGGTCGTCACCGCAAGCGCCTGACCGTCGGCCTTCATAATTTCCCCGGCGACCGCCGCAGCCTTTTTTCATTCAACTCGGCAATCACGACGCGCGCGCCCGCCGCCGCAAATGATTTTGCAAACACGCGGCCGATGCCTTGTCCGGCTCCGGTGATAATGACGACGCGATCCTTGAGGCTGGGAAACACAATATTGTTCAAATCCGCGCTCATACAGCAGCTTTCTTCTTTGGCCCTGGATCCCCGCTTTCGCGGGGATGAGCGGGATAAGCGGATTGTACCTCACAGCCGCTCATGCCCGCGAAAGTGGCCATCCAGTCTTTTTCGACTTTCATGCCGCGCCGCGCTCCAGCTGCGGCAATTGCTCCAGCGCCGCACGTGCGTCCCATGGTGTCCACCACGGCTTGAGGCCGAGGTCGTTGGCGATAATGTTCGCGCTGATGTAGCCCGAGCCGCCCGAAATCGCGCCGCCGGGATGGCCGGCCGAGCCCGCGCTGTAGAGGTTCGGAATCGGCGAGCGGTAACCGAAATGGTTGTACATCACCTGCTCGGCGTTGAATGCACCCATGAATATGTCGCCGCCGCGCATGTTGATCATCTCCTCCACGTATTCGCGGCCGGTGTAGACGTAACGCCCGAGGATGTTCTTGGACGTCATATTGGGACAGTAACGCGCAAAGCACTCGACGATTTTGTCGGAGAACTCTTCCTTGAAATTTTCATAGCTCTTGCCACCGAGATCGGGGTTCAGAGGCATCACGTGCCAGCAATAGGTTGTGTGCTTGCCTGGCGGCGCCTGCGTGGGGTCGAGCAGGCTCAACGGCCCTGAGCCGAACTGGACGATTTTCGGAACGCGTCCAGCCTGCACATCCTGATGGGCGGAGAACAAATCTTCCATTGTCTCGGCGCCGATGCTCCATTTCATCGAGCGATTGATATTGGGATCGAATTTTTCTGCGGCAAAGCGCGGGCTTTCGTTGAGCGCAAGATGCAGGCCGAAAAGACTCCAGGCCGTATATTGAAATGCGTCAAGTTTTCTGAGAAACGCCGCCGGTAACTGCTCACGTCCGATCAAATTCTCGAATGTCTGGTGCACGTCGAGCGTCGACGCGACGAATTGCCGTGCGCGAACCGTGCGGCCATCGGCCAGTTCGATGCCGGTGGCGCGGCCATTCTCGATAACGATGCGGTCGATATTGACTTGCGGTTGGAATGTGCCGCCGGCGGCAATGAAGGCTTCCATCAAACCGCGCGCCAGATTGAACGAGCCGCCCTCGCAAAGCTGGTACCCGCTTTCGAGATCGAAGGCCCGGATCACCGAGCCCATCGGCGACGTCTTCGACATTGTATCGACCAGCCAGGTACCGAACAGCGATACCTTGAACAGGAACAGCAACCGGACATGCTCGTTCTCGAACAATTCGCGCACGACATCGAGCGGCTGGCGATTGGAGACCTCGAGGAATTCGCGGCCCAGCGCCGTTCGCGACAGCAACGCTTCGCGCTCGTCTTTCGCCAACGGTTCGGCGTAGCGCTCCGGAAGGAAAATCTCTGCGGTGATTTTTTCTGCCTTGCGATTCCACTCGCGGAATGTTGCGGCGTCTTTTTTGGAAAACCGCGCGATGTTTGCGAGCGACTCTTCAAGATCGCGGCCAAGCACCAGCGCCGAGCCGTCGTGATGCGCCTGGCCGAATTCGTAGCGCGGCGTGATGTAGGTGACCCGTTCGCCGAGGTTCAAATCCTTGAACCATGGCGTCTCGCTGATGTGGAAATGATTGATCGAGTGCAGGTTGTGATAGAAGCCGGGCAGTGTCACCTCGCGCGTGCACAAGCCGCCGCCGTAAGTCAGCCGGCGTTCCACCAGCAAAATATTGAGGCCGGCGCGGGCAAGATAACTTCCCAGGATCAGCCCGTGATGGCCGGCACCGATAATGATGCCGTCATAGGTTTTTTCGAGCGCTTTGGACAAAAGTTGAATTCCCGGCGATTGGCCCTCCAGGGCGGGTGCTAGACTGCCGGTGCCGCGCCGCGCCGGTCAATGGCCGGTGCAGCATGGCCACCGGGCGGAAATACCGGCGATATCGGCCGCTGCGCCAAAGCGAAATCAAGCCGAAATATAGTTCGCCCGCCCTTGGCGCGTGTGGACCTTATGGCGCCTCTGCCGCTACATTAGACGATCGCAAGGAATAGGGCCGAATGGCCCTCTGGGAGGATGTCATATGCGCAAAGCACTCTTGGCCGCGAGCGCCGCTCTGCTGCTCGCAGCGGGCCCGGCCGTGGCCCAACAAAAATCAATCAAGATCGGCTTCGTCAGCACGTTCAGTGGGCCGGTCGCCGACATCGGCGAGGATATGCGCAATTCCTTCGAGCTCGCGCTCGATCACATGGGCCGCAAGATGGGCGGTTTGCCCATCGAGGTGATTTACGAAGACGACGGCTTCAAGCCGGAGGTCGGGAAGCAGAAGACCGAGAAGCTGATTGAGTCCGACAAGGTCGATTTCATCGCCGGCTACATCTGGTCGAACGTATTGCTGGCCTCGCTCAAGCCGGTCGTCGACTCAAAAACATTCCTTGTCATTGCCAACGCCGGCCCCTCGCAGATCGCGGGCGAACTCTGCTCGCCGACTGTGTTCTCGACCTCATGGCAGAACGACCAGACGCCGCAAGCCGTCGGTCTTTACATGAACCAGAAGGGCGTGAAGAGCGTGTTCCTGATCGGCCCGAACTATGCCGCGGGCAAGGACATGCTCTCCGGCGTGGCCGCCACCTTCAAGGGCAAGGTTATCGGGCAAGAGCTCACCACCTGGCCGGCGCAGCTCGATTTCTCCGCCGAACTTGCCAAAGCCAAGGCCGCCAATCCGGACGCGATCTTTGTGTTCTATCCCGGACGCGCCGGCGTGCAGTTCCTGACGCAATACGCGCAGGCGGGCCTAAAGGACAAGATCCCGCTCTACACGGCCTTTACTATCGATGAGCTGTCGCTGCCGTTGCAGAAAGATCTGGCGCTGGGCGTGCCCGGTGCACAGGAGTGGGTGAACGACCTGCCGAATGACGCCAACAAGAAATTCGTCGCCGACTACATCAAGAAATATCCCGGCAAGAGGCCGTCGTTCTATGGCGCGCAATCCTACGATGCGGCCAATCTGATCGCATCTGCGGTTGCCGCCACCAAGGGTAATCTGACCGACAAGACGGCGGTGCAAAAGGCGATGGAGAAGGCGAATTTCAAATCGGTGCGCGGCAATTTCAAGTTCGGCAACAACCACGTTCCGATCCAGAACTTCTATCTGCAGGACGTTGTGAAGGATGCCAAGGGCGAATTCGTTCTGAAAACCGTCGCCACCATCGTCAAGGATGACCAGGACCGCTTCCACGACAAATGTCCGATGAAGTGATCTTGTTCTGATGCGATACGGGGCGGCAGAAGCGCCATGCGTTTCTGCCGTTTCGTTTTGGGGAGGGGCCCCATCCTTCGAGACGCCGCGCTGCGCGCGGCTCCTCAGGATGAGGTTTGAGGAGTCTGGCCTCACCCTGAGGAGCGAGGGCGGAGCCCGAGCGTCTCGAAGGGTGGAGGCAGTTCGCAGGTAGTCATGACGCTGTTCATTGAGCAATGCCTGAACGGGCTGCAGTTCGGCCTGCTGTTGTTCCTGCTGGCGGCGGGGCTGACGCTGGTGTTCGGCATCATGGATCTCGTCAACCTAGCGCACGGCTCGCTCTACATGATCGGCGCTTACTTCGCCGCCACGTTCGCTGCCTGGACCGGGAGCTTTGTCTTTGGCGCCGTGCTGGCGCTCGGCGCCACGCTTCTGGTTGGCATGGTTGTCGAAGTGGTCGCAATGCGAAGGCTTTACGGCCGTGATCACCTCGACCATGTGCTCGGCACGTTCGGCCTGATTTTGTTTTTCGATGAGCTGGTGCGGCTGATCTGGGGGCCGGAAGGAATGACGTTGCCACTGCCGTCATGGCTCAACCGGTCGGTCCAGATCATTCCGGGCGTCGATTACTCGGCCTACAAACTGTCCATCATCGTCGTAACACTTACCGTCGCGGCATTTCTGTATGTGCTGGTGATGCGAACGCGGATTGGCATGCTCATTCGCGCGGGCGCCAGCAACCGCGAAATGGTCGGCGCGCTCGGCGTCAACATCAAGCTGCTCTATACACTGGTGTTCGGCCTGGGTGCCGCCCTTGCCGGTCTTGCCGGCTTGATGCAGGCGCCGATTTTGACCGTGCAGATCGGCATGGGCGAGAACATCCTCATTCTCGCCTTCGTCATCACCGTGATCGGCGGCATCGGCTCGATCCGCGGCGCGCTGGTTGCGGCGATTTTGGTGGGCTTTCTGGATACGCTTGGCCGCGCCTTCTTCCCCGATTTGCTGCGCATGGTGTTGAGCCCGGCGGCGGCCTCGACCGCTGCACCCGCGCTATCGTCGATGCTGATTTATCTGCTGATGGCGGTGGTGCTGGTGGTCAAGCCGGAAGGCTCTATTTTCGGCGAACGACAAATGACGCGCGCCCTCAGCCTGCGTACAGTTGTTGGCGTCGCGGTCCTGTTGGCCCTCGTGCTTCTGCCGGCCTATGTCGAGATCTCAGGCAACCGCTTCGTGCTCACGCTGTTCACACGCATTGTGATCCTCGCGCTGGCCGCGGTCAGCCTCAATTTGATCCTCGGTTATGGCGGCATGATGAGCTTCGGCCATGCCGCGTATCTCGGCATTGGTGGCTATGCCGTCGGTATCCTGGCGCATGAAGGCGTTCTCAGCGGGTTCGTGCAATGGCCGGTGGCGCTTGCGGCGTCCGCGCTGTTTGCGCTGGTGATCGGCGCCCTGTCGCTGCGCACGCGCGGCGTCTATTTCATCATGATTACGCTGGCCTTTGCGCAGATGGCGTACTACGTCGTCGCGGGTCTTGCGCGCTATGGCGGCGATGACGGCCTCACCATTTACAAACGCAGCGAGTTTGTCGCGCCCATCAATCTCTCGAACAAAGTGCAGTTTTATTACATCTGCCTGACATTGCTGTTTGCGTCGATCTATCTGGTCTGGCGCATTGTCAATTCGCGTTTCGGGATGGCGATCCAGGGCGCGCGCTCGAACGACGTGCGCATGCGGGCGATCGGCTTTCCGACCTACCGCTACAAGCTCACCTGTTTCGTTATCGCCGGCATGCTGTGTGGCCTTTCCGGCGCGCTGCTCGCAAATCACACCGATTTCGTCAGTCCGGCAATGATGTATTGGACCCGCTCGGGCGATCTCATCATCATGGTCGTGCTGGGCGGGATGGGGTCGACCTTCGGACCCCTGTTCGGCACGATCGCGCTGCTGGTTCTCGAGGAGGTGCTCTCTGGCATCACCGAGTATTGGCAGATCATTCTTGGCCCAATGTTGCTGCTCGTCGTGTTGTTCGCGCGCGGCGGCATCGATGGCCTTCTCGGCAAGGTGCGCCATGGCTGATTTGCTGCGGGTGGAGAATCTCGCCAAGCGCTTCGGTGGCATCGTGGCGACCGACGACCTCGTCCTCGGCATCGCCGAGGGCGAGATGCATGCCGTGATCGGTCCGAACGGCGCGGGGAAAACGACATTGATCGCGCAATTGAGCGGCCAACTCGCGCCCGACTCCGGCCGCATTTATTTCAGCGGCAACGATATTACGGCGCTGCCGATGCATGCGCGCAGCGCGCTCGGGCTCGCGCGCTCGTTCCAGATCACGTCGCTGTTTCTCGATTTGAGCGTGCTCGACAATGTCGCGCTGGCGGTACAGGCGCGCGCCGGCCATTCGTTCCGCTTCTGGCGCGATGCGCGCCGCGAGTCCGAATTGCGCGATCCCGCCCGCGCCGCACTTGCGCGTGTGGGCTTGAGCGCGCGCGCCGATTTGGCGGCGTCGGCGCTCAGCCATGGCGAGCATCGCCAGCTCGAGCTGGCCATGGCGCTCGCCTCCAGGCCGCGCATGTTGCTGCTCGACGAGCCGATGGCGGGCCTTGGGCCCGAGGAATCCGCGCGCATGGTGACGACACTGCGCGAACTCAAAAAAGAGCTGACCGTCCTTCTGGTCGAACACGACATGGAGGCCGTGTTCGCGCTGGCCGATCGCATCACGGTCCTCGTCTATGGCCGCACGATTGCCTCGGGCAAGCCCGATGACATCCGCAGCAACGCGCAGGTGCGCGACGCCTATCTTGGCGAGCAGGAGGCCGTCCATGGCTGACGCCGTGCTCGCCCTCGACGGAATCGAAACCTGCTACGGCCTCAGCCAGGTTCTGTTCGGTGTTTCGCTTGCTATCGCGCCCGGCGAAATGGTGACGCTGATGGGCCGCAACGGCATGGGTAAGACCACGACCGTGCGGTCGGTTATGGGCCTCACGCCGGCGCGCGCCGGTGCCATCCGCTTCATGGGCGAGGAGATTCGCGGCCTGCCGTCATACAAAGTCGCGCAACGCGGGATCGGTCTGGTGCCGGAAGGCCGGCAGATTTTCCCGAACCTTTCGGTGCGGGAAAATCTGCTGGCGACCGCGGTCAAGCGCAATGGCGCCGGTTGGACGCTGTCCAGGGTCTACGAGCTGTTTCCGCGGCTGGCCGAACGTGACGGCAGCATGGGTAACCAGCTTTCCGGCGGCGAACAGCAGATGCTCGCCATCGGCCGCGCGCTGATGACCAATCCTCGCCTGCTCATTCTCGATGAGGCGACCGAGGGCCTGGCGCCGCTCATCCGCTCCGAAATCTGGCATTGTCTCGCCAGCTTAAAGGAATCCGGCCTGTCGATTCTGGTGATCGACAAGAATGTCGGCGCATTGCTGCGTGTTGCCGATCGTCATTTCCTGATCGAACGCGGTCGCGTGGTGTGGAAGGGCTCATCGCAGGAACTCGCTGCCGCGCCTGACGTGCAGCATCGCTATTTGGGGGTGTGATCTCTCAACTGTCTTCCCCGCGAAGGCGGGGACCCATACGCCGTCAGCAGGAGATTATTCCGCCGGCTGCAACGGCGGCCCGCGGCGGCGAATGAAAGTAAAGCTCGCGCCGCCAAGCCTGCGGTGTAGCCGGTCCAGCAGCAGGTAGATGACTGGCGTCGTATAGAGCGTAAGAACCTGCGACACCAACAGTCCGCCGATGATGGTGATGCCGAGCGGGCGCCGCAATTCGGAGCCCGGCCCGATGGCGATGACCAGCGGCACCGCGCCCAGCATCGCGGCAAGCGTCGTCATCAGAATGGGACGGAACCGTTCAAGGCAAGCGTTGTGGATCGCGCGCTCCGGAGACAGCCCGAGCCTGCGTTCGCCATCGAGTGCGAAGTCCACCATCATGATGCCGTTCTTCTTCACGATGCCGATTAGCAGGATGATGCCGATGAAGGCGATCACCGTCAGTTCGGTGCCGGAGATCTGCAGCGCGAGCAGCGCGCCCAATCCCGCGGACGGCAGCGTGGATATGATGGTGAGCGGGTGTGCCAGGCTCTCGTACAAGACGCCGAGCACGATATAAACCGCGATCAGAGCCGCCAGCAGCAGCAGTGGCTGCGCGCCGACCGCTTGCTTGAACGCCTGTACGTCGCCGGAAAAATCGGCGTGGATGGTGTCGGGAATGTGCATTTCCGCAACCGCTTTCTCCAGCGCTGCGGTTGCGTCGTCGATCGTCGTATTGGGTGCGAGATTGTAAGTAATGGTGACTGACGGAAACTGTCCCTGGTGATTGACCACAAGGGGTGCAACGCCCCGGTCGACTGTTGTTACTGCCGAGAGCGGGACTTGCGCATCATTATTTCCGGGGACGTAGACGCGGGAAAGGTCGGTCGGGTCACGCTGATATGCGCGGCCGACTTCCAGAATCACACGGTACTGGTTCCGCGGACCGTAAATGGTCGAGATCTGCCGCTGAGAAAACGCGTTATTAAGGGCGTTGTCGATGTCCTGCACGCGGACACCGAAACGCGAAGCGGCCGCCCGGTCTATGGTGACATTGGCTTGCAGGCCGCCTTGCTCGCGGTCGGTGGTAACGTCGACGATTCCAGGCAACTGCTTCACACGATCAACGACACGCGGCACCCATTTCTGCAGCTCGTCGATGTCGGCGCTCCACATCGTGAACTGATACTGCGAATCGCTTTGCCGTCCGCCCACGCGCAGGTCTTGTGCCGGCACCATGAACACGCGAATGCCGGGGATCTGGTTGAGCTTGTTTCGCATGCGGTTCACGACTTGCTGGGTGGAAACATTGCCGCGCTCGTTGAGCGGCTTGAGGCTGATAAACAAGCGCCCGCGATTGACCGAAGCATTAAAGCCGGAAGCGCCGACCGAGGAGCCAAGGCCTGCGACCGCAGGATCGGCGAGCACGACGTCCATCGCCTTCAGCTGCAATTGCTCCATCGCCTCGAAGGAGATGTCGGTCGAGGCTTCGGTGCCGCCGAAGATCAGTCCGGTGTCGTCCTGCGGGAAGTAGCCTTTGGGCACTTTGATATAGAGCCCGATGGTGAGCGCGATTGTCGCGGCGAACACGATCAGCATGAGCCCGCGGTGGGCGAGCGCAAACGTCAGCGTGCGGTCGTAGAAGCGGATCATACGCGACAGGATGCCTTCGACCCGGCGGTCGAGCCAGGTTGCATCCCGGCTTGGCGGCGCCTTCACGAAATAGGCGCAGATCATCGGCGTGACCGATAACGAGACCACCGTTGAAATCGCGATCGCGAAGGCGAGCGTCACCGAAAACTCGCGGAACAGCCGTCCGACAATGCCGCCCATGAACAGCAGCGGAATGAATGCGGCGATGAGCGAGACCGAAATAGACACGACGGTGAAGCCGATTTGTTTCGCGCCCTTCAATGTGGCGCGCAACGGCGATGCGCCGCTCTCGAGATAGCGAAAAGCGTTTTCAATCATCACGATGGCGTCGTCCACGACAAAGCCGACGCTTACCGCCAGCGCCATCAACGACAGGTTGTCGATGGAAAAGCCGGCTGCCCACATAGCCGCGCAGGTTCCGGAGAGCGCCAGCGGCACCGTGATGCCGGCCGCCGCCGTGGGCGCTAGCCGCCGCAGAAAAATAAACACGACCATCATCACGAGAGCGATGGTGGCGAGAAGCGTCAGCTGCATGTCGTGGACGCTGGCGCGAATGGTTTGCGTGCGGTCGGTCAGAACTGAAATATCGAGGCCGGCCGGCACCCATTGGCGAAGTTCGGGCAACAGCGCCTTGATACGATCGACCGTGTCGATGACGTTGGCGTCGCCTTGCTTGGTAATGATGAGAAGGACCGAAGGGTCCTTGTTGAACCAGCCGGCCGCCCGGCTGTTGCGCACGCTCGGCCGGATCGTGGCGATATCGGAAAGCCGGATCACGGTGCCGTTCACCGTTTTCACCACCAGCGAATCGTATTCATTGGCATTGCGGAGCTGATCGTTGATGCCGATGGTGACGCCGCGCTTGTTACCATCAAAGGTGCCGATGGGGCCGGCAGCGTTTGCGTTGGAGATCGCTGTGCGCACGTCTTCCATGGCCAGCCCCATGGACGACAGCCGCTCCGGGTCGACGCGCACGCGGATCGCCGGCTGCTCGGAGCCGGCCACGGTGACATCGGCGACGCCGTCGACCTGCGAGAGGCGCTGCGCGATGATGCTGTCGGCGGCGTCATAGATTTCGCTCGGCTGCATGGTCTTGGACGTGAGCGCCAGAATCAGGATCGGGGCTGCCGCCGGATTGGCTTTGCGGAAAGTCGGCAGTGTCGGCAGGTCGGTCGGCAGGTCGCTCAGCGCCGCGTTAAGTGCGGCCTGTACGTCGCGCGCGGCGCCCTCGATGCTGCGTGAGAGGTCGAATTGAACAGTGATCCGGGAGTTGCCGAGCGAGGTCACCGAGGTGAGTTCGGTGACGCCCGAGATTTCGCCGAGTCGGCGCTCGATGGGCGCGGCCACGGTTGCCGCCATGATGTTGGGATCGGCGCCAGGACGCGTGACGGTCACGTTGATGGTGGGAAATTCGACGCTCGGCAGGCTCGCGACCGGCAGAAACGTATAAGCCACCGCGCCGATCAGGAACAATCCTATCGCCATCAGCGTGGTGCCGATCGGCCGCCGGACGAACGGGTAGGAGAAATTCACGAGCGGCCCCGGACCGGGCGAGCCACCCGGGGTGGCACCGGCGGTCGTGCAGGCGACAGGCGTGCGCGCAATCGCTCCATGTAAAGGTAGATGACCGGCGTGGTGTAGAGCGTCAGCAGCTGTGAAAGCAGCAGGCCGCCGACAATCGTGATGCCAAGCGGATTGCGCAGCTCCGATCCGGTGCCACTCTCGAGGGCGAGCGGCAACGCGCCGAACAATGCCGCCAACGTCGTCATCATGATGGGGCGGAACCGCAAAAGGGCCGCCTGCATGATGGATTCCTCAGGCGAGAGACCCTGATGCCGCTCGGCTTCGATCGCGAAGTCGATCATCAAAATCGCGTTTTTCTTCACAATGCCCATCAACAGCACGATGCCGATCAGCGCGATCACCGAAAGGTCGTATCCGAGCAGCATGAGCGCCAGCAGCGCGCCGACGCCGGCTGAGGGCAGGGTGGACAGAATCGTGAGCGGATGAATGAAGCTTTCGTACAACACCCCAAGCACGATGTAGATAGCGATGACCGCGGCGAGGATGAGCCATGGCTCGCCGGCCAGCGATTTGGCGAATTCGGCGGCATCGCCTGAATAGCTGCCGGTGACCGATGACGGCATGCCGATCTCCTGCTCGACCGACCGAATGGCTGCGACTGCGTCGGACAGCGCATAGCCCGGCGACAAGTCGAAACTGATGGTCACGGACGGGAACTGTTCCTGGTGCGCGATCGCAAGCGGCGCCGACGTCTGCACAAAGCGCGCAAATGCGGCCAGCGGCACCTGGTTGGTGCTGGTCACGGCGTTGGGCGTGGCGGTGGTGTTGGTATTGGTCGTGCCCGTCGCGGTATTGGCGACGGTTGCCGCGGTCCCCGTCGAGGTGCTCGCGCCGGTGACGTAGAGCTTGGTGAGTGCGTTAGGGTCCTGCTGGTAGCGCGGTTGCGCCTCCAGGATGACGCGGTACTGGTTGGCCTGGCCGTAGATCGTGGAAATCTGCCGCTGGCCGAAAGCATCGTTGAGCGTGTCGGTCACGCTCTGCATGGAAACGCCCAGCCGCCCCGCCTGCTCGCGATCGACGTCGACCTGCACGCGCGGGCCGCCCTCCTGCGCCTCCGAAGCGACCTCGCGGAAGACCGGGTCCCCGCGCAATCGGTGCGTCAGCTTGTCGGCCCATTCGACCACTTCGTCACGATCGGTGGCCACCAGGGTGTATTGATATTGCGCACGGCTTGCGCGGGTCGAAATCTGGATGTCTTGCGTCGCCTGGAAATACACGGTCATGCCGGGCACGCTGGCGACCGCCTGTTTGAGCCGTGCGACGATGGCGTCGACCCGGTCGCGGCGCTCGTCGCGCGGCTTGAGCGTGATGGCAAGCCGCCCGGCATTGGGCGTTGCGTTGATCGGGCTGACGCCGATGACCGAGACGACCCCGGTAACATCTGGATCGCCGCGGATCGTGTCCTCCACCAGGCGTTGGAGGCGCTGCATCTCAGTGAAGGAAATGTCGGTCCCGGCTTCGGTGACCGCGGTGATCAGCCCGGTGTCCTGCAAGGGCAGGAAGCCTTTCGGGATAATGATGTAGAGAAAGATCGTGGCAACGAATGTGACCAGAGTGACGATCAGGGTTTCGCGCTGCCGCCTCAGGACCCATTCGAGGCTTTGACGATAGGCCTCGATCGTACGCTCGGTCAGCTCGTGGAAGCGTCTGGTGAAAGCATTATCGATACCGCTGCCATGCCGCAGCAGCCGCGAGCACATCATCGGCGTCAGCGTCAGCGAGACGATGGCGGAGGCCACGACGGCAATGGTGAGAGTGAGCGCGAATTCGCGGAACATGCGGCCGACCAGGCCCGTCATGAACAACAGCGGAATGAACACCGCGATTAAAGACAACGTCAGCGAAATTACCGTGAAGCTGATTTCGCTCGCGCCGCGCAAGGCGGCATCCAGCGCGTTTTCGCCGTTTTCCATATGGCGAACGATGTTTTCGATCATCACGATGGCGTCGTCGACGACGAAACCGGTGCCGATGGTCAATGCCATCAACGAAAGATTGTCGAGCGAAAAACCGCAGAACCACATCACCCCGAACGTTGCGATCAGCGACAGGGGCAGCGCGACGCCCGCAATGATGGTGGCGCGAATGGTGCGCAGGAAGATCAGAACGACCAGAACCACGAGCGCGATGCTGAGCACCAGAGTGAATTGCACGTCGTGAATTGAGGCGCGAATGGTGGTCGTGCGGTCGTTAACGATGGTGAGGCTGGCGCCGGCTGGCATTGCGCGTCGCAACCGTGGCAATTCAGCGCGCACGCGTTGAACGGTCTCGATGACGTTCGCTCCGGGCTGCCGCTGGACATCGATGACGATCGAGGGCTGGCCCCGGTACCAGGCGCCGACCTTGGTATTCTCCAGTCCGTCGAGCACGTCGGCGACATCGCTGATTTTGACCGGCGCACCATTGCGAAACGCCAGCACCATGTCCTTGTAGACATCGACGGTCGTGATCTGGTCATTGGCCGAGATGGTGTAGGACTGATGCGCGCCGTCGAGCGAGCCTTTCGGCCCCGCGACATTGGCGCCGACGATGGCCGTGCGCATGTCATCCAGCGCGATGCCGTAAGAGGCGAGGCGGGAAAGGTCGGCCTGAATGCGGATTGCAGGCCTGATGCCGCCCTGCACCGAGACGTGGCCGACGCCGGTCACTTCTGAGAGCCGCGGCGCCATGATGGTGTCGGCCATGTCGCTGAGCGCGCGCAGATCAATGGTCTGCGAAGTGATGGCGAGCGTGATGATCGGCGAGTTAGCCGGGTTCACTTTCGAATAAAGCGGCGGGTAGGGCAGGTTGCGCGGCAGCGTCGAGCCTGCGGCATTGATGGCGGACTGAACATCCTGCGCGGCGGCGTCGATATCGCGGTTGAGGTCGAATTGCAGCGTGACCTGGCTGATGCCGAATGAACTCGACGACGTCATCGTCTGCAGTGCCGGGATCTGCCCGAATTGGCGCTCCAGCGGCGCGGTCACCAGCGCGGCGATCGTGTCGGGATTAGCGCCCGGCAGCTGGGTCGTGACCTGGATGGTGGGAAAATCAACCTGCGGCAGCGCGGAAACCGGCAGCCACCAGTAGCCGAGAAATCCACCCAGCATCACCGCGACGCCGAGGAGGGAAGTGGCGATCGGCCGGTGAATGAATGGCGACGATACGCTCATTGTTGCGAGTTCGGCCTCGTATTATTGCCGCCCCGCTGCCGACGATCGCCGCCTTGTGCATCAGGGCGCTGGCCGGTGCGCGGCCGCGCGCCTTGTGGAGGCGCAGCGCCTGCATCGGCGCTTCCAATCGAAACTTTGCTGTTATCGGTCAGACGGACGAAACCTGTGGTCACCACGCGTTCGTCCGGTTCGACGCCGCTCTTCACTACGGTCTGGGTCTCGTCCTGTTTCTGCACAACGATCGGCCGCATTGACGCGGTGCTATCGTCTTTAATGACGTAAACAAAAGTGCCGTTCGGCCCGCGCTGCACAGCGCCGGTCGGGATCACGACCACTTGCTTAAGCGTGTCGATCAGCAGGCGAATATTGACGAACTGACCTGGCCAAAGCTGCAGATCAGCATTGGGAAATTCAGCTTTGAGCTTCACCGTGCCGGTGGTCTGGTCGACCTGGTTGTCCACCACCCGGAGCACGCCTTTATCGATCACCGCGTCATTGTCGGAACGCAGGGCATCGACGGCGAGCGGCCCCTTGCTGAAGGCAGCGTTTACTTGCTGCAAGTCCTGTTGCGGCAGATTGAAGAACACGGAGATTGGCCGGAGCTGGGTGATCACCACAATCGCGGATGTGGTATCGGCAGCACGTACCAGATTGCCTTCATCCACCATGCGAATGCCGGTGCGGCCGTCGAGCGGAGCGGTGATGGTGGTGTAGCCGAGCATCGCCTGTGCGTTGTCGATCGCAGCCTGGTCGGCCTGGACCAACGCGATGTTCTGCGCCACCAGCGCCCGCTGGGTGTCGGCTTGCTGCTTGTTGATCGCGTTGGTGGCGGCGAGTTTTTCGTATCGCTCGAGATCGATTTTCGAATTGGCGAGTTGCGCCTCGTCCTGGGCTTTTTTGGCGACCGCCTGATCGAGTTGCGCCTTATAGGTGACAGGATCGATCCTGGCGAGGATGTCGCCTTTCTTGATGTCGTCGCCTTCCTTGAAATTCACGTTCAACAGCTTCCCGTCGACCTGCGGGCGCACGGTTACCGTATTGAGCGCTTTGATCGTGCCGACCGCGTCGAGGTAAACAGGCACGTCCGCGCGCGTTGCGGCGGTGACAAGCACCGGCACCGGCCCCTCGGTGCCGAAGCGGTTGGCGCGCCGCTGCTGTGCGGTTGGGCCACCGAAAACGTAATAAAGCGCCCCCACGACGACGATCAGAATAAGACCGATCGCGAGCGTGCGGCGTTTGCTGGCACGCGCTGTCGCTAACAGCTGCTTGCCGAATTCACCGTGCATCGGCGGCTTCCACGGGTTTCGGCAGCCAGCCACCCCCGAGAGCCTGATAAAGGCTGACAATCGCCTGCACGTGCGCGAGCTGTGCCTGCACCAACGCATCCAGGGCGACATACAGCGTCTGCTGTGTTTGCAGCACGGTGACCAAGTCGACGGTGCCTTCGCGCAGGCGCTGTTCGGCAATATCGAAAGCGCGTCGCGAACTTGTCACGACGTCGCGTTGCAAGCGCTCGCGTAGCGCAGTTTGCCGGATCGCATCGAGCGCGTTTTCAACATCGGCGAAGCCGGAAATAACGGCCTTCCGGTAGATTTGCAGCAGCTCGTCCTGCTTGCCCTTCTGCAAATCGAGATTGCCGAGCAGCGCACCGCCATGGAAGATCGGTTGGGCCAAACCGGCGGCGACATTGTAAATTGCCGATTCCGGCCGCAAGAGCAGTTTGAGGAACGCGCTCTCGTAGCCGCCTTCGCCGGTGAGCGTGATGCTCGGCAGGAACTGGGCGCGGGCGTTATAGACGTTGGCATCGGCGGCGGCGAGGTTGGCTTCGGCTTCGCGGATGTCGGGCCGCTGGGCTAGCAGCTCGGACGGCAAGCCCGGTGTCACGCGCGGGTAGGCGATACTGCGCAAACTTCCGCCGCGTACGTTCACGCTCTCGGGCGAACGTCCCATCAGTACGGCGAGCGCGACGCGGTTCTGCCGCAGCGTCTGTTCAAGCGGCGGAATGGCGGCGCGCTGGGTGTTCACGAGGCTTTCCTGCTGCGCGGTGTCGAGCGCGGACGCCGTCCCGGCTTGCAAGCGCTGCTGAATCAAATTGAGCACGCGGGTGGCGCTCGCCAGATTGTCACGCGCGACGCGCAGACGATCTTGCGCGGCAAGTACCTGGAAATATGCATTGGCGGTCGCAACCACCGTGGTGAGCCCGACCACTTCGCGGTCGTAGCGCGTCGCGACTGCGGTTGATTCAGCCGCGCGCAGCGCGGCGCGGTTCTTGCCCCAAAAATCGATTTCGTAGCTGGCGTTGAGGGTGGCCGTCAGGTCATTGTGGATGATCTGGATGCTGGCGCCCGATTGGGAAACATTGACCACGCTCGAACTGCCGGTGGTCTTGGATTGCTGGCTGTGTTGCGCGTTTCCGTTGAGATCGACGATCGGCAACAGAGCGGCCCCGACGATGCGGGCATTCGCATCCGCCTGAACGATCCGCGCGATCGCGGCGGCGATATCGAGGTTGGCGGAGCGGGTCTCCTCGATGATTTCGGTCAATTCGCGTGAACGGAACGCGCGCCACCAGTCGAGCGGAGGAACGGCTGCTTCTGCCGCCACGGGATTGCGCGGGCCGGCGCTATAGGCCGGCGGAATATCGAGGCCCGGCTGAGGCTTGTCGCCGTTCAGCAGGCAGCCTCCAAGGGGCACCGTTACGCATAAACCCTGCAGCATGGTCCAGAACGGGCGCCCCCGCGCTTTCGTTCCCGTCTCCTTTTTTGTCTTCCCAGCCCAATTCATTCCGACGTCTTTCGCAGCCCCGGCCAGATAGCGACTCGGATTCGCCCGAGATTACTACTATTTGGCGGCCGCGGCTTTGCGCCCCGGTGGCCAATTGGCCAAGGCCTGGCGGCCGGCTGGCGATATGCTCGCCGCGATGCCGGCAAAAACGCCCTGAATGGTTTGGTCAAAGGCCTGCCTGGCCATCCGGGTTTTCGCCATCGCGGCACGCATCGCTTCGACGTCGAAAGGCTCCCGCCGCAAGACCTCGTGAATGCTGTCTTGGGCCGTGTGGTACGAATTCTGGGTTTCCTCGATCGCCGGGCGGTTGGCGCTGATTCGGCTGCGCAAGATGTCTGCATCGGCCGGCGGCAGGGTGGCGGCGAGCCGCTCGACGCGTACAAACACATTCCGGTCCCAATAAGAGGGTGCCGGCGCCCGAATCGCCATGGCGATGGCAACTCCGACAAAGAACAAATTGAGGGCCAACGAGCCCAGCAACAGCCAGCGCGGAGAGCCGCGCTCCATCGTCGGAACGGCATGGGCGACGCTCATGGCCGTTCTCCCGTCAGACTGTCGGGTTCGGAGACGATCGAGCCGATATCGCGGCTGCCACCCGTGAATGAAGCCCCGAGCTGGTCGAAGGGGCGATCGAGCCCGGAGATGCCGATAACAAAGCCAAGTGCAGCACAGCAGGCGAGCGCCGCCATGCGCGGCCAGGCCGGCGCGAATTCCCAATTGAGCAGCACTGCGGGCAGGCGCCACAAGGGCTGCTTCTGCCGCGGCAGGGGACCGGCGAGCCGCATCAGCACGCGGTCGACAGCCGCTGCGTCAGCCGGAGGCGCCTGCATTTGCCGCTTCAATGCGGTTTCGAGAAAATCGTCGATTTGCTCGTTCGTCATTTTTTTACTCGTCCTTATCGATCACGCCGCCTAGCGCGCGGCGCAGGTTCTGCTTGCCGCGCACCAACAAGGTCTCGACCGCCGACACCGACGTATCGAGGATTTCCGCCACCTGCGCATTGCTCATGCCTTCGCCGTAAGTGAGCACGATCGCGCTGCGCTGGCGCGCGGGAAGCTTTTCAACCGCCGTCGCGAGCATGCGCTCGCGCTCATCGACCTCCGCCCGCTCGCCGGCGCCGGGTGTGGGGTCGACGATTTCGCCGGCCGTTTCCAGGGCGACCCAGGGCGCCCGCCGTTTGCGGTCGAGGCAGAGATTGACCACCACGCGGGTGAGCCAGGTACGGAATTGCGCCAACGGCTGCCAGCGCGGCGCATGTGTCCATACGCGCATGAAGGCCTCTTGCGCGACGTCCTCTGCCTCCGCCGCGTTGCCGAGAATGCGGCGCGCAACGCCGAGCATGGCCGGCAAATGGCGGCGTGAAAGAAGCTGAAATGCCCGCTCGTCGCCACGCGCGACCTTGGCCATGAGCGCTTCGTCGCTGTCATCCATCGCAATGCGGCGGCTGCCATTGGGAACGCCCGTCCATTCTAGTCCTTGGCCTATCTGATTAACGGGCGACGCGCCGGAATCCTGTGCCGGCAGTATAGCGGGGAAACCGGGGAAAAGCCGGCGCGATTAAAGGCTAACGTATTGAATTAACGAGCTTTTACAACCCGCCGCTGGGCGGCAACTTCAAGCCCCTTTACCAGCCGGTGGACCGTTTTGCAGTTCGGGACCGGCACTTTAAGCCGCTCGCCTTCGCGCACGATAAAGCCGGTGAGTTCGTCAATTTCGGTGGGTATGCCCCGGGCGATATCCAGCGCCATAGAGCCGGCATGATTGGAAAGGGGAATCTCGCCGACGCGAATTTTATCGACGAATTCCATGGGCGGAAAAGCGAACGTGCCGCCCAGCGCCCGCACGACCGCCACGCACTCCGCTGCCATGTCGTCCACCAGCGCGCGCATTTCGGGCGCATCGTGGCGGGCGGCGTTGTCACCCATCATCAGTGCGCCAAGCGGGTTCATCACGCAATTGAACACAAACTTGGACCAAACAGCGCCCATAGGGTCGGCGACGACGTCCGTCTCCATGCCGGCCTTGTTGAGCAGCCCGGCGAGCGCCTGCACGTCTTCAATCGTGCCCCGCGCTGGACCGAGCCAGGTCTTGCCCTCAATCAGCCATTCGATGCAGCCCGGCTCGACATAGCGGCCGGCGTTCATTGTGACGCCGCGGACTACAATTGCGTTCGGGACGGACAAAAGCACTTCGGCATTACCCATGCCGTTCTGCAGCGTGACCAGCAACGGATTGCCGTTGAGTACCGGCCGCAGCTGCGCGAGCGCCTCGGCCGTCATTTTCGATTTGATAAGAAATATAACGGCGTCGAACGCAGTGTCTTTGAGTGCGGCCGGATCGCCGGTGGCCTTGATGCGTACCGTTCGAGATTTTTTTCCGCTGAGCCGCAGACCCTGCGCGCTGATCGCCCCCACATGCTCGGGGTTGGCGTCGAAAGCGGTGACCTTGGCGCCGGACGACAGTGCGGCAGCGAACAGCCCGCCGATCGCGCCGCAGCCGACGATGAGTATTTGTCCGGTCATTGATTTTTGATGACTTGTCTAACTGTCGATTTCAACGCGGTGAAGATTCGAGTTGGCGTTTAAGCGCTTCGACCAACCCGGCAATCGCCCTGTCGTCCGGTGCGATCTTGGCCAGCTGTTGTGCATATTCCAGAGCGGGGCCGACATTTCCGGCATCACGATAGAATGTGACAAGAGCGAGCAAGGTATCGCGATTTGTCGGGTGTTTGCCAAGATTGTCCTTAAGCACGGAAATCGCATCGTCGACGTGTCCCGCGGAGTGGAGCCCCACCGCATAGACATAAGCATATTGCGCCTGATCGGGTGCCAATTCGGTGGCACGGCGAAGTTCGGCGAGGGCTTCGTCACTTTTCTTTTGGCGCACAAGCGTCAATCCAATGGCGTAGTGCAGACTTGCATCGCGCGGTGCGTCGGCGGCAGCTGTGCGCAGCAGTGCCAATCCTTCGGCTTCGCGTCCCAAGCCGCGATACACGTCCGCGAGGTTGATCGCAGCCGGTGAAAATTGCGGGTCGAGCCGCCGGGCAGCTTTATACTCAGCCTCAGCTTCGGCAGTTTGGCCTCGTTGCACCAAAAAATTGGCGAGCGTGGTGCGCGCCTCAGGCCGGTCGGCATTGAGACGCTGTGCAGCGATGAACTCATTCGCTGCCTGCGCGAAGCGCTCGCGGTCCGCTGGCGGTTGGTTTGTCGTTGCGACCGGTGCCAGCAATGAGGCTGCGCGAATGCGCACGCCGCGCACCGGATCGGATAGCAGCGGCGAGAGCAACGGCCACAACCGGTCGGCGGGCGCCCCGCTAAGCATCTCGATCGCGCCAAGCCGCACCATTGGATCGGGATCGGCGAGCCCCTTCCTCGCGAGATCGATGGTGGCGGCCGAAACATAAGTACTCATGTCAGCCAACGCGCTGGCGCGCACGAAAGCAGGCGCGCTGGCATCGGATGCGACGTCTGCGAGCAGCTTTTCGGCGCCGACCTGGCCTGTCCACGCAGCGTGGAAAGCCTTGCCATAACCTTGAAATCCCTCACGTTTCGGCCCGAACCAACCTTCGACCGCCGCCGCTGCCCATTGAGACGACTTGTCTCGATGGCAATCGTTACAGGCATTCGGTGTGCCCAATTCGGCCGACAGATCCGGCCGCGGCACACGAAAACTGTGATCGTGCCGGCGGTCGACAACCATGTAGGTGCGCGCCGGCATATGGCAGGACGCACACGACAGTGCCGGATTCACATCGGCATGATGGCTGTGCGCACCGGCCGCGTATTTGGCCGGGGCGTGGCATTGCAGGCAAACTCCGTCGCCCGGTGCGCGCAGCGCGGCGCTGTGCGGGTCATGGCAATCGCTGCACGTGACACCCATCGCGAACATCTTGCTCTGCTTGAACGGAGCGTAATTGTAGGTTTCCTCGACGTCGCGCATCTGTCCGTCGGCATTAAAGAGCCGTTGGTCGAGCGGCGAAACCCGGTGCGTATCGGATAGCCAGTGTCCCGGTACCCAGGCCTTCGGAAAAACCGCCGCGCCGCGCATGGCAGAGCCCGCATGTCTCGACCTCTTCGCGCACGAGGCCCGGCGGCACGCTGCGTTGCGGCATGCCGGTACGTGGATTCTCCGGCCAGGTCACGTTGGTCCGCTCGTCGAACCTGACGACCAGCCCCTTGGTCGGGTCTTCGCGTTTGCCAAGCGGCCACCAGCTCGTTTGCTTGCGCGCCCACGTGGCATGGCTCGAACCGGCGCCGTGACAGGCCTCGCAGCCAACGCTGATCTCGGACCATGCGGTGGCGAACCGGTCGTTTGCGGCATCGTAGTTCTTGCGCACGCCGGTCGAGTGGCACTCCGCGCACATGAAATTCCAGTTCTGGTTCAGCTTGGTCCAGTGCAGCACGTCGTCGGCGCGGATGTTCTCGTTGGGATAAAGATGCAGCCAGCGCTGGCCGCCTTTATCTTTCGGTCGCGAATCCCATGCGATCGAAAGCGCCTGAATGCGCCCATCGGGAAACTCGATCAGATATTGCTGCAACGGGTCGACGCCGAACGTGTATTTGACCTCGAAGGTGGCAAGCTTGCCGTCAGGTCCGTCGGTCTCGACGAAAAACTTACCGTCCTTGCGGAAGAAGCGCGACGTCACGCCGAAATAATCGAAAGTCACGCCGGAGAAATCGCCCAACACCGATTTTTCGGTGGCGTGGTCCATCGCATGCTTGTGTTGCGAGGTTTGCCACAGCTTGGCTTCGGTTTGGTGACAGCCGGCACAGGTATCGCTGCCGATGAAGGTCGCGGCTGCGGCCGGCTTGCCGGCATCTCCCGCAACGAGCGTCGACAATGGACCGTTTCCGGCGATCAGCCAGGCCGCGGCGGCGACCGTGAACGCCGAGACGATTGCAACTGCGATCCACAAGGTGCGCCTGGGCGCGCGCTGGGACGGTCCGCTGTCCGAAGGGCCGTCACCGGATGACGCGTTTTGGTCTTTGGTCGGCTTAAATCTCGACTTCGGCCTGTGACGCGCATTCGCCATCGATGAGCTTGCCTCCTACACGCATCGTGGCACAAAACCGACGACCCGCGAGGCGCGGAACGTTATCGCTCGAACGGGAAAATGACCTTCCAGTCTTTCTTCATATCCACCACCGTCCATTTATTGACGGCCGCGGCATCCAACGCCACGTCGAGTTTTCCAAACTCTGTGTTGCGGTCATAGGCGTATTCGCGTTCGGCGTCGGTGTGGTGGACGATCAAGCCAAAGCGGCGCTGTCCGCCGGCCATTGTCGTCCATTGCAGCATTTCAAGATCGCCGTCGGAGTTGCCGAAGGCGGCGATCGGACGGCGGCCGATGAATTCGTTGATACCAACCGGCTTGCCTCCCTTGTCGTCGATGAAATTGACCTCCGGCAGACGGAATAGCTCTGGCCTGCCTTGGCGCATCTCGAATCTGGTCTTGATCGATGAGCCGACCACTTGCTCGGGTGGAACGCCGTAGACCTTTTCCGTCCACGGCCGCATGAATTCGATGCCGCCGCCGGAGACGATGAAAGTCTTGAAGCCGTTGGCACGCAGATAGGCGAGCAGTTCGAGCATCGGCTGGTAGACGAGCTCGGTGTAGCGGCCGCTTGAAACGCGGATCGCGCGCGGTGGCGAGCCAATCGGTGACGATCTTCGTAAATTCATCGCTGGTCATGCCGGCATGAGCCGCCATCATCACTTCCATCAGGCCGTGCTCGCCGGATTCGGCCAGAGTCTTCATGTCGCCGTCCAGCACCGCCTTGAACGGCTGCTTGTCCTTCCATTCCGGATGCAGGGGCGCCATTGCCTTCACGCGATCGAGCGCGAAGACCAGCTGCACGTACATGGGGTGCTCGGCCCACAGCGTGCCGTCATTGTCGAATGTCGCGATGCGCTCGCGGTACCGGCACGAAATCCGGCGAACCCTCTCGCGTAACCGCGGCGACAAAATCGACGATCGATTGTTTCGTCGCGCCACCATTCCAGGACGGCAGCGGGTCCCCCGTCGTAGTCTGCGCAGCTGCGGGCAAGAGCGTTTCGGGCAACACTGTGAGTAAAGCGAGAGCCGAAAGCAGGGTGCGGCGGCTGACACCAGAGAACAATTGATTTGGCGACATGATTGGTACCTTTCAGCAGCTCACGTCATGAATAGCATCGCGATCCGTCTTTTGCCGAAACGCTGCGTTAGGGTTTCAACACCAAAGCCTTGAGTTCTTTGCGAGCCGTACCAAAACTACCAAGCTGGTAAACGGACGCTCCCACTGGTGAGAACGTAAACGCCTCGAACGGTTCGGCGAGCATCGTCTTCAGGTAGGGTATGGTGCCAACACCAATTGTGACGTGAGGATTGAATTTCTTGCCGGCTGCGATCTTCGCAAAATTCGCCACGTAGACGAGCAAGAACTTTTGGATGTCGCGTCCATTCTCGGTGCTCATGAATGCTGCGGGATTCCCGGTTTTCACCGTGAGAGGCGCAACCGCGTCGATTATTTTTTGTTGCAGCCTACGCAAATCCGCCGTCGGCTCAACGACGATGCCCGCAAGACCGATCGGCGGCGAGGGAATGTAATAGTACTTGAACGCCTTCAATTTCCAGCTTGCCGGTTTTTCATCGGCCAGCACCTTGTTGACTGCGGCGTAGACCTTGTCGAGGTCAGCCGTACGGACGAAAGTCTGCAACATCGTGACGTGCGGATGGTGCGTTGCGTCCAGGGCAAAGCCTTTTGGGAAGACTTTCAACAAGCGGGCATTGTCCGCCTGCGCATGCTGGATCATCGTTGCATCCGGCTCCAACGCAATGTCGATGGCGATGACCGGATTTTGCTGCGCATTAGAATCCTCTGTGTAGCCAAACAGAGACACCAGGCTGATGCCGAGGGCAGCAAATAAGTTCTTATACGTATTCATTTTACACTCCCGAGAAGGAGTTCTTCGCCGCGGCTCAATGGCCTTCGGGCGGCCATTGCTGACCACCCGCCCGGTCAACATTCCAATGGAGGATCCATCAAAGTCGTGGCGCACCTACTTGGCCATTGCCGCCCTAGCTGCCTCGATTTTTGCTTTGACGGCATCGAGATTGAAGCTTGCGCCCTTCTGCATTGGCGGGAACTCGACCGCAGTCATTGCAAGTTTCTCGACCTGCTGCTGGACGAACACGAAGCGCCAGAACTCATACTTGAACCAATCGAAGTATTGTTGCGCTCCGATTTTGGTTCCGCTGTCCGGCCAGCCCGTGCGCTCGAACGGATCGAGGCGCAGGTTGATCAGATAGGGCACGTCTGGTTTGGTTTTGTCGCCCAGCCAACCACCCGGTTGGTCGATGAA
Organism: uncultured Alphaproteobacteria bacterium; assembly: GCA_963743405.1. Lineage (GTDB taxonomy): Bacteria > Pseudomonadota > Alphaproteobacteria > Rhizobiales > Xanthobacteraceae > Pseudolabrys. The sequence continues at coordinate 423,689 of CAVUPX010000009.1, read as the reverse complement.
GCGATACTTGAAGTCGTCGATACGCACCGCACCGAGTTCGCTTTCGCCGAAGTACCAGATCTCGTGCCGGTTCGACGGACCCTTGCCGGTGATCATGTTCGTCTGGTCGTAGCCGTCCAGATAGACCTTGTAAGTCGTGTCACCGATCTTTTTGCCCTGCTTGAGTTCGGCAGCGATGTTGGGATTGCCTGCAGCGGCCAGGAGCGTCGGGAACCAGTCGAGCCCGGAGATAATGCCGTTCTCGACCTTGCCTGCGGGCACCTTGCCCGGCCAGCGGATCATCGCCGGCACGCGGAAGCCACCTTCGAACACTGTACCCTTGCTCTGCGCGAACGGGGTTTGTCCGCCGTCCGGCCAGGTAAAGACTTCCGTGCCGTTGTCGGTGGTGAACACGACGATGGTGTTGTCATCGACACCCATGTCCTTAAGCTTCTTCATCACCAGACCGACGTCGTCGTCGAGTTGTGCCATGCCGGCTTCATGGATGGTCCAACTGTTCGTCGAGTTACGCAGCGCCTCATACTTGGGAGAAAGATGCGTGACGATGTGCATACGGGTCGGGTTGAGCCACAGGAAGAACGGTTTGCCGTCGGCCTTAGCCTTTTCAATGAACTTCAAGGAGAGATCTCGGATCTCGTCGTCTACGGTTTCCATCCGCTTGGGATAGAGCGTTCCGGCGTCTTCGATCTTCTGCTTGCCGACCTTGCCCCAGCGTGGATCCACCGTCGGGTCGTCCACATTGGTTGCATAGGAGTGGATCATGTTGCGTGGGCCGACGACGTTCAACAGATCCTGCGGGTAACCAGGATGCGCCGGGTCTTCCATCGCGTCGAGATGATATAAGTAGCCGAAGAATTCATCGAAGCCGTGCACCGTCGGCAGAAACTCGTTTTTATCGCCGAGGTGGTTCTTGCCGAACTGGCCGGTTGCGTAGCCCATCCCTTTGAGCGCGGTGGCGATCGTGACCGCCTGCGCCGGTATGCCGATGGCCGCGCCTGCCTGACCGACCGTAGTCATGCCGGTGCGAATGGGGAGTTCGCCGGTGATGAAGTTCGCACGACCTGCCGTGCAACTTGCCTCGGCATAATAGTCCGTGAACAGCATGCCCTCAGCGGCGATCTTGTCGAGGTTTGGCGTGCGGCCAGCCATCATGCCGCGATGGTAGGCGCCGATATTCCACATGCCGATGTCGTCGCCCATGATGACGACGATGTTGGGTTTTTGCTGCGCCGCTGCCGGCAAACTCATCGCTCCGGTCGCGATGGGCAAAGCCAGTAGAGCGAGTCGCAAATTTCTAAATAACGTCATGTACGAGCTCCTAGTGGTGGCTGAATCTCAGGTCTGCCGACCAATACGAGGTCGGCAGCGGTATCTTGTTACGATCGCGATGCGTCTTCCGGGCGGAAGCGCAGGTTTTAGAAATTCAATTGGGACAGTATGAGACGATAAGGCGCGCCATTTTGACTTAAATCAAGCGGCGCTGATGTTGGGCCTAGGTCCAACTCGATGCACGGGCCCGTTGTTCGGCGCCACCTGCGCAGTTTTAGTCAATTACACGCAACCCAACATATTTCATAATAATTGCACGCGATATGCGTGCCGCGGCCGCCGCACACTCCGCCGGTGACGGGTCCGACGTAATAGGCGTTGCGATAACCGCGATAGTATCTCGCGAAATAGCCGTCATTGATGGGGGTGCATCCGTCGAGAGGCCCGCGATGGACGCCGAGCCCGCACCCACTTGCGACGAGGACAATGAGATCTGGCTGCGTCCGAACAAGCGGCATGGCTTGTGCAGAGACGATGCCCGCAACAACAAATGCGAAGATGAAGAAACCGAGCCTTTTCATTTGCTCATCCCCATGTTCTCTATCAAGGAGAGCAGAGCCGCCGGATAAATAGCAAAACAAATCGGCGTCAACGACGGAAGTGGCGCATTTCGGCTCAGTTACAACGTCAAATTGAAGCAAATTCGCTGTCGGTACGCCGCACTTTGATTTGCGCTGCTTGATCGCCGCGCAGGGAGGCGGATCAGCTGCGGGACGCCACGTCGGCGAGCGCGAAACCGGCAATGCGCTTGTAATTCTCCGACAGCGCGCGCAGTTCATCTTGCGTGATGTATTTGTCGAGGTTGTCGAAAGGCTTGTCGCCGACCAATTCCTCGACCTTGATGTTGATGAAATCCGGCGGCTGCTCGCGGTTGGTGCGCACGACTTTCGCCGCCGGTGCGGCGCGAGCGGCCTCATAAGCCTTGAGCGCCGTGCGCCCATCCGGATTTTTTTGCAGCAGATCGGCGAGCGTGCGCGCATCGATCGCCGCTTGTGCTGCGCCATTTGAACCGCGCGGATACATCGGATGCGCGGCATCGCCAGCGAGGGTGACGCGCCCAAACGTCCAACGGTCGATCGGGTCCTTGTCCACCATTGGATATTCGAGGATCTGGTCGGCATCGCGGATCATCTGCGCCACATCGAGCCAATCGAAATGCCAGCTTTCATAAAGCGGAAAGAAGTCAGAGAGATTGCCGGGCTTGTTCCAGTCGTTCTGCTCCGTTGTGTCGCGTTTGATCTCGGCCATCCAATTGATCAGCTGATTGCCTTCGGCATCCACGCTATCGATGATCGGATAGATTACGATCTTGCCGGTGAGAATTGAACCGACCCGCATATACGTGCGCCCACCCAGGATCGGTTTGCGCCGCGTCACACCGCGCCAGGTGTTGATGCCGGAGAATGCGATTTTGTCGTTCGGGTAAAACTGCTTGCGCAGCGCCGAATTGATACCATCGCAGGCGATGACCACGTCGGCCCTTACACTGTCGCGCGGTTTCCCGGTGCTGGTTTGCTTGAAATGGACAATCGCGCCGGTGTCATCCTGTTCGACATTGACGCATTCGCAGTCGGTCAGCACCGCGTCCGCGCCAAGCCGCTTTTGCACGGCCTCATAGAGGATCACGTGCAACCGGCCGCGATGGATGCCGACTTCCGGAAAAGGATAGCCGGCGAACTTTCCGCGATCCTCGCGGTAAATCAGTTGGCCGAAGCGGTTGAAAAAGCAGCACTCGCGATTCTCGATGCCGGCCTTGAGCAATTCATCGCCGAGGCCGAGCGCGCTAAATTCCCGCATCGCATGCGGTAATAGCGTGATGCCAACGCCAAGCGGTTTAATCTCCGGCGCGCGCTCATAGACGCGGCACGCGATGCCGCGCTCCTTGAGATTGAGAGCGAGCGAAAGCCCGCAGATACCGCCGCCGACAATCGCTACATGCATCCCGTCACGCCAATTCGCGCCGCCTTATAGCGGCTTCACTTCCACTTTGCGGAACTTGATCGCTCCGGCGCCGTGCTGCAGCGCGATCGGGCCTTCATCGAACATGCCGTTGCGCAGTGTTGCAGTCGTCTGGCCATTGAGCACGACGGTGATGTCCCGGCCCTTGGCGGTGATTTCGATCGTGTTCCATTTGCCGCCGGCCTTCGGCATCGGGTTGACCTCGACGTAACGTGTGATCGCACCGGTGCCGTAGCTCGGGTCCGGACGCTGGTCGAAGATATTGGCTTCGTAGCAAGTCCTGTCAGTAGGCTTCTTGGGATCAAGGCAGCGGAAATAGATGCCGCTGTTGGCATCATCGCTTGGCCAGAACTCGACGCGCACGATGAAGTTCTTGTAGGAATTGCTGTTGACCAGATAGGCGAGCTCCTTGCTTCCCAATTTGTCGGCGATCAAAACGCCGTCCTCGATATGCCAGTTGGATTCACCGACCGGGCTCCATCCATTCATGCTTTTGCCGTCAAACAGCGTGATCCAGCCTGATTCTTGGCTTACTGCCTTCGGCGCAATAAATGTGGCTGCCGCGAAACCGAGGAGGGTGACGGCGAAAGTCATTTGGATTGCGCGTTTCGTTGCTGATCTCATGGCGTTTCTTCTCCCTCGGTTTCATTTGGATTTTTTGTTCGGTTACCCCTCAAGAATTGGACGAAATCGCTCAAACTCTGTCAACATGACGAAATGCCGATGAAATCAACCAACATGAGGGAGGAATAAAATGGACAAGGCACTCTACGACCGCGGGATGACCATGCGCCGCAAGGTGCTGGGTGATGAATATGTCGACCGCGCTGTCGCCAATACTGACGACTTCAACCGGCAATTCCAGGAGCTGCTCACCACCTATTGCTGGGGCGCGGTGTGGGGCGACGATGCCCTCAAGCCGCGCGATCGCAGCATCCTCAATCTTGGAATGATCGCCTGCCTTGGCCGGATGCATGAATTCGAAGCGCATTTTCGTGGTGCCCTGCGCAATGGACTGACGCCCGCCGAGCTGTCCGCGATTTTGCGGCAGGTCGCGGTCTATTGCGGGTTCCCCGCTGCGGTGGATTGTCACCGGGTGGCCAAACAGGTCCTCGCGGCGGAAGCCAAAAAACCCTGAGACGTCGCAGCGGAATCACGTTAACGAGATAGCCGTATTCTTGTCTTGAATGTGCCTTCATCCCGGGGCAATCAGGGCGCGGTTTGGCGGCTGCTTCGCCGCCCAGGGTGAATAATGATCCGATTTTCCGCTGCTTTTCTGCTGACGCTGCCGGTCGCGGCGGCCTTCTCGGCCGCGCCTGCGCTGGCGCAATATACTTTGCCGCCTCCGGGGGCTTATGAGGAGCGGCTGCCGCCTGTCATGGGTGGGTACGACGATGACGATAGCCGGCTGCCGCCTCCCGGTGCGCCGCGGGCGAATCAGCGCCGCGCGCCCACCAGTCGCGTTTTGCCCTATCCAGATGACGATGCGCCGCTTCCGCCGCCGACCGGATTGTTCGGCGCGCCTGAGCCGCGCCCTAGCGCCGGCTATGGCCACCAGCTTGATGGGCAACAGTCGCCGCAGCAAGCGTCGCCACAGCAGCTACCACCGGGTGCAGGCGCGCCAGGTCGCGCGAATAATGATCCCGACGCGATACGCCCGCCGGGCGCCATTGGTGCCGCACCGCAAGGAGCGGCGCCATCTGCCAGCGTGATGACATTGCCGCCCGAGGATCAGCCCGAAACGGGCAAGCCGAAGGAACTGCCATCCAACCTGAAGAAGCAGCTGGTCGATTTTGTTACCAAAGAGCCGGCCGGCACGATCGTTATCGATACGCCCAATACCTACCTCTATCTCGTCCTCGGTAACGGCAAGGCAATGCGTTACGGCATCGGCGTCGGCCGCGAAGGATTTACCTGGGCGGGCACCGAGCGCGTCTCCCGGATGAAAGAATGGCCGGACTGGTTCCCGCCATCCGAAATGATCGAGCGTCAGCCTTACTTGCCGCGCATGATGGCGGGCGGTCCGGGCAATCCGCTCGGCGCACGAGCGCTCTATCTCGGCCACACACTTTATCGCATCCACGGCACCAACCAGCCGTCGACCATCGGCTCCTACGTGTCGTCTGGCTGCATCCGCCTGCTCAATGAGGACATCGAGGATCTCTTCAGTCGCGTCCAGGTTGGAACCCGCGTGGTTGTGATGCCAGGCAAGGCGCCCGAGCACGTCGCCAATACCGGTCCACAGACGGTGCCAAACGGTCCGATGTCCATCGGTGCTCCTCCGGCCAATGTTGCGCCAGGCAGTGTCGCGCCGCCCAATGCCGGTCCCGCGCCGCGCAACAACGCCGCAGCAATAACGTCGTCGCCGCTGCCGCCGGTGCGTTAATCCGCAATCGCGCCCGTTCTGGACGCCTCCGTCTTGGCGCGCCCCCCGATGCTGCACTAACATCGCGATCTGCACGGTCCGGGTCACATCGGATCGCATTGCGATAGTCAGCGGAGGCGGATATGGCGCGTGAGCAATCGCGAACTCGATTGAATTGACGCAAATTCCTGGCCGGTGTGGCGGTTGCGGGCGCGGCCAGTGCGTCGCTGCCAGCCGATGCGGCAACGTCACCAGCTACAAATGGTGCGCAAGCCGCGCCGCGACCGTCTGCGGTGAGACCGTCCGCGCAAATTGCCGCCGCGGAAACCGGTACGCCGCCAGCTGCGGTGCAAGCCGAAGGGACGCCTACCTCCGACTTTATGGTCGATGTCATCAAATCGCTCGATATCGAATACGTCCCGTGCAATCCCGCGCAGAGTTTCCGCGGCTTGCATGAATTGTTGATCGATTACGGCGGCAACAAGAAGCCGGAATTCCTCACCTGCACGCATGAGGAATCGTCCGTGGCGTTGGCGCACGGTTACTTCAAGATCGCCGGCAAGCCGCTGCTTGTGCTCTGCCATGGCACAGTCGGCCTCCAGCATGCGGCGATGGCGATCTACAACGCCTGGTGTGACCGCGTCCCGGTGATCGTTATGGGCGGCACCGATCTCGATGCCTCCAAACGTGCGCCGGGCGTGCCGACGTTCCATTCGGCGCAGGACATCAATGCGTTGGTGCGCGATTTCACGAAGTGGGACGATCAACCGGTGTCGCCACAGCATTTCGCGCAGTCATTTGTGCGCGCCTACAAAATGGCGATGACGCCGCCGCATGAGCCGGTGATGATCGCGCTCGATTCCGGATTGCAGGAACAGACGCTGCATGATCGTTCAAAGCTCACGATCCCGCGCTACGTGCCGACCTCGCCGCCGCAAGGCGACATGAACGCGGTGCGTGAAGCGGCGCGCCTGCTGGCGGCGGCCGAACGCCCGGTCATCATTGCCGACAAATATGCCCGCACGGCGGATGGCGTGACATTGCTGGTGCAACTCGCAGAAGCTTTGCAAGCGCCGGTCATCGATCAAAAAGGCCGGATGAATTTTCCGAACACCCATCACCTGTTCCAGAACGGACGCGCTCAAGCGCTGATCAAGGAGGCCGATGTTATTCTCGGCCTTGAATTGTCCGACTACTGGGGCACGGTGAACGGGTACATCGACAACGGCGAAAACGACGGCGCGGGTTTGCAGGAATCCCACATCAAGCCAAACGCCAAGCTCATCAGCATCAGCTCGATCACGCTCAATACCAAGTCAAACTACCAGGATTTCCAGCGTTTCCAGGTCGTGGACGTCGACATGGCGGGCGATGCGCAGGCCACCTTGCCCGCGCTGCTCGAGGCGGTGAAGCAGGCATTGCCGGCAAATCGCGCGGCGAACGTCGAGGCGCGTGGCGCGGCAATGCAGAAGGCCTGGGGCGAGGCGCGCGATCGCACGCGGCAAGCTGCGTCCTACGCGTGGGATGCCACCCCGATCAGCACGGCGCGAATGTCGATGGAAGTTTACGCGCAGATCAAGGATCTCGACTGGTCTTCAATCGGCGGCGACCGGCAACTTTCATCCTGGCCAAGCCGGCTATGGCCTATGGATAAGCACTATCACCACATCGGCGGGCCAGGCGGCTATGGCATCGGCTACAACGCCTCAGCCGCCGTCGGCGCGGCGCTGGCCAATCGCGCATTCGGCCGTTTTTCGGTGAACTTCCAGCCCGACGGCGACATGATGTTCGGGCCGGGTGTGCTGTGGACCGCCGTCAAACATCAGATTCCGCTGCTGTCTGTCATGCACAACAATCGTGGTTATCACCAGGAATTGATGCACGTGCAGCGCATGTCGAACCGGCGTAACCGCGTCGCCAGTCTGGGCAAGGATATTGCCCCGGTCGGCACGCGCCTTGAAAATCCGACGATCGATTACGCCAAGCTCGCGAGCGCGATGGGAATGTGGTCGGCAGGCCCGATTACCGATGCCAATGAACTTGCGCCCGCGCTCAAGAAAGCAGTGCAGGTGGTCAAAGCCGGCGAGCCCGCGCTGGTCGATGTCGTGACGCAACCGCGATGAAAGGTAATGTCATGCTTTTTCGCGTTGGGTGCGCAATTCTCACGGCCGCTTTGATTGGGCAAGGTCCGGCGTTTGCGGCGTCTGCCGAGCACGGCAAGACTGTCTATATTCAGAATGGCTGTTGGCAGTGCCACGGCACCATGGGCCAAGGTTCGATCATGACCAGCGGCGGCAAGCATCTCGCACCCGATCCAATGCCTTGGGAAACATTCTTCGCATTTGTGCGGTCGACGAACCGTGCCATGCCGCCGTTCAGCGACAAAATACTTTCCGACGGCGATCTCGCGGATATCTACGCTTATTTGCAATCGATCCCGAAGCCGCCGGACGTGGGCAGCATTCCGCTGCTCAATCGTTAGCGCGACCGCGCCCTTGCGCGTTGACGCGGGCGAGGCGTGTGATCGCCTCGATCATGGCGCCGGGATCGGCTTGGCCTTTTCCCGCAATGTCATGCGCGCTGCCATGTGCGACCGACGAAAACAAAATCGGCGAGCCGATCGACAATCCTGCGGTGCGGTTGAAGGCTTGCAGCTTGGCAGCAATGTGACCCTGGTCGTGTAGCATGACGATGAATGCGTCGGAGCCCTTTTTGCGAAACATGGTATCGGCGCCGAACGGGCCGGAGGCATCGATCCCATCTTTTACTGCGCGTGCGATCGCGGGCGAGATGATCTCGATTTCTTCGGAGCCAAATAGGCCATCTTCGCCGGCGTGAGGATTGAGTCCGCCGACGAATATTTTCGGCCGTGCAATGCCGATTTTTTTCAGCGATGCGTCGGTCACTCGTATAACGCGTTCCACGCGTTCAGGAGTAATCAACGCGACGGCCTCGCGCACGCTTACATGCAGGGTTGCGTGGACAATGCGGGACTGGTCGAAGCAGATCATCAGGTAAACGTCGTTGACCGGCGTTCTGGTCTCGCGTGCAACGAACGACGGATAACCGTCGAAGGCGATACCGGCGGCAGCGATCGAACGTTCGGTTTGCGGCGCGGCCACGACGGCTTCGACCTCGCCGGCAAGTGCGGCTTTGATCGCCCGGCTTGCGCTTGCGAGCGATGCGCGGCCGTAAGCGGCGTCCACGGTCCCAATTTTTACCGGTGCATTGCTTGCGTCGCGGACTTCCAAAAGATTGACGGCTCCGTTCGTCCAGTCGGCATCGGCGACGGTGTTGACGACGTGCAGATTTGGCGTCAGGCCGGCGCCGCGCGCGTGCAATTCTATTGCTGCAGGATCGCCCACAAGCAGGGGACTGCACAGGCCGCGGACCTGCGCATCGAGTGCGGCCTTGAGCGCGATCTCCGGCCCGATACCGGCCGGGTCTCCCGTTGCAATGGCGATGCGCGGCAAAGGCATGGCACTTGGCTTCCGTAACCGGTCCGGCTGCTTATAATGGGGGCCTAACGCTGCAAGAAACATAGCAAACGCTTGAGGAAACGTCGCCATGATGTCGCGTGAGCAGAACGATCAACTTAGCCGCGTCGGTCCAGGGACCTTCATGGGCAAATTGCTGCGGCGGTATTGGGCGCCATTTTTGCTGGCGTCCGAAATTCCAGAGCCGGATTGCCCGCCAGTGCGCGTGAAGCTGATGGGCGAGCATTTGGTGTGTTTCCGCGACAGCAAAGGCAAGATCGGATTGATCGACGAGTTCTGCGCGCATCGCGGCGTTTCGCTCTGGTTCGGCCAGAATGAGGAATGCGGGCTTCGTTGCCCCTATCACGGCTGGAAATACGACGTGACGGGGCAATGCGTTGACCTGCCTTCGGAGGCGGAGGAATCAGGCTTCCGCAAGAACATCAAGCTGAAATCCTATCCCTGCATCGAGAAGGCAGGGCTGGTGTGGGCCTATCTCGGCCCGCCCGCGTTGCAGCCACCGCCGCCCGCGCTGGAATGGACCGATGTTGAGCCGCCGCAGCGCTTTGTCTCCAAGCGACTGCAGGAGTGCAATTATCTGCAAGCGATGGAAGGCGGCATCGATTCCAGTCATGTGTCGTGGCTTCACGGCAGCGAGCTCAACAAGGATCCGTTGTTCAAGGGTTCGAAAGGCAATGTGTACAATGAGCAAGACCGGATGCCGTTGTTCGACGTCGAAGAATTTCCGGGCGGGCTGTTGATCGGCGCACGCCGCAATGCCGATGGCGAAAAATATTACTGGCGTATCACGCCCTGGATTATGCCCTGGTACACCATCATCCCCCCGCGCGCCGGCCATCCCTTGGGCGCGCATGCCTGGGTCCCGATCGACGACGAGACCTGTTGGGCGTGGAGCATCAACTACCATCCCAAGCGCGCGCTCACGAAATCGGAAATCTCGGCGATGCAGGATGGGGAGGGCATTCACGTCAAATACGTGCCCGGCACCTTCATTCCGCTCGCTAACAAATCCAATAATTATTTGATGGATCGCGAGTTGCAACAGCACGGTCATTCGTCGACCGGCGTTGATGGCATTGCGATGCAGGATGCTTCCATTCAGGAAAGTATGGGAGCGATCCAGGATCGTACCAAGGAGCATCTTTGCGCGACCGACCGCGGCATTGTGATGACGCGCAAAATCATGTTGCGAGCGGCAAAAGCGGCAGCCGAAGGCGGTCCCGTTCCGGCGACCGAGCCGGACGCGCAACGCGTGCGTTCGGCTTCAGTCGAGCTCGACAAAGATGTGTCGTTCACCCAAGGCGCCAAGCACGGGCTCTACGCGGCTTTGGGCACTGATCCGATGTCGGTGTGAATACTCGGTCATTCCGGGCGCGAGCGAAGCGAGCGAGCCCGGAATCCATAACCCGCAGCGCTACGGAGTATGGATTCCGGGCCCGCCACTTGTGGCGTCCCGGAATGACAAAGTGAATTACTCCGCCGCGGTTTTCGCCGGCTTGCCGATCGCCGCGTTGATACGCGGCATCACCTCTTCGGCCATCAGCTGCATAGAGCGTTTCGCAAGCGTTGGATCGACCCAGTCGAGCCCGGCGTAAACGAGTTCGCCGAAATCGCCCGTCTCCTCGCGCATCTTGAGGATTTCATCGACAACTTTGTTGACGGTGCCGAACGTCACGCAATTGTCCATTACGTAATCGTCGGTGATCTCGTCGTCGGGCTGTTCCTTGTAGCTCTTGAACACGTAGAGCCGGTTGCCGCGCTTCATCTTCGCGCGCATCTGCTCGAAATAGAAACGGTACGGACTGTTGGCTTCGCTGTGCCCATATCGCTTTGCCACCTTGTCGTCGTCCGCGACGAAAATTGTGCGTGCCACCCGCCAGTCGGCAATGTTGGCTTTAGCGCCAGCTTCCGCCTTACCCTTGGCGTAATTGGCCCAGTGCGATTTGAGATGTTTCGCAAGCAGGAAGTTCGCCGAAAGTGGGTGGAAGTCACGCTTGCCCATCAAGACAACGCCGGGAGAGAATGGCGCGACGACGGTGCCGACAATCTCCGGCCGCGGTTTCTGAAACGGTTTTGCCAGGACGCCGACGCCAAGTTCGAGTGCCGCGGTGCGCGCAAACCCAACTTTGAATCGGTTGTCGGGGAAATCGATGTTGTAGGGCGGATCACGCTCCCACACCGCCAGGATCACATCGATCGCCTCGGCGAAAATCTTGTTGCGGTCGAGATCGAGAATCCCGATTGCTTCCGAATCGGACGTGAGCGCACCGGCGCTGATGCCCATCACGAATTGCCCTTGCGACAGATGGTCAAACATTGCGGCGTTTACCGCGATGACCACCGGGTGCATCTGTGCGAGGTTGGTGGTACCGGTCGCGAGCTTGATGGTCTTGGTGTCGTGGATCAGCGTTGCCTGAAACATCATGCTGTTGGTGATGTTTTCGCAGGTATCGGTCAGGTGCTCGCCGACGAAGGCGTCATAGAAGCCGAGCTTGTCGGCGAGAATGATCGCCTCGCGATCCTCGCGCAGGGTCTGCGACCAGTCCCGGCCTATCGGATGCACGGGCATGGTGAAGTAGCCCAACCGCATTGAACGTCTCCGCGTCGAATACCGCTTGCCTCGGCAAACTAACCGACCCGGCCGCCCGATGCAGCAAAACTTCGCCCAAACGCGTAATTGCGGAGCATCACGAAGCCATTGTTTTCATAGTATTAAACTTGGCTACCGTGCTACGCCCGGAGCGCCGCATTTCGGTGCATTCAATGTTTCCACAGGCGGGTTTCGCCGGATTTCGCTACCACACCCCGACCGACTAGCGTCTCATTGCTGGCCACTCACTCGACACCGGGATTTCGCCATGATGCGCTGGTTTCACGCCTTGATGCCGAAGGAGGAGCGATTCTTCGACCTGTTTGCCCGCCATTCGCAGGCGGTGCTCGCGGGGGCGCAGGCCTTGCGCGCCATGCTGGAAGGCGGCCCGGCTGTGCAGCGCAACTACCAGATCGTCATGGATCGTGAGCACGACGCCGACGACGTCACCCGCGAGGTGCTGATCGCCGTACGCCGCACCTTCATCACGCCGTTCGATCGCGGCAATATCCGCGACCTGATCACTTCGATGGATAACAGCATCGACCAGATGCAGAAGACGGCCAAGGGCGTCATGCTGTTCGATGTGACGGAGTTCACGCCGCAAATGAAGGAAATGGCCGACGCGATCGTGAAATGTGCGGAGCTTGCCAAGGAAGCGGTGCCGTTGTTGCGGCAGATCAGTTCGGAAGCGGTACACATCAGCGATTTGACCGCGCAGATTTCCGCGACTCGAGGGACGCGCCGACGAGTTGCACGACATCGGATTGCGGGAACTGTATCTGTCAAAATCAAAAACCGACCCCATGGCCTTTTTCGTCGGGAACGAGGTCTACGATCACCTCGAAAAGGTCGTTGATCGCTTCGACGACGTCGCCAACGTCATGCATGGCATCGTGATCGAGCACGTGTAATCGTTTTAAGGCTGGACGACGATGGACGCTGCCGCGCTGACTTTGCCGTTTCTGTTCGGCCTGATCGTTGTGGCGTTGGCGTTCGACTTCCTTAATGGAATGAACGATGCCGCAAACTCGATCGCGACCATCGTGTCAACGCGCGTGCTGCGACCGCAATATGCGGTCGCCTGGGCGGCGTTTTTCAACTTCATCGCCTTCCTGTTCTTTGGGCTGCATGTTGCCGAAACAGTCGGCCGCGGCATCGTCGAAGCCGACGTCGTCAATTCGCGTGTGATCTTCGGTGCGCTGGCGGGTGCGATTGTCTGGCAGATCGTCACGCAGCGGCTTGGTATCCCGTCGTCAAGTTCGCACGCACTGATCGGCGGCCTGGTCGGCGCTGGCATCGCAAAAGCGGGTGTCAGCGCAATTGTTTGGTCAGGCGTCGGCAAGACGGTCGCCGCGATTTTTATGTCGCCGGGCCTGGGTATGCTGCTCGCTTTGCTGCTCATGCTGCTCGTGTCATGGATTTTCGTCCGGTCGGCACCGTATGGCGTCGACAACCTTTTCCGCCGTGTGCAGTTCTTTTCGGCATCGTGTTATGCACTCGGCCATGGCGGCAACGACGCGCAAAAGACCATGGGTATTATTGCCGTGCTGCTCTACTCCGAGGGACACCTCGGCGGGCAATTTCATGTTCCGTTTTGGGTGGTGATCGCCTGTCAGATCGCGATGGCCGCCGGGACGATGGCCGGCGGCTGGCGCATCGTCAAAACGATGGGCTCGAAGATCACCCGACTCACGCCGATGCAGGGCTCCTGCGCGGAAACTGCCGGCTCCGTCATGCTATTTGCAGCGACGTATCTCGGCGTCCCGGTGTCTACCACCCATACGATCACCGGTTCGATCATCGGTGTGGGCGCTGCCAAAAAAGTATCGGCCGTGCGTTGGGTCGTTGCTCGGGAAATCGTAACCGCGTGGATCATCACGATCCCTGCGGCCGGCCTGCTTGCCGCGTTGTTCTTTTGGCTGAGCGGGCTCGTTGGCTGATCAGGCAGCCACGCGCGAGAGAAAGCCTTCGACTTCCGTGCGCAGCTCAGCCGCTGCTGCTTCCACGGCCTGCGATGCGGTGAGGACGCTTTCCGCCGACTGGCGCGTTTGCGCCGCGGCTCCGGAAACCTCGCCCAGCACCGATACAACGACTTTCGCTCCGTCGGAGGCGCTGGCGACGTTTTGCGAAATTTCGCCTGTGGCGGCACTTTGCTCTTCGACCGCGGCAGAGACGGCCGTCGCGCAACTGTCAATCTCCTGCATGCGGCCGGAGATGCGGCTGATCGCCGACACCGCACTCGTCGTTGCAGCCTGTACCGCCATGATCAGCTTTGAAATATCTTCCGTTGCCTTGGCGGTTTGCACTGCCAGCGATTTGACTTCGGAGGCCACGACCGCGAAGCCCTTGCCGGCCTCGCCGGCGCGTGCCGCTTCGATAGTGGCGTTGAGCGCCAAGAGATTGGTCTGACCGGCAATGGCGCGGATCAGTTTGATCACATCGCCGATCTTCTGTGCCGCCTGCGCCAGCGCGGTAATCTGGTGATTTGTGCCGTGCGCCTCGCTCACCGCGGCGCGCACGATATCGGTCGTCCTGGCAAGTTGGCGGCCGATTTCGTTGATCGAACCAGACAGCTCGTCGGCCGCGACCGCAGCGGTTTCCACGTTGCTCGAAGCTTCGTTCGAGGTCGACACAGCGCCATCGGCGCTTTGGGACGTCTGGCCGGAATTGCTGAACAACGTGCCGGCTGTGGAGCGCATTGCCTTGGCGCCCTCGGCCACGGTCTTGAGGTGGTCTTCGACGCGCTGGCGGAATGATGCAATCGCCTGCTCGATCATGGTGCGGCGTTGCTGCTGCTCCTGCATTGAGATGCGTTCGCGCTCGGCATCGCGGCGATCGGTAATATCCTCGTGGGTCGCCACCCAACCGCCATCGGACATTGGACGGTTGATAATGGAGATTGATCGGCCGTCGACGGACTTTACTTCGGTTGTAGTTGTCTGGCCGGCGGCCATCGCGCTGGTCAACTCGCGCCGATAGTCGATAGGATCGCGTGAAAAGCTGCCGTTGTGGATTCGATACTCGAGAAGGCTCTGGAGCGTGCAGCCCGGTTTGACGATATCGCCAGAGAGTTTGTACATCTCCATGTAGCGTTGATTGCAAATAACCAGACGTTCGTTGCCGTCGAACATGCATAGACCCTGCGACATATTGTTGATCGCGACCCGCATACGCAGATTGTCCACGCGTAGTTTGCGAGCGAGCATGGCCGTGATGATCGCCATGACCAGCAATCCAACGACCGCGGCGAAAAACAGAGAGGCGACAGGCTCGGATATCGATGTGATCGGGACTGGCAGCACAAAATGAAGCAATGCGAAGCTGACCGCAAAGCTGGCAAAACCGGCGAGAGCGACCATACGCCAATCGCGCGCGCTTGCGTGTGCGGATGTATGCTCGGCCATGTTCGCGTCCAGGTAGGGCCGCACGCTATTCCCCAACACGTTTTTTTGCAGTTAATTGCCTGACGTAAGAGGTTAAGCAAAGCTTAAGGGGATGCGCTGGAGGGCGGGGGATGGCCAAGTTGCGGGCGGTGGAATGCCGCGAATTCATCAAGGCCGTGGTCGAGAAGGCGGCCGCCATGGGCGTGCCGGTTTCGGTCGCTGTGGTCGGGGCCGAAGGCCACCTTATTGCGGTTGAGCGGATGGATGACGCCGGGTTCATCACGCCCGAAACCGCCATCGCCAAGGCCTTCACCGTGGCGGCGTTCCGCTCGATGAGTCCACGATTTCCGGATGGGCTTGTGATCCAGCAATGGTTCAAGGAGCGCAATCCGCAATTGCTTGTTAGCCTTGCCGCCATGACCAACGGGCGCATCGCCGCGAGCGGCGGTTCGGCGCCCGTGTTCAAGGGCGATGAGATGGTGGGGGCCTACGGTATTTCCGGCGGCACGTCGCAACAGGACGAAGAGATGGCCATTTATGCCCGCGCTAAAGTCGGCTGGGCACATATGCCTGAGCACGACACCATTGATCCGGAGGTGAAGGCGCACATTAATGCGCTCTACGCCAAAGCTGGCATCACAGATAGGAAACTTTAAGGCTTGCCGGAGCACCGCATGACGCAATCAACAGCCGCTCGCAATGACGACCACATTGCCTGGTCGGGACGTATTGAGGACGATGCGCTCTTGCGTGGGCAAGGCCGCTTCGGCGACGACGTGAAACCGGACGGTGCGCTCTCCGCGTATTTTGTGCGATCGCCACATGCTTTCGCGAAAATCGAACGCATCGATGTAGCGGCCGCGAAATCCGCGCCGGGTGTGGTTGCCGTGCTAACAGGGGCCGATCTTGCACCCGCACACTATCATTCCATTTCGCACGGGCACCCGATTCCCGGTCGTGGTGGCAAGACAGCAGTCTCGCCGCATCGCCCGTCGCTTGCCGAAATGCGGGTCATGCATGTCGGCGAGCCGGTGGCTATGGTGGTGGCGACCAGCGCTGCCGTTGCGCAGGATGCCGCCGACAAAATCGTTGTCGATTATGAGGCGCTGACACCTGTCACCGACGCGCGTGCAGCGGCGATGCCGGGCGCGCCGCAGCTCTGGCCGGAAGCGCCGGGCAATATCGGCTTCGACTGGACTGCGCCGGCCGATCCCGAAGGCAAAAAGCAGGCCGCGCTCGAGCGGGCTTTCAAGGAAGCCGCGCATGTGGTGCGCGTCGAACTGGTCAACCAGCGGCTGGTTGTTGCCTCGCTCGAGCCGCGAACCGCCAGCGCGAGTTACGATGCCGCCAGCGAGCAGTTCACCTTGCGCGTCGGCACACAAGGTGTTGCCAGCGTGCGTGGGCAAATCGCCGGCGCCATGAACATCAAGCCGGAGGAATTGCGAGTTCTCACGGAGGATGTCGGCGGCGCCTTCGGCATGAAGGGCTGGTGTTATCCCGAATACGTCCCGCTGCTGCACGCCGCGCGCACTCTCGGCAAGCCGATCCACTGGGTTTCGACGCGCTCGGAAGCCTTTCTCACCGATAATCAGGGACGCAACTCATTCTGGACCGTCGAACTTGCGCTGAGTGCGCGCGGGCGTTTCCTGGGCTTGCGGGTCGATTGCATCGGCAATCTCGGTGCTTATTTTACCGGTGTTGCGCATTTCGTATTTACAACGCACATCTCGGGTTGCCTGCCGACAGTTTACGACATTCCGCACGCACAGCTCAACACGCGCTGTATTTTCACGAACACGCTGCCAACCGGGCCCTATCGCGGCGCAGGCCGGCCTGAGGCAAGCTATCTCATCGAACGCGTGATTGATGCTGCGGCCGATGCGACCGGCATCGACGCCGCCGAATTGCGCCGTCGCAACCTGATCAAGCCGGACAAAATCCCTTACACCACTGCATTCGGCAATAACTACGACAGCGGTGACTTCCCCGCGATCTTCGAACAGGCGCTGGTGGCCGTTGGCTATGATGGCTTCCGCGAGCGAAAAAAGGCGGCGAAAAAACTCGGAAAGCTGCGCGGCATCGGCATCGGATGTTATCTCGAGATTTCCGGTGCGTTTCCGGAGGAAGCCGCGCGCATTTCGTTTATCGGTGGAAAATCAGTGCAAGTCAGCGTCGGAGCCGGCGCCAGCGGGCAGGGGCACAAGACGGTTTTTGGCGGTGTCGCGGCGCGACGTTTGGGCATTGCGCCGGAATCCGTCACGCTGACCTCCGGCGATTCCGCACGCGATGTTCCCGGCTTTGGCGCCGTCGCCTCGCGCTCGGCGATGATGACCGGCGGCGCCGTCGCGCGGACCGCCGACGCTGTGCTGGAGAAAGGCAAGCGCGTTGCCGCCATGCTCTTGCAAGCGGGCGAAAATGAGATTGATTTCAACGACGGAAAGTTCAGCGTAAAAAATTCCGGCCGCGAGGTCTCTCTGTTCGATGTGGCGGAGCGCGCGACCGAGCTCAAGCGGCAGGGCGTGATCCCCGAGAGCCTTGATACGCAGGCCGGTATTAAAGTGCCGCCGTCATTTCCCAACGGTTGCCATATCGCTGAGGTCGAGATCGACCCATCAACGGGCGCAGTTGAGATCGTTTCCTATGTTGCGGTCGATGATTGCGGCAATGTGCTCGACCACACGATCGTCGAAGCGCAGATCCATGGCGGCGTCGCGCAGGGTCTTGGCCAGGCGCTCACGGAGAACACGGTCTACGATGCGGGCGGCCAACTCGTATCCGGGTCGTTCATGGACTACGCCATGCCGCGCGCGGATTTGATGCCGCCAATGTCGGTCGCGCATCATCCCATAGCCTGCCGGACCAATCCGCTCGGCGTGAAAGGGACCGGTGAGGCGGGTACCACTGCTGCGCCACCTGCGGTGATGAACGCGATTCTCGATGCACTCCCCGAAGGCACGCAGCTCGATATGCCGGCGACGCCGGAGCGCATCTGGCAGGCGCTCCAGAGCGTAAAATAGGCCTTATTGCGCGACGTCGATTTTCACGGCGGTAGTAATGGTCTGCCAGTGCTTCATTTCGCCGTCGAGCCAGACCTTGGCATCCGCAAGTGATTTGTTCGGCACCACATTGAAGTTCTGCTTTTGAAGTTTCTCGATGGCCCCCGGCGAGCTCAGCGCCTTGTTTACGGCCGCAAAGAGCGCTTCCAGTACGGGTTTTGGCGTTGCTGCCGGCGCGAACAAACCGTTCCAGGCCACTGTTCCAACGTCTGCGTAACCGACTTCCTTCATGGTTGGAATGTCGGGGTATTCCTTGAGCCGCACGCGATTCACCACGGCCAAGGCGCGGAATTTCCCGGCCTGCACCTGTCCTGCGGTCGAAGCCACATTGAGGAAGGCGGTCTGTACGTCGCCGCGCAACATGTCCTGGATCACGCCGGCGGCGCCGTTTTTGTTCGGAAGCCCCATAAGGTCGAGGTCGCCTGCACGTTTGGCGAAATAGGCCATGTCATAGTGCGGGTAGGAGCCGATGCCGACGGTGCCGTAGCGTATTTTTCCGGGATTTTTCTTGGCGTAGGCGATGAGCTCGGGGACCGACTTCACCGGAAAATCATTCGCAGTGGTCACGAGCAGAAATGCTGGCACATCGACCAAGTTGGTAACGGCAACGACACTCTTGGTGTAATCTGCGTTCATCTTATTGGCGTAGATTATCGGCGTGATGGCGTTGGTCGACACATTGCCGATCATGAGTGTGTAGCCATCCGGCGCTGATTTCACCATTTCATCGATCGCCAGCATTCCGAAGGCGCCCGGCTTGTTGAGCACGACGAAACCCTGGCCAGTGATCTTCTGAAATTCGTCGCCGACGATGCGTGCGACGATGTCAGTGGCACCACCCGGAGCGTAGGGCACGATCACCTTGACTGGCCGGCTCGGATATTTCTCCTGCGCCATCGCCACGTCCGCGCTCAGGGCGGCGAGAGCAAACAGCAGCGCGATCAAACGTTTCATACGATCCCCCACCCAAATTGCGCGCCGGAATGTTTTTTATGATTGTCGCGCTGTTGATTTAGCTCGCCTTGATGCCATGCAAACTGTGTGATGCATCCTTGACGGTGAAGAACACGACGTCACCCTCCGCCGTCGCTTTGCCGGCATGCACCGTGTTGGCCGGAATGTAGACGACCGAGCCTGGCTTAACATCGACTTCCTTGCCGTCGATATTGGCGTGAAAAGTTCCTTCGAGGACGTAGATCCATTGCTCGTTCGGATGCGAATGCGGCTCAGCGCCCGTCCCAGCCTTCATGCGCATCAGGCCGACGATCATACGGTCGCCTTCGACACATGGGCCGTGCGCGGTTGAATAGGCAGGCCCGCCCATGATTTTCTCGACCGTCCCAAGGTCAAAGACATATTCGCCTGGAGCGGCGCGTTTGGCGCCCGGAGTGCGTGCTGCCGGTGCTGCAGTGGTCATAGTTGTTCTCCCGGTGCGTTGTTTAACGGCTTGTTGTTAGGCCGATGTTAGTGGAGCACAGGAGGTTGTGAAAGGCCTCTCAACTGTCGGTTCCGCGCATCGTCGGCAGAGGCTCGATATGCTGGGGTTCATCATGGTTCAGCCACGGTCGGCGGACAGCGTAGGCTGACAATTCGATTCGGGGATTTCCATCGATGAGTTTCGCTCGTGCGCTATTGGCAGTGCTGGCGATCGCCATGCTCGGCGCCTGCGCCGATACTCACCTGCCGAAAGCTGAGCCGACTTTTTACCGCAACCTGGCGCAACCCGGCGCGGAACTTGATTCCTCTGCCGCAGCCTCGATGATTTCCGGATATCGCGCGAATAATGGGCTGCCAGCGGTTGTGATTGATCCCGAGCTGATGAAGCTCGCCCAGGCACAAGCTGAAATCATGGCCAAGCGTGACAAGCTCGATCACGGCGCAGGAAAACCGTTTGTCCAGCGCTTGAAAGCTTCGGGTTACGACGCCAAAACCGCAGCGGAAAATATCAGCGCCGGATATCACACGCTGGCCGAGGCGTTTTCCGGCTGGCGCGACTCAAGTCCGCACCGCGCCAATATGCTGCTGGCCGGTGCGTCACGCATGGGCATCGCTGCGGTCTACACGCCGGCCTCGAAATACAAGGTCTACTGGTCGTTGATTTTGGCCGAGCCTGACGAGAAATAGGGATAGCGCCCGCACGTCACGGCACCCACTTGGCGACGTCCATTTTGTCGGGATAATTGCCCTCGAGTAGCTCGGTGGGGACCATGGCACACGGATTTTCGCGCGCACTTCCAGGAGCGGGCGCCGCAATCATGACGGTGCTATTCGCGTTTCCAATAGCAGCACAAACCTTGCCACACCGCGCCGAAAATCAAGTTCCTGTCGCGATCGTAAAGATCGACCGCGCGCCCGATCACACGGCTATCCACATCCAGGCACAGGCAGCGCTCGCAAAGGTCTGCTTTCCTGCAAAAGGCGCCAACAGCCCGTATTTGCTCGCCAATGGTCGCAACTATCGCTACCTCGGCGGTGACAATGTCTCTGCATGTCCCGAACGGCGCGACTACACTGCTGCCGAAGTGATGGTCTTACGCTTTGAGCCACTGGAAGCGGGATCGAGCACATTTTCTTTTGTGTCGGGCCAAACAGACGGGAAGCAGTCGACGGACGCTATATCACCGACAACGCCGTATTGGAGCTTTATTCGCGTCAGATTGGATTGAGCCATTGCGCGCTGCGGCTAGTTTGCTTTGCCAAGGACGGCGCGCACCGTCGGATGCGCCAGTAGCGTATCGGTGCCTGCCTGAATCACCAGGTCGACTTCATCTTCCGGCAAATTAAAACTGGTTGGTACTCGGTCGAGCCTTGCGGCACGAGCCGGATCCATTTGGGTAAAATTGATTTCCACAACGTCAAAGCTGATGTTGCTGCAACGCCAATCGCCCGTTGCGCCGAGCTTCACGGCTTCAGCGCGCGACAACGAACATCGCCACTTGCGAGCCGCGTCTTCCCAACTCTTGACGGTCAGTCGGAACGCATCAAATCCGCTCCGCACCGCGGAATTGATTGCAGTGTCGGTGATCGCGCCGATCAGCTCCTTTCCGGTCGGGCCCTGCACGGTCTGTGCCCATTGTCCTTGTGGCGGAAGCCCGGCATTGACGACGACAAATACCAGGTGACGCATTTGGGCGGCCCTGTCGCGGGTCAGAGGCGAATAAGGCTGTCCTGCAGCTTCGCGCGCAATGACAACGCCAGAGAGTCCGAAATTATCCGTGATGCCGCCATCGGCCAGTTTCACGAAGCGAATCTGTTCCGGATCACGATAACGTTTGAGGGCCTGCGCAAATGCTCGGACCTGGGCCCCCGAGGACCGGTCTGCGAGAACACGATCCACCCATGGCGGCAGCGGCACGCTGCATGCGTCGGAGAAGCTGGCGAGCACAATCGGAACAAAGGCCACGGGAACGGCAGCCGAGGCAGCAACCGCCTGTGAGATCGGATATTTGCGTGGATCGCTGCACAATGCCTCGAACGTGACCGGGGAAAACAGAAACGGTGTGCGATTGTAGAGATCCGAAGCATTGAGCCAAACGATAGGCTTGCCAGGTTGATAAAGGTCGGCGAGCGTCGCTCCTTCGTACAGATTTTGATCGAGCCAACCCGCAAATCGCGAGGCATCATTGACTCCACCGCTGAAGCCTCGCGCCAGATTCACGAGACCGACTCTGGTGTTGAGGTCTTCCTCGGCGTTCTTCAACAGAAATCGTTCGCGAAAGTCCGCGAGCGCGGCGTGTCCTTTCAGGCCGAAATAGGCGGCAGCGACCGATCCTCCCGACACGCCCGAGATGAAGATGACCCGATCGAGATAGGACCCGCGCCCCTTGGCCGGCAAGCGGTCGAGGCCGCGCATGGCGCCGTAAGCAAACGCGGCAGCGCGTGTGCCACCGCCAGAAAACGCAATTGCCACGACCGTATCGCCGCCAACGTTTGGCGGCGTTCCGGGCGGGACGATCGCCGCATTGGACGCCACCGGCAAATTAATCGGTTCATTGAAGGTGGCGGCGCACGCAGCGAGGAATAGCGCGAGTGTTGCAACCGCGGCCCAATATGCCGTTTCGCGCATTCCCGATCACCCCCAACGCGGCAAGGCCAAATCGACGCTATTGACCCGAGTCGATATTTTTTGTCTTCGATCAGTATAGCGCTTCGCACCTTGTCTTATGAGTTTAGCTGATACGCTCGGATTTAACGCGCGAAAAAATGACAAAACTTACATATCGGGAGGCATAAATGCTCAAATACCTGAAGATGACGCCCCCCGACTTTGTGTTCGCCGCGGACGCTCACGGTCTGATACAACGGGTGGTACAATGGTCTTGATAGGACGCGTTTTATTCATGTGGTGCGCGCAAAGGCGCTCGAACACAAATTAATTGTATGCTGCAAGGCAAATCCAGACATTCGTATCATCGACCTAAAACGGACCGCGCTTGATGTTTAGCGGAGACCAACTGCAAAGATCTTGGCTTTTCTTAGCGATTGCCGGGGTTGTCGCGATTTTTATCGGGGCGGGTGTCTATATCTTTGAGACGATGCCGCCGCGCGATGTCGTGATGGCTACCGGCGCCGTAGGAGGCGCCAACTACGAACTGGGAATCCGTTACCGTGAAATCCTGTCGCAATCCGGAGTGAAGTTGCAGCTTTTGCCGACGACGGGTGGTCTCGAGAATCTGGCGCGACTCCGCAAAGCGGGAGTGGATGTTGGGTTCATACAGGGTGGAACCACTGCGGTGGATGATGCGGCGGATGTGGAATCGCTTGGCACGATATTTTACGAGCCGTTGTGGTTCTTCTACAGAAGTGAAATTGGGCAAGACATCCAGGCGCTCCGTGGCCGACGGGTGTCGATCGGTCCTGAAGGAAGCGGTACGCGGGCGCTTGCGCTCACGCTCATACAAAGATTCAAGCTCGATAGTTTAATTGGCGCACTATCGGGATTTGAGCCGCAGGTGTCGGCTGAAAAACTGGTCGCAGGCGAGATCGATGCCGCGTTTATCGTCACGGGTTGGGATTCCCCGGTTGTCCAGCGTCTCATGAATGCGAAGGGCATCGAGCTTGCAGGCTTTCCCCATGCGGATGCTTACGTTGCCCTTTATCCTTTCCTGAACAAGCTCGTGCTGCCGGCAAGTGTCAGCGATCTGTTGAACAACCGCCCGCCCGCGGACGTCGTGTTATTGGCGCCGAAGGCCAGTCTCGCAGTGCGAGCGGGTCTGCATCCGGCCATCCAGCATCTTTTGCTTGATGCTGCTGTCCAGATTCATTCACAGCCCGGAATTTTTCAAAAAGCTGGGCAATTTCCTGCCGCCGAGGCGACTGATATCCCGCTCAGTGACGAAGCGCAGCGCTTTTATAAAAATGGGCGCCCGTTCCTTCAAAATTATCTTCCGTTCTGGGTCGCAACCTTGGTCGAACGGCTGATTGTTGTATTCATTCCGATCGCGGCGTTGCTGTATCCAATGTTCAAGTTTCTCCCGCAAATATACGACTGGGTCATGCAGTCGAGAATTCGGCGGCTGTACGATGAAATGAGATCGATCGAGAGCGAGATCGAATTGCGAGGAGAGGGTTTCGATGCTGATTCAATTGATGCGAGACTTGAACAGCTGAACCAGCACGCAAACCACCTGTCGTTGCCGACTTCCTACGCAAGCATATTGTACACGCTGCGAAGCCACATAAATCTTGTCCGCATTCATTTGGCATCGAGCTTAAAAAAATAGCTCCGGCTCGGACAATCCGTCTTTGCCTCGAATCAACACACCACGTACCCTTGACCCGCGCTCGGTTGGCGCACTCTCGACCTGGGGACAGCTTCCAGCATGACGACGTCGGACCCGCTCACTGAGCTTCTGAGCCCCGAGCGATTGACTGCGGTTGTCGATATCGGCGCGAATCCGATCGACACCGATCCGCCTTACAAGCGCATGCTGGTCAGTCGTCTGTGCACGCTTGTTGGCTTCGAGCCGCAGGCTGAGGGCCTGGCCAAGCTCAACGCGATGAAAAGCGATCTGGAAACCTATCTGCCTTATGCGGTCGGTGACGGCGGTAGTGGCATCCTGAAAATATGCCACGCGCCGGGTATGACCAGCTTGCTCACGCCGGAACCACGCGTGCTCGATTGTTTTCCCGGGTTTACGCAATTCGGCCAGGTGGTGAGCGAGCTTCCGATCGAAACGCGTAAGCTCGACAGCATCTCTGAAATCACGCACCTCGACTTTTTGAAGATCGACGTGCAGGGCGGTGAACTTTCCGTCTTTCGCAACGGGAGCGCGCGACTTTCGAACGCAATTGCTATCCAGAGCGAAATTTCATTCGTGACGCTTTACAAGAACGAGCCCGTGTTCGGTGAGATTGATCTGGCGCTGCGCGCGCTTGGCTTCATTCCGCACATGTTCGACAAGATCAATAAGCGAATGATTCTACCGCTGCATTTCGGCGACAATCTTTTCGCGTCAATGAATCAGCTTCTTGAAGCCGATATCGTGTATGTGCGCGATTTTACGCAGCCCGATAAAATGAGTTCTGAGCAGCTGAAGCACTTGGCGCTGGTCGCGCACCATTGTTACGGCTCTTTCGATTTGGCGGCACGCTGCGTCCATTTTCTGGCGGCGCGCGGCGCGGTCGCGGCTGATGGGATGGGGCAATATCTCGCAATACTGGGAAAGAAATAAGCCGGGCTGGACTCTCATGCTGTCCGCTGACTAGTTTGCGCTCATGTCGGTATTGCCTCGCGTCAAAGACTACGACTCGCTTTATCGCCAATTCCGCTGGCCCGTGCCGGCGCGCTACAACATTGGCATCGATGTCTGCGACCGCTGGGCTGAAAAGGAGCCTGATCGCCTCGCGATCCTACATGTGCGGACGGATGGGCGCGAAGATCAAATCACCTACGGCTGGCTGCGCGAAACGTCCAACCGGCTCGCCAATGTGTTGCGCGCCCACCGTATCGAACGGGGCGATCGCGTTGCCATCCTGCTGCCGCAGTCGCCCGAGGTCGCTGCAAGCCACATCGGAATTTACAAGCTCGGTGGTGTCGCTTTGCCGTTGGCAGTCCTGTTTGGCACCGATGCACTCTCTTACCGTCTGCAGAATTCCGGCGCGGCCGCGCTGATCACCAATGCGCGCGGGGTGGAACGGATTGCCGAGATCAGGAACGATTTGCCGGCACTCAAGCTCGTACTCTCACTCGATGGCGCCGGCGAAGGCGC
This sequence comes from uncultured Alphaproteobacteria bacterium, assembly GCA_963743405.1. Taxonomy (GTDB): domain Bacteria; phylum Pseudomonadota; class Alphaproteobacteria; order Rhizobiales; family Xanthobacteraceae; genus Pseudolabrys. The sequence continues at coordinate 398,296 of CAVUPX010000009.1, read as the reverse complement.
GCTTGGCTTTGCCAAGGAGCTGGCACGCGCCGCGCCCAATTTTGCGGCGGTCGATACGTCCGCGGACGATCCGGCGATGATGGTCTATACATCCGGCACCACCGGGCAGCCGAAAGGCGCGCTGCACGGCCATCGCGTGCTGATTGGTCATTTCCCCGGCGTGGAAACTCACCACGATTTTTTTCCGCAAGCAGGCGACCGCATATGGACGCCTGCGGATTGGGCCTGGGCCGGCGGATTGCTCAACGTACTCCTTCCGGGTTTGCACTACGGGGTGCCGGTCGTGGCGCAGCGCTTCGAGAAATTCGATCCGGAGGAAGCCTTCACGCTGATGGCGCGCGCGCAAATTCGCAATGCCTTTATTCCACCGACCGCGTTGCGCATGCTGCGCGCGGCTCCGAATCCGAAAGGTCGGCACGCTATCAACATGCGATCGATCGGTTCCGGCGGCGAGTTGCTCGGCGCAGAGACCTACGAGTGGGGCAAGTCGGCTTTCGGCCTGGTAATCAATGAATTCTACGGGCAGACCGAATGCAACATCGTGCTCGCGGCTTGCAATGCGCTCGGCGTTTCAAAGCCTGGCGCCATCGGGAAACCCGTCGCCGGCCACACGGTGGCTGTCATCGATGGTGACGGAAACCCCCTGAATGCGGGCGAAACCGGACAGATCGCGGTCAGACGTCCCGACCCGGTGATGTTCCTGGAGTACTGGGGCAAGCCCGAGGCGACCCGCGATAAATTCATTGGCGAGTGGATGACCACGGGCGATCAAGGCGTGGTGGACGATGAAGGCTACTTCAGCTTCGTCGGCCGCGATGACGACGTCATCACGTCAGCGGGGTTCCGCATCGGGCCCGGCGAAATTGAGGATTGCCTGATAAGTCATCCAGCGGTGGCGCTCGCCGCTGTGATTGGAAAACCGGACGCCCTGCGGACCGAAATCGTAAAGGCATTTATTGTTCTCAAAAAGGGCCACACAGCGTCCGATGCGCTCGCATCCGAAATCCAGGGCTTTGTGAAAACGCGGCTGTCCGCGCACGAATATCCGCGCGAGGTTGCTTTCATCGACACCATGCCGATGACGACGACAGGCAAGGTGATCAGGCGCTTGTTGCGCGAGCAGGCGTGAGGCTAGCCGGATTTTTCGCCGCCCAGAAGTAAAGAAGTGAAAGCCTAGCCTTCGCCTCGAGGAACTATCAACATTCGGTTGGGGTGTGGTTTCAGCTGGTAAATCAAGCCGTTTTCAGCTTTGCAACATCCGCCAGAATACGCTCAATCGTCTTTCGATCTTCGCCGGCCAGCGCGGCTTGCGGGGGCACCGGGTCGCCGACGGCATAACCTTGAATTTGCAATCCGGTTTTGATGCACGCAGCAAGACTAAACCGCGCGAATGCCTCGTTGATGCGCCAAAGATCGCGCTGGATTTTCATAGCCTCCGGCCATTTCCCCGCGCGGCACAGCTCGTACAGGTGCACGCTCTGGCGCGGCACGATGCAGGCAGGCCCTGCCATCCAGCCGACCCCGCCGATGAGCATGACCGCCGCCGGAATATGCGCTGAAGCCGAAAACACTTTCATCCGTGGCGCGCGGTTCATGATCGAAAGCAAGCGGCCGGTATTCGTCGATGCGTCCTTGATGTATTGGATGCGCGGATGTTCGGAGAGGCGCGCAATCACGTCGAGCGAAAGGTCGCTGCGCTGAAATTGCGGATTGGTGTAGAGCACGACCGGAATGTCGACCGCGTCGGCGATCGCGCGAAAATACGACTCGATCTGCGCATCCTTCAACGGGAAATATGCTTCGAGGATGGCGAGGATGCCGTCGGCGCCGAGCTTTTGATACGCCTTTGCCTGTTCGACCGCGTCCGCCGTTGCAGTCGAGGCGACACCTGCAATGACAGGCACGCGCTTTGCCGCCGCTTCGATGGTGGCCCGCACGACGGCTTCGCGCTGCACACGATTGAGATAAGTGAACTCTCCGGTCGAACCGAGCGGCGTGAGGCCATGCACGCCGGCTTTGATCAGGTCGGACGCAAGCTTGCCCAGCACGTCGGTGAGAACTTTTCCGTGCTCGTCGACCGGCGAGACGAGATAGGGAAATACGCCATGGAATTCGCTCATGCGCGTGCCCTAGAACACCCACAGCGCTTCGGGCGGGAATTCGACATAGTGTTCGCCCGGTCCGAGCGGTGCCGACGCGTAGGCGCGCACCGTAAGATTGTCGCGGGCAAGGACCAGTTCCCAGCGCTCGCCAAGATACATCGGTGCTTTGAGTTCCATCTTCAGCCGGTTGGGGCCCGGGCTCGAAGCACAACGCACACGCTCGATGCGGATGATCCCGGTCGCTTTTCCGCCCGCCGCTTTGGTGCGTGCGATGCCGGTGATGCGTTCACCGAACAGTTCGATGGTCGCCCGGCCGCCGGAATTCTCGACCAGCGTGCCGTCGAGCCGGTTGTTGCTGCCCATGAATTCTGCGGCAAACAAGGTCGCTGGTTCGTTATAAAGGGCAGTCGGCGGGCCTTCCTGCACAATCACGCCGGAATCGAGCAAAACGATGCGGTCGGCGATTGCCATTGCTTCCACTTGGTCGTGCGTGACGTGGATGGCGGAAAGTCCGAGTGTGACAATCAGCGTGCGCAGCCAGGCGCGTGCTTCCTCGCGGAGCTTGGCGTCGAGATTTGACAAAGGCTCGTCGAGCAGAATCACGGGCGGCTCGTAGACAAGCGCGCGCGCGATGGCGACGCGCTGTTGTTGGCCACCGGAAAGTTGGTGAGGATAACGCGCGGCGAGATGCCCAAGCCCGATTTGCGATAACGTCTTCTCGACGCGCGTTTTGATCTCTTCCGTAGACACGCCGCGCAGCTTCAGGCCGTAGGCCACGTTGTCGAACACGGTGCGGTGCGGCCACAGCGCGTAGGATTGAAACACGAGGCCTAATCCGCGCTCTTCAGCTGGCAATTCAAGGCCGCGCGCTTCATCGAAAAACACGCGGTCACCGATGGTGATCGATCCCCTGTGCGGAAGCTCCAATCCGGCAACCGCTCGCAAGAGTGTCGTCTTGCCGCTGCCCGACGGCCCAAGCAGCGCAACGACCTCACCGGCCGGGACAACGACCGACACCCCTTTGAGGATTTCATTGTCGCCGAGACGAAGGGCGACGTCTTTGACGATGAGGTCAGCCATGCAGGCGTACTCCCAGCCGGACCGCGACGGCAAGGCCGACGCCGATCATCACCACATTAACGACAGAAAGCGCCGACACCAGATCGATCGCGCCGGTGCCCCACAACGACACCAAAAGCGAGCCGATCACTTCGGTGCCGGGCCCGAGAAGATAGATGCCGGTTGAGTATTCACGTACAAAAATCAGGAAGATCAGAAGCCAGCTTGCCAGCATGCCGTATTTGATCAGCGGCACGGTCACGTCGCGCTTTACGCGGAGATCATTGGCTCCGGAGGTGCGCGCAGCTTCCTCGAGTTCCGGCGCGACCTGCAGCAAGGTGCCGGAGACGAGGCGCATACCGTAGGCAAGCCACACGATCGTATAGGCGAGCCAAATCGAGACCATCGTGGATTTCAATGGCGACAAGAACGGCACGAACAGAAAAACCCAGAGTAGCGCGAGACCCGCGATCAGGCCTGGCATGGCGCGCGGCACCATCACGATGTAGTCGACCAATCGGGTCCATCCGGAATTCCATCGATGTACCGCGAGCGCGATGGCGGTGTAGCAGGCGACGGCCACGGCACCACCGATCACCCCGATGCCGAGCGTATTGAGGATGCCGCGGACCACATTCGGATATTCGGTGAGCTCCCGGTAATGATCGAGCGTGAGCACGTCGCGCAGCTTTACGCCTTCGCCCCAGGTCACCACGAACGAACGCAATGTAATGCCAAACAGGGGCACGACCACGGTAATGAAAAGCCAGAACACGATGCAGCCGAAGGCGAACCAGCGCCAGCCGTGCAAGCGCAGCGGCTGCGTTTTCAGTCCCTTTCCTCGCACCGAAACGTAGCGCTGCGCCTGCCGCAACAGCAGACGTTGCATGAAAACCAGCGGCGCGGTGATGGCGATGATCGCGACAACAACAACGGCCATCAGTTGATACGACGGCACGCCGAGCTTGTTGGTGAGCTTGTAAAGATACGTCGACAGCACAAGCACATCTTGCGGATCGCCCAGGACCAGCGGCAGGCCGAACAGTTCAAACCCGAGAAAGAACACCAGCACGCCGGCAAACAAAATCGCCGGCAAAATCATCGGCAGGCTGACGTTGACGGCGACTCGAAATGGATTGGCGCCGGATACGCGTGCGGCCTCTTCCAGATCGGTGCTCAAGCCGCGCAAGGCGGCGGCGCTATAGAGATAGACGTGCGGCACATGGGTCAGGCCGGCGATCGCGATCAAGGCTGCCAGCGAATACAAATTCCATGGCACGAAGCCGAGAACGTCCTTCGCCAGCGTCGAGAAAATGCCAACCGGGCCAATCGCGACCACATAGCCGAACGCGATTACCACGGCGGAAACGAAGATCGGAATCAGAATGAGCGGCTCGAGATATTTCCGTCCTGGCACGTCAGTACGCACCATCAGGAAAGCGAGCAGGGCGCCAAGCGGTACGGCGATCAACGCCATGCCGCTGGCGATTGCGATGGTCGTCCAAAACGCCTGCCAGAAATCGGAATCGGCAAAGACGAACGAATAGGCAAGCAGTCCAAACTTCGCCGAAGGGTCGAAGAACGGCGCTGTCAAAAAGCTCTGATAGACCACAAGTGAAAGCGGCGCCGCCACCGCGAGTGTGGTGAGGCCGAGCACAAGCACGCGGTACACGACAATGGGCATGGCCGCCGTTGGTTAGCCGTGCCCAAAACGGGGCAGGGCGAAATACCTACTGTCCCTTTTTTGCCTGCTGCCACTTGGCCAGGAAGGCGAGTCGCTTGGCCTGATCGAGATTCTCCAGCAACGTCTGGTCGATCGGCACCGGACGTGCCTTGTCTCCGATCAACTGGCTAACGCCCTTGATTGTTGCCTCGCCATCGACGTCGGAACGCAGCGAATAAAGATCCGCTTTGTTGGCGATGATGTCCTGGCCGCGCTTCGACAGAATGTAGTCAAGAAACAGTTTGCCGGCGTTCGGATTTTTTGCGTTCTTCGAAATGAAGGCAACGCGCGAAGTCACCATCGTGTAATCCTTCGGCAGGACGATGCCGAGATTGGGGTCTTTCTTTGAGCGGCCGAGTGCGTAAGAGCCAAAGATGCCGTAGGCGATCAGATGCTCGCCGGACGTGACACGCTCCATCATGGCGCCGGCGCTGGTGTAGAGCTTGGCCTGCGCCTTGCCCATCGCCTTGAACAAGTCCCACGCCTGCGGAAAATCCTTGATGTCTTCGTTGCAGAATAAGTAGCCGACGCCGGAACGTTCGGGATCGTAGGCCGTGATCTTGCCTTTGTAAAAATCGGTCTTGGCTTCCAGCAGTTTCAAGAGGTCGGTGTGGTCCTTTGGCACGTCGCCTTCCGGCACCAGTCGTTTGTTGTAGACAAAGGCAATCGGTTCATACGTCGTGCCGTAAGCCGAATCCTTCCATACCGCCCATTTCGGCAGTGCCTTGATTTCTGGCGATGGATAGGTGGCAGCCTGGCCATCGGCGACGAGCTTTACTTGCAGGTCCATCGCCGACGACCATAAAACGTCGGCGGTGCCATTGTTCGCGGCAGCTTCGGCGATGAAGCGATTATAAAGTTCTGTCGAATTGAGATCGGAGTATTCGACCTTGATGCCGGGATATAGTGCTTCGAAATCCTTGATGAGTGGATTGGCCGCGACCGCGTCGGTGGTCGCGTAGATCACGACCTTGCCCTTCTTTCTTTGCGGCTTCGACGATTTTGGCGTAGTCGGCCGGGTAGCCTTCCGGCACCTGCGCTTGCGCGCCAGCGCCAAATGCCAATGCCGTTGCGATAATTGCGGCGGAAACGACGTGTCGCATGACAACTCCCTAGTGACGTTTTCTCGGCGCCTGCCCCGGCGGCGGCCGTTCGATGCGATGCTACTCCAGGGCTTCTGCGCCCGCATAGAGGCTGCAAAAGGAAAGGCCCCGTCGGAAATAATACGACGAAGCCTTTCGCTTGGCTCAATGGCTAGTGCGCCAACGGGTCCGGGCGAACCTGGATATGTACGGCGCGAGGGCTCGAGCCCTTGCCTGTTTCCATCAGCCACGGCGTGCGGTCGCCGTTGGTGCTCCACAAACCACGGCCTTTCCAGCCTGCATTCGGGTCGTCGATGCGTCCGTCGAGACCTTTGGCATAGAAGCCCATGGGGTAGGGAATTCGCAACGAGACCATCTTCCCGTCCTTGAACGCGACAAAGCCATCACTGAGATTGGCGGTCGAGATCGGAACATTCTCGCCAAGCCCGAGCGTGTTGTGCTGGTCGACCCAGGTGTAATAACTCGCCTCCGCGCTCGTGTCGGGGAAGCCTTCGAAACCGGGGCCTGGATATTTATAGAACGCCCAGCCTTCCGGGCAGTGATTGCCGGTTGCGCTCGGGCCGTTGAGCGGACCTTTGCACTTACTGCGGTCGAAGCTCATCAAGTGGCCGCTTGAACCCGATCCCCACAGCACACCGTTGCCGTCGATGTCGCCACCGCGAATGCCAAAGCCCGGCTTCGGAATGTAATAGACTTCCGACAGTTTGGTTTTGGGATCGAAGCGCAGGAATCCGGGCGGGCCTCCAAAGGTCCCGATCGCGTACCAGATCGAGCCGTCCTTCGGGTTCGGCATGACGGAATAGGGACCGGAACCGGCCGTGACGCGTCGATCTTTTGCCGGATCGGCCGGGGCGTTCGGTTCAACGAATTCGTCGAGCTTGCCGTTGCCATTGGTGTCGAGCACCCAAGGCGCCCAGCCTTGCGCCTTCTGCGCATCGCCGGTTTCGTCGAAGACCTTCGTGTTTACCCATCCAGCAACCTGACCGGTGCCGCTGAACCACAATGTGTTATCGGCGTCGTAACCGAACTGCGGATGGTGCGTGGCAAAGCAGGTATCGACGAATGAGTATTTCATCGACTTGGGATCGAGCATGGCGGCTTGCCGCGGGCTTTTATCCAGCGGGAAGACTTTCGCGTATTCGTTCTCGGACCCTTTCTTGCACCACGCCGGATTATCCATTCCGCGCACGGTTGCAGTGAGCCAGACGCGGCCTTGCTTGTCGAACATGGAATTATGGTTGTTGGCGCGCGTATCCCACAACACTTCGCTGCCCCAGTACGCCGAATCCGCCATCGGTTTGACCGTGCCAGCGTGACCCGGCCCGAGCGATACCGGCATTTCAGGATCGCGCACCGGCATCTTGAAGAATGACACCTTGTTCGTCTTCGGATCGAGGATCGGCATGTTGTCGGTCGAGTACTCAGGAGAACCGAACAACGGGCCGTAAGCATTGACCGTGGGATTGCGCCGGTCGGATGAAATCAGGTCGTGCAGATATTTGTCCGGCGTCGACCATTCCCACGATGTGATCACGACGTTGCGCTCGATGCCTTGCGGCCGCGGCGGTTCGATCTTCGGCACTTCGCCCTTGGCGATCCGGTCGGTCCAATCACCGAAATATTTGTAAGGCACGCCGCCGAACTGGCCAGCGAGGCGGTTGGTCATCTGCTCGCCGGATTGTCCCGACTGTGTTCGTCGTATCCAGGCATCTTCGCCCGAATTGAAGTGACCGAGGGCGGCCGGAATCGTACGCGTCGATTCCTGTCCGAGTTGATGACACCCGATGCAATCGACATTGTTCATCTGCCGAAGCCAGTCGTTCTGCGTAATCTTTTCAGGAATCGCACCCTTCCCGCCGAACTCGCTTGCTGGCGGGATTTTCATCAATGTGTACCAATAGATCGCGGGGTAATAATGCGCCGCAGCTGCTGCGTTCGGCGCGGGTATCGCGGTGAGATCAAGAGTCATGCCTGGCGTGGCGCGCATTTTGGGCGAGTCGACCAGCCCGTAACCGCGAACCCAGACGCTATAGTTCGCTGTCGGCAGGTTCGGGATGAGATACCGGCCCTGATCGTCGGTAACGACGATGCGGGCGAACTTCGTCGGCAGGTCTGTTGTTTCCGCGATCACCCAAACGCCCGCTTCGGGTCCTTTTGAGCTTGCGACGACGCCACCAATTTCGGCAGCGCCGACGTCGACATTCTGTTGCGCGCGCAGGGCGGTGGAAATCGCAATCGCCAGGATTGAGAAGATGACAGTCGTCAAAAAACGCCGAAGCGCGTGCATCAAATGCAGCATAGGTCGCCTCCCTGACACTCGATCCGGCTGTGAACCGGCCTTTTTGTTGGCGCAAGCCTAACAAAGCTGGTGGGCAGCGTCCCGTAGATTTTGCGTTGAGAGGTTTTTTCAGCCGGCGAAACCGCCGCCGTCCAGGAATGCTTGCTCTCCCGCCGTGTTGGTGCGGCCGAGCACTGCGTTGCGATGCGGGAACCGCCCGAACCGGCGAATGATGTCGGCGTGGATTTCGGCCCATTTCAGGCCGTCGGCATCGCCGGACGCCTTGTAGAATGCGATTCCACGTTCTTGGTCGGCGAGATCTTCCGAGTGCTCAAAGGGAAGATAAAAAAAGCCACGCATCGCGGCAGGAACCTGGGCGTCAAAACCGCGCACGATGCCACCAGCAGCAACTGCGAGGGCCAGTGCGTCGGTGGCAAAGGCGCGCGCGTCACCCCGAAACATGTTGCGCGGGAACTGGTCCAGCAAAATGAGGAGGGCCAGTGTGCCTTGCGCCGTCTGTTCCCAGTCCGACAGTTTGCCGGCCGCGGCCGCTTCGTGCGTGGCAAGAAAACGGTCGACGATCTCTTTGTCGAACGCGGCGTCCTTTTCAAACCAGCGGTCTGGCCCGGCGTCGCGCCAAAACACAACTATGTCACTTGCGCTCGCGATCATTGGCGTTACGCGGCTGGCGGTTGAGTGGCGTCGTCGCGCAGTGCCCGTCGCAGGATTTTTCCAACATTTGTCTTCGGCAGTTCGTCGCGAAACTCAATCTGCTTCGGTACCTTGTAGCTGGCAAGCCGGCTCACGAGAAATGCGCGCAACTCGGCCGCTGTGATGTCCGGGTTTTTTTTGACCACATACAATTTGCCAGCTTCGCCGGAATGCTCGTCGGGAATGCCGACCAGCGCGCATTCCATCAACCCGCCGTGACTCATAGCAACGTCTTCAACCTCGTTGGGAAATACCTTGAAGCCCGATACCGTGATCATGTCCTTCTTGCGGTCGACGATGCGTACGCGGCCTTGGTCATCCATCACGCCAATATCTCCGGTACGGAAAAAGCCGTCCGCTGTCATTGCTTTGGACGTTTCCTCCGGACGTCGCCAATAGCCCGCCATAATCTGAGGGCCACGCGCACAAATTTCACCTTGTTCGCCGGTGGGCAGTTCATGGTCGTTGTCGTCGCGGATTGAAATTTCCGTCGAAGGCAGTGGCAATCCAATGGTGCCGGTCCACTCCGTGATGTCGCCGCGATTGCAGGTCAGGACCGGTGATGTTTCCGAGAGGCCATAGCCTTCGATGATCGGTTTGCCTGTTGCCTTTACCCAGGCGTCGGCCACGGATTTTTGTACGGCCATGCCGCCGCCGATTGCGCACTTGAGCATGCTCCAGTCGATTTTGCCGAAATCCGGACTATGCAGGAGCGCGTTGTAGAGTGTGTTCACCGCCGGGAATAATTTACCTTGTAGTGGCTGAGTTCGTTGACGAGGCCGCGAATATCGCGCGGGTTTGGAATTAGAAGACAGGTTCCGCCGGTGCGCACGCCGAGGAGGAAACACCCTGTCAGTGCGAAGATATGATAGAGCGGAAGTGCGGTGACGATGATGAGATTATCGGTCTTTGGCGGGAGGTCGACCATCGGCCGATGCCACGCCTCCACCTGCAACATGTTGGCGACCAGGTTTCGATGCAGGAGCATTGCGCCTTTTGCGACGCCGGTCGTTCCGCCGGTATATTGCAGGAACGCGAGATCATCGGGGCTTACCGCGATTGGCGTAAATATTGAGCCGCGGCCGGAGGCAAGCGCATCATTGAACATCGTTGCCGCGGGAATTGCGTAGGCGGGCACCATCTTCTTGACATGGCGAACGACAACGTTGACCAGGGTACCTTTCACGCGGCCAAGCATGTCGCCGAGGCTCGCGACCAGGACGTGTTTGACCGGTGTTCGTGGCAGTGCCTGTTGCAGCACAGCCGCGAAGTTCTCGAGGACGATGATGGCTTCGATGCCGGCGTCGGAGAGCTGAAATTCCAGTTCGCGTGGCTTATAGAGCGGATTGACGTTCACGACAGTGCAGCCGGCGCGCAGTATACCTGCGATCGCCACGGGATATTGCGGCACGTTCGGCATCATGATGGCGACGCGATCGCCGCGCTTTAGCCGCGGCTTTGTAGCCATGAAGCGAGCGCGCGCGATGCCTCGTCGAGTTCGGCATAGGTCACGGATTTGCCCATGCAGATGCAAGCCTCACGGGCTGCGTAAGCCTTGAAGCCTTCTTCAAACATCGCGACCAGCGATGGATAACGCGACGGATCAATATCGCCGGGGACGCCCGGCGGATAGTGCCGAAGCCAAAGCCGTTCCATGACGCTTCCCCACGCCGGACTTTTTCGTTTGCATAGCCGACGCTCGAGTCACCGTTAGCATGATTTCAACCCGCTGCGCACGCAAGGTTGATGAGGGCGCCCGGAAAACGCTAACGGCCGCCGAATGGAATGAGCGGATTGTCGGTGAGGGCAGCGCGATCAGGGCGGTCGGGTGCGGCAACGCCAAGAAAGGCCTCGAATAGCTCGCGCACGGTGTGTTCGGGGAGATCGCGTGTAATGAATACCAGCCGAGTACGGTGGTCGTCGTCGGGCCAGCGGTCGAGCCGCGCGGTCGGATGAAAGACGTGCTGCACGCCATGGACGACGATCGGCGTTTCGGGCATTTCGGCAAGTTTCACGATGCCTTTGACCCGCAGAAGCTTCGCGCCGTGGGTCGCCGTCAACAATTCCAGGAACATCTCAAGCGTGCCTGCCGGTATGGCTGCATCGGTCGTCAGAACGAAGGAACCGATGTGCTTATCGTGCCGGTTTACGTCGTGATGGTGATGATGAGCGTGAGTATCGGCATAAGCCTCAGCGGCGAGCCATTTTTTGACGTCGGGGATCTTTTTATCCGGATCGTAAAGGCCGCTGCCGAGGAGCTGGTCCGGCGTCGCCTCGCCTTTGGCGGCATCGAGAATAGGCGCTGCAGGATTGAGGGCCCGTAACCGCGCCACGATGCGCTCACGCTGCGAGGCATCCGCGAGGTCAGTTTTGCTCAGAACAATGCGATCGGCGACCGCGGCCTGTTTCACCGCTTCGGCATGAGCGTCGAGCGTCGCTTCGCCATTCATCGCATCGACCATGGTGACCACACCGTCGAGTCGATAACGCAACAAAAGGTAGGGATGCGACATGGCGGTGTGCAGCACAGGCGCGGGATCGGCGAGCCCTGTCGTTTCCAACAGCACACGGCGAAATGTGCAACGCCGGTTGTCGAGATCGCGCAGGAGTGTCTCCAGCGCATCGACGAGATCGCCGCGCATGGTGCAACACAGACACCCGGATTGCAGGAGGACCATGTTGTCGCCGACATATTCGACCAGCAGGTGGTCGAGCGAAACGTCACCAAATTCGTTGATAATCACCGCTGTCTCCGCGAGAGCGGGGTCCTTCAGAAGCCGATTGAGCAATGTGGTCTTGCCGGCGCCTAAGAAACCGGTGAGCACGGTCAGCGGTATGGGCGTCGGCGGCTGGCGCCGTCCGGCGCTTTGGCCGGGGTCGCTCATTGACTAACCGAGGTGACTTTCGGCTTGGCTTGCTTTGCCGGCTTGGCGGTTTTGGCTGGTTTGGCCGCGCCTTCGGGCTTGGCCGGCTTTTCAGCGCCGTCCGTCTTGGCGACGACTTTCTTTTTCTTCTTTGGCGAAGCGCTCGCGGTCTGTGCAACCGCGTCCGGATGGTCTGCAGGCCCGGTGAACACGACGATCGGCGGCGTCGTTTCGACTGCGGGACCGAGCACGAATTTGCCGTTGGCGGGCTTCAAGCTGGAAAGCATGAACGCCTGTTGCCCATTGCTCGATTCACCGGTGGAAGTAGCCGCTGCGGCCGCGTCTTCCGGCTCCTCCTCGTTCTCTTCGGAAGGCGGCTTGCGCCGGTGCCCGCCACACATTTCTTCGCGCAGGTTCGGCGGCTGTGCGTCGATCGGTGCCAAAGCATCGACGGTGCCGAGCGAAGGCGTGAGCCAAGCCAAGCCGCCGCTATTGAATCCACGCTCGAGCAATTGAGCCGCTTTTTGCGCGCGTACGGCGCCCGACCAGGCGCCAAGCACAACCGCGATCAGCCGACGGCCGTTCCGCGTAGCAGAAGCAACAACGTTGTAGCCGGAGGCGCAAATGAACCCGGTTTTCATTCCGTCGGCGCCAGGGTAGCGGTCAATCAGTGAATTGTAGTTGCGCATGACGCGATTGCCGTAGCGGATCGAAGAGATGTGCCAGTAGCTGTCGTATTCGGGAAACTCGCGGATGAGTGCGCGCGCCAGAATTGCGAGGTCGCGCGCTGAGGTGACGTGGTTTTCCGCCGGCAGTCCGTTGGGGTTTACGAAGTTGCTCTGTGTCATGCCAAGCCGCCGGGCGTTGGCGTTCATCAGGTCGGCAAAACCTTCGATTGAGCCGCCGACGCCCTCAGCGATCGTCACCGCCATGTCGTTCGCAGATTTGACCATCAGCATCTTCAGCGCGTTGTCGACGGTGACGGTGGTGCCGACATTGAAGCCCATCTTTGTCGGCTGCTGTGCGGCTGCGTTACGCGAGACGGTGAGCAGGTTATTAAACGAAATGCGTCCTTCTTTAATCGCGCGCAGCGTTGTGTAGGCTGTCATCAATTTCGTGACCGAGGCCGGGTACCACGGATACGTTGCGTTTTCGGCATGCAGAACTTTGCCGGTCGAGGCCTCGATCAGCAGCTGTGCTTCCGCTTGCGCACGGTCCGCGCCGGAAAATGCGAGTGCTCCTGCGGCGAGGCCGAGGGCGATGACGCGAGAGCAGCGGCTTGAAATAGCGGTCATTGTTCGCGGTTCACGATCCCAAGGCGTGGAAACGGGGAAGTTCCATCGGTGGCCGCGCTAGGCTATCTAAGCTTTGGATGGTAGGCAAAGCCGGTGAACTGCAGCTGAACATTCTGGTGACGAATAGCTCATCGCCGAGGAAAGCGACTAAAATTCGGCAAAGGAGGCCTCGATGACCGCCTGTATCGTCGGGTGGGCCCACAGTCCCTTCGGAAAATTGAGCGACGAGACCGTCGAAAGCCTGATCGTCCGGGTGGCCGGCGACGCGCTTGCCGATGCCGGAATTGGTCCCAAGGACGTCGACGAAATTGTCCTGGGGCACTTTAATGCGGGTTTTTCTACCCAGGATTTTACCGCCTCGCTGGTATTACAGGCTTCGCCCGATCTGCGGTTCAAGCGGGCGACGCGCGTTGAAAATGCGTGTGCGACAGGTTCGGCCGCGGTCCATCAGGGTATCAAGGCAATCGATGCGGGGGCTGCGCGCATCGTTCTCGTCGTCGGCGCGGAGCAAATGACGACGACGCCGGCAGCGGAGATCGGACGCAACCTGTTGAAGGCCTCGTATGTGCGCGAAGAAGCCGATATCGATGGCGGCTTCGCCGGCATTTTCGGGAAAATAGCCGGGCTCTATTTCCAGAAATGGGGCGACCAGTCCGACGCGCTCGCCATGATTGCCGCCAAGAATCATAAAAACGGGGTCGGCAATCCCTATGCGCAGATGCGCAAGGATCTGGGCTACGACTTCTGCCGCACCGAGAGCGAAAAAAATCCATTCGTCGCCGGACCGCTCAAGCGGACCGATTGCTCGCTGGTTTCGGATGGTGCTGCCGCAGTCGTGCTCGCTGATGTCGACACTGCGCTCCGATTAAAGAAGGCGATCGCCTTCCGTGCGGCCGAACACGTCCAGGATTTCTTGCCGATGTCGAAGCGAGACATTCTGAAATTCGATGGCTGCGCTCACGCCTGGAAACAGGCGCTCTCGAAAGCGGGGCTCAAGCTTGGCGATATGTCATTCGTTGAAACGCATGACTGCTTCACCATTGCGGAGTTGATCGAATACGAGGCAATGGGACTGACTGCGGAAGGACAAGGCGCGCGCGCTGTCCTGGAAGGTTGGACGCAGAAGGATGGGAAACTGCCGGTAAATCCTTCGGGCGGGTTGAAAGCAAAAGGCCATCCGATTGGCGCGACCGGCGTCTCGATGCACGCGCTTTGCGCCATGCAGCTTACGGGTACCGCCGGCGATTTGCAGGTGAAGAATGCGCGCCTGGGCGGCATCTTCAACATGGGTGGAACGTCGGTCGCGAATTACGTGAGTATTCTTGAGCGCATCAAATAGCGCGAGACTGGCCGCCGGCGAGGTCTAGTGGAACTTTCGGTCGGCGACCGATGGCAGGTACGACGGATCGAAAATATCTTCGGGTTTTGGCTTCGCGGCTTTGAATTTATGGGTGAGCGCGATCTGTTCGATCGCTTGTGAAAAGCGCGCGTCGTCTATTCCACCATAGCCGTTCGCCTTCACCTCGGGCGTAACAATATTTTCGCGAATTGCCATCGTGAGCCGCTCAAGTTCGACCGGCTTTCTCGCCAGCGTATTGCGCTTGAGCACGGATTCGATTGCGGTCGATGGCTGCTTTACGGTCTCTCTTAAGCCTCGCATGAAAGCGCGCAGAAAGCCTTTGACGGCGTCAGGATATTCGGCAGCAAATTTCGAGTTAACGAGAATCGCGTTGCCGTAAAGCGTCAGGCCATAGTCGGCCATCAACAACACGGCAATATCGTCAACCGGGACGCCTTTGTCTTTGAGATCGATATAAGTGGAAAATGAGTAGCCGGTAATCGCGTCCACCTGGCCGGCTGCCAGCATAGGCTCTCGCACGGGAAAGCTGATATTTTCTATTATGACCTTCGACACGTCGATGCTGTTGGCTTGCGCGAAAATTGGCCATTGCGCGAAGGCGCCATCGGCGGCCGGCGCG
This sequence comes from uncultured Alphaproteobacteria bacterium, assembly GCA_963743405.1. Lineage (GTDB taxonomy): Bacteria > Pseudomonadota > Alphaproteobacteria > Rhizobiales > Xanthobacteraceae > Pseudolabrys. The sequence continues at coordinate 383,182 of CAVUPX010000009.1, read as the reverse complement.
CCGAGAGTTTTTCCTTCGAGATCTTTCGGGGTGGCGATGCCGCGGCTCTTGCGGCCGATGACCGCAAATGGCGGCCGGTTATAGAGCATGAAGATGGCCTTGATGGGCGTGCTGGGGTTGGCGTCGCGGAATTTGATCAGCGCATTAATGTCAGCAAAGCCCATGTCGTATTCACCGGATGCCACGCGCTGGATCGGTTCGAGCGACCCGGCTGATGGATCGATCGTGACGTTGAGGCCTTCCGCTTTGTAATAGCCCTTGTCGAGCGGCAGCAGAAAAGGCGCCGAGGGCCCTTCGAATTTGAAGTCGAGCGTCATCTTGACGGGCGTTTCCGCCGCCATAGCGCTTCCCGTCAGAGCCGCGACAAGAAGCAGCGCCACCCGTGCCAATCGGCCGGCGTGGTATGCGCGCATCCACCCGATCCTTCTTTTTTGGCCGGCGCACCTGGCGGTGCGTGACTCGGCCTTCACACAGCAAAGAACAGGAGGTTGCAAAGGGCAAGACATGGGCAAAGGGCCGTCAGACAATTTGCGATTGTATGACTAATACCGTCGTTCACAATTTCGAACGTCGCCATTCTCAAGCCGCGAGAATCGCCGGTTTAGGATAAGCTCGCGCACCGGTCCGGAGTTCAATTCATGCCGCCGGCAAATGCCGACCAGCTTGCACGCGACATTACGCCGCTACGGGCGCCTTACGCGCCGGCGGACGAAATTATTGCGAGCAGTTTGCTGGCGTCGGCCGGCCGTTCCGCCAGTGCCGAGGCTCGTATCGACATACGGACCAGGCATTTGGTCGACGCAATCCGTGCTCGCGTTGGCGGGCTCGGCGGCGTCGAGGATTTTCTCCATGCCTACGCGCTCTCCACCAAAGAGGGCCTGGCACTCATGGTCTTGGCGGAAGCACTTCTCCGCGTCCCTGACGCCGACACCGCCGACCGACTCATCGAAGACAAACTCAAGGCGGGCGATTGGGCTCATCACGAGTCCCGTTCGGCCGCGTTGTTGGTATCAGCGTCGGCCTGGACGCTTGGCCTGACAGCCCGCGTTATTCACCCTGGAGAAACCCCGGAAGGCATCGTTACGGCGCTGGTCAAGCGGCTTGGGCTACCGGCGGTGCGCGCGGCGACACGCCAGGCGATGCGATTGCTCGGTTCGCATTTCGTGTTGGGGCAGACGATTGAAGAGGCGCTCTTGCGTGCCGGTTCGGACCGCGAGTTTCTCTACTCTTTCGATATGCTGGGCGAGGGCGCCCGCACCGCCGAAGATGCCGAGCGGTATTTCGCGTCGTATGCCAATGCGATCGACGCGATCGGCAAAAGTGCGGGCAATGAGGCGCTGCCGAACCGTCCGGGCATTTCAGTAAAATTGTCGGCGCTGCATCCGCGCTACGAACCGTTGTCGCGAGAACGTGTGCTCTTGGAGCTGGTACCGAAATTGCTGGAACTGGCGCGACTGGCCAAGACGCACGAACTCAATTTCACCGTCGATGCTGAGGAGGCGGATCGGCTGGAGCTGTCACTCGATGTTATTGCAGCGGTATTACGCGATTCTTCGCTTGGGGGTTGGGACGGCTTTGGCCTCGCAGTGCAGGCTTACCAGAAGCGCGCCGGCGCGGTAATCGACTGGATCAAGGACGCTGCGGAAGCGACCGATCGCCGACTGATGGTTCGTCTCGTTAAAGGTGCCTATTGGGACACTGAGATCAAGCGCGCGCAGGAACGGGGGCTTGCCGACTATCCCGTATTCACTCGCAAGGCGATGACGGATCTCTGTTATCTCGATTGCACGCGCAAATTACTGGCGGCACGGCAGAGGATTTATCCGCAATTTGCGACCCACAATGCGTCGACTGTTGCCTGCGCCATCGAGGATGCCGGTAACACAACCGGTTATGAGTTTCAGCGACTGCACGGCATGGGTGAAGCACTATACGAAGCATTGATTGCCGAACTCCCCGATCTGACTTGTCGGGTTTACGCGCCGGTTGGCGGTTACGCCGATTTGCTTGCTTATCTTGTGCGTCGGTTGCTGGAGAATGGCGCCAATTCGTCATTTGTATCGGTTGCGGCCGATCCAACTGTTCCCATCGAAACGATTCTGCGCCGGCCACAGAGCTGGATCGCCGATGCATCGCATGCGCGCCATTCACATATTCCGCTGCCGTACGATTTGTTCGGCGCTGTGCGACGTAATTCGACGGGCCTCGAGTTTGGCGACCACGCTGCACTTAAGGCTCTGCTCAACGAAATTCGTGAAGCGCCGCAGAGCGCGACCGCAAAACCACTGATCGACGGCGTCGCAGTGGCTGGGCGTGAGCGGTTGGTCAATTCGCCGATTGACGGAAAGCCAATCGGCACGGTTCACGAAAGTGATGAAGCCGTTGTTTCCGCTGCGCTCTCTGCAGCCCAGGCCGCATTTCCTGCGTGGAATGCAACACCGGTGGCGGAGCGAGCGGCTGCACTCGAACGTGCTGGTGATCTGATCGAGAAGAACCGCGGCAGGCTGATCGCCCTGTTGCAGAGCGAGGCCGGCAAGACGATTGACGATTGTGTTTCAGAGGTGCGCGAAGCGGCTGATTATTGCCGATACTATGCGAGCGAGGCACGTCGCACTCTCTCGCCGAAGGCGCTCCCGGGGCCGACCGGCGAGAGCAATGAATTGCGCTATCGCGGCCGCGGCGTCTTCGCTTGCATCAGTCCGTGGAATTTTCCGTTGGCGATCTTCACCGGCCAGATCGCGGGTGCACTTGTCGCCGGCAATTGCGTTGTGGCAAAGCCGGCGGAGCAGACACCGCTCGTCTCCTTTGAGATGGTAAAACTTTTGCACGCCGCTGGCGTGCCGGCAGGTTCACTGCATCTGGTGCCGGGTGACGGCAAGGTCGGTGCCATGCTCACCAGCGATCGCCGTATCGCGGGCGTTGTTTTCACCGGTTCAACGGAAGTCGCCCGCTTGATTAATCGCGCCCTTGCGGCAAAAGACGGGCCAATAGTGCCGCTGATCGCCGAAACCGGTGGCGTGAATGCGATGATTGTCGACGCCACCGCGTTGCCCGAACAAGTGACCGATGACGTTATAGCATCGGCGTTTCGTTCAGCCGGCCAGCGATGTTCTGCAATGCGACTACTGTGCGTGCAGGACGATGTGGCCGATCGCGTGTTCGATATGGTTGTGGGCGCCGCGCGCGAACTCAATCTTGGCGATCCGCGTGATCTTGCAACTCATGTCGGTCCAGTGATCGACGCCGACGCCAAGGGCAAGCTTGATCGCTGGGTCGCCGCCATGGAGGCGCGCGGAGCTGTGCTGTTCCGCATGGACGCCAATCCACCAGAGGGCGGCACCTATGTTGCGCCCACGATCGTCGAACTCGATAGCGCGCGCGAGCTGATGGAGGAAGTGTTCGGTCCCGTGCTGCACGTGATGCGCTGGCGTGCAGACGAGCTCAATCAACTGCTCGACGACATCGCAGCGAATGGCACTGCACTGACGCTCGGCATCCATTCGCGTATTGGGGCGACGATTGCGCGCATCGCAGAGTGGCTGCCAAACGGGAATGTCTACGTGAACCGCAACATGATCGGGGCTGTCGTCGGCTCGCAACCGTTCGGCGGCAGCGGCCTGTCCGGTACAGGGCCGAAGGCCGGCGGCCCGAATTACCTGCATCGGTTCGCCATCGAGCAGGTTGTGACGGTGAACACCGCCGCGTCCGGCGGCAATGCCACGTTGCTATCGGAAGGCGAGTAGGGGCGATTGCGACGACACGCCGCTGGAGGGAAACGCCCGCATTCCTGCGCGGAACGCCCCTCTTTGGACCCATTTCACGCGTTAATCGCTCGATAACTGTGGTAGCAGCCCGCTACCGCGCTCTAGCGGCGGCTGTCACATGCGTTAACCGGTTCTGGGCGTAGATCGGATATTGTGGGCAGTATGACTGATTCGGTCGCTCGTCTTTACGACGCGGTAATCGCGGTTCGCGGCTCCGACCCGGCGAAATCACGGACTGCACGGCTCTTGCGTGCGGGCCGCGCGAAGATGGCCAAAAAACTCGCCGAAGAGGCGGTTGAGGTGGTCATCGACGCTATGCACGGCCAGCCCGAAGCAGTGGTCCGAGAGAGTGCCGATCTCCTTTATAATCTCGTGGTGCTGTGGGTTCACGCCGGCGTAAAGCCTGATCAAGTTTGGGCCGAAATGCGCCGTCGCGAGCTGATGTTCGGCATCGCCGAAAAGGTACCAAAAGATTTGGTACGCGCCGCGGCACGGCGTAAAGTGGTCACACTTGAGACTAGGCGTATCCGCAAGCGCCGTTGATCCGTCACAATTCTCCTCACGAGTATCTCGATGACCGTTGAGGCCGCCGAGCCGCGTTCTTTGTTGCGCCGTCTTTATGACTGGTGCGTGGCCGCTGCCCATAAGCCGCATGCAATGTGGACGATGGGTGCGGTCTCGTTTGCCGAAAGCTCATTTTTCCCGGTGCCGCCCGATATCATGCTGATTCCGATGGCTCTCGCGCGCCCTGAGCGGGCCTACGTGATGGCAGCTTTGTGCACGGTAACGTCGGTCGCTGGAGGTCTGCTCGGCTACAGCATCGGTGCCCTGCTTTATGACTCGGTCGGGGGTTGGTTGATCCATCTCTATGGCTACGGCGACAAGGTCGATGCTTTCCGCGATGCATATGCGCGATGGGGCGCATGGATCATCCTTCTGAAAGGGCTAACGCCGATTCCCTATAAGGTAGTGACCATCACCTCGGGATTTGCCGGCTACAATCTTGGGCTCTTTTTGCTGTTTTCGATTATCACGCGTGGCGCCCGTTTCTTCGTGCTGGCATTTTTGCTGCACCGCTATGGCGATCGGGCACGTCATATTATTGAAAAGCGGCTCGGGTTATGGGTACTACTCGCCGCCGCGGTTATCGTCATCGGTATCGTTGCTGCGCTATACTTGATTTGAGGAAGCGCGCTCCGCTATTTCGTTTCGGCCAGTCATGGGCATCAGGCAGGCTTTGACCTTTCGTCGGAATCACAGAGTGGGTTTATGCACGCTCGCACTTTTGTTCGCGAGCAGCATGATATTCGTTTCTGCATTGGCTGCGGCGCAAGAACAAGTGAGTCCGGCTCAACCGCCGGCTCAAACCCCTGCTCAGAGCGAAGGATTTCTCGCGACTTTCAGCCGGTGGTTCGGAGAGCAGACGGCAAATGTTGGCTCGTCACTCAAGGACGCGCGCAAAAAAGTTGAAGGTTTCAGCAGTGCGGCCGGCGACGCCGCGAAGACGACGGTCGACGGCGCAAAAGATGCTGCCGGCGCCGTCGTACGCATTCCGGCGGCACGTGCCGTTAGCGGCCATGAGACATGCCAGCTGGCGCCGAACGGTGCTCCCGACTGCGTCGCCGCCGCACGCACAATGTGCAAGGCGAAGGGTTTCGACTCCGGGAAAAGTCTGGATATGACCACGGCCGAAGTCTGCCCGCCCAAGGTCTACATGTCGGGCCGATCGACCGGCCCCGAGTGCACGACAGAGACCTTCGTCTCCCGCGCCCTCTGCCAATAGCATTTTGGCAGCAGCTCTAACGGCGCTTGTGTCGCCGCCGGGCCTGTGTTTCCGTTTCGCGCATGAACCTTCATGCCAAGCTGATCGAACGCGAAGCGGATAGCCGGCCTGTGACTGTCGGCCTCATTGGTGCCGGCAAGTTCGGCACTATGTTCATGGCGCAAGTGCGGTTGACACGAGGCATGCACCTCGCCGGTGTTGCCGATCTCGATGTCGCGCGCGCACGCAGCCAGCTCAAGAGCGCTGGGTGGCTGGATGAATTGTTCGGTGCTGCATCGCCTGCCGATGCGCACAAGAAGCGAACGACTTTCGTCACCGATAATGCCGAAGCTTTGATCGCCGATCCGGAGATCGAAGTCATCGTTGAGGCGACCGGCGTCCCGGCCGCGGGTATTCATCACGCACTTAGCGCCATCGCTCACGGCAAGCATATTGTGATGGTCAATGTCGAAGCCGATGCGTTAGCGGGGCCGTTGCTGGCGCGCCGCGCCAAAGCGGCGGGCGTCGTGTATTCGCTTGCCTGGGGCGATCAACCGGCACTCATTTGCGAGCACGTTGATTGGGCGCGGACGGCGGGCTTTAAGGTGATTTGCGCTGGCAAGGGTACGCGCTATGAGCCGCACTATCACAAGTCCAACCCGGACAACGTCTGGGACATTCTCGACAAATATCTGAATATTTCTGATCGCAAGTCGATCAATCCAAAAATGTTCAACTCGTTCGTCGACGGCACGAAATCCGGTATCGAGATGACAGCGGTCTGCAATGCGACTGGTCTAGTGCCACAAACGGATGGTCTTGGCTTTCCACCGGCCACGCGCTTCGAGCTCGCTGATATCTGCAAGCCCAAGAGTGAGGGTGGTACACTCGAAAAGGCGGGTGTTACCGAGGTAACATCATCAGTGTACCGCGACGGCCGCGACGTGCCGCATCATCTCGCACTAGGGACCTACGTGGTGTTCGAGGGTGACACCGAATATGCGCGCCGCTGTTTCAAGGAATACGCGATGCTGCCGGACAAAAGTGGGAGATACGCTGCGCTTTACCGGCCAATTCATATGATTGGCCTGGAGTTGGGCATTTCGGTCGCCAGCGCAGCGCTACGAAAGGAACCCACCGGTGCGCCAAACGGCTTCCGCTCCGACGTCGTTGCAACCGCAAAACGTGGCCTGAAGTCGGGCGAGATTTTGGACGGCGAGGGCGGCTTCTGCGTTTGGGGAAAGCAGACGCCGGCCGAATTTTCGCTTGAACGTGAATTGTTGCCGCTTGGCCTCGCGCATAACGTGAAGCTCAAGTGCGATATCGCCGAAGGGCAGGCAATTCGATGGTCTGACGTTTCCTACGATTCCAACGATCCAGCAGTTAAGGTGCGGCGCGAGATGGAAGCAGCGTTTGGCCGGAGGAATGCAGCGGCCGAGCCGGTGTTATAAATCACATAAGCAAAGTCGTCGGGAGGACAGCATGATGAAGCGTTTGGTCGCCGCGTTCGCGGCAGTTTTTGCTATCACTGTAATGCCGCAGGGGCTGCGCGCAGAGGACAGCAAGCTCACGGTTATTGTTTTTCCGGGGGTGCAAAATCTGCCGATGTTTGCGGCGCAGGCAAAGGGCTTCTACGCCAAGCGCGCCCTGGACGTCGATATTAAGTTCACACCGAATTCGGATGAACTACGTAACGGATTAGCTGAGGGCCGCTACCAGATTGCGCACTCGGCGATCGACAATGCGTTTGCACTCAAAGACAAAGCCAATGCGGACATCGCTGTCGTGCTCGGTGGCGACAACAGTTTCAATCATCTCGTCGTGCAGCCCGACATCAATTCACTGGCCGACATCAAAGGCAAAACCGTTGTCGTGGATGCGATCAACACTGCTTACGCTTTCCAGCTTTACGAAATGCTGCGGCAGAAGGGCCTCAAGAAAGGAGACTATGAGGTCAAATCCGTTGGCGGGACGGGATTTCGCCTGGAAGCAATGACCAAAGACAAAGCTATGGTCGCCGCCATGTTAAATCCGCCTTTCTCGGTTCGGGCGGAAAAAGCAGGCCTCAAGGATATGGGCACAGCCGCTGCGGCGCTCGGTGCATATCAAGGAACATCTGCGTTCGTGTTGCGGTCTTGGGGTGCAGCGAACGCCGACACTCTGGTCAAATATTTGCAAGCTTATGTCGAGGGAAGGCGTTGGAGTCTCGATCCGAAAAACAGAACAGAAGCCGTCGCGCTGCTTGCGGAGCGATTAAAGTTGCCCCCAGACATCGCGGGTCTGGCCTACGACAGCACCAAGGATGATTTTAGTCCCGATGGTGCGATTGATATTGAAGGCGTCAAGAATGTCCTCAAACTGCGCGCTCAGTATGAGGGCGGCACGCCGAGTGCGCCGGACAAATATCTCGACCTTTCCTACTACAAAAAGGCGCTGGCCGGCCTTTGACCGTGCGGACCGCTACGCCACTTCGATCGTGCCGTCGATCTTGTAATTAAGGCCGACTTTGCCGATGGTGAGGACCACCTGTGCCGGCAGGGCTTCATTGCCCTTGAGCCGTCCGTCAGAGACTGCAGCCCGCACGGCCTTTTCAATTTCGCGTTGTGATGTGACGCCAACCGTCTTGAGAAATTTGCGCAATGAGGTATTCAGCACGTCTTCGTTCATCTTCGACTCCTTGAAACGGCGTATCCCGCTGGCCGATCTTACGTCGCGGACGGGTCCTCTCAAAGGGTTGCATTTTTGTTTGGCTGTATAGGGAGTTGCGGCTATAGCTACCTTGAAGCCGGTGTGGCGGAATTGGCAGACGCGCACGACTCAAAATCGTGTTCCCAAAAGGAGTGTCGGTTCGACCCCGACCACCGGCACCACCCCACAATCGGATCGATGGACAATCGGCGCGTGCAATGAACAATTTTATAGAACTGATCCGCCGCGACCCACCATTTTCGGCTGCGGTAATCGTGACAATTATCGGCGGCCTCACGATTTGCGGCTTTTTTTTCTTTCAGTACGTCCTTGGCTACCCACCGTGTCCGCTCTGCCTCGATCAGCGAAACGCTTTTTACGTCGGCGTGCCGCTTGCGGCACTACTTTGGCTTGGCTCCAATCATGGTGCTTCGAGCAAGGTGATGATTGCTGGTTTTGCCGTTATTACCGCGGTCATGCTCTGGAATACTGGACTGTCCATCTACCACGCCGGGGTCGAATGGAAACTTTGGGCAGGCCCAACAGATTGTTCTGGCCCGATCACCAGTTTTGGTTCGGCGGGCAATTTGCTCAAGCAACTTCAGGACATCAAAATCGTGCGATGTGACGAGGCGGCATGGCGCTTCCTCGGGATTTCGCTGGCCGGCTATGACGCGTTGGTGTCACTGTTTCTTGCGGCCATCGCGGTCTGGGGCGTCAAGGCTTCACTCGCACGCGGTAACTCGTCCGATTAGAATGTATACGGCTTGTCATACGGGAATAAAACAGCATGGAAGTACTGATCATTGGCGCCGGCATCGGCGGCTTAACCCTCGGTCTGATGTTGCATCGTGCCGGTATTGCCTGCCGCATCTTTGAGGCTGCTCCGGAACTCAAGGCGGTTGGCGTCGGCATCAATATTTTACCCCACGCCTCGCGCGAATTGTGTGCGCTGGGGTTGGAGGAGGCGCTCGCCAAAGTCGCCGTCACGACTCGCGAATATTGTTTCTACAATCGCTTCGGTCAATTCATCTATAGCGAGCCGGCCGGGCGTTTCGCCGGTTACGACGTGCCGCAGTTTTCGATCCATCGCGGCGACCTGCAAATGGTTCTGCTCGATGCTTTTGTAAAACGCGCGGGAGCGGACAAAGTTATCACCAGCTGGCGATGTACCCGCGTTGAGTATGATGGGCCGGAAGCAATTGCGCATTTCGAAGATGTGAACGGCAAGCCATTGCCGTCGCAAAAAGGCAGCGTTGTGATCAGCGCCGAGGGAATTCACTCGGTACTACGCAAACAACTTTATCCGAACGAAGGACCGCCGAAATATTCCGGCATTAACATGTGGCGCGGCGTCACCCGCTGGAAACCGTTCCTGTCCGGCGCCAGCATGATCCGCGTCGGTTGGCATCATCCGGCGAAGCTCCTGATCTATCCAATTCGCAACAATGTGGACGCTGAGGGGCGCCAGCTCGTGAATTGGGTGTGCGATATCGAGACGCCGCAATATCAGGCGCGCGATTGGAACAGGCGCGGGAAACTGGAAGACTTTCTGCCGGCAATGGCAGACTGGCATTTCGATTGGCTTGATGTGCCGGATTTTATCACCAGCTCTGACGCGATCCTCGAATATCCGATGGTCGATCAGGATCCATTGCCGCGCTGGAGTTTTGGCCGCCTGACGCTCCTTGGCGATGCCGCCCATCCGATGTATCCGCGGGGCGCCAATGGCGCGGCGCAAGCCATTCTGGATTGCCGTGCGCTCACCGACGCGCTGTCCGCCGCTGCCGATCCGGTCGCCGCGCTCAAGGCCTATGAGGCGAAACGTCTTCCGGCCACCAGCGAGGTGGTGTTGGCGAATCGCAAGGCGCCTCCTGACGCAATTCTGCATGAAGTGTACCGGCGCACCGGCGACAAGCCATTCACGAATATTGATGACGTCATCAGCCGCGAAGAGCTCATCGCATTATCGGAGAGCTACAAGCGCGTCGCGGGTTATGACAAGGAGCGGCTGAAGACGAGAGCTTGAGGCCCCCAAAAACACTTACGACCACGAACTGCGAAGGCGCGCGTACATCCGGCGTCGCCCGTTGCATATTCGTGGCCGCTCGATGACGAAGCCTTTGAGCTCAACATCATCGCTGCAATGCATATAGGCGGGATTCGTTACAAAACAAGGGCGCGAGGACATATGGCTAGACCGGTCGGCTATACGTCCACTGCAAAAATCCTGCATTGGCTGATTGTGGTGCTCCTGGTTGCGCAATTTGTTGTCGCATGGACGATGCCGCATATCGGTCGCAACACGCCGGTAACAACCCTGATCAGCCTGCATTTCTCATTCGGAATCATAATTCTTGTTGTCGCAATCATTCGGCTCGCCTGGCGCGCAACCCATGCCGAGCCGGCGCCGCTCGATGGTATTCCGCCGTGGCAAATCCAAACCGCGCGCATCGTACATTGGCTGCTTTATGTGCTGCTGTTCGTGGTGCCGATCCTGGGCTGGATCAGCGCCTCATGGCGCGGCATGCCGATCGTGATGTTTGGATTGGAATTGCCGAAATTAGTCGGCCCGCGTGCACCGGGCTGGCGCTGGACCGGAGACGTGCATGCTTTGCTGGCTTACTATGTGATGCTGACGCTGATCGGCCTGCACATCTTGGCCGGGCTCTACCACTATTTCATTCGTCGCAATCGCGTTCTCCAGCGGATGCTTCCCGGCGGATAGCGCTCACGGCTTCGCCATCACCTTTTGCTTCCAGCCCTCCCAGGTGCGAGCAAGTCCGTGCCCTTCGCGCTCTTCGATTTTGCGCGCTTCCTCAGGATCCATGTAGGTGATCGGTGTTCCCATGCTCATGGCCTGAGCCTGGAGTGTGGCGTTGAGCGCGAGGAAAATAGTGCGCCCCACCACGCGCGGCAGCGATGGTCCTACAATGACCGCGCCATGGCCTCGCATCAATGCGGCGGGGTGATCGCCAAGTGTCTCGGCGAGATTGTGGCCGAGTGTCGTATTGCGGATCAGCATATCGGTCATGCCGGCACGATCGCGGATTTCGAAAACCGGAATTCCGAAACTGATGAAGGCCGAGCGGTGGTACATCGGCATCATCGGTACTTTCGTGACGCCGAATGGGATGAGCGAGGGGGCGTGTGTGTGCACGATTGCAATGACGTCGGGACGTAATTTGTAAATCTCACCGTGGATATAACGCTCGGTGAATAGTGCCGACATCGGCAAGCCGTGCGTGTCGACCGGCCGGCTATCGAGATCGAATTCGATAATATCTTGTGCGGTGACAAGTTGGGCTGCCATCCCCCGCGCCATCAGGAAACGGTTAGGATCGCGATCATGCCGAACAGAAACGTGACCCCAGCCATCAAGGAGCCCCTGGTCGGCAAGGATCCGGTTGGCGGCGACCAGATCCTCAACCAGTTTTGGATCAGGCGGTCCCGCAGTGGCGGGCGCTTGCTGGGCGGATGCCGTCTGAATGGCGAAGGCACCGACCAATAAGAAAATAGCGAACAGCGCAGCCCGTCCGCCGCCACGGTTTTGCAGCGTATCGATCATGACAAACTCCAATGCAAAAACCGGTTTGCTGCCTTACGGCTCGAGTTCCGTATCCCAATAGAGATAGTCGAGCCAGCTCTCGTGCAGATAGTTGGGCGGGAATAGCCGGCCGTTCCTGTGCAGATGATGGACTGTCGGCTGGAACGGCATTTGCGACGGAAACATCCTGGCCTCGTTAGGCGTCAGGTTGCCTTTGCGCAAATTGCAGGGCGAACAAGCGGCCACGACATTGTCCCACGTGGTGTGGCCACCACGCGAACGCGGCAACAGGTGGTCAAAGGTGAGGTCGTCGCGATCGCCGCAATACTGACAGGAGAAACGATCGCGCAGAAAAACATTGAAGCGCGTGAAGGCGGGGTGAGTCGAAGGCTTCACGAAGGTCTTGAGCGAAACCACGCTCGGCAGCTTCATCTCGAAGGATGGGCTATGAACCGCACGGTCGTAATTGGCGACAATGTTTACGCGTTCGAGAAAGACCGCCTTGATCGCGTCCTGCCAGGACCACAGCGACAGCGGGTAATAACTCAACGGCCGAAAATCCGCGTTGAGCACCAGGGCCGGAAAACCAGCAGGCGAAACGTGCACGTTCAAGCGACGCTCCTTGACCTCCTTGGAACGCTGCCGCCACGCAGCTAACGCGCTAGTAATAGGGCAGCGTGACAGGATTGTGAAGCCGGAACGGGGAGTTACCCGCAAGTCTGCTATTTACGGCGCGCAAAGCACCGCGCCAGGAATTCGCCGCCGTGCCGCAGCCCCTCCTGATCGATGCCATGGCCGATTCCCGCCGAGATGTGCCATTCCGCCGGCACCTCGAGCGCGGCCAGGCCTTGCGCTGCGTGAAATAGCGCCTGGACCGGAATCAGTTCGTCCGCATCGCCGTGAATCAACAGGACGGGCGGCCGGCTGCGGATTTCGGCGGCAAATGTGCCAGGATCGCCATTTTCCGGCATCACCAGCATGCCCGAATAGCCCACGATTGCCGCAGGGGCGACCGCGCGGCGCAGCCCCACGTGAAGCGCCATCATGGTGCCTTGGCTGAAACCCACCAGCGCCAGCGCCGAAGGCGGCAGACTGCGCCGTTTCAGTTCTGCATCGAGAAAGCTTTCGAGAATCGGCGCAGCTTGATTGACGCCCGTCCAGCGTTCGTCCGGGTTGCGAAAGGTGAGTGGAAACCACTCGCGGCCGACGGGCGCCTGGCCGCACGGGCGCGGCGCGTGTGGCGAGACGAAAGCTGCGTCAGGCAGCAGACCCTGCCAGGCGCGGCCGATTTCGATCAGGTCGTTGCCGTCGGCGCCGTAGCCATGCAGAAAAACGACCAACTGTTGCGCACGTCCTGAACGCGGCTCGAGCCGCGGGCCGTCGAGTTCAGCCATTCTTCTTTTTCCTTGTCGTTGATTTCTTGCCGGCCGTTTCTTTCGGCCGACCATTCGGCTGAACCGGCACCACGTCCCGTTTCTTCACAGCATGATAATAAGCCCAGAGCAAATGCGCAGCCACACCGCGCCATGGACGCCAGGCCTCGGCCAATTTGGTAAGCCGCTTGGCGTCGGGGCGTTTACGCAAACCAAAAGCGATGCGTGCAGCTTCCTGCACCGCGAGATCGCCGGATGGAAACGCATCGGCATGACCGAGACAAAAGAGCAAATAGATGTCCGCGGTCCATGGCCCGATTCCGTGTAATGCCGTGAGTGCCGCATGGGCTCGATCCGCGTCCATGTTGCCGACGGCCGTGAGATCGATGCGGCCTTTGGCGACCGCCTTTCCAATTTCCCGGATCGACTTGATCTTAGGTGCGGAGAGACCAAGACGCTTGAGCTTGTCGACGCGCGCGCGGCGGACCGTGTCGTGGTGAAACGGATCGAATGCGGCGAACAGGCGCGCACGTATTGCGGCTGCGCTGGCGGTCGAAAGCTGCTGGCCGCAAACGATGGCGCACAGGCCGGGGAATCCCGCTTCGCGCCGTCGCAGGCTAAAGGCACCCGCTTTGTCCGCAACCGGTTTGAGCCGTGGATCTGTAAGCAACAGCTGGACAAGCCCCGCCTGCAAATCGTCTTGGGTATGAAGGAAATGGGTCATGCGCTATCCGTGTAGCAAGCAAGACGGTAGATAGAAAAGCCATGCCACCCGTTTTCCGCTTTGCGCCATCGCCAAACGGCTATCTGCATCTCGGTCACGCGCTGTCAGCGCTGCTCAACGCCGATATGGCGCGCGCGAAAGGTGGGCGGCTGTTGTTGCGTATAGAGGACATCGATGCCGTCCGCTGCCGGCCGGAATATGAAACGGCGATCCATGAAGACCTGGCGTGGCTTGGGGTTGAAGGCGAAAAGCCTGTATGGCGGCAGTCGGAGCACTCCGACGACTACCGTGCGGTCCTTATCCAACTTGAGTCGATGGGGCTGATCTATTCGAGCTTCGAAAGCCGCGCGGAGATTGCGCGCCTGGTAGCCGGGCACGAAGCGGATGGACCTTGGCCGCGCGATCCTGACGGCGCGCCGCTTTATCCCGGCGATGCGAAGAACATGTCCAGCACCGAGCGGAAGCGACGCATGGATGCGGGTGAGCCTTATGCGTTGCGGCTCGACATGCACGCCGCGCTTGCGCGTGCCGGCTCACTGAGTTGGGTGGAAACGGGCGCGGGCCCCGCCGGCGACACCGGTGTCATTGCGGCCGACCCCGCAGCCTGGGGCGATCTGGTCCTCGCGCGAAAGGAAACGCCGACGAGCTATCACCTTGCGGTGGTGCTCGACGATGCGGCACAGGGCATCACGGACATCGTGCGCGGATGCGACCTGTTCTATGCGACGGCCGTGCATCGGCTGCTCCAGACGCTGCTCGGCCTGCCGCAGCCTTGTTACCACCATCACCGTCTCATCCTTGATGCCGAGGGCAAGAAGCTCTCGAAATCGACACAGGCAACCGGCCTGCGCGAACTGCGCGCGGGCGGGGCGACGCCCGCCGACATCCGCCAGCTGGTCGGGCTCGATTGATCGCCCCTTCCGTGCCATTGTCCGGGTCGGGGTTAAGGGAATGGCGAAACGCACGCGCAGGAAAAAGGCCGGCAAACGGCGGCGCTTGCGCGCGCGCGGAGCTGCTGGATCGCGCGCAATCGAAGCCTCACTCGCCGGTATCGCTCATGACATCCGCACACCGCTCACCGGCATCGTGGCGCTGGCCGAGTTGCTTGCTTCATCGGATTTGGGCGCACGCGAGCGCGAATGGGCAAACGCTGTCAAAAGCGGTGCTGACCACCTGGCTGCGCTCGCCACGCTGATCGTCGATGCTGCCAAGGCGGACGCCAGCGGTCTTGTTCTGCGCAATGAGCCATTCTCGCCGCGCGTACTGGCAGAGGCCGTCGGCGCAGCTCTTGCTGCGCGCGCGAACAACAAGGCGATTACCGCCGATATTAAAGTTGCGAGCGATTTGCCCGGTCTGGTCTCTGGAGACGTCTTGCGGCTGCGCGCCGCGCTGGAAAACCTTGCGGACAACGCCGTCAAATTTACCCCGGAAGGTGCGGTCACTTTTGCCGTGAACGCCGAAGCTGCTGCGCGCAAACGGGTGCGGCTGGTTTTCACGCTCACCGACAGTGGCATCGGCATGAGCAGAGCCGAACTGAAGCTCTTGTTTCGTCCGTTCGCGCAAGCGAGTGTCGAAATTGCCAGGCGTTACGGGGGCGCAGGCCTCGGCCTGTCCTTCGTCAAGCGCATCGCCCAGGCGATGGGCGGCGATCTCACGGTCACCAGCAAACCGGGTGTCGGTTCAACATTCAGGCTGACGGTGCTGGCCGGACGTGTCGATGCACATCCTGGGACGAATCAAACGGACTTGCGTCCGACGTCCGCTCGCCCGCTGTCGATTCTTTGCGCCGAGGACAATCCATATGGCCGCGTCGTCATGAACACGATCTTGCGAGAGCTCGGCCATCGCGTCGATTTCGTAGCGACCGGCGAGGCGGCGGTCGAGGCGGCTGCGCGCGGCGGCTATGAGGTCGTGCTGATGGATATCACGCTGCCAGGCCTCGACGGCGTCGAGGCCACACGGCGTATCCGGGCGCTGCCGGGCAAGGCTGGGCAGGTGCCGGTGATCGGCATTTCCGGCCACGGTGAAAGCGGCGATGAGCAGGCGGCACGTGCGTCAGGAATGAACTTCTATATCGTGAAGCCGGTCAGCCCGGGAAAGCTCGCACAAATGCTGACGAGCCTTACAGTTTAAACATTGCTCGTTCCGCTGGCGCGTTCGACGATACGGACGACGTCAGACATGATGCGGTTCAATTCAAAGTCCTTCGGCGTGTAAACGGCCGCGACCCCGGCCCGCTCGAGCTCCGCAGCATCCTCCGGCGGAATTATTCCGCCCACGACCACCGGCACATCGAGCCCGGCCCGCTTCATGCGGCCGACGACGTCTTCGACCAGCGGCAAGTGACTTCCTGAAAGCACCGACAGCCCGACCACGTGAGCCTTTTGGCTGCGCGCGGCCTCGACGATCTCTTCGGGCGTCAGCCGTATGCCCTCGTAGACGACCTGCATCCCGGCATCCCGAGCGCGCACGGCGATTTGCTCGGCGCCGTTAGAATGGCCATCGAGCCCTGGTTTGCCGACCAGGAAGGTGAGCCGCCGCCCCAGCTTCCGCGAGACGCGATCGACATCAGCGCGGATGTCGTCGAGGCCGGTCACATCGTTGCGCATGGCGCGGCCGACGCCGGTCGGCGCGCGGTATTCGCCGAAGGCCTCGCGCAATGTCCAGCCCCACTCGCCTGTGGTCACGCCGGCTTTCGCGCATTCGATCGACGCGGGCATAATGTTGCCGCCGCTGGTGGCGGCGCGTTTGAGCTCTTTCAAGGCTGCGGCGACCGCCGCATTGTCGCGCGCGGCACGCCAGGCTTTCAGCCGGTCAATTTGCCCGCGTTCGGCGTCATCGGAGACGGTGAGAATAGCATCGGCGGCATCCGCCAATGGCGAGGGCTCGCTCTCGAGGTATTTGTTGACGCCGACGACAATCTGCTCGCCGCGTTCGATAGCCTCCAGCCGCGCCGTATTCGACTCGACCAGCTGTTGTTTCAAATAGCCGGTATCGACTGCGGCGACGGCGCCGCCCATCTCTTCGATGCGCTTGAGCTCTTCCTTGGCTTGGCGCTTGAGTTCGTCGACCTTGCGTGCGATCTCGCCTGAACCGTCAAAGATATCGCCGTAGTCGAGCAAATCTGTCTCGTAAGCGAGAATTTGCTGCATTCGCAACGACCATTGCTGGTCCCAGGGGCGCGGCAAGCCGAGCGCCTCGTTCCAGGCCGGCAGTTGCACAGCACGCGCGCGCGCGTTCTTTGACAACGTCACGGCCAGCATCTCGATCAGAATGCGCGCCACGTTATTTTCAGGCTGGGGCTCGGTCAGTCCGAGTGAATTCACCTGCACGCCGTAGCGGAACAGACGGTGTTTCGCGTCGGTAATCCCGTAACGCTCGCGCGTGATTTCATCCCAAAGTTCAGTAAACGCCCGCATCTTGCACAGCTCGGTGACGAAACGCAGGCCGGCATTCACGAAAAACGAGATGCGGCCGACCACTTCGCCGAATTTTTCGGCCGGCACTTCACCGGAATCTTTCACCGTGTCGAGCACCGCAATCGCAGTGGCGAGCGCAAAGGCGAGCTCCTGCACCGGCGTCGCGCCGGCTTCCTGCAAATGGTAGGAGCACACATTGATTGGATTCCATTTCGGAATTTCTTTGGTGGTGAACAGGATCACGTCCTTGATCAACCGCATCGAGGGCGCTGGCGGAAACACGTAGGTCCCGCGCGAGAGATATTCCTTGATGATGTCGTTCTGGATGGTGCCTTGCAGGGCACCGCGCGGTGCGCCCTGTTCGTCGGCGACCGCGATGTAAAGGGCCATCAGCCACGCTGCGGTGGCATTGATGGTCATCGAGGTGTTCATCGTATCGAGAGGAATGCCCTCGAATAGCGCGCGCATATCGCCAATGTGAGAAATAGGGACACCGACCTTGCCGACTTCACCTTTGGCAAGCACGTGGTCGGAGTCGTATCCGGTTTGGGTCGGCAGATCGAAGGCGACGGAAAGGCCCGTCTGCCCTTTGGCCAGGTTCTTGCGATAGAGCGCATTGGAATCCGCGGCCGTCGAGTGGCCGGCGTAAGTGCGGAAAATCCACGGTTTGTCGCGCATCGGTCGCCAGGCGCCAGTGTGGCCCAGCGCTTGTTGCAATGCAACATCGTCCACCCCGCCGGTATTGTGCCGGCGGAGCCTGGCTTATGGGGCGTCCTGTCGCGCAGAAAGCGGGGATTAAGCCCGCTTCACGAGGCCAATGATGAACAAAAGGATCACGGCGCCAATGGTGGCGTTGATGATCGAGGCGATAATGCCGCCGCCGATGGCAATGCCGAGGGCGCCGAGCACCCAGGTGCCGATAAAGGCGCCCACGATGCCGACAATGATGTTGCCGATCAGGCCAAAGCCCATCCCTTTGACGATCTGGCCGGCAAGCCAGCCGGCAATCGCGCCGATGATGATCAGAATGATGAGGCCTTGAAGGTCCATGGCGTCCTCCCCGAATGTCGCGGCTCGCCCCCGATGGCTGCCGCACAGTGGGAGATTGAATACTAAAGCCGGGGCTGCGTCGACGGCCCTTTGCCTTGCCGAAAATTTGAGGGTCGAGGATTACCGCCGTGTATGGACGACCGCGACGTCATCGGCATAAACGCGCTTCCATTCCGGAAGGCGATCAAGTAGCGCGACGGCCGGCGTTGATGGTGTGAGCAAGGTCGCACCGACGCGGTACTCATCGAGCAATCGCAGGAAGTCGGGGAGATTTTGCAGGCTCAATGCGCGGTCGTGACGGAGCACATAAGCTTGTCCATAAAGCTCGGCGCGCCCGTCGATGAATGGCGCAACGCCGACAAAGTCGAGGTAACCGCCAAAGTCGTAATCGTTGAGGATTGTGCCAGCCTTGGCAATGTCGATCGCATGAATCGCATTCGCCGGAGTAATTTTGACCGAAGGACGCACATCGTTCCTCAGCGCGGCTAATCCTGTAATGACGACTAGCAGCGACACTGCTGCGGCAGGGGCCCATGGAGCCGCGCGTGCGATTGCACCCGCCCGGCTCGCAGCAAGCGCTGCAAATTGTTCGGACAGCGGCCGGGCGAGAAGTAAGGGAGCAAGCAATCCGAGCAGGTCAGCATGGCGCACCTGCGACAGGCTCAGGTGCAGGATGCCGAACACCATCACAATGCGCAGCCAAGGCAACGTCACGCCGCGATAAAGCGCAAAGCCGAACGCGCCAAGCATGACCAATTCAAATCCACCGAGGTGGCTAAAGTCTTGCGAGCGCCATTCTGTGACGGTCGTCAGGGCCGCGCCCAGCGCAATGGTCCTGAATGTCACCAGGATCATTTCCGGGCCGTAGGGATTGAGACAAGCAGCGGCGAAAGCGAGGATAGCAAAGAGAGTCCACTGCCGGATAACTTTCCATCGCTCGGAATGGGGAGCGCGCCAAAGCGCGTCACACGCGATCGGCGCAACCATCGCAAGACCGAACGTGAAGCTGCCGTGCAAATTTGCCCATAGCGTCATCAGGGGCAGCAGAAGCCACGGCGGCGGACTGCGCGTATCGACGGCGCGGATCAGCGTGCCGATCCAGGCAACCATCACGGGAAGCGCCAGAATGTGCGGGCGCGCAAGAAGATGTGGCGCTGTCAGCAGAAGCGCAGCGAGAACGGCAACCAGCACGGCGGTCGGTTGCCACTCGCGCACGAGAAATCGGGTCATGAGACCGAACGCTGTAGAAACTGCAGCTGCCGTCAACACGACAACACCGAGCCAACCTCCAACGGCGTAAGCCGTTGCAAAAGCGATTTGCGATAGCCACTCGAAGGCAACCCAATGTGTCCCTCGCAGCGTCGCGGAAAACGGGTCAGCCGTCGGAACAGTGTGGTGCTCGAGGATCCAGCGGCCGAGCGCGATGTGGGAATAGGTGTCCGGATCGGAGAGAAGCCGCGGCCCCAGTGCGATGAGCAGGACATAGATGCTGACAGCGACAAGCCACGGCATGGTGGCTCGCATGTCCACGATCCGTCCAGTTCGGCGAATGATCTGTTCGGACATCCCGCGCTCTGGGGTGATTTTTGCCACGCTAGTCCGGCTCGCATTGCAAAACCCTTAAGAGTCGCGCCGCCAGATCTTTGAAGCGCCCGCGGGGCACCTGCTAAGCCACTGTGGGACAGCCGGTTTTGGCTTTTCCCAAGCTGTTGTTGCGATGCAACATAATTTGCGCCAGACTGTTATGAAGGCAGGGAGAACGTTGATGCCGGCTGTCGCGAAAGTGAGAAGTGTTGCTCCGCTCAAGGATCTCTATGGCGTTGGCGAGATCCCGCCGCTCGGTCATGTGCCGGAAAAGATGCACGCCTGGGTGATCCGCAAGGAGCGGCACGGGCCTCCCGACAAATCGTTCCAGCTCGAAGTGGTGCCGACCTGGCCGATCGGCGAGGACGAGGTGCTCGTCTATGTCATGGCCGCGGGCGTCAACTATAACGGTGTCTGGGCCGGCCTCGGCATTCCGATCTCACCGCTCGACGGTCACAAAAATCCGTATCACATCGCGGGCTCCGACGCGGCCGGCGTGGTTTGGGCCATTGGCGCAAAAGTGAGGCGCTGGAAGGTTGGCGATGAGGTCATCGTCCATTGCAATCAAGATGACGGCGATGACGAAGACTGCAATGGCGGCGATCCGCTGCTGTCGCCGTCGCAACGAATTTGGGGTTACGAGACACCGGACGGATCGTTCGCGCAGTTCTGTCGCGTACAGTCACGTCAGCTCATGCACAAGCCGAGTCATCTCTCCTGGGAAGAAGCCGCTTGCTACACGCTGACGCTCGCGACTGCGTATCGCATGTTGTTTGGCCATCCGCCGCATACGCTCAGGCCGGGTGACAATGTGCTGGTGTGGGGCGCCTCCGGCGGCCTCGGCGTTTTTGGCGTTCAGCTCGTTGCAGCCTCCGGCGCCAATGCGATCGCCGTCGTTTCGGACGAGTCGAAGGTCGAATACGTTCTCAATCTTGGCGCCAAGGGTGTCATCAATCGCAAAGACTTCAAGTGCTGGGGTCAGATGCCGGCGGTGAACTCGGCTGAATTCAACGATTGGACCAAGGAAGCCCGCCGCTTCGGTAAAGCGATTTGGGACATCACCGGCAAACGCGACGTCGACATCGTCTTCGAACATCCGGGCGAGCAGACATTCCCGGTTTCATGCCTTGTCGTGAAGCGCGGCGGCATGGTTGTCTTTTGCGCGGGAACCACCGGCTACAATCTTACGTTCGATGCCCGTTACGTCTGGATGCGACAAAAGCGCATCCAGGGCTCGCATTTCGCGCATCTCAAGCAGGCCTCGCAGGCCAACCGTTTCGTGCTTGAGCAGCGCATCGATCCCTGCATGAGCGAGGTGTTTACGTGGGACAACATCCCGCTCGCGCACATGAAGATGTGGAAGAACCAGCATCCGCCCGGCAACATGGCGGTGATGGTCAACGCGGTGCGGACGGGATTGAAGACATTTGAGGATGCGCAGGAAGCGACGGCCTAGCGCTCCTTCAGCCGCATTTTGGCGATGGCCGAATTTAATTCGCCGCCATAAATGAAAATTGACGCGCTGACATAGAGAAATACCAGCGCAACCATTGCCGATGCCAATCCGGCGTACATCGATACATACGCAAACGCATAATCGGCGAGATAGCGTCCGAAAAAGGCGCCGCTGATCAACCACAACACCAGCGTGGCGATGATGCCCGGTGCGATCTGGCCGAACGAGCGCCGTCCCGCCGGCAACCAGAGGTGCACGATCATTAAAGCAATGACAAGCACGACGGCCGCCACCGTGTAGCGCAAGAGCGTAATCAAATCGCCGAACTGCTCAAGTGCTGGAATATATTGCACGAGCTTTGCAAGGATTAGTGGCGCAAGCACAACCAGGAACGAGAACGCCAGGATCGCCACAGCGCCCACCAGGACATAGACGATCGATTCAATCCGCAACAGCCACCACGGACGCGGCTCTTTAATATCGTAGGCGCGGTTCAATCCGATGCGCAGGCTTTCCACGCCACTCGAGGCGAAATAGAGGGCAAGCATGACACCCAGGGTCAGCACGTCACCGCGCGTCGACGTCAAAACTCCTGTGATATCGAGAGCGATCGGCGCAGCGACCTGCCGCGGCCACGCTTCCAGCAAGATGCGCGCGGCTTCGTCGGCAAGCTCCTTCGATCCGAAGAAGAATCCGGCGAGCGCGGTGACTACGATCAGAAACGGAAACAGGGCCATCAGCGTGGATAGCGCGATGTGACTCGCGATCGCCCAGCCGTCGTCGTCAATGAAATGCCGAAAGGCATTGTTTGCAAGTAACAGTGACCGCTTAAGAACGTGCAATGGGCGCTCCCGCAGGCGGAAGCCGTTCACATCGTCTATTGTTACGGCCTTTGCAAGGCCGTGCCAGCGCGACTGCACGGACGACGGAATTTACGCGGCTTGGACGTTGGTCAGGAACTGGCGCACTTGCGCCTCCAGGCCCTCGGCTTCGACGGCGACCGAATCGGCGAGGTCCTTCACGTCGGAGGCCGTTGCGCGGGCATCGGTGGTAACGTCCGCAACGCGGCTCATCGCCTCTGCGCCCACGCGCGCCTCGCCCGAGGCGCGGCTGACGCCCTCTGCGATGGAGGCGACGGCCGAATTCTGCTGGTCAACGGTTGCTGCGACCATCGTGGCAATCGACGACATTTCACGAATGATGGCGTCCACCTGCTCGATTGCCTGGGAAGCATCGGCGGCGGCCGATTGGATCGATCCGATCTGTTCCGCGATTTCCTCGGTCGCTTTGGCGGTCTGAGCGGCGAGCGACTTCACCTCCGCCGCGACGACTGCAAACCCTTTACCGGTTTCACCGGCGCGCGCGGCTTCAATGGTGGCATTGAGCGCGAGCAAATTGGTTTGTCCGGCAATGGCCTGGATCAGACCCACAACCTCGCCGATGCGGGTCGCGGCGTTGCCGAGCTCCGACATCGTCGTAACAGTGCGTTGTGCTTCCGAAACTGCGCGGCCGGCCACGTCGGTTGATTTTGCCGCCTGCGAGGCGATCTCGCCGATCGATGCCGCCAGCTCCTCGACCGAACTTGCGGCGACGGTCACGTTTTCCGACGCGGCAGTCACGCGGCTTTTGGCTGTGGCGGCTTCCGATGACACCGTGTCGGCGGCCTTGTTGAGATCCGCGGAGCTCATTTCAAGCTTCATTGACGCTCCGCGCAATTTGCCAAGCGCGCTTTCGGCCGAATTCTTAAACTGCGAAATGGTCGACGCGATCATATCGCTGCGTTGCTCGCGGGCACGGCTCGCGTCGGCTTGCGTCTGCGCCAGGCGTTCGCGTTCAATCATCGTATCGCGGAACACAATCACGGTGCGCGCCATTTCGCCGATCTCGTCGCGCGCGGTCGTTGCGGGTATCCGCGCGGTAGTATCGCCGGCGGCGAGGCGTTTCATGACCGCGGCCAAGCCATTGAGCGGACGCGTGATGCTGCGTCCGATCAACCAGCTAAAGCCAAGGCCAAGCGCGACCATGGCGATGCCGACCATGATAATGCCTCTGCGCGTGCTTTCTTGCGAAGCAGCGAGGCGTTGCGACGCATCCTTCGCCGTAAAGCGCGCGTATTGGATGATCTCGTCCGCGCGCGGCAGCATTCGCTGACTATCGATATCGATTACGGCACGCAGCGGGCGCACGCGGTCGTAGCCTTCGACCCATTTTTCGAAGGTTTCGGCATAGGTTTTCACTTGCCGTTCGAGCGCCGTCTTCATGGCCGGCGTGCCATCAATGTTGCCGAAGATATCGGTGAATTTCTTGTAACTGATTTCGAATTGCTGCCGCGACACTTCGCTCTGGTTGACACGATAGTCAGCCTCATGATGCCGCATCGTCAGAAGACTCATCATAAGCTTCGTCGCGTCGGCTTCCGCCAACCAGGACATATTCTCGTTGATGATCCGCTCGACGGCATTGCCGGCCACGCGCAAATTTCCACGGAGTCCGGATGAATCTTCAAAGCCAAGAGTTTTCTGCTCACGGACCAGATCGCTGAAGGTCCCGCGCAGCGCCATTACATCCTGGCGCATGCCGTCGAGATCTTTCGTACGATTTTGATCGATCGACACTGCAATCGAGTCGAGCGCCTTGACCGCCAGCGCGTGCGCCTGCTCGAAGCTCACCACCAGATTGTCATCCGGGATCACGCTAAAATCCTTCACGATGATGCGCATCGACGCGACCGCGCTTTTGAAATCGCGGCTCGCATCGGCGAGGCCGGTGGATTGCGTGACGATCCCGAAGGCCCGGCCGACATCCCCTTCACCCGAAATGTAAGTGCGCCCGTTCGCGAGAAAGCCGACCACGGGAATAAGCGCCAGGACCACGATGCGGGTGCGCACCGAAAAGGAGGTGAGCATCCGGGCCATCCGATTGAACGGAAGCGATAGGTCGGAAAAGCGCATGAGCTGGTTCGGTCTCGCCGGTGGCAGCGGCACGGCGCAGAGGTACTTTTGTAATGAAAGCCGGAAATAGTTAATTTTTATAGCAATTTGCATTGATCCCACTGGCCCGCCCTCCCAAAAGCCCCGAATTTGCTTGGGCGCTTTGCTTTTGTGCACTGCACGCGTACTGTCACTGGTGCCGCCGGTCCATTGCGTGAAAGTCCCATAAATTCCCATGTCGATCGCAGCTTCCCGTCAAATTCCGGACCATCAGTTGGTAGAGCTTGCCCGGGAGGCGAGTGGGGCTCTCGACGCTTTGTTGGCCGACGCGACGGCAAAGGTCCGGGAACGCGTCGTCGTTGAGGGGCGGGTTGTTGGCCGCGTGTTCGACCGTGAGCAGCGCGCCACCCATGGGCTTGCCTGGTTCGCCACCTATGTCGAAGCGGTGCGCCAGCTCGCCGCCTATGCCGAGCGCATGGCCGGCGCGGGCACCCTCGGAGAGACCGAAGACCTGCTCGTCCGCATCGGACTTGGCGAATACCTCGCGCAGGTCATGGGCGGCATCCCGATGAGCCAGGGTGAGGTGGTGCGGCCGTCGGATCTTGGCTTGTCGCCGGCCCAGGTCGCCGCCCGCATCAACCCGTCGCTCGAACGCCTCATCGCCGAAGGCACGAACGCCGAGCAGCGCGCCCGCCTGATCGAACTGATACGCGCAAGCCATGGCGCCACGATTGGCACGTGTGGTCTCGATGAAACGCTGGAGTCGATCCGGGAAGAAATGCGGAAATTTGCCGACAGTGAAGTGATCGGCAACGCGCAAAACTGGCATCGCACCAATAGTTACATCCCGCTCGAGATCATCGCGCAGATGTCCGAGCTTGGCGTATTCGGGCTTACGATCCCCGAAGAGTTCGGAGGAATGGGGCTCGGCAAAGAATCGATGTGCGTAGTGTCGGAAGAACTTGCGCGCGGCTACATCGGTGTTGGTTCGCTCGGCACACGATCGGAAATCGCCGCTGAATTGATTCTCGGCAGTGGCACCGCCGCGCAAAAAGAAAAATGGCTGCCTAAAATCGCCTCAGGCGAGGTGCTGCCCACCGCCGTATTTACCGAGCCGAACACCGGCTCCGATCTTGCGTCGATCAAGACCCGGGCGGTGCGTGAGGGCGATGTCTACAAAGTCTACGGCAACAAGACATGGATCACGCACCCGGTACGCGCCGATTTGATGACGTTGCTGGTGCGCACCAACCCGAAAGAGGCGGGCCATCGCGGCCTGTCGATGCTGCTTGCGGAAAAGCCGCGCGGCGACGACAAAAACCCGTTTCCCGTGGAGGGCATGACCGGCACCGAAATCGAAGTGCTCGGCTATCGCGGGATGAAGGAATACGAGATTGCCTTCGATGGTTTTGAGGTGAAGGCCGAAAACCTGCTTGGTGGCGTCGAAGGCCTTGGCTTCAAGCAGCTGATGCAGACTTTCGAGTCCGCCCGCATCCAGACCGCGGCGCGTGCGATCGGAGTTGCACAAGCTGCAATGGAGCAAGCCCTCGGTTACGCCCAAAGTCGTGTGCAGTTCGGCGGCCCAATCATCGGTTTCCCGCGCGTCGCCGACAAGATCGTCATGATGGCAGTCGAAATCATGATTGCGCGTCAACTCACATATTATGCCGCGCGCGAGAAAGATTCCGGACGCCGCTGCGACCTGGAGGCCGGCATGGCCAAGCTGCTCGCCGCGCGGGTGGCGTGGGCCGCAGCCGACAACGCCGTGCAAGTGCATGGGGGCAACGGCTTTGCACTCGAATTTCCGGCGTCGCGCATTTTATGTGACGCTCGCATTCTCAATATTTTCGAAGGTGCCGCCGAGATTCAGGCCCAGGTCATCGCCCGCCGGCTGCTCGACGGCACAAACTGATTTTCTCGACGGCGCAATATTCGCAACAAAACAGGGCTTTGCTGCATTTGATCCATAACAAAGCGTCTCAGCTTCATCCGTTTTAGGTTTGCGTAAATTTGAGGAGATAAAAATATGTCCGCGCTTCTGATTAAACACGGCGAGTGGGTGGTTGTCTGCGATGGCGCCAAAGCACTGATTTTAGAGAATACCGGCGATATCAAGTTTCCAAATCTGAAAACCCGCGAAGTCCACGAGCAAAAGGATCTGCCGACGCATTTGCTCGGTACCGACAAACCCGGCCGCACTCACAGTTCCGTCGGCCATGGCAGTAGCGCGGTGGCTCAAACGGATTGGCACAATCAGGCCGAACAGGTCTTCCTCACCCATCTCGCCCAACGGCTTGATGCGGACGTCACTGCCGGCAGGGTGAAATCGCTGATCCTCGTGGCGTCACCGCGCGCGCTCGGCATGATCCGCCACGTCTATCCGCACGCTTTGCGCGCCGCCATCCGTGCCGAGATCGACAAGGATCTGGTCAAGCACCCGGTGCACGATATCGAGAGGCACCTGACGGCCTAGCATAAATGTCCGGTTTCGATTGTGGCTGGTCCGCCGCTGCGGCGATGGTATGGTCGCCGCGATTCCGTTGGTAAGGGCCGGCGAATGAACTGGATGAGTGGTCAAAACATACGCGGCAGCGTTGCCGTTATAACCATAGCGGTCACGCTGGCGGCAGCTGTCGCCGTGGCCCAGGCGCAGCCGGCCAATCCGCCGCAAGGCGCATCTCCTGCGCCACCAACCGTCACGCCTCCGCCCGACACCATGTCGGTGCCGGGCTTCTGGGATCCGCGCCGGCGGCCGGAACGGCCGGATCTTTCACGCATCAATATCATTCGCTTCCTCACGGAGACTGATTATCCGCCTTTCAACTATACCGGGCCTGACGGCGCGCCGACCGGCTTCAATGTCGATCTGGCCCGGCTGATCTGCGAGGAAATCAAAGTCGCTTGCACGGTGCAGATGCGCCGTTTCGACACTTTGATCACAGCGCTTAACAGCAACAATGGCGACGCGATTATCGCCTCGATCGCGGCAACGCCTGAAATGCGAACGCGCCTCGATTTCAGCGATCCTTATTATCGGGCGCCGGCGCGGTTCGTGGCGCGCCGCGACAGCGCGATCGACGATGTGCGCCCTGAGGCGCTGGAAGGGAAAAAAATAGCGGTCGTCGCCGGCACCGCGCATGAAGCGTATCTCAAGGCATTGTTCACCGAGGCCGAGCTTCACCCCTATCCGGATGCGGACGCTGCCCGCTTCGCACTGAAACGAGGCGAGGTCGATCTCGTGTTCGGCGACGGCGTCTCGCTCGCCTTCTGGCTCAACGGTACCGATTCCGCGAACTGTTGTGCGTTCCGCGGCGGGCCCTATCTGGAAAGCCGTTTCTTCGGCGAAGGTGTCGGCATAGCGGTGAGGCGCGGCAACGATCTGTTGCGGCAAGCGTTCAATTGGGCGCTGTTTCGGCTCTGGGAGAAGGGCCGCTTCACCGATCTGTGGCTGCGCTATTTTCCGGTCAGCCCATTTTGAACGGCGAATTTGACGTATCCGCGCGGCGTTTCTAGTGTCCGCGGCCCGGAGACCATGATGTCCGTTGCCGAAACCGCTGCCAACTTGCGCCAGCTCGCCGAGCAGTCGAATGCTTGGCCGTTCGAAGAGGCGCGCAAGATCGTCGCCCGGCTCAAAAAATCTCCGAAAAACGAAGTGATCTTCGAGACCGGCTACGGTCCCTCCGGGTTGCCCCATATCGGCACGTTCGGGGAGGTCGCGCGCACCACAATGGTCCGTCATGCTTTCCGTGTGCTCACCGACGACAAGGTGAAGACGCGGCTGATTGCTTTTTCGGACGATATGGATGGACTGCGCAAGGTGCCCGACAATGTGCCGAACAAGGAGATGCTGGAACAGCATCTCGGCAAGCCGCTCACGCAGGTGCCCGATCCGTTCGGCACGCATGCGAGTTTCGGCGAACACAACAACGCGCGTCTGCGCGCCTTTCTCGATCACTTCGGTTTCGAATATGAATTCTTGTCGTCGACCGAATGCTACAAGTCGGGCCGCTTTGACGGCGCACTGCTCAAAGTGTTGGAGCGCTTCGATAAGGTGATGGCGATCATGCTGCCATCGCTGCGCGAGGAGAGGGCGGCAACTTACTCGCCATTTCTGCCAATCGATCAGAAGACCGGCATCGTTTTACAGGTGCCTGTCACCGCGCACGACGCAAAGGCCGGGACCATTACCTACGAGGACCCTGACACCAAAAAGTCTGTGGTTGCTCCGGTGACCGGCGGGCGCTGCAAGCTGCAATGGAAACCGGATTGGGCCATGCGCTGGGTTGCACTCGGCGTCGACTACGAAATGGCCGGCAAGGACCTGATCGATTCGGTGAAGCTCTCCGGCGAAATTTGCCGCGCGCTCGGCGGCATCGCGCCGGAAGGCTTTAACTACGAGCTGTTCCTCGACGAGAAGGGGCAGAAAATTTCAAAGTCGAAAGGCAATGGCCTCACGATCGATGAATGGCTGCGTTATGCCAGCCCCGAAAGCCTTTCTCTTTTCATGTATCGCGAACCGAAAGCGGCCAAGCGGCTCTACTTCGATGTCATTCCGCGCACCGTCGACGAGTATTTTCAATTTCTCGACGGCTATGAGCGGCAGGATCCCCGGCAGCAGCTGTCAAATCCGGTCTGGCACGTTTATTCGGGCAAGCCTCCGAAAATCGATATGCCGATATCGTTCGGCATGTTGCTCACATTGGTGTCGTCCTCGAACGCCGAGAATGCCGATACGCTGTGGGGCTTCATTGGCCGCTACCGGCCGGGCGTGACACCGAAGACGCATCCAAAGCTTAATCAGCTGGTCGAATATGCGATCCACTATTTCCGCGACTTCGTTCTGACCGAAAAGAAATTCCGTGAGCCGACGGCCGCCGAACGTGCAGCCTTGTCCGACTTGCGCGATGCGCTCTCGCAACTGGCGCCCGGTGCGACCCCGGAGGATATCCAGAATGTGGTCTACGAGGTCGGCCGCCGCGAGCCGTTCCTCGACCCGAAGAAGAAAGCAAAGGATGGCAAGCCCGGCGTGTCTCTCGACTGGTTCAACCTGCTTTACCAGGTGTTGCTGGGCCAGGAGAAAGGTCCGCGCTTCGGCTCTTTCGTCGCAGTTTACGGTTTGCAGAACACCATCGACATGATCGACGGTGCGCTGGCGCGCAGCGCGTAGTCTGATCCTCATGGTGAGGAGCGCCGAAGGCGCGTCTCGAACCATGCGAACACATCCTTCGAGACGGCGGCTTCGCCGCCTCCTCAGGATGAGGATCAAACTTAGCCGGTTGGGTTATTTACTGGCTCGCCCAGACGATGCGCGCGACCCACACGACATCGGACATCGAAAGGGTGCGGTCGCGATGCTCGGCGTTGAGCGATTTGAGCTCGACCGACTTGTTGTTCTTGCGCTTGAGCTCCTTGACCATGACTTCCCCGTCTTTGGTCTTGACGACGACGCGATCGCCTTTGCGCACCGTCGCAGCCGGCGAAACGATGATGACGTCGCCGGCACGATAGGCTGGCCGCATCGAGTCCCCGGAGATTTCCAGTGCGTAGGCGTGCTCATCGGTCACCGCAGGGAAGGCGATCTCCTCCCAGCCCTTGCCGACCGGGAAACCGCCATCGTCGAAAAAGCCGCCGGCGCCTGCCTGGGCGAAGCCAATCAGAGGCACATTGTGCATCGTCGACTTGCCGCCGTCAGTGATCAGGGTGACGAAGGTGTCGAATTTGGTGCTCGTGGCTTGCAGCGCCTTGGCCACGGATTCCGTCGAGGGCCAGCGCGGGCGCCCCTCCGGCGTCACGCGCTTCGACTTGTTGAAAGTGGTCGGATCGAGCCCCGCCTTCTTGGCAAGACCGGAAGGCGTCATCTTGGCGCGAGCGGCCAACCGGTCGATCGCGGTCCAGATTTGATTGTGAGTCAGCATAGCCATTGGCGCGGCACCCGTTTGATACTGTGGTCCGATCGATAGGAATTATAGCCTTGAGTCGCCCCCCCTCCGCAATAGTTTCCTGTGACCATGCCTTGAATAAGCCTTGGCCGCGCCGATAGGGTCGATTCATATGCAGGTTCGGAGTCACACGCCGTGATCGGCTTTTTCGACCGCCTGTCTCGTCCGCTGCTGCGCGCCTTGGAGCCGGAGGATGCGCACGCCGTCGCGATCAAGGCGCTTCGCTATATGCCGGTGGTCCGGGCGCCGGCCGACGCCGACGAGCTGGGCGTGCGTGCATTCGGGCTGAAATTCCCAAATCCAATCGGGCTTGCCGCTGGTTTCGATAAAAATGCACAGGTGCCGGATGCATTGCTGCGCCTCGGCTTCGGCTTCACCGAGGTCGGCACCATTACGCCACGGGCTCAAAACGGTAATCCACGACCGCGTCTGTTCCGCCTCGATGCCGACCAGGGCATTATCAACCGGCTGGGTTTCAACAATGACGGGGCGGCCGCCGCCCACATGCGGCTCACGGCCCGCCGCAACGCCGGCGGCATTGTCGGCGTCAACATTGGTGCCAATCGCGATTCAGTCGACCGGACCGAGGACTATGTGCGGTTGATTGAAACCTTCGCTGCTGTCGCCAGCTATTTCACCGTCAACGTATCGTCGCCGAATACGCCCGGCCTTCGGGATTTGCAGGAGGCCAAGGCCCTCGACGATTTGCTCGCGCGTGTCATCGACGCACGCGAGCGTGTCACTGCGCGTGCAGGCTTGACGCCAATACTGCTCAAGATCGCACCCGACCTCACGCTGCCGGACCTTGACGATGTTGTCGGTGTTGCACGCAAGCGCCGCGTTGATGGGATGATCATCGGCAATACGACGGTCTCGCGGCCCGGTTCGTTGCGTGAGCGCGATCGAGCGCGTGAACAAGGCGGCTTGTCGGGCCGGCCACTGTTCAAGCTCTCGACGCGCATGCTGGCGGAAACTTTTGTGCGGGCTGAAGGCGCGTTCCCGCTGATCGGCGTCGGCGGCATCGATTCCGGCGCGACGGCCATCGCCAAAATCAAGGCCGGCGCCACGCTGTTGCAGCTTTATAGTGGGCTGGTTTATCGCGGCATTGGCGTCGTGGCAGAGATCAAGGCGGATCTCACGGCGGCCCTGAAACGGGGCCATCGCAATTCGCTCGCGTCGATGGTCGGTGGCGATGCGGCGGCGATCACAGCGGAAAGCTGGCCGGGCTGAACCCAAACTTCGGTCATTGCCGGGCATCGTCCCGGCGATCCAACGATAATTTATTACCGCCTTGTCCCCCTAAGCGAGATGGCCGGGTCAAGCCCGGCCATGACGAAGCTAGGCTTTGCGCTTATTTTCCGCGGGGCGCGTTGAACAAACGCACAAGGATCCAGATCGGAATCACAATCACCGCCCCAAGCAGGAAATAGCGCCAGAGCCAGCGGAACGCGTCGAAGCCCATATTCCAGATGCTGCGGACCAGCCGCTCGACGCTGTGGATGATGTCGAATGGGTCGAGGCCGAGCGCCGAGAGGATCACGCCGACCAGGATCGACAGCAAAACGAGGCGTCCCAGCACCGCGAGCGGCGAGCCACCTGTCCATCGCGCGACCTGATTGTCAGCCATGATTGTCTCCGTTGCCCCGCATTGTAGCATGCTCGCGCTGCTCTAACATATTCTCCGGCGTTTCCAGCCGGCGGCGTCGCCTCGACGCATGGTGCATAGATAGTGGGTTTACTCACAGTGTCATCGCCCTTGTCCCGGCGCTTTCGCTTAGGAGGGCAGCGCAGTGCGATTTATATCGGGATGGCCGGGACATAGGCTTGCGAAAGCACGCCGTCCTTTGGACGGCTATGCCCGGCCATGACAGGATGAAGGAATGGGCCCGATTTTCCTTTCCTCCGGCGACGTCATCGCCGACCGGCGCCTGGAATGGGCGCGCGACCGCGAAGCCAAAGGCGATCTCACAGGTGCCGAGGATCTGCTGATGCAGGCGCTTGAGCTTGCGCCGGGCTATGCCTCCGCCTGGTTCATTCTGGCCGAGTTGCGCGAGAAGCGCGGCGATCGCGAAGGCGCCGTTGCTGCGTTCGAAAAGGCCAGGACGGCTGACCCGCAGGACCGTCATGGCGCTTCACTTCATCTCATCCGCCTCGGTGCCCGGCCGTCCTCCGCAATGCCGGAGGGCTACGTGCGGGCGCTCTTCGACGGCTATGCGGCGCGTTTTGACGAAGCGCTGACGACGAATTTGAACTACCGCGCACCGGAATTGCTGTTCCGCGCTGTCGAAGCCGCGCATGCGGGTGCGCGAATGAAATTCGGCTCGGTGGCAGATCTCGGTTGCGGCACCGGGCTTGCCGCTTTGCCGTTCCGGCCCTTGAGCGACTGGATGGTGGGCGTGGACCTTTCACCGGCGATGCTGGCGCAGGCGCGGACGAAAGGCATTTACGACCGGCTGGTTGAAAATGACGTACTGGCGTTTCTCGCCGGTGAGGCAAAAATCAATGCGCGTTATCACCTTGTGCTCGCCGCCGACGTCTTTATGTACTTTGATGATCTCGCGCCGGTGCTCAATGCGGTGGCGTATGTGCTTGCGGAACCTGGCCAGATCGCCTTTAGCGCAGAAGCGCACGACGGCCACGGCGTCCACATGCGCGACACCCTCCGCTATGCCCACAGCGAGGCACATGTGAAATCCGCTGTGCTCGCCGCGGGCTTGAAGCCAATCAGCCTCGATTTTGCCTCTACTCGCACTGAAAAAGGCGAGCCGGTGCCCGGGTTGATCGTGGTAGCCGGACATTGAGTGCCATGGAACCCGCGCGCGACCTTTTCGATACGACGCCAACGCTGCCAAATGTTTTCGCACGCTGGTTTGCGAGCCGCGGCTGGCAACCGCGCACACACCAACTCGAACTGCTGGCCAAGGCAAAATCCGGACGCTCGGTGCTGCTGATCGCACCGACCGGCGGCGGCAAAACCCTCGCGGGCTTTCTGCCGACGCTGGTAGAGTTGAGCGAGCGTGGCATTCGTCCCCGCAATCTGAAATCGAGCGGCCGCACGCTCGTACGTTCGCAAGGTCTCCATACGCTGTACATTTCGCCGTTGAAGGCGCTTGCCGTCGACATTGCGCGCAATCTGGAAATTCCGGTGCAGGAGATGGGACTGCCGGTGCGGCTCGAAACTCGCACCGGAGACACGCCGGCATCGAAACGCCAGCGCCAGCGGCGCGACCCTCCGGACATCCTGCTCACCACTCCGGAACAGCTCGCGCTCCTGCTCGCGAGTGCCGATGCCCCTTATCTGTTCAGCACGCTCAGGCGCGTGATCCTTGACGAATTGCATTCGCTGGTGACGTCGAAACGTGGCGATCTGCTGGCGCTCGGATTGGCGCGGTTGTTCACACTGGCGCCGCCGTTCACGACGGTTGGTCTCTCCGCGACCGTTGCCGATCCCGATGAGCTTTGCCGCTTTCTCGTGCCGCAGCCTCTGCAGGGCAGCGCGCGCGCCGATCTTGTGATGGCGCAGGCCGGCGCGCAGCCCATCGTTACGATGCTCGACACCGAGGAGCATTTGCCCTGGGCCGGTCATTCCGCCCGCCATGCGCTCGGCGAAATTTACGCGCACATCAAGACGCACAAGACGACGCTTGTGTTCGTCAATACGCGTAGCCAGGCAGAGTTTCTGTTCCAGGAGCTTTGGCAGGCAAATGACGACAATCTCGCCATCGCTTTGCATCACGGTTCGCTCGATGTCGCCCAGCGCCGCCGCGTCGAAGGAGCAATGGCCGCCGGAAAACTACGCGCGGTGGTGTGTACGTCGTCTCTCGACCTTGGTGTCGACTGGGGCGACGTTGATCTGGTGATCAATGTCGGCGCCCCCAAGGGCTGCTCGCGGCTCCTCCAGCGGATTGGCCGTTCCAACCACCGGCTCGATGAGCCTTCGGAAGCCGTGCTGGTGCCGGCGAACCGTTTTGAAGTGCTGGAATGCCGGGCTGCAATCGACGCCGTGGCTGAAAATGCACAGGACACGCCGCCGCTTCGCACTGGCGCGCTGGATGTGCTGGCGCAGCACATTCTGGGCCGCGCTTGCGGCGAACCATTCCTGGCGGACGAACTGTACGCCGAGGTCCGTGCCGCTACACCGTATGTCGCGCTTACGCGTGCCGATTTCGACGCTGCAGTCGATTTCGTCGCCACGGGTGGCTACGCACTGAAAGCTTATGAGCGCTTTGCCAAGATCAGGCAGGGCAAGGACGGCCGTTGGCGCATTACCCATCCGCGCGTTGCACAGCGCTACCGCATGAATGTCGGCACCATTGTGGAGGCCGACATGATCAAGGTGAGACTGGTGCGATCACGCCGGAGCGGGGCTGTCGTTCCGCGTGGCGGACGGCTTCTCGGTGAGGTCGAGGAATATTTCATCGAGACATTGACGCTTGGCGACACATTTGTATTCGCTGGCGAAATTCTCAAATACGAAGCGCTTGTCGAAGACGAGGTCTATGTCTCGCGCTCGGACGCGACCGATCCGAAAGTGCCCGCTTACGAAGGCGGCAAGTTTCCGCTGTCGACCTATCTCGCCGCCCGTGTGCGCGCGCTTCTCGCGAAGCCGGAAGCCTGGCGTGCGTTGCCTGAGCAAGTGCGCGAATGGCTCGAGATCCAGCAATGGCGTTCGCTTCTGCCTAAGGCCGGCGATCTGCTGGTCGAGACGTTCCCGCGCGCCGCCAAGTACTACCTGGTCTGCTATCCATTCGAGGGCCGTCTCGCTCACCAGACGCTCGGCATGCTGCTGACGCGCCGTCTGGAGCGTGCCCGGCTCAAGCCGCTCGGTTTTGTCGCCAATGAATATGCGCTGGCGGTTTGGGGCCTCGGAGATGCCGCCTTGCGCATCGCGCGCGGTGATCTCTCGCTCGCCCAGCTGTTCGACGAGGATATGTTAGGCGACGATCTGGAGGCGTGGCTCGCCGAATCCGCGCTCATGAAGCGCACCTTCCGCAGCTGCGCCATCATCGCCGGGCTGATCGAAAAGCGGTTCCCCGGCGAGGAGAAGTCGCGCCGCCAGCTCACCATTTCAACCGACCTCGTCTATGACGTCCTGCGCAAGCACCAGCCAGACCACATCCTGTTGCGTGCGGCGCGTGCTGATGCTGCCACCGGGTTGCTCGACATCAAACGCCTTGGTGAAATGCTCTCGCGCATCAAGGGCCGAATCGTTCATAAAGCGCTCGACCATGTCTCGCCGCTCTCGGTTCCGGTGCTGCTGGAGATTGGACGCGAGACGGTTTACGGCGAAGCATCGGATATGTTGTTAGCCGAAGCGGCGGATGAATTGATCAAGGAAGCGATGAGTTGAGCCAGCCGGCGCAAAATCAAGCGGAGAGCGAGGGCAATCTCATTGTGCTTGCCGGCGTCCCGCTGCTTGCCGATCCGCAAGGCGCGCTCTATTGGCCGGAGCAGGGGCTGCTGGCGGTCGCCGACCTGCATCTGGAAAAAGGTTCAAGCTTTGCCGCCCGCGGACAATTGTTACCGCCCTACGATACCGCGAGCACGCTGGCGCGTCTGGCACGTTTGGTTTCAGGCTATGTGCCTCGGTGCGTAGTGGCGCTCGGCGACAGCTTTCATGACGGCGGCGGACCGGGACGGTTGAGCGATGACGACCGCGAGCAGTCTGCGCGGGCTGCAACGTGGCCGCGACTGGATCTGGATCACCGGCAATCACGACCCCGAGCCGGCCGAGGGTATCGGCGGCGTGTTTCAGGCGACGCTGACCATCGGCGCGCTAACGTTACGCCATGAACCGAAAGGCGCAACCGGGGAAATCGGCGGTCATTTGCATCCTGTCGCGCGCATTTCTCACCGCGGTCGTGCGGTGAGCCGGCGCTGCTTCGCCACCGACAAGACCCGCATGGTTATGCCCGCGTTCGGCGCATTTACCGGCGGGCTCAATGTTCGAAATGCCGCGTTTGCCGATTTGTTCGGCACGCTCGCCTTCACCGCGCATTTGCTTGGCGATGCCCGGCTTTACTCTTTTGCCGCCAAACGCTGCCTGCCGGATTGAGTAACTAATCGCGCGCGAAAACCAGGCTGGCGAACCAGCCAATCAGCAGCGCCATCATCGCCGTCGCCATTCCATAGAGTAACCCATAGTCGCGTGCCGCATCGGCAACGTATTGCTCGAAGCCGGTCTTTATGACGTCCAGCGCCGAATTGGTGCGGGCAACCGCAGTGCCACCGGCAAACAGCTGAACGTCGATCCCGTAACTTCCCGTTGGCACGGCCGCAGGCATGGGTATTGCGGCGCGGAACACCGTCGGTGTGAGGAAAGTCACCGCTGTCCCTGACTCCCGGTAGAGCCCCTGCTGATTCTGAAGCCGCACAAACGCCCGGCGAAACGGATCATCGGGCACCGTGTCGGCGAGATCGGCGCCGATACGCTGCGGCAGCTGAAAGTTATCGAGCCCGATTTGAAGGCGCCGCAAGGTACTCTGGTTGGCGATGGCGCCGACGGGCCTGTTACTGAGCACAGCAAGGTAGGATGGTGCGCGCACGAATTCGCGCGAATCCATGTTGACCCAAATGCCGAGCACGCGATCCTTGCGGCGCGTGCGCAGCGTCTGGCGCGGCCCGGTCACCGTCACGACAAGATCGTAGGTTGGCCGTAGCGGGCTTGTAATGGGGTCAGGCTCGATGGTGCCGAACAACACCAATTCTTCGCCAACAAAGCTCGATGTGACGGCCACGCGATGGTTGGACAAAGACACCACCAGCCGTTCGGCAGCGGCGGGCCTCGTGCCGCAAGCCAGCACGATGA
Organism: uncultured Alphaproteobacteria bacterium; assembly: GCA_963743405.1. GTDB lineage: Bacteria > Pseudomonadota > Alphaproteobacteria > Rhizobiales > Xanthobacteraceae > Pseudolabrys. The sequence continues at coordinate 346,138 of CAVUPX010000009.1, read as the reverse complement.
GTACGAGTGTGAATGCAAGCCGCCTCATCATCCAGTCCTGACGTAACGAATTGAATAAAGGTCGTCCGGCCGTACGACCAGTTCGTAGGCAAACCGGCAGCCGACCGCGAATACGAGAAGGCCAAGCAGCAGCCGCAGCCGTTCGCCGCGCATCTTCTGCCCCGTGCGTGCGCCGAATTGCGCGCCGATGACACCGCCCACCATCAGGATCAAGGCCAGCACCACGTCCACCAGATGGTTGGTGGCTGCGTGCATCACCGTTGCCGAGGCCATCGTGACCAGCGTCAACACCATTGAGGTGCCGATGACTGTCGCGGTTGGAACCCTGAGGAAATAGATCAGCATCGGCACCAGCAAGAAGCCGCCACCGATGCCCATAATCGCACCGACAAACCCAATGATAAATCCGATCGCCCAGACCGGAATCGCCGATACGTAGATTTTTGAGCGCTTGAACCGGAGCTTGAATGGCAACCCGTGAAGCCATGTATGGCTTCCCGGCCGCCGCAGCGTCGCCGGCATGCCGCGGCGGGTGCGCATTACGGCTCGCACGCTTTCGTAAATCATCATGCCGCCGACAATCGTGAGTAACGTGACGTAGGAGAGGCCGATCATCAGATCGAGCTGATCGAGCGCGCGTAATTCGGTGAACAACCAGACGCCGGTGGCGGTGCCGACGATACCGGCGCTGAGCAGCATCATCGCCAGTGCGACATCAAGCGCGCGCCTGCGCCAATAGCTGATTGCGCCAGTGAAAGAAGACGCCGCGATGTGGCTGGATACGGTCGCCACGGCGACCGCCGGCGAGATCCCGATGAAGATCAGCAGCGGTGTCATCAGGAAGCCGCCGCCAATTCCAAACATTCCGGAGATGTAGCCAACGGCAAGCCCCATCCCCAGCACAAGGAAGATGTTGACGGGCAAGTCGGCGATGGGAAGGTAGATCTGCAAGCGGGTCGTCCGACGGTTAGGGCCAACACTTTGGCGGCAACGCCGCGTCAGCACATAAGACAACTAACACCGAGACGCGTGGAAATGTCGGCGCTACCAATCGTGACAAACTCAGGGCCGACCGGTCAAAACTCGGTTTGATTTTAGCCGATGAATACGCCGGTGATCACGCGCATAGCCAATAAAGCGCGGCGGTTCACAGTTTTCCTGGATCGAAGACGTTGAACGAAAGCGATCCGGCGGCACGCGGCTTGTCGTGCGGCGGGGGTGTTGTGCGCTCCCAGCCGCCTTGCGGTTCGCGGACGACGGTGGCTTCAGCCGGCTGGGTCTGCGCGACAAAGCTTTTAACGGCTTGCTGGGCGGCTGCGAGCGCCTGTGGATCAAGGTGAGCCGCGATCTCATCGCGTTTACGGCCCGCATCCCGGTCGCCCTGGGCCGCGGCGAGTGCGAACCATTTGTAGGATTCGGCTATGTTTTTCTCGGTGCCGAGGCCCCGCGCTGCCAACACGCCAAGATTATATTGGCTATCGGCAACGCCATACTCTGCGGCCTTGCGGAACCATTGCGCAGCGCTGGCGTAATCCGGCTTGCCTTCAGCACCTTCCGCGTAAATCACCGCGAGATTGTGCATGGCCTTGGCGTTGCCTTTATTGGCCGCGGCTACGTAGAGTTTGTGGGCGGCGGCGAGATCCTTTCGCACGCCCTGGCCCTTTTCCAGCATGCTGGCGTACCGGAATTGTGCCGGCGCGAGGCCTTTGCTGGCGGCGCGTTCATACCAGCGCGCGGCTTCTTCCAGGTTGGCGGGCACGCCGCGGCCTTCCACAAATCGCATAGCCACTTCGTAAGCAGCTGCTGCGTCGCCAGCTTGCGCCGCATTGCGCAACCGCTGGCTCCCTATAGCGGCCGGCAATCCATCGGCTGTCGCGGCCTGAGCTGCCGGCTGGGCTGGCCGTGCGTCGGTCGTTGCACGTGCGATTGAGCCTGTCACGTCGGCCTTTTGTCCGGGTGTGCCTCCTAGAAGCGGGGCGTTCAAGGCCGGCGAAATTAGAGTGGGCGATGAAGGCTGGGCCGTTGGACTCGGGGCTAGAGGAGTCTGGATCAGGGAGGGCCGCGGCTGGCGGTGGTGCGGCCGGCGTTAAACCGGGCAGCGCCGGCGGCGCCAGCAGCGATCCGGTGGCATTTGTGTCAGCCGCGGCAGGAGGCGCTGTTGCGGGCTTCGGTTGGTCGTCGGCGAGCGTCGTCGCCGCACCAGGGTCAGCCGATTCCTCGTCGGTATTTGTGGTGTCCGGGTCTGCGGTCGTCGCGAACTTGGCGTCATCCGTATCGAAAATTCCGAAATTGAACACGTTGCTGGCGAACTGGATTGAGCCGACGATGATGGCGACGATGCTCGCCGCCAGGAACAACGACTTGACGCGCGTTATTACATTGGTGCGCGGCGTTTTGCTCTCGGCATTGCCGGTGTTGAAACTCTGCGGACGCGCCGGGCGGCCCTTGGGATCTTGCCCCGCGGCCTGAGCGGCGCGCCGGGCCGCGGCGATGAAGCTCGACTTGCTGGCATTCGTAGATGTGTTTGACCGCAGGCTGCCCGGTGCCGCTTCTGATGTGACAATGCGCGCGCCCGGATAAACGCCAATGGTTGGAGGTCCGGAACCGGGCTCAAGCGGCTGATCGGCGGGCAAGCCGGGATCAATAGCAGCCACGCCCACGGGCCGCAGGCCCAAATTGGAGAATTCCGCGGACACCGGCTGTGTCGGTTCGGTCGCTGCCGGCGGGATCGGGATTTGCGGTGCTGTATTGGACGGCAGGCTCGGCGCTATATCGGGAGCACGGATCGCGGGCTCGATCGAAGCAACGGGCTGCGTGAGCTCAAGGATATCGGTCTCGGGTTCCGCAGGCTTTTGCCGATCGTCGCGAATGCTTTTTTCTATGATGGCGAGACGGTCAACGAGGCGATCGAGCGTGCCATGCACTGCTTCCATGGCATCCTGCGTACGCGCAAAGTCCTGCCTGAGTTCGCCAAAGCCCGAGATGCCCTCGGCGCGAAGAGCAAAGCTTTCCTTGTTTGTGCGCAGATCCTCGATGTAGACCAGCAGATCAGTCAGTCCCCGTTCGATCGCTTCAAGATGGCTGAAGCGCGCGTCCGAGGCGTCCAACCGTTCGACCAACTTGGCGATCCGGTCTTCGAGATGAGTCAGCGCGATATTGTCGCCGCGCGACTGTTGAAGCTGCTCAATCTTGTCGGACAGCGACTGGAGCAGCGTCTCCAGATGCGGCGGCAACGTATCGCCGCCGTGCGCGCGTTCGGTCAGCGCGCGGCTGAGCGCATCAATGCGAAGTTCGAGCTTGTTGATCGCGTCGCCCGTGCCCCCGCCGATCGCCAGGCGGTCGATTTTTTCAGCCAGCACCTGGACCTGCGCAGCGAGGCTGCTCACGGTCTCGTTCGAAGCAACGTGCGCTGCCATTTCGCGCAGTGTGGCGACGGAGCGCTCGAGCTTATGCATCGTCGACGGGTCGTTCTGCACCACGATTAGATCGATCTTGTGGGCGAGCGCCTCGATTGCGTCCGTGTATCCAACAAGGTTTTCCGCCGGCGTCAGATCGCGCAACGCGTCGCGCACCTCGGCGAGCCCATTCTCGATGCCCGCTAATGCGCCGCTGTCGACGCCGGCATGGCGGCCTTCGGCGATCCGCTCCGTGAGGCATTGAACCTGCTTTTCGATGATTTCGATCGAGCGGCGCGGCATTGCGTCATTGAGCGTGCGGCTGATCTCGCCAAGCTCGACGCGCAATGCATTGATCGCTTCTTCCACGCCCGGGCGCCGCAGTGTTTCGATCTGATCGGTTATGCGGCGGAGCTGATCTTCCAGATTTGCCAGATTTGGTGACGGCAATGGCGCGACGCTGGCCGGAACATACTGTGATGCCGGCAGCGTCTCGGTGTTGAGGGCGCGCCGGCGCGCGGTAATTTCTGCGACCGCGCGGTCGAGACCGGGGACTGGAGTTGACGCCTGCGGGTGCGGGTTGCCGGCGAATTGGTCGAGGCGATGCTCGAGACGGGCGATGACGCCGATGAGCTGATCGGACTCTTCGCGGAGCCGCTTCGGTGCGTAAGCCGCTGCGCCGGCGCGCGTGACCTGGTCGATACGGCGCGTCAGCTCGTCGAGCCGCCGTTTCACAACTGAATATTCGTCGGCGTAAGAATTTTCGCCGGGATGTGGGGCGGACGCCGTGTTGATGCGTTGTTCCACGGCCTGCTGGAAGATGATGGTGTTGAGCCACTCGTTCAACGGCAAGCCCGCCCGGCGCGCCGCTTCTTCTGCGGTCTCGCGCGCTTCCGGCCGAATGCCTTTGAGGCTAGACGCAAAGCCAAATTTCATGCTCACACCCACATCCGAGGTGGAGACGCTAAGAGTTGGAGCGACTCTCGGGGGAACCAGCGCGCGTTAATAACAAGTGGCTACGGGGCTCGGTCCATCGTCCACGCACTCACTTTTTGCCGGTTGCGGTAAACAACCGGTTAACGTTTTTCGAAAGGGAGCCTCTGCCGCAAAATTCGTGGATAGCGGTGCTGGGACGCCACGACGGTGAGGCGGGAATAATTCCCGCAAATAACTGTAATATTTTGTGGGAGGAACACCTGAATGCCACCGTTCTCGGTGGTTGCAAGGGTAAAATTCATAAGATTCTCGTTCCGCGGGTATTGGAAGGATGCATATGGACAAAGAATACCGCTCTCCTATCTACGGCGGTATCGATCAACCGGGCGACAGCGACAAAGAGGCCCCAATGGGATCGCGCGTGTCCGGCCGTTTTACCATTGGAGAACTTGCCCGCGAGTCGGGCGTGACCCTGCGCGCTTTGCGCTTTTACCAGAGCAAAGGGTTGCTCGCCCCCCAGCGCGATGGCTCCGCCCGCGTCTATAGCCATGAAGACCGGGATTGTTTGGCCTTGATACTGCAAGGCAAGCGCCTCGGGTTCACCCTGACCGAGATTCGGGAAATGCTTGCCGCGCGTGCTCGCGGGTGCACCAAGCGTTTGCCGATCAACCGCAGAAAGTGTGTCGAGCAGATCAATATGCTTGAGCGGCAACGTCGCGATATCGATCGGGCGCTCACCGAACTGCGGCTGATCTATACCGAGATCTTCACCAGCGCGAACGTCCGCAGGGCCGCTTCCAGGACGACCTGACACGCGGCTGCTATTCCAGCGCGATTTCCCCGCCCTTAACGCAGGTGTAAACCGGCTCCGTCATAATACGGACCGATGGGGGCGTTATCTCGCGTCGGCTTGGCCCTTTGGGATTCCTTGGGGACTTCGGCCAGCGCCCTGCCGGGTAGGGAAACCGCTCGCTTCATATCCTGTTAACACCTCGCGGCGCGTTGCCGGGGAGAGAACGATGCCGATCTACAAAGCGCCCGTGGAAGATGCGTTGTTTTTGCTTAACGACGTCTTCCATCTCGATCATTACGGCAACCTGCCGGGCTTTTCCGATGCCTCACCTGATGTGGTGGAGGCGGTGCTGCGCGAGGCGGCCAAGTTCAGTGAAGAGGTGCTCACGCCGCTCAACCGGGTCGGCGACAAGGAAGGCTGCAAGCGCGCAGCGGACGGCAGCGTGACGACCCCGAAGGGATTTAAGGAAGCCTACAAACAAATCGTTGAAGGCGGCTGGATCGGCATTTCGGCGCCGAGCGAGTTCGGCGGGCAGGGACTGCCGGCGACTTTGACCGAAGTCGTCAATGAATTCTTCTGCTCGGCCAACATGGCCTTCGCGATGTATCCGGGTCTCACGCAAGGCGCGATCGCCGCGATGCTGGTGCACGCCTCTGCCGAGTTGAAGAAAAAATATCTGCCCAAGATGGTGGAAGGGATCTGGACCGGCACCATGAATCTCACCGAGCCGCATTGCGGCACCGATCTCGGGTTGCTGCGATCGAAGGCGGTGAAGCAGGCAGACGGCAGTTACAAGATATCCGGCACCAAGATTTTCATTTCCGCCGGCGAGCACGACCTTTCCGAAAACATCATCCACCTGGTACTTGCGCGCATCGAGGGTGCGCCAGCCGGAACCAGGGGCATCTCGCTATTCGTGGTGCCGAAAATCATGGTGAAAGACGATGGTTCGCTCGGCGGCCGTAACGCAGTCAGCTGCGGCTCGATCGAAGAGAAGATGGGCATCCACGGCAACTCCACATGCGTGATGAACTACGACGGGGCAACCGGTTGGCTGATTGGCGAAGAGAATCGCGGGCTCAATGCCATGTTCACGATGATGAACGAGGCGCGGCTCGGTGTCGGCGTGCAGGGCCTTGCGTTGTCGGAGGTCGCCTATCAGAACGCAGCGGTCTACGCGAAAGAGCGGCTGCAAGGCCGCTCGATATCCGGTGTGAAGTATCCGGACAAGCCGGCTGATCCGATCATTGTGCATCCGGACGTGCGCCGCGCACTGATGAGCATGCGTGCATTCAACGAGGCGGGGCGCGCGTTAGTGCTGTGGACTGCACTCAAGAGCGATGTCGCGCATCGTTCCGATGATGAAAATGAACGCAAGAGCGCCGATGATCACATGGGTCTCCTCACACCGGTGATCAAAGGCGTGCTCACCGATGGCGGTTTCGCCAATGCCGTGATGGCGCAGCAAATATTCGGCGGCCACGGCTATATCGCCGAGCACGGCATGGAGCAGTTCGTGCGCGACGCGCGCATCGCCCAGATTTATGAGGGCGCCAACGGAATTCAGGCACTCGATCTCGTCGGCCGCAAGCTCGGCAAAGATGGCGGTCGGGCGATCATGGCGTTTTTCAACGAAGTGCAGACTTATCTCAAGGAACGCGTCAACAACGACGCGATGAACCCCTATCTCAAGCCGCTCGGAGCCTCGCTTGCACATCTGCAAGAGGCCTCGATGTGGTTCATGCAGAATGCCATGGCCAAGCCAGACAATGCCGGCGCCGGCTCTTACGACTACATGCATCTCTTTGGATTGGTTGCGCTCGGCTACATGTGGTGCAGGATCGCCGAAGCCGCAATTGCGAAATTGCCGGAAGCAAATGGCTCGGCAGCACGGTTGAACGCCAAACTCGTCACCGCGCGTTTCTTCATGGAGCGCATGCTGCCCGAGACAGCGACACGGCTAACGCGCATTCAGGCCGGCGCGGCCTCGACCATGGAATTGCCGGACGACGCGTTCTAGATTTTCATGCCGCTCGTCCCCGCGAAAGCGGGGACCCAGAGCCCATAACCGCCGAATTTTGACACGCTGGATTCCCGCTTGCGCGGGAATGAGCGGATTTATTCCTGGCAAGCAAAACAATTCTACGCCGCCGCGAGATGATCGCGGCGGTGAGATCGCTGCATGAGCCATATCATGATCGATACGTTCACCAGGTTCCACGCAAGGCCGTTCAAGAACGCGGCCCGGTAAGATCCGGTAAGGTCGAAGATCAAACCCGACATCCAGCCGCCCAGCGCCATGCCGAGCAACGTTGCCATCAGGATCAAGTCCGAGCGCGTGCCGGCTTCGCGCGGCGAGAAATACTCGCGCACGATGATGGCATAGCTTGGCACGATGCCGCCCTGGAACAGGCCGAAGAGCGCCGAGATCACATAGAGAGAAGTGAGCCCGTCGAACCAGAGATAAAGAAACAGGGCGGCGCCTTGCAGCACTGAGCCGAGCAGCAGCGTGCGCACGCCGCCGATGCGGTCAGCGATGAAACCGGAAGCGATGCGGCTGATGATGCCGAAGCCGAGCATCAACGACAGCATTTCGGCGCCCCGCGCAACGCCGTAACCGAGATCGCCGCAATAGGCGACGATGTGCACTTGCGGCATCGACATCGCCACACAGCAGGCGACGCCAGCGATGCATAAGAGCACTTGCAATGTCAGCGGCGAGAACGGCGCCTCGGCCTGCCGGCGCGCGGCGGCCGCGCCGGCGGCATCGCTGTGATGGACCTCGATGCGCCGCCGCAATGCGAACACCAGCGGCAGCATTGCGACGATGCAAAACAGTCGCGATACCGATATGGGTCGCGCGCCAGCCATCGGCGGCAATGAAATGCTGCACCACCGGCGGCCAGATTGTCGCCGGCGAAATAGTTTCCGGAGGCTGCAATCGCGACGGCGATGCCGCGCCGGCGCACGAACCAATGCGAGATGTCCGCCATCAGCGGGCCGAAGCTGCCGAGCTGCCGGCCCCGATCAGGGCATGAGCGAGCGCAACCTGCCATAGGCTCGACGACCACCCGACCGCAAGAAAGCCGACCGACAACGCCAGCGTGCCGATGCCGGACGGCACGGCGATGCCGAAGCGGTCGGCGAGCCGGCCCATCAGGATGCCGCCGCCTGCAAATCCGATCATCACCATAGTGAAGGGCAGCGAGGCATCGGCGCGGCTCACGCCGAACTCGGTCTGAATAGCAGGCAGCGCCACCATGATCGACCACATGCCGACGCCGCCAATGGTGGAGAGCGCCACGGCAACACGCCAGCCGCAGCCACGCGCTTGGCGAATCAATTACTTGCGGCGCTATCGCGCCGTCCAGCGAAGTCATAGTGGTGAAAAGCCCGGCTTATATTTATTCTCTTTCGCTCGTAGCACTCAGCCGCAGCCGCGGCCACCCTCTATTTGGGTGATTAATCGCGACGCGGAGCTGGCCGGCATTACGGCCGCAATCGGTCTTTCACTGCCGGATGATTTTGAACGAGCTGAAGAAGTCGTCCTTCATGCCGCTCGCCTTGCTGCGCAACTCGGCGGGAAATTGCACAGCCAATACGTAGCCGGACGTCTTGCCGCGCATCACCTGAAAAAAATATTCTTGCTTGGGCTCACTGAGTGTGAACGACAGAATTTCCAAGCCGTCCTTCTGCTTATGTTGCACGTCCGATTCAACCGCCTCGAACCGCCTTTTTGCCGTTTCCATGAAACTGTCGATTGGCGGCAACGGGATACGGAGTGGCTGTTCGGTCGCGGAGAATCTCAACCCGTCGCTGTCGACGCCGGTCAGCATATGCACGGCCGACGCTGCCTCTTTGGGATCTCCGGATTTCGTTTCGATGCCCTGATATTCGACCTCCTTATACGAGATTGGAAAGCGGATCGAGAACGTCCCGTTGGCGGGGACGGCTTCTCCCGGCGGCAACTCCCTCCCGTGCAGCACGGCCTGCGCCTGCGCGGAAACGACAAGCATCAGCGCAAAAGCGATAACGGCCCCGAGGCGACAGGCAATCACCGGCAAGCCCTTTCTCTCTGGAGAAAGCATGATGGAGCACAGCGGCGGTTGCCGCAATCGGGGTTTGGCGCCATTTTACTGCTCGCGTCCGTCGGCACCGCGCCCTATCTTGTCCGACGGATCGAATCGTCATGGACGCAATCAATCTCCCGCGCCCGGCCTGGATGAGCGAAGACCTTGTCCTGCTTGAAGAGCAGGCGCGGCGTTTCATTGCCGATGAATTCGTTCCGCATATCGACCGCTGGCACGAGGCGCACATCTACGACCGCGACGTCTGGAACAAGGCCGGTGAAGCCGGCCTTCTGTGCGCGTCGATGCCGGAGGAATATGGCGGCGCCGGCGGCACCTTTGCGCATGAAGCGGTGATCAATCGCGAATTCGCGCTCGCCGGTTTCGATACATTCGGCGCACCGCTGCATTCGGGGATCGTCGCTCCGTACATTCTGCATTACGGCACCGAGGATCAGAAGAAACGATGGCTGCCGAAGCTCGCGACCGGTGAAATGGTGGGCGCGATCGCCATGACGGAGCCCGGCACCGGTTCCGATCTGCAAGGCGTACGCGCGTCGGCAAAAAAATCCGGCAATGGTTATTTGCTCAACGGGTCCAAAACGTTCATCACCAACGGCCAGCACGCCAATCTGATTGTCGTCGTCGCCAAAACCGATCCGAAAGCCGGTGCCAAAGGCACGTCGTTGTTCGTGGTCGAGGCCGACGATGCGCAAGGCTTTCGCCGTGGCCGCAAGCTGAAAAAACTCGGCATGGATTCGGCCGATACCTCGGAGCTGTTCTTCGAAGACGTCCAGCTGCCGGCGTCGAGCCTGCTTGGCAGTGAAGAAGGGCAGGGCTTCTACCAGCTTATGAAAGAATTGCCGCAGGAGCGGTTGATCGTCGCCGTGCATGCTGTCGCGATGATGGAGCGCGCGCTCGCGCTGACGATCGACTATGTCAAGCAGCGCAAGGCGTTTGGCAAAGCGATTATCGAGTTTCAGAACACCCAGTTCGAGCTGGCCGAGTGCAAGACCGACACCACGATTGCCAAGGTGTTTCTCGACCATTGCATCGGGCAGCATGTGAAGGGCGAGCTTGATACTGTGACCGCCTCCATGGCGAAATACCGCCTCACCGATACGCAAGGCAAAGTGATCGACCGCTGCCTGCAATTGTTCGGCGGCTATGGCTATATGGACGAATATCCGATCTCGCGGATGTACCGGGATGCGCGTGTATTGCGAATCTACGCGGGCACCAACGAGATCATGAAGCTACTAATCGCGAGGAGCCTCTGAGGGGTGGACCTCGCGCCGAAATTTCAGAGTCATGGCCGGGCTTGTCCCGGCCATCCACGCCTTTACTTGAGTCAGTAAGACGTGGATGCCCGGCCCACGGCCGGGCATGACAGCAGAGAGGCTGGAGATAGACCTATGCCCGAAGCATACATTTACGACGCCGTGCGCTCGCCACGCGGGCGCGGCAAGGCGGACGGATCGCTGCACGAGGTGACCGCGCTCAATCTCGCGGCGCAAGTGCTGGCGGCGGTCAAGGATCGAAACAAGCTCGACACCGCCTTGGTTGATGACGTTGTGCTCGGCTGCGTCGATCCGGTCGGTGAGGCGGGCGGCGACATCGCGCGCGCGGCCGCTTTGGTCGCGGGTTTCGGCGACGAGGTCCCGGGCATACAGATCAATCGTTTTTGCGCATCCGGCCTTGATGCAGTGAACTTCGCTGCGGCGGAAGTCATGTCCGGCCAGCATGAGATGACGATTGGCGGCGGCGTCGAATCGATGAGCCGCATTGGTATTGGCGCTTCCGGTGGCGCCTGGCCGGTCGATCCGTCGATCGCGGTTGCGACCTACTTCCTGCCGCAGGGCATTTCTGCCGATCTGATCGCGACCAAATACGGCTTCTCGCGCGACGACGTCGACGCCTATGCGGTCGAAAGCCAGAAGCGCGCGGCGAAGGCGTGGGACGAAGGCCGCTTCAAGAATTCGGTGGTGGCGATCAAGGACGTCAACGGGCTGACGATTCTCGCCAAGGACGAACACATGCGGCCGAATACCACGATGCAGACGCTCGCCGCCTTGCAGCCGTCTTTTGTGCAGATGGGCGATATGGCGGGCTTCGATGCGGTCGCGGTGCAGCGCTATCCGGAAGTCGAGGCGGTCAACCATGTGCACACACCCGGTAATTCCTCGGGCATCGTCGACGGCGCTGCAGCGGTGTTGATCGGCAGCAAGGCCGCCGGCAAGGCTGCCGGCCTCAAGCCGCGCGCCCGCATTCGCCAATTTGCAAACATCGGCTCCGAGCCAGCGATCATGTTGACCGGCCCGATTCCGGTGACGGAAAAGGTCCTGAAGAAAGCCGGCATGACAAAAAAGGACATCGACCTGTGGGAGCTCAACGAGGCTTTCGCGTCGGTGGTCCTGCGCTACATGCAGGCGCTGAAAATTTCGCACGACAAGATCAATGTAAATGGCGGCGCCATCGCCATGGGCCATCCACTCGGTGCAACCGGCGCGATGATCCTTGGCACCGTCCTTGATGAGCTGGAACGGCGCGACAAGGAAACCGCGCTGATCACCCTCTGCATCGGCGTCGGCATGGGCACGGCGACAATTATCGAACGCGTATAAACGGGAATAGAAATGCCGAAGATCGATATCGGAAAAATCGCAATCGACACCGCGACAGGCTATCCGCCACCGTTCAACAAAGCGGTGGAAGGGCGCAGCCGTAAACGGCTCGGCCGGGAGGCCGGCCTCACGCACTTCGGCGTCAATATTTGCACGCTCAAGCCGGGCGCGGCGTCATCGCAGCGCCACTGGCATGAGAATGAGGACGAGTTCGTCTACGTGCTTCAGGGCGAAGTGGTGTTGCGCGAGGATAGCGGCGAGACCGTGCTCAAGCCCGGCGACGCGGCGGCCTGGAAGGCAGGCGTGCCGAACGGTCATTGTCTGATCAATCGCTCGGATCGCGACGCAGTTTTCATTGAGGTTGGCACCCGCGCAGCATCAGAGCGTGCGTACTATTCCGAGATCGACATGATGGTCGTGCGTGACGAAAAAGGTGCCCGCTACACCAAGAAAAACGGCGAGCCGTATCCGAAATAGGACCCCACGTTATGAGCAATTTCAAAATCGAAACCGACGCCGACGGCATCGCGCTTGTCACCTGGGACATGGCCGGGCGCTCGATGAACGTCATCACGATGGACTTGATTGCAGAGCTCGGCGCGGTGGTCGAAAAGATCGCGAACGATGCTGCGATCAAGGGCGCGGTGATCACGTCGGGCAAGCAGGCGTTCTGCGGCGGCGCCGATCTGACGATGCTCGACCGGATGGCTGACATCTTCGCCACCATGGTCAAGACGCAGGGCGAACAAGCGGCCGCTGGCCAGCTGTATGAAGAGAGCCGCAAATTGTCGTTGCTCTATCGTCGCATTGAAACTTGCGGCAAGCCTTGGGTTTGCGCGCTCAATGGAACGGCGATGGGTGGCGGCTTCGAGCTTGCGCTCGCATGCCATCACCGCGTTGCCGCGGACGACGCAAAGACCCGGCTAGGCCTGCCTGAGATCAAGATCGGGCTGTTCCCCGGCGCCGGCGGCACTCAACGCGTTGCACGCATGCTCCAGCCCGCCGACGCGTTGCAATTCCTGCTCAAGGGCGACCAGCTCAAAGTCGATCGCGCCAAAGCGATGAAACTGGTCGACAACGTCGTGCCCGCAGCCGAACTGATCAAGACCGCGAAGGACTGGATCAAGGCCGGCGGCAAGGCCAAAGCTCCTTGGGACACGGAAGGTTTCCGTCTGCCCGGCGGTCCCGTCTATTCCAAAGCCGGAATGATGACCTTTCCGGCGGCGAATGCGATTTATCGACGCGAGACTTACGACAACTATCCGGCCGCGCGCGCGATCCTCCAGGTGGTCTACGAAGGTTTGCAGATGCCATTCGATACGGCGCTGCGCATTGAATCCCGCTGGTTCGCCAAAATCCTGCGCTCACCGGAAGCGGCCGCGATGATCCGCTCGCTGTTCGTGTCGATGCAGGATCTCAACAAAGGCGCCCGCCGGCCGCCGAACGAGCCGCCAACAAGCATAAAGAAGATCGGCGTGGTCGGCGCCGGGTTCATGGGCGCGGGCATCGCCCAGGTGAGTGCGGCTGCGGGTTTACAGGTGGTGCTGATCGACCGCGATCAGGACACCGCCGACAAGGGTAAAGCCGGCTTGCAGAAAGCCCTCAGCGACCGCGTGATGAAGGGCCGCATGAAGGGTGCCGAGCGCGACGAGTTACTTGGCCGCATTACGCCGACACCGGATTACGCCGCGCTAAAAGATTGCGATCTCGTCATTGAAGCAGTGTTCGAGGACCGCAAGGTCAAATCGGACGTGATCGCGAAAATTCAGGCCGTGATCGGCGACAAGACGGTATTTGCCTCGAACACATCAACCTTGCCGATCAGTTCGCTCGCTTCCGAATTCAAGGATCCAGCGCGGTTTATCGGCATTCACTTCTTCTCTCCGGTCGACCGCATGATGCTGGTTGAAATTATCCTCGGCAAACAAACCGGCGACAAAGCGCTCGCGGCGTCGCTCGATTATGTGCGTGCTATCCGCAAGACGCCGATCGTGGTCAATGACTCGCGCGGCTTCTACACCTCGCGTGTGGTCGGCACGTACATTCGCGAAGGCCACTTGATGCTGACGGAAGGTATTCCGGCAGCGATGATCGAGAATGTCGGCCGCATGGCCGGCATGCCGGTTGGGCCGCTCTCGCTCAACGACGAAGTGGCGGTCGATCTGGCCTGGAAAATCCTCAAAGCCACCGAGGCCGATCTCGGTGCGAAGGCGATCGACCCGCGGCAAAAGAAGTTGCTCCAGGAGATGGTGGAAAAGCGCGGCCGCTTCGGCCGCAAGAACGGCAAAGGCTTTCTACGATTATCCGGCGAACGCGCCGAAAAAATTGTGGCCTGGCCTGGTCGACCTGCAGCCGAAGAAGCTGCTTGATCCGGAAAAAATCGACATCGAGGAATTAAAGCTGCGGCTCCTCGGGATTCAGGCGCTGGAAACGGCACGCTGCTTCGAGGAGAAAGTGCTCACCGATGTGCGCGAGGCTGACGTCGGCTCGATATTGGGTTTCGGCTTTGCACCGTTCTCCGGCGGCACGCTGTCGTGGATCGACATGATGGGGACGAAGAAGTTCGTCGCCGTGTGCCGCAAGCTGGAAAAGAAATTCGGCGCGCGGTTTACGCCCAACAAGTTACTGCTCGATCTCGCCGGCCACGATGAAACTTTTTACCAGCGCTTCGCACCAGCCAAGCGCAAGGAAGCGGCATGACGCAGTGTCGTCGCCCGGACAAGCCCGGCGACGACCACTTCTTACATCACCACCGTCAATTTTTTCGCCGCGCGTGTCACGCCAGTGTAGAGCCACCGTTCGCGGCTATCGGGAAAGGCAAATGACTCGTCGAACAGCACGACGTCGTCCCACTGCGAGCCTTGCGCCTTGTGCACCGTGAGCACGTAGCCGTAGTCGAATTCGTCATACGGTTTGCGGCGTTCCCAATCGACCTGCTCGATGCCGCCGGAAAAACATTCCGGACGCACGGATACCTTTACGCCGCGCGTGGCCGTTTCGTCGTCCGGCAACAATCGCATGGTCATGATGCCGGCCTTGGCGCCGCTCTTGCGCCCGCCACGATCTTTCACCATCCATAGCCCGCCGTTGAACAGGCCTTTCTTGCGGTTGTTGCGCAGGCAAACCAGCTTGTCGCCGGCGGATGGCATGTCGCCCTCAAAGCCGCGCCGCTCGCGCATGCGTGCATTGTAGGTACGTCGCGTGACATTGCGCCCGACCAACACCTGATCGGCTTCGAGCACGCGCTGCGGATCGAGGTCGCTTTTCCGCACGACCTCTGTCTCGCCATAGCGGCCCGGCTCGAGATATTCGCCGGCGCGGATGTCCATCGACAACCGCACGATCGGATCGTCCTGCGCCTGCCGATGCACTTCAGTGAGCATCGCGTCCGGCTCGGCTTCGGTGAAAAACCCGCCGCCCTGAATCGGCGGCAATTGCGCCGGATCGCCGAGCACCAATACCGGCACACCGAACGACAAGAGATCGCGGCCGAGCTCAGCATCGACCATCGAGCATTCGTCGATGATGATCAGCGCGGCTTTAGAGGCGGGGGCATCGTCCCACAGGTCGAAGCTCGGGATTTCCTCGCCGCTTTCGCGCGCGCGATAGATCAGGCTGTGGATGGTCGAGGCGTCGTGGCAGCCCTTGCCGCGCATGACGGATGCGGCCTTGCCGGTGAAGGCGGCGAACTTCACATCGCCGTCCGCATCGTCGGCGATGTGCCTTGCGAGCGTGGTCTTGCCGGTGCCGGCATAACCAAACAGGCGAAAGACCTGCGGCGTGCCGTTCGAGCCGGGCTTGGCTTTGAGCCACTCGGCCACGACGTTGAGGGCCTGATTTTGGTGGGGCGTGAACTGCGGCATGGGCGCAAATCACTACAGCATGACGGGTGGCGGTGAAAGAACAAAAAAAGAACATTGACAGAGGCCCGTTTTTGATTAAATTCCTATGATCGTTTTCGCTTGCCTGGCGCCGTCATGACGCGCTTGGGCGAGCAGGAAAGGGCGGCGCCCCGACAATGGGCGCTGTGGATGGAGCGCCGGGAGGCGCCGCCCCTTTACGCAAAAAGGGGCGTGCGCCTTCGCAAGGCGCGCAGGTGGGCCGATCGCAAGGTCCGCCTAAGAGGGTCTCGCAAACCCTCTGGCGCCTCCCGGCGCTCCATTTCCCCTTCGGGGAAACAGGAAAAAGGGACGGCCGGCGTACCCCGCGCCTTCAACAACAGGGGCGATCCCGCATGTCTCGAATGGAGTTTAAGGCAAGTGCCGAACCACAAAGCAGAATTGCGCTCCCCGCATTGCCCTTTGCGGTGCAGCATGTTTAACGTCGCGACCCTTCCGCGCATGACCCCGAAAAGTGGAAACCGGTTTTCGGAGAAGGCCATGCGCACTCGAAATTTCGCCGGAACTTTGCATGGCTCGTGACCAGATCGACATGACCCCAATCGAGGCGCGCGACGAACTCGTCGCCTGGCTCGAAGCGGGCTGCAAGCCGAAGACGCAATTCCGGGCCGGCACCGAGCACGAGAAATTCGCCTTCACTGTCGACGATCATCGGCCGGTGCCCTATGCGGGCAAGCGCAGCATCCGCGCGCTCCTCGAAGGCATGCATGGTCTGCTCGGCTGGGAGCCGATCATGGAGGGCGACAACATCATCGGCATGTTCGATGTCACCGGCGGCGGGGCGATCTCGCTCGAGCCGGGCGGACAGTTCGAGCTTTCCGGCGCGCCCTTCGACAACGTGCATCAAACGGCGGCAGAGCTGATGGCGCATCTCGCGCAAGTGCACGAGGTGGCGAAGCCGCTTGGCATCGGCTTTCTCGGCATCGGTATGTCGCCAAACTGGACGCGGGCCGATATGCCGAAAATGCCGAAGGGCCGCTACAAGATCATGACGGCCTACATGCCGAAGGTCGGCTCGCACGGGCTCGACATGATGTATCGGACCTGCACGGTGCAGGCGAACCTCGACTTCTCCTCGGAAGCCGACATGGTCAAGAAGCTGCGCGTCTCGCTCGCGCTGCAGCCGGTGGCGACCGCGTTGTTCGCGAATTCGCCATTCACCGAAGGCAAGCCGAACGGCTTTCTCTCATTCCGTTCGGAAATCTGGCGCGATACCGATAATCAACGCGCCGGCATGTTGCCGTGGGCATTCGATGATGGCATGGGCTTCGAACGCTACGTCGATTACGCATTGGATGTGCCGATGTATTTCATCAAGCGTGGCGACAAATACATCGACGTTGCGGGCAAATCGTTTCGCGATTTTTTCGCCGGCAAACTGGCGGCATTGCCTGGCGAACGTCCGACAATTTCCGATTGGGCCAATCATCTCAGCACCATCTTTCCCGAGGTGCGTCTCAAGCGTTACCTCGAGATGCGCGGCGCTGATGGTGGGCCTTGGCGCCGGCTGCCTTCGCTCACGGCCTATTGGGTGGGGCTGCTTTACGACGACGAGGCGCTCGATGCCTGCTGGGACATGGTGAAAGGCTGGACCGCCGAGCAACGGCAAAAACTGCGCGACGAGGTGCCGAAACTCGGCTTCAAAGCCGAGATCGGCAATCGCAATGTGTTCACGCTGGCGCAAGAAACGCTGCGGCTATGTTCTCGTGGGCTTGCGCGGCGCAAGCGGCTGGATCGCAACGGCCGCGACGAGACCCGCTATTTGCGGCCGCTGGAGGAATTGATCGCGCGTGGAATCACGCCAGCCGAGGAGCTGCTCGAGAGATTCCACGGCGAATGGCACGACTCGGTCGAGCCAATATTCCAGGAATACGCGTATTGATTATTCGGCTGCCTGCGCTTCCGACAAGTTATCGAGCGACGAAACAATGTGCTCGGCCAGTGCGCCGGCCAGCGCCGTACTTTCGTGCGCATTGCGCACCAGCCCGATGCGGCAGGAGGGCAACTCCGGAAATCCATCCGAGGCCGCGAGCACGCGCATGCCGGGGCGCAGGCCGGACTCCGGCAATACCGATACCGCAAGTCCCGCGAGCACAGCCGCAGCAACTGCGCCGGCATTCGAGCTTGAATACAGCACGCGGAATGGTCGTCCGATTGCTTCCAGCCGTTCGATCGCGATGCGCCGCCACGTGCAGCTCGGTCGCCCAAGCGCGAGCGGCATCCGTTCTTCGAGATGAGTCGAATGCCGGTTCGATGTGACCCACAGCAGGCGCTCACGCCGGAATGTCTCCGATGCCCGCTTGCTTTCGCAATTGGTGACGATGGCGAGATCGAGCTCGTTGGCGTCGATGCGCTCGAGCAGATCAACCGAAGGCTCGCAGATGACGCTCAGTTCGACCGCGGGATAGCTGTGCGAGAAGCGCGCCATGATCTCCGGCAGATAGCGGTCGGCGTAATCGTCGGGAACGCCCAGCCGAACCCGGCCGGACAATTCGGCATCCGAGAATGCGGCCAGAGTCTCGACGTTGAGCTTGACGATGCGGCGCGCGTAATCGAGCAGCCGCTGTCCATCTTCGGTCAGCCTGGACGCGCGCCCGTCGCGCGAAAAGATCGGGCGCTCCAGGCGCTCCTCCAGCCGCTTCATCTGCATCGACACGGCGGACTGAGTCTTGTTCACGACATCAGCCGCCTTGGTGAAGCTGCCGGTCTCGGAGATGGCGATAAAGGTGCGCAATTGGTCGATGTCGAGCATTGCGGTCATGGCGGCGATCCTGAAAGGCCGGGTTTAAGGCCCGGCGGCCAACATCATTGTCTCTGATCGATCAGATTAAAAACATTCGTTTCACTAATCAATCCCCGCAGTGCAATATTCAGCCTTCCAGAGGATTCGGGTGGGGATTTCGGGTGGTTCTGGGCGGCGCCAGAAGCGATTTTGGCGCTGCAACCTGCGAACTGTGATGGAGACTGCCATGCGAAGCGCAAATTTCCCCGTTTTACCGATTGCCGGCGGCGCGCTGGTTAGCGCCTTTATGGCCTTGTTGGCGATCGTAACTCGCTGGCTCAAAGAGCTGGCGCGGGCGCGCCAGCACCGCCGAGAGGCCAAAATTCTCGCGGGTCTCGATCGTCACATGCTCACCGACATTGGCCTCACCCGCGCCGATGTCCGCGACGCCTTCTCGGAGCCTTTTTGGGACGACCCGACAGCGCTCTTGCGCGAACGCGCGCTTGAACGCCGCCTGAGCCACGCGGTGAGGCGCGCCGAGTTTGCCCTCGACAGCCGTCGGCCGTCTTCGGATCGGTCCCGACGTCAGGCTTCGTAACGGACAACCAAACGGCCGATTCCCTCTCAATCGGCCGCCCGATCCGACACCCGCGATCATCCCCTCTCGCGGCCGGATCCAGCGCCCGCCGGCCCCTCCGGCGGGCGCTATAATTTGCCAAGACAAATTCTCTCAAGCGTTCGGCAATTGTTCGTACCTGCACAATGATTTGCGGGTGGGCTAATATGCAGGTGGGCGAAGCTTCACCGACTCTCATATTTCGAGCGGCGCGCGCATGCGATTTCCGATCTTGCTGGGGACCATGCTCGCATGGGCCCTGTTGGCGATGGCTGGCGTCGCGCAAGCCCAGACGGGGTTCGATCGTCGAGGCAGCGACTATCTTAAGTTCGAAATTCGCAGCGGCGATCCCGCGGATTGTGCCACGCGTTGCGAGCGTGATGGACGGTGCCACGCCTGGAGCTTCTCTTTTCCGCGCGCAGATAATGCGGTCGCCGTCTGCTGGTTGAAAAATCGCGTTCCGCCTCCGGTTGAGGACAGTTGCTGCGTGTCAGGCGTGCGCGGCGCCGGCGTCATCGAGCCGCGAAAGGGGCCGATCGAATTTGCGATCGATCGCTTCGGCGGCGATTACCGAAATTTAGACGTTGCGCCTGATCCTGCTGGCGCGCCTTGCAAGGCGGCGTGCGAGGCAGAGAACAAATGCCGCGCGTGGACGTATGTCCGCCCGGGATATATCGGTGCGGCAGCGCGCTGCTATCTCAAGGACAAGCTCACGCGGCCCCGGCACAAGCCCTGCTGCATTTCAGGTGTAGTGCGGTGACGAGGCTCAGTGCACGGCGGTGAAAAATCGCGACAGCCTTAAACCGGACGGCCAGTCCTTTATCGGCCGGTTTCTAACAGCGAGATCCCACGAACCGACGACGGCGTCCACGCGTCCGACCAAATCCTCGACCGGCAATAGTCCGACGCCGCCTGCGCGCAGCGGCACACGGCTGTCTGCGGAATTGTCGCGGTTGTCGCCCATGACGAACAAGTGGCCGGGTGGCACCAAAACGTCCGCGGTGTCGTCGTATTCGCCGTGAGCGACCATCTTGAAGATTGGATGTTCGCGTCCGCTGGGCAATGTCTCGATATAGCGCGCTGCTGATACAGCGCCGCCGTCTTCGACTTCCGCTTGGCCGATGCCGGCCGGCCGAATCCCGACTGGCGTGCCGTTGATCCAGACCTGGCCGTTGCGCATGCCGACGTGATCTCCCGGCAAGCCGATCACGCGTTTGACCCAGACCTGCGACCGGTCGCCCGGCCAACGAAAGACGACGACATCACCGCGTTCGGGCAACGCGGCAAGGATGCGTGCCGTGTTTGGCAACACAAGGAACGACGGCAATGAAGCCGAGCTATAGCCATAGGGAAATTTTGTCGCGAGCAACTCGTCGCCAATCATGAGCGTGGGCTCCATCGAGCCGGACGGCACATAAAACGGCTCCGCGATTGCGGCCTTCGCTGCCAGCACGATCAGTACGATCACCGCGATATCGACGATGTTCTTGACCCAGCGGCCAACGCGCGAGCTTTCCGGCATTTCATCACTCCATCGAACTAAGCGGTGCCGCCCACGGTAATCTTGTCCATTCGCAGCGTCGGCTGGCCGACGCCGACTGGCACACCTTGGCCATTTTTGCCGCAGGTCCCGATGCCAGGATCGAGCGCGAAATCATTGCCGACCATTGTGACGCGATGGAGGTCGGTCGGACCATTGCCGATCAGCATCGCGCCTTTTACCGGCGCGCCAACCTTTCCATTTTCAATCCTGTACGCCTCGGTGCACTGAAATACGTATTTTCCCGAAGTAATGTCGACCTGGCCGCCGCCAAAGCTCACGGCATAGAGGCCGTTTTTCACCGACGCAATAATCTCTTTCGGGTCATGATTTCCGGCGAGCATGTAGGTATTTGTCATGCGCGGCATTGGCACATGAGCGTG
This sequence comes from uncultured Alphaproteobacteria bacterium, assembly GCA_963743405.1. Lineage (GTDB taxonomy): Bacteria > Pseudomonadota > Alphaproteobacteria > Rhizobiales > Xanthobacteraceae > Pseudolabrys. The sequence goes on along the minus strand of CAVUPX010000009.1, from coordinate 325,163 downwards.
GCTTTCTCGTCTTCCGTTGCCGGTCGGCTTCATGCCCATGAGTCGCGCATTCTGGCGATCCTGCATATAGCCAACCAGGATGCCATCCTCGATCAGCACGGTGCGGTTGGTCGGGGTGCCTTCGTCGTCGATGGATAATGAGCCACGCCGCGCCTGCATGGTGCCGTCATCGACGACGGTTACGCCCTTGGCTGCAACCCGCTGGCCCATCAGGCCTGCGAATGCGGACGTTTTCTTGCGGTTGAAATCGCCTTCGAGGCCGTGGCCAACCGCTTCATGCAACATCACGCCGGGCCAACCTGAGCCTAGCACGACATCCATTTCACCAGCGGGAGCAGCAACAGCGTCGAGATTTACCAGGGCCTGGCGAATCGCGTCATCGACTGCGCCCTGCCACGCTTGCGGCTCGATGAATCTTTGAAAGCTCTCGCGTCCACCGAAGCCGTGACTGCCGGATTCCTGCCGATCGCCGTCACCGGCGACGACAGAGACGTTAAGGCGCACCAGCGGGCGAATGTCGCGATAGGTTTCGCCGTCGGCGCGCAGAATTTCCACCACCTGCCAGCTCGCGGCAACACTTGCCGTGACCTGCCGTACGCGCGGGTCTTTGCCGCGTGCATAAGCATCGATCGATTCCAGCAGCTTCACCTTGGCGTCGAAGGAGGGCGTGCCGAGCGGATTATCGTCGGTATAAAGCTTGCGGTTGGTGCGGCCCGGCGGCTCGGCATAGACGCCGTTGTGGCCGCCCTTAACGGCGCGCACGGCTTCCGCGGCGCGCGCAAGTGACTTTTCCGACAGATCGGAAGCGTGCGCATAGCCGACCGCTTCATCCTTCACCGCCCGCAGGCCGAATCCTTGTGCGGTATCGTAGGTCGCCTGCTTCAGCCGGCCATTGTCGAAAGTCAGAGCTTCGGCCTGCCGGTATTCCAGGAATAATTCGCCGTCATCGGCGCTATCCAGGCCGCGGCCGATCAATTGCCGGATTTTCGCGCGATCCAGCCCGGCGCGATCAACAAGGGAAGAGGGCAGCGTCATATGCGGCTCCGTTACGCGACAGTACTCAACAGATAATGCGGCGGAAGCCGGGCCGCGAGGGGGTCTACGGCAGCTTGTCGTAGCCTTCGCCGAAACCGGCAAGGCTCATCGGGAAGCCGATGCCTTCCTCCGGCGTCTGGAAGATGATGAAGGTTGCGGTCTTGCCGTTACGAAGCTTCTTGAGCAGCTCGTCGTCCATGATCACTTCGGCGATGCAGCCATTGGGCAAGCATCGCACAAAGCCGGCGCGACCGATGTCTGCCTGGTCGAGCTTTAGCCCTAGGCCAGACGGCAAGAGGACGCCAAGCGGAGCGACCACGCGCATCAGCCGGCTTTTCTGATCGGCGGTTTTGAGCACGATCACGGTCAAACCGACATTGGCGCGATCTTCCGCAGTGACGCTCTGGATGAGCGCGCATTGCTCGGTCTTTGCGCCGGGCGGTGTGTCGCATCGGATCTGCCAATCCTTGTGCACCGATTTGACCGCACCTTGAGCCAGCGCGGGGCAGGTTGGCGCGAGGGCCATCACCGCAATCGCGGCTACTCCGGTGAGCCGGCCCAAACGGGTCAGGGCGTGCCCGCCATGCTCGAAAATTCGCATCATTCAGTCCCTTGGCATCCGGCTTTGGCCGGCGAATCGCAGTCCGAACGGTATTTTATTCGTTCTCGATGGTCATGCCCGGCCGATCATGTCAAGCAAGCCCCTAACCGGGCTGGTGCTCCTTGGCCCGGCACTATGGCAGAAGAAGGTGCCAGAGCGGGGTTTGGCTACGCCGTTTGTCGCATGGAAGAGCCTACGAGGCGCATTGCGGCAAGGCTGGAATTGTGGTTTGAGAGGCCGGGATTTCCCCCCGTCCCGCCGCACCGCCCAAGCTGCCACGCCCGTGGCAAATGTCGTGCTCAGCGGGCCGCGCCGAACATCATGCCTGTGGTGGGCGGCAAACGGGGCCTGAGCAAGGCCGTTTTTCTCGTCGAGGGAGCGCATTGAACTATGCTGGTGCTCAAGCGGTTGATCGCATTCATCGTAACGAGCGTGATTATTTATGGCACAGGTGCGGCGATGGCCGCGACGGGGCAACCTGAACCATGGCAGCTCGGCATGCAGAAGGGCGCCACCCCGGTGATGGACGACATCATCTGGTTCCATGATTTCCTGCTTTGGGTGATTACAGCCATCACGCTCTTCGTATTGGCGTTGCTCGTCGTCGTGATCGTGAAGTTCAATTCGCGGAGCAACCCCGTACCCTCGCGTACGACGCACAACACGACGATCGAAGTTATCTGGACGGTCGTCCCGGTTCTCATTCTGGTAACGATCGCGGTGCCGTCGTTTCGTTTGCTTTTCTTCCAGCTCAATGCGCCGAAAGCGGACGTCACGGTAAAGGCGACGGGCAAGCAATGGTTCTGGAGCTACAGCTACCCGGACAGCAAATTCGAATTTGACTCGCTGATGGTGCAGGAGAAAGACCTCAAGCCCGGCCAGCCGCGCTTGCTGGCAGTCGACAATGAGATGGTCGTGCCGGTGAACAAAGTGGTGCATGTCCTCACCACCGGTGCAGACGTGATCCATTCCTTCGCTGTGCCCGCCTTTGGCATCAAGATCGACGCGATCCCCGGCCGCATCAACGAGACATGGTTCAAGGCTGAGCGCGAAGGCATCTATTACGGTCAGTGCTCCGAGCTTTGCGGCAAGGATCACGCCTTTATGCCGATCATGGTCCGTGTCGTGAACGACAAGGACTACACCGCCTGGATCGAGCAAGCGAAAAAGAAATACGCCACCGACGACAGCCGCCCAACCGCGATAGCCGCGGCTGGCGGTTCGAACTGACGAAGACGCGGGCGACAACGACAAGGTCGAAGGACAATAGCGATGGCTAGCAACACGGCTTCTGCACACGGCGCGCACGAGGCGCACGAGCACCATCCGACGGGATGGCGGCGGTTTGTGTATTCCACCAATCACAAGGACATCGGCACGATGTACCTGGTGTTTGCGCTGGGTGCGGGTGTCATCGGCGGCCTGTTGTCGATCGGTATCCGGCTCGAGTTGCAGAATCCCGGCATACAGATCTTTCCAACGCCGCACGAATTCAATGTGTTCGTGACTGCGCATGGTCTGATCATGATCTTCTTCATGGTCATGCCGGCGATGATTGGCGGTTTCGGCAACTGGTTCGTGCCGCTGATGATTGGTGCGCCGGACATGGCGTTCCCGCGCATGAACAATATTTCGTTCTGGCTGTTGCCAGCCTCGTTTGCCTTGTTGATCACCTCGTTATTCGTCGAAGGCGAGCCGGGCTCCAACGGCGTTGGCGCCGGGTGGACCTTGTACGCGCCGCTTTCGACCAGCGGCCATCCTGGCCCGGCGGTGGACTTCGGCATTTTGTCGCTGCATCTGGCTGGCGCGTCGTCGATCCTCGGCGCCATCAACTTCATCACAACGATATTCAACATGCGCGCACCCGGCATGACGTTGCACAAGATGCCGCTGTTCGTGTGGTCGATCCTGGTGACCGTCTTCTTGCTCCTTCTGGCACTGCCGGTGCTGGCTGGCGCAATTACCATGCTGCTGACCGATCGTAATTTTGGCACGACGTTCTTTTCCGGTGAAAACGGCGGCGACCCGATCTTGTACCAGCACCTATTCTGGTTCTTCGGCCATCCGGAAGTGTACATTTTGATTCTGCCGGGCTTCGGCATGATCAGTCAGATCGTCGCCACGTTCAGCCGCAAGCCGGTGTTCGGCTATCTCGGCATGGCCTATGCGATGGTCGCCATCGGGGGCATCGGCTTCGTGGTGTGGGCGCATCATATGTACACGGTCGGAATGTCGACCGGCGCTCAGGCTTATTTCATCGCCGCCACCATGGTGATCGCGGTGCCGACCGGCGTGAAGATCTTTTCGTGGATCGCCACCATGTGGGGCGGCTCAATTGAATTCCGTACGCCCATGCTGTGGGCGATGGGTTTCATCTTCCTCTTCACGTTGGGCGGCGTTACGGGCGTAGTTTTGGCCAATGCAGGCGTCGATCGCGTGTTGCAGGACACCTACTACGTAGTGGCGCATTTCCACTACGTACTCTCGCTCGGGGCTGTGTTCGCGATTTTTGGCGGCTGGTACTACTGGTTCCCGAAAATGACCGGCTACATGTACAATGAGACCATCGGCAAGCTGCACTTTTGGATCACCTTCGTTGGCGTCAATCTGGTGTTTTTCCCGCAGCATTTCCTCGGTCTCGCCGGTATGCCGCGCCGCTATGTCGACTACCCGGATGCCTTCCACGGCTGGAATATGGTGTCGTCTTTCGGCTCATACATTTCCGGCTTCGGCGTTTTGATCTTCTTCTTCGGAATGTTCGAAGCGTTCGCAAAGAAAAGGGTTGCCGGCAACAATCCGTGGGGTGTTGGCGCAACGACGCTGGAATGGACGCTGTCCTCTCCGCCGCCGTTCCATCAGTTCGAGACCTTGCCGCGGATCAAATAGCGCCGAAATAGCCATGTCCCTCGCCAGCGAAGGTGCAGATATCCGCGGGCCGCTTGCCGCAGGCTCCGGCCTCGTGGAGCCTAGCCTAGCGACTGTTGGCGACTACATTGCGTTGATGAAACCGCGCGTCATGTCGCTCGTGGTGTTCACGGCGTTGGTCGGCCTTGCTGTTGCTCCCGGCTCGATGCATCCGGTCACCGGCTTTACGGCACTTCTCTGCATCGCGGTCGGCGCGGGTGCGGCCGGCGCTCTCAACATGTGGTACGACGCGGACGTCGACGCCGTGATGACGCGGACTGCGCGTCGTCCCGTGCCGATGGGTCGCGTGCGCGCCGGCGAGGCGCTGGCCTTTGGGCTGACGCTCGGTTCGTTTGCCGTGGTCGTACTTGGCCTGCTCGTGAATTGGCTTGCGGCGTCGCTGCTCGCCTTCACGATCTTTTTCTACGTTGTGATTTATACGATCTTGCTCAAGCGGTTGACGCCGCAGAACATCGTCATCGGGGGTGCCGCAGGGGCATTTCCGCCGATGATCGGCTGGGCAGCAGCGACAGGTTCGCTTTCGCTCGAACCCGTTCTTTTGTTTTTGATCATCTTCTTTTGGACGCCGCCACATTTCTGGGCGCTGGCCTTGTATCGCACCGACGATTACGCCCGCGCCGGCATTCCGATGTTGCCGGTCGTTGCCGGCGATACGAGCACACGGCGGCAGATCCTGCTCTATACGCTCATCCTGGTGCCACTTGGCATCGCGCCTTGGCTGTTCGGCTATACCGGCGTGCTTTACGGAACGACCGCGGCAGCAGCTGGTGCGATTATGTTGGTGCTGGGATGGCAGGTTCTGTGCGAACGCCGGCCCGCCGAACGTGCGAGCCGCAATCTCTTCGCTTTTTCGATTCTGTATCTTTTTCTGCTGTTTGCTGTCTTGCTGGCGGAACGCGGGTGGGGCGGGCTAATTGCCCGATTGGCGGCGTGAACACCGAGATTGTTATGAGCGAGAAACACGACGACGACGGCATTGTGCTTACGGAAGCACAGAAGCGCGCGCAGCGTTCGCGTTCGATTGCCATCGCGTTGGCGCTCGCGGCTCTGGTTGTGTTGTTCTATGCAATGACACTGGTGAAGGGTCCGGGTATCCTGATCCGTCCAATCTGAGCAACAAACCCAACAAAACCATGACCACACCTTCCCGCCATTCCGACCAAAAGCTGCTGAGCCGCGATGTGCTGGTCGCTGCATGTTGCGGGGCAGTGGTTGTCGGAATGGTCGGTGCGGCCTATGCGGCGGTGCCGCTCTACAACTGGTTCTGCAAGACCACGGGTTTCGGGGGCACGACGCAGGTCGCGGAAAAAGCGCCGGAGCACATCTTCGAGCGGACGCTCACGATCCGCTTTGATTCCAATGTTACGCCCGGCCTTCCGTGGAAATTTCTACCCGAGCAAAACGAGATCCAGGTGCGCGTTGGCGAGGTGGCGACCGTTCATTATAAAGTCGTCAATGAAGCGGCGCGTGAAATCGCTGCGCAAGCTTCCTATAACGTTTCTCCACCGACCGTCGGCGCCTATTTCGACAAAATCAACTGTTTCTGTTTCACCGAGCAGCGTCTGAAAGCAGGTGAAACGCGCGAGATGACGGTGGTGTTTTATGTCGATCCTTCAATCCTGAAGGATAGTGATCAGGACGATCTCAACACCATCACACTGTCCTACACGTTCTACCGGCTGCGCAATCCGGAGCGGCCAGTGGCAGAGACGCCGGACGCGACCAAGAGCAAGCTCTAACGGAGACGACGACAATGGCTAACGCTCACGCCAAGCAACACGACTATCACCTGGTTGATCCGAGCCCGTGGCCGGCAGTCGGTGCGGTGTCCGCCTTTGTGATGGCGGTGGGCGCTATCAGTTGGATGCATCATATGTACGCTGCCGCGCCATTGGTGTTTGGCGTCGGCGTCATCGGGGTGCTCTACACATTCGTCGCCTGGTGGCGCGATGTGATCCGCGAAGCCCAATACGAGGGCTTTCACACGCGGGTGGTGCAGATTTCGCATCGCTACGGCATGATTCTGTTCATCGCTTCCGAGGTGATGTTCTTCGTCGCCTGGTTCTGGGCCTATTTCAACACCGCGCTTTTCCCCGGCGACGTACATGACGTCGGTCGGCTCGCCGCCACCGGCGGCGTGTGGCCGCCGAAGGGCATTGAAACCTTCGATCCCTGGCACCTGCCGCTCCTCAACACTTTGATCTTGCTGACATCCGGTACGACGGTGACATGGGCGCACCACGCGCTTCTGGAAGATGATCGGCAAGGGCTGAAGTGGGGCCTGATCCTTACGGTCCTGCTGGGTCTCACGTTCACTTGCGTGCAGGCCTACGAGTATTCGCACGCGGCGTTTCATTTTGCTGGCAACATTTACGGCGCCACATTCTTCATGGCGACCGGCTTCCATGGCGCGCACGTGATCATCGGATCGATCTTTCTGATCGTTTGCCTGATGCGTGCGATGGCCGGGCATTTCAATTCGAAGCAGCATCTCGGCTTCGAATTCGCCGCCTGGTACTGGCACTTCGTCGACGTGGTGTGGCTGTTTCTGTTCGCCTGCATATATGTGTGGGGCTCGGGCGTGCCGCACCCCGAGTGAACAAGCGTGCATGATTTCGTAACAAAGGGCGGCGTCATCACGCCGCCCTTTTGTTTTGGTATTTAAGTCCTCATCATGAGCGATCAGCCCTCGACGGATGCTCTGCCAATTGGCCGCGGCCTGCGCGGCCGCTGTCCGCGTTGCGGCGAGGGTCGTTTGTTTCAGGGATTTCTGTCACTGCGCCCGGCCTGCGACCATTGCGGGCTCGATTACAGTTTTGCCGACGCGGGCGATGGACCCGCAGTGTTTGTCATTCTCATCGGCGGCGGGATCGTCGTGTTTGCGGCGTTGATGACTGAAGTGCTTTATCAACCGCCATATTGGCTGCATGCGGCGCTTTGGCTCCCGCTGGTGCTGATCGTGACGCTCGCTCCACTACGAATGATCAAGGGTTTGCTGATAGCGCTACAATATCATCACAAGGCGGCGGAAGGCCGCCTCGAACGCCGGGGCGATGTGTGAGCCGATCGCGACGCAAACGCGGGGGTACAGTACTTGATGCGACCATGCTTGCCATTGGCAGCATTGTGCTCTTGAGCGGTCTCGGACTCTGGCAGCTCGATCGCAAGGCCTGGAAAGAAAATCTGATCGCGACGTTGAACGAGCGGCTCGCACATAGCCCGCAAGATTTGCCGCCACGCGCAAGCTGGCCAAAGCTCCGAGAAGATGGCGAGGAATTTCGCCGTGTGGCTTTTCCTGCGGAGTTTCTCGACGGCGAGGAAGCGCTGGTTTACACCGCCGGCTCTCCCTTGCGTCCGGATGTAAAAGGGCCGGGTTACTGGGTGTTCGCACCGGCGCGGCTTGCCGGTGGCAGCATCGTTCTCATCAATCGCGGCTTTGTGGCTGATGAGCGAAAAGATCCGGCAATGCGCGCCGAAGGCGCGCCACATGGCATCGTCGACGTCGTCGGTATCATGCGCTGGCCGGAGGAGCGTAATTCCTTTACTCCGGCGGACGATCCGAAAAAAAATGTCTGGTACCTGCGCGATTCAAACGCAATCGCGACATTCAAGAAATGGGCTAGCGCTGCGCCGTTCTATATCGATCAGGAAGGGCCAATTCCGCCCGGTGGCTGGCCAAAGCCGGGCAAGCTCGAGGTCCATTTGCCCGACAACCACCTGCAATATGCCATCACCTGGTTTGGCTTGGCGCTCGCATTGGCCGGTGTCTACGTTGTCTGGCTCGCCGGACGGCTCTTTCGGCGGAATTGAGCGTTTCTTGTGGAAGCGCCCTCTCAAGGGTAGTGTGCGGCTAAGACTTTGGCCGCCGTCCGGCCTTAAATCAAAGCGGAATCAATGCGTTACGTTTCAACTCGGGGCGAGGCTCCCTCGCTCGACTTTGTCGATGTGATGCTCGCGGGCCTCGCGCGCGACGGTGGACTCTATGTCCCCGAGCGTTGGCCATCGCTCGATCGCGCAGCGATCGAAAGCTTCGCCGGCAAGCCCTACGCTGAAGTTGCGGTCGAGGTGCTTCGCCCATTTGTCGGCGATGGAATTGCCGAGGCCGATCTTGCCCGCATGGCACGTGAAGCCTATGGCAACTTTCGGCATCCGGCTGTTGCGCCACTCACCCAACTCGATCCGGGCGTGTTCGTGCTCGAACTCTTCCACGGCCCAACTCTCGCCTTCAAAGATCTGGCGATGCAACTGCTCGCGCGCCTCATGGATCACGTGCTGCATCAGCGCAACGAACGCACGACAATTGTCGTCGCCACTTCAGGAGACACCGGTGGTGCTGCGATTGAGGCTTTTCGCGGCCGTGCGCAAGTGGACGTGATTGTGCTGTATCCAAACGGGCGCATCTCCGACGTGCAGCGGCGGATGATGACAACGGTGCCCGATTCAAACGTGCACGCTGTGGCGATCGAAGGGACCTTCGATGACTGTCAGGCACTTGTGAAGGCGATGTTCAATCATCATGCCTTCCGCGATCGCGTACGCCTGTCGGGCGTCAATTCCATCAACTGGGCGCGGATCGTTGCACAAGCGGTTTATTATTTCACGGCCGCAGTCGCGCTCGGCGCGCCGCACCGAAAGATAGCTTTCACCGTACCGACCGGAAATTTTGGCGATGTCTATGCCGGCTATGTCGCTTCCCGCATGGGTTTGCCAATTGATCGGCTGGTGGTGGCGACCAACATCAATGATATCCTGACCCGTACATTCTCCACGGGTACCTACGAAATTCGCGACGTGGTAGCGACCACTTCGCCGTCGATGGATATTCAGGTTTCCTCCAACTTTGAGCGTCTGCTTTTTGATGCGTATGGGCGCGACGCAAATGCGGTGCGCGCGCTGATGGGTTCGCTCGCGCAAGCGCGCCGTTTTGCGGTCTCGGCGCATGCGCTGAAGGAGCTGCGGGCGCTCTTCACCGCCGACCGCGCAGACGAACAGGAAAGCGCCGCCGAAATCCGCACCTGGGTGCGCGAGGCCGATTATTGCGTCGATCCTCATACAGCAATCGCGCTGGCGGTAGCCGAAAAAGAAACGCGGGATCCGTCCGTGCCGATGGTCGTTCTATCGACTGCACATCCTGCGAAATTTCCCGATGCGGTCAAGGCGGCTTGCGGCCTCGTTCCCGCGCTGCCCGATTGGCTTGCCGATCTGCCAAAACGAAAAGAGCGCGTCACGGTGCTGCCGGTGGATCAGGCGGCGGTCGAGCGATATGTAGCGTCCGCCTCGCGTGCGGCGCGTGAAGGAGCAGCGGCATGAGCGTTGAGATAACTCGTCTTGCGTCGGGGTTGTCGGTCGTCACCGATCAAATGCCGCATCTTGAAACGGCATCGCTCGGCGTGTGGATCGGCTCCGGCAGCCGCAATGAGAAGGCCGACGAACATGGTATTTCGCACTTGTTGGAGCACATGGCCTTCAAAGGCACCAAGCGCCGCACAGCGCGGCAAATTGCCGAAGCGATCGAAGCGGTGGGTGGCGATCTCAACGCGGCGACAAGCGTGGAATTGACAGGTTACTTTGCGCGCGTGCTCAAGGCGGATGTCCCGCTCGCGCTCGATGTCCTCGCGGATATCCTGTCCGAGCCGACGTTCGACGCGGAAGAATTGCGGCGCGAGCAAAACGTGATCGTCCAGGAAATCGGCGCCACCGAGGATGCGCCCGATGATCTTGTGTTCGATCGCTTGCAGGAAACGGCGTTCCCAAAGCAGGCGGTGGGCCGCTCAATTCTGGGCACGCCGGACACTGTGCGCTCATTTAATGCATCGCGGCTGCGCGCGTACCTGAACCGTAACTATCGGGCTCCCGACATGGTGGTTGCTGCCGCTGGCGCGGTTGACCACCGTGCAATCGTTGCAGAAGCGGAGAAGCGGTTTGCCAGTTTCACTGGCCCTGCCGCGCCAGAGCCCGAACCGGCGCATTTTCGGGGCGGAACGCGAGTCGAGACACGTGACCTAGAGCAAGTGCACATCGCGATGGCGCTGCAAGGATTGCCGGTCCGTGATGACCAGCTCTACAGTTTACAGGTCTTCACGAGTGTCCTTGGCGGCGGCATGTCCTCGCGTTTGTTCCAGGAGGTGCGCGAAAACCGAGGGCTCTGCTACGCGATCCAGGCCTTCCACATGCCTTATGAGGACACCGGGCTGTTTGGCCTCTATGCCGGGACAGACGAATCCGATGCGCCCGAACTCATGCGGGTGGTGATTGACCAGATCGGCAATGCAACGGAAACGCTTAATGAAACCGAAGTCAGCCGCGCCAAGGCACAAATGAAAGCCGGATTGTTGATGGCACTGGAAAGTTCCGAGGCGCGCGTCGGTCAATTGGCTCGGCAGATGCTGGCTTATGGCCGGCCCATTCCGCTCGAGGAGATCGTAGCGAAAGTGGACGCCGTCACGGTCGAAAGCGCGCGTGCTGCAGGCCGCGACCTTATTGGGCGCGCCAAACCGGCGATTGCGGCGCTCGGACCCGGCAGCGGTCTTGCAAGCACCGCTGCGATCGCTGAAAGTCTTGTCCGGCGCGCGGCGTGACCGCGGGCGCTCGGCCGACCTTGTCCATGGCGTTTTTCCGGACCGTCAGCTTCAACGAGACCATGCCGAGCGTCGCCGGCGCTGGCGTCACGTTGCGTGCGCCTCACAGTGGCGACTTCGCTGAGTGGGTGGCACTGCGTGAGGGCAGCCGCAACTTTCTGATGCCTTGGGAACCGACCTGGCCGTCGGATGACCTCACGCGTAGCGCCTTCCGGCGACGGCTCAAACGTTACGCCGAAGACCAGCGTAGCGATCTGGCCTATGCCTTCTTGATCTTCCGCAGCGATGACAACGCCATGGTCGGCGGATTAACGCTTGCCAATATCCGCCGCGGCGTCGCCCAAGCCGGCAGTATAGGCTATTGGATCGGGGCGCCGTATGCTCGTAAGGGCTACATGACCGCGGCGGTACGCGCGCTGATTCCATATAGTTTCACGACGCTGCGGCTGCACCGGCTTGAAGCTGCGTGTATTCCCGACAACGCCGCGTCGATTAGGCTGCTGGAGAAAACCGGATTCACGCGCGAAGGCTATGCTCGCGGCTATCTCTGCATCAACGGAATTTGGCAGGACCATCTGCTCTATGGGCGGCTCAAAGACGATACTGGCTGAATGGGCGTCTTGGGATCGCCATGCTTGGCTTGTTATAAAGGATTGCCGCCGGGAGCGGCGGTGAACGCAGGAAAAAAAATGGTTGGTCAGGGTAGCAGGCGGGCTGCGCGGACGCGTGTCGGCATAACATTGGCAGGCCTGTCGCTGCTCTTGGCTGGCTGTGGATCGACCAATTTATTCAGCACGTCGGCTCTGGATCTTTTTAACACGTCGTCGAAGGCGACGACCGGCGACACCAACACCGGCAGCGGGGCCGTCACCGATGTCGAATGTCCCGGCATCGCGGTGCGCTCCGGTGCGGCGACTTTGATGATCGGCAACAAACCAGGCGAGGCCGAGCCGGCTGCAATGGATCTGCGTTATCAGGGTACGCTCATCCGTACGGCGCGTGAGTGCCAGGTGAACTCCGGTGTCATGACCATGAAAGTTGGCATCGAGGGTCGCGTCATCACCGGTCCGGCCGGCGGCCCCGGCACGATCGACCTGCCGCTACGCATCGCAGTCGTGCAAGAAGGCGTTCCCCCGAAAACCATCATATCGAAATTCGCGCGCGTTCAGGTCGTCGTGGAGAACGCGGTGGATCGTGTTCCGTTCACTCATGTTGATTCTGACATCGCATTTCCAATGCCGCAGCCGGCCGGAAACATCGATGCCTATGTGATCTATGTGGGCTTCGATCCAACGGGGGCACCGCAGGAAAAGAAAAAGCCGGCGGCCAAGCCAAAACCGAAGCCGCGAGCCGTAAAACCAAGCCAAAGCTGAGATGACTACCAGCCGCGCAAGTCGATGATGGTACTCTTGAGCGCGCGCAGGTCCGATATCACGGCACGTGCACCGGCAGAGCGGAGCTGAGTGCCAAGATCGCTGCCCGCATGACTGCCGCCAACAAACCCGATCACGGTCATTCCGGCAGCGACGCCGGCCGCAACTCCGACCGGTGAATCTTCGACCACCAAGCATTCGCTTGGTTTCACATGAAGGCTGCCGGCGACGTGCAGGAACAAGTCGGGAGCCGGCTTGCCGTTACGCACGTCGCTCGCCGAAAATAAATTGGGATCGAAGAAGCGGATCAGGCCGGTGCTTTCAAGGCTGACACGAATGCGCTCATATGATGAAGACGACGCTACGCATTTCGGCCCTCGCAACCAGGACAGGGCGTAATCGGCGTGAGGCGTCGCGCGCAGTTCACCACGGAAACGGCGTACGATCACACTTGCGACGGCCGCAGCGAAATTTGGTGGAAGCTTGCGGCCGGCGGCACGCTCCACTTCGGCGAACATGTCCGTTGGACGGCGGCCGGTGAAATAGCGCGCAATAACCTCCGGCGTGAGAGGAAAGCCGGCACGGCAAAACTCTTGCGATACAATGGCTGTAGCCAACGGCTCGCTGTCAACCAGGACGCCGTTGCAATCGAAGATGACCAAGGGTCCTCCGATGCTCGGCCGGCAATTCCGACCGTCCCACGCACGGTGCAGACGAATCAGCAAGCGGAAGAATAGGGGCGGGACAGGAACACGCAACTTGCGCTGGTCATTGCCTGGCAGTTTTGCACATCGTCCAATTGAATAGCGGGGAAAACCTTGCCATTCGCTCGCGCTGGTTGCGTTCTGGCATGCTGCCGGAGCCCGACGCAAAAAGGCGCAATTGGGGAGCTAATTCAGCTTCTTGCGGACTTCGTCGATGCCTTTGGCAATAAGCTCACCTGCCAATTTGCCCTTGGTCTCGGCGCTGAGGATCTTTTCGGCGGCCGCGATGGCCGCTTCGGCAGCGGCGCTGCGAACGTCGGCGGCCGCCTGCGCTTCGGCTTGGGCAATCTTAGCCTCGGCCATTTTGGTCCGGCGGGCGACAAAGTCCTCAATTCGGGCCTTGGCCTCGGCAGCGAGCCGCTCGGCCTCAGCCTTGGCGCCGGCAATAATATCCTGAGCCTCGCCTTCCGCCGCATGCCGTTTGCGCTGATATTCCGCCAAGAGCTGGACGGCTTCATCTTTAATTTTGCGCGCTTCGTCGAGTTCCGCCTTGATGCGCGCGGCGCGGTCGTCGAGTGATTTTGCGACTATTCGATGCACGCCGAGGTAGCCGAGGAGGCCAAGGAACACGACGAAGGCCAGCGCTACCCAGAATTCAGCGTCGTTCAGCACAGGCGGTCTCCATCAACTCTTGAGAGACGCGGCGACGGCGTCCGCGACCGCCTTCTCGCTCGGGGCGGTGCCTGTCAGTCTCTCGACGATGGCGCGGGTGGCGTCCTCGGCAATTCCGCGAACGTTCGACATGGCGGCTTGCTTCGTGGCCGCGATAGTTTTCTCTGCCGCTACCAGCTTGTGATTGAGCTCGTCCTCGAGTGCCTTCCGGCGGGTTTCGGCTTCGGCGGCCTGCACGTCCCGGGTCTCATTGGCGATTGACTGTGCACGGGCGCGCGCATCGGCCAACGCTTTTTCGTAAGCAGCCACCGCTTCGTCAGACTGGCTCTTTATACGGCTCGCGTCAGCGAGGTCACCCTCGATTTTATTTTGACGGCTCTCAATAATTGCTGCGACGCGCGGAAGTGCGAGCTTCGACATCAACACGTAGAGCAGAACGAAAGCGACGGCGAGCCAGACGAGCTGTGAGGCATACGTCTCCGATTGGAACGGCGGGAATCCGCCGTGCCCGCCCTCAGCCGGATGCTCGGTGCTTGCCGTGTGCTTGGGCTCGGCCATCGTTTTGTCCTACGCCGGACGCCCTGATTTAGAGTGCGAACAGCAGCAAGAGCGCGATCAGCAGCGAGAAAATGCCGAGCGCTTCGGTAATGGCGAACCCGAAGATCAGGTTGCCGAATTGACCTTGTGCCGCCGAGGGATTGCGCAACGCGGCTGCCAGGTAATTACCGAAGATGATGCCAACGCCAACGCCCGCGCCGCCCATGCCGATACAGGCGATGCCCGCACCGATGTATTTTGCTGCAACTGGATCCATAACCAAGCTCCTTCTGGTTCTACTTTTCCGTTCGGGCCGTCAGTGGCCCGGATGAATCGCATCGTTGAGATAGATGCAAGTGAGGATGGCGAAGACATAAGCCTGGAGGAAGGCGACCAACGTCTCCAGCGCCATGAGGATAACGATCATCGAAAAGGGCAGGAGGCTGCCGACCCAACCGAGCGCGCCGAGGCCGGTGCCCATCAAGATGATGAAGCTGGCAAATACCTGCAGCGTGATGTGACCTGCCAACATGTTGGCGAACAGACGCACGCTGTGCGAGATCGGCCGTGAAATGAAGGACAATATCTCGATCGCCACAATCAGCGGCAGGATGTAGATCGGGACGCCCTTCGGCACGAAAAGATTGAAGAAGTGGAAGCCGTGAAGCAGCAGACCATAGATCAACACCGTCAAGAACACGGTGATCGCCAGCGCTGCGGTGACGATGATGTGGCTTGTAACGGTGAAGGAGTAGGGGATTAGCCCCAGCATGTTCAGCGTCAGCACAAACATGAACAGCGAGAATACGAAGGGAAAGAACTTCATGCCTTCGGCGCCGGCGGTGCTACGGATCGTTGCAGCGACGAACTCATAGGATAGTTCAGCCGTCGATTGCAGCCGAGATGGCACCAGGCTGCGTCCCGCCGTTGCACCCACCAGGAACACCGTCAGGCCGATCACGGCCACCAGCATCATGAGAGCGGAATTGGTGAATGCGATCTCGGTATGGCCGATCTTCACGACCGGAAAGAGATCGACGATTCGGAATTGATGAATTGGATCGGCAGCCATGATGATTAATCGTTCAGTCGCCTGTCGCGAACGACCCCTGCCGCTCGCATTACGTTAAGGACGCCGGCCGCGAAGCCGAGCAGTAAAAATACGATAAGCCCCCACGGCGAAATTCCCAGCCAGCGATCGAGTAGCCAGCCAATCGCCGCGCCCACAAGCACACCTGCGACCAGTTCGGTCGACAATCGGAAACCGCGGGCGATTGCCGAAGCATCGGTGGCCTGACGAGGACCGGAGCCGTTTTCGGGTGGTCGGTTCGCCTGTGCGAGCCGGTTGCCGAGACGCTGGAGCCTCGCGGAGAGAGCAGCCTCGTCGTCCGGCGGTTCGTTGCGATCGTCTGAACCTCGCGTGCCGTCAGCCATGCTTTCGACTCGCGTGGATTTCAGGTTTCGCGTGTACCGCCGCCCTAAAAGCCGCGCGGACCATACTTATCGCGTTTCTTTGAGTCAAGGAACCGGCCCTCCGGCATAAGTATTTGATAGAAAGGTATAAACGTAGGATTTTTCGGCGGCGAATGGCTCCCCATCGCGGGCGCTCCAGCACGGCTAATGGAACACTCGCATCCAAGTTCAGCCCGGGACGACGCGATGTTAGGCTTGCGAAGCCCTACGCCTGTCTGAAGGAGAACGTCATGCGAATCTCGATGCTCGCCCTTGCCGGGATTCTCACCTGCGTTGCGGCGCCATTGTCTGCGCAAGTGGTGATCGATGTTGAAGGCCAGAAGGCGGCGTCACCGCGGGCGCAGGATCAAGACCAGCCTCAGGAACGGGCCCCCGCTCAAGTTGACGAAAACCAGCGTCCGGCGACGCAAAGCCGATTTAGCTTTAGCCGCGTCGACAATGGCTTTCTCCGGTTAGACAACGATACCGGTCAAGTAGCTTTTTGCAGCACCCAGGCGGCTGGTTGGGTGTGCCAGTCGGCGACGGAAAATCGTGCGGCGCTGGAGACCGAGATTGCAAGCGTTCAGAAACAGGTGGCGTCGCTCAAAGAATTGGAAACCGAAATTGCCGGCTTGCGGCGCGACGTTGCATCGCTGAAAAGAGAAATCGCAGCCCTGAAGGAGCCACCGGTTCCACGACCGCCGGGCGAGCTTGCGCCGCGTCCTGATAAAGGCGCCGATGTAACGGTCAAACTGCCCTCCCATGAAGATCTCGTGAAAGCCCGTGATTTCATTGAAGAGACCTGGCGGCGCTTGGTTGAAATGATCGCTACCATGCAGAAGGACGTCATGCGCAAAGGCTAGGGGGCCTTCGCACGCGTTAGCTTCAGTCCATGCCCGGCCGAATGTCGCCTATCGTCGAGGTCGCGCCGCAGCTGATTGCCAGTGCGACGCTGCGCATTGAAACCGCCGGTCCTGGATTTACCGACATCACTGACAATGTCGCAAAATTCATCCATCAAATCGGTGCCGGCGATGGCGCAGTGCTGATCTTTTTGCGTCACACATCGGCCTCGCTGACCATCCAGGAGAACGCCGACCCTGATGTGCAGTCGGATTTGATTTCGGCTCTCGACCGCCTCGCGCCGGAAAACGCCGCATGGATTTATGATGTGGAAGGTCCGGATGATATGCCGGCACATGTGAAAGCGATGCTCAACGGCGTGTCGCTGCATGTGCCTGTTGTCGGATCTAACCTGGCGCTCGGCACCTGGCAGGGAATTTATCTCGTTGAGCATCGCCGCAATCCGCACAGCCGAGAGGTAATTTTTCAATTCATGGGCAGCCGCAAATGATCATCGAGGGTGCGTGACGTCGTCGCGGTTCGTCCGCCGTGCGATGTGGCTAGGACTTATATAGCTGAAAACAAAGGGGTTTTAGCCGCTAGCGGGCGCCCTATTGATGCTTGTCGAGGCGGGGGCGCATGATGCGACGCTGGTCCACGATGGACCCACGCGATATCAGTAAGGTAGCGGCGGAGCCGTCCATTCCGCCCGAAAGGCTTTTGCGGTTGACTGAAGTCGTGCAGTACCGACTCGTGATTGCTGACGATCACCCACTGTTTCGCGGCGCATTACGCGAGGCTGTCGAGGGATTGCTTGAGCAGGTCGACATCGCGGAAGCGGGGACATTCGACGAACTTGTTGAGCTTCTTGAACGTGGCAGTGAGGTCGATCTGGTATTGCTCGATCTGACGATGCCCGGGGCTCGCGGGTTCTCCGGTCTGATGTACATGCGGGCGCAATATCCGGGCGTGCCGGTTATCGTAGTTTCGGCCAATGACGATCCCGCAGCTATCCGGCGCTGCATGGAATTCGGCGCTTCCGGGTTCATACCGAAAACGCTCGGTGTCGAGGCGATGCGCGCGGCGATCTCGCGCATCCTCAATGGTGGCGTATGGACACCACCCGACGTTGATCTTTCGGCCGGCTCGGATGCTGAATCGGCGGAGCTGATGGCGCGCATGGCGACATTAACGCCACAACAGGTTCGCGTGCTGATGATGTTATCGGAAGGGCTTCTCAACAAGCAGATCGCCTACCAGCTCGGCGTATCCGAGGCGACAGTGAAGGCGCATGTCTCCGCCATTCTGCAGAAGCTCGGGGTCGAAAGCCGCACGCAAGCAGTGATTGCAGCGGCCAAGATCGAAGCTGGGCAATGGCCGCAAACAGTGGCCGCTGAAGGCTAGTTGCCGTTGTTATTCTGCTGCCACTCGCAACACACGCCATTGCGCCAACAATGCGCGGAGCGCGGCCGGTTTGATCGGCTTGTGCAGAACCTGGATGCCCTCTTCGCGAGCTTGCTCCCGCACAGCCGGTGAGCGGTCGGCGGTAATCAGTATCGCCGGAAGATCGCCATAACGCCGGCGCAGCTCGGCAATGGCCTCGATGCCATTTCCATGATCGAGGTGATAGTCGACCAAGAAGCCATTCGGCATTGTCGGGCTTTCGGAGATAGCGGTTAGCGCAAACAGAAGATCCGGCGCCTTGAGGACTTCGCATCCCCAACCGCGCAACAGTGTTTCCATGCCGTCGAGGACCGACGGCTCATTGTCGACGCAAAGCGTGACGATGCCGTCGAGCTGGCCGGGGTCGATGCGCGCGTTCTCCTGCGTGGGCAATTCGATGGGCGCCTGGTCCGATCGTCGCACGGTGACAGAAAAATGCGATCCGCGATCGGTTTCCGATTCGAGCTCGATCTTGCAATCGAGCACACGTGCCACGCGCTCGACGATCGAAAGGCCCAAGCCCAGTCCGCGCGCAATCCTGGCGCCTTGGTCGAGGCGATGGAATTCGACAAATATGTCGCGCCATTTCGATTGCGGAATGCCGACACCGGTATCGTAGACGTCAATTCGCAAGTCGTCGCCGCGCCGCCGGCATCCCACCAGCACACTTCCTTGGGGCGTATACTTGATGGCGTTGGAGACGAGGTTTTGAATCAGCCGGCGTAGCAACCGGCGATCGGAGCGGATCACGAGGGCGCACGGTACAAATGTAAGCGTGAGCCCCTTTGAGGTGGCGAGCGGAGAAAATTCGAGCTCAATTTGACGAAACAACTCGTCAACACGAAAGTTGGCGAAGTCCGGCCTGAGTGCGCCTGTATCGAGGCGCGACATATCGAGCAGCGCGCCTAAAATTTCCTCCACCGCCTCAAGTGAAGCGTCGATATTGTCAACCAGGCGGCGGTCGTCTTTACCCCCGCGTTCAATCAAGCTTGTGACATAAAGGCGCGCGGCGTTGAGTGGTTGAAGGATATCGTGACTGGCCGCCGCAAGAAATTTTGTCTTGGAAATATTGGCTGCCTCAGCCTCACCTTTCGCATGAGCAAGAGCGGCGTTGAGGCGCGTTAATTCCTCAGTGCGTTGGCGTACGCGGCGTTCCAGCGTCTCATTCGATCGCTCCAGCGCTTCCGCCGCTTCAACGCTGGCTGTTATGTCGGTAAACGTGGTGACGGTGCCGCCGTCGGGCATGCGATTTGCTCGCACTTCAATCACGACGCCTTCGGCGAAACGCTCTAGGAACGGTTCGCTGCCCGACACGTACCGTTCGATTTGCGCGGCCACGAATTGCTCGCTCTGATCGGCGTCAACGTTATTCCGCTTGCTATTGAAGCGGAGAATGTCCGGCAGGCCAGCGCCCACCCGGATCAGGCTGGGCGGTAAATCGAGAATTTCACCGAATTGACGGTTCCAGCAGATCAGCTGCAATTCCTTGTCGAAAACCGCGATGCCCTGGCGCACATGATCGAGCGCCGTCTGCAGGATCTCACGATTGTATTGAATTGCGGCATTCGCATCGTCGAGCAACTTCAGTGCCGCTTTGGTCGACACCGTGCGCTTGCGCAAAAGTAGCGAAAGCACGAGACGCGACGAGGCGCCTCCGATAGCAGAGGCGAGGATGTGTTCGGCATATCGGACCAGCCGGAAATCTGCCTCTTCCAACGGATCGAGGCTGATGCGCTGTGTTCCAGCGAAGCTCTCAAACGCTGAACGCGTCCGCTCCTCGCCAAGATAGCGCGCCACTGTCGTTGTCAGTTCTTCCACCGTCACGGATGAGCGCCAGAGCCGGAAGCTCGGCGCGATCGGTGTAAAATCCGACGGCACAAAGGTGTTGGCCTGCAACTGCTCAATGGGTGAGGGCGCGCGGCGCAGGGAAAAACCGATATAACACATGATATTGAAGAGCAGGCTCCAAGCGACGCCGTGCACCAGTGGCGGAAGATCGAGTCCGAATAAATGTTGCGGCCGCAAAATACCCAAGCCCCAGGGTCCGTCCGTGAGGATTTGTTCACTGATCACACCGATGTCGGACAGCGTAGGAAGCAGCAGCGTATAAGCCCAGACCAGAAAGCCGGCAATCATACCGGCTATGGCGCCAGCGGCGGTGGCCCGGCGCCAAATCAATCCACCAAAGAATGCCGGCGCCAGCTGCGCGATAGCGGCGAAGGAGAGGAGACCGATCGAGGCGAGTTGTGCCTCGCCGGCCGAGCGGTAGTAGATGTAAGCAAGCAGGAGGATGGCAAAGATTGCCAGCCGCCTCACGGTCAGCAGCAATGAACCAACATTTTCGCGGCTACTGATAAGCGTTTCGCGCCGCTGCAACACGAACGGCATAATCAAATCATTCGATACCATTATAGAGAGAGCGACCGATTCAACGATCACCATGGCGGTCGCCGCCGAGAGACCGCCGACGAATGCGATGATGGTGAACACGCTGGATCCGCTTTCGAGCGGCAGCGCCAGCACGAACATATCGCTGTCGACATTGCCGGTCGGAAACGTCAGCAGCCCGGCGAGCGCGATTGGCACGACGAACAGATTTATCAGCACCAGATAAACCGGATATAGCCACACCGCGCGCTTGATCTCGCTTTCGCTATTATTTTCGACCACAGCCACGTGGAATTGCCTCGGCAGCAAGATAAACGCTGCAAAAGAGAGAAGCGTCATTGCCACCAACGTGTCGAGACGTGGTTCGCGACTGAAGATGGCGGCCGTTGACGGTCTTTGCATCGCTTCTGTGAAGAGTGCTACTGGCCCATCGAACATCCAGAAAGTCACGAAAATCCCGACGGCCAGAAATGCAACAAGTTTCACGATCGATTCAGCAGCGACCGCCAACATCAGCCCGTCCTGATGTTCGGTCGCATCAATATGACGGGTGCCGAATAGTACCGCGAAAGTTGCCATCGATAGCGCCACGAACAGCGCAATGTCGCCGAGCAGCGGACGAGTAACGTCGGCGGCCGTCGTGATATGTGCGAGGATCGTTTCGAGCGATGATGAAACCGCTTTGAGTTGCAACGCGATGTAAGGAATGCTGCCGACGATCGCGATCAGCGCGACGGTGGCCGCGACAGCCTGGCCCTTGCCATAACGTGCGGCGATAAAGTCAGCGATCGACGTAATGTTCTGCGCTTTGGCGAGCCGGACCACTCGCATCAACAACGGGCCGCACAAGCCGATCATCAGCGCGGGCCCGATATAGATTGTCAGGAAGTCGAATCCCGTTCGCGACGCGAGACCGACTGAACCAAAGAATGTCCACGATGTGCAGTAGATCGCCAGGGACAGCGGGTAGATCAGGAGTCGCGCGCGTCCTTTGCGCCCAAGTCCCCGCGTTCGATCGCCATAGCTTGCCACCAGGAACAGCAGCCCGATGTACGCAAGCGCAACCGCGATAACAACCCAACCTTGCAGCATGCACGCTCCAGATCGCGCGAAAACCTATCTTCGCAAGGGCTTTCCGACCTAAATCACCACAGAACGCCATACCGGTCTATCGGCAAGACCGGCCCGTCGCGCCGCGTCTGTTCCAGGTTTTTCCTCGTTTGCCCGGGGTCGAAATGCTTTTTCGTGTGCCGCACCAAAGTACCGGTCTGCCATCCAATCATACCATAAACTATTGTAATACCTGCATTTTTTAACTTCACCCGATCGATTTGTGGTGCAAAATACGGATGGATTTGAGGCCCCCGATTCGATGGCCGCCTATATGCCTTTGCAGGGTCTGCCAACGGGCGATCTGTTTATCGTCGACGACGATGCATTGATGCGCGATGCGCTTTCGCTCGTGTTCACGCGCGCCGGTTATCGTGTCCTCGGTTTTGCGGATGCGGCAGCATTTTTGGCAACCGCGCGCGATCGCGCGCCGGTCTGCGTCCTTCTCGATCTGCACCTACCTGACAAATCTGGTCTGGAGGTGCTCAAAGAAGTCGACGCGCGAAACTATCCGGCGCCCATTTTTATAGTCACCGGCGACAACGATGTTGGCTGCGCTGTCGAGGCGGTGAAAAATGGTGCGTTCGATTATTTGGTTAAGCCATTTGATCCGCACGCCATTGTCATGCGTGTGAGCGCCGCCATTGCCTTATCCGCCAAGTGCAGTTCTCTCGCCAACGGCGCTCGCGGAAGAATGATGGATTTTCCCGGCCAGAAGCTGCTGACGCGGCGTGAATATGAGGTGTTAACGCAAATCGCTGCGGGATCGTCGAACAAGGAAGTCGGCCGCCATCTCGGCATTAGCCCGCGCACGGTCGAAGTCCACCGTGCCCGCATCATGGAGAAGATTGGCGCACGCAATGGGGCTGATTTGGTGCGCATTGTGCTCGGCGGGGGCAACGGGCGTACAGCCTCGCCAGAAATGGTGATCTAGTCGCCACCAATACTCTCCGGCATTTGACGCGGGCGTTTGCAAGCGGCATTGATCGCGCCAAATGCCGTCCCCCACCAACACCCCCGATCACCTCGCTATGTTGCGCCACCTCGCTGAAACCTTGGCGATTGCGGCGGCCGGTGGAGCCGTCTTGGGTCTTTCCGGCGTTCCGGCCGGCTGGCTGTCAGGCTCGATATTGGCCGTGGCCGGCGCCTCGCTGATAGGCCGGCCGATGCTGATTCCAACGTTGTTGATGCGCGCAATTTTCGTGCTGATCGGCATTTCGCTTGGCGCGGTGGTCACGCCTGAGACATTGCACGGCATGGCAACTTATCCGCTCAGCATCATCGTGCTGTTGCTGGCGATGACGCTCATCTCTGTTTGCGGCGCGGGATATCTGCAACTGATCCATAATTGGGGGAAAGTCGATGCCTATCTCGCCGCCGCACCGGGGGGTATGTCGCAAGTGCTGGCGTTGGGCGCCGAACTTGGCGGCGATTTGCGCGCAATTGCAATCGTACAAAGCATCCGGGTGGTCGTGATTGCGGTCGGCCTTCCAGCAGGCTTGTCGTTGCTGGGCCTCGTCGGCCATGCGCCACCGAGAGTCACCGCTTCACTCACCGTTGCGGCGCTCGATGAACTGGCAATTCTCGTGGTTGTTTCGAGCGTGGTTGCGATTATCGCCCATCGCTTCCGCTTTCCGGGCGGGTTGCTGTTCGGCGCCATGCTGACCTCTGCCGTGCTGCATGGTAGCGGACTGATTTACGCCGTGATGCCGTGGTGGGCTGCAAACACGGCGATGGTTGCTATGGGGGCAGTCACAGGCTCGCGGTTCGCAAACACGCCGCTGCGGATGTTATTGAACTTTGTTACGGCCGCTTTTGGGTCGTTCGCAGTTGCAGTTGCGATTGCTGCGATATTCGCCGCTGGACTGATCAACGTGTTGTCGCTCCGCGCTGCGGAGGTCATGATCGCTTTCGCACCCGGATCAGTTGATGCCATGATGCTGCTGGCGCTCGCCCTTAACCTGGATCCGGTTTATGTGGGCGCGCATCATCTCACGCGCATCTTCTTCGTGTCACTAACGATGCCGTTCGTGGCGCGGCGAACGGCGCGCTCTCTTAAAATACGCACCGAACCGGCCAAGCCGCCGCTGAAGCCGCCACCATTTCAGGATTGACTGGGTCGGTCGTCTCGCTATTCAGCGGCCGCTGCGTGCTGTCGCCGCGGCAATTCGAGACGTTCCCAAACGTCCACCAGGGCTTCGGCCAGCGCGTCGACCAGGGTGTCGTCATGATAAGGGGAGGGCGTGATGCGCAAGCGCTCCATACCACGCGGCACCGTCGGGTAATTGATCGGCTGGATGTAAATACCGTAGTCGCTCAGCAATAAATCGCTCGCGGACTTGCATTTCTCCGGATCGCCGACGAAGACGGGCACGATATGAGTTCGTGCTCGACATGACCGGCAAGCCGGTGGCGTTAAGAACTGCTTTTACGCGTGCGGACCGTTCCTGGTGTCGCTCCCGCTCCCAGCTCGACGATTTCAAATGGCGTATGGCCGCAGTGGCCGCGGCACAAATCGCCGGAGGCAGAGCCGTGGTGAAAATGAACCCCGGCGCGTACGAACGCACTGCGTCCACCAATTCTTCGCTCGCGGCGATGTAGCCCCCGAGACAACCGAACGCTTTGGCAAGAGTGCCTTCAATGACGTCGACTCGAGCCATCGCCTTGTCGCGTTCGCAGATGCCGCCGCCTCGCGGGCCATACATGCCGACCGCATGCACCTCGTCGCAGTAAGTCATGGCTCCATAGCGTGCCGCGAGATCGCAGATTGCGTGCACCGGCGCGACATCGCCGTCCATGGAGTAGAGGCTCTCGAACACGATCAGTTTTGGTCGCGCAGGATCTGCGGTCTTGAGTAGTTCTTCGAGTTGGCCAAGGTCGTTATGGCGCCAGATCTGCTTTTCGCAGCCAGACTGGCGTACGCCTTCGATCATGGAATTATGGTTGAGCGCGTCCGACAAGAGCAAACAATTCGGCAGCAGCTTGGCGATGGTCGCAATGCCTGTTTCGTTCGACACGTAGCCCGAGGTGAAGACCAGCGCTGCCGGTTTTTCGTGCAAGTCCGCGAGCTCTCGCTCGAGTTCGACCAGCGGGTGATTGGTCCCGGCGATATTGCGGGTGCCACCCGCGCCGGTTCCCATACGAGCAGCGGCTTCAACCATGGCGCCGATCACTTTTGGATGTTGCGCCATGCCGAGATAGTCGTTGGAGCACCAGATGACGACGTCGCGGGGGCCATCCTCGGAGTGCCAAACGGCGTGCGGAAAGCGGCCGGCAATTCGCTCGAGATCTGCGAATACCCGGTAACGTCGTTCATCCCGCAATTTGCTCAGGGCAGACGTGAAAAAGCCCTTGTAGTCCATGCTCTTTTCTTTCCCGCCTCACATGACGCACCTTTTAGAAGGGTTCCAGGGTGGTTGTCGAGGCGAGATTCGTCGCACGCCAAAATTGCGCATAGATCGATGGCAATATTTCAGGGCGCTTCTGGGAAATGTGCGATCGAGATGGCCGCGCGCAGGCCGGGCCGACCCGCATCGGACCCCCTGGGTCAAAGCGCGTTTTTGTGCGGGACGCTTGTTGCAGGCCGTCGCAAATATGTTGTTGCGAATGCGTAAGCATACCAGCGCAGATAGCTCGGCAGCCACTTTACGACCTGAAACCGGCTGGCGCCGTGGGCGCGTTGAAACCATCGCGCCGGTACTTCCCCGATGCGCCAGCCCAGCCGGTGGCACTTCACCAAAAGTTCAATACTGTAGCAGAAGCCGCGATCTGACTCGATCGCGATCTCCTTGACCGCGCGGCGCGAGAAAAGGCGGAAGCCGTTGCTGGCGTCATGAGTTGGGATGCCGGCGAAGTGGTAAAGTGTGAAATTGGCAGCGCGCACCAGAAAAGACTTCAGCCATGGACAGCCGACCATTCTGCCGCCTGGCATGAAACGGCTGGCGCAAACGATATCGCAGCCCGTTGCGGCTTCGACGACCATCGCATCAAGAATGCCGGTGTTGTAGTCGTCATCGGCCGGAAACATGAGCACGAAAGGCGCATCGCTTGCCGCAAATCCGGTGAGTACGGCCCCGTGAGCGCCGTGTCCGCGATTGCGGACGAATGTAATGGCGAGCGCGTTGAATGCGTCGCGATTGTTATCGATTGCTGGAAGCGTGTCGTCGTCATCGCGGTCGTAGCAGATCAACACGCGGTTTGGCGTCTTCACCTCGCGCGCGATCGCGCGCAATGTCGGCACGATATTCGCACCCTCATTGTATACCGGGATCACAATGTCGAGGCGTTGCCCTGCGGCATTGTTCATTGGGTGGTCTTGGCGCCTTTGCAATCGCTCCAACAGCCTACCGGTCGCACGGTCACAGCTTTTCTCCGCTGGTGAGCACGAAAGGCCGGACGGGCTGCATGATTGCTAAATTAAATACGACGGTATCGATGAAGTTGTATACCGGCAGCAGCACTCGGGTTCGACGCGACGCAACATAGCGATAGGCGAGCCCCGCCAGATAGTCCGTTTGAACCCGAAAACCTGCGCTACGAAAAACTTCTGCAACACGCCAGGCCAGAATCGGCCGCTCGTTTTCGGTGACACCGACCGAACTGTAAAATGGCGACGCGCGGTCACGGTAGAGCCACATAAAGGGGTTCATGCGGTTGGGGTCGAAAGCGACAAACCGGCCGCCGGGTTTGAGCACGCGATTGACTTCGCTCGCCAGCCGTCGTGGGTCGGGAAAATGGTGAACCAGCCCGCTTAACAGCACGCCGTCGAGGCTTGCACTTTCGAACGGCAGATTTTCGGCGTCACCCTCAATCAATTCGAGGCCTGGAAATTTGTGGCGGCCGAGCGCTACCAATTTGGGGCTGATGTCGAGGCCGACGCTTTGATAGCCGTTGCGACGCAGTAATTCAGTGAACACGCCCGAGCCACACCCGAGGTCGGCCACGCGCGCACCACGCGGCAATTTGCTCAATTGCACGAACGCTGCGACCAGCCGTTCGTTAGCTTGCGGCGTAAACACATCGTATTCGTCGCTATCGGCATGGGCGTCGAAGAAAGCGATCTCCTTGCTCTTGTCCTGGGCGATTTTCACATCCATTGCGGAAGGACCTACAGTACCCGCGGCACGGGCAGCGGAGTGATCAGCTTGCCACGGAAACCCTTGGCTCTGAGCTTCGGCGCCAGTTCGTCGGCAATGTGCCATGAAAAAATGATCGCGCAGTCGGGCTGGTCGGAATACAGCATGGCTTCATCGACTACTGGAATCTGAGTGCCCGGCATGCATTTGCCGATCTTCAGCGAGCCCGGAATCTCGCAAACGTATTCGACCAACCCTTCGTCGAGACCGACATAGTTCACGAGCGTGCTCGCGCGCGATGGCGCGCTGATGCCGGCGACGCGCGCGCCCTTTTCCTTCAGTTCGCGCAACATCGACAACAATCTGAGCTTTGACAAAATGACATCGTGCCGGAATGTGTCGAGGCGCTTGGTCATCGCGTCGCCGCGTGGCTCGGTTGCCAGCATGCGCCGGACGCTATCCTGCACGGTGTGGGCGCCGTGACGTGCGGCATAGACGCGAATTGAACCCCCGTGGCTCGGAATCGGCCGCGCGTGGAAAACTTCAAGGCCATGCATTTCCAGGAGATGTTTGAGGCTGGCCAGCGAATAGTAGCGAAGGTGCTCGTGGTAGATGGTGTCGTATTGCAGGGTATCGAGAAGTGGAATGAGATAGTGCGACTCCGAAATGAACACACCATCCGGTTTCAGCATTTCGACGATGCCGTCGACGATGGCGTGCACATCTTCAATGTGTGCAAAGCAATTGGCGGCGGTTACGACGCTTGCGGCACCAAACTCGCGTTTAACCTCGCGCGCTACGTCGATGCCGAAATACCGCTTGATTGTGGGTATGCCGCGCTGGTTCGCGATGTCGCTGACGTCGGTCGGCTCGATGCCGAGCACGCGCTGGCCCCCGTTTTTGAAGTTCGACAGCAGTGTACCGTCGTTCGAGCCGATATCGATGACGAGGTCCTTGTCGCCCAGGCCGAGCATCGCCGCGCTCTCGCGTTGTAAATCGGCGAAATTGTCGCGCAGCAATTTGGTCGTGCCGCTCGTGTATGGATATTCCGGCGGGAAGATAATCGCCGGGTCCACCGCGAGCCCAAGTTGGACCAGGTCACAGTTGCGGCAGTGCAGAAGAGTGGTCGGAAACCACGGCAGTTGTTGTGGCACCTGTCCGATCGTCACCATTTGATTGACGGGCGGCATGTAGCCGAGCGAAAGCACGGCATCGAGCGGCGCGTGCCCGCAAACTTGACAGGATTCGATCGGGACGCTCGCGCCGGTGCCGGCCGCACGTGCAACGTTGCTGGGACGCAAGACTTACCCCTCCTTGGGCGCGAGCGAGACGTTGCGCCAATACCAGTCGAGCGTGGGCTTCAAGCCCTCGCTGAGCGTTACGCGCGGCTTATAACCCAGCCCTGCGAGTTTCGAAATGTCGGGGCAGCGGCGCGAAGTGCCACCCGCCATGGGTGCCCCGGCGACCGGTTCGATTTCTCGGCCGCGGACAGCGGCGATCCGGCGTGCCAGATCGGCGATGGTCACTTCTTCCATTGTGCCGATGTGATAGATGCCGAGATGGGTGCCTTTCTCCCGCATGACCATGACGCCGGCGACCAGGTCGTCGATGAAGCAAAAACTGCGCGTTTCATTTCCGATGCCCTGAATCTTGAATTGCAACGTCCCAGAACTCTGTGCCTTGGCTGCGGCGTCCAAACGTAACGCCAGTTGCGGGATCACGTGTTCCCATCCCATGTCGGGGCCATAGACATTGTGAGGCCGAAATATCATCACCCGCTCGAAATACTTTCGGCCAAAATTAATCGCCATGAGTTCGCTGATCAGCTTGCCGCCGCCGTAGGAATAGCGCGGGTTCAGTGGATCGGGGATGACGAGAGGGACGCTCTCGTCGGTCGGGATTTTTGGCGGGGTCTGATAGACTTCGGAGCTCGAAGCGAGCACCAGCGTGCCAATGTTATTCTTGCGACAAGCGTCAATGACATTAACGATGCCGCGCACGCCGACGTCGAGCACCAAATCAGGTTGGCTGTAGAAGAACTCGGTGCCGTTGACGAAAGCGAGATGGTGCACCTCGTCCATGCCAATTGCAACTTTCTCGACCACCGACGCGTCACGGATGTCGCCCGCGAAGAACTCGATGTCGCTGGCGACCCCGGTGAGGCGGCGGGGGCTTCCGCGCGAATTGTCGTCCAGGACGCGCACGCGATGGCCGGCTTTGACCAGTGCTTTGACGAGTCCGGCGCCGATGAAGCCGCTGCCGCCGGTGACCAGGATACGGCTCACGCGTGCAGCTCCTCTTGAGCGGGTCGGGGCGCAGTGTCGATCCAGGCACCCTGCTGATGCGATCGACGCGCCGCATCGATAAGTTGTTGTACGCGGTAACCTTCCGCAAATCCCGGTGTTGCCTTGCCGCCACCCTCGATGGCGTCAAAAAAGTCTTTGGCGAGCCGAGACACCGGCGCGATACGGCCATCGGGGAATTTTGCGTCGACCGGATCGTCCGATGCGACGCGGACGAGTGGCGCCCCGCGTTTGCCGTGCCAAAGCTCGAAGCCGCGCATGTAGTCGGCGCCCGAATTGTCCAACGCCAGGGTGCCGTCCTCTCCGAAGAATTGGATCCGGTGGCCGGTGCCGAGATAGGACGCGCAGCTCATCGACAGACTGACTAGCGGGCCCGCGGCGAATTGTAGCGCCATTGCCGCGGTGGTTTCCAGTTCGCTGTCGTCCGGCAACCCGGACAAGCGTGCGGAGAGTCCGGCGATCGGGCCATGGAACCATTCCAGGTAGTGGAAACAGTGTGAAATGAAATTACCGAGTACGCCGCCGCCATCGTCCCCGACTGTTTTCCAGTTGCGCATTCGCGTCTGGATTGCACGACTCTCGACGTGCCAATGCACCGTGGCATGGCGTAGCGCGCCGATCGCACCGGCATCGAGCATCGTTTTTGCGCGCTGCCAGCTCAAGATCTTGTGAAAGTTGAAGTCGATCATCGTCGGCTTACGGCTGAGTGTTGCCTGTCTCAGCATCGCATGCGCGTTGACAAGGCTGCTGGCCATCGGTTTTTCGGCGAACACCGGCTTGCTTAGCTCGAGTGCGCGCATCGCGATCTGCGCTTGCAGGCTTGGCAGAGTGGCGATGGCGACCGCTTGCACGTCATTGTCCTCAACCAATGCGCGCCAGTCACCGTAGGATTTCGGTACCCCGGCGGCACGGGCAAGTTCGGCGGTGCGCGAGGCATTGCTGCCGGCGAGCGCAACCACCTCGCACCGCGAGTCTTCACGGAACGCAGGCAACTGCACCGTGCGGCCGTAGTTGCTGCCGACTATTCCTAAACGGATCACGGTGGTGTCGCCCCGCCACGGAGGAATTTGTATTGTGCGGCATGGATTTGAGCCAAATCGCCATGCTACGCAAGGGTGAATTGGCTCGGCCCGGACGACGCCCCATGACCGCAACGCATGAAAACGCTGCTGGCGCTGGGTGGCGCAAGGTGGGCGCACTCATTCTCGGTATCGCCGTTGTTGGTCTGCCGATCAACAACATTTCCGATTATGCAGTGCTAATCGTCCTGACAATTGTCATTTTCTATGGCGATGTGGAAGCGGGCGCGCGTGCCTGGTTGACCGCGGTCGCCATTGTCGTTGTCGCCTTTTTAGGTCAGGCGCTTTTGACACCGCCGCGCGTAGAGGAAGGACACAACGTCTTTCTCCCAGGCCCCGCGCTCGAGCGCGCACTGCCGAGCTCCGTCTACGGCTATATGAGCGCGGCGTTCGACGCGCAATATCCGCCGGCCCAACGCTGCGACCCGAAAATTTTCGGCTGCTGGCTGAACAATGGCCGCCCTGATGAGACGTTTGCATTCTCTGCGGATGGCATCTGGCACAAGACGGACGCCTCCCGCGCAGTCACCGCACTGGATTTTACCGACCCGATTTGGCTGCGTCTCGGCTTCATCAATGATGCCCGCTACAATTGGACCGCCGATACCGACGTGAAGCGCGAAACGCGCGACCGACGCTTCTGGATGGGATGGAGGCGTTGGCAGCTGACGATGCCCTGGTTTGAAACGGTCAGTCTGCCTGCGGCGTATATCGGTAGCGAGCTTTGCTGGCATGGAACTGTGATGTGGGAAGGTGAGGGCGGGCACTTCGCGCCGCTCACGGACGGCTGCCGCACCACCCAGGCTGCCGATACAGGGCGACGGATATTCGGGATTGGCATTAAGCCCGACACGCTGAGTATGAAATTGACGCCGCCATGGAACGTGCGCCTGCTGAACTTCGCGCGCGGGATTTTGCTGTTAGCAGGAGCAGCCGGTCTGGTTTGGGCACTCGTCCGCGTGAGAAAAAAGCGCATGATCGTCCCGCTCATTCTTGTTGTGCTGTCGATGCTGGTTATTGCCGCGGACGATGCGAGCTTTCTCGGAGGTATTCGCCCATTCGACGGTGGTGACGATGGCCTTTTTTACGACGGTGTCGGGCGCTTGATTCTGCAAAAGTTGTTGGCTGGTGATATCAGCGGTTTTCTCGAAGGCGGGGAAAAAGTTTATTACTATGGTGGCCCCGGCCTGCGGTATTTCCGCGCGATCGAACACATTGTCTTTGGTGACAGTTATCTCGGGTATCTCTCGCTGGTGCTGCTTTTTCCGTTTCTGGTTTACGCCTTGTATCGCCGGTTCTTGCCTGTGCGTTGGTCCCTCGCGCTGATCTTGTTGTTTGTCGCGATCCCAATCGGCACCCTGTTCGGCACCAGCTTCGTTCAATACGAACTATGGGCATCACGCGGCTTTGCGGACCCAGCCGCATACATCCTGTTCGTTGCCGGTGTGTTGCCGATCATCGGCGGTCGCGCGCTAGAACGTAGGGATTTTTGGCCGGCCTTTTTTGGCGCTCTCCTGTTGGCGCTTGGAATTTTCATGAAACCCATCGTCGCGCCGGCCGCGGCAATTTTGCTCGGGGGTGCCGGCATGGCGGCGCTTTATTTGCGGCAATGGCCACGTCTCGCAGGTCTGTGCATCGGGTTCCTTCCTGCGTTTTCCATGGCGCTCCATAATTGGATCTATGGACATGTGTTCGTGCTCTTCAGCGCCAATGCAGAACATTCCGCCGTGTTGGTGATGCCGCCGACGGCTTATGCGGCCGCTGCGCACGAACTCATAACGCTGGACCTGCACGGGGAGCACATCGCGCGGTTTTTCTCGCAAATTGCACACTGGCTCAGCGGCCCGGCGGAGTCCTATGCCACCATTCCGTTGAATGCTGCCGGCGTGGCCATTCTTTTATATGTCGTCTTCAGGGGTCGGCAATTTGATCCCTGGCTTCGTTTGATCGGTGCTTCGGCGCTGGCGCAGCACGCCGTCGCCCTGTTCTATACCGCGGCGACGGCTCGCTATCATTTCCTGAGCTGGTTGCTGACCATGCTGGTGGTTATGGTCTGGCTGCAGCAGATGGGTGTTAATCTGATGAGCCAGCGCTATCCTGCGCTGTCCAAGCGCTTCGTCCTGCACCCTTGGTCACAACGGCTTGCATCTGGCCTCGCAGGGCTGCAAAAAGCATCGGCATGAACGATAAACCCACCGGCATCGCGAACGGCCTTACGAATTACGGCGACCGCGACTTTTCCCTGTATCTACGGCGCTCGTTTGCGCAATCGATGGGCTATTCCCGCACGATGCTGGAAAAGCCCGTCGTCGGCATCGCTTTTACCCCCTCGGGTTTTAACAATTGCCACCGCCATTTCCCGGAATTGCTGGACGCGGTGAAGCGTGGCGTGTTGACGGCCGGCGCGCTGCCGATTGAGTTTCCCACTATTTCTTTGGGTGAGGTTTTCCTCAACCCGACCAGTCTGAAATTCCGCAACCTGATGTCGATCGACACCGAGGAAATGGTGCGAGCGCAGCCGATGGACGCGGTGGTCCTGATGGGCGGTTGCGACAAAACCGTTCCGGCGCAACTGATGGGCGCCGTTTCGGCCGGCAAGCCCGCCGTTATGCTCGTCGGTGGGCCGATGATGACAGGGCGCCATCGCGGCGAGCGATTGGGCGCTTGCACCGATTGCCGTCGATTCTGGGCGCAATACCGTGCCGGGAAGGTCGATGAGAACGAAATTTCCGAAGTGGAAGGCAAGCTCGCGACGACGGCGGGTACATGTGCGGTCATGGGGACCGCATCAACGATGGCCTGTATTGCGGAAGCGCTCGGCATGATCCTGCCTGGAACGGCTGCCATTCCCGCGGTGCACGCCGACCGCCTGCGCGCGGCAGAAGCAACAGGCGCTGCCGCGGTTAAATTGATCGGTTCGCAGCTGACGCCCGACCGGATCGTCAACAAGCAATCGGTCGAAAACGCATTGCGCGTTCTGCTTGCGATCGGCGGTTCCACGAATGCCGTGATTCATCTGACAGCGATCGCAGGCCGGGCGGGCATCGCGGTGTCATTGCAGCGTCTTAATGAATTGTCCGACACGACGCCTGTGCTGGTAAACCTGAAGCCGGTCGGCAATGGTTACATGGAAGATTTCTTCGCCGCGGGCGGCATGGGAGCGCTGCTGCGCGAATTGAAAGATTTGCTGCATCTCGACTGCATGACCGTGACAGGTGAAACGCTCGGTGAGCGACTGGCACACGAGGACGCCGGGTGGATTGATCGAACCATTATCGCCGAACGTAACAGCCCATTGGAGCCGCAGGGTGGGCTCGTGGCGCTGTTCGGAAATTTGGCCCCGCAAGGTGCGATTCTCAAACGCTCGGCGGCCGATGCCAATCTTTTCGAGCACGAGGGCCGTGCGGTCGTATTTTCGTCGCTGGAAGACCTCGCCGCACGGATCGACGATCCAAAGCTTGATGTCGAAGCCAAAGACATCCTTGTATTGCAAAACTCCGGTCCGCATTCGACGTCAGCAATGCCGGAAGCGGGTTATCTGCCTATCCCGAAGAAGCTTGCTACCAAGGGCGTCAAGGACATGGTGCGGGTTTCAGACGCACGCATGAGCGGCACCGCTTTCGGTACGATTGTATTGCATGTCACTCCCGACAGCGCCTCGGGCGGCCCACTCGGTCTCGTGCGGAGCGGTGATCGCATTCGGCTCTCGGTCAAACAGAGGCGAATCGACCTGTTGGTAGAAGATGCCGAGCTCAAACGGCGCGCCGCAGGATCCAAGTCGCCTGCCCCGACGCCCGCGCGGGGCTATGCACGTTTGTATGCGCAGGAAATCCTCGGTGCCGATCAAGGCTGTGATTTTGAATTTTTAAAGCCACGCTGACGGCACCAATCGGCGATTTCATTGACGGTACATTGGCTGTCGCACGCCGTGAAAATCGCATCCCGCCCCTGCCACCCGCCGAACGAGAGCAGCGAGAACGGTCGCAATACCGCCCGATAAAATTTTCAGCGCAGAAATTTGATTGTGTCCGCTTTTACCTCGAAAGCGGACATGTGCAGTGCACTAGCTGATGTCCGCTTTGTGCCAATAGCGGACATCGTCAGCCTCTATTCGATCACCTCGTCGGCGCTGGCAAGCAGCGACGGCGGCACGGTGAGGCCGAGGGCTTTGGCAGTCTTCAGGTTGATGACCGTCTCGTACTTGGTCGGCGCCTGCACTGGCAGATCAGCAGGCTTTTCCCCCTTGAGGATGCGATCGACGTACCCCGCCGCACGGCGGTAACTGTCCATCAGATCTGCCCCAAAGGAGATCAGGCCGCCGTCAATCACCAAGTAACGGTTACTGTAGACCGCGGGCAGCTTGTGCTTGGCCGCAAGAGCGATGATGAGATCGCGATGTACCGACGCCGATGCGCTCCCTGTCACAATCAGGCCGCCATTCGCAGAGCGGGCGAAGGCCGCGAATGCGCGTTCGATCTCACCGGCGTCGCGAACGCTGACCGGGCTCACCTCTACTCCGAGCAATTGCGCCGCGCCCTGGAGAACGCCGAACTGAGCGATGCCGGCAGGATTGGCGGTATCTCGAAGGATCCCCACCCGTTTTACGAAGGGCGCGATTTGTTTGAGGAGTTCCAGCCATTTCCCGCTCGAACTATATTCGAGCAGCATAAAGCCGGTAACGTTGCCGCCCGGCCGGGCTAAGGTATCGACCAAACCCGCGCCGACTGGATCAGTGACGCCCACAAAGACGATCGGCAAGCTACGGCTGACATGTTGCAGCGCCGCCACGCTTGGGGTGCCGCTGGCCAGAATGACATCCGGCGCAAGCGCAACCAATTCCGCCGCGTCTCGGCGATCGCGGTCGACATCGTTTACGCCCCAGCGCATGTCAATCCGAATATTGCGGCCGTCGCTCCAGCCCAATTGCTGCAGGGCTTGCCGAAACGCCGCCACTGCGGCCTGACCTTCTGGATTGTCAGCAACCCGGTTCGTGAGCACGCCGACCCGCCGCAGCTGGTCGGGTTGTTGCGCCTCCGCTGTAAGTGGCCGCCACGTCGCCGCAGCGCCGCCTAGAAGCGTGAGGTGATGAACTCGCGCCGCCTCATTCGATCACCTCGTCAGCGATGGACAACACGGCAGCCGGGATCGTCAGCCCCAGAGCTTTTGCCACCTTGCGATTGAGCACGAACTCAAATTTTGTGGGCTGAAGCACTGGCAGATCGGCAGGCTTTGCGCCCTTAACAATGCGAGCAGCGTACGTGCCGATAAGCCGATAGGTGTCGGGTAAATCATTTCCATAGCTCATGAGACCGCCAGAAACGACGGACTCCCGGAGTGAATAAATCGCCGGAACGCGATTTCGCGCCGCCAATTCGGCAAGCCTGTCTCGGGCAGCTGCAAAAAAAGCATCGGCAGGCACCAACAGCGCAGGGATGCGGTTCTCAACAATGGATTTGAAAGCTGCGTCAAGCTCCGGATCGTTTTTGGCTTCCAAAAACTCAACGTTGAGGCCAATCGTCCGCGCTGCTTCCTCTATATCCTTTCGCTGACTCGCGGCAGTTATGCTGTCAGGGTTCAAGAGTGCGCCAACACTGGTTATTCCCGGCTTTACGTCGCGCAATAGTCCAAGGCGCTTTGCCTCGATCACCGCATTTAAGTTGCTAACGCCTGTAATATTGCCGCCAGGCCGACTTAGACTTGCGACAAACCCGCCCGCAACGGGATCGCCAATGAACACCGCAACGATGGGAATGGTGTGAGTAGCAGCGGCCGCCACTTTCGCAGTCATATCTCCGCCGACCGATATCAACACCGCGGGCTGCCGAACCAAAAGATCTGAAGCCTGCGCAGCGAGACGCTCGTAATGGCTATCTGCCCAACTGTAGTCGACGATGACGTTTTGCCCATCGACTAGACCGTGTTCGGCCAAACCTTTGCGAAAGGCATCCACCAAATGGGCGCTCTCCTTGGCCGACCGCGCACTAAGAAATCCAATAACTGGTTTGTCCGAGGCTTGCGCGTGCGCAGCGAGCGGCCAAACCGCTGAACCGACAAATACTTTGATGAATTCGCGCCGCCTCACTGCAGTCTCCCAGTTCTGACAGGCCATCGTAGCGGCTTAAGCTCACACATCGGAAGGGGGCCATGTCCGCTTTGGGTCAAAAGCATACATGTGCAGCGCAAAACGTTATGTCCGCTTTACACTGCCAATAGCGGACATTGTTAGCGGCATCCGCCTCAACAAAAAACCCTCGAGCTTTCGCCCAAGGGTTTCCCGGCCACAAAACCAAATTGTCTCTAGGCGGCTTGGAGCTTAACGCCTCATTCCGGCGCTGGCATTGGTTGCTCGTGAGCTTTGAAAAGTGCGTCCACCCCACACACGATAGCGGCGGGCACGGCGAAAACGGAGACGACTGCCAAGCAGGCATACACCAACCACATCACATCGTTCATTTTCTACCTCCTCTGGCTCAACTGACTTCCAGTGTCGGCTTTGGTTGCCCGAAAGCTTTGACAGCTGCGTGCGCCAGCCACACGAGAGCAGCGGGGACGGCGAACATGGAGACGAATGCCAAGTAGGCGAGCACCAGCCACATCACATCGTTCAGCATTTCCTGTCTCCTCTGGTTCAACTGACTCCATAATAGTCCGCAGGATCGACTCCCGTCTTGTGATTTCAAGCCAACGTTTTGGGACTTGCCGAGGTGTACGCAACAAAAAGGCCCGCGCATTTTGAGCGCGAACCAAACTCACGCCATGTCCGCTTTACCCCCAAAAGCGGACATGTGCAGTGCAACTCGGGATGTCCGCTTTGTGCCAATAGCGGACATTCGACGCCCGCTAAAAGACGAGAGCATTGGCCAGCGACTCTCTGCTGCGGCCGGCGCCATTATGCCGGCGACGCTCAACCGTGAATTCGAAAGCCATCTCGGCGCACTACTGCTCGATGGCAATTGATTTTTGAGCAAGGACAGCGACTAGCTCTGGGCCTGCGCCGCTCACTCCTTCTCCGGGCGCGCGACTTCCGTGAAAAGATTTCCCTGTGCCGCAGCTGAGCCTGCGCGGCCGCCGCCGGCACCGCGGAGCACAGATGCTGCACCCACTGCAAGAACTGCACCCACGAGTGGGCCCGCGACATACACCCAGTAGCTCGTGAAGTTGGTTGCGACTAAGTTCGGGCCGAACGTGCGCGCCGGGTTCATCGACGCTCCCGAGATCGGGCTCCCCCATAGCCCGGCGAGTGCAATGTACGCGCCGACGCCAATCGCGCCCAAGATCCCGATGTTCTGGGCGCCGGACGCAGTGCCGAGAATGACACTGACGAGACCGAGGGTCAGCACGGCTTCCATCAGAAACGCATCGAACGCGGAGTATCCCGACGCAGGATAGTTTGACCCGTAACTGGCCGACACGTTGATCACCGCGTGCAGGAAGAGTGCCGCAAACGTCGCGCCGATCAACTGCACGACGATGTATCCCGGCACGCGACGCCATGGGAAGTCGCCACGCAGCGAGAACGCGATACTGACCGCAGGATTGAGGTGCGCGCCGGACACCTTGCCCATGAAGAGGATGATCGCCATCACCATCAGACCGGGCGCGACGACGGCGGCGGCACGGCTGATCGTGCCGGGAAAGGCCTGCCCCATCATGCCGCCACCGGCAGCCACGAGGACGAGGAAGAACGTTCCGAGCAGCTCCGAGAAGAGGCGGCGCCACTCTTGGCTTGGATCGTGGAAGTCGTTCAGCGACGCGACGATCTCGTGATTCAGATGGCTCAGTGCTCCGCTCGGCCTCTGCTTGCGCCATGAGCTGCTCTTTCCCCCAGTTGATGCCGCTGTCCGTTAGCCTCTCGCACCGGCTTAGCACGGCTCGTCGAGCCCTTAGCGCGCTGCGATTTCTCGCGCAGGTAGGCTGCCTTCAATCCTCCAAGGCGGGACCACACCAGCCGGGCAGGTGGCTCGCCTCCTCGTTTTTGGCCAATTCCAGGGCTTGCTTGAGGGCGTCCTCGAAGTGGGCCTCGACGGTTTTGCGCTTGAGCCGTCGACGCAAAAAATCCGCCCACAAGAATTCGCTGAAAGGCGTCGTATCCTTGGCGAACCCGCCGGCGCGTCGCAGTTCGCCCGCGAATGAGCGGAACGGATCGTCGATGAGCTTATCTACCGACTTTGGCAAGTCACTGTACGGCCGGCGGCGGCCATCCACAAAAGTATGTGTCCAATCGCGACAGTCCATGATAAACCAGAAGTTATCGCGATCGAGCTTGCTTAGATCGGCAATGACTGTGACAGCTACATTCTTGACACCCTCGTCATGTAATGCAAGTGCAAGATGATGGTGATCAATGACGTAATGCCGGTGTTTTGGACCAAGGATTACGGGGATCATATGTTTGCCGAGAAACTTTTCACCCTTCTTTGACTTTTCAGCACGCCAATGCTCGCGTTTGGCTTTGACCTCACGCATCCCAACGGTCATTTGTGTTGGACGTAGGTCTAAAATGGCGACGGGCTCAAGAAGAGGTTCACGGACAACGGTCATGTTCAACTCACGACCAATACGGCGCGCCCCGCCGCGCACAAGCTACGTGTCTCTGCTCTATGTTCATCGATGAGACCTCGCTGACCACGCGCAAGATCGCCCGGACGTTTTCTCGTCGGAGACGCTAGAAACGTTGTCGATTATTGGTGCGAAAGTTTCGGAAGTCGAGTTGGACCGAGGTCCAATAATGTCAATGTCCGCTTTGGGTCAAAAGCGGACATGTGCAGCGCAATAGGCGATGTCCGCTAAGTGCAAAAAAGCGGCCATCGCACGTTTCGTTTGAAATGAAAGAGGCCGCCAACCGAGGCGGCCTCGCGCTTTCACCAATTAGCCCCGAAACGCGGTCACGGTGTCGGTTCAGTAGTATTTCGCGCAAGTAGATCCATCCCATCGTGCACACCTGCGGGCTTGACGTTTGTGGTGTCTGGACACGCAGACACCGTTAACTCGTGTCATGCCCACTCCGCACCCGGCGACGACTTGCGTGACCATGCTGTCCGGTTGTTGGATAGCCGCGAGCGGCATCGCCTGTGTCGATGATGACGCGAGGGCCAGAACAAAGGCAACGCTGATTATTCTGATCATATGACGATCCTCCATAATAATTTTTCTTTGGAGGGTGCCGCCGAAGCCGATAGTCTGGCAATTGGCCCTAGGGGCAACAATGTCCGCTTTGGGTCAAAAGCAGACATGTGCAGCGCACAAGCCGATGTCCGCTATGTGCCAATAGCGGACATCGGCAATCACGGCGCGTTGCTTCCATCGACGGAGAAATCCCGACCGACTACGCCATTGTGACCGCCACCTCTGCGAGCGCCTCGAGCGAGAATGACGCCAGTATAGCGAGTACCAGGACGACTGTTGCCGCCGATTTCCATCGCCCAATACCGGCGGCCGCTGGCTGATACCGCGGACGCGACGACCTGGCATCCACCGAGCATCATGTTCGCGCGGTGAGGCGGCGACTGCATCCACATTCGCCTTGCGCAGACCTCGGTGTCGCATCCCATCGCCACATTCTCGGCGACGGCTCCCGCCGGCCCACGACGCGTTATGAAACCAGCGTGATCGAGACTGTTGCGGCGCGCCATATCATTGGCGTGCTGTTGAGCGAGCGCGTGGAGTGAGGAGCAATCGGCGTAGCACGATTCAGCCCAAACAACCGTAGCGCAAAGGGCAGCAAGTAGTCGAAGTGAAATCATCATGCGCGTGTTTCTTACTCGGGCATGCCCTCGCCTGAGCCTCCAAACTCTTTGGGAAAATCCTTCAGCTTTCGGAGTCCATCCCGCATAGGCAAAACTGTTTCAGCGTAATTGACATGGACAGCCGGGCTGAACTTCAACGTCGGTAAGGTAGCCGCAAATACGTCCGCCAATCCGAGCGGAGGATGATTGGCCATCACATGGCCCCCGCATTTTTTGCAGTATTGACGCTGGCTGACTTCTGTTTTTTGGAACGTGGCAAGATATTCCGCGCCCGCAGTTACCCGCACGGCTTCAGGCTTCCAAAGCGTAAAGGCATTGACAGGACCACCCGACCACGATCTGCATGACCGGCAATGGCAATATCCCATTGCTTCCGGCTCGCCAGATACCTCCACGTGAACGGCTCCGCAAAAACACTCGCCTTTGTGTGTAGTCGCCATTGTGACTTCCTCCCCACGTTTGATACGGCATTTGTCAGGTAAATCAGCACGAATGAGAGTAGCAGGCTAAGCAGATACCCTACAGGCGCCAAAACGCCGTGAAAGACCGCCTAGCGGCGGTCTCTTTGAAAATTCACCAGTGTTCTGGCACGCTCAAGCTTGCGCGGTGCGCGGCGCCAACCCTGCAAGTGTCGCGGTCCGCGGGATCAACACTGCAAGTATGATCGCAACGAGAATGAGCGCAGGCACATCTCCTACTAGATGACCGCGCTCGGCCGTATCGCTGAGCGCCTGAACGCCCATAATCGCCCCATGAACCGCGCTCGACCACACGGTAAACCAGATGAGGCTCTTATCAGCGTAGGGATTTCTTGAGGCGAAGAGCAAAAACACACCCAAGGTCGCATACACTCCAATGATCATCATCAGATAGTGTTGCGAGTGTACCTGTCCCCATACCCAGCCCGATGGCCAGAGGATGCCCAACGTATATATGCCAAAAATAAACGTTAGACCGATGACCACGAGAGCGATACGGAGAAAAAGCAGGCGATTTGTATCGGACATCTTTCTATCTCCTGTAAATAAAGTCGTTTATTCGACTATGCCAAAAGGCACCCCGAAAGACTTTGCCAGGAGCTTGATTTGCTCTTGAGATACGCGTGATTATTTCCTGAGATTGTCCGCTTTGCCCCCGAAAGCGGACATGTGCGTGCAAAGTGGGATGTCCGCTAAGTGCCAATAGCGGACATCCCCTCTTCTCGTCAACAAAAAAGCCCCGAGCTTTCGCCCGAGGGTTGATTGGCCACAAATAAACTTATTAGGCGATCTGCTTCCGCTTCCTGCGCCAGCCGAGCAGACCCAATGCGCCGAGGCCACCAGCGAAGAGCGGAAGCGCGGCCGGAAGCGGTGTTGCTGATGTTGCCGTTGCTACACCAATCACCGA
The DNA here is from genome assembly GCA_963743405.1 of uncultured Alphaproteobacteria bacterium. Lineage (GTDB taxonomy): Bacteria > Pseudomonadota > Alphaproteobacteria > Rhizobiales > Xanthobacteraceae > Pseudolabrys. The sequence continues at coordinate 283,913 of CAVUPX010000009.1, read as the reverse complement.
CAAATCGCTGAAATTCTCGTGTACCTCCTAAGGTACCAAAGTCAATTGTGTCTATAGTAACAAACTCCTGTCCAAAAATGGGGTTTGCATAGGCTTCAAAGAGCCAGCTGACATTTGAGGACTCGATCCTAAATTCTGAAGCAGTCAACGATACGAAATTAAAAGTGAGATCTGTCGCAGAGGCAACCAGCGCGGGGCCCAACAGGGAAGTGACCGTAGAGTTATTACCGCTTGATGGCCCGAACAAATTTCCAGACACTGTATTGGCAGTTACTGTCAAATTCCAATCGACGATATGTGTGGGGTCGGTCAACGACCCGATGAACCCGTCTGTTGTAAGCGTCCCAACAACAGAGCTGGCGACGTTTATGACTTCGTTGATGTTGTAGACGGTAGCGTTTGCTGAATTAAACGTGACCAGGGCGGCAAATGCCGCTCCAAACAACCGCAACTTCATGACACTTTACCCCCGCACGCCACGGCGCGACCAGATCACGCCGAGAGTTATGGTGTCAAATTACCGTCACTTTAACCTTAACCCCGAAAACGGACATGTGCGGTGCCAGCCTCAGAGTCCGCTTTGGGTCAAAAGCAGACATATGCGTGCAAAAAGGCATGTCCGCTTTACCCCCAAAAGCGGACATGTGCGTGCACTAGACATGTCCGCTTTGTGCCAATAGCTGACATTAGCGCTGCAGGAAAATGTATTTGATCGCGCCACCGACGCCTTAGGAGCGGCGATAATCTACGCGCGTTTGAGTGGCGGCCGCGCCGAACGCAGCAGCCTTTTGAGCGCCATCAAAGTCCGGCCGCGCCGCGTCTGTCCGCTATATGCCAGATATTGATGGACGAATGCGATCGCCATGCTTCCTTCGCCAACAGCCGACGCGACGCGCTTGACCGGGCTCAGCCGGACATCGCCACAGGCGAAGATGCCGGGGCACTCGTTTCGAGGAGATATGGATCACGGCCCAGCGACCAGCGTCCGGCCTTCTTGAGATCGTCGCCTGTCAACACATAACCGCGCGCATCGCGCGCGATCTCTTCCGGCAGCCACTCCGTTTCCGCATCGGCGCCAATAAAAATGAAAAGGCCGCTAAACTCGTGGCGGCGGACCTCATTGCTTTCGGAATTGCGAATTTCAACTGCTGTCAGATGCGTGTCTCCGTGCACCGCATGTATTTCCGAGCTTAGCTGAACTTCGATATTGGCTTTTCCGTCGAGCTGTTCGATCAGGTATTGAGACATGCTCTTTTCCAGCGAATCGCTACGGACTATCAGAGTCACCGTGCGGGCATGGTTGGCGAAGAATAATGCCGCCTGGCCGGCCGAATTACCGGCGCCGACAAGATGGATATCGAGTCCGTGAGTGGCACCGACCTCACTGCGGGCGGCTCCATAATAGATGCCCTTGCCGCTCAGCCGATCGAAGCCCTCAATGGCAAGACGTCGCCACGTCACACCAGTTGCGAGGATAAGCGTCTTGGCTTTCACGACATCGCCGCCGTCCATATCGACCTGACGCGCCTTTGGATCAATGCGTTTGACCGAACGCGTGACGAGGATCTCCGCGCCTAGCCGTCTGGCTTGTTGAAGCGCGCGACTAGCAAGTTCGTCCCCTGAGACCCCGTTCGGGAATCCGAGGTAGTTCTCGATCCGCGAAGAAGTCCCAGCCTGCCCACCCGGAGCCTCACGTTCAATAACGATCGTTTGTAGGCCTTCCGACGCCCCATAGACCGCCGCGGCAAGACCGGCTGGCCCTCCTCCGATGATTGCAACATCATATTCATCGGAGCGCGCACTGGTCTGAAGGCCGAGCCGATTTGCAACGTCGCGCACGTCCGGCTGGGCGACGACCTGTCCGTCCGCAAGCCAAAGCACGGGGCCGCCGCCGTCCGGTGGGCGAGGCCCGGGCCAGAGCGTCGCTAACTCCGGCGCGTCGGGAGTGAGCCAATTGAAAGAAATCTGGTTGCGGGCCAGAAATCTTCGTAGATCGCCGCACGCAGCATCCCAGCGGGGGCCGACTAACGTCACGCGCGGCTTGCTCGGTTCGGCAGCGAGGCTCTGGAGTCCTCCGAGGCGCTCGCGTGCAAGCGCGCTCACCTTTTCGGAGAAGTCCTTCGATGCTGCTGCAATGGTGTAATATTCCTGCACATCGATGCGCATCACCCGCGACTTTTCCACGGCGCGATAGCCTCCCGGAAATGGCGTGCCAAGGACAATGGGCACTTCGCCGAAAATTGCGCCGGGGTTACGCCAGCCCAGCCGGCGTTCAACTCCGTCATACGTTTTGATCACTTCAATCTTGCCGGTCAAAACGGCAAAGAGTGCGCGCTCTCCGCCCTCGTGAACGGCGAATTCGCCGGGGTTGAGTTGAATGTCCGCGGACGTCCGAGCAAGACGTTCGAGCTCGGCCGGCGCAAGAGAAGAAAACACGGAAATGGCCCCGATATCGTCAACCGTCAACATGATGTTCTCGAACCCGTCCTTCGCGCCCGACCCTGTTGATCGCGAATCTTGAAAGCACACTAGTTCGCCCGGGCCTGCAGAACCACCCTGATGCGCAATGGCTTCCAACCGCAGGTCGAGGCCGGCGTCTTACACGCGCGTTGGCTATGACCGTTTAGTGAATTTGATTTCGACGACTGCGGGAGACCAGCTGGCTGGAGATCTGGCCAGCAAACACGATGACGTCCGTTTTGCGTCAAAAGTGGACATTTGCATCTGCACTAGTTCATGTCCGCTTTGTGCCAATAGCGGACATCTCACACAAGCAAACAGAAAGACCGCCTCGCGGTGGTCTCTCCGAAATCCAATTGGTGTTTTGATCACGCAGCGAGCGCCGCCGCTTTCTTCTTCCTGCGCCAACCGAGCAGACCCAGAGCGCCAAGACCGCCGGCGAACAGCGGGAGTGCGGCAGGCAGAGGGGTTGTCCCGGCCTCGTCGAAGACTTGTAAGTCATCGATATTCCAAGAACTCACGATAAGAACGCCGGAGTTGCCTACATTGAAACCGAAACGGACTCGCCCATCGCTGTTGGCGTACGGAGTGATATCGAAGGTTTGCACACCCATGACGAATCTTCTACGCCGGGGCCGCCGCCAGTTGTCCAAATATTCACCCACTGCGTACCATCGTATACGTCTATGACATTTTGCATGTACGGCGTGTAATCGCTGTTGAGCCAACGATAGAACTGAAGCGTCACATTGCCCACCGCCCCCGATAAGTCGACGACCGGGCTCTCTAGATAATAGAAGTTATGCAGGCCGGGAGTAGAAGCGTTTCCGCCAATGATGACGCCGGCCACACCGTTGTCAGCTGTCGGCGTGTGATCGAGTGCAGGGTCTGGATTACCGACGATTTGGCCCACGCTCGCCGTTGCCGATCCGATCTGCCACTCCGGCCCGAGCGACCAGCCAGCAGAATTGTCGGAGAAATCGTAGGAATAAGAGATCGCTTGTGCTGGGATTGAAGCGCTTAGCAAAATTGCAGTGGCGGCGAATGCCGCGCGTACTTTCGATTTCATGAGACGCCCCCGCCTCAAAGCCACTATGAATACTGGCATGCCTCCTGAAAATAATGCAACAACCTTGCTGACAAATCGTATTTTAATACGGTATATCAGCGGCTTAACCCACGGTCCCTTGATGTCCGCTTTGGGTCAAAAGCGGACATGTGCAGTGCGAAACGGCATGTCCGCTTTACCCGCGAAAGCAGACATTGATTGGCGGTGCGTCTTTGAAATCGAAGCGAGGTGCGAGCCTCGCGCAAAATAGCTTTTAAGCGTCAATATTGTCTAAGCGCCGCTGATCGTCATCCCGGACGAGACGTTTGCGATGGCCCCAAGGTGTTGAAACGTGCCTTCTGCTCATCGGTTAAAGAGGAATAGAAGTCGGCGAGGGCGGGGCGCACCGTTTTAATAGCCCCTGCCATCGCATTGAGACGTTTTCCGACAGCATCAAATCGGTCTATTGGCGTCTGCGGCGACTGGGCAGGGCAGGATGCCTGCAACTGGTTGGCAGCATCCGTTGAGGCGGCCTTTAGTTTTTCCAATGCGCCTTGCTGCTGCTGCGTGGGCTTCACGGTTTGCTCCACACGTTGCATAGGCAGTTGCGTGAAACTTTCCGTACGGCTGTTGCACAGCGCGGCCAGATTGTCGCCTGAAGCAGGTTCACGGCGGTTCGAACGTGTGCTCGAACCCGGACGCAGCGCCGCGAAGCGTTGTCTTTGTTCGTCATTCAGCGAATTATAGAAATCATCGAGCGGCGTGCGCAGTGTGTCCCAGGCCTGCAGCATGCCGTCGATGCGCTTTTGCACCGTGTCGAGGCGCCCTAGTGGCGTCAGCGAGAGTTCGCTGGAACAGGACGCTTTGAGAGCGTCGCTTGCCTGTGATGAAGCTGCTTTTAGTGCATTGAGCGAGTTGATCTGGTCGTTGGTCAGCTGGAGGGATCGTTGGATGTTATCGACCGGAAGATCGGTCACGCCGGGCGCGAGGCCGCCGCAAGACTGCGCCAGATCGTTGCTGTCGGTTACGGACCCAGTCGTTTCAGTAGTGACGCGACGGGCAGTGTGGGTCCGTGCCGGACCCCCATATGCATAGCCGCCGTAAATGTCATCGTATGGGCCGTAGGTGTACTGGGGACCGGGCCAGAACATTGCATCCCACACAAACATGTTTCCGTAAGCCCAGAATGGGTCGTAGTAGCCCCACGGCCAGAACGTAAAGGCAAGAAGATCGCCGGCGAAGAAGGGCCAGAAGACTGGTCCGCGCCAGCCACCCCATCCGCCGTTCCAGCCGCCCCTCCAGTTTGAATTGCCCCAGTGGTTCCAAGCGGCCCGGCCGCCCAAAGTGCCAGCGCCTAGCGCGGCAGCACGACCACCGTTAACGCGAGCGAAGTTGCTGCGCGATGTGCCTGTGCGGGTGCTGCTGAAACTGCGCACGTTGCCGCTGCGAATGTTTGCGGCTCCTACCCGTGAGGTGCCGATGCGACCGCCGCTGACGCGTGCAGAACCGCCGACGCGTGCAGAACCGCCGCCAACATGCGCGGCACTAAAATGCCCTCCGCCGCCACCGTGGCCGCCTCCGCCATGGCCGCCGCCGCCGCCACCACCTGATCGCGCCATGCTGGGTGCGGTTCCGAGAGTTAATGCGACAAGCGCAACTGTCGCGGCAAGCGCTTTGACAATCTTGATTGTCATAGGGGGCTCCTGTGCGAGACGCAGTTGGCGAAATACAGATTGGTCGCACTCTCGGGCGAAACGCAAGTTACAACGTTTGCCAAGGAAATATTGTTCCCTGATGAGCGGGCGCGGCGGCACAATTTCTGTATTTATGAGTACAAAAGCTGAGTACTAAGACCGTCAGGCAGCTGTCCAGAAGTTCAATGTTTGCAGTACTTTTGTTGAGCGGCCGTCGAGGCCTCTCGACCGCACCAAACGCAAAAATAGGCCGCTGACATCGTTAGGCGTGGAGACTGGGAAACACTGCAAGCTTCAGCTGCGCTTAGCAACATAGCCGGCGGTGATCTCGTTTTTGTGGGCGGCGAAGGCTGCGAGCACTTCGCCCTTCTCGCGCTTCGGGACCTTGAAGAAGTCCAGGGTCCGTCCGAGTTCCGCTGCGACCTCATCGAATTCTGCGGGAGAAATCCGGAGGTCACGGTGGGCCTCCTCAAGGCCGAGTGGCGTCGTACCGGGCTTGGTGGCAGTGAACTTGAAAGGCCCACCCGAGACGTTACAAACCCACAGCGTTCGCATGAACTTGAGGCCGGGGAGCCTTCCCAAGTTCTTGGTGTGCCATTCCCGCAGCTGCGGGTTTTTGGACTTCTGGCCAACGACGGGGTTCTTCACAACGGCGTCGCTGAAGTGATCGACCACCGCCGCGATGGCGAATACTCCGCCCAGTCGCTCGTACAGACTTTTCTCAGGCACGGTCTGAGCTGCCTGTGCGTACGCGTTTTCCGGTCCGGTCAAAACAGCCGCTGGGGCCGCGGTCAGCGCTAGCCCTGCGACCACGCTTCGTCTTGTGATGGAAGTCGAAACAGCGTGTGACATGGTTACTTCCTTGCTGATGACGATAACAGCATGCCGTTCGTCGCGGACGCTGTTCATTCTTCAGAAGAGGCCCACTCGGCAACTTGCTGCTGTTCAACTAACCACGCAGGAGCGGCGTTATTCCGCTTACGCGATAAGAATAATCTAAGAACGCGGCACTCTTCGTGATTGCGGGCTGTCGTTGAGAATGTCTGCTTTTAAAAATAAAAAACCCCAGCATTATCTGCCGTGGTCAAAATAGACCACATCCGGATGACGCGCTCACTTGCCCACCAAAGTCTTTCGACGATCACTCAAATTAACGGGTCAAAACCTGTGCTTTAAGTGCCAAAGCAGGCCAGCCGCGGGGCAAAAACATACTCAAAGCTATTACAACAACAATAAGCCGAACGATAAGGTGGAGCTCCATATCAAATAATCCATTGAGCGTCCGTGCTAACCTGTAAGCTCAATCCCGCTCGTCCTCCAATTGTTCCGTTGAATGCGCGTAACATGCGGAGAGTTGTCCGCTTTGGGTCAAAAGCAGACATTCCCACATCCGTCTCACTCAGCTCGGTACGTCGTCTGTTGACCCAATCGGTAACTCGATTTCGAAAATGGAGCCGTGAGAACTCGTTTCAACAAGCCGCAAATTACCGCCGTGGTCCTCAGCAATGGTTCGGCAGATAGCAAGGCCTAATCCCATGCCGGTAGGTTTCGTCGTGAAAAACGGGTCAAATACTCGGCCTTGATCCTCTGCAGTTATTCCATGACCGCTATCTTGGATGGAAAGCAAAACTGTCGAATTTCCACTTAGCCTCGTAACGACCCGCACATGCCTTGAGCCAGAGGGAGCAGAACTCATGGCCTCGATTGCGTTTTTGACCAAGTTCAAGACGATTTGCTGAAGTTGTATTCGATCGGCACGTATCGGGGGCAGGTTACCGACGTACTCGGTTGCGACAGCTACTTGGCTGTCCTCCAGATCATGTTGCAGCAAACCTAGAACCTCTCGCGCAACATCATCGAGATGAATTAAATTCCTACGATCGTCCGTCTTCCTGAAAAGAGCACGAATACTCAAGACTATTTCGTTTGCACGATGGCTTGCCTCGACAATAGCGGTTGCGGAGGTGCGCACTTCGTCGAGATCAGGCGACGTTCGCTTAAGCCAATTCATAATGGTACTTCCGTACGCCGAAATTGCAGTGAGCGGCTGCGCGATCTCATGAGCGATTGCGCCTGTGGCGGCGTCCAAGCTCATAAGGCGATTGGCGCGTTCGCGTCGTAGTAAGACTGTGGTACGGGCAACGCGGGCATAGAGCCAGATGGTCTCTGTAAGCAGCACGCTCAGAACCGTAAAACTGGCGATCAGTGCGTAACTCCGCGCTGTGTACCAGCCGAGAGTGAAGCGCACCGACGTTAGGATTGTTGACAACGTAAGGTCGGGTAGGGTCGCAAAAAGCGTCACCATTAACCAGACAGCGAGTGAGGTGCGCTTTCTTAAATACAACAGGACTAGCGCTGCGGCGCTCAAAATCCAGATAGGGCCCGTGAAATAACTTGCAGTGGGTGCTTGGCGGATCTGATCGACAAAAAGGCTCGGTAAGTACCGCGCTCCTTCAGTAACGACCCACGTCAGTCCTGCCGTTAAGAAGAGCGTGCACACAATAGTGATGGCGATTGTCGCTTTGGTCGATCTGCCAGGCGAATCATTGGCTCGCGGACGATCATCGGACACCGCATACACGATGACGGCCAAGGGAAAGGCGATATGCCAAAGAATAAACAAATAGGGTGCACTGCTGAGCGGATCCCCGATCAGACCGGAAGGAGAATACGCACCTGGGAAAGCAAGCGTTTGTAGAAATGCGAATAGACCGCTGAAAATGTAACCGCTTGCGAGCGCCAGAAGACCCGGCAAAGGTTGGATCGAGTATAGGGAAAACAACAGAGCCGCCGTTATCAGCTCAGTAACGCACAAAACCGTTTGAAGTGCTGGCACAAACGCGTCAACGCGAGCCAACTGAACACTTGCGAACGGCGCGATAACGAGAAATATAAGCGTTAGAATTAGGATGATTGTGAGTGCGACCCTGCGCTCTTGTTTGCTGGCAGGCGTGGCCGCAATGACAAGTGGGAACTCGTCGAGTGACGCGGTGGTAAATTTTTTAGTCTTGCTAGTCTGCATGGGTTGCGACGCTAACCTGTACGCGGCCGACCATAACGGTTACGGCCTCAGAAACAATGGTTAGGACGCAGACCAAAGGGATCCGGGGACACCGATGCAGCACGCAGCGGAAAACTTATGAGACATGGCGCCGCGAAATAATTTGTTTAAAAAATTCCGACGAGGTGGTGCTGTCAGGGTGCTGTCAGACAAAATCGCCGCAGACGCTGATCGCGCTAATCCACTGATATGATGGTGCTGCCGGAGTGGATTGAACACTCGACCTCCCCCTTACCAAGGGGGTGCTCTACCACTGAGCTACGGCAGCTAAAATCGCGCGACTTGTAACAACGCGGCGCGAATGTGCCGGAAACTGCCATAAGCAGCACCCGTGGCGCAAGGCGATGATCCTGCTTGCGGAGCATTCCAGCGAGCGGATAATGCACAAATGGCCCGGACTGGCGAACGCAACAACGCAAAGACAACTGGCACCCGCAAGGAGCGCCTTGCGGCGGCACTGCGCGAGAACCTGCGCCGGCGCAAGGCGCAGGAGAAGGCGCGCGACGCGTCGCCGAGTGGTAATAAAAGCGGTCCGGTTCCGCCTATTAGCCGGACGCGTTAAATCAGCGACGGTTTTGGGGTCCGACTTTCGCCGCAATTTCACGGATGAAAGTGCTAGTCTTTTAGACGTTGAGCTCTACGGAAAGGCGGCCGGCAGGTCCACATCCTGGACCCGGTATGGCCGCAAGCGGGCGGGGCGGGTATGGATCGAATACGTATCGTCGGTGGGCAGCGTCTGACTGGCACTATTCCGATTTCGGGGGCCAAGAACGCGACCCTTCCTTTGATGATCGCGAGTCTCCTGACCGAGGAGACGTTGATCCTCGAAAATGTCCCGCGGCTGGTCGACGTCATTCAACTTCAGCGCATTCTCGGCAACCACGGTGTGGATGTGATGATTGCCGGAAAACGTCCCGGTGATGACCCTAACCAGGGCCGCACAATACACATTTCGGCCAAGCACATCGTCGACACCACGGCGCCCTACGACCTCGTCTCAAAAATGCGGGCGAGTTTCTGGGTTGTGGCGCCTCTGGTCGCGCGGATGGGTGAAGCAAAGGTCTCGATGCCCGGCGGCTGTGCCATTGGTACACGGCCGGTGGATTTGCTGATCATGGCGCTCGAGAAGCTTGGGGTCGAAATCGAGATCGAAGGAGGGTATGTCATCGCGCGCGCCAAAAAGGGCTTGCGTGGCGGTGAAATCGTTTTTCCGAAAGTGACGGTCGGCGGTACCCACACGGCATTGATGGCCGCTGCGCTGGCCAATGGCACTACGGTCATCGAAAACGCTGCTCGGGAGCCGGAGGTCGGCGATGTCGCCGATTGCCTCAACAAGATGGGGGCGAAGATTTCCGGCGCGGGCACTTCGCGCATAGTAATCGAAGGCGTACCGAAGTTGCACGGCGCGCGGCATGCGGTACTGCCCGATCGGATCGAGACCGGTACCTATGCGATGGCCGTGGCGATGACGGGCGGCGATGTGCTGTTGCAGAACGCCCGTCCCGAGTTGCTACAGTCGGCCCTCGATATATTGGCGCAAACCGGGACCTCGGTGACGCCGACGAATGAGGGCATACATATTGCCCGTAACGGAGTCGGGCTTTCACCGGTCGACGTGACGACAGCTCCATTCCCCGGTTTCCCGACCGACCTGCAAGCGCAATTGATGGCGTTGATGAGCCGAGCCGACGGCACTTCGCATATTACAGAGACTATATTTGAGAACCGGTTCATGCATGTGCAGGAACTTGCGCGGCTTGGCGCTCGTATCCAACTCGACGGCGAAACCGCCACTATCGAGGGCGTCGATCAACTCAAAGGCGCGCCCGTTATGGCGACCGATCTGCGCGCTTCGGTATCGCTTGTGATCGCCGCGCTGGCTGCTGAAGGCGAAACGATGGTCAACCGTGTCTATCACCTTGATCGCGGTTTCGAGCGGCTCGAAGACAAACTTGCCCGCTGTGGTGCGGCGATCGAGCGCATCAGCGCTTAGACGAACTCGCTTCGCACGGTTGTGACCCCACGCGCAATGAAGGAGGAAGTCGTCGTGCCTGAAGTTAAGGTCATGAGCGCCGGCGCGGTGAAATCCATGGTCGCTACGCTCGCCGCTGAGTTTGAAAGCGAGAGCGGAAACAAACTCAATCTGAATTTTGGTACGGCAGGGTCGCTGTGCGAACGGATCAAGAATGGGGAGCTCGCGGACCTCGTTATTTTATCGGAATCAGCAATTGCCGAGCTGGCAAAGCTCGGCCTTGTCGTGCCCGACAGCCGAATCGACCTTGGCCGCACCGTGACTGGGGTTGTGGTGCGCGAGGGCGCGCCCATTCCAGATATTTCCACGCCCGAAGCGTTTAAGCGGGCCCTCTTGAACGCGCGCACCGTCGCCTACACCGACCCAAAGGCCGGCGGCTCTGGCGGCATTATGTTCTCAGCCCTTTTACAGAAGCTCGGCATTGCTGACGAAATCAACAAGAAGGCGGTGCTTGGAAAGGGCGGCCATGACGTGACCGTGTCGATTGCCGAAGGCCGGGCGGAGATCGGAACCACATTCATCAGTGAAGTTCTACCCGTGAAAGGCGCAAAGGTTGTGGGTCCGCTGCCGGGTGAGTTGCACAATGCCAATACGTACACGGGGGGGATACACGTGCGCGCATCCGAGCCGTCGCGCGCATCGGCGCTTTTGCGCAAACTGACCGATCCGGCGACACGCCCGCGCTGGATCGCCGCCGGCCTGGAGCCTGCATTCTCCTGACGCAGGGGACCTTGCATGGCCCGGCGGCCTTGCCTAATTACGCCGGGAAGGGGAGCGAGAACGCCATGGACCCGATAAAATTTGTGGTCCTCGATGAGGAAGACCTGGAGGTCGCTTCAGCCCACTTGCAGGACGCTGTGGTCAAGGTTTCCGACGTCTTGTGGCGGCCACAGGAGAAACGGGTCGTCGTGGCGCTCAACCGCTTTGACTGGGAAGGCGCGCAAGGCGCCAAGCCCGAATTCCGGCGCCGCCGTGCAGCCTTGCGCTTCGAGCGCGTGTTGTCATGCAAATGCCGTGAGATCGACCCCGCCCGAAAGGATGCCGTGCTCAATCTTCTGGCGGTCGAATTTTCCGAGACCGAGGCGCCTTCCGGGGATGTCACCCTGACCTTTTCAGGCGGGGCAACGATGCGGCTCGCGGTTGAATGCCTGGAGGCGGAATTGGCCGATCTTGGTCCGACGTGGTCGGCGGTTGCCTGCCCCGCCCATACCGATCTCGATGGGGCTGCCGTGAAGCCTCATCGCGCTTAAGTTCGTCGCCGTCCCACCCCAACGATAAAGCGGATTTCAAAACTGTGCGTGGCATTGGCCGCAGGACCATGCACCGCTTGATTTTTATGGAACTCTGATGGCGTACTAGCGCCGCTTCTCAACAGGGGTTTACCATGCGCAAAATCTTCATTTTAGGCGGGCTGCTGGCCGGGGCTGTGCTTTTTAACGGAGCGCCAGCCAAAGCGTGGGTTGGGTGTACCTGCTTTGCGCCTAACTCATCTGCCGTCTGCGTGCACGGGCCGAGCGATTGTGTGGCCAAGAATGGCGCCTGCTTGTTGCCGTGCGATTATCAGGAGCCAAAAAAGGCCAAGATGAGCAAAAAGAAAAGCAAACCGGCGTAAATGAGGTTGCTCGGTCAGCAACCAGGCTCCGCTTCGGCGGAGCCTTTTGTTTTTAGGCGCTGCGTCAGGGTTGACGCCAAGGCGCGCATCACCCATTGACCTGTCGTCCGGTTACGACCCGGCAGGATCAGCCATGCCCCTTCGCTTGGACAGTCAAAGCGCGGACTTTCCGCAACGTTTTCGCGGCCTTCTCGCGGTCAAACGCGAAGCGGCCGAGGACGTGGAGCAGGTCGTACGCGGCATCGTGGCCGACGTCGCAGCGCGTGGCGACACGGCCTTGTTCGCGTTGACGGCCAAGTTTGATCGGATCGCGCTGACCAAGACAAACGTCCGTGTGACGGCGGCCGAAATCGAGACGGCGCAGAAGGCCTGCCGGAGCGAAGCGGTGGCGGCGCTCAAACTCGCGCGTGATCGCATTGAGGCTTTTCACCGCCGCCAGATGCCCACGGACGATCGCTTTACGGACACACTCGGAGTCGAGATGGGCGCGAAGTGGACTGCAATCGAGTCTGTTGGCTTGTACGTGCCGGGCGGCACCGCGGCTTACCCGTCGTCCGTACTCATGAATGCAGTCCCTGCAAAGGTCGCCGGCGTCCCACGGTTGGCGATGGTGGTGCCGGCACCGGATGGCAAACTGAATCCTTTGGTACTGGCCGCGGCAAGACTCGCGGGCATCGACGAAATTTACCGCGTCGGCGGCGCGCAAGCGGTCGCGGCGCTCGCTTACGGAACCGAAAGCATCGCGCCGGTTGCCAAGATCGTGGGTCCTGGCAACGCCTATGTGGCGGCTGCAAAGCGCTTGGTATTTGGCAAAGTCGGCATCGACATGATCGCCGGGCCATCCGAGGTTCTGATCTTGGCCGACAAAACCGGCAATGCCGAGTGGATTGCGGCCGATCTGCTCGCGCAAGCCGAACACGACGTGAGCGCGCAGTCGATCCTGATCACCGACAATGCTGATCTTGCTGCTCAGGTCGAAAAAGCCGTCGACTCACAGCTCAAGACGTTATCGCGGGCCGCCGTCGCGGGACCCTCGTGGGAAAACTTTGGCGCCATCATCGTCGTACCCGCGCTTGCCGACGCGGTTTCTTTGGTCGATCAGCTCGCGCCCGAGCACCTGGAAATCGTTGCGGCCGACGCCGAACCGCTTGTTGCTCGGATTCGAAATGCCGGCGCAATTTTCATCGGCGCTCACACTCCGGAAGCGATCGGCGACTATGTTGCCGGCTCGAATCATGTGCTGCCGACGGCGCGCTCGGCGCGCTTCTCGTCGGGCCTCGGTGTGCTTGATTTTATGAAACGCACCTCGTTGCTTAAATGTGGGCCGGAACAGCTGCGCGCGCTCGGCCCGGCCGCGATCGAACTCGGTCAGGCGGAGGGCCTGGGTGCACACGCGCGCTCCGTCGCAATCCGCCTCAACCAGAAATGAACGCGACGAAATCAACGCCTGTGGCAATGAAGCGGCGTCTTGTCGCCGTTGTTCTCGACGAACAATCGATTGGCCGGTCCAATCCGGATGTCGAACATGAGCGCCAGGTCGCGATCTACGACCTGCTCGAGCAGAACTCGTTTGCGCCGCTTGGCCATGACGATGGGCCTTACACGCTCCATTTGAGCATCAATGGAAATCGGCTCGTCTTTGATATTCGGCGTGAAGATGGCACGCCGGTCATCGCGCATTTGTTTTCGCTCACGCCGCTACGCCGGATCGTCAAAGACTACTACATGATCTGCGATAGCTACTATCAGGCGATCCGCACCGCGACGCCCGACAAGATCGAGGCCATCGATATGGGGCGGCGCGCAATCCACAATGACGGCTCACAAATATTGATGGAGCGGCTCAAGGAAAAAGTGGTGATCGATGTCGACACCGCGCGCCGCCTTTTTACTTTGATCTGCGTGCTGCATTGGAAGGGCTAGGGCATGATCCCGAATAGCGGATATCGGCATTCGGGCAAGATCATGCTCCGGCGATAGCCTACGGATGAGCGTGCCCGAGCACCCTTCGCGCCATCGTGCGGTGCTGTTTGCTTGCAATATGAATGCAGTGCGCTCGCCAATGGCTGCAGGGCTGTTCCAGCAGATGTTCGGGACGTCTGTCACTGTTGGTTCAGCGGGCGTACAGAAGGGTGAGCTCGATCCCTTTGCAGTAGTTGTTATGGAGGAAATCGGCATCGACATTTCGCGTCATAAGCCGACCACGTTCGAAGAGTTGAAGGAACTTGAAGAGTTAAATTTCGATCTCATCGTGACACTATCGCCGCCGGCACATCACAGGGCATTGGAGCTAATCCGTGAGCTGCCGTCGACGGTGGAATATTGGCCGACGATCGATCCCACCGCTACCGAAGGCAATCGCGAGCAGCGGCTCAACGCCTATCGTGAAGTGCGGGATCAACTGGTGGCGCGCATCCGCGAGCGCTTCGGGCGGCCGGGCGGCGGCAACGAGTAAGACGCTGGCTCGGGTTGTGAAAATGGGCCAATTCCGCTAGTTTCCGCGCCCATTCATAGCGTTTCCTCAAGTCATCGCTCGCCCGCATCAATGATCGGCCGCCCAAAATTCGTACTCGCCTCCGGTTCGCCCCGGCGTCTCGCCTTGATCAATCAAGCCGGCATTGAACCGGATGCGCTCAAACCTGCGGATCTCGACGAGACTCCGCGGCGTGGTGAGATTCCGCGCGCCTATGCAACGCGTCTGGCGCAAGCCAAGGCCGCGGCTGCATTGGAAAATGTGAAGCTCGACGATGAATTGCGCGGCGCATATGTGCTCGCCGCTGATACGGTGGTAGCGGTCGGCCGGCGCATCCTTCCGAAGGCGGAGTTGCTCGACGAAGCCGCGCAATGCCTGCGACTGCTATCCGGCCGCAATCATCGCGTCTACACCGCTATTTGTCTGGTCACGCCGAAAGAAACTTTTCGCCAGCGCCTCGTGGAAACACGCGTGCGCTTCAAGCGTTTATCCGAAGAAGACATTGAGGCTTATCTCGCCTCGGGCGAATGGCGCGGCAAGGCCGGCGGCTATGCGGCACAGGGTATCGCCGGAACTTTCATGGTGAAGATTGTCGGTTCATATTCCAACGTGGTTGGCCTACCGCTGTACGAAGTCATGACGCTCCTGGGCGGTGAGGGCTATCCAATTCGTTTCGGCTGGCTGAATGCGGTGTGAGGCGCCTCGCGGGGTTTGCTTCGCAACAAGGCAATGGTTGCCATGAACGAGATCGATCGCAAAAGGTCTTCTTCGGGATCTTGCCCGCTCTGCGGCAAACCGGTGGAGCCGGCATTTAATCCATTCTGCTCCAAGCGCTGCGCGGATATAGACCTCAATCGGTGGCTGTCCGGAGTTTATGTGGTCCCGGCAAAGGATCACGAAGATGAAGGTGGCGATCGGCCTGCCGAAGGGGAGGCGGGCGAAGAATGAATACGCCAGCTGAGAGTTGGCCGGACCGGCTGTTCGAAACGCTTAAGCGTGGGGGCGTCCGGCAAGTGGGCTACGTGCCCGATGCCGGTCATTCGCGCCTGATCGATCGCTGCCGCGCCGACGCCGAGATCCGCGATGTCGTGCTCACGACGGAAGAGGAAGGCGTGGCGCTGGCAGCCGGCGCCTGGTTGGGCGGTGAACGTGCTGCGTTGCTTATGCAGTCGAGCGGTCTTGGCAATTGCATCAATATGCTTTCGCTGGCGCGGACCTGTCGCTTTCCATTGTTGATGTTCATCACGATGCGTGGCGAGTGGGAAGAGTTCAATCCCTGGCAAGTACCCATGGGCTCGATTGTCGATCCCGTGCTCATGCTGTGCGAGGCGGAGATTTATCGAGTGGTTGCACCCGACGATGTTGCCGCCGCTGCCGAGCGCGCGGTGCAGCATGCCTTCGGAGCTGAGCGCATTGCCGCTGTGATCCTGTCGCAGCAACTGATCGGCAAGAAGGTGTGGACCAAATGAGGCTCGAACGCCGTGCCGCAATGGCTACGCTGCTCGCCGGCCGGGGCGACGACCTTCTGGTCATTCCCGGGCTCGGCTCGACCGCATGGGATGCGGCCGCCGCGGGCGACAATGATCGGAATTTTTATTTGTGGGGCGCAATGGGCGGCGCCGCGATGATTGGCTTGGGGCTCGCCTTGGCACAGCCAAAGAGGCGTGTTGCAGTGATCACAGGCGACGGAGAGATGCTGATGGGCCTCGGCTCGCTTGCGACCATCGGCATCCGGCAGCCGCGCAATCTCGCGGTCATTGTCTTCGACAATGGCGTGTATGGCGAAACGGGCATGCAGCCGAGCCATACTCAAAGCGGAGTCGATCTCATCGGTGTTGCCGCCGCTTGCGGTATCGGCACCTGTCTCGACGTTCGAGACGAAAGTGCCTTACGTGATCTTGCCCGCCGCCTGAAAAATCTTCGTGAAACGCTCTTCGCACGGGTGCTGATTGCAACCGACGAACCACCTCGCGTGCTTCCGCTGCGCGACGGTATTGCGCTCAAAAACCGGTTCCGCGCCGCAATTGGCGTTAAACCATGATCTGCAAGCTTGCGGGCAGTGTTCTGGACAGTGCAAACTCGAGCCTCTATAACGCCCGCGCTTTGCTGAGTGGCCCATTCGGGCTGACCGGCGCCCAGGTAGCTCAGTTGGTAGAGCATGCGATTGAAAATCGCAGTGTCGGTGGTTCGATTCCGCCCCTGGGCACCAAAACTGTGTTTCCATTCTAAAAGCTGGTCATTTGCGGCCCAAAGGTCTAACGTGAGCCGACCATCGGCTTTCTTACTAGGCGCCGCTGGCTGAGAGACACTCCGGTGCTCCCGCCTTGAAGGGAGCGTCGTGACACAAGTTTCAGCACGATCTTTCGTCTCTGATCCGGTCGGTTACAGGCTTCGGTCTCGTCAGCCGCCTTGCAACGACAATTCTGGAAGCGGCACTTATTGCACCCGTTGCAATAAGACGGCCACCGCACCATTCGCGTCCGAGTACAGCGGCGGAGGACTGCTCCAGCATCGCTGGCTTTGCACCGCATGCGGAAATGACTGGGTCACTGCGTTGCGCGTGCTGTATTAGCCGGTGCCTTTGACCGCACCTGCTTTGCTCTAGACAAAGGAATATCAAATTGCAGGTTTTCGTCCGCGACAACAATGTCGATCAGGCACTCCGCGTCTTGAAAAAGAAGATGCAGCGGGAAGGCGTCTTTCGTGAAATGAAGCGACGGCGCTTTTACGAAAAGCCTTCCGAGCAGTCGGCCCGCGAGAAGGGCGAAGCGGTTCGCCGGTCCCGCAAGCTTGCTCGCAAGAAAGCAATTTTCGAGGGCTTGATCGCGGCTCCGAAGAAGAAGCCGGGACTCGATGCCAATGGCAAACCCAAACCCGCCGAGCGCGGCCGCCCGCCCAGGAGAGCGTAATCTTTCATGACCATTTATGTATTCAAATCCGAAGCGAACCAGGAACTCTGCGCTTTCGCTGGCGATGTGGCTGGCACCAGATTGCCATCTCAATTCGCGCCTTGGCTCCCCGAGGGCGTCATTGAAGATTCCCGACCGCCGCCGCACAACTTTTCGCGGTTTAGAATCGAGACCGCGATCAAAATGAAGGGCTTTCAACTCTGGCGGATGAAACGGCCGGTCAAAGCCCGCACTGCTTAGCTTGCCTGGCGGGGCGGCCCGTCTCGCGCGCTCAGGTCATGACGAACGGCGCACTGGCCATTCAGGCTGCCGAATAACGCAGCACACAATTGTCTATTTCAGACCAGCCGCAATTCGTTCCCACGTGTCGGCAATATGTTCAAGCATGATGCGGTGGGGCTCGAGAACAGCTTCTTTTGCCATAGCGCGGCATTCTTTGGACTTCGCCCCGCACTCGTCGAGGGATAGCCGTTTAACCGTAACGTCTGATGTCATCCAGCGACCATGATCCAATCACGGACAGAAAGCCAGAGAAACAAGTCCGGTCGATGGCCAAATGTTACTCTGTGCGGACAAGCTGATATTCCTCGGCAATTCGCTCAAACGTTTCAGCCGCGCTCTTGATCCGGTAGGAGAGGCGCCGGTCACTTTCGATTGGCAGTTGGCGGACGATCTTGTATTCGCCCTGCGCGGCGTCCTTTCCAAATTGCCCTTCGTAATAGACGTTCTGGCCGGGAGAATATTTGTGGCTCATATCAGTTCCCTTCTGGCGGTCCTATCGACGAAATCATCGACGAAGGATTAGCAAAAACGCCCGGCGTGCCGGCCGGGCGTTTGCGCACTGCGATTTGAGATAAGATCAGGCATCTTGCAGATTTGAAGCCGCCTGCTTGCCGCGCTCAGTCACTATCTCGTACGTGAGGCGCTGGCCCTCGTTGAGCGTGGTCATTCCGGCACGCTCAACCGCGCTGATGTGCACGAACACATCACGGGAGCCGTCGCTCGGGGTTATAAATCCGAAGCCTTTTTGAGTATTGAAAAACTTGACTGTACCTGTAGCCATGGTCGCCTTCCTTGCGAGTTGATTTGCGCATAAGCGTTCATCGCTTCATGCGATCGAAACGCCCGAGTTTTGGGGTGACTTGTTAAGCGCCCAAGTCGGGCCGCGCAGCAAGGCGAATCCAAAAAACTGGTATTCAACAAATCCTGCATACACTAAGCCCCACGACACGTCTATGTCCGCGAGTTCCGGAAGGGAATGCGCGACGACGCTTTCATGCGTGCCATGATTTTTGTCGTAAACCATGATTCTGCGATAATCGATGTTCGAATTACCACCGCTGCTGAAATTTTTGCGGTCATAAGCGGCGTTAAACGATCGGAATTGACGAATAGTGCTCGACGCGCTTGTCGATATAGACCAGCGTATCGAAATGGGCCGGCCAGACATCAAAGCCAATTGCCCAACATGGTTGGAAGCCGGTGACAAGTCCCATTCGTGAAAAACGTCGTCAGTTGATATTCAGGCGGCCGTTCTCGGTCCGGGGGATCGATCGCCCGTTGCCTGCCGGCACATATGAACTTGTGCCCGATCACGAATTGGCAAGTGAACCTTACTTTCCGGTATACCGCCCGACCGTCGCGTTGCTCTTTATTCCGCCTCAGTCCTACCGGCATTCATCAATTGTGAAGGCGAGCGTCAACTCCGCAGACATCCTCGCCTCTCACGAACGTGATCAGGCTCCAACCGGACAAAGTTGAATGCGTCGTCCGACTCCGGGGGACGCCCTCAGTGTCCGCCGAACCCAAGGGTCAGAAGGGGAGCCGGCGCCTGACAAGTTGTTGCAAAAGGTATCTGAATCCACCCCTGTCAGATTGGCGAGGCGGGCTCTGTTTACAAATGAAGAAGCAGGGTAATCTTATAGCTCGGGTCAAAGAACGAGCGGCCGGATCGTGAGTTGCATTGGCCGCTACGAGGTATGTCATGGCTGACCAGCTTAATCCCGTTGCGACCCACCATCTTCCGGCGTTCATCACCGCGCCCGGCGAGACCGACGTGCTCATGGTCGCCACGGCCATTATGCTCGGCCTGTCCGTATTCGCGTTCGGCCTCATATTCTTCCGTTTGCATACGCTGCCCGAGCGGGTTGCGCACAAAGGTCAAAAGATCCAGTTCGAGATCGTTGCAATCCTCGGGCTGCTCGCTCTCTTCACGCACATGCATATTTTCTGGGTTATAGGACTGGTGCTTGCATTCATCGACATTCCAGATTTTGGCGGGATCTTTGGCCGCATCGCCGGCTCGGTCGAAAGGATGGCGGGCCTCAAGCCGGGAATGGGCGCAGCCGATGTGCCGGAACCCGGCGCCACGATGTCATCGCCCAAGCCAGTTCCTGCCGTGGACCCGCGCGACGGCCGCGAACCTTCCGCGGGAAAAAAACCGGTAGGCGCGGTCGCAAACCGCAGGGCGGTGGATCATGCTTGAGATGCTTCTCTGCTCGCTAGTGACAATTCTTCCGGACTATCTTTATCGCCGCTATGTCCAGGGAAGGCGCTTTGGCAAGGAGATTACACTCTACTCGGTGTGGTTCGAACTTCGGTGGGGCATCACGGGGTGCCTCATTCTGACCGTGGCCTTGATCACAACCGTGTTTTACAACCACCCGTCCACGACCAACGTGACGCTTTTCTTCCGCACAGTTCCGATCCTGCCCGAGACCAACGGTCGCGTCGCCGAGATCTTCGTCGGCAACAGCGGCCCCATCGCGAAAGATGCCCCGATTTTCCGGCTGGACAGCTCTAAGCAGTCGACCGCGGTCGAGTCGGCGCGACGCAAGATTGCGGAGGTCGCAGCGCAAATACTGGTGGCGCGGGCGGACGTGGTCAAAGCCGATGGCCAGCTGCAGCAGGCTCAAAGCGAGCATCAGCAGACGGTGGACGAACTCGAGACAAAGCAGGAGCTGTATCGGCGCAACCCGGGCAACGTGGCCGTTCGCGAGATCGAGCGCCTGCAGGAACGCGCGAAAGGGCAACTCGGCGCGATCACCGCAGCGACCGCCTCGAAACAGAGCGCCGAAGAGCAGATATCAACGCTGCTACCAGCGCAGAAAGCGACCGCCGAAGCCGAACTTGCCCAGTCTCAGGCCGAGTTGGATAAGACGACAATCCGTGCCGGAGTGAGCGGGCGGGTGGAGCAATTCTTTCTGCGGGTCGGCGAAGTGGTCAATCCCTTGATGCGCCCAGCCGGCATCCTGATCCCCGAAGGGGCGGGATATAGATCTTTGACGGCCGGTTTTGGGCAGATCGAGTCTCAGATCATGAAAGTCGGGATGGCTGCGGAAGTCACCTGCGTGTCCAAGCCATTTACGATCATCCCGATGGTGGTGACAGGCGTACAGGACTACATCGCCGCCGGACAGTTTCGCGGCGGCGAGCAGCTCCTTGATCCGCAGCAAGTGACCCGACCGGGCACACTTCTTATTTTTCTTGAGCCGCTTTACAAAGGCGGGCTTGAAGGCGTGACGCCGGGCAGCAGCTGTATCGCCAATGCCTATTCGAGCAACCACGACGAAATTGTCTCGAAAGATACGGGTGCCTTTCGGGCGTTCGCACTCCATGCCGTGGATGCGCTGGCGCTTGTGCACGCCTTGATCCTGCGGCTCCAAGCGCTGGTGTTACCGTTCCAGACGCTCGTGTTCGGCGGGCATTGACATCCGCCGATCCATAGTTGTCGCGTCCTGCCTCGCGCGGCGGTCTTTTGCAATTCGAATCTGGTTGATCGTCACTGAGACGCGGCGTCGACCTTCTGCCACGAATCGTCCGGATTAAATGAAGTCATTCGTCCGGCGATTTCCGCAGAATTCGGACCAAGATCTTTCTCGTAAATGACGCCGCTGTGACTGACCATAAATGTTTTCACACCGGAGTTACGGTACTCGGCCGGATAGGCGATAAGCCCAAAGCCACCAATCAATTTGCCCTTGACGACGTAGTCCAAAGCTCCACCTGGAGCTGCGGGCCCCTGTTTCGTGAGAATTTTATAATAGTAGCCGTGGTAGGGGGTCGGCCCGCCACCGGCGCGATATCCCTGAGCCGACGCCTTGGCGGCAAGCTCGCCCAGGGGGCTTGCGTCATTACTCTGATCGTCCGGCCAGTAGAGGCCGTCCTTCTTGCCCGGGCTGCTAACAATGCGTTGCGCATAGATGCCTTTGCCCGCGCCAGTGCGGTCTTTTTCGGCATACTCATTTTGCGCGTCGACGTAGGCAAGAGACGCCTGGATCGTATTGAGTTCGTTGCGGCCGATCCTGCGAAGCAGGATTTCCTGGCGGCCGGCGGCGGTGTCGAACTGCCACATTCCCTCTTTGCGCACGAGCGGGATCGGGAATGGATAATCATTTTGTCCGATCACCATTGTCGCTTTGCTGTCGCCGTCCATGGTTATCTGATGTTTTGCGTCAAAGGCGGCAATGAATTGTTTGCGGGCGTCGTCGTCGGCAACGGGATCGCCGGATGACACAATGTCGGCCGCTTTTGCACCGAGGACTGTCATAACGGCTTTGCGGTCACCGCCTTTCGCGGCGCTCCCGAGAGCATCGACTGCCGCTTCGGGGGTCTTGAACGACTCTTGCGCGCTCGCCACAGATGCGAGGAAGAGCATTGCCGCCGTCAACGAGGCGAGTTTGCCGAAAAAGCGAACGTGCACTGCGTCGGTCATGACATCCTCGGTCTCATTTGAATCTGACTTCAGTTGTGGAGCGCCTGAGCAGTGGATGGGATTCGGGCACCGGAAGCGACCCACTGGTCGTAGGTTTCGAATTTCAGCCCGAGCTTGTCGTAGAAGACCCGAAGATAACCATCGCGTCCCCGCGTGACCGCGTCTGGCGCGACGGTTTGTACTTCCTGCGCCATGACGCCGACGTAGGCTTTGTCGCTGCCATTGTAACTAAAGCGATAGAACCCAAGGCCATCGTCAAGCCGGCCGATCAGCGCAATATCGTGCTTCAATCGAATATCTGAGCGCCGTCCACCGCCGCCGCCACCGCCGCCGCGGCCACCGCCTCCGCCACCGCCCGCCCGTGCTCCGCCTCCGCCACCGCCCGCCCGTGCTCCGCCGCCGCCGCCGCCCGCTCGCGCGCCGCCGCCCCCGCCGCCACCACCAGCGCTGGCTCGCCCGCGCGCCGCCTGAGCGTGGGCCGCCTTTCCGGACTGAACGTTATTGAACGCGCCGTCGCGGCCACCGCCGCCCCCTGCCGGCCGGGTCGCCGCACTCGGGCGGCCTTTTCCGCCGCTACCACCGCCCGCGTTTGGTCGATTGCCGCCACCACCGGCGTTTGGACGATCACCGGTGCTCGGACGATTGGCACCGCCGCGATCGCCCAGGTTGGCTTGCCCGGCGCCGCCAGGCTTGAGCACCTGCTCGCCGCCGCGGCCGCGGTAATCCATTCGGTTCTCGGCCCCGCCGCGCATGTTGTTGTTGCCGAACTTCTGCTGCACATTCGCGTTGTTGTATTTGACGCCCTGGCGGTGTTCGGGTCTGTGCTGCCAATTGTTTCCGCCTGTATTGATATTGACGGGCCGATTGACGTTGATGTTGTTGTTTCCCCAATTGACTCCGCCGCCCCAATAATTTCCGCCCGAGGCCCAACGTCCAAGAGCGTAGCCGGCGCCGAACGCGATTCCGCCTGCAATGATTCCGCCGGCAATGTATCCAGGCGGCGGGAAATAATATGGCGGATATGACGGATAAGGCCACCCACCGTACGCGACGGCAGGATCGTAGTATGGCACGTAGACCGTATTGGGATCGGTCGGCTCAATAGCGATGACCTCTCTGCCTTGCTCCTGCTTCTTCGAGACCTTTTGTTCCTTGGTCGATTTCAGCTTGTTGTTGGCGTCAGCCTTTGCACGTAAACGTTGGATCGCGTCCATCACATCCGGTTGCTGGGCAAGGACCGCGTCGCCAAGCTTCTGTGTCCAATCAAGCTTCGCGCTCATCATCGAGAGAACATCTGGCGTCGCAACCAATGACTTCACGCTCTCATCCCAGCCCTGCTTGTCGACAGCGGCTTTTAGTTCGTCGCCTTTTAAATTCTTGTTCTCAGTTACCCAACGGTCGGCTTGCACGATCTCAAGCGGATAGGTCGAGGCCATCAAGACAAGTGAGAGAAGTGTGTCGGGATACAATGCGATGCCCGCAACAAGAGCATCAAGCTCTTCGGATTTCAGCATTTGCTGGTCGGTAGCGGCTGCCTGAGCCGGCGGTTGATTTGGGCTCTGTGCCAACGCCGTGACCGGCGCAAGGATGAGAAGTGCTAATAAGGATGATCTAAGCGCCAACAAAAACATGGCCGTTATCCCACCTTTACTTATGTCAATATTCGCAATCTCAACTGCTGAGCTACGTTATTGCGCATCATCGGCGTTGTCGTGCGGATTTTCTAGGTGGTGCTGGAGGAATTAATTTTATCCCACCGTTTCGTCCACAAATGTAGCGTATATTATTGTCGTCGTCCGCTTTCGCGGCGGTATTAGTGTAAGCCAGCCGTCAATAGCATCAGTGAGAAGTCGGGCGCCCGCAAATAACTTCGCTGTGACTTACGACGGCTGCGAAAGAGCCGCCGCTAGACCTGCTCCGCATTGAGATACGCGAGGCGCGCTCCACAAAAAGCGCAAATCAGTCCCAATCCAAGCGCGGCAAGGCCCGCAATCACGTCGACGGTGCCGCCAAGATTGCCGGTCTTGCTCAGGATCCCGCCGACGGTGGCGGCCACAAACACCAATGCAATCAGAAATCGTTGTGCAAGTCGAAAGACTAATTCGCGCTCACGGGCTGCCGCGATCAGGTAGGCGGCCGATGCCCATCCGCTAACGAACGCGCCGCCGCCTATAGCCCACCAGGCTATGGCCGAAATAAATTGCTGCTTGTTGCTGGTGGCGCTGTCCCGCAAGACGGAGTCGAGCCCAATGCCGGACACGGTGAGCAGGATATGCATGACCAGAGCCGCAAACACACCACAGGCAATGGCTGCGGCATAGTGTAGGCGGCGGAGGACGTCGGTATCCATTGGCGCTTATCTGAACATAAGGTGTGGGATCGCGTCGCGACCACACCATAACCGATCAGAGTGTTGCGCGCGAATACCCAATTTTCGACGGTTGCGGGGTGTCTGCCCGGCTGCGGATCGCGCCGGCCTCGGACTTTGCGGCCAACCCGCCGATTTCTTGCTCGACAATGTAACGCGGGCGCGATTTTGCCTCGAAATATATTTTTCCGACATACTCGCCTATGACCGCGATAGCGAAAGTCTGAAACGACGCGATGAACAAGAACAGCAGCATGACCGAAGTCCAGCCTTGCACCGTTTGACCCGCAACCCACGTCGTGAATACCCAGACGCCCATGGCGATAAAGACGACGAACAATATGATCCCCATGAGCGCGATAATGCGGATCGGTCGCACCGACAATGACGTAATGCCGTCAATGGCGAGGGCGACCATTTTGGCCAAGGTATACTTGGTCTCGCCGTGCTGTCGGGGAAGCCGGTCGAATGTGACGGTTGCTGTCTTGAAGCCAAGCTGAACAACGAGGCCACGCAGAAATATGTGCGACTCGCCGTAGAGCGAAAGTGCGCGCAACGCGCGATCACTCATCAAACGGAAGTCGGCATGGTGCGGGATAATGTCGGCGCCAAGCCAGTTCAGCGTGCGATAGTACAGATCGGCCGTGCCGCGTTTGAACCGGCTATCGCTGCTACGTCTTTTGCGTACCGCGAATACAATCTCGGTCCCGTTGTTAAAGTGATCGATCATCTTCGCGACAACCGACATATCGTCTTGCAAGTCTGCATCGAGCGATATGACCGCATCGGCTTTCCCGACCTGCTCAAGGAGGCCCGCAAGAAGAGCGTTCTGGTGCCCGACGTTGCGCGACAGCTTGAGGGCTCGTACGCGTTTCGCGTATCTCTGCGAGGCTTTCTCAATCAGTGCCCAGGTGCGGTCTGTGCTGCCGTCGTCGACCAGCAACACGTAACTTTTCGGCGAGATCGCCTTTGATTTTTCCAGCTTGTCGAGATCGGCAAGGAGACACGTGAGCGTGTGCTGAATGCCAGCTTGTTCATTGTAACAAGGGATGACAAACGCGATCGTCGGTGCTTTTGCGGCGGTCATGATCAATGTTTGGTTTTGGGTGTGTGCGCTCGACGGAACGGGTTGGCTACAGCCGGCAAAAAGAGTTCCAGGATTGCTATTCGATGTCGCACAATGGCGTTCATCGGCAGTATGGCCCCGCAACGTTTACAAAGGTTTTATCCGGGTCAGCACGGCCAAAGGCCGCTGAAAATGGCCCGTTCCGCATTGCGGTGCACGGGGATTGATTGTAGTCCCTAGCCGTCCTAATCCTTATCGGGGCGACGGCTAGAACAATAAAATCGTGGAGAAATCTTTGCGCCCCGCACGCGGCCCCGTCATGCAGCTTGTTCAGAATCTCGTCCGAAAGCGCGATTTTTACGCTGGCGGCCTGGTCATCTTTTTCGGTTTGGTGATGGCCCTGAAAGGGCCGGGGTATCGCCTCGGCACCTTGATGCATATGGGCCCGGGCTTTCTGCCGACTGCGCTCGGCATCATTTTGATTTTTCTCGGAATCGCAATCGCGGGCGCTTCGCTCACCGCGCCTGAGGGCGAGGATGAACGTATTTTGCCTGAGCATCCCGAGTGGCTCGGCTGGGCGTGCATTCTTGCCGGGCCGCTGTGTTTCATCTTGTTCGGCAGTTACTTCGGGCTGATGCCCGGCATTTTTGCGTGCGTATTTGTGTCCGCGATGGGGGATCGCGCGGCAACACTCAAGACTTCTCTTCTGTTGGCAACGTTCGTGACTATTTTTGGTGTTGGATTGTTTTCATATTTGTTGCAGGTGCCGATGCCGTTGCTGACGTGGAGGGGCTTTTGATCGCAACTGCACTCACGGATCTCTGGTACGGGTTCGGCGTCGCGCTGCAGCCACATAATTTGATGTGGTGCTTCATCGGCGTGCTGGTCGGCAACATGGTCGGCGTGTTGCCGGGCATGGGCCCGCTGGCGACGATTTCGATTTTGCTCCCGCTGACGTTCGGTATCAAACCGGTCGGCGCGATCCTGATGCTTGCCGGTGTCATGTACGGCGCGCAATACGGCGGCGCCATTTGTTCGATCCTGCTCAATTTGCCATGCCATCCACCGCATGCGGTGACGTGTCTCGACGGCTTCCCCATGACGAAGCAGGGCAGGGGCGGCGTGGCGCTCGGGCTGACCGTCATGGCCTCGTTCGTGGGCGCCTCGTGGGGCATCACGGAGATGATTTTTCTGTCGCCGATATTGGTGCGTGTCGCACTGGAATTCGGGCCGGCTGAAATTTGCTCGTTGATGCTGCTCGGGTTGTTAGCCGGCTCGACGCTGGCGCGCGGCTCGCCCCTCAAGGGCGTAGCTATGACAGTGATGGGCTTGATGCTCGGCATCGTCGGCACCGATCTCGAGACTGGCGCCGAGCGCTATACATTCGGAATGACCCATCTTGATGACGGCATCGAGCTGGTAGCGCTCGCGCTTGGTCTGTTCGGCATCGCCGAGTTCATGAACAGCGTCAACCAGGTGTCGCAGATCAACACGGCCTATACGAACGTGCGCCTGCGCGACATGCGGCCGAGCAAAGCTGATGTGAAGCAGGCGATCGCGCCGATGTTCCGCGGTACGCTGGTCGGCAGTCTTTGCGCGCTCATTCCCGGCACCGGCCCGACCATCGCTTCGTTCGTTGCCTATGCAACGGAAAAGAAAATCTCGAAGCACCCCGAAAAATTCGGCACTGGCCTGATCGAAGGCGTGATAGCGCCGGAAGCCTCAACGCATTCCTCGGTGCAGGGCGACTTCATCCCCACGATGAGTCTCGGCATTCCGGGCGACGCGGTGATGGCGCTGTTGCTTGGCGCGTTGATGATTCAGGGAATCGTGCCCGGCCCGCAGCTGATCAAAGAGCATCCAGATATTTTCTGGGGCCTCGTCGCCAGCTTCTGGATCGGCAACATCATGCTCGTTCTGCTGAACGTGCCGCTGATCGGAATCTGGGTGAAGCTGCTGACGATTCCCTACAAGTATCTCTATCCGAGCGCGCTGTTCTTCGTGAGCATCGGCGTCTATGCCGCCAACAACGACATGTTCCAGGTTGGCGAGACGGTCGTCATCGGAATCCTGGGCTACGTGCTGCTGCGGCTCGGCTTCCACCCGGCGCCGATCTTGCTGGGCTTTGTGCTGGGGCCGCGCTTCGAGGAGAACTTCCGGCGAGCCATGCTGATTTCACGCGGTGACATCCTTGTGTTCGTCGAGCGTCCGATCAGTGCGGTGTTCATCTTCCTGTGCGTGTTGTTGATCGGGCTGCAAATCTACGTTCGTCTCCGCGGCCCCAAAGCACCGATTGAGATTCCGGCGGCGCTGGAAGGCGCGGAATAGCGGGCTAAAGTCCCGCCAGTTCCTGCATGATGCGGAAGAGCCTGGCCTGGCCCTCGAAGCCAATGCCGGGCCGGTCGGACAGCGAAATCGCGCCGTTTTCGATGCGGGCATCGTCGGCAAAGCCGCCGAAATCGCCAAACACGCCGGGGTATGATTCCGCGCCACCAAGGCCGAAGCCGCCAGCAATGGCGAGCGACATCTGGTTGCCGCCATGGGGAAACAGCGACGTGCGCGGCCAGCCGTGGCGCGAGAGCATCTCTACCGTTTTGGCGTATTGCCCAATGCCGTAGGCCTGCGGCGGATCAATCTGGATGATATCCCGTCCGGGACGGAAGCCGCCGAACCGCACCAGGTTCTCTACGTCCTGGGTCGAATAGAGGTTCTCGCCGGTAGCAAGCGGCGGTTGATAGATGCTTGCAAGCTCCGCGAACAGCGCAAAATCCAGTGGGTCGCAAGGCTCCTCAAACCAGCGCAGCTTGAATGGTGCGAGCGCCTTGGCGTAGCTCAGGGCTTCGTTGCGATCGAATTTGCAATTGGCATCGACCGCGAGATGTTCGCCCGAGCCGACAACTTCAAGCACGGCCTCCAGCCGGCGCAAGTCCTGATCCAGCGGCAAGCCGCCGACCTTCATCTTCACCATGGTGTAGCCGGCGCCGATGTGACGACGCATTTCGTCCTGTAGGTCTTTGATCGTTTGCCCCGGCCAATACCAGCCGCCGCCGACGTAACAAAAGACCTTGTCAGTAATTTTGCCCTTGCTGAAGCGCTCGGCCAGCAAGGCATGCAGCGGCTTGTCGGCGATTTTGGCGATGGCGTCCCAAAGGGCGACTTCGATGGTGCCGATAGCAATCGAGCGCTCGGAATGGCCGCCGGCTTTTTCCCGCCGCATCATGCAGGCGAAGATTTTTTCCGGATCAAGATTCTCACCACTGCTGTCGACAAGCGTGGCGGGATCGGCAGCGAGAATGCGTGGAATAAAGCGTGCGCGCATTTGCGCGCCGCAGGCATAGCGGCCGGTAGAGTTGAAAGCAAAGCCGCAAATCGGCTTTCCGTTGCGAACGACATCGGTGATCACGGCGACCACAGACGTCGTCATTTCGGTGAAATCGAAGCTCGAATTGGCGAGCGTCGATTTGAGCGGAATCGCCGTCTCTCGAATATCGACGATACGCATCGCGCGAGGTGACGCCTTGAATTACTGGATCTGCGGAATGTTGGCGTCCTTGATGACCTTGCTCCACTTTTCGACTTCCGCCTTGATGTAAGCGGCAAACTCGGCCGACGAGCCGCCATCTGGCTCGAAGCCAAGTGGCGCCATCTTCGCCTTCATGTCTGGGTTCGTGACGATCGCCGCGATTTCTTTCTGCAAGAGGTCGACGATCTCCTTCGGCGTTCCTTTTGGTGCGAAGATTCCTTGCATTGTTTCGGATTCCTGCCCGGTGATGCCGGCTTCGGCGAGGGTCGGTACATCCGGCAGTGCCGTGGAGCGTTTCTTGGTCGTGACCGCAAGCGCGCGCAGCTTGCCCGTCAGCACCAGCTGCGTCGTCGGCGTCATGGCGACGAACGATGCCGGCACTTCATTGGCCAAGACGGCTTGCGCTGCCGGGCCGCCGCCTTTGTAGGGCGCAATGGCGAAGTCGAGATGATACGTGGCTTTGAACAGGTCGCTGGCGAGGTCCGGTGTGGTGCCGAGGCCGGGTGAAGCGAACGTGAACTTGTTGGGATTGGCCTTGATCACCTCAATCAATTCCTTCGCGGTCTTTGCCTGGACCGAAGGATGGACGATCAAAATATTTGGTGTGATTGCCGCAAGGGTAATCGGAACGAAGTCCTTGAACGGATCATAGGGACAATTTTTGTAGAGGCTCGGGTTCACGACATAACTCGAGGAGGCCATCAGGAGCGTGTAGCCGTCGCCCGCCGATCGCGCGACATTGACGGTACCGATATTGCCGCCGGCCCCGCCAATGTTCTCGATATAGAATTGTTGTCCGAGTTTTTCCGACAGCTTTTGCCCGATCAGTCGCGCCATCACGTCAGTTGGTCCGCCGGCCGCAAACGGCACAACGACCTTCACCGGATGATCGGGATAACCTGCGGCCTGGGCCGCACCGCCGGCGACTACGGCTGCGGTCAGTGCGAGAATACGCATTGCGAGCTTCATGGACTTCTCCCCATACGAGCTGTTTTATTTATTTCACTTTTTCGATCTTGGCCGCTTCGATCACCTTTGCCCACTTTGGCACTTCCATCTTGATGCGCGCGGCGAAGTGCTCGGGCGTATCGGCGATGGCGTCGAAGCCGAGCGAGTCGAGCTTCGATTTGACATCAGGCGTGGCCACCGCTTTCGCGATTTCCTTCTGCAGCAGATCGATGATCGGCTTTGGTGTGCCGGCCGGCACGAAGACAGCCTGCATCACGTCAGAGATCTGGTCGCCCGGAACGCCGGCTTCCGCCATCGTCGGCACGTCGGGCGCCGCGGCCACACGTTTTTCCGTAGTGAGCGCGAGTGCGTGCAGAGTTCCGGCTTTCAGGTGCGGGATGACAGGCGGCAGCGCCATGAAGCCGATTTGCACTTGTCCGGCGACGACGGCGTTGAGTGCAGGGCCCGCGCCATTGAACGGGACGGGCTGGATGTCGAGCTTGAGAGCGTATTTGAAGCTCTCCGCGGCGAGGCTTGCCGTGGTACCGAAGCCCGGTGAAGCGAAGCTCACTTTACCCGGATTGGCATGAATATAGGCGATGAGTTCCTTTACGTTTTTCGCGGGCACCGAGGGATGGACGACCAGAATGTTTGGACTTGATCCAGCGAGCGTCACCGGCGCGAGACTTTTGTAGACGTCGTAGGGCACTTTTTCATACAGGCTCGGATTGACGACGACGCTGGAGCTGACCAGCAGCAGCGTATAGCCATCGGGCGGCGCGTTAGCGACCAGCGCCATCCCGAGATTGCCGCCGGCGCCCGGGTGATTTTCGACATAGAACTGCTTGCCAAGGCTATCGCCCAGCTTTTGCGCGATCAGTCGCGCCATGACATCCGTAGGGCCGGCCGGTGCAAATGGAACGACAATCTTGACCGGGCGCGCGGGATAACCAGCGGTGTCCTGCGCTTGGGCGATGCTGGAGGAGATGACCGAGACAGACAGCGCGCCGAACAACAGGAAGCCAGTCGCCAGATGGCGAAACAGCCGGTGCATCGTTTCCTCCCTTTTTTTCATCGTAGCATTGCGCGGGTCTCTTGCCAGTAGGGCTTGCATCGCCCGCCTTCACAGGGTGTATTCCGGCGGCCAACGTCGATCCATTTTGGGTAGAGGAAATTCAATGCCGGCTCGAAAGGTCACCCGTCAGGACATGCGTGATGCCGCGGAGAAGTACAAAAACTGGGGCAAGTGGGGCCCGAATGACGAAGTCGGCACACTCAACTACACGACGGCCGAGGATATCGTGGCTGCCACGCGGCTCGTGAAGAAGGGCAAAGTGATTTCGCTTGCTCTTAATTTCGATCACACGGGACCCCAAGGTGCAAAAAGCAAGTACCCCTCGATGGGTCGCACCAATCCTATTCACACGATGCTGCGCACGGGCACCGATGCCTATTCCGGCGTGCTCGACAAGCGTGGTATCCGCGCGGCTGACGATATGGTGACCATGCCGCTACAATGCGGCACGCAATGGGACGGGCTGGGCCATGTGTTCTATGAAAACTACATGTGGAATGGCTACGACTGCCGTGAAGTGACATCGGCCGGTGCGCAAAAATGTGGGATCGAGAAAACCAAGAACAGAATGGTCGGGCGCGGCGTGTTTCTTGATGTCGCACGCTTCAAGAATGTCGATTCACTCGATGACGGTTATGGCATCACCAATGACGATCTTTACGGGGCTGCAAAAAAGCAGAAGGTCGAGCTCAAGCGCGGCGACTATGTCATCGTGCGCACGGGCATGATGGAGCGCTGTCAAAAGGCCGGAAGCTGGGATGGCTATCCTGGCGGCGACGCTCCGGGATTCTCATTCGAGACTCTCGATTTCGTGAAGAATACCCAGCTTGCTGCCCTCGCGAGCGATACCTGGGGCTGCGAGGTTCGGCCGAACGAGAGCGAAGAAGGCATCAACCAGCCGTGGCACTGGATCACGATCCCGATTATGGGCATGACGATGGGCGAGATTTTCAATCTGAAGGAGCTCGCCGACGATTGTGACCAGGACAAAGTGTATGAATTCCTGTTCGTGGCGCCCGCCATTCCAATCACGGGCGCGGTGGGCTCGCCAGTCAATCCCTTGGCAATCAAATAGCTGGAAATCGCGGAGCGTTAGCCATGCAAAAGCAATACGCGGTCACGCACACCGACGCCGAATGGCGCAAGCTGCTGAGCCCGGACCAGTACGAGATCATGCGCAAGCACGGCACCGAAATGCCGGGAAGTTGCGCGCTCAATTATGAAAAGCGCTCCGGCACATTCATCTGCGCCGGCTGCGACCAGCCATTGTTCGTCTCGAAAAAGAAATTCGAAAGCGGCACCGGCTGGCCAAGCTTTAACGACCCGGTGCCCGGAGCCGTTGAGACCATCGAGGACCGCAGCCACGGTATGACACGCACGGAAGTCAATTGCAGCCGATGCGGCAGTCATCTTGGCCACGTATTCCCCGACGGGCCGCCGCCGACTGGCTTACGCTATTGCATCAACGGCATAGCGATGAAGTTTATTCCTGAGTGAAAGGTCGTAGCTGATCATGGCGACGGTGGGACACAATACGAAACGCGTCGGCGCTGAAGTTCTTGCCGACATGTTGTCAGGCTATGGCGTCACCCATGTGTTTATGGTGCCGGCAGTTCTCCGGCGCACCTTTGCCGAGATGGAGCGGCGGACAAATATCGCGCGCGTGCATTGTCACGGCGAGAAATCCGCAGCTTACATGGCAGACGGCTATGCGCGGGCGTCCGGCAAACCGGGAATTTGCATGGCCCAGGTGATCGGCGCACTCAATCTCGCCGCAGGCCTGCGCGACGCATATCTGGCCCATTCGCCGGTGATTGCGATGACGGGCGGACGAGATCCGAAAACGAAGTTCCGCAAGGTCTATCAGGAAATCGATGACGTCCCGGCCTTTGAGCCGGTGACGAAGATGAACGTCACGATTGATGACGTTGGACGCATACCGGACATGGTGCGGCAGGCCTTCCGCACTGCGACAACCGGCGTGCCTGGGCCCGTGCATCTGCAATTCCGCGGTAACGAAGGACAGCTCGATCTCGACGAAGCCGAAATGGAAGCCATGGTGGAGACACAGTTCTCTCGCGTGCCACCATTCCGTCCCGAGCCGGAGTCCGCGCATGTGAAAGCAGCGCTCGAACTGCTGCAAAAGGCCGAACGTCCGATCATCATTGCGGGGGGCGGTGCACGCGTCTCGGGTGCGGGAAGAGAATTGGTCGCCCTTGCCGAGGCCCTGCAAATCCCCATCGCAACTTCGCTCAACGGCAAGGACATCATCCCGGGTACGCATCCGCTTTCGGTGGGCGTGGTTGGCAGCTACTCGCGCGAATGCGCCAATCGCGCGGTGAATCGCGCCGACCTGGTTTGCTTCATCGGTTCTGAAACCGGGGGCATGACAACTCATTTTTGGGCGGTGCCGAAGATCGGTACGCCCGCAATCCAGATCGACATCGATCCGGAAGCGCTCGGGCGCAATTATCCGCTGCTGGCAAGTGTATTGGGCGACGCCAGAAATGTGGTCGTGCGCATGCTTGGCCAGATCGATAAATCCAGTGCGACAAAACGTGTGGCCTGGATCAAGGAGATCTCGGATCTGCGCGCCGAGTGGTATGCCAAGTACAACTCAGCGCTGGAATCGGACGCGGTACCAATTCATCCGGCGCGCATTTGCGGCGAACTGACGAAACACGTTCCTGACGATGCTATCGTCGTCGTCGACACCGGACATGCCGGCATGTGGATGGGCGGCATGTACGATCTGCGCACGCCGACGCAAAGTTACATGCGCAGCGCCGGTCACCTCGGCTGGGCATTTCCGGCCGGTATAGGCGCCAAGGCGGCGTGCCCGGAGCGCCCGGTGGTGGTTTTCACAGGCGATGCCGGTTTTTGGTATCACATCGGCGAGGTCGAAACGGCGGTGCGGTGGAACCTCGCATCGGTCACCGTCGTCAACAACAATGGTGGCGGCAATCAATCGAAACGAGGTTTCGACCGGGCTTATGGCGGCGAGCAGACCGCCAAGGCGCGCGAATTGTGGACCTATAACCCGATGAATTTTGCCAAACTCGCTGAGGATATGGGCGCGCTTGGCATTCGCGTTGATCGAGCCAGCGAATTTGCGCCGGCCTTGGCCCGCGCGATCGCGGAAAAGCGTCCTGCCGTCATCGACGTGGCAACCGATATCGAGGCTCTGGCGCCAACCGCCGTCAGTTAAAGGCTGGTGCTGTGATCAGCCTTCTCCAATCTCGCGCAGGATTTCGGCTGTGTGCTGGCCAAGGTGCGGCGAGGGGTTTTCGGATGCCGCCTTCCACCCATCGATGACGATCGGCGTGCGTACACCGGGAATTGTGCCGCCTTTGGCGGCACTGCTGGGCAATTCCAGTTTCATTCCGCGGTGGATCACCTGCGGGTCGCTGAACACCTGATCGAGAGCGTTGATCGGACCGGCCGGCACCTGCTGGGCCTCGAGCTTGTCGAGCAGTTCATCACGCTTTATGCGCGCGGTGAGCGCCGACAACTTTGCAATCAGTTCCTCGCGGTGCTTCAGCCTTCCGACATTGTCCTTGTAAGCCGGATTTTGCGCGAGTTCAGGCGCGCCCAGGACGTTACAGAACTTGACGTACTGATTGTCATTGCCGGTAGCGACGATCACATGTCCATCGGCCACCGGAAAAACCTGATAGGGAACGATATTGGCATGCGCATTGCCGATGCGCTTCGGCACCTTGCCCGACACCAGGTAGTTCATCGCCTGGTTCGACAGCACACCAACAGTGGAATCGACCAGGGCGGTGTCGACGTAGCTGCCCTTGCCGGTCTTTTCGCGTTGCGCCAGCGCGGCCAGGATGCCGATGACAGAATAAACCCCGGTGAAGATATCGGACACCGGAATGCCGATGCGGGTCGGCTCGCCGTCCGCCATGCCCGTCAGATCCATGATGCCGCCCATGCCCTGCGCCATCAGGTCGTAGCCAGCGCGTTTGGCGTAGGGACCATCTTGTCCGAAGCCGGTCACCGAACAGTAGATGAGGCGTGGGCACTCGGGCGCGAGGCTTTTGTAATCGAGCCCGAATTTTGCGAGGCCACCGACTTTGAAATTTTCGATCAGCACATCCGAGCGCGCGGCCAGTTTGCGTACGATGCGCCGGCCTTCATCACTCTCGAAGTCCATCTCGATTGATCGCTTGCCCCGATTTGTGGAATGAAAATAAGCAGACCCGATGTGGTTGCCGTCCGTGCCTTCTACAAAAGGCGGACCCCAGCCACGGGTGTCGTCACCAGTTCCCTTGCGCTCGACCTTGATCACGTCGGCACCGAGATCGGCCAGCACTTGACCGGCCCAGGGTCCGGCCAATATGCGGGCAAGTTCGAGGACGCGGAGGCCCGCCAATGGCTTCGGCATGTATGGAAACTCCCGGAAGGATGCGGAATGAGTAGCGATGCCGGGGGTTATAAGGTCATCGGCGCATACTGGCCATAGCCCGAATTGTCTATAGGCCGCATGCGGTTAGAGACGAATTTATTATCGGCGGCTATGGCGCGGCGCCGCACCGGCGGCTAATGTGAAACGGGGGCGACGAGGGGTACTTGGTTATCGTTCTGCTAGCGACCAAACGCGGTGGAGAACTCCGCCGCCAGAAAAAATCCCCACGGAGGAACGCAAAATGAGAAAAATTTCGACTTACTTTGCCGCAGCGGGCGCATTGATTGTGCTTTCGGCGTCCGCGCACGCGCAAGTAACACTAAAGGCGTCGCACCAATTCCCAGGCGGCAAGGGCGACGTTCGTGACGACATGGTGCAGATGGTTGCGAAGGAAGCCAAGGACGCCAATGTCGGCCTGGAAATTCAGGTATACCCCGGCGCATCCCTGTTTAAGCCGAACGACCAGTGGAATGCCACGGCGAACGGACAACTCGACATCACGCTCTTCCCGCTCGACTATGCGAGTGGAAAAATTCCCGTATTCAGCGCAACGCTGATGCCCGGCCTGATCCGGAGCCAGGAGCGGGCAAAACGCGTCAACGATTCGCAGTTCATGAAGGACATTCGCGCCGAAATCGAAAAGCGCGGAGTGATCGTCCTTTCCGACGCCTGGTTCGCAGGTGGCATGGCATCCAAGGACGGATGCATTTTGAGGCCCGACGATCTCAAAGGCCGTAAATTCCGCGCTGCGGGCCCGACTTTCGCCGGCATGTGGGAAAGTGCCGGCGCGAGCATTGTGAGCCCGCCGTCGAATGAAATCTATAACGCGTTCCAAACCGGCGTCGTCAACGCAACCGACACAAGCCTTTCGACCTTCGCATCGATGCGGCTCTATGAGGTGGCGGATTGCCTGACAGCGCCTGGCAATAACGCGCTGTGGTTTATGTATCAGCCGATGCTGATGTCGAAGAAGAGCTTCGACAAGCTCAACAAGCAACAGCAGGACGTTCTGATCGCCGCGGGTAAAAAGGCGCAGGCCTATTTCGAAAGTAAAGCTGATGCGATCAATCAGGATGCGATCAAGGCCTTTGAAGATCACAAGGCGAAAGTCGTTACCTTGAACGACGCTGACTATCAGGCATGGCTCGATGTGGCAAAAAAGAGCTCTTACGCGCAATTTGCCAAGGACGTGCCCAACGGCCAGAAGTTGATCGACGAAGCTCTCTCAGTGAAATAGTTGCATCAGTGGCCGGCGAACGCATTGTTCGCCGGCCAGTCCTGTAGGTACGCTTAGCGCGTGCAAGATTTGGACCTCCGGAACACACTGTAAAAGACAGGCCCATGGACACTTACATTCGGGCTGTAGCATTCCTGTCGCGCGTGGCGGGCGTGTTCGCGGCTTTTCTCATCGCCGCCGCGGTGCTCGTAATTTGCGACATCGTGGTTGAGCGTTATATTTTGAATCGGACCACGATCTGGCAGATCGACGTAGTGACATACTGCATTGTCGGCGCAACCTTCGTCGGCAGTGCTTACGTCCTGATGACGCGCGGACACGTTAACGTCGATATTTTGCCGCTGCATTCCGGTCCGCGCTTTCGCTATTGGCTTGCGCTGTTCACGATGCTGTTGGCGCTGGCATTTTGCATCGTCATTTTCACACTCTGCACGATTTATTGGTACGAAGCCTACTCGGAGCGTTGGCTCTCCAACACCGTATGGCGAGCGCGGCTTTGGATTCCCTATTTGTCGATGCCAGTTGGGCTCGGTCTCCTTGTCCTCCAATATTTTGCGGATTTGCTCGCTCTGGTGACAGGGCGCACGCCGCCATTCGGCATTAAGGACCAGCAAGCCGCTGAGGATGTGGCCCGGGCGCAGGCGGAAGAACTGCTGGGAAGCGCGCCATGAGCCCGACCACGCAAGGAGCGCTTGTTCTCATCGTCACGCTGCTGATGCTGGTATCCGGCATCCCCGTCGCTTTCGGGCTCGGCGCGATTGCGATCGCGTTCCTGGCTCTCTTCCAGGGCTTTGACGCTCTGCATGTCGTCGCCGAAACGTTCTGGTCCGGGCTTGATGAATTCACGCTCGTTGCAATTCCGATGTTTGTGATGATGGGGGCGGCGATTGGTTCTTCGCCGGCGGGCAAAGATCTCTACGAGGCGCTCGACCGCTGGCTCTATCGATTGCCTGGCGGGCTTGTCATTTCGAATCTCGGAGCTTGCGCCATTTTCGCTGCCCTCACCGGATCATCGCCGGCTTGCTGTGCGGCAATCGGGAAAATGGGCATTCCGGAGATGCGCCGTCGTGGCTATCCGGATGATGTTGCCACAGGCTCGATTTGCGCCGGCGGCACGCTCGGCATTCTGATCCCACCCTCCGTCACCTTTATTCTTTATGGCATCGCGACTGAGACATCGATCGGCCGTCTGTTTATTGCCGGCGTCATGCCGGGACTGATGCTCACCGGTCTCTTCATGCTGTGGAGCGTCTTCATCATCTGGAAGCGCGGGTTCCGCTCCCATGCCGTCGATTTCCGCTATTCCTGGAAGGAAAAATTTCAATCAATCCCAAAGATCGCGCCGTTCATCTTCATTATCGTCGGTGTCATGTACGCCCTCTATGGCGGCGTCGCGACGCCGTCGGAAGCCGCCGGTGTCGGCGCGGCCCTGTGCATGTTTCTGGCCGTCTTGATTTATCGTCTTTGGAAGGTCGATCAGATCTGGCTGATTCTGCGCGATACCATGCGCGAGTCGGTGATGATCCTGACCATCATCGCCACAGCCGTGTTGTTTGGCTACATGCTCACGTCGCTCTATCTCACCCAGACGCTGGCGCAGGGGATTGCCGATTTGCACGCCAACAAATGGGTGTTGATGTTCCTCATCAACATCTTCCTGTTGGTCTGCGGATTCTTCATTCCGCCGGCGGCGATCATTCTGATGACCAGCCCGATTCTGCTGCCCATTATTACGGCAGCGGGCTTTGATCCGGTCTGGTTTGGCGTGATCCTGACCATCAACATGGAAATCGGCTTGATCCACCCGCCGGTTGGCCTCAACATCTACATTGTCAACGCTATCGCGCCCGATGTGCCGCTGGCGCAGGTGATGTGGGGTACGTTGCCATATGTCATTTGTATGATGCTGGCGATCGTGATCTTGTGCGTCTTCCCAGAAATCGCCACATGGTTGCCTAATCATCTGATGGGCGTTGCCATAGGGCCTAAATGAACACCTCGTTTTTCGGCGAACTACTGCAAACTATTTCCGAGCGTGGCCGTGCGCTACTGGCGCGCGACCGTCGTGGCGAGTCATCCACCCACTCCGAGAGTCTCGTCGAGCTGTGCGAGGAGCTATTGTCCGGCCGTGGCGAGGCCTCGGGCGTCGCACTCGCGCGCGAAATCCTCGCTCGTTATTCCGCACTTACGACCGGGCCGCGCATTGCGTTTTTCGAAGCGCTCGCACAGCGTTTCGGTACGGCGGGCGAACGGTTGGATCAGGCGATTACGACTTGGCAGAAAGCTCCCTCGGACGTAACCGCCGCTGACGTGCATGCCGCCTCCGAGCCGCGCCGGCAGGAGCTATTCCGCAGGCTCAATCTCGCGCCGGGCGGTACTGCTGCTCTGGTGCGCATGCGCGAGCAATTGTTGGATGCGTTGGACCATCGTCGCGACGATCTTGCTGCGGTCGACGCTGACTTCGTCCACCTGTTTTCGTCGTGGTTCAATCGTGGTTTTCTGGTGCTGCGCCATATCGACTGGTCGACGCCCGCAATCGTGCTCGAAAAAATTATCCGGTACGAGGCTGTACACGAAATCCGTGGTTGGGATGATTTGCGGCGGCGCATCGATCCGCCAGACCGTCGCTGCTACGCCTTCTTCCATCCGGCGCTGGTCGACGAACCGCTTATCTTTGTCGAAGTGGCGCTTGAACGCGACATCCCCGGCGCCATCGCGCCGATCCTTGCCAGCGGGCGTCAGCAATTCGTTGAGCCGGAAAAGGCGCGCATCGCGGTGTTTTACTCGATCTCAAACTGCCAACGCGGGCTTTCCGGTGTGTCGTTCGGCAATTTCCTGATCAAGCAGGTTTTGGAGGAAATTTGCCGTGAGCTACCGAAGCTCACGACATTTGTCACATTGTCGCCGGTGGCCGGGTTCGCCCAATGGCTCGCCAGGGAAGTGAAGGCCGAAAATTCACCGGCAATCAGCGCGAACGACCGCGTGGTGTTCGAGCTGATGGAACGTCCGCACTGGTGGACCGACCCGGAGATCTTCGGCAAGTTAGAAGACCCGTTGATGCGTGCAGCGGCATGGTATTATCTGCGCGCCCGCACTGAGCGCGGCACGCCGATTGATTCGGTCGCGCGTTTCCACCTTGGAAATGGTGCGCGACTGGAACGTATTAACTGGCTTGCCGATACGTCCGACCGCGCAATTGCACAGGCGCACGGATTGATGGTGAACTATCTCTACGATCTCGACGAAATCGAAAAGAACCACGAAGCCTATGCAGAAGGCCGCACAGTCGTCGCCTCCGGTACTGTGCAGCGCTTGTTGCGTGCCGCCGCTCGAGCTGGTCCCGATTGCCGGCTAGGATTTTCCATACACCGGCACAATGCCGCCCCGGGTGACTTTGTTATCGGGCGAGGCAAGAAACAAGATCGTTGCCGCCACGTCCTCGACCTTTGGCCAGGCGTCAAAAAAATTGGCCTTCGGCATTGCCTTGCGATTGGCGGGTGTATCCATGATCGAGGGGGCAACCGCGTTGACCAAGATGCCGTCTTTGGCGACTTCTTCGGCGAGCGCCACAGTGAGTGCTGCAACGCCCGTCTTGGCGACTGTATAAGCCGTCATGCCGGCGCCGCTGCGCCATTCCAGCGCGGGGCGCGCTGCGACGTTGACGATGCGCCCACCTTGGCCGCCGGCGGCCATTGCGTTCACCGCGGCGCGGCAGCAGAGAAAACAGGAAACAAGGTTGCTGTCGATCTGCGCCATGAGCGCCGTCTTCTCGGTGTCCGCGACCTTGCCCGGTGAAAACCCGCCAGCGATGTGGATCGAAGCCCAGGGTTCTATGCCCGCATAGAGTTTTGCGACCTGTGCCTCATCAGCGAGGTCGGAGACTGCAATCAAGGTCACATTCGGGTCGCCGCGCACGGGAAACCGTTGCGCTTCGCCTTCGTGGACATAAGGCACTGTGCAAGTCGCACCGGCAGCCACCAGCGCGCTCACGACCGCGGTGCCGAGAGCGCCGGTGCCGCCGGTGATGACGATGTGTTTGCCGGAATAATCCATCTGACAACCCTTCGCGCTAGCCTCGCCCTCGCTTCACGCGAGTCGGAAGTACCTGGAATTCGATCCAGTTCGCCACCTCGCTGACGCGAAGCCGCTTGTCGAGAACATTTTTGCTGACACCATGGCGCCATGACAGCCGCTTGCAACCGGGGTCGCGGTCAAGGATGTCAAGGTCGCTCGCGAAGGTTTTGATATCCGTCTCATCGGCGAAAAAGCCTTCTTCGATCAGCCGCGTCCCGATGCGCCGCACGATCGCAGCAACCTCACGCAACGGATATTCGGGATGATACTGCACAGCCCATGCGATCGAACCATTTGTGCGGATTTCAGCGCTCTGCACATCTGATACCGCGTTGGTCGCGAGGACGGTGGTCCCGGGCGCCATTGCTTCGACCTCGTCGAGATGGACGGTCGGCGCGTTGAATACGTCGAGCTTGCCGGCGTACATCGGGTGTTTGCGGCCCGCCTCAGTCAGGCGAATTCCGCGGCCGAACCCGATTTCGCGGCCTTTCGGATTTTTGCGCACACTCCCGCCAGCGGCCGCGGTGATCACCTGCAGGCCCCAGCATGATCCGAACAGGGGGGTTCCCGTCTTGAGCGCAGCGCGCACCAAATCGATCTGCC
Source organism: uncultured Alphaproteobacteria bacterium (assembly GCA_963743405.1). GTDB lineage: Bacteria > Pseudomonadota > Alphaproteobacteria > Rhizobiales > Xanthobacteraceae > Pseudolabrys. Next base: position 242,599 of record CAVUPX010000009.1, on the reverse strand, counting down.
GCATCACTTCGGGACCGGCATTGTAGACGTGGAGGCTTGAACCCGTGATCGTGATGCCGTCATAGCCTTCGAGCGACACACCATCGGGCAGGAGTGCGGCCGGGTCGCCTGGGTAACAGATATCCACGACTGCGCCCGGAAGTAGCTCACGCAGCAAGTCTGAATATCCCTTGCTTGCCACAGTGCCGCCGGCGGCCACGTGGTCGGCCAAGGTCTGCGGGGAGTTTCCTTCGATGACGAGCAGGCGGGGCGAGGGCATCGGGGCTGGTTTAGGTTCCGTGGCTCTTGCGGAAAGCGAACGGCAAGCATCAGTACTTTACTGGATATGGCTTCGCGGGGGGCATTTTGCAATTGCGCCAGGGATTTGTGCTGTAAATCGGGGTTAATCACTCCGGTTCTTGAGTGCAGCGCGTAAGCCGCCCATTCTGCAGGTTAAAGCGAATCATCAGGCAATGGCCGACTTCGACCTCGCCATCATCGGCGGCGGCATCAACGGAACGGGGCTTGCCCGAGACGCCGCCGGCCGTGGCTTGAGCGTGCTCCTCGTTGAAATGAACGATCTCGCCTCCGGCACCTCATCGGCTTCGAGCAAGCTGATCCATGGTGGGCTGCGCTATCTCGAGCATAGCGCCTTTCGCTTGGTGCGTGAGGCGCTAAACGAGCGCGAAATCCTGATGCGCATGGCGCCGCACGTCGTCCGGCCCCTGCGCTTTATGCTCCCGCCATTGCCCGGGCTTCGCTCGCCGCTTTTGCTGCGCTTCGGGCTATTTCTTTATGACGTGTTGGGCGCGCGTAAATTGTTGCCGGCCTCGCAAACTGTAGACTTGACGCACCACGTGGTTGGCAATCCGCTCAAGCGGGAATTCCAATACGGTTTTGAATATTCCGATTGTCGTGTCGACGATTCGCGGCTGGTGGTCCTCAATGCGCTCGATGCCGCCGAGCATGGCGCCGTTATTCGCACACGAACTCGGTGCACACGCGTGGAGCGCAGGCAAGACTGGGAGTTGGTGCTCAGCGCCCGCGGGCGCCGCGATGTGAAGACCGCGCGCGTTTTAGTCAATGCTGCCGGACCGTGGATTGGCGAGATCGCGGAGACCGTCATTCGCCAACCGTTGCCTCGGCCTGTCCGGCTGATCAAAGGCAGCCATATTGTCCTGCGCCGCCGCTTCGAGCACGACTATGGCTACATCCTGGAGGTTCCAGACCGGCGCGTGGTGTTCGCTTTGCCTTTTGCAGACGACTTCACCCTGATCGGCACTACTGATGAAAATTTTGTCGGCGACCTGAATTCTCCCGCGCCCGATTCCGAAGAGATCAAATATCTCTGCGACGCCGTGAATCTTTATTTCCGCGAAAACATTACACCGGATGAATTGGTGTGGTCGTACGCAGGCGTGCGGGCTCTCTACGATGACGGCGCTGATAAACCAGAGGACGTGACCCGAGACTATGAACTTGTGCTCGACCAGCGCGATGGCGAAGCGCCTCTGCTCACGGTCTATGGCGGCAAGATCACTACGCATCGCAAATTAGCGGAACATGCGATGGCGCGGATCGGCCACTACTTTGAGGCGTTGCCGCCCTGGACTGCCGGGTCGAGACTTCCGGGCGGGGAGTTTGCACCCGACGACTTCGACGCCCAGGTGGAAGAGGTAATGAGGCGATGGCCGTTTCTGGGTAAACAGCATGCTCGGCGCCTTTTGCATGCTTATGGCCTCCGGCTCGAAAGATTTCTCAAGGATGCCCAGCGCTTGGAAGATCTGGGCCCCTGCTTCGCCGGTGACCTTACCGGGGCCGAAGTGCGCTATCTGGTGGAGAACGAATGGGCGCAGAGTGCCGATGACGTGCTCTGGCGGCGCGGTAAACTCGGGCTAAAAGCCACTCCAGAGGATTGCGCGGAGATCGAACGTTTCATCGCCTCACTGCGTGGTGGCTGACGTTGTGATGCGTTGGGGGATTTAAAGTTGCCGACGGCACTCATCGCAATCGACCAGGGCACGACATCGACGCGCGCGATCGCATTCGACGCGACGCTACGGCCGCTTGCTACCGCTCAGCAGGAATTACGCCAGATTTATCCTGCGCCGGGTGAGGTCGAGCACGATCCGGAGGAGATCTGGAAGGCAGTCGTCGCCACCGTGCGCGCGGTCATGGCCCAGGCGCGGCTCACTCCGCGCGACATCGCCGGCATTGGCATCACCAATCAGCGCGAGACGACGGTGATCTGGGACCGCAGCACCGGAAAACCCATCCACAATGCAATTGTCTGGCAAGATCGGCGCACCGCTGACCACTGCGAATCATTGCGGCAAACCGGACACGAGCAGGAAATTGCCAGGAAGACGGGGCTCTTGCTCGATCCGTATTTCTCCGCCAGCAAAATCGCATGGTTGTTTGATCACGTGTCTGGCGCTCGCGCGGCGGCCGAGGCCGGCACGCTCGCGTTTGGCACTATCGACAGCTTCCTGCTTTGGCGTCTCACCGGCGGAAAAGCACATCTGACGGACGCTACCAACGCCGCGCGCACGTTATTGTTTGATATCAACAAAGGCGAGTGGGACAGCGAGCTCTGTAGCCTTTTCGGCGTGCCGCAGGCGCTGCTTCCTGATGTACGCGACTGTGCGAGCGTGTTCGGGGAGACCGTTGCCGATCTCTTCGGCGCCCCGATCCGCATCTTGGGCATTGCGGGCGATCAGCAAGCAGCTACGATCGGACAATGCTGTTTTGCGCCAGGTATGATGAAATCGACCTATGGCACGGGCTGTTTCGCGCTGCTGAATACGGGTGTCGAACGTGTTGCTTCGCGCAATCGTTTACTCACGACTATCGCATATCAACTCGACGGTAAGCGGACCTATGCATTGGAAGGCGCGATCTTCATTGCCGGCGCTGCCGTCCAATGGCTGCGCGATGGATTGAAACTCATCGCGACCGCGCCGGATGTGGGGCCGCTGGCGCAACGCGCGGATCCGGCCGAACAAGTCTATCTGGTGCCGGCTTTTGTCGGCCTGGGCGCGCCCTACTGGGATGCGCAGGCGCGCGGCGCGATCTTCGGGTTGTCCCGTAATTCGGGATCTGCCGAACTTGCGCAGGCCGCACTTGAGGCGGTCGCCTATCAGACGCGCGATCTGCTCGATGCCATGCGCGCGGATTGGCCTGCGTCGAAAAGTTCAACAACCGTGTTGCGCGTTGATGGCGGCATGACCGCCAGCGATATCACCATGCAGCTTCTCGCCGACATGTTGGCGAGCCCCGTCGACCGGCCGGTGGTGATGGAAACAACGGCGCTGGGTGCTGCCTATCTCGCCGGACGTGCGGCGGGGATCTGCGCAAATCTCGATGGCTTCGCGGCGCAATGGCGGCTCGATCGCCGCTTCGAACCGCACATGCCGGCAGATGTGCGGGAACGCAAATATGCCGGGTGGAAACAAGCAGTCCAGCGCACTTTGACGAGTCAATGACGAGTGTGGACTGCGTTTGTCTCGATCGCTGGCGACCGTCGCCGGGTTGAGCGTGTAGGCGCGTCCCGCTAGCGTGGCACCGCGCAATGGGGAATCGATGGCGGGCGGCGGCGAGGCAGTCAAGGATCCGGACGCGAAGCCGCCGCTGGTGTGCTTCGAGGCCGTCAGCAAGCACTTCGGCGCAGTCAGCGCAGTCGAAGCGCTGACACTCGACATCGCACAAGGCGAGTTCTTTGCGCTGCTTGGCCCCTCTGGCTGCGGAAAAACCACTCTATTGCGTATGCTCGCCGGTTTCGAGGCGCCGAGTGAAGGTCGCATTCTCCTCGACGGTGAGAATATTGCTGATGTGCCGCCGCACCGGCGGCCCGTGAACATGATGTTCCAGAGTTACGCGCTGTTTCCTCACTTGACCGTCGAGGGCAACATCGCTTTCGGGCTGCGCCAGGAGAATACAACCCGCGCGGAAATCGGCGAGCGTGTCGCTGAAATGCTAGCGCTCACGCGGCTACAAGGTTTCGGCGATCGGCGCGTCGGTCAACTCTCCGGGGGGCAACGCCAGCGCGTGGCGCTTGCGCGCTCGCTGATCAAGCGCCCGCGCGTCCTGTTGCTCGACGAGCCGATGGCAGCCCTCGACAAAAAGCTGAGAGCCGAAACCCAATTTGAGCTGATGGAATTGCAACGCAAGCTCGGCACCACGTTTGTCATCGTCACCCACGATCAGGAAGAGGCGATGATTGTCGCCGACCGAGTGGCGGTGATGGACCGCGGCCGATTGAAACAGGTAGCACCACCGGCCGAAATTTATGAGCGGCCCAATTCACGCTGGGTCGCAGATTTCATCGGCGAGATTACTTTGGTGGAGGGCCGCGTCTCCGGGAATGATGCCATAGACAGTGGGCTCGGCAAATTACATGTCGCCGATACCGGTTCGGCAAGGACCGGCGATAAAGTCTGGCTGGCATTGAGGCCGGAAAAGATAAGCATGGGCCGGGAGCGGCCGGCGGATGGCGTCAACGTTGTGATTGGTACGGTGGTCGAGGTCGGCTATCGCGGTGACATGTCAATCTACAAGGTGCGGCTCGCCGATCGTTCACTCATGAGAGTGGCGGTCGCCAATGTCGGTGCGCGCGGCAAGGGCTCGTTCGAAGTCGACGACGCCGTCTGGCTGTCGTGGCCGGCCGATGTCGGGGTGGTCTTGACGGAATAGGCGATGCGCGCTCAGCCCGAAAATCGAAACTGGAGTGGACGGGCGATCGTGCTGGCGCCCTATGTGTGGCTCCTTGTCTTCTTTCTTGCGCCCTTTGTAATCGTTTTCAAGATCAGCCTGTCGCAGACCGCGCTGGCGCAGCCGCCGTATCTACCGGTGTTTGATCTTGCTGCGAGCTGGGACGGTTTCAAGGCATTCCTCACGCAACTCTCTGCCGATTCCTACCGGCTGCTCTTTTCCGATGCCCTTTATCTTTTTTCTTATCTCAAGAGCGTGGAAATTGCGGCGGTTTCAACGGCCGTTCTGCTCGCGCTAGGCTATCCGATCGCTTATGGCATCGCCCGCGCGCCGCGTGCCTGGCAGTCGGCGTTGGTGATGGCGGTCGTATTGCCGTTTTGGACGTCTTTTCTCATTCGCGTCTACGCCTGGATCAACATCCTGCAACGCGATGGGCTGTTAAATGACGTCCTGATGCGTCTTCACTTAATCGATACGCCCGCTGTTTGGCTTTCAACTGACACAGCAATTTACATCGGCGTCGTCTATTCCTACCTGCCGTTTATGGTGCTGCCGCTCTACGCGGTGCTGGAGAAAATGGACGAGACGCTGCTGGAAGCGGCCGCTGACCTCGGCTGTCCGCGCTGGAAAACGTTCTGGCTGGTGACGTTGCCGCTGTCGCTACCAGGTGTCGCTGCCGGTGCTCTGCTTTGCTTTATCCCGATCGTCGGCGAGTTCGTCATCCCCGATCTCCTCGGCGGATCGGAGACGCTGATGATTGGGCAGACGCTCTGGACCGAGTTCTTTTCCAACCGCGATTGGCCGGTCGCTTCGGCAATCGCGGTGTCGCTGCTCGGTCTGCTTCTGCTGCCGATCCTTTTCTATGAACGCCTTCAAAAACGCTCTCTGGAAGGAGGGCGCTGATGAAACGCGGTGTTTCAGCCTTCAATATTGTTGCCGTCGCCCTCGGTCTGGCGTTCCTCTATTTGCCGATCGTCATATTGGTGATCTTTTCGTTCAACGCCTCGCGGCTGGTGACAATCTGGGGTGGGTGGTCGCTCGAGTGGTACCGCGAACTTCTCCGCGACGATGCGGTGCTCCAGGCGGCGTGGATCAGCGTGCGCGTCGCGGCCATATCGGCCACCGGCGCCACCGTTCTCGGAACACTTGCCGCTATTGGGCTCACCCGCAGGGGCCGATTCCGTGGCCGGTTGCTGTTCTCAAGCATGATTTACGCACCGCTGGTCATGCCTGAGGTGATTACCGGGCTTTCCCTGCTGCTGTTGTTCGTGGCGATCAATGTTGACCGGGGATTTTGGACCATCGTCATCGGCCACACCACTTTAACGATGTGCTTTGTCACCGTGATTGTGCAGTCGCGCCTCTTTGGCTTCGACCGTTCGCTGGAAGAAGCCGCGATGGATCTGGGGTGCCCGCCGTTCAGGACGTTTTTGACCATCACCCTGCCGTTGATTGCGCCGGCGATAGCTGCCGGCTGGATGCTGGCCTTTTCGCTATCGCTTGATGATCTGGTGATCGCGAGCTTCACGACGGGGCCGGGCGCGACGACGCTGCCAATCCGTATCTATTCGGAAGCGCGCCTGGGCGTGAAACCGGAGATCAATGCGTTATGCACGATCATGATCGCAATCGTTGCGCTTATCACCGTGGTGTCGTCGCTGATGATCAAACGCGGTGCCGCAAGGCGCGATCGCGCGGCCTTGGGAGCGCAAGTTTGAAGATTGCGTGCTAGTCGCTGCTGCTCTTGCCGGGTGGACGAAACAAAAAGACCACGAACCAGATAGGAATAATCACGACCGAGCCGAGCAGCACGTTCGGCCAGGCCCAGGCGAAACCCTGTTTTGCGTATTCCTCAAGGCGTTCGGTCGAAAGTCCGAATTCGCGCATCAGTTGATCGGCGGTGATGCCGAAATGAGCGAGGACAGTCCCGACCACCAGCGAGGCGACGACGACTTTAGCCAGAGTTCGCAAGAGAGGATGCAGCATCCGCAATCCATCGCGCCAGCGACGCGCCGGCGGGTGATTCGTCTCCGGTTGAATAATAGTCGAAGGAGTGCCCGTGGGCACGGCGCAAACGTGCAGTTATTCGGGCTTTTCAGACGTGGGCGGCGTGTTGGATTCACCCGCAGCCGGGATCGTGCCCGCTCCCGGCGGTCCGCCAGTCAGCCGCTCAACAGCAGAGCGCACCGAGTCGCGGGCACGGCGTTCACGCACGGCATTGAGGAGCGGCGCGGCAGCACCCGAACGCCGGATGAGTGCTTCTGGATCCGGCAACATGATCGGATCGTCCCATGAGCCCTGGACGATAAACGGAAGTTCGAATGGCGTTGCGCCCGGCTTCGGCGGTGTTACCAGTGCGGCCGTCCCCTTCAGATCGAGCTCGCGCGCAGGAATCGAGGCTGTGCCAGCGAGCGCAAGCGTGACAGCCGAGCCCTCGATCTTCACGTCTTCGACCGTGACGGTACCCTGCGTAATCTTCAGCGCGACCGCGATCTTATCGTAGGGCGTACGCCCGCTGCGGAATTCGCCGCCGCCTGACAATGGCCGCCGCTCAAGCCGGCGCAGCAGCTGCTCGACATTCAGGCCCGCAAGCGCGCCGTCAGTTCCAACCAAACTGGCCGTTCCATTCAGCGTGCGTGTCAACGCCAGTACGCTGTCGCCGCTGCCATCGACCGCGAGTGTGATATTTCCTTTGCCTTCGAGACGGCGCAGCCCAAACAGTTGACCAAGGCAGTTTTCCAGATCGACGTCGGTGAACTGCAACTGCGATTTAATATCCACCCCTTGATCGAAATTGGTCAGCGCCATTGAGCCTTTAATAACGCCGCCGTACGCCTGCGCTTCGCCGACCGTGATGACCAAATGTCCGCCACGCAGGTTCGCCGCTACGGCGGTGCGCCCAATCTTGGCATTCGACACCACGACATTCGCTGCCGATAAGCGCAGGTCGAGGTCGAGGCCCGACAGACCATCAAGTGTAATGGGGCCGTTACTCCACGCGCGTTCGTTGGTCGTGAGCAGGCGAATTGTCGAGACATAAGGCGTCAGGTCGAGCGTATCGGCGGCGAGCGTGCCCTGTAGCGTCTGCCGTCCGTCGGCGGCAAAGGTGAGGACGCCTTCGGCACTATTGCCGTCGAGTTCAACGTTGACACTCGACAGGCTGATGGTGCCTCCGATCACGTTCGTCTTGGCCTTGATTGCGAAACGGCCGAAGCCGCCGCCGGGCGGCGGTTTCTGTCCGGCCCATATCAGGGCATTGCGCAATGATGGGGCATCGCCGGCAAGCGTGCCTTCCACTTTGAGGATGGGTTTGAGGCTAATGGCGCCTTCGAAGGCTGCCTTTACCGGCGCGCCGGTCACGCGAAGCTTTATCCCGCTGCGGCTTCCGGCAAGTGCCGCAGGAAAATCGGCAAGTGTCACGCTCGCGTCAATCGGCGCGTCATGCCAGATAAAATGGCCAGTGGCTCCAAAGCTCTTGGAGATCGAAGGCCACGCGAGCGAGAACTCTACGCCATACAGCGTCTCGGTCAGTTTGCGTGCGTCGTCGTGTATTACGACCGTGCCGCTATCGATGCGCATTTCGGAAAATGCCGGGAGATGTTGTATCGCGGCCTGGCTGCGCGTCAGCGCTTCGATCAGGCCCGACCAGTTGGATTGGCCGTTTGGCTGCAACTCGATCGCAATGTTCGGATGGTCCAGCAGCACGTCTGCAATTTCGACGCGGCCGACAAGAAGCGGAAAAAATCGCAGGCGAGCAGTCAACCGTTCGGCGGTCAGGGCGGGCTGCTTGCCGTCGCCGAGTACCACATCGGCGAAGCTGACGCTGCCGGCGGGAAACAGCGAGACGCTGGCTTTGCCCCGCAATACCGGCTCGAGTCCGGTCACGGCGCGGATCTCGGCCACGACCTGTTGGCGCACGGCATCCGCAGAGATCAGATATCCGGCAGCCGAAAGCACGACCAGGCCGCCTGCAACCACGGCAAGCAAGATAATTCCCAGGCGTTTCAAGCCAGTGGCGGCGGTCAAAGGGAGGATCCGGTTGTTTCGGCGTCAACGCCGGCGGACTATAGCATCGGTCCCGCTAACGCCAACTTTGGCCGGGCTATGTGACCCTTTCAAGGCTGGCGCAGTTGAGCTTACCGCAGAAATGGCGCCCTTTGCTCCCGGGCGTCTGCGATTTCCGCGATCATCTTCTTGATGATCGCCTGGCCGAATGAATTGAAATCCTTGGCTTCCAGCACGAAGCTGCCCGGCCCGCCGGTTACGTTATCGCGATAGTAATTCGCCAGCCCTCCGGGGGGGTTGGTGTGCTCCGGATTCCAAGGGAGCGGCGTTTCGCTCAGGATCACCAGGCCGTTGATCGTAATTCCAAGCGCCAACGCTTCGTCCCGGGCTTGCCCAACATCGCGGCCGGCATTGTTCGTGCCGTCACCGGAGACATCGATGGTGCGACGCTGGGCGGTGAACGGTGCGCTTGCGAATTGCGCAACAGCGGCATCGATGCCGCCGCTGATCGAAGTTCGGTCGGCAAAGGAGCGGGGCGATTCGAGCAGCCGGTCACCGAATGCTTGAGCGGCTTTCGGTCCATCGATCATCATCCAGTCGATCACGACTTTCTGGTTGCCAAGTCCCGACCATTCCAGAAACAGAACGCCAACGCGGCCATTGCGGCCGGAACGGATTGCATCAAGCACGCGGGGGTCGGTGAGCGCTGCGGCATAGCCATCCCTCTGCAGCTGGAATTTCTTGCTGTCGATGCTCCGCGAAACGTCGGCCGCGAGCACCAGAAGAAGGTCGACGGGTTCGGCCGCGCGTGTACGCAAGGCACTCGATGCGACGATCGCAAACGCCATTGCGATAGAGACGAAACGGAACATGCCGCTCATCAACAGAGCCTAGCCGATTTGGGAATTATTACGCCAGCACCCGTGAGGTCGGGAAGGCAACTTCGACCAGCGTGCCGGCGTCGACATGGCTGGTGATACGGAAACGCGCGTGATTGGCCTCGACCAACGCCTTTGTGATCGGGAGGCCCAACCCGGTTCCGCTCGAATCCCAGCGCGCCGCGGTGGAAACCTGTTGAAACGGTTCAAGGGCGGTCTGCAATTCCTTCTCGCTCATGCCGGTGCCGGTGTCGCGGACACGCAGGACGACCTCATGATCGTCCGTCAAAGCGGTAGAAATTATCACCTGCCCGCCGGCGCCGGTAAATTTGATTGAGTTCGACAATAAGTTGAGTGCTATCTGCCGCATCGATCGCGCATCGGCGATAATTTGCGGCAAGTTCGCCGGCAGTGAGGTGCGAATAATGACGCGCTCGCGGTTTGCCTGCTCCTGCATGATCGCGACGCATTGCTGCACCAGATCATTGAGATTGACGCTCAAAAAGGTGAGTTCAAGTTTTCCGGCCTCAATTTTCGAAAGGTCCAGAAGATCGTTGAGCAATGAAATCAAATGTCCGCCGGAGGCGTGGATATCCTTGAGATATTGCCGATAGCGATCGTTGCCGACCGGCCCGAAGCGCTCGTCCATCATGACTTCGGAGAAGCCGATGATCGCGTTGAGTGGCGTGCGAATTTCGTGGCTGATCTTGGCGAGGAATTCAGATTTGGCGCTGGAGGCTTTCTCCGCCGCCCGCTTGGCGTTGGTTAGTTCTTCCTCGGTGCGCTTCCACGCGGTGACGTCGCGCAGTACGGCGCAAAGTTTTTCGCCATCTTCAATACGGCCGATGGTGATGTACAGCGGAACAAGCCCACCTTGGCGCACGCGGCCAATCGCCTCGTAACCGGAGTTGAGCACTCCGGCGCCAGAGCCGTGCGTAAGTCGTTCAAGATGGTCGAGCACTGAGCGCCGGCTTTCCGGTGCGAGGAGATCGCTCATGGAAAGGTTGGGAAATTCGGCAGCCTCGTAGCCGAAAAGAGCTTGGGCGCTCCGGTTTGCCGAGACGATGTGTCCGGCGCGATCGAGTACCAGAACGCCGTCGGTGGCGGTATCAAGAATTGCCTTGAGTTCATGATTTTCACGGTGCACCGCCGCGTCGGCTAGCTTGTCGCCGGTGCTGGCTTGTGTGCTGGCCTGTGTGCTGGCTTGTGTGCTGGCTTGGGTGTCGATCATCAGCACGAGAGCGTTTTCACTATTCCAAATCGCGCTAAACAGCCGGCCTTCGACGGGCTTCTGTTTACCGTTGACGGTCGCGATGGTCAGCGATTTGGCACCATTTCTGGCCTCGTCGGACGGCGATCCACTCGTGCTTTCGATGAACAGACTTTCAAGGCCGCCGGCTTCGTTCAGTGCGTCCAGCGTCGAATAGCCGGTCCAGTCGAGGAAGGCGTGGTTGGCGTAGAGCAAGCTGTTAAGCCGATAGACCAGAATTCCCACCGGCAATCGATCGAGAATCGGCCGGCTTTCCTGCGCATCGCGGCTGGGTCTTGGTTGCTCGCGTGCCGGCACCGAAGCAGGGGCGGGTGGCTCAGCACCAGGATCGTTTGGGATGCCGGCACCGGCTTTGGTAGACGTTTTTTTCAGCCGCTCGCTGAGTTCGCGGGCCAGCTCCTGGAATGCGCTTCGCTCGCGGGGACTGAGGGTCGGCTCTGGCGGAGGCGGTGGCGACGGAAACGGCAAGACTTTGGATTCAAGTTCGGTAGCTGCTGCCGGCGACGATGTTGGGGGTCTTCGGCGGTTCTGTATTTTCTCAATATTTTCTACGTCGCGACATATGCCGAATCCGCGGAAGCCTTTGAATTCCCGTTCACGGTCGAACACCGGCAGGCCGGACATCTCGATCGCGAGGTGCTCGTCGGTACCATCAACCGGCCAGGACACGACGATCCCGCTAAAGGTCTCGCGCGCCGTGAGTGCGTTTGCAATTTGGCCCTGCGGGTCAAGATTCAACGATTGCGCAATCTCGATCCAGCTGCGGCAAAGGACGGCAGCCGTCTTTGATCCGAGCAAGTCGACGACGTCCTGGCTTGCGAGCGTAAGGTGGGTTTGAGCATCGGTCTGCCAAACAAAGCGAAATGGCAGCTGGCGTTGCGGCACATCCAATTCCGCAGGCTTTGGCGCAGCTGGAGTTGAAGTTACCGAGACGGGCGCGTGCCTGTCAGCGCCTTGTCGCGGATTGTGTTTCGAGGCGGTTCCATGCACGAACGCGACCAACAGGACGAAGGTCGACCCTGCACCAAGCTTGAGTAGGTTGGTATGTCCGGCTTTGCTCTCGCCTTCGGCCGCGCCGTTAACAGTCGCTTCGCGCGCAAGTTTTTCGGCGCCGAGCGCGACGAGATCGCGCCGTTTGCCTAATCGCTCACGTGCGGCAGGTTGCGCTTCAATCAGCTCGCCATCGGCGGTGAAGATAGCGGCCGGCAGTTGCAGATCATCGAGAAGGCGGCGCGCACGTTCCGGAAGAGCAATATCCCTCCCGGCGCGTTCGGTCGATTGCACGAATATTGCCGAACTGTTGTCAGCAAGCGTGATGCGTGAGCACAGGCAGATCAAAGTACCACCGATGCCGGTTCCAAAGCCGCGCAGCCGCTCGAGTCGTGGCGCACCTCCTTGCGGCAATGTCCTGGCGAGCCGCGCGATTTGCGCTGCGGCCGCGTGCTGGGAATCGAAACGCCGCGTGGCGATTGTGCCGTGTGAGGCCGCGTCAAAAATTGCAGCGCCTGTCGGGTTTGCCCAAAGAATGCGATCGGCCTCCGCGCTCCAAAGCCAAACCGGCACCGGATTGAGCGCGTGCGCCGCGAACCGCGGATCATGCAGATATGCAAATTGAACTTCGGGTTCCGTCATCACGGTGTCGCAGGAAATAGGGCTAATAAAGCCTTAATAGGGCTGCCTGCCGGCGGCGTCCACGACGAGGAGACAATCATCCAACAGCAAGCGGCAATATCGTTAATGCAACCGGTTCCATCGCTGGCGCGTGCGATATCGCGACCTAGATAAGGTTAAGGCCGCCGGCGGACGGTGGTTGATATGCAAGAGGAGGACGCAGTCATGGCGAAAGAAAGCAGCGCGCGGTTCGAAATACCGTCGGATATGCGCGCCCTGGCGGAAAAAAGCGTTGAACAGGCCAAACAGGCTTTCGATATTTTTATTTCAGCAGCGCAACACGCAGTCAGCACTGCGGAAAATCAGGCGGCGACTGCGCAGGCCGGCGCAAAGGAGGTCGGCGAACTCGCCATGGGTTTTGCCGAGCGCAATATCGCCTCCACATTCGATTTTGCGCAGAAGCTGCTGCAAGCCAGAGAGCCGAAAGATGTGCTGGTGCTGCACGCCGACTATGTGAACAGCCAAATTTCGACGCTCACTGAGCAGGCCAAGGAACTAAGCAAAACTGCGACGAAAATGAGTGGCCAAGGCACGCCACACTGAAGTCGTTGTCGGGAATTGGGTTTGTCGCGCCGCGGTATGAACCGGCGCCGGGGCAGCTATGACGTTATTGTGCAGTGCAATATTTTTATTGCAATGCATCAAAAATGGGGATATAAGCGTTATCAATTCAATTATCTGCCACGGCGAACTTTCAAACCTCCGATGGCAGAGTTCGAGACAGCGTAGGCCGGTCGGTGAGGGCGGACGGCTCGATCGCGGGATGATGCCCTCACAAGTCAAGCAAGGATGACTGTCATGGCCGATAACAGCGTTTCCTCCACCCCCACACAAAAAGCCAAGCCGAAGCCGGTCGCTATGAGCGCGCCCGCTTTAGACATGCCGAAGTTCGAAATGCCCAAGTTCGATATGCCGAAATTTGAGGTCCCGGTCGCTTTCCGCGAGTTCGCCGAGAAGGGCATCGCGCAGGCGAAGGAGAATTACGAGAAGGTCAAGAGCGCGGCTGAGCAGGCGACCGATGTGTTCGAAGACACTTATTCAACGGCCTCAAAAGGCTGTGCGAGCTACGGTGTCAAGCTGATTGAGACCGCTCGGGCAAACAGCGACGCCACCTTCGATCTGATGAACGAGTTGCTCAGCGCCAAGTCTTATTCCGAAGTCGTCGAGCTTTCGAGCGCCTACATGCGCAAGCAATTCGACGCAATGATCGTGCAAGCCAAGGAACTCTCGGAGCACGCCCAGAAAGTGGCAACCGAAACTGCCGAGCCGATCAAGGAAAGCCTCAGCAGCACCTTTAGCAAAGCAGCCTGACGCGGCCCACTTTCCCACATGAACCGCCCGCTCCGTGAGCAGGGTGTTTAAAGCCCGGACCGCAATGTCCGGGCTTTTGCTTATGTCAGAGACAGGCCGCCGCGAACGCGCCGCAAACGGGCCGCTTGCCAAAAAGGCAGGCGGCACCTAGGTTCCGCCCGCTTGGATCGCGCATTTACGAAGCCGATCGCACGTGCAGGCGTAGCTCAGTTGGTTAGAGCGCTGGTCTGTGGAACCAGAGGTCGGTGGTTCAAGTCCACCCGCCTGTACCAAATCCATTCTCGCCATTACCAAATGAAAACGCCGGCGAAGTAGTCGCCGGCGGTTCATTGTGATTGTCGATTTTGCGCTCAGCGTGCTGTGAAGCGACCGTTGTTGCGCGGATTGGTCGGGATGTTGCGAGGCGGATACGGACGTGGTCCGCCTTGCGGCCCGCTGAAGATCCAGTCGAAGAAATTCGAGCCGCCGCCATAGCTGTAGCTGCCGCCACCACCATACATGCCGGCCGGCATGCGCACGGGCTTGGACGACGTATTAGGCGCCCGTTCAATGGCGGTGTCGGCCACCTTGCGCTCGTTACTTTTGAGGATCGCGATCATCTTGGCGTCGCGGCCGTACACGTCATCGCGCAGCTGCAACTTGCCGGTCTCGTCCACGAAGGCCGTTTGATAGGTCAGGTGTACCGGGATGAACTTGGGGAAGTTGATGTTGATCTCGCTGCCACCGAACATGTGCTCGAGCTTCGCCTCGGTGTAGTGCTCGTTCGGCAGCACGAGCGACAGCAGCTTCTCGCCGTATGTGAGCGGGTTTTGCACGCGCATGCAGCCATGGCTGAAGGCCCGCTTGTCCTTGGCGAACAAGTATTTGTCGGGCGTATCGTGCTGGTACACCAGGAACTTGTTCGGGAAGTTGAAGCGGATGCGGCCAAGCGCATTGCCTGCGCCAGGCGGCTGCGAAATGTGGATGGTCCCGTCTGCGTCCTGCGTCAGCTTGAGACCGATACGATCGAGCGCCTGCGGATCTTCCTGCAGCGCAGGGAGATATTCTTTCTCGATAATCGACGGCGGGACATTCCATGTCGGGTTGACGGTGATGAATTTCATCTCCGCGCTGACCATGGGAGTCGCCAATCCCGGCTTGCCGACCACGATCTTTGTTTTCCAGTAGACCTTGTCATTATCGTAAAGCGACAAGGTGTAATCCGGTACGTTGACGACAACGTGCGGGTTGCCGAGATTGCGCGGCACCCAGCGCCAACGTTCCATATTGACGACGATGGTGTCGATCGGATCGGCCGAGGCGCGGCGCGCTTCCTTATGTTCGCCGTTGAGCGCGCGCACCGTGTTGGGTCCGAGATTGCCGTCAACGCCGATGTCATTTTCCGTCTGGAACGTCTTCACCGCATCGCGCACTGCGTCGTCATAGAGCTGATTGTCTTTATCGCCCGCAATGTCGAGGCGCTTGCGCAGCGCGACAACACGTACATCCTTCACGCCGGGACGGAGAATCTTGCCTTCAGCGACATGCGCCCGCGGCTGCTCGGTCTTCTCCTCAATTTTGGTGTCTGAGGCGGTTGGCCCCTTGCGCAGTTCTGCGAGCTTGGCCCTGAGCGCTTTGAATTCGGCGTGCGGCGGATTAAATCCGTCGAGCACTTTGCCGGCATCATTGCCGTCGGCAAGCTTTGCCAATACGTCCGCCGGCTCTGGCGCGATCAGATCATACTGAATGTCCGCACCGACCCGGGTGTAATTGATGCGGCCGACCTGTGCATGACGCGCGAATGTCAGTGCCGAGGCGGTGAGTTTGAGTTCGGCTTCGGCGAGCGCATCGGTGTTTGTTGCCGACTTGAAATCGGGCGTCGGGTAGTCCGCCGGGTCGAGGCCGACGGCGTCTGCCTGAGTGAGGTAAGCAATCGCTGCCTTGGCGCGTTCATTGCCGGCGTCGTTGCTCACCCATAGTGGTGCGTAGTTGTGGGCGCCGTAATAAGCCTCGATGCCAGCGCGGTCAGCCTTTCGGCTGACGAGACGTTCAAATTGTTTGCCTGTGATCAGTTCGCGCACCTTGTCAGAAACCGGATTGCCGGTCGTTGCAGGCGCGGCATTGGCCGTTGCCGCTTTGGGCGGTTCGGTGGCGGGAGCAGCAGCGTTTTGTCTGGGCTCGTCCTTGATGATGGCAGCCGGTGCAGCCTGCTTCGCCGGCGCATCAATGTCCTTCGCCGTCAGGGGCGGGGGGAGCGTCGTATCAGGGACCGGCACCGAGGTCGCGGCCGGCTTTTCGGTTTGCTGCGCCATTCCGGCATGGCTGGCCAAGGCCAGCACCAGCGCGAGGGCTGTCGATGCCAACAGGCGTTCAAATCGAGCACTTTTCACCACATTATCTCCCAAAACTGTCAGGGGCAGGCGGCCCCTTATATGTCCAAGCCATTCTATCTGATAGTGGATATCCAGTTACGTTTTTCCCAATAGCCCGCTCAGAACAGACCTCGACTGTGGCTATTTTGCATGCCCGCCCAAATCGCGCGTTTCATTACGCATCTTGGCCAATTTGCGCGTAGAAGCCTAAGGCAACGGGCCTGCAGGCGCGTGGTTCCTATGCGTTTTTCACCAGTTATACCCATGACTTTTGCGTGAGGCTGGGTTGCAGCCGCCCAAACTAGAGCGGCGGCATGACAAAGACGTGATGCCCAATCTTCTGAGGCGCGAATCGATCTGTTGCAGTGATCGTGTCTAGCGACGCGCTTCGCAAGGGCCTCACCCAGGTTACCGCCGTCTGCGGCCGATTCCGGCAATGGCGCACAGACAGGCCAGGGTCATCGCTTGCGTTTCTGCTGACTGCGAATCGCTGAGCGGTAACGCGAGAAAAACCGGGCCCCGTGAGGGGCCCGGTTTCAGGGAATTGCCGGCGTGGGGGCCGGCAACATCTTCCAGAGGGGAACATGCTGCGTACCAACGATTCTGGGAGGATACGTCCGGCACTACAGCGAGACTGGGATTATGCGAAGCACATGCTATGCGGACAACGCTAATCGCCGCATGACTGCCATGCGCCAAAGCAATTCATCTTTGATTCTATTTTTGTGGCGCGTGCGAGCGACGAACGCGAGTTAATTGCCGATTTTTAAAATCTTATTTTGCGCGGGGCGAAAATCAGAAATGCCAGCGCTGCGCATTGGCGACAAGGAAGTCGCGAAAAACCTGGATGCGCGCGACCGACTTGAGTTCCTCCGGGTAGACAAAATAGGCATCGAGCGCGAGGGTGTCGGCTTCGCCGAAGAGCTGCACCAGCCCGCCGTTTTCCTCCACCAGATAATCCGGCAATACCGCAATACCGAGGCCGCGCTGGCATGCACGCAAAACGCCGAGCACGTTGTTGACGGTTAGGTGCGGTGAGCGGGGCCCTTTGCCGTCGCGGCTTATTTCCAGCAGCCAGCGCCGATTCTGCAGGTGCGCCGGCACCACGCCACCGCCGAGAAGAACGATACGGTGCTTGTCGAGCTCTTCGTGGGTCCGCGGCGTGCCGAATCGCTTGAGATAGTCCGGTGAGGCATAGGCGTGAAAGTGCACCGAGAAAAGCTTGCGCTGGATGAGGTCCGGCTGTGTCGGCTGGCGGAGCCGGATAGCGACGTCCGCTTCGCGCATCGCCAGATCCAGCTCCTCGTCGGTGGTGATGAGCGTAATGTGGATGTCCGGATAGAGGTCGAGGAACTCCCCGAGCCGCGGCGTGAGCCAATGAACGCCAATGCCGGGCGTGGTCGATACTTTGAGCTCACCGTTCGGCCGCTCGCGGCTATCTGTAAGCTTGGTGCGGGCCGCCTCGAGCTTCATGAACACTTCATGCGCTGTGCGATACAGCAGCTCGCCTTGCTCAGTGAGGATCAGGCCGCGGGCATGACGGTGAAACAGCGATACCGAAAGCTCACCCTCCAGCGCCGAGACCTGCCGCGAGACCGCCGACTGTGACAGGCCAAGCCGTTCGCCGGCGTGCGTGAACGAGCCGGCTTCCGCGGCGGCGTGAAACACCTTCAGTTTGTCCCAGTCCATTGAGGTGTTGGTCCCGGCCATGGCTATTCGGCCGCTGCCTGTTGATGTTCATGCGCTGCGAGGAATTTTTCTGCTTCGAGTGCGGCCATGCAGCCCAGCCCAGCCGCAGTCACCGCTTGCCGGTAAATATCGTCCGTGACATCGCCGGCGGCGAATACGCCGGGCACCGAGGTGGCGGTGGAATGGCCGGCGGTGACGATGTAACCGGACGGCTTCATCTGGACCTGACCAGCAAATAGCTCTGACGCCGGCTGGTGGCCAATGGCGATAAACACGCCGTCGACACGGCGCTCGGTTATAGCGCCGGTCTTGATGTTCTTGAGCCGTACGCCGTTGACCTTGAGCGGGTTGTCGCCGCCGGTGACGTCGTCGAGTGCGCTGTCCCAAATCACCTCGATCTTGGGATTCTTGAACAACCGGTCCTGCAGAATTTTTTCGGCCCGGAATGCATCGCGCCGGTGCACCACCGTGACCTTCGATGCAAAATTGGTCAGGAAGAGCGCTTCCTCGACAGCCGTGTTGCCGCCGCCGATAACGACCACTTCCTTGTTGCGATAGAAGAAGCCGTCGCACGTTGCACAAGCCGACACGCCATAGCCTTTGAACTTCTGCTCGGACGGCAGGTCGAGCCACCGCGCCTGCGCGCCGGTCGCAATAATCAGAGCGTCGGTGAGGTAGACGTCACCTGAATCACAGATCAACCGGAATGGCCGGCGCGCCAGCTCCACTTTGTTGACGTGATCCGTGACGATTCGGGTGCCCACGTGCTCGGCTTGCGCCTGCATCTGCTCCATCAGCCAGGGACCCTGGATGACGTCAGCAAAGCCCGGGTAATTCTCTACATCTGTTGTGATCGTGAGTTGCCCGCCCGGCTGGATACCCTGGATCAGGATTGGCTCCAGCATGGCGCGCGCGGCGTAGATCGCGGCGGTGTAACCCGCGGGACCCGAGCCGATGATCACGACTTTGGCGTGGGTAGTCTTTGCCATGTTGTACGCCCCCCTGGACGGGCGTCGTCGGGCGCTTGTCGCCCGGGGCGGCCGGCTCACGCCGGCTCTTTTGCCTCGTTCGATCTATGGCTTCCGGCCGAGCTATGCAAGATACGCAACCCCCTGACCCACAGACTTGGCGAAATTGCGCGATCACGCTTCCGGAGCGCGCAATATTGTTTCGCGTAATAATATTTCGCGGTATGAATGTTCTCGCGATTTTCAGCCAGTTTCTTGGAGGCGTCCCAGTGCCCGCTCGTCTCGACACCATCGACCGCAAGATCCTGAAAGAACTCCAGGACGACGGACGCATTACGAAT
Source organism: uncultured Alphaproteobacteria bacterium (assembly GCA_963743405.1). Taxonomy (GTDB): domain Bacteria; phylum Pseudomonadota; class Alphaproteobacteria; order Rhizobiales; family Xanthobacteraceae; genus Pseudolabrys. The sequence goes on along the minus strand of CAVUPX010000009.1, from coordinate 223,426 downwards.
GTGGAGCTGGCGAGCCGAGTCGGGATTTCAGCCCCTCCATGCCTGCGCCGCGTCCGGGCATTGGAGGAAGCCGGTTACATCAAGGGCTACCGTGCCCTGCTCGACGAAAAGAAACTTGGTTACGAGGTGACCGTATTCGCAATGGTGCATCTGGCGAGCCAGGCGGAAACGGATCTCGTGGCCTTCGAGGAGTTCGTGCGCTCTCAGCCCTTGGTACGCGAGTGCTGGATGCTCTCGGGTGAAATCGATTTTGTGCTCAAATGCGTCGCGCCCGACCTGAAGACGTTCCAGGCGTTTGTCGAGAAGCTTACGGCCGCGCCGAGTGTGCGCAACGTGAAGACGTCGCTGACACTGCGCAATTCAAAAGACGCGGCGATGGTGCCGATGGAAGGCTAGCGGTCATTCCGCGGCGCGCGCGACGTGAGTCACGTTGTCATGGCCGGGCTTGTCTAGGCCATCTCGTTTAGGAATTCCCGTGATCGTTATGTTGCGGCGTGAGATCGCCCGATGCGGTGCTCACCTCAACGAAATCGCCGGGACGAGCCCGGCGATGACGATCTCACGTTGTCCTGTCGCGCCTTTGCCTACTTCCAATCCACTTTCTTCACCGCGTAGGCCTTGGCCCCGCCCGGGGTGTTGACCTCGACGGAAGTGCCCTTGGTCTTACCGATCAGCGCCTTGGCGAGCGGCGAGGTAATCGAGATCCTGCCCTTCTTGGCGTCGGCCTCCGGCTCGCCGACGATCTGCCATACTTTCTTTTCGTCGGTGTCTTCGTCGACGAGCGTCACCGTCGCACCGAAAGTGATGGCGTCGCCGGAAAGCTTCGACACGTCGATCACATCGGCGCGCGCGAGCTTGTCCTCAAGCTCAGCGATGCGGCCCTCGTTGAGCGACTGTTGCTCCTTGGCAGCATGATATTCGGCGTTCTCCGACAGGTCGCCGTGCGTGCGCGCATCGGTGATCTGTTGAATGATCCGGGGCCGCTCAACCTGCTGGCAATGCTTGAGCTCGGTCTCGAGCGCGGCATAGCCGGCGGCGGTCATTGGAATCTTTTCCATCGTCTCTGTCTCCTCCTGGCGGGCGCCCGAAAACGACTTTCAACGCCGCCAAGAACCTTTCGAATTCGCGTCAAATCGACTCGTAATACAACTCCGGCCACGGTCACCCGCGAAACCGGAGTCATGTCAACGAGGGCCGGTCAAAAAAGCCCTGTCGCGGCCAGCTTCACCTGATGCCGCGACTACGAACTTCCCGGCTTTACTCGTGCCGTCACCCAGGCATGTTGACCAAAAAAAGGCCTTCAGCCCCGGCCGCCGAAGTAGCTTTGCAGCGTGTGCACCTCAAGGTCGCCTTCGAGATAGGCCTTGATGCCCTGAGCCGCTGCAACGGCCCCTGAAAGAGTGGTGTAGTACGGCACTTTATGCAAGAGGGCCGCATGGCGCAGGGAACGGCTATCGGCCAGCGCTGCCGCGCCCTCGGTGGTATTAAAAACCAGCTGAACACCGCCGTTTTTAATGGCATCCACGATGTGCGGCCGGCCTTCCAGGACCTTGTTGATTTTGGCTGCCGCGACCCCTTGTTCCGCCAAATACCGCTGGGTTCCCGAGGTGGCGATGGTCTTGAAGCCGAGCGAGGCGAGCAGTTTGACCGCCGGCAGGATACGCGACTTGTCGGCGTCCTTGACCGAGACGAACACGGTTCCATTGCGCGGCAGGTTCGTGCCGCCACCGATCTGGCTTTTGGCGAAGGCGATCTCAAACGAGCCGTCGATGCCCATCACCTCGCCGGTCGATTTCATTTCGGGGCCGAGCACGGTGTCGACGCCGGGGAAACGCGCAAACGGGAACACCGCTTCTTTCACCGCGCGGTGCTTGTAGCTCGCCGGCGCCAGCTTGAAGCTCTTGAGACTCTCGCCGGCCATGACTCGCGCAGCGATCTTGGCAACCGGCAGCCCGATCACTTTGGCGACAAAGGGCACCGTGCGCGAAGCGCGCGGATTGACCTCAAGCACGTAAATGTCGCCATCCTTGATGGCGTATTGCACGTTCATCAGGCCGCCGACGTTGAGCGCGAGCGCGAGCGCGCGTGTTTGCCGCTCCAGCTCGGCGATCGTCTTCTCCGTGAGGGAATGCGGCGGCAGCGCACAGGCGGAATCGCCGGAATGGATGCCCGCTTCTTCGATGTGCTCCATGATGCCGGCGATGAAGGTGTCCTTGCCATCAGCCAGACAATCGACGTCCACCTCCGTGGCGTCCGACAAATAGCGGTCGATCAGGAGCGGGCTTTTTTTCGAAACCACTAGCTCGCTGGGCCGGTCGAGATCACCGGCGAGCCGGGCGACATATCGGTCAAGCTGCGCGCCGTCGCGCACGATTTCCATGGCGCGACCGCCGAGCACATACGAAGGCCGGATGACGACCGGGTATCCAATCTCTTCGGCAATCGCACGCGCGGCATTGGGCGACGTCGCGATGCCATTCTGCGGCTGACGCAATTTGAGTTTGTCGAGGAGCTTTTTAAATCGGTCGCGATCTTCCGCAAGGTCAATCATGTCTGGTGAAGTGCCGAGGATCGGTACTTTGGCCTTTTCCAGATGTTCGGCGAGTTTGAGCGGCGTCTGGCCGCCGAACTGGACGATCACGCCGTGCAGCGTGCCGTTGCTGCGTTCGGTCTCGATGATTTCCAGCACGTCTTCCGGCGTGAGCGGCTCGAAATAAAGCCGGTCCGAAGTGTCGTAGTCGGTCGACACCGTTTCCGGATTGCAGTTGATCATGATGGTCTCGTAGCCCGCTTCCTTGAGTGCGAAGCAGGCATGGCAGCAGCAGTAATCGAATTCGATACCTTGGCCGATGCGGTTTGGCCCGCCGCCGAGAATAATGACTTTCTTTTTGTCGGACGGGGCGGCTTCGTCCGCAACCTTACCGGCGAACGGTGTCGCGTAGGTTGAGTACATATAAGCCGTGGGTGAAGCGAACTCGGCGGCGCAGGTATCGATCCGCTTGAAGACCGGCCGCACGTCGAGTTTGCGGCGCTTGGCCATGACCGTTTCCGCATCGACACCGGTCAGTTTGCCGAGCCGCTTGTCGGAAAAGCCCATGGCTTTGAGCCTCCGGAACGGCCCCGCGGTGGTCGGCAAACCCTTCGCCCGGATTTCGGCCTCAGCTTCCACCAACCCGCGGATTTCCGCGAGGAACCACGGGTCGATGCGGCAAGCATTGTGAATGAGGTCGTCGGTCGCGCCGAGCCGCATGGCCTGCGCGACTTTGAGCAACCGGTCCGGCGTCGGCGTGCCGAGCGCGGCGCGGATCGCCGCTTTGTTGTCGGTGTCGTCAATTCCTTTGGCGGCGTCGAAACCTTCGATCGTCATCTCGTCGAGGCCGGTGAGCCCTGTTTCGAGGGACCGCAGCGCTTTCTGCAAGCTCTCCTGGAAGGTGCGGCCGATCGCCATCGCTTCGCCCACGGACTTCATCGATGTCGTCAGCACCGGCGAGGCGCCGGGGAATTTTTCGAAGGCAAAGCGCGGAATTTTCGTGACAACGTAGTCGATGGTCGGCTCGAACGCCGCCGGCGTCGCGCCACCCGTGATGTCGTTGGCAATCTCGTCGAGCGTGTAGCCGATCGCGAGCTTGGCGGCGACTTTGGCGATTGGAAAACCGGTCGCTTTTGAGGCAAGCGCAGACGAGCGCGACACGCGCGGGTTCATTTCGATCACCACCAGGCGGCCATCCACCGGATTGATGGCGAACTGAACGTTCGATCCGCCGGTCTCAACGCCAATTTCGCGCAGCACCGCGATCGAAGCGTCACGCAGGATCTGGTATTCCTTGTCGGTCAGTGTGAGTGCCGGCGCGATGGTGATCGAATCGCCTGTATGCACACCCATGGGATCGACGTTTTCGATCGAGCAGATGATGATGCAATTGTCTTTTTTGTCGCGCACCACCTCCATCTCGAATTCCTTCCAGCCCAGCACTGACTCTTCGATCAGCACTTCGCTGGTGGGAGAGGCGTCGATGCCGCCTTCGACGATGTCGATGAATTCCGCCTTGTTGTAGGCGATGCCGCCGCCGGTGCCGCCGAGCGTGAACGAGGGGCGGATGATTGCCGGCAACCCGATATCGTCGAGTGCGACCAGCGCCTGTGCCAGCGTCTTGATCTGGTGCGAACGCGGCGTCGGCAGGCCGATCTTCGTCATTGCTTCGCGGAAAAGCTCGCGATCTTCTGCCTTGTCGATGGCGTCGGCGGTCGCGCCGATCATCTTGACGTTGAATTTCTCCAGCACGCCCATCTTGCGCAACGAGAGCGCGCAGTTGAGCGCCGTTTGCCCGCCCATGGTGGGGAGCAGCGCGTCGGGGCGTTCCTTCTCGATGATCTTGGCGACGATCTCCGGCGTGATCGGCTCGATGTACGTGGCATCCGCGAGGTCGGGGTCGGTCATGATCGTTGCTGGATTGGAATTGACCAGAACGACCCGGTATCCCTCTTCCTTGAGCGCCTTGCAGGCTTGCGTGCCGGAATAGTCGAATTCGCAGGCTTGCCCGATGACGATAGGGCCGGCGCCAATGATCAGGATCGATTTGATGTCGGTTCTTTTGGGCATCGGGCGCTGCGGTCTCTCGTTCGTCATTCCGGGGCGACGCGAAGCGGCGAACCCGGAAACCAGAAGTTGGCACTGTGTTCGTGTCTGGGCTCCGGGTCCGGCCTATGGCCGTCCCGGAATGACAAAAAAATCCAGGCACAAAAAAAGGGCGCGCTTACGCGCGTCCTCCTCGCCCCGGCGGGGGAAAGCCCCGCGCGAGGGGTGCTTAGACCAGAATCAGCGGGCAGGGAAGGGCGATGCTTGGATCAGCGGTGGATGGAAAAGGCCGATGATGCCGGTCTCAAAGCGCAGCGCAATGACAAGCAGTCCAGTGCCACCGATCAATGTCTGCTTTCGGGGCAAGTGCAGGCAACGCAACTCGCAACTAGATGACACCATGTCCGCATTTGACCCAAAGCGGACATGAAAAGCAGCGTCACTTCCCCGTTATAGAGGGAGGTTATGGCCCTTCGGCCAATTTCTCCCCTAGCGCATCTGGTTCAGACTGAGTGCCCCGGCTGACCGGCTTAGTAGAAGGGCTGTGGCCAATCGTTGATACTAGATCGGTCTCAGCATTACTGGTTGAGGGACGTCACCAGATTTGACTTATTCAACATCAGTGCAGGAATGAGCCATGACGAGAATTCCTTCGTCGATGATTGTCATCGGTGTGCTCGCGGTCCTCGGCGGCACGGCCGTTTACGCGCAGGACAAGTACTCGCTGAAATCGCCGAGCGGAATCGCGTTCTCTGACTTCAGGGGATACGAGGACTGGGCGGTGGTCTCTTCCGCCCGGACCGACGAAGTGCTCAAGGTGATCGTCGCCAATCCGACCATGATCAAGGCGTACAAGGCTGGCGTTCCGGGCAACGGCCAGCCTTTCCCGGATGGTTCCAAGATCGCGAAGCTCCAGTGGAAGCCGAAGAAAAGCACGGAGGCCCCCTTCGCCGTGGATGTGCCAGACGTCTTCACGCAGGCTTTCGTCATGGAAAAGGACAGCAAGAGATTCCCGAAAAGCGGCGGTTGGGGATACGCACTGTTCAACTACGAAGCCGCATCCGACAAGTTCACGGCCGATCCCAGCCCCTCAGACTGCGGACACTCGTGCCATGTGGCCGTGAAGGCGAAGGACCACATCTTCCACCCGTACCAGAAGCGCTGAACCGCCGGCGATGAATGGCGGCGCGCGCGTCACGCGTGCCGCCACCCAGAACGCAAGTAATTAAGTTGTCGCGAGGAGAACTGGTTATGGACAAGTCCAAAATGAGTGAAATAATCGATCATCACCGCCGTGACTTTTTCGGCGCAGCTGCCGTGACTATCGCTGCTGCCCAGCTTGGCTTGGCTGGTCCGGCTGACGCACAAGCCGGCAAGATCAAATCGGCGCAGCTGCCCGCTATCAAGCCCGGAACGCATACGTCCTTCGCCCCACTAAAGCAGATCGATGCCGGCCTCCTGAACATTGGCTACGCCGAGGCCGGACCTGCCAATGGGCCGGTGGTCATTCTCCTGCACGGCTGGCCATACGACATTTACAGCTTCGTCGATGTTGCGCCTTTGCTGGCGTCGGCCGGCTACCGTGTGATCGTCCCGTTTCTGCGCGGCTATGGCACGACGCGGTTTCTTGCAAATGAAACATTCCGGAACGGTCAGCCGTCGGCGGTCGCGGTCGATATTATCGCCCTCATGGACGCTCTCAAAATCGAGAAACCAATAATCGCCGGTTTTGATTGGGGAGCGCGGACGGCCAACATAATTGCGGCGCTCTGGCCGGAGCGCTGCAAGGCCATGGTGTCAGTGAGCGGTTATCTGATCGGCAGTCAGGAATCCGGGAAGATGCCCTTGCCCCCAAAGGCGGAGCTCGAGTGGTGGTACCAATTTTATTTTGCCACCGAACGCGGCCGGATAGGCTACGACAAAAATCGGCACGACTTCGCAAAACTGATCTGGAAACTTGCTTCACCGAAGTGGGATTTCGATGATGCAACCTTCGATCGGAGCGCGGCGTCCTTCAACAATCCAGACCACGTCAGTATTGTGATCCATAATTATCGGTGGCGGCTCGCGTTGGCCGAAGGCGAGCCAAAATATGCCGATCTCGACAATCGGCTTGCGGAAGGTCCGGTCATCGCAGTGCCCACCATTACCCTCGAAGGCGATGCGAATGGAGCGCCGCATCTGGATCCCAGCGCCTATGCCAAGAAATTTTCGGGCAAATATGCGCACCGGCTCATCAAGGGTGGCATTGGACACAATCTGCCTCAGGAAGCACCGAAGGCCTTTGCTGAAGCCGTCGTTGACGTCGACAGTTATTCATCGATGTAACTCTGGGTCCGGCGACCGAAGTCTATGAGTACGAAGGTCAGAAACGCGCTATTGAACGTCTGCTATTGGGGAAAAAAGCGGACAAGCTCCCGACATTGCAAAATGTCCGCTCATGACCCAAAGCGGACATCGGCCCGGCTCACCCCCTTCAAGCACCCACTTTGAGCCAGTACGATTGCCTGCCTGGGGGTTGCAGAATGAGACGACGCGAGTTCATCACGCTTGTCAGTGCAGCGGCAGTGGCGTGGCCGCTCAAAGTGCGCGCGCAGCAGCCGGCAATGCCGGTGATCGGATTCTTAAGCGCCGTGTCGCCTGGGCCGTTCGCGCAGAGGGTCGCTGCATTCTACCAGGGCTTGAACGAAGCCGGTTATGTCGAGGGCCGGAACGTGGCAATCGAAAGCCGCTGGGCGGAGGGGCGATACGATCAATTGCCCGCGCTGGCGGCCGATCTGGTTGGCCGCCAGGTCGTGGTGATCGTGACCTACACTGATGCCGCGGCACTGGCGGCCAAAGCGGCGACGACGACCATTCCCATCGTCTTCATCAATGGCGGGGATCCCGTCAGGGCCGGCATTGTGCCGAGCCTTAACCGGCCGGGTGGAAACGTCACCGGAGCGAGTTTTTTCGGAGTTGATCTGGCGCCGAAGCAGCTCGCGCTCGCGCACGAGGTCGCGCCTAGTGCGGCCGTCGTCGCGGTCCTGGTGGACCAGAACGTTCCGGATGCCGTGGCACAGGTGCCGGCGATGCAGGAGGCTTCGCGGACCCTCGGGCTGCAACTCGTTGTGCAGTTTGCCCGCACTGCAAGCGACATCGATACGGCATTTGCGGCCATCGTTGCTGAGCGCGCCGGGGCACTCGTCGTTGGCACCGGTGCTTTGTTGACCAACCAGCGCAAACAAATCATCGCACTGGCGACGCGCCATGCGCTGCCCACGATCTACCCGTTTCGCGAGTTTGCCGCGGATGGCGGCTTGATCAGCTACGGCAACAATGTTCCGGATACCTTTCGCCAGGGTGGCGTCTACGCCGGGCGGATTCTCAAGGGCGACAAGCCGGCCGATCTGCCGGTCACCCTGTCCACCAAGTTCGAGTTCGTGCTCAACGCCAAGACCGCCAAGGCACTTGGGCTCACTATTTCGCCGTCGCTGCTCGCACGCGCCGACGAGGTGATTGAGTAAGAGGCATCGTCCGCTCATGACCCAAAACGGAAATTTCTTTTCTTTCCCTCTTCCAGCGCTTTTACCGGTACGGTGGCTACGAGCTTGGGGGTGGAGATGAAGCGACGCGAGGTCATAAAGCTTATCGGGGGCGCAGCTGCTGCGTGGCCACTTGGCGCACGTGCGCAGCAGGCGACAAAGATCCCTCAGATAGGCGTCCTGTCACTTGGCCGCGGCGACAAATCCGACGCAAGTCTTGCAACGGTCGACGCGTTCATGCCGGCTCTACGCGAGCTCGGTTACACCGAAGGACAGAATATTGCCTTCGACCGGAAATTCGCAGATGGCGATACAAACAAGCTCGGCCGGCTGGCGCAGGAATTGGTTGACAGCCGGGTTGATGCCATTGTCGTCCTCGCCACACCGGCTGCACGCGCGGTCAAGCGAGCGACTTCCTCGATCCCGATTATCGCAATAGGCATGGCCGATCCCGTCGAGGATGAGCTTGTTTCAAGCTTGGCGCGGCCAGGGGGGAATGTAACGGGGACCGCGTTTCTTGGCCCAGAGTTGGTATCCAGACGCCTACAATTGCTCAAAGGGATTGTTCCGCATCTTTCTCGCGTCGTTGTGTTGTGGCACCCCCGTGCCTACGGCGAACGCACAATGTCCGGCATGTTGAAGGAGATCGAGAGCGCCGCCCAATCATTGGGAACAAAACTTCAACTCGTGCCTGCAGCTAGCCCCGACGATCTCAGCAGTGCTTTCGCGGCGATGACTGCAGAGCGAGCTGATGGACTCATTGTATTTCCCAGTCCGATGTTATTCAGCCAGTACTCGCGCATCGTAACCTTTGCGGCCAACAACCACTTGCCGGCGATGTATGCAGCGAGGGAGGGAGTACAGCTCGGAGGTCTTGTCTCATACGGAGTGAACCTGCCCGATCTGTCCCGCGCGACCGCGATTTATTTGGACAAAATCCTCAAAGGGGCAAAACCGGCTGAATTGCCTGTCCAGCAACCCACTAAATTCGAGTTGGTGATAAATCTGACGACGGCTAAAGCGCTTGGTTTGACAATCAGTCGCGACTTTCTGCTGATTGCCGACGAGGTGATTGAATAGGTCGCGATGTCCGCCATTGGCACAAAGCGGGCGCTTCACATTTCGCGACCAACCTGGTGATCAACTCGAAAGCCGATTTGAATCCCAAAGACCTTTCCGTCATTGTTGTTAGCGATGTGCTGAACGACCAAGAACGTCACCACGAGCAAGGTTATTCCGGCAGCGATGAAAAACGCGATCCGAGCGCGCCTGACATATCGTCCGTGACCGGCAATAGCGCCAACAAGCAGATAAATTCCGACGGGTAAGCAGGTGATCGTCGTGAAGAAGACGGGGACGTAAGAAAATCCGTCTTCGTTAGGGTTGCCCCAGTTCTCGATTGGCGGGACCAGGCTCCAGCCGCAGAGAGCGAGCATGATCGCGGCGGCAACGGCGAACCTGGCGCGTAGTCTGGGCGACGCTGTAATTTCCGTCGTATTGCCCATGTGCCGCCCTCAAAGCGATAACGTTTATGTCACCCTATCAAAAGCTGTGTTCGACGTCCGGGGGTCGGGCTATGCCGCCATTTGAACAGTTGAACCGACGGTCCGGGGTCGCTCGGCTCACTCGCGCCCAGGAATGACGAGAATGATTACGCTGGCCGCGCGACGAAAGTCATCCGGCGCAGGTTGTGGCCGATATTGTGTGCCGAACGCTCGGGCGCGAAACCCGCCCGCTTGAGCTTCTCCAGCATGTCGGCCTCACTGTAGTGGGACAGGCCGACGGTTTTCCTCAGCCGCAGATAGTCAGACACAAAAATCCGCATCAGCCCGAACGCTGCCGCCCAGAAGAATCCGTTGGCGGCGCCAAATCGCAGCAAGGCGATTGCCGCCGCCGGCGCGGCAAAATGCGGCGGCACAATATCGCCCAGCACGAAAATTCCACTCGGCTTGAGCAGCGTGCGAAACAGTTTGAGCATGCGGTCGAGTTCGTCAGCGCTCAGGTACTGCGCAACCGAGTGCATGACGATGAGATCGAACGAGGCTTTCGACATTGTTGCCGCCTGCTCCGCGGAGATGACGGCGATTTTCGGATGGCCGGCATAGCGCATGGCGAGCGACGCACGCACATTCGGTGCGGCTTCCGCCAGCACGAGTTGCCCGCAAGCCGCGGCTACGAGGCCGGCGGAGGTCGCTTCGCCGCAACCATAGTCGAGCACCTGCGCAGTGGCCGAGGGCACGTATCCGCGAATATCTTCGGCGATGGTGCGGTAATGCACGTCACGGTGACGGGCATTCACGTAGATCACCGAATGCTTGTAGTCGTAAAAATTAATCCAGTCGCTCATGCGGGGCCGCAATCTCTTTTTCACCTCTCCCTTAGGGAGAGGCCGGATCAGCCGAAGTCGGATGTTTCCGACTTCGGCCGCTTGAAAATGCGAACTCGGGTATACCCGAGTTCGCGTGCGATCCGGGTGAGGGGTTATAGCCTATCGGGAGTCCTAGACCCCCTCACTCCAGCCCTCTCCCCAACGGGGAGAGGGGGGCGCGCCGAGCAAGTGCAAAGCTAGCGCCGCCAGAGCTTCGGCAGGGGCCCATCCTTGCCGAGGACGGGATCGCTGTCGGGCAGGGGCACTTTCGGGATCGTGGTCAGCGCCGTTGTCCCGCTCCGACGGGTTGTCGCCGCGGCAGAGGTTATATGTGCCGTCGGGTGGATAAGCGCCGATCACGAGAAGATCGTCGCTGCCGGAAAGTCTCTGATGTCCGGTCCCGGCCGGAAGCACGGCGATATCGCCGGCGGCAAGTTCGAAGATTTCACCGTCATGTCCGCCGAGTTGCACGCGCGCATGGCCGCGCGCAATGCCAAGCGCTTCGTGAATCATCGAATGGTAGTGGACGAAAGGAAAGATGCCGTTGCGCCATTGGCCGTGACCCCAACCATTGTCGGCAAATAATTTTTCGATCGCGTTTTCAGGATTGCGTTTGCTGCCAGCATCGATCGCCCCTTTGTAGACGAGCACTGGCAAGACCGGGTTGTTCGGGACCGCGCCGTCGTCCCTGAACATGAAGGTGAGGGGTGTGTTTGGCATGCGAATGAGAACCGCTGTGACCGTCATGGCCGGGCTTGTCCCGGCCATCTCGCTTATGCGGACAATGCCTTCCTGATCGGGATCGCCGGAACAAGCCCGGCGATGACCGGAATGGAAAATCCGCCTAGGCAATCTTCCGTTTCGCCTGCCGCATCATTTCGACAAAGCGCGTGAAGAGATAATGGCTGTCGCGCGGGCCCGGCGATGCTTCCGGATGGTACTGCACCGAGAACACCGGCTTGTCTTTCAGCGCGATGCCGCAATTGGATCCGTCGAACAGCGACACGTGCGTCTGCTCGACATTCTTCGGCAGCGAGTCCTTGTCCACGGCGAAACCGTGGTTCATCGAGGTGATCTCGACCTTGCCGGTTGTGAGATCCTTGACCGGATGATTGGCGCCGTGATGGCCCTGATGCATCTTCATGGTCTTGCCGCCGACCGCGATGCCCAGCATCTGGTGGCCAAGACAAATGCCGAAGGTCGGTGTCCCTGAGTCGATCAACTTCTTGATGACCGGCACCGCGTATTCGCCGGTCGCCGCCGGATCGCCCGGACCGTTCGACAAGAACACGCCGTCGGGCTTGAGCGCCATGATGTCATCGGCCGACGTTTTGGCCGGTACGACTGTGACCTTACAGCCGGAGCCTGCGAGCAGGCGCAAAATATTGCGCTTGATGCCGTAGTCGACAGCGACCACGTGGAATTCAGGATTGGTTTGCCGCGCATAGCCTTTTTCCCAGCCCCACGGCGTCTCATCCCAGGTGAAGCGCTGGCCGCTTGTCACCATCGGCACCAGGTCCATGCCGACGAGGCCCGGCCACCCCTTCGCTTCTTTTTTCAGGGCGTCGAGATCGAATTTGCCGTTGGGCGAATGCGCGATCACTGCATTCGGCATGCCGTTCACGCGAATCAGCGCGGTGAGCGCACGGGTATCGATGCCGGCCAGGCCGATGATGCCGCGCGCTTTCAGCCAGTCGTTGAGGTGTTTGGTCGCGCGGTAATTCGAAGGCGAGGTGATGGCGCTGTGCATAATGACGCCACGCGCGCCAGGCGTCGCAGCCATATTGACGGTCTCAATGTCGTCTTCGTTGGTGCCGACATTGCCGATGTGCGGGAAGGTGAAAGTAATGATCTGCCCGGCATAAGAGGGGTCGGTGAGGATTTCCTCATACCCCGTCATGGCGGTGTTAAAGCAGACCTCGCCGACCGCATGGCCGGTCGCGCCCAGCCCGAAGCCTTCGAGAACGGTTCCGTCCGCCAGCACCAACAGCGCTGTCGGCTTGGGTTCGGCCCAAGACCCGCCGGACGTCCCGGCAGGAGCGGCTTTCGTCTGGGTCATGGCCTCTTAGTTGCGTATTATAGTGTGAGAGGCAAGGGGCCGCCGGGTGCCGCCCCCAACGTTTAAAATACTTACGAAAGGGGTCCCCGTGCTGCGCGATGACATCAATAAAGCTTTGACCGAGGCCATGAAGGCCAAGAACGAGCGGGCGGTTTCCACACTACGGATGGTCAATTCCGCGCTCAAGAATGCCGATATCGAGGCGCGCGGCGCCGGCAAACCGGCGCTTGGCGACGCCGAGGTGCTTCCCCTTCTTCAGAAGATGATCAAGCAGCGGCAGGAATTGGTGGAGCTTTACCAGAAGGGTGGCCGCGCCGACCTGGTCAAGCAGGAGCAGGAAGAGATCGCTATCATCTCCGGCTATCTGCCCAAGCAAATGTCGGACGACGACATGAAGGCCGCGATCGAGGCGGCGGTGAAGGAAACGGGCGCCGCCGGCATGAAGGACATGGGCAAGGTCATCGGCATTTTGCGCGGGAAATACGCCGGACAAATGGATATGGGCAAGGCGAGCGGACTGGTGAAGGCGCGATTGCAATAAAGCAAATTGTCATGGCCGGGCTCGTCCCGGCCATCCACGTCTTGCATTGCCGTTAGGTCGTGAAGACGTGGATGCCCGGCATAAAGCCGGGCATGACGACCAAAGAAACATAAGTCTGAGTATCTCGAGGAGAAAAAAATGACTCGTGTTGCGGTTCTGATTGCTGCGCTCTTTATGACAGTGGCGGCGCACGCTCAGGAAAACTACCCAAGCCGTCCGATCCACGTGCTCACCACTTCGAGCGCCGGCGGCATCAGTGACATTTTCATGCGCGTGCTCGGCGAAGAGCTTCACAAGAGTCTCGGCCAGCCGATCATCATCGAAAATCGCCCCGGCGGTTCCGGAAATATCGGCGCGCGCGCCTGCCAGGATGCCCAGCCGGATGGCTACACGATCTGCATCATCAATGCCGATCCGATGATCTACAACCAGTACCTCTTCAAAAGCCTGACGTTCGATCCCGACAAGCTCACGCCGATTGTTAATCTGTTCCACCTGATCCAGGTGCTGGTGATCAATTCCGATCTTGGCGCCAAGAGCGTGGACGAACTCGTTGCCGTGTCAAAAGCAAAGCCCGGCACGCTCTCTTATCTCACAGCTTCGATCCCGTGCGTTGTCTACATGGACAGCCTCAAGCAGGACAAAGGCGCCGACTGGGTGCGCGTGCCGTTCAAAGGCGGCGGCGAGGCGACCAACGCCATTCTCGGCGGCTCGACGCCGATCGGCCTCATCGGCCTCGGCAACGTGATCGCGCAAATCCGCGCCAACAAGATGAATGCGCTGGCGCTGGTCAATAATATCCGCACGCCGCTGTTGCCCGATGTGCCGACATGGAGCGATCTCGGCTACAAGGGCGCAGCGTCGCAAACCTGGTACGGGCTGTTTGCGCCGCCGGGCGATGCCGAAGCCGGTCGTCGACAAGATCGCGGCAGAAGTGACGCGGGTGTTCGCCGACAAGGAGTTCGTCGAGAAATATGTGATCAGTCGCGGGCAGGTGCCGGCGATCAACACGCCCGCGCAGTTTGCCGCCGAGATCAAGGCTGACCGCGAAGCCGCAAAGGATGTCGTAAAGGCGTCGGGACTGGAGCCGCAGTAGCGAAAAACCGACCAAAAGTGGCCCACGTGACGGCAATATGACGCCGGGGTCGGCGCGCGTCATTTGCGCTCCGGTCAACAACCTGCCTAGAATACCTCCGCTTGAAGTTGCGAATACGACCCGCGGGGGGCGACCGTGGTCCGACGCTATGCGCTTATTTGCGCGTGTATCACCGCGCATATGCTGTGTTTTGCGTTTCTGTCTGCCACCGCGTCGGCGCAGAACGCGCTCCCTGTATTGCCGGCAGGCGATGCGGCAGTAGCAGGGTTTTCCGGGACGTTCGTCGTCGGTTCACCGGCTGAAGCACGGCGCCTCGACAAGACTTTTATCAACCTCAATGGACCCGCCCTGCGGGTGATCGGTCTCGACCGGCTGGGTGCCGCGGCCCAAGGCCAACTCGTCGCGGCCAAGAAGCCGTTCACGGCAACCGCCCGTCAGATCGGCCAGGTCTTTTCGGTTGCGCTCGACGACGCGAACCCGCCGAATATCTACGCTGCTGCCACCTCCGCCTATGGATTGCCGATCGTCGTTCCCGATAACGATGGCGATGGCCTGCCGGATCGTTCGCGCGGCGGCGCACCGAATGCGGCGTTCATGCCCGGCTTGTTCGGACCGGTGATCGCGGGCGGCGGGCCGGGCTCGATCTGGAAGATTGACGGCAAAACCGGCGCGGTGACGCTGTTCGCCAACGTGACGCTGAACGGCGCGCGTAATTCCGGACCAGCACTTGGCGGGCTGGCATTCGATCCGGAGTCGCATCAGCTCTTTGTGGCAGACCGCGACACCGGCATGATCCATCGCTTCACGCTCGACGGCGCCGAGCGCGGACGTTTCGACCACGGCACGCAAGCGCTGGCCGCGGCGGGTTTGCCGCCGGTGCCGTTCGACCCGCGCAAGCGGATCGATCTGCAAAATCCGGCGTTCGACAGCACCAATCCCGCGACCTGGGGTTATGCGCCGCCGGCGCGTCGCATTTTCGGCCTGGCGGTCAATCAAGGCCGTCTCTATTACGCTGTCGCCGCCGGCCTGCGCATCTGGTCGGTTGCGGTGTTGCGCCGATGGTTCATTCGGTTCCGATGCGCGCGGCGAAGTAACGGTGCCGCGCGGCGCGCAGGCCGGATCTGAAATCTCCGAAATTCTTTTCGACAGTTCTGGTGACATGGTGGTTGCCGAACGCGGTGCACCGACCGGCGCCTATGATTATGAGGCGCTGGCTGAGCCGGGCGAGAGCCGCGTGTTGCGCTTCCGGCCGACGGCGCCCGACGATCCACCCAGCGAGGATTTCTGGTTTCCAGTTCCCAAAGAATATGCCATCGGCTTTCCGCCGAATTTTCATAACGACAATGGCGGCATTGCCATCGGCTACGGCTACGATGCGGCCGGAAATATCAACCGCGCGGTGTGCGCCGGTTCGCTATGGACCACCGGCGAGCGGTTGCGCATGTCGCCGGATCCGGCCATTACCCGTCTGTTGCAGCCCGGCGGTCTGCTGGCCGTGCACGGCTTGCAGGGCAACGCGATCGCGATGGTCCAGCCGCTCAATCTGCCGCCGTTCAATTCCTATTTCATCGACTACTACGGCATCGGCGAGCGTCCAGCCTGGGCGGGCCATCTCGGCGGCGTGGCGATTTGGCGCGTCTGCGCGCATACAAAGATCGACCCGGCGTTGGGGGAAATGTTGACCGAGGCGGCGAGTCAGACGAGTGATGACTGCCCAGCGGGTTATACCAGCGTTAACGATCAATGCGTCCCGACGTCTTCGTCGTGCCCGCCTGAGCAAATGACTCCTGACGGAAAGTGCGGGCAGCCGGTGTGCAAGCCGGAGCGCCGGCCCCACGCGATCGGAATTCCGTGCTGCCCGGAAGGACAAGTCGCCAATAATGGCCGCTGCACGAAGCCGAACGGACCAGATCTCTCGATCGATAAAAAAGGCACCTGCAACGACAAAGGCGTGTGCAAATTCCGGATTACCGTCACCAACAACGGGCCGGGGGACTATACGGGTCCGATTATCGTGCTCGAAGGTCTTAGTCCCGGCACCATCACCAGCAATCAGCTCATCTCGCCTGCGGGTGGCAACTTCAATTGTGGGCCCGTGCCGACATCCAGCCTTCCTCCGAATGTGCAGCAGTTGGTGCCGCCTGACGTCCATTTACACGCGTGCGTGCTCTCCAATGCGACGTTGCATCCGCATGAAACGGTCGTCATGGAAGTCGGCGGAAAGGTCACCCCGGGTTTGCGTGGTCGCAAACCGCAAAATTGCGCGGCTGTGATCGGCAATCCGTTGAACGAGCCGAACTACACCAACAACGTGAAGTGCATCCCTATCCCGCCGCCGAAGCCGACGCCGCCGAAATACACCGTCGACAAGACGGCGCCGAAGAGCTGTTATTTCGATGACCGTACGCATCCGGCTGAAACGCCGCCGTGGGCCGCGCAAATCGTGGGTCCCTATTATTACTGCAAATTTACGGTTTCGGTGACGAACGTCAGCGGGGCTGCTTTCACAGACACGCCGGGGGCCCCGGCGCGGATCGTTCATATCGAGCCGGCCAGCCCCACCCCGCTGTCGAGTTGGCAATGCACCAATTCGACAAACGCCACCTCGATGACGTGCAGCCTGACGACTCCCGTCGCCAACCTTCCAGCAGGAACGCCTGCCGAGATTATTGTCGACGTAGCAATCCCAGTCTCAAACATCACGACCGGTATGGTTGAGAATTGCGCTGCGCCGCAGGGGGCGGCTGCGGCCAATGCAGGCCCAGTTCAGTCGAACACGACTTTGACACCCGGGCAGACCCAGCAACTGTCTAACCAGTTGCAGCAAGGATCTCATTCGGGGCCGTCTAACCAGTCGCCGCAAGGACTCCCCGGGCCGCTATCCGGCTTAGATCCTTCCACTGCCACAGGGATCCAGCTCCAAGCCGGGGACAGGAGTAGATCCTGCCGCGCGAGCCCGTGAGCTACTGGATAACCAGTCGCAGCAGGTCTGCAAGCAGGTACAGGTGCAGGTCGGGACGCCGCAACCGCAGTCGCCGCCGCCTCCGCCGCCCCCGCCGCCGAACCCGCCCTGCGCCGATGGCAGCGCCCGCAACAGCGACGGAAATTGTCCGACGCCAACGACGACGTCCTGTCCCTTCCCGACGTTCAACGTGAATGGAACGTGCTGTACGCGAGAGGCGCTGACAGCACGCACATGCGGCACCACCACGCAGGCGTGTCCCGACAATGCGAGGAGAGGTCTCGACGGCAAATGCTACTTTATCGACCCTGGTTGCCAGGGTCCCAATTGCCTGCCGGTGACCGGCTGCGCCGGCGGCCTGGCGCGCAACTCAGATGGAAGTTGCCCGACGACGACGACAACCTGTCCGCCGGCCCAGGTTTCTGTGAACGGAACGTGCTGCAACATCCGCGACTACCAAGCCGGCCACTGTGGCGGCACCCCCACGGTGCCTTGCCGGGGCAAAGATTGCCCAACGCCCGGGACGGGGTTGCAGCCAACCTGCCAGTTCCCAAAATTACTGATCGGTGGGCAGTGCGTCTGCCGTGGTGGAACGGTTGGCGACGATTGCCACGTCCCCACGACGCAAACCTGTCCGCCGGCCCAGGTTTCTGTGAACGGAACGTGCTGCAACATCCGCGACTACCAAACCGGCCACTGCGGCGGCACGCCGGATCTTTGCCCGAATGGCAAGCCGAAGAAGGACGGCCAGTGCCCGACAACTCCGGACTGCACGGGCGGCAAGTCTTTTGATGGGAGTGCTTGCCGCTGCAAATTCGGCATGACCGAAGGCAAGAACGGCCAATGTGTCAGGTCACAGGGTGACTCGAAAAAAACGACGTGCGGGCGGGGCATGTATCTGGTCAATGGCGAATGCGTGCGTAAATCTCAGAATTTGAATCAGAAAACGAACAAGCCGTCGGACGTTCAAAAGTTGAAGTCAGGGCGGAATGTTAATACCGCTCCGCTTGTGAATGCCATCGGTCAGGGCAGCAACACAAAATCCTCAGGCGGTAGCAAAGGCAAAGGACACTAGTTCTCTGAGCTTTTGCCTACGGGAGTATCCGATGCGAATTCTCGCTCGTTGCAGCCTGATCATTTCAGCTGCGTTCGCGCTCGCCACGCCGGCCGTGGCCAAGGAAAAGGAACCCGGCTGGTGCGCCGCTTACCGCAACGGCGGCAACAATTGCGGTTTTTACACTTACGACCAGTGCATGGCGGCGGTCAGCGGCGTCGGCGGCTTCTGCAACCGAAGTCCGTACGCTGAGCCGGAGAAACCGGCTGCGCGCAAGGAGCAAACAACCGAACCAAAATCCAAACGCAAAGGGAAAGAGGAAGTCAAAGAACGCGTGGCGCCGGCGCCAAAACCACTCCCAGCCGCCGCGCAACCGGCGCCTGTCATTGTGCAGCCGCCGCCGCCTGCTGCCGCGCAACCCGCGCCCGCCATTGTCCAGCCAGCGCCTCCGCCTGTCGCCGTTCAGCCGCCGTCTGAGCAGCAGTTGATAAACAACTTCCAGACGGCGCGCGCGCTTATTCTCTCAGGAAAATACCAAGCCGGCATCGCGGCGATGAAATCGCTCGGCTATGACGATCACCCGGATGTCGCGGACTCGATCGGATTCGCCAATGCCAAGCTTGGAAATCTGGCCGAGGCGCGCGCCTGGTACAGCAAGGCGCTTGCCGCCGATCCCAATCACGTTCGGACCTGGAGCGATTCAGGCGCGCTCTATGTTGTGCAGGGCGATATCGCCAAGGCGCGTGGCGACCTTGAGCACGTCAAGGCGCTTTGCGGCGGCACGACTTGCCCTGAGTATCAACAACTCGACGGCCTGATCGCGGCCAAGGGGCGGTAGCGCCAGGTCGTGCTTTCACCCCACCTCGAGCAAAATTTCCGTCAGCCGGTCCGGCGCGTCGATCATCACATCGTGGCCGCACGGCACGTCGTATGTCCGCCAGGTGGGATCGGCCTTCGCGCGCGCATGCGCTTTTTCGAACGACACGTTCGGATAGCCTGAGGCGCGGATGTAAGTCTTCTTCGCAATCCGCTCACGCGCGCCTGTGAGCTTGATCTTTTCGGTCATGGTCCGGATCGGCTGCGGGCCTGCAAGCGAATCCACCCACGCGCGATCCTTCTCATTCACCTTGAATGCCGCCGCATCGCGTACGGGGATCGTGGTGTCGCCGCGCTCGAGCGCCGCCTGGATGATCTCCTGCACCGCCGGTTGCACGAGATCGACCGTGGCATCGCCATTGTCAGGGATGAACGCGTCGAGAAAGACGATCGAGCGGATGATGCCGGACACTTTTTCGGCCACACCGGACACAACGCAGCCGCCATAGGAATGGCCGACCAACACGCAATCCGTGATCCGCTCGTGTGTGATGACGCCAAGCACATCGGCGATGTGGAGCGACAGATCGACGTCCGGATGGAGCAGATGCGCGCGTTCGCCAAGCCCGGTGAGCGTCGGCGTGAACACCTGGTGCCCGCGCGCCCGCAGCCGGTCGGCGACACGCTGCCAGGCCCAGCCGCCATGCCAGGCGCCGTGGATGAGGAGGAACGTTTTCGAACTCATGTCGCGCAATTCCAGACCTGATGTGCTGGAGCCTAGATCAAGCATGGCCGTGGCGCGAAGGGCTATACGCGTGAGAATTTCCGGGGAGGCCACCAACCTTGTCATCGCCGGGCTTGTCCCGGCCGGTGTCATTCCGGGACGGCCACCCCTGGTGGCCGGACCCGGAATCCAGATGCCAGCACTGAGTGGGTTCTGGATTCCGGGTTCGCGCCGTCGGCGCGTCCCGGAATGACAATCGAAGGGACAAGCCCGGCGATGACAATGCTAGTCTTCCACAGACTTGGGCCGTCCTGTGGAAAACTAGGATAGGGCCCCAAAAGTCGGCTGGCGCGCACGTTTTTTGCGTCGACGCACAAAGACCCATTCGCCGCCCTATGATAGGCGAATCGAATCGGCCAAAACCGCCTGATCCAGACCCGCGCCCCGGGCGCGCAAAAAAAACCATGCGTTTCACGCCCCAGTTCCTCGACGAGCTCAAAGCCCGGCTTCCGGTGTCGGAAGTCGTGGGCAAGCGCGTCAAGCTCGTGCGCTCGGGCCGCGAGTTCAAGGGCCTGTCGCCGTTCAACAAGGAGAAGACGCCGTCCTTCTTCGTGAACGACCAGAAGCAGGCGTGGTTTGATTTCTCCTCCGGCAAGAACGGCAGCATCTTCGATTTCATCATGCAAAGCGAAGGCGTCAGCTTCCCCGAAGCCGTGGAACGTCTGGCGCAAATGGCGGGTATGCCGTTGCCGAAAGTCTCGCGCGAGGACGAGCAGCGCGATGCGCGGCGCAAGACGCTGCACGATGTCATGGAGATCGCCGCGAAATTTTTTGAAGCGACGCTCGCCTCGCGCGTCGGCGCAAAGGCGCGCGGCTATCTCGCCGACCGCGGCCTTGATCCGGCGACGCAGTTGAAATTCCGGCTCGGCTACGCGCCGGGCGAACGCTTCGCGTTGAAAGAACATCTCGGCTCGCACGGCATTCCTGTTGAGGACATGGTCGAGGCGGGCCTGCTTGATTTCCGGCGACGACATTCCGGTGCCGTTCGACCGGTTCCGCGATCGCGTGATGTTTCCGATCGGCGATTTTCGCGGCCGCGTGGTTGCCTTCGGCGGCCGCGCGCTGGAGAAAGACGCGCAGGCGAAATATTTAAACTCGCCGGAGACGCCGCTCTTTCACAAAGGCGCAACGCTCTACAACATTTCCGCCGCGCGCCAGGCAGCGCACGATGGGGCGTCCATCGTTGCGGTTGAAGGTTATGTCGATGTGATCGCGATGGTGACCGCGGGCTTTCCCGCAGCGGTCGCGCCGCTCGGCACGGCGCTGACGGAAGATCAACTCGGCCTGCTCTGGAAAATGGCGGATGAGCCGATTTTGTGTTTCGACGGCGACAATGCAGGCTTACGCGCGGCCTATCGCGCGGTGGATCTGGCGATGCCGCGGCTCAAGCCCGGCAAGAGCCTGAAGTTCGCGCTGTTGCCGCAGGGCCAAGACCCCGACGATCTGTTGCGCTCGGGCGGCCGCGAGGCTGTGAGCGATGTCGTCAACGCGGCAAAGGCGCTCGCCGACATGTTGTGGACGCGCGAGACGGAAGGCCATTCGTTCGATACGCCGGAGCGCCGCGCGGCGCTGGAAGCGCGCATCAACGAAGTGACCACAGCGATCGGCGATGAAGCCGTGCGCCGCTATTATCGTCAGGATTTCAGCGCGCGGCTCTCGCAATTCTTCGCGCCCGTGCGTGCGCAGCGTGAGCAGCGATCGCGCGGCAACTGGCAAGACTCGCGTGAAGGGTCGCGCTCTGGCGGCAACTGGCGTGAGCCTCGTTCCGGCGGCCAATGGGGTGGCGGCCGCAACGGCGATTGGCAACGCCAGGCCGTCGCGCCGCGAACCCAGGGCCGGTCGATGCCCTATGTGGTCGTGAGCCAGCAGCTGGCGTCGAGCCCAGTGCATCGCGGCCACCGCATCACGGTACCGTTGCGCGAGGCGCTCATCTTGCAGGCGACGCTCAACCATCCCTGGCTGCTGCACGACCATCTGGAAGAGCTTGCTTCGCTCGAGTTCCGCCATGGCGATGCCGAGCGGCTCAAAGGCGCGCTGATCGACATCGCCGCCCATGACTCCGCCCATGCCTCCGCGCTCGATGCCGGGGCACTCAAGGCCGAACTCGCCGCCCGCAACCTCACCGACACGATGGCGCGGATCGCCCAGTCGATCACCACGCCTTCGGTCTGGGGGGCCCGTCCCGAGGCTGCGCCGGACGATGTTTTAGTGACCTGGTCGCAGCTGGTCGCCTTGCATCGGCAGTGGCATTCACTAACTAAGGAGCTCAAGGACGCCGAACAGGCATTGGGCCAGGACGCGAGCGAAGCCAACTATTTGCGGTTGCGCGACGTCAAAAGCCGCCTGGAACGGGTGGAAGGAACCGAGGCCCTGATTGAGGGCTTTGGAGCCTCTTCCGGTCGGGGCGTTCGTAGCTTATGAGCATGTCCCGCCGCCTGGCGCATGATTCCGAAAAGTGGGTACCGGTTTTCGGACAAAATCATGCGGTAAAGGGACCGGGAAAGTAGCAAGGCCGGCGTGGAATAAAGGGTCGATTCCAGCTGTATTCTTAGGTTAATCGGAGCTTAAGCGGGTTCCGAGGACACTGGATGACCTGATTCGGGGGCGGCGCCTCGCCGGCGCGGCCCTTTTTGGCCGTGGCCACCGGCAAATTGGCCGCGATGGTCCAGGAGATTTCGGAATGGCGAGCAAGGCAAAGGCTGCCCAGGCAAAAGAAAAAGAACCCGCCCCGGAGAAGGAAGAAGGCGCGCCTGAATCGCCGCTGCCGCTTCTCGATCTCTCCGATGCCGGCGTCAAGAAGATGATCAAGGCCGCCAAGAAGCGCGGCTACGTCACCATCGACCAGATCAATGAAGTGCTGCCTTCGGGCGAGGTGTCCTCCGACCAGATCGAGGACATCTACGCGATGCTCAACGAGATGGGCATCAATGTCGTCGAGACCGAGGAAGCCGACGGCGAAGAAGGCGAGAAGGCCGCCGACGAGGCCGATGACGACGAAGAGGATACCGGCACGGAAGTCGTCGAGGCGAAGGCCAAGTCGCTTGCCACCACCGAAAAGAAAGAACCGTCCGAGCGCACCGACGATCCCGTGCGCATGTACCTGCGCGAGATGGGCTCGGTCGAGCTGCTCTCACGCGAAGGCGAAATCGCCATCGCCAAGCGCATCGAGGCCGGCCGCGAAGCGATGATCGCAGGGCTTTGCGAAAGCCCGCTCACCTTCCAGGCCATCATCATCTGGCGCGATGAGTTGAACGAGGGAAAAGTCTTCCTCCGCGACATCATCGACCTTGAAGCGACCTACGCCGGCCCCGACGCCAAGCAGATGCAGGTGCCGGTGATCATCGGCCCCGATGGCAAACCGGTTCCGCAGCCTGTCGGCACGCCCGTTCCCGGCGCGCCGCATCTTCAGGTCGTGCAGCCGGCTGCGCCGCCTGCCGCGCCGCCGTCCGCCACGCCGTTCAAGGCGACACCGGGCGCGCCTGGCGCCGATGGCGAAGAGGCCGAAGGATCCCGGCGAGGCCGCGGCCGAGGGCGATTACGACGAAGACGACATGGAGAATTCCCTGTCGCTCGCGGCAATCGAAGCCGAGCTCAAGCCGAAGGTGGTCGAGACCTTCGATACGATCGCCGACAGTTTCAAGAAGCTGCGCCGGCTGCAGGAACAGGATATCGAAAACCGCTTGCGCAGCTCGTCGCTGCCGCTCTCGCCGGCCCAGGAGCGCAAGTACCGCAAGCTGAAGGAAGAGATCATCTCCGAGGTGAAATCGCTGCGCCTCAACCAGCCGCGCATCGACAGCCTCGTCGAGCAGCTCTACGACATCAACAAGCGCCTCGTGTCGAGCGAAGGCCGGCTGATGCGGCTTGCCGAAAGCTATGGCGTCGCGCGCGAGGAGTTCCTCAAGCAATATATGGGCGGCGAGCTCGACCCGCGCTGGCTCAACCGCGTCTCGAAGCTCTCGGCCAAAGGCTGGAAGAGCCTCGTCGCCAAGGAAAAGGATCGCATCAAGGAAATCCGCGGCATGGTGCACGATCTCGCGGCGCAGACCGGCGTCGAGATCGCCGAGTTCCGCAAGATCGTCCACATGGTGCAGAAGGGCGAGCGCGAAGCGCGCCAGGCCAAGAAGGAAATGGTGGAGGCGAACCTGCGCCTCGTCATCTCCATCGCCAAGAAATACACCAACCGCGGCCTGCAATTCCTCGATCTGATCCAGGAAGGCAATATCGGCCTCATGAAGGCGGTCGATAAATTCGAATACCGCCGCGGCTACAAGTTCTCGACCTACGCGACCTGGTGGATCCGCCAGGCCATCACCCGCTCGATCGCCGACCAGGCGCGCACCATCCGCATTCCGGTGCACATGATCGAGACGATCAACAAGATCGTGCGCACCTCGCGCCAGATGCTCAACGAAATCGGCCGCGAGCCGACGCCGGAAGAGCTCGCCGAAAAGCTCGGCATGCCGCTGGAGAAGGTGCGCAAGGTCCTCAAGATCGCCAAGGAGCCGCTCTCGCTCGAGACGCCCATCGGCGACGAGGAGGATTCGCATCTCGGCGATTTCATCGAGGACAAGAACGCGATCCTGCCGATCGACGCGGCGATCCAGTCGAATTTGCGCGAGACCACGACGCGCGTGCTCGCCTCGCTCACGGCGCGCGAGGAGCGCGTGCTGCGCATGCGCTTCGGCATCGGCATGAACACCGACCACACGCTGGAAGAAGTCGGCCAGCAGTTCTCGGTCACCCGCGAACGTATTCGCCAGATCGAGGCGAAGGCGCTGCGGAAGCTGAAGCATCCGAGCCGGAGCCGGAAGCTAAGGTCGTTCCTCGATAACTGATCGCGGCTTAGCCAAATACTCAAACGTCATCGCCGGGCTTGTCCCGGCGATCTCGTTTCGGAGGGTAGGGCTGTGCCTTATGAATCGGGATGGCCGGGACGAGCCCGGCCATGACGGAGACCTTGTGACCGCTCATCCCCGCGAAAGCGGGGATCTAGTTCTTACAATCCATCGGAAAGGAAACGGCGGGCAGTGGCCCGCCGTTTTTCATTTATCTGTGATACAACAACCGTCGCGTGTGTACTCCGGGGGGAAACCACATGGCAGCAGAGCCCTCTTTAACATTGTACTATCGGGGCTCCACCAGCCCGTCAGAACTTGAAGCAGTTGAATTGCTCCAAGTACTTGCCGCTTTCACAAAGATTACGACGAAAGCGGCTCGGACTTGCTACGGTTCCGGGAGAAAGCCTTCCATTCGCATCGAGCACGTTCAAGCGGGCTCTATTGATTTGCAATGGGTGTTTGAACTCGCTGCTACGGCCCAAGCTAGCTTTGCTGCATTTCCGGCCCTGATTTTAGGAATCAAAGACGTCCACGACTTAATAAAGACATGGCTAGACCTGCGCAAATTCCTGAAGGGGCAACCTCCCCAAAAAGTACAAAACGTAACTAATGGAAATGCTCTCCAGATTGAGAATGTCGATGGTGATGTAACCGTCGTTAATGGAAATGTTTATAACACGCTAATGATAAATAACATTGGAGCTGATGCGCAAAAACTTGAGTTACCGACGCGCCGCGGCGCGTCCAAACTCGAACTGAAGCGCGGCGGACGACGAATTGCGGTTTATGAGAAAGTCGATCTTGAAAACTTCAAATCAATTCGACCAAGTGACAAGCCTCTCGAAAGCGAAATCGAGGCGATCCTAGATGTCGTGTCCCCGGTCCTTGAAGGAGAGGCCATGTGGAAGTTCAAATACGGTCGAATGCCAATTACAGCAAAAGTAACTGATGAGAATTACAGACGGAAAGTTCTAGATGGAAATGAGAGCTTTCGTCATGGCGATCGCTTACGCGTAAGACTAAAAACAACTCAAGAATTGGTTGGCAAAAAAGTTATTACCAAACATTTTGTTACGAAGGTTGAACAACGAATCGATTCTTAAGTAACGGAAGACGGTCGTTGAATTGGTTCAGAGATTAAATAGTATTCTTTGTTGTGACTTCGCAGACGATAGTCGTCGAATGCCTGTTGTGAAATAGCAGAGCGTTCTTTTTCAAGAAATTTTTCAATCCTTGTTTGCGTCACTTCTGTGTGGCCATGCGTCAGATCGCAGTTAAATGCAATGATTGCCTCACTCGGAGGAGTGAGCTTCTGCTCGTTCGGAATGAAATTTGCTTCGACACACGAGGCCAGAATCTTCTTATAAGCCTCCTGAAGAACATTCGCGTCTGCGTGAGAGCCGATAAAGTCATCTAAGTAAACGGAGATCACCACGCCTCTTTCGCGTACTTCGCGAATGGCTGTCGCTATCGGCGAACGCATCAACACGAGGCTTGCGAGCATCGGCGACTGTAAAAATCCGATTGGCAGTACGTAATCAGGGCCCTCAGGATAAGGGTTACGCACGCAAGACCATCGCGCGTAGTTGCCGCCGGGTCGAAAGTGCCAGTTACGGAGAGTGCGAAAAACTCTTTCTCTCGCTATAGAATAAAAGAAGTTTTGTAAGTCAATTTTGAAAAAGTAGCGCTGGGAAATATGAGTGTGAAGGGCTGCGACATGACCACCAGATTTGTAATGATAAAAATAATCTGGAAATTCTACGTGCCTGAAAAATTTAAAAAGACGTTCGGCGCGGCGAATAGCCCCTTCATTGGGGACATATATAAACTTGCCGCGAGTTTGATATTTGAACTTGTAATTTACAAGCATGGCAGTTGGCGACCTTGTTCGCGATTTCAACGATCAACTTGATTACCTGTAAAACAGGCACCAAAATTGCTGCTACGTCGCGAACAAGGTGCGTCCTGCGTGCGTTTTTCTTTCGCATGCGGCGCCTCCGTCGTTCACCGCTAGCTACCAGCGACACCAAAACTTGGAGTCGTCAACCGAGAGAATCCCAAGGTTACCCAAAGGGCGTACCTCAGGTATCGAAACGGAACGCAGGCAACATTAAGTTACGTCACGCGCCGTTGTCGCCAGGTCAGTGCCAGCGGAGAACTGTAGGTTGAGTTCAAACTCTGGCTAAATCAAGTGTAAACTGGTGAAAAACTCACCAATTCCACTTCGCGGTGTCTGCAACGGTCGTGATCGTGCGAGAGCTCGGCAAATAATTTCTTCAGCTTTTCGGCCTTCGGCGCATTGCGCCGGCTTTCGTCACGCCCAGCTATCCACAACCTCCCCTTGACTTAATTCCTAAAGCATATATTCCTATCGCCGGTCACCCCGCGCGAGGGGCGTTCTGCAGGACACTGTCGAACGTGGGGTGGCGGCGGCGCCCGCGGGCGGGGCTTGTAACCCCGCACTCGGGAGGCCCCGGCCAGTCGTCCGCCGGCATTATGACCGGCTGCCTTTAATGGCTGGACGCTGGGGCGACGACGGGCGGCGGAAGCCGCCCCGGACGGCGGGCTAAACTCCGCGGTTTGCGCCCCACGGAAGCACGGCGCCGGGGACAGAAAAGCCGCAAGGTGGAGCGCCGTTCGGCGACGCGCCCAGCGTCGTCGCAGGGCGCGGCCCGCCGAAGTTCGCGGAAGCCGCAAGGCGGAAGCGGATGGAGGCGGGTGGCGGAGGCAGCGCCGATCGGCGCTCCACCCCCCTCGCACTTTCAAAACCAAGTGCAGGGGAAAGGCCAAAGTCCGGCGCGGTGCCGCGCGCGGAAACGATCCCCCGTGGTCTCGCCCTAAGTTCTCACTCATCTCATCGCAGGAAAAATCAAAATGACAACGACCAACACGTCATCGCGTAAACTTTCAAGCCAAGAACGCAAGCACGATACGAGCTCTTTTAAGCGCCGCCTGAAAGCGGCCAGTCTTGACGACGAAACGATGCCTGATGACATCGACGAATTCCGCTACCAGGTCGCGCGGCAAATTTGCCATGTTCCTCAACCAATGGCATGGCTGCCGGGAGTTGATATGCCAGTGCAATCGCGGCTGCATGGCGCCGAACAATACTTGCGCCAATCTCCCGCGGCCGTCAGCCGAGGAGATGGAACGGGAATGGCCGCGCGTGCAGGCCGAATTCCATAAGGCGTTGAATGATTATCTCGCCAGGCATGGCGTGCTGAATGAATGATGGTGGTGGCCGGTGCTC
Source organism: uncultured Alphaproteobacteria bacterium (assembly GCA_963743405.1). Lineage (GTDB taxonomy): Bacteria > Pseudomonadota > Alphaproteobacteria > Rhizobiales > Xanthobacteraceae > Pseudolabrys. The sequence goes on along the minus strand of CAVUPX010000009.1, from coordinate 195,558 downwards.
GGGTTTCAGGCGGTGTCGCTCATGTCAGCGTCAATGACCCTCTCCCGCTCATTCCCGCGCAAGCGGGAATCCAATGCAATGCATCGGGAGATCAACAGTGTGCTCTGGACCCCCGCTTTCGCGGGGGTGAGCGGAGTTGTGGGCGTCAGGTCGCTTCTTCAAGCCCTCATGCTGAGGAGCGCACGAAGTGCGCGTCTCGAAGCATGAGGCCGCTCCATCCTTCGAGACGCGGCCTGCGGCCGCTCCTCAGGATGAGGCAGAGAGAACGTCCACTCAATTTCCCTTTTCAGCCTGCGCGACGGTCACCGGGGTGTCGCGCCAGAGGTCGGGAAACGTCTTCTTCAGGTTGTCGACCTTCGGCAGGTCGTTGATGGCGATGTAGGGCTGATAAGGATGATGGATCGCGTAATCCTGATGATAAGCCTCGGCCGGAAAGAAGGCCGACTTCATCGAATCGGTTTTTGTCACGATCGGGCGCTTGAAGGCGTTCGCCTTGTCGAGTTGCGCGATGTAGTCCTTCGCGACTTTCGCTTGCGCTTCGCTTTGCGGGAAAATCTCGGAGCGATATTGCGTGCCGGAATCCGGGCCCTGGCGGTTGAGCTGCGTCGGGTCGTGCGCGACCGAGAAATAGACCTGCAAAATCTTGCCGTAGGATACCTCGCGCGGGTTGAAGGTCACCTTCACGGCTTCGGCGTGGCCGGTGCGGCCCGAGCTGATGGTTTCGTAAACGGCGTCTTTCTGTGTGCCGCCGGCATAGCCGGATACGGCATTGGTGACGCCTTTGACGTGCTGGTAGACGGCCTGGATACCCCAGAAGCATCCGCCCGCGAGCACGGCGGTTTCGAGCCCGGTGCCTTGCGCGGTCTCGTCGGCCGCGGGCGGCGGGATCGTCACGGCCGGTTCGGCGTTCGCTGCGAACGGCGCAACGGTGAGGGCGGCGGCAAAAGCTGCGGTGAGAAGAAGAGCAGAGCGTTTCATCATGGATCTCCCAGATCGCATTTCGTCTTCATATACGGACGAAACCGCCCGGCGGCATCACACAAAGTTACACGTCTGCGTGACACGCGCGTCATTGACACTGTCATGCCCGGGCTTGTCCCGGGCATCCACGTCTTTCGGATGTGCAACAAGCAAGACGTGGATGGCCGGGCCAAGCCCGGCCATGACGGATTTGGTGACAGCGCGCTGGCCAAGCCCGGCCATGACGAGGAGGCCAATCTCACAACTCTGCCTCATCCTGAGGAGCGGCCGCAGGCCGCGTCTCGAAGGATTAGGACTTTCGACATATGCCGCTCACCCCCGCGAAAGCGGGGGTCCAGTTGTTTGTCGTTTGGCCGGATTCCCGCTTCCGCGGGAATGAGCGGGGAAGGGGGCTCACTCCACGCCGCTGATGATGCGGATGTCGCGCACCGCGCCGTCGCCGAGCGCACGCAGCGCTTCCTGATAGCCGGGGCTGTCATGCCCGGTGAGTGCCTTTTCAAGGCTGGGGAATTCCGACACGACCACCCGCTCCTTGAGCCCGGCCTCGAACGTCGCATCGGGGGTGCCGCGGCACAGATAGCGCACGCCGAACGGCGCGAGCGCGAGCGGAGCGAGCTTGGAATAGACGGCGAGTTTGGCGGGGTCTTTGATCTCGCGATAGGTGGTGACCCAATAGGCCTTCGGCATTCGGTCGCTCCCTGTGCTGCAGTTCGTCCGGATGCAATCCTAGCCTGTATGCCCTCGCGCGCGGAAGATCCTGTTCCGTCGTCGGGGACAACAGTTGATGTCATTCCGGGACAGCCGAAGGCTGGACCCGGAATCCAGATGCAAGCACGAATGTATTCTGGATTCCGGGTTCGCGCTTTCAGCGCGCCCCGGAATGACGGCATTGGGGCGTCAGGCGCGACGACGGCAAGTCCAGCAAACCCGCTCACCCCCGCGAAAGCGGTGGCCCAATCCTTTTCCTTTGGCTGGATTCCCGCTTGCGCGGGAATGAGCGGGCGTGGTGGGGTATGTCCATGATCACACGCCCTTTGTTCATCCTGCTCGCCACGCTCCTGTTCGCCGCGCCCGCCAGCGCGGCGCAATGCGGGGGCGATTTCAACACGTTCCTCTCTGCGATGAGCCGCGAGGCGGCCGCCGCCGGCATTTCGCGCGATGTCATCGGCCAGGCCCTTGCCGGCGTGACGGAGGATCAGGCGGTGCTGTCCTTCGACCGGCGCCAGCGCGGCATGTTCCACGCCAAGAGCTTCGAGGAATACGCCTCTACCCGCGTCATCCCCGCCCGCATCAAGCGCGCCAAAGGGCTGATGCAAAAACACGCGCAACTGCTGGCGCGCATCGAGCAGCAATTCGGCGTGCCAAAAGAACTGATCATGGCGATCTGGACTTTGGAAAGCGACAACGGCACCGGCGACATGGGCAAGCTGCCGGTGGTGCGCACGCTCGCGACGCTGGCGCATGATTGCCGCCGCACTGAACTGTTTCAGGCCGAACTCATCGCCGCACTCAAGATCGTCCAGCGCGGTGATTTGCCTTTGCGCGATCTGATCGGCGCCTTCGCCGGCGAAATCGGCCAAACGCAATTCCTGCCGTCGTCCTACATCAAGTATGGCGTCGACTTTGACGGCAACGGCCATGTCGATCTCCGCCACAGCGTGCCCGACGTGCTGGCGTCGACCGCCAATCTGCTCAAGACCAATGGCTGGAAGGCCGGCGCCCCCTTCCGCGAGGGAACAGAAAATTTCCAGGTGATGCGTGAGTGGAACCGGTCCGAGGTCTATCGCAAGACCATGGTGCTGTTCGCGGAGAAGCTGAGGGAATAGGCGTGTCCGAGACTTTCTCTGCTCATGTTGGCAGGCCTTTCTGCCTCATCCTGAGGAGCGGCCGAAGGCCGCGTCTCGAAGGATGGTTCGAGACGCTCCTCACCATGAGGTTTTGGCAAACTCGCTCAGAACCGTGGCACGCGGGACTGCGCATTGCGAATTTGCATATCGACGCGGCGAGCTGCGCTCTCAACGCCGAGCCGCTGGCCCTCGGTGGTATCGATCGGGGCAAATTTCGGCAGGATGCCGTTTTTCAGCGCGTCGGCATCGAAGCTTGTCGCGATCGGGGTGTTCGTTCCAATCGGCAGGCCGCCGTTCGCGTTGCCGGACCTGATGTAATCCTGAAGCGTGCGCACGCCGGCGGCTTGCAGCGCAGAAAACAATGCGATGCCGAGACACAGGCCAACAACGGTTTTGACAACGCTCATCATCCGCTCCGGCGTTCATCAACGTCGCGGCATAATACCTCCGGTCCGTTAAGCGACGGCCAAAGCCGTCCCCGCTGTTTGGATGATGGTTTTAACCGCTCGGAAGGGATGGCGCGGCGCAACGCATGCGCGGCGCGCCACGCGGAACTTGCGTGCGCGCAGTCACACCACCGTGAGGTTGGAATATCGCTCCCGCTTTGCGTGTATGTAGTTTCAGGGGCGTCCCCAAGGATGGGAGGAGCGTCATGATGATGCGATCAACGGCAATAGGCCTTGCTGCTTTTCTCTTGCTCGCCTTGGTTTCAACGGATGCGCTGGCACGCGGTGGCGGCGGCGGCGGTCACGGTGGCGGTGGCGGTCACTGGGGCGGCGGTGGCGGTCATTGGTCCGGCGGTGGCTCGCATATGGCTATGGCCCATGTGAGTGGCGGCGGTGCGCGCTTTGCCGGCGCTCGTTGGGCCGGTGGTCCCCGCTGGTCGAACTGGAATGGACGACACGTCGCGTTCTTTCATCGCCGCCGGTTCTTCGGTGGACCATTCTTCGTCGGCTACGCCAGCGCAGACTTCGGATGCTGGCGCTGGCAGCCAACTCCGTGGGGTTGGCAACGCGCATGGGTGTGCGGGAATCCCTATTACGGTTATTTCTGAAACCAGGTCCCGCAACAAAAATCTGACGGCAGCATCGCGCTGCCGTCTTTTTAATTCAAACCGCTCTCAATGGGTTCGTCTCGCCTCTGGATAACAAGTTTGCGGCCGATGTCATTTACAAATTTCGCCACTGCGACGATCAAGCGGCAAACTCTCGCGCTCAGTTATGGTGTGCTTTGTCACGGGCTGTTTGTGGTTGCCGTCACGGTGATGATCTATGAGATGTATTTCGGTCTCAGCCGGTCGCTCGGCGCATTGCATTCTCCCTGGAGCTGGTTCGCCAATGGCCTGCTGCTGTTGCAATTCCCGCTGGCACATTCACTGCTGTTGACGGCGCGCGGCCGCGCCGTGTTGCGCGCAATGGCGCCTGCTTCTGTCGCGACGGACCTTGCAACCACCAGCTACGTCATCGTGGCATCGGCGCAAATTCTTGTGCTGTTCCTGTGGTGGTCGCCGAGCGGAACGATCTGGTGGCAGGCGCAGGGCGCGGCGCTTCTGCTCACGACGATTCTGTATACCGCGGGCTGGCTTCTGCTCCTGAAATCGATGGTCGACGCTGGGATCACGCTCCAGGTCGGATCGCTCGGCTGGTGGGCGGTCTTTCGGAACACAAAGCCGGTGTTCCCGCCGATGCCGACACGCGGGCTTTTCCGCCTGTGCCGCCAGCCGATTTATGTTGCGTTCGCCATCACGCTCTGGACGGTGCCGACCTGGACGCCGGATCAACTCGTGCTGGCAATTGTGCTCTCGGCGTATTGCCTCGCCGGCCCCCTGCTGAAGGAAGTGCGCTTCTCGCGGATGTTTGGCGATGAATTCGAAGCATACCGGGCGCGCCACCCCTACTGGTTTCCATTTTTCCGGCCAGCGGCAGCGCCGGCCGATGTTTCGCTCTACGACAGAGATGCCGACCACTGGTGGGATGGGTCACGCCGGTGGCTGCGCGCGCTGCAAAATCTTGTGCCAGCGCGTCTCGCATTTTTTGATCGCGTAACGGCGTGGCAGGGACGAACGGTTCTCGACCTCGGCTGCGGTGGCGGCTTCATGGCGGAAGCGCTCGCCGCGCGCGGTGCGGATGTCATCGGGGCCGATGTATCGCGCGGCGCCATCACAATCGCCGGACGGCATGCCGCAAGCCAGGGGCTCGCGATCCGCTACCTTGCGGCCTCGGGGGAGCATCTGCCGCTGCCGGACCAGAGCGTCGATTGTGTCGTGTGCGTCGATGTCCTCGAACATGTCCGCAGCCTCGACCGCGTGCTCGATGAAATACGCCGCGTCTTGCGGCCCGGCGGGCTCTTTTTCTTTGACACCATCAACCGGACATGGCTCGCGCGCTTCGTGATCGTATTTTGCGGGGAGAGGCTTTTGAGGCTGCTGCCACGCGGGACACACGACCCGGCCGGGTTTATCGCGCCCCTCGATCTCGACAAGAAATTGGCCGAGCGCAGCTTTGCCGATCGCGTCTACGAAGGGCTCGGTCCGCGCGGCGTTAACTGGCGCTTCGACATCATCTTCGGACGGCTTCCCGGCAAGCAGATCATGTACATGGGCCACGCGCGGCTGGCGCCGTCTGCGGCGCTTGCTGGCGTTGAACTGGAGTCTTAAAATCGTGGTGCAAAACACCGTATGAGCAGGCAGCGTAAGGTCATGCGAGAACGAATAAGTGCAATTTCGATGGCCCGCGGCTTGGGCATCGGCCTGCTGGCGCTGGTGATCCCGCCCTCTCATTCGTCCGTCTTTGCGCAATCGGCTGATCTCGTTCTTTGCGACCGGATTGCCGCTGACCCGGCCGACCCCGACAAGCCGACAGATGTTAAAGGGACCCCCACCATCGCGCCGTCCGATATCGCAACAGCCATCAAGTTCTGCAAAACGGCATCGGGTTCGTCACGGCGCGCGCTTTACGAACTCGGCCGGGCTTACGCGGCCAATCATCAATTGTCCGAGGCAATGAGTGCCTGGCGCAAGGCGGCCGACAAAGGCAGCACGTCGGCGATGGTCGAATTGGGTGTGCTGCTCAGCACGGGATCGGGCGGTGGCAAAGATCCGGCGGAGGCGCGCAAGCTGTTCGAACGCGCGGCAGAGGCTGGCAATCCGCGCGGCGTGACCAATCTGGCGGCGCTGGGCGGCGGCGGTTCATCCGATCCCGTCAAGGCGAGAGCGTTGCTGTCGAAAGCGGCGGAGACAAATTCGGCGGAGGCGGAATATCAGCTCGGGTTGATGACCGCGGAAGGTGTCGGCGGGCCGCAGGACGATGCGGCCGCGCGCGCGTTATTTGAAAAAGCGGCCGCACAGGACCATCCCGGAGCTCTTGAACGCATGGGCGCATTTTCGCTCAGCGGGCGAGGCGGTCCGAAAGATACAAGCGCCGCCAAAGCCTATTACGAGAAAGCCGCCGCGCTCGGCAACGAAGACGCCAAGGCCGCACTCAAGCGAGCGGAATGTCCATATGTGATCAAAGACAAAAATGGAAAGTTCGTTACCAATCTTTGCTTTTAAGCACGACGCTCGCAGCCTGCCATGTCGCGGTCAACGCATGCCCGCGGCGTGTGCCTCGTTGTCAAGCGAAGGCGAGATCGAGGGCAGGCTCGACTTGATAAGGAAAGCCAAGCCCCGCGCCCAATCGCTTACGGCCCATGCTAAGAGCTTGCTCGGCCGTGCGGGCGTCAAACGCTGTGCGAATGAGATCGGGAAGCTGGCTTGGCATTCTCAGGACGGACCGGATCACGGCAAGGACGTCCGGTGTGCCGTCTGGCCGCAATCCCAACGCTGCGGCGGGCGGAAGCGATCTGTGGGCCGCATCGATGATGACGCGGCAAGCCACAAATGGGATACGGTGCTCGGCAGCGACCTCCGCCGCGATGTGCGACTCCATATCGACGGCAGCTGCACCCGTCTCACGATAAAGCTGTGCCTTTTCCGCGGGCGTCGGTATCACGCGGCCTGCGCCTGTGACGTGCGCGTGTACGGCATCGGGGAGGATCTCAAGGATACTTTGCGTCCACGCGCGGTCGGTCGCGAAGACTTTATTGCCGTTTCGGATTCCGGACGCGACGACCCAGTCGCCTGCAACGAGTTCGGGCGCGAGCCCACCGGCGATTCCGAAACTAATAATGCCGGACGCGCCGCTCGTGATCGCCGTCTCGAGCGCGGCCCGGAGTTCAAAAGCCTGTTTGCAGAGCACCGATACCCCAGCCCCGCGCGCGATATAGGCCTCGAGCGCGAGAGAGGTAACGGCAACGACCCCCGATTTCTTCGTCATCCGTTCCGCCCAATTACCCCGGACGCTATCCGAGGTCTTCATGACGGTCAACGCGAGCAAAAATCACGCCAAAAATACCGGGGGATTGCTATCCATGCGCTAAATTAGGCGCGCTGAGTTGGATTGTTTTCGCGCGAGTGCGTGATGAAAGGCGATTGCCACGGGTCCGCTATCGCAAAAATTACTTCTGCGTTGCAAATTTGTCGCAGCGGATATTGAGCCAGGAACGAGCATTAATGCAGCGGCGAGCCCTAATATTGAGCAACTCTTCGCCGAGCGCGGCCCGGGTGCGAGCGGGCGAAGCTTCGGGCCGCACGATTAAACGTCGGCCACGTTTATATCGTAGGTCCCTCTTTTGCCTCGCGCATAGACTTTCGTGGCCATGGCGTAGATGCGGTCGCGATTGCTATCGAATGCCCGCAACAAATCGGCGGCGTCTGCTTTCAGATCTGGTTGAATGAATTGTAAGGCATCCACGGTCACAAAAAAAGAACTCTCCATGGAGCGATCATATCCCCAGAAGCGGACCGCTTGGCGCGTCGCATCGTAACTGCGGCTACGGTTCGGAAAATTGATTGTCATTTTTGCGACTCAACATATCGATGAAGGCACAAGAAGCATGATCTGAATGTGTGTCATTCAAACAGTACCCTTATGTGGCGACGAATTGGCGTAACCACAGGGGGAGGACGATCGTTTGGTTGAAATAAAGATATGGCTCCCCGACGGCCGTAAATGAGCCTATGGCCAGCAAATTCCCTGAATCATGCAATAGGCATCGTAATTCCGACCGATCATCCCCATATAAACTGTCCAGCATCCGACAAGCAGAACAATACGCCGCCGGGCGGATATCCGCCGCGCACGTGGCGTACAGGGAGCTTTCCATGTTCACGGCAAAGCAGTTTCGCGTGAAAGCGGCAGAATCCGGCGAGTCACTCAAGAATACCGGTATTCCCAGTGAAATTCGCGAGTTTCAACGATCGAAGGAAAGCTTCAGTGCGCTGGCGGAAAACGAAGACTGGCTCGCGAATAATTTCGACAAGATCATACATTCGCAGGGCATCTCTGCCCAAGATGACGACACTGGAGAGTTTGTTGTCCGTTCGACCGTCGCAGAAACCGAAGAGCATATTCTCCGGTGCCTCGGCGCGGCCGTCATAATGCAGTGGAATACGATTCCGACGAAGCTTCAGCGCGAGCTTTTCGATACTGCGGGCTCAATGGGAGACGTGCTGAAATCAGCCGGCCTGAGGGCGCAGATTGCGCGTTTCTTGCATAGGCAAAAGGATGAAGGCGTCGCTCCCGACTGCATCTCCAAACCAAGTACGCCGAAAGGAACGCCCCATGGCGCATAAGTTCAGTATCGGTCAGCTCGTCGAGCTTGCGCCAAGGCTTCTTCGTTCATCCGCTCCGGGTCCATATGAAATTCGTCACCTCAATCCTGCCTCGGATCGAGACCCTGGCGAGCCGTGTTACCGCATCAAGAGCACCGCCGAAAAATACGAACGGGTTGCCCCTGAAAGCGATCTCACGCTGTCGGGCAGCGTTTTCTTTTGAAGCGAAAGGGCGCAGCCGTCGACATCACGGTGTCGCTAGCGCAGAACGTCGAGGACAGTCGCGGCTAACACCAGTGACCCCATGCCGGCGAATGTCACAAACGCCGAGGCCCGGCCGACAACTTCGCAGTAGTGATTGAACTTGGATCTGAACCGCATGGGCACAAACTAGGCCGCCCAGGGGCAAGTCCTGCGTGACGCAGCTCACACTGATCAACTATTTCTTCTCGCAGGCGAGTAAGAAAGATTTGCGCTCCCGGGGCGCAATCTTTTGGGCGGCCGCTTGTTTTCTGCAAGCGTCGCTCTTTTCTTTTGCCTTCAGCCGTTTGTCCGCAGCGGCTTTTTCCTGAGCGCGTAACCTGGCCGCAGGATTTGCCGGAGGCCCAATTGTGAAGCTTTCGTTCTGCGCAATTGCAGCCATCGGCCACGCCACTGCCGCGATCCCGAGAAGCGTGATGAAGTCCCGCCGTTGCATCCGTTCCCGCAAGAACCAGCCCTTGTGCAAGGATTTAAGCCTACCACATTTTTCAGCGACAATCAGGTCGTCGGCGATATCGGACGTGGGCCGTATTTATCCAGTGCCGCAATGGCATCCTGCAATAGGGCTCGAATTCGCTCTGCCGAACCGACGTTTACCATGCTGGGGTCCAGATAGAAATCAAGCCCGGTCATATGCTCGCTGAAGATTTCGACCTTCTGGCCCGTCGCATCCATCATGCCTTCGACCGTATACGGGACAACTTCTCGACTAATCCCCTTCATCGTGATTGCGGGCAGTGCGCGCGCGACCAAGATGTCCCGCACCAAAGCATAGGTTTCGAAACTGACGACGATGTGCCCCGGTTCAGCGATTGATTGCAAGCGCGCGGCGAGGTTCGCCTCCGCCCCGATGATCGTATAGTCCATCCGATCGGCGCTGCCGAAATTGCCTACATTGCAGTAGCCACTATTAATGCCCATTCGGACACGGAATGGATGTTCGACACCTTCCTTTCGCCATTTCACGTTCAGTTCGGCGAGCCGATATTGCATGTCAGCCGCCATGCGCAAGCACGCCTTTGCGTCTTCAGCCTCGCCTTTGGATTCCGGATCGCCGAAGAAGATCAAAATGGCGTCGCCGACAAATTTGTCAATCGTGCCGCCATGCTTGAGTGCGATGTTGGACATTTCGGTAAAATATTCATTGAGCAGCAATGTGATTTGCTCCGGCTGTAAGCGTTCCGTAGTCGCCGTAAAGTCCTTTATGTCGGAAAAGAAAATCGTAAGTTTCTTGCGCTCCGTGTGAATCGTCACGTCCTTCTGACCGCTGAAAATGCTCTTGTATATTTGCGGCGAAAGATAGCGCGAAATCTTCAACGCTAATGTCGCGAGGAAATCATTCGCGGTTTCGAGCTCCCGGTTCATGCCGCGAATCATCGCCGCCTGGCGCCACTGCATGGAAATGAATGTCACTCCGGACGCGGCCATAAAGACGAAATAGGCCAGCAGGTATTTAAAGCTAAATATATTGGCAGCGATTGCCTGGCTGATGACGATTTCTTGAATTCCGCGAACATCGCCGACCTTCCAATCTCGTTTTGGACTCTCGGGATGCGAGTTGTGGCAATTCACGCAAGCGGGCCCCATGACCACGGGTGCAATCAGACGAACGTGATCGCTAAATATTGACGCTGATACTTCGGTCAATTGGTGATCGGGATGATTGCGCAAGTCTGCGATGGCGCCGGCCTCGAAACTGTCGAGCGTATGGGGGGCACGGTTCTTGAATGGAAAGTCGGACACGAATCGGTAGGCGATGTTTTGCTGCTGCTCGCCGATTACTCGGCCGAGTTCGAGCGAGAGCGTTGCGGGAATAGGTATGGCGCCCGGGATGCTTTCGTAATTATGCGCCACTTGGGTCGACCCCGGCGAAGCCAGCACCCGGCCAACCACATTGCTCGCGTAGTATGCACGCACGCTACTGACGACTGAATTAAGATCCCGTGCCTGACGAAGGAGGGAAGTCTCGGTCAGATTTCGTAAATCCAGCCACACTGCGAGAGGAAGGCCCGCAAGCATCACAAGGACGAGCACGACCAAAGCCAAGCTGTGCGAGTCGGCCGTCGAAGGAAGAGCCCGATCATGCTCCATGCGTTGTTCCTTTCCAGATTGCAGTAATGGCACGCGAAGCGTACTAGCACTTCTGGGCAATAAAGAGTTTCTGAAACCTTACGGCACCGGGATCAGCGTATCGAGGTGCCGATCGCGTGGCGGCGATCGTGAGCAATATCCGATCGGCGAATGGATTGCCCGCTTGGTTCATGAAAGGGTACGGCAACCAGCGGCGCGTTTACCGGCAAGCAAAGCCTAAGCTAGTTCGATACCAGTACGCGGTTTTCCAGCGGAGTATGGTCGTAAAGGTAGATCACGTCATCGTTCACGAGCCGGATACAGCCCTCGCGTGCGATTTGGTCGGCCGTAGCCGATGCATTTGAGCCGTGGATACGATAGTTGTCGTTCAAGTACAGGACGCGGGCACCGAGTGGGTTTTTTGCCGGGTCAGATGTGGTATCGACCGATTGCTGAACCACCTGATTGCCGCCCGGCCGTTCTTCCTTCCGCACAACGTGATAGAGCCCCGTCAATGTGATGCATTCTGCGCCAACGCCAATGCTGTAACGCAACGCGGAAACATTCGGCCGGACGACATAAAGAAAAGTCTGTGTTTTATCGACGATGATCGTCCCGACTGGTTGGTTCGTCCGGTAGAAGACCAGCTGCCGCAGATGCACATAGTTTGTCTTAGAGTTGGAACGCTCCGCAGTCTCGGTCAATGCCGGTTTGCTTGGCGTGCCGCGCACGCTGGAGAGAATCCGCGGCCAGAAGGAAAATGCAGCACCCACGGCGAAAATGAGTAGGGCCGCAAACACGCCGGCGATCAAGCGCCGACGCATTCGGTTATCCTTCAACGGCGGCCTATCTCGATAACCCGTCTCCGACGCGTCATAGGTTTCGCGAACCGGGTTTGGTTGTTCCGACACGGTGTGGCGTACTGCATCCGATTCGACACGCTGGATCGCAGCTTCAAGTGCCGCGCGTTCCGCTCTCAAATCTGTATGTGCCAATGTTGGATCGTTTACGCGAAGCTTGTCGATCAGGGTCTTACGAGCGCGATCGTAGAGAACGTGACGTTGTTCACGGGTATTGGGATCGAGCGCCGCGACAGCGCGCGCTATCAAAGGAAAGTAGTCAACCATCGGTTTACGCCACCCCTACATCGCTCGATCGTGACCTAGTCCTCCAGCGTAACGCCGGCTTTAACGATTTTAGCGGATTGGTGGAGCATAGAGAATGCCACCCTTGTTCCACAGCTGATTGATCCCACGTGGAATGGCTAATGCAGAACCGACACCTATGGTCCGCTCATAGACTTCGCCATAATTGCCGACGAGCCTAACGACGCGGGCCGCCCAATCAGTGGTAAGGCCCATGCGCTCACCGTATTTTCCCTCGACACCGAGCAGGCGTTTGACGTCCGGCTTTTCTGATTTCAATGCTTCGTCAATGTTTTTTGACGTCACCCCGAGCTCTTCGGCGTTGACCATGGCGAAGTAAACCCACTTCACAATGTTAAACCACTGCATATCGTCTTGGCGGACCACCGGACCCAGCGGTTCCTTAGAGATGACATCCGGCAGAATGACGTGTTCATCAGGCTTCGAAAGCAATAGCCTAATGGCAAAGAGTTGAGACACGTCCGCAGTGAACACACTACATAACCCGGAATCATAGCCTTTAATTGCATCGTCCGCCGTCGTGGATGCGATAACCTCGTATTTCATTTTATTAGCGGTGAAATAATCGACGAGATTGAGCTCAGTCGTTGTTCCAGACTGCAAACAAACTTTCACGTCATTGAGATCGAGCGCCGTTTCCTTGTTCATGGACCTGCGAACCAGAAACCCCTGGCCGTCATAGTAATTCGTCGCTGGAAAGATTATGCCGAGCTCAGCCTCCCGGGACATCGTCCACGTGGTGTTACGCGAGAGTACATCGATGCTGCCGGATTGTAGGGCCTCAAATCGGCGGCTTGCCGCAAGTGGAATGTACGTCACCTTGCCAGCGTCATTAAAGATCGCTGCCGCAATCGCGCGGCACAGATCGACATCAAAGCCACTCCAATTTCCGCTATTATCGCGGGCGGAGAATCCATAAAGGCCTTCGCTAACACCGCAATTGAGTGTGCCGCGATCTTTGACCGCCTTTAGCACCTGCGCGTGTGCCGCCGTTCCAATAAATCCCGCCACGAGTGAAATCAGAACGACTACAAATGTAGCGACCGGTCGCCAACTATTCATACGCATTTTTTCGTCTCATATTTGCGATCGAATGGCGGCAGGTCGAAAACCTCACGATGCCACGCCGCCCCACGTTGGCGACCAAGATGAGACATCGTACCAACCCAAGCCGGTGCATTGGAAGGGGATGTCGGTACTGGAGACGTCACCATTTGCTGCGTTTTCACTCGTGCTTATCGCGACGATAATCCGCAAAATAGGAGGATGACCCACTTTATCTGGGTGGCGATCACAGGCCGTTTTCGTAACTATTTTTCCGCCCAGGAATATAATTGCTTCAGATCCAGCTCATTCGTCGAGTTGGCCTTTCGGCCAAGCGAATTCACGAACAGATATGGTTCCTGTTGGGAGGGTCGCGTCGGATCAGCAGAGGACAGACCGGCCGTCATCGCCAGCCCAGCCCGGTAGTGGCCACGACGAGTTACTTTTTCTTGGCGCCCGTGCGGGCAATGCTCTTGATCGCTAACGGCGCGCGGCCGGATTTCTCGGCGATCTCGCGATCCTGCTCGATAATAAAGCCGCGCGCAGGTTCGTCCTTTTCCAGGCCCGCGAGCAGCTCTGCCGGCACGCGCCGATTGGAACGCTGCGAGCCGTCTTCATAGACGACGTCGAAGAATACAAATTCGCCCTTGGGGTTGGTGCCTGGTTTCTTTGGCATGGCGGATGTCCTAGCACAAAAGAAAACGCCAGCGCTCGCGCGCTGGCGCAGTCATCAAAAGGAAAATTAGACCGCTTGCAGATTGGCAGCAGCGGACTTGCCGCTGCGCGGATCGGCCTGCACGTCGAACGAAACCTTCTGGCCTTCGTTGAGATTATGCATGCCAGCGCGCTCAACTGCCGAGATGTGAACGAACACATCTGGGCCGCCGCCGTCCTGCACGATAAAGCCGAAGCCCTTTTGGGCGTTGAAGAACTTAACGGTACCTGTGGCCATCATGGCCTCCTTATAAAAACGCGAAAAGGCGTTTATGCCCCATGCAAACCATTCACATGGGCCTCATATCCGGATTTTGCGTGTTCCTAGGAAAAGGCCGTTAAGGCCGAAACTGTAAGGGCAGGCGCAATCGCGAACGCGCCTTATATAGGCCTGCGGCGCCTGTATTGCAATCGCCAGGGCAAGAGCAGGGACAAAACGCTTCTGCTGCATATTCCATTCGTTAACGAATGCTTTCGACTTTGCGGCGGAGATGTGGCGCGCTTCCGAATTGCCACGAACGTGGGCATAGCGTGCTGCATTTGGAATCAGTTGCACGCGTTTGCGACACGCGCACGACATGCTGCATGAGTTCGCGCGCATGGAACGTATGTCGCGCTACGTATGGTGGTGCATGCGAATTGCGCTTATGTGAAGCACAACGAGAATAAGAAAACTGGGAAGCGCCTATGGAGTCGTCGAGCCCAAAGAAAGGGAGATGATCCATGGCTTTTGCTCCAACCACCGTCGCTTCGCGCGACTTCGCGATCAGAGAAACTCCAACCAAAACTCGCATCGGGTTTTTCCGATGGCTCGCAAATGCAATGATGCTTTCGCGCCAGCGTCAGGCCGATCGCGAGATCGCTCGTTATCTTCAAAATAGCAAATTTACGGACGAATCCGAGCGCGAGATCGAACGTCTCTTTCTGTCGACACCGCCACACTTCTAATATTCTTCAAAGGAGACGATGACTATGACGACGCTACCCGTTCGCGCACCCATCCTGCCGTCTTTTGCCGGCTACGGACGTGTGTTCGTTTTTTTTAAGATGTTTTTCGAAGTGATTGCCGACGCGCAGCGTCAGGCTTCAGCCGCCCAGAAGCGCTATCCCTTCGCTGAGTGGTGAGGTGAGGGCGCTACGCCGCGCCTTCAACCACGCGCATATCGCGCTCGACATTGCCGTTACCGAGCGCCTTTAGCGCTTCTTTGTAGGCGGATGTGTCATGGCAGGCGATCGCCTGGTCGACGCTGGCGAACTCGACCAGCACCACACGCTCGTTCATCCCGGCCTCATAGATCTTTGCTGGATTGCTGCGCGCGAGAAAGCGACCGCCGGCAGACTCGATCGCCGGTACCGCCAGCTTGGCGTACGCTTTCCACGCTTCCGGGTTTTTGACAGATCGATAGGTGACCACCCAATAAGCCTTCGGCATGTCGCTCTCCCTGTTTCGTTTGGCCTCAAATCTATGGCGCGACTGCCTGCCGCAGCAAGGCCCGCGCGTCGTCGCTGCCATCAAGCGGCCGCAGCGTACGGCGCGTCACTTTCCAGCCGGCCTTTCCGCGCCTGAGCTCCCACCGGTTGGCACCGACGCGGTGGATGCGAAAGCCGGTGGTTGTGCCATGCCCTGAAACTTCGCGCGGGGCGGCCTGCTTGTCCGGGGTGATGATCTGCAAATATGACGTCGCCACCGCCGTGTCGCCGTTGAGTTCAACGCGCGGCAGACTGGCAAAATGGCAAAGGCCGCCAGCGATAGCGGCCTGGTGTTCGGGTGTCTGTACGATCGAAGCAATCGCTTCGTTGCCTGTCGCGCCTTTGCCACCGCCGAGGTCGATCTCCCCATCGGTGGCGAAGGCATTGCGATAGTAGCGGTCGGTGCCGGTGTCGGCTGCCGGCGGGTGGCTCGCGATTAAATGATAGATCGCTAGCGTGTCCTCGACGGCGCGCAGGCGGTCCTCCAGCGTGTTGTGCGGCGTGCTCATGTCGAGATCCCCCGAGGTGACAAATTCGTAGCGAGAATCCTACACAAGCAGATGGCCCGCCGCGATGGCATGATCGCCAGGATTCTTCGCTCGCTTTATCCGTGAATCGTAAGGCAGGGTTCGGTGAATTGGTCGATCGCGACTATGGAAGTTACAAATGTGCGTCCAGCGACAGAAATGGCGGTGGGGGAATGGCGGGATAGCGGTACCTGGGCACAGTTTGACGCAATTCGTGATGGAACCAGCGCGGATTAACCCAGTTGCGTCACAAAGTTGCCGGAGTTTCTCACGACAAGCCGAACTCCCCAGCCCACAATTCGCAGCTGCAAACCCGGAGTCGCTATGATTCGCAAACTCAGCCTCACCACGCTTCTGATTGCGCTCGTCGCCACGGCGGCGCCAGCGTTTGCGCAAAAACAGCGTTTCGCGAGCGTCGATGCGAACGGCAATCTTGATTCGCTGATCGCCCGCCATGCCGCTGCGAACAATTTGCCGGAGGATCTGGTGCGTCGCGTGATCAAGCGTGAGAGCGGCGGCAATCCGCGCGTCGTCAGTGCCGGCAATTACGGACTCATGCAGATCAAGCTCGCGACAGCGCGTTCTATGGGTTACACCGGCAACGCCGCCGGTCTGCTCGATGCCGACACCAACATGACCTATGCGGTGAAGTATCTCGCCGGCGCTTATCACGTTGCGGGTGGCAACCCCAACCGCGCGGTGCATTATTATGCCGCCGGCTATTACTATGCCGCAAAGAACAAGGGCATAGCGACGACCGCCAACGGTCAGGCCCTCGACTCATTTGGTTCCGTTCCTGCGAGCAGCGTGAAATTCAGTTCAGAACAAAAACTGCACGGAGCAATGGCCCAAGGCGAGAGCGTAGCATCCTCGTCCAGCCTTTATAGCGGTCGCATCGACTATCACTAATCGCTCGGGTGATCGTACCGACCGCGGCCCGCGGCTCTGCCGCTAGTACGGTGTCGTACGCGGAATGGTGGAGAAGACCGACTGGTTCGTCTGCGGGGCGACGTACGGCGGTTGTTGGTAATGCTGAGTGGATTGCTGTGTCGCATATGACTGTTGTGGGTACTGCTGACTGGCCTGCTGGTTTTTGTATGCAGGTTGCTGGTGCTGCTGCCCGCCAAACAACGCCTCAAATAGATTGAATTGTTGAGCCGACGTGGTGCCGGCCACCGCCGCTTTCGTACGATGCGCGCGATGTGCCGCGCGTCGCCGAATTTCACGTTGTGGCTGGGCAGGTTCTGGATTTTTCACTGCCGGCGCATCTTCTTCGTGCGAGGTCACTGGCAACTCTGTTGAGGATGGCTCGCCGATTTCGACCGGAATGCTGACGCTGGATGTCTCGTTGATCGAGCCCGTTTCTTCCTGATCGGTATCGGTGCGGTCGGTGGGTAAGCCGGCAACTTGTGAGCTGCTGGAGGGCGTCGGCATTTCGGCTAATTCGCGCAGGCGCTCGAGTTCCGTGGCGCGCTTGAGAGCGGCAAGGATGAGGAATTGCCGTACTTCGGGGTGGCGATCACGGTCGACGAGGGCACCACGTGCCGGCGCGTTTGCCGTGGTCAGCGGCGAACGTGACCCGTCCGGCGGGCTGAGTGCCAGCACGAGGATCAAAATGGCGAGAAGTACGCCGCCCACAGGGAGAATCCGGAGAATCGGCAGCATCGGCCGTGCATAACTGAGTCGGCGTCAATACCAAAGCCCCGCTTGTACATCGTTCGATCGGCAACCAAGGGTGTGAGGCTTTTATATCACGCGTGTTGTCATGCGGGTGTCACAGAGGGCCGTGACAGCGCAAGTCACGGTTGCTAGGAAACGGCACCATTTGAGTTGCGGGGACGTATCATGATGAAGAAGCCGAATTGTCCAATCATCGCGATCGAGGAACATTACTGGGACCAGGAACTGGCCAAACATTTCACCGGTCCCGAGGCCGGCCGCGGCAACGAGACGGACGAGCGGCTGTACGATCTGGGCAGCCTGCGCATCAAGGAGATGGATGAAGCGGGTATCGACATTCAGGTGCTATCGCACGGTGCACCCTCGACCCAGAAGCTTGGGGCCGACATTGCCGCAGACCTGACCCGTCAGGTAAACGACCGGCTCGCGAAAGTGTGTGCAGCCAATCCCAAACGGTTCGCCGCGTTTGCTTCGCTCCCCACTGCCGATCCGAAGGCAGCCGCCGACGAGCTCGAGCGTGCGGTCACCAAGCTCGGCTTCAAGGGCGCGATGCTGCACGGAATGTCGAATGGTGAATTTCTTGATCTCAAGAAATACTGGCCAATCTACGAACGCGCGGAAAAGCTGGATGTGCCGATATACTTCCATCCGTCGCTGCCGCATCCCAAGGTGACGGAAATCTACTACCAGGACTACGCAAAAGATTTCCCGCTCGTCGTGCGACCGGCCTGGGGTTACACGGTGGAGACGGCGACACAAGCGATCCGCCTTGTGCTCTCCGGAGTGTTCGAGGCACATCCAAAGCTGAAAATCATTCTCGGCCATTTCGGCGAGACGTTGCCATTCTTGGTCTGGCGCATCGATACGTCGCTAAAACGCCCGGGCCAGAAGGCGATGAGCTTCCGCGATATTTTCTGCAATAACTTTTATGTCACCACGAGCGGCTTCTTCTCCGACCCGGCGCTGATTTGTTGCATGCTTGAAATGGGTGTTGACCACATATTGTTTGCGGTCGACTGGCCGTTCGTTATGAATCCGCCTGCGGTCGAATGGATGAAGAACGTATCGATCTCCGACTCAGACAAAGTCAAAATATTGAGCGGCAACGCCAAGCGACTATTGAAGATGTAGTCAGCCGACAGGATGGCGTCGATAATAGTCGGCGTCAGCGGGTTGTTGTTTCCAGTCCTTGTTGCCACGCCAGTCGTGATGATGTGCGCGCATGTCGGCGCCATAGCGCACGCGGAAAAGCAAAGTCCGGCCATGGCCGTTCTCGTATTCGTGCACCTCGCCTGGCGGGTGAACCACAAAAGCGCCGGGCGTCACCGCGATAGTTTCCGCCGGTGTCCGCATGGTGCCGCCGCCGGAAAAGCAGAAATAGATTTCCGTGGCTTCGGGGTGGCAATGATAGGGACTGATCTGACCCGGCTCCCAACAAGCGACGGTGACATCGCCTTCGCCGACTTTCCCAAGGATTTTCTCGACGTGGTGCTTCGGATTCCACTGTTGCTCGCGTTCAAGACTGAAAACGTGCATAGAGCCTGCTCCCGGCAATGAAGAGGTTTTGAGCCTACCGCAAGAATTGCTTGGCCAGGAGAGGCCGCCGTTGCGTATCGCCCGGGCCCATTGATAGAAGGTTCATGCAGGGCCCGTAGCTCAACTGGTTAGAGCCGACCGCTCATAACGGTCTGGTTGGAGGTTCGAGTCCTCCCGGGCCCACCAACGATATCAGTGTGTTGTGCTGTTAGTGGTCGGCGGGCACGTTCGCCGGCCAATGTTTCGGCCAATGATTGGCGCCGACGACCATAGCCGATTGCATGTGCAGCGACACGCAGATGATTGGGATGATGGTGGCCATAGACGCGGTCGAGCATCTCCACGCTCATGCCAAGGAAGCCTGCAGCCTCCCATTTGTCGACGCCGGCTTGCATCAACCACGTGGCCGCGGTGTGGCGCAGCGTGTGGGGTGTGACATTCCCAGGAAGCCTGGCAAGCCCGACCGCGGTCTTGAAGGCAGTCTTGACGGATTGCACGCCCTGGCCGTGCCACTCGACAAAGTGCTCATGCACGATGCCCTTGCTGACCCATCGGCGGAAATGAGCGAGCAGGCGGGGTGGGATGGGGATCGGCGGTTGCCGCTTTTTTGTTGCGACCTTGCCTTGTGGCAGTCGGTAAAAGACGCCGTTGTCGAGATCCACGAATGACCGGTTGTCGCTCCTGATCGGTGACGCTGCCGCGATCGCGGCAGCTCGCGTACCGCTGTAGAGGCCGATCAAGATAAAACGGGCCAGGTGACGAAGCGGTCGCTTGTCGGTGCCGATCTTCTCTCCTTTATGCGGCCCCCGGTGCACCGTTTGGATCTCGCGTGCCCGCCAGCAAACGCGCAGCAAAATGGCTACCTCCTTCCGGGTCAGCCAGCGCGTGCGCGGTGTGCCTCTTGCCGGCAAGGCGACTCGTACAATTCCCCGGTGCAGCCCCTCCTTGGCGTGATGATTGATGGCGGCACGTAGATCCTCGAGATCGCGCCGTGCGCCGCCGTCACTGCCGCGGGCGCGGACGTATTCGCGGCAGGATTCACCGTTGATTTCCGAGAGCTTACGGGCGCCCCAGAAGTCGTTGAGGCGCTCTAGACGCGCGTTAAATTGCTTGCGGTTGGCGAGGCGGCTGCCACAGTCAGCCTCATAGACCGAAAGCACATCGGCGACATCGATCAATTCGATGTCGCGTTCTTTGCGGCTTGGTTGGTACCGCGACGCGATGTAGGCGGCGAGCTTTTCTTCAGCTGCTGCAACTTCCGTCGCAGCGCACCCTGTGGGGATATGTCGGACCCCATCGAGGATGATCCAGGTGGCTTGGCGCCGGCGGCCGTCTTTGTCGCGTCGCGCGCGGCGGAGCCAGAGCCGGATGCCTTTCTTTCGACGCGGCATAGTTCCCTCATTCGATTGATGTTGGCCAAGGTAGTGTAATCTTTTCCTGCAGTTCGCTCTATCGCCAGCCGGCCGCGGTTCGCTTCCCGGCGAAGTCCGTTAGCGGTCATTGAACCGTCCGGATAAGCGAGCGCAGCCGCTATCGATAACCGCAACGGCGTATCGGCAGTGATGGTCTCGCGCGAGGGGAGGGATTTCTGCATTCATGTTGACTTAATTCATCTCCTTCTAAGCTTCGAGAGTGTCTGCCAAAAACTGGAGTAGTCTTGGCTCGGCGCCCGTGGGGCGCGCCGCCCGCATACCCCGAATCATCATCCAGTGATATTTTGATTGCATGCGCACAATGCAGATTCGCCCGATTCCCGGCGTACAAATGCGAATTGCCGATCTGGGATTGCTGATCAAAGAGCGACTGCTCCGTGATCTGGTGCTTTGGCCCGACCAGGCGGTGCCGCTTGTCGGATACATGGCGTGGCCAAACGATGCGATTAAACGCGAACGTTGGCTTGAGGCTCACCGGTGCAATGACGACCCCACGATAAGCGACCTCGCACAAGGGCTGACCATCATTCAGCAACACTGGGCGCGGGTCGCCGATATCGTTCATTTGCATTACGACCTCGTCCACGGCCGGCACCAGGAGCGGCGCGGTGGAGCCAGCGTGGGGAAGGCAATCTCCCTGATCGACGCGAATGCCACGACCAAGGGGACCGGCGCCGCCAAGCTTTGGGAGATTTGGACGACTTACAAGGATGTCGCCCATCTGATCACGGCTGCGGTTCTAGTTTCGGCTGAAGCGAAGACACAACATCACGTGGCGCCGTTTCTGCTTCACCCTTACCGAATGGCTATGCTGCTGCCGGAACTCGTTATCGCGGTTGCAATGACCTTTGAAACCCGCGGGCTACAGCCGATCGCTAAAGGCCGAACGGAACCAATGTTCGATCCCGAATCAGTGTGGCGTATCCCTGCCGATATCAATCTCACGCCCCTCGCACATGCGCAGATGGCCTTTGTGCCGAAAATCTCGTTCGGCGATGGTTTCAATTGTGGTCGATAAAATTCCCTGTTCTCGCGCAAAGTCTCCCTGTTTCGCTAAATAAATTCCCTGCTCTGTTGAGTAGGGAATTCGCGTCAATGGCCCTATAACGACGCCGTTATTTGCGGTCGCTGACGCTACCGGCACCCCGTTTCCGCAAAATTCCCTGTTCTTTTCCCTGTTAGCAGGGAATTTGGCAGGGGGAGACGGGTTCGACTTGGACTGCGTCCGCCACCAAGCAGCAGTTTCGGATGTCTAGGGCGATGATTGCCGCTTGCTGCCCTGACGGCCCATCCCCCGAAACCGTGCCCCCGACCGACATCGGGCGGCTACCGATGATAAGGTGAGATGTTGCTAACGCGAGCTGGCGCAGGATTGTCCCTGCATGCGCGCAATACATGGAATAGGCTGGCGACACGACAAAGCTGCAGACATTGGTTGGTGGTGCATGAAAGGCTTGTTAGCAGGGACGCCCGGTTCTTCTAAGTTCATAACCTTCGTAGCGTGCGGCCGCTTGGCGCTCATTTGAGGCCTTCGAAATGGCAGGATTGGACGTCGACGGCGAAGGTCTAATGCTCGTAACCGGGGCGAGCGGTTTCGTTGGCTCAGCCATCGCGGTCGCAGCCCGCAAGGCGGGCTATCGGGTTCGCGTACTGGTGCGACCGTCAAGCCCTCGAACGAATATCCAACCCGATGACGAGGTGGTCATCGGGGATATCTGCGACCGCGCGTCCCTGGCCCAGGCGCTGCGGGGTGTCCGCTACCTTGCACATGCAGCCGCCGACTATCGGCTGTGGTCACGGTCCCCTGACGAGATCATCCGGACCAATCTGGAGGGAACTCGTTATCTCATGGAGGAGGCGCTACGCGCCGGCGTCGAACGCATCGTCTACACCAGCAGTGTCGCTACACTCGAATTACAAGATGATTCACCGGCAGTCGAAACTCGGCCGCTTCCGGAGAGTAAGGTCATTGGCCCGTACAAGAAGAGCAAGGTTCTTGCTGAGCGTCTCGTCGAACAAATGGTCAAAAAGCACCGGCTTCCGGCCGTCATCGTCAATCCATCGGCGCCCGTGGGCCCCCGCGATGTAAAGCCAACTCCGACCGGAAGGATTATCGTCGAGTGCGCTTGCGGCCATATGCCTGGATATGTCGACACCGGTCTCAATCTTGTCCATGTTGACGATGTGGCGAGCGGGCATCTTGCGGCCTTGCGGCATGGTGAAATCGGCGAGCGATACATTCTCGGCGGGGAGAATGTGCCCCTCGGCACCATGCTCGCGGACGTCGCCAACATTGTTGGGCGCCGACCGCCCACGCTGCGACTTCCGATCGCCGCACTCTACCCGGTCGCGTTTGGCGCCGAACTCTGGGCGCGCCTGACCGGAAAGGCGCCATTCGCGACGCTGGACGGGCTACGCATGGCGCGCCATCACATGTTTTTCAGCGACGCGAAAGCGAGGCGGGATCTTGGATACACGTCGCGCCCCTACCGCAGAGCCATCGAGGACGCGATTACGTGGTTCAAGCAGGCCGGATATGTGCGCTGATCGGGTCCGATCTGGCCACCATGCCGCGGAATTCTGAATGGCTTTTGGTGCGACACCCCGTCGGTTTACCATCGCAACCACAAACGGAGTGGCCTTTTGAAACGGCAACCGGCGGTTCGGCATTCCGGTTGCATTCGCAGGGCGTCGTGTTCCATAATTAGTCGCTCGTTCTACGACGGACGCTACATCATGCTCAGACATGCATTTGAAGCTGGGGCGCAATTCGAAAAGCATCTAGCTCAAGCATATTGAACGTCGTCGCTCCTCGAAAGAACGTGTATACTTGTTATCGGAAAGTCTTCCGAAGGAACTGCAATTGGGCCGGGGGGTCTCCAAGGTCCTTACCGCATCTAAAAAATAGGCCGCCTTTTTTCGGAAGGCGCGGACGAAGAACGTGACATGGACTTTGTGAGGGGCACCCGTACCATGCGTAAGGATATTAAAGTTGCTATCGCCGGCGTCGGCAATTGTGCCAGTGCGCTTGTGCAAGGCGTGGAATACTACCGCGATCGCCAGGGCGCTGGGATCGAAGGCGTCATGCGCCATTCTATCGGCGGCTATAATTGTAGCGACGTCGAGTTTGTTGCAGCGTTTGATATTGACAGGCGCAAGGTCGGTCACCCTTTGGAAGAGGCGATCTTTGCAAAGCCGAACTGCACTCGCATCTTTCAGAGCGCCTTACCCGTGTCGAATGTCATCGTCCAAGCCGGTCCTGTGCTTGATGGGGTTGCCGCGCACATGGCGGACTATCCCGACGATGCGGCGTTCCGTTCTGCCGATCTTGAACCGACTGATGTCACTGCCGCGTTGCGCGCGTCGGGTGCCGAGGTTCTCGTTTGTTACCTGCCAGTCGGCTCGGAACAGGCAGTGACGCATTACGCCCAGGCCTGCTTGGATGCCCGCGTTGCGATGATCAATTGCGTTCCAATATTCATTGCCTCGGACCGCGTCTGGGCGCAGAAATTTCGCGACGCAGGTGTCCCGATCATCGGCGACGATATTAAAAGTCAGGTCGGAGCGACGATCGTACATCGGGCATTGGCGCGTCTGTTCGCCGACCGAGGAGTCGGCCTCGACCGGACATATCAACTCAACACTGGCGGCAACACCGACTTCCTTAATATGCTTGAGCGAAGTCGTCTGAACTCAAAAAAGATTTCCAAAACCGAATCCGTCCAATCGCAGTTGGACGAAAGGCTCGATGCACGTGACATCCATATTGGACCGTCTGACTACGTGCCGTGGCAGAAGGACAACAAAGTCTGTTTCATTCGGATGGAGGGGCGTGGCTTCGGGGATGCGCCGCTTGAGTTGGAAATGCGGCTTTCGGTTGAAGATTCGCCAAACAGCGCCGGTGTGGTCATTGATGCGATCCGTTGCGTGAAGCTGGCGTTGGAGCGCGGTGAATCCGGTCCGTTGGAGGCGCCATCATCCTATTATATGAAAAGCCCGCCGCGGCAATTCCGCGACAGTGTGGCACGCGAAGCCTGCAACGCTTTCATCGACGGCCGCGATTTTGATCTTCCCGCCGAGGTGGTGCGCGACGCAAAAGTTGTGGTCCGTCCCGGCCGCACATAGTGGGCGTGAAGGGAAAATCAAACTCGCTTGATCGAGGCGAGAGGTTTTCCAGGCCGGCTCGGCGCGCGGGCACGTAGCGGATGACGGAGCCAATCGAAACGCTGCTCTTTGATTTTGGCGGCACGCTCGACGCCGACGGCGTGGCGTGGAAGGAGCGCTTCCACACACTTTATCGGGCCGAAGGACTAAATATGGCTGCCGACGAATTCGCGCCCATTTTCTTCGCCGCCGACGATCCCCTTATTGGAGGTCTGCCGGCCGCAACCGGCCTGTCAGAAACCGTCCACGCGTTAGCCGTCAATCTGGAAGCTGAACTGGCGCGCGCAGGGACTGAATCTGGAAACGTCGGCGAACGGAAAGACGACTATCGCGGCCGGCGCGTAGCGTCCCGCTTCCTGTCCGAGGCGTCGGCTGCGTTTGCGCGTAATCGTCCCGTCTTGGAGGTATTGAAGAAACGTTATCGCTTGGGCATCGTGTCGAATTTTTACGGTAACCTCGAAGCTGTGTGTCGCAGCGCCGGTCTGGCTCCGCTGTTCTCAGTCATGGTGGATAGCCACTGTGTTGGCGCCGAAAAGCCCGATCCGAAGATTTTTCACGCCGCACTCGAGACGCTTCATGCGATGCCAGAAACAACTGTGTTCGTGGGCGATTCGTTGCGCCGCGACCGGGAAGGCGCACGACGCGCCGGCATGCGCTTCATATGGATCGCGCCCCAGGACGTTCAGGCCGTTGAAGCGCAGGCATCGGCGGACCCGCCCGTTCATGCTACGGTCACCGAGCTGCGTGATCTCATGAAGATATTTATATGAGTGGACTAGCGGTGTGTCCGATTCAGGGAGGTGTCATTGCCGCCGGCGAGGGGAGTTGCTTGCGGAGAGACGGGTATCACGTCAGCAAACCGATGGTGCCGGTTGCCGGGCGTCCCTTGATCGATCTGACACTTGAACGCTTCCGTGCCGCCGGAATTCGCCGTTTGACGATCATCGTCAACAACACAAGCAACGATTGCCGCAAATGGCTCTGCGACCATGGTGGAGATTTTGACCTCGACGTGATCGTGCGTTCGACCCCGTCGTCGTATGCCAGCTTCCAGATTGTTGTCGGCCGTTTAGCCGATGCACCAGCCGTAATCACGACGATCGATACGGTCATGCCGGTCAATGATTTTATTACTTTTGTGAAATCGGCGACCACCTTCGCGGACGATGCAATAGTTCTCGGCCTCACCGACCATGTCGATGACGAAAACCCTTTGTGGGTGACGTTGGACGCTGCGGACGGCCGCATTCGGCAGCTCGGCGGCAGCACAGGCAGCCATGTGACGGCCGGACTTTATTGGTTGCCGGCGCGGCGGCCGGCGCAATCCGCGACCAGCTTCGCCCGGCTCCGCGACTATCTCGGGTGGTTGGTTGCCGAACAGTGGCCAGTTTATGGCATTGTTCTGCCCCGCGTGTTCGATATTGATCGGGCGCGCGACGTCGCTGCAGCCGAGCTAGCAGGGCTCGGTCGTGAGCTTGGAAATACTGGCGCATGAACGCGGCTAAGACCTGCTGGGGTATTTACCGCGAGTTGGCGCACTCGCCTGGCCGTATCGACGACGATAGTGCAATTATGAAATGTGTTGGCGATGCATTGGCGGCGCGAGGCTTTGATGTCGAGCTTGTCACTGCCGACGCTGAATTCCAGACCGGTGGCGCCAACATATTCGTGATGTGCGAACGTGGTCCCGTCCTTGATCGCCTCAAAACTGCGGAGAAGGCAGGATCGATCGTCGTTAATTCTCCGGATGCGATCCGGAACACCTATCGTCACCGCATGGTCGAGCTATTCACGCAACACCACGTGCCGGCGCCTGCCAGCCAGATTGTCGCTAGCGACGTCAAAGAAGCCGCGACCGGCCGCCGGGGTTTGGGTTAAGCGCTACGATTTCCACGCGACGCAAACCTCCGATGTCATATACGCTGCGTCGGAGGACGGGTGGCACGAGGCGTTGCATCGATTTGCCAAGCGCGGCATCCCGTTTGTTGTTGCCCAGGAGCACGTGGCGGGCGATCTCGTCAAATTCTATGGTGTAAAGAAGCAGCACGACGGAGATCGATGCCAATTGGTTCGAATGGTTCTATCATCGCGACAAAGGAATGCTTGGTCATCCCTTCGAGGTTTCGCGCTTGCGCCAAGCTTCGTTCAGTGGTGCAGCTGCATTGGGGCTCGAGATTTTTGGCGGCGACGCCATCATCCAGGCCAACGGTGAACCCATGATTGTCGACATTAATGCTTGGCCCAGCTATGCGCGGTATCGCGATCAAGCTGCACAGGCGATCGCAGACCACCTGACCGAGCGTTTCCAGCGTCGGCCGCGTATCGTAAGCTCGACGAGGAGTTGATCCATGAACGCACCTCCCCGCAATGTGACACCGTTGCCGCAGGACGGCTCGCAACGCCGTACCGTGCCCGGCCCCAAATCCAAAGCGATTTTCGAACGCGAGGCCGAGGCAATGGCGCCCGGGTTGCAGTCGATCGCTCTCTATTCACAAATCGTGGTCGATCGCGCCAGTGGTTGCACGATTGTTGACATCGATGGGAACGAGTATCTCGACTTCATCGCAGGCATAGCGGTTGGCAGTCTTGGCCACTGCCATCCCCACTATGTCAAACGCCTAAAGGAACAACTCGATCGCGTTACCTTCGGCAGCTTCACGACCGAGACCCGTGCGCGTTTCCTCAATCTAGTCGTCGGGCTATTGCCTGAGGGTCTCACCCACATCCAGCTATTCTCGGGCGGCGCGGAGGCGGTCGAGGCCGCCTTTCGTCTCGCCAAATCGGTCACCAAGAAATTCGAGTTTATCGGTTTCTGGGGCGGCTACCACGGCAAGACCGCGGGTGTTATCGGCCTCCTCGGCGGGAGTTACCGCAACCACCAAGGTCCCTTTCCGCCTGGGATGCACCTTTCGCCGTATGCCAATTGTTATCGTTGCCCCTGGAAGCTCGAATATCCGTCTTGCGGCCTCGCTTGCGCGGACCATCTGCGCAACGTCATAAAGAACGATACACAGGGCGAGGTTGCAGCGATCATTCTGGAGCCAATGCAAGGAACTGCGGGCAATGTCATCCCGCCCGATGATTTCATTCACGCAGTACGAGAAATCGCAGATGAATTCGACGCGCTGCTCATCGCAGATGAAATCCTGACCGGCTTTGGTCGAACGGGAACGATGTGGGCGTCTGAACAATTTGGCCTTAAGCCCGACATCATGACGATTGGTAAGGGCATTGGCGGCGGCTTTCCTCTCAGTGCCGTTGCGTCGTCGTCCGAGCGCATGTCCGCCAAGCCGTTTGGAGAACCGAGTGGCAGTTCGTCCAGCTACGGAGGAAATCCGCTTGCCGCCGCCGCTGGGCTGGGCGCGGTCGAGGCTATTCTTGATGAGAAGCTAGTTGAAAACTCGGCCCGAGTTGGCGCTCTGATGCTCGACGCGCTCAAGGAGTTGCAGGAAAAATACCGATTCATAGGCGACGTGCGTGGACGTGGCCTCATGATTGGTGTCGAAATGGTTGCCGATCGTACGACCAAGGTGCCGCTCGATAAGACCATTACCCGCGCGCTTTTCCATGAGGCGCTGGAGCGCGGCTTGATCACCATGTCTTATTCGCACGTCATTCGGATTAACCCGCCTTTGGTGATTACCGAGGATGAAGCGATGCGCGGGATCGATATCCTCGATCAATCGTTCGCCGCGATCTCACGGAAATTCGGGCTCGATTGAGGTTATGACGCGTGCTTCGCGGCGCATTTATCGGCTTCGGAAATGTCGCGGCAAATGGTCATCTACCCGGATGGCAATCTTGCAATGATATCAGGATCGTCGCTGCGACAGATGCCATTGCTGGGCGGCGCGAGGCCTTTCTCGCAGCGTGTCCCGACGGACGATGGTACGATAGCGTGGACGACCTGTTGTCTCGCGAAACGCTGGATTTCGTAGACGTCTGCACGCCGCCGGGCAGCCATGTGGCGCTTATAAATCGGGCGCTGGATGCGGGTCTCCACGTCCTCTGTGAAAAGCCATTGGTCACCCGGGTAGAGGATGCGCAGATCGTGGCGGCGGCGGCGGCGCGCACTGGGCGCACCGTGCACACCGTACACAACTGGCTCAAAGCGCCGATCTGTCTCAAGATTTCAGCGTTGATCGCCGAAGGTGCGATCGGGACAGTCGAATCCGTCCGCTGGCAGACTTTGCGTACTCAGCCTGCAACTGCTGTCACCCCGGGCGACGGAATAAATTGGCGCGTTGATCCGGCGATAGCAGGCGGAGGGATCCTATTCGATCACGGCTGGCATGCGCTTTATTGCGTCATGCATTGGGCAGGTGCTCCCCGCGGCATTGCCGCGCAACTCGAAACGCGGCGCTTTCACGAATGGCCGCTCGAAGACACCGCAACTCTTAACCTGGATCTGACTTCAGCCAGCGGCCACATCTACCTGACCTGGGCCGCCGACGAGCGCTCCAATCATATCGAGATCAAGGGCAAGCAGGGCGACATCAATGTCGTCGAAGACCGCGTTATTGTCAGATCAGATTCAGGCACGCGTCGCCTGTCGTGTCCGCCATCTCTATCCGAAGGATCGCATCATCCCGATTGGTTTGTCGGGGTGATTGAAGACTTCCGGATTTCAACAACGGGCGGCGGCAAAGGCAACTTGGATATGGCGGTGATGTGCGCTCAGTTGATCGACCTTGCCCAGCGGTCAAGCGCTGCGGACGGCGCTCGCTTGCCATTCGGCGCCTAGGCGTCTGATGTCGTCGGCATATTCGTGGCCCGCTCACGCACTGCAAGAAATACCAAGAAGAAAAAAAACATCGGTGCGCCAAAGGACGCCAAAAGCAGGAACCAGTTCGACTTTCCGAACAGCGCAAGAACAAGCACCAGATAAATAAAATCGCGACGCGACGCGGCGTCGAGCAGCCGCGCCAGCCGGCGATCGGGAGCTGTCGTCACCGAGGTAAAGAGCGGGCCGCTGTCGTTTTTGTCGCGCATCAGTCTCCAATAAACGAAGGTGGCCGAACTCAGATTGCCGAGGACTGCAGTGGCGCCAAGCAACAACGGCCATGCGGCATCGAGCGACAAGGCCCAGCCGGCCGCCATACAGGTAAAGGTGGCCATGTGCACAATATTGTCGCCCCAGAAATCAAGAACTCCGCCCCATCGCGATTCTTGAAATTTCAGCCTTGCCAGCTCTCCGTCGCACCCGTCCAGGATCGAATGCGCCAATAACAGCAGCGCGCCGACAGTCTGCCAGGTCGAGAATACGGATAGAAAAAAGGGCGCGCCGGATAGGCCGACGACAATCGAAACCATGGAAATTTGATTGGGCGTCACGGCGGTGGGCGCCAGATAGCGTGAAACTTGCAATGAAAGCGGTCGCTCGACGTGCCGCGCCATGAACCCGTCGGTGTCCTTGACCAACCCGGCTAGCAAGCGCCGCTCAGCGATACGAACGTCCGTCGGAGTTGCCACGACTATCGGATTGATCTCGACCGGAATTGCCGCTGGCGACCCTAAGCGACGGCTCAATCGATCCTGCACTGCGGTTAAGTCATATGCTCCGCCATCTGTCTGCAGCACCGCAAGTGCATCGGGCATCGCTGCCGCGGTGAGCTTGACGACCCGGTGAGGGGTCACCGCCCAGGCGGCTGCTTCAATTCTCACCTCGGCCAGCCGTTCGAGCCAATCGGTCTCGGAGAGGATCGTTGCGGGCGTAATAACGAGTGGCCCAGTCTGCGACGGTACAAGGACGGAAGCGAGATGGCTCCAATCAGGAATGGCAACGATGCCCGCCGGTAGAGTACGATTTCGCGCGAGAGAAAATATCTGACTGTAGCCGGCGCGACGTGCAGCTATAATCGTGCGTTGCAACAGATCGAGACCGAGAACGCGTGTGTCACCGTCAACGGGCGGCGCGGTCCGGGTGGCTTCAATCGGCGCATTTGGAGCCGGCAGAAGAATCAAGATTGGCGCGGTCGACATCGCGCCGTGCGAATTCTCGGGCTGCATGAGGTCTGCGGTTAATCTCGACACGGCCTTCGTCTACCTCCGATTGGCGTGGGCAGCACGTATTGATAGAAGGTGACGAACAGATATTGCGATCGTATTCTTGCGTAGTCCTCGATGCGAACCACGTATAAACAAGGAGCTAGGTCATTCCTACTTCGCTGATTATCGCTGCGTTTTTTGGCTTTATGCTCGTCGTCTATTTGATTGCCGACAGTGGCGCTGGCGAGGTGGCGCGCGCCATGTTGATTGTCGGTTGGGGTCTGATTCCCGTAACCCTGTTTCATTTAATTCCGTTGTTTCTCAGCGCTCTCTCATGGCGCGAGCTGCTGCCTCTTTCAAGTCGACCGGATGTCTTCAGCGTTACCTGGATCCGATGGATTCGCGAATCCATTAATTCGCTGTTGCCGGTTGCAGGCGTCGGCGGCGATGTCGCGGGCGCGCGGCTTGCCCATCTGCGCGGTGTGCCCGGCGCACAGGCCGCGGCCAGTATGGTCGTCGACACCACGGTTGGAGTGCTGACCCAGTTGGTTTTTGTATTGACCGGGGTGATGTTGCTGGTGATCCACTCAACCGAGCACACAGCGTTGCTGGTGGCGTGGGTCGTGTCGATCGGCATGGGCGTGTTTATTGTAGCGGTGGCTGCATTCGTGCTGTTCCAGCATCGGAATATGTTTGTGATGTTCGCCAAACTGGCTCGCGGGTTGGTGCCCGAGAAATGGTTGTCCAGTTTCGCGGGTAACGCCTCGGCGATCGACGATGCGGTTGTGGCTGTATACCGTAACCGTTTTGCTTTCTTGCGCGCCAACCTGTTGCGCCTGGTAGGGTGGGCCGCGGGCACGGGCGAAATTTGGTTGGTGATGCGGTTCCTTGGCCAGCCCCTCAGCGTGCTTGACGCCTTTATCCTGGAAAGCCTCAGCTCCGGCGTTCGTGCGGCAGCGTTCATGGTGCCAGGAGCGCTAGGTGCTCTCGAGGGCGGATTTGTTGTGTTCGGCGCATTGTTCGGGCTGCCAGCGGAAACTGCCCTGGCTATTTCACTGTCAAAGCGAGTTCGCGAGCTGATTTTGGGTTTGCCGGGCCTTTTTGTTTGGCACTGGATCGAAGGTCACTATCTCCTGCGCCGTAGTGAGAATAAGGCAAGCTGACCTTCAGCGGGCTCCGACGACAGTGTGATGACCGCCTTGGGCTGGGTCGCCGTCAATGTCGCTCGTCGCTGGTGAATCGATGACGCCTGGCTGGCCGGTCGCTTCGCGCAGTTGCGCCCGGCGTGTCTGGTAATAGCCCGACCGGAGGAAACTGTAGAAATCGATTGAGGCATCCTCGGCCGCCTTCAAATCACCCAGCCGGACCACTGCATCCAAAGTCGCGGTGCTGATGGCTACGCCCACTTGGGTTCCTATCAGCAATCCGAGCGGATCGCCGAAAAGATCAACGGTAGCGCCCACCGCGTCGCGCAGTGTCGAGGGCCCTAAATAGGGTCGCACTATGTAGGGCCCCTCGGCGACACCCCAGACGAAAAGGGTCTGGCCGAAATCGCCGCTCTCCTGCGGCAGGCCCTCCCGAGTTGCAATGTCAACAATGCCACCGAGACCAAAGACGGAATTCACGACGAACCGGCCCGCGGTGTGCGCGGCCGCATCTAATCGGAGCTGCAGAACATTATTTAAAAAGATGCGCGGCTCTTTCAGGTTCGAATTTATATCGCGCAACCGTTCGCGCAGCGGGGCCGGTGTTGCCGCTTTGACGACTTCGGCGGCTGGACGGAGTACCGCTTGGTTCGCCGCGAGGATTTGGCGATTTGTCTGCTCGCTGGGGTCGTTGATCGGTAGCGATGCATCCCTGGGCGTGCCGGCGCATGCACTCACCAGTGCTGCCAACCCACAGGCGATCAAGCAACTGACCCAACCTTGAACGCGATGCATTCCTTATTCATCCCTCTTGAATTTCCGTGAGACGCGCAAGGTCTTCTCGAAAATTCAATGGCCAACGAGCGAGGGACAACCACCGACGCAACGCGTCAATCAGAGTCGAGCCCCACGCTAAAGCTAGCAGACACGCACCTCTATGGCCGTGACTTTTTGGCCACAGTCCCCCTGCTTTTGTGAATACTCATAACCCTTTATGAATCGGCCTTATTCTTGCGCTGTG
Source organism: uncultured Alphaproteobacteria bacterium (assembly GCA_963743405.1). Lineage (GTDB taxonomy): Bacteria > Pseudomonadota > Alphaproteobacteria > Rhizobiales > Xanthobacteraceae > Pseudolabrys. The sequence goes on along the minus strand of CAVUPX010000009.1, from coordinate 162,861 downwards.
TGGCTAAAAGCGCAGGCTGGAAGAGAACGGCGGCCGCGAGCGTCGTCACGAGCGACAAAGCCATCAGTTTGCCCATGCTCGACGTGCCCGGATGATGCGAGAACCAAAGGCTACCGAATGCAGTGGCCGTCGTGCAGGCACTGAAGAAAACGGCTCGCGTCAGGCTCGATTGCAAGAAGTTCGTCTCGCCCGAACGCCACGCCATGACGTAATAGATCTTGAAGGCGACCCCGACGCCGAGAAGCAGCGGCAGCGCTATGATGTTTGCGAAATTTAATTGTAACCCGATCACCACGCAGATCTCGAGCGTGACGACGATGGCAACGATGAGAGGTACCAGGGTCAGCGCGACATCGGTCCAGCGGCGCAGTGCGACAAAAAGGATGAGCGCGATCGACACCACAGACCAGACGCCAGCCTGGAAGAATGCTTTGACGATAGTGGCAGCGGCCTCGATGATAAAAATTGGTTTTCCGGCGGCATCGGGTGAGACTTCACGGACCGCATTGACGAAGCGGCGTATGGTCGCGTTGTCATTGCCGTCACCGCTAGGCGTCACTTCGATCCTGAATTGGCCGTCGGCCGAGACCCAAACGCTTCTGAGTGCTGGCGGAAGATTCTCGATGCTCACATGGTCGGCGGCTAGGAGGTCTCTCACTTGGCCGAGCGTTGTCACCAGCGGCGCGACCAGGGCGTGTTCCGCTTGATCTCGGGCCACCGGTGGTGCCTTCGCCAGCGCGGTCAGCAGGTTTGCGAGGCGGCGCGCCTGAATGGTGGCTGGGCTGTCGAGATCACGCGCCGCGCCGGACAAGTCGCGGGCCGTTGTTTCGATAGCGAGCACAGTCTCGGCCGGCGTCGGTTCGGTATCGATCTTATCCGGGTTGAGGGTATTCCGCAGGAAAAAGCTTGCATCGTCGATTATAGCGAGTTTTGCGTCCTGATCCTTGGGAACGAAGCTTTGCAGTGTCAGTACCCGAGCGACTTCCGGCATTCCGCGCAGCTTTTCGGCGATGGCCGAGGCTTGGGCGAGATTGCTCTCAAGAATGTCGATCGTGTTTGTGCTTGTGTCGGGATCGCGCATGAGATCCAGAAGCGTCGAGATCGATTCTGAATCCTGCGCTCGTAAATCGAGCGGATTAAAGTCGAAGCGCAGGCTTGCGAGCAGCGGCAAGGCAAGAATCGTGGCCACCAGTGTTGTACCAACAATCCAGTTGCGTCGCCTTTCGAGAAAGCGGTCAAGAGGCGCCAGCGCGGCATAACCGATCGGAGCCGGCTCACCCGCTGGTTTGAGCACCGTGAGCAGTGCTGGAAGCAAGGTTATGGTCGTCGCAAGTGCGATGATCATGCCGGTTCCTGCGATCAATCCGAGCTCGGAAAGGCCCAGATATGCGGTCGGCAGGAACGAATAGAACGCGGCCGCGATTGAAGCGGCGGCGAGAAGAAGGGGCCTGGCCACCGCGCGCGCGGTGGACAAAAGCGACTCATGGAGATCGAGGGACGCATGCCGTTCGGTCCGGTAGCGGACGCTGAACTGGATGCCGAAATCAACACCGAGCCCCACGAACAACACGGCGAAGGCGACGGAGATGAGGTTGAGCACCCCAACCATCCACAATCCGACAGCGGCAGTGAGAATGAGCCCGAATACGAGACTGACCAAGACGGCCATAATGATGCGGGCCTGCTTCAGCGAAAGCCACAGGACCAAGATGACAAGGAGAAATGTCACGACGCCGTTCAAAGCCGCGCCGTCCGCGACAGTGGCGAACTCCTCATCCGAAAGGGCGACGGATCCCGTGAGCCGCACTGTCACGCCCTTCTGCGGTGTCAGGCCGAGCCGGGACGCCGTCTCGCGAATGGCCGCCGTCGCCTTGCGTCCGGGTTGCATGTCTTCGAAGTCCAGCACCGGCTGAATATTCACGAAGCGGCGAAGCTCCGACGGCTCCGGCGCGCGCGCCGTGATGAGCCGGCGCCACGAGAATGCCGGCTCCTGTCCTTTCGCAAGGCGTTCCAGGGCATCGGCGATGGCGGCGAGCGCGGGCCGGAGATCTTCGAGCTTTGCTTTTCCCAGGCGCACGCCCTCGATCGACTGCGACAAAGTGCGCAGGACGCCGCGCAGCGTCGGGTCGGCGGCCAGGGTGCCGAGGAAGGGCTGAGCGGCGATCAGCTCCGACATGTCGCTGCGGACTTCATCGACCGTGCGGAAGAGGATGCCATTCCGGGCGAAGAACTCGCCGCCATCGGGCCGGGTGATGGTGCGGATCAAGTCGTGGCGCGGTGAAAGGTCTTTCACCAGCGCAGCGGCCGCCTCTTCAGCGGCCTCGGGCGTCGTTGCGTCGACGACGGCGATGATCTGGTCAATCCGCTGGGGGAAGGCGCGATCGAGCCTGATTTCCTGCTGGCGCCAGGGCAGCGAGCTCGACAGGAGCTTATTGCTGTCGGTCGAGATCGCGAAATGGCGCGTGAGATAAACGGTAGAGAAGATGGCCACGAGCAAGAAGCCGAGGATGATAAGCCAAGCATTGCGGGTCGAGAGGCGCACAGCCTCTGTGATCGCGGTCGTCGCCAGGTTGTCGTCTTTGCTCATGGGGTTGTGGCGCGGCGCTTGAATTGTGTTTGGTTGGCAATCGGGTCATGTGTGGACGGCGCCCACGCGTCAAGGGACCTGCTCGGTTCCCAGCTTACCAATTGATGCAGCCTCGGCCCAATTCCCAAAACGGTGGTAAGATACATGCAGGTATGCGAATTGTTGCGCTCATTTTGTGCCTATACGGCGCGTGGGAGAGTATGTGAGGGCTGCCGGCCACGCGATCGGGTCGTGCAACGGAGCAAGTGGGAATATACGCGATGAGAGATTTCAGACGCCTTCCGAGCCTTTTGATGAATTGGACCATGGCCATCATCGCCGTCGCCCTAACAGGCTCGAACCCGTTGCAGGCTGAAACCCTGAGTCCGGCCGCCAAGCACATCCAGTCTTATTATCAGCAGCTGATGCCGACGATCCAGCAGGCGGGCCGGCTCAGCGTGCGCGAGCGCGACAAGCGTTTCGAGCCCGCCATTACGTCTGCTTTCGACCTTGCGACGATGACGAGGCTGGCGGTGGGGCCAAAGTGGGCGACCTTTTCGCCCGACCAGCAGGCTGCGGTCCGGGATGCTTTCGCCCACTTCATCATCGCGGACTATGCCAGCCAGGTGAGCGACTATTCGGGAGAAAGCTTCGTCGTCGACCCGCAAACGACTCCGGAGACGCGCGGTGGCGGCGAGATCGTCAAGTCGAAGCTGCTGCAGCCCGGCGGCCGGACGGTGACGATCAACTATCTCGTCCGCGGCGGGCGGGTGATCGATGTCTATTTCAACGGGACGGTGAGTGATCTCGCGACGCGACGCGACGAATTCGCTTCGATCATTGCTTCAGGCGGCGCGGATGGCTTGATCAAGAAATTGCGCGAGCGAACACGGACCCTGCTCGGGGGTTGAATTTTAAGCATCTTCACGAAAATGCAACGCCGGTTCGGACGGGTCTGCTCATCGTAGAGGTGTGTTTTTTGCGCTAAGCGTATGGCGTTGCGCGACGCTCGCTAGAGGTGTCGGCGGATTGTTTGTCCGATAAATAACGCTTCCACCGCAGGCCGTATCATTTTTGCCTCTCTTCGCGCACGTCGTCTCATTTGAGCAGACGATGATGTTCGATTGCGACGATCGCATGGTCCGTCCTCTGATCAGCGGACGCGTCTGGCGAAGCTCGGTTTCGGTCGCGCGACGATTTGCGGAGGCTTCGCCCACGCCGGGATTTGTCAGGACAGCCTGTGAAATGGCGTCATTGATAGAAAACCGTCCAGCCCGCGCTTCATCCCATGCGATAGACAAGAGCGCGAAAGCCGAAAGAATCGTTAAATGAAATTTCAGGCCGACGTAGAATTCGGTCTCTGACGACACGGAGGACGGCGCATTCGTAAAGGCCAGTTTGTATTTGCGTTCGACTGCTGCCTGCGCCGGTCTAGGAGTGGTGAGAATTGCGATCGCGGCATTCGCAAACAATTTTTTCCACAACAACTGACTCGCAAAAAATTTTGCCATTGGCAGTGTTCCGCCGACTTGCTAAGTTATTGCGGTAGGCACGCCGCTATCCGGGCCGCCTGCAACGACTCATAGAATCTCCAAAATCAGTGATTCGCGGCAAAAACGCTTGGGCGCGTACGACGGCATCGTTGTTAGAAACGACAATGTTCGAAGTCTTGCGTGCGTGGATGCATCACGCGTCGGCGCTGTAGCGGCAGCGAGTCCTCGCGCAGCCGTCACGCCGAGTCATATTGACTCTCAATCCGTCATTTGCGGTTTGATTTTGAATTTGCCGCGCGCGTTGAATTTGTATGTCGAGGCCAAACCAAATTAGGCCGAGCGAAAGCGGCGAGTTCGACCGAAAACCCCAGGCTTCGGCCCGGCATAATTGTAGGCTGTGTGACCTTCGTCACATACAAAATGCGGGCATCGGACTAGTTTACGAACATGAGACTCGATGATTGGAGGCACTCATGTCTGCCAGATTCATAAACTGGACCAGCCGGGTTGCCATCGCGGGGCGCGTCGCCGAATGGCGGCGCTTGCTCAACGGCTCAAGCGAACTAATCGTGCGAGGCGATTACCAGTTGCCCTTCAGCAGGGATGAAGTTCGGGCTGAAGCCGCAAAATGGCTCTGGCCAGCGACCGCACTATAAACATAATGGGTGCGGTCATTTTCGCTCGGAGGTCTCAATCTGATAGCCAATGTTGGCAAACAAAAGGACCAAAACAATGAAGAATATCACGTCGACACTTGAAATGACTGAAGAAGAAATCCTTTCCTTCGAAGTTTCCGACGAGGCGCTTGAGATCGCGGGCGGCTCGTCGAACGAGAAGGCGAACTTTACCCTCGGAGGCTGCAGCGGCTTGTCCGTCTGTCCGGGTTGATCACCACCGGGATGTATCGGGTTTATCGATAAAGCGAGGAACGGCGTAGTACCAACTACGCCGTTCGTTTTTGGCAGACGTTCTATTTTTCGTGGAAAACGGCGCTTTGAATGGCGCACGAATTGCAGTGGCCTGACGCGGCAAATTGCCGTTCCCTCGCCCGAAATATTTTCATGGAATTTAAGTGCCTTGGCGCGCCAACCACAAGCTCGCTCGCGAAGCAGCAAGATAAAGCAATGTGACCCCTGCCACCGCCCAGCAAATCATCGGGAGCACTTGCAGTACGGACTTGAGCGCGGCATCCGTATTAAAGCCGGTCGCAACCGTGGCCATTCGCGCGAGCGTTGCCAAGGCCAAGGCCGAGAACAACAGGCCGGACATACGTCCTTCGCCGCCATTCTCACCGATCGCAAAGGCGACGGTAAAAGCACTCATGAGAATCGCGCCCCAGGCGGCCCCCGCGGCGAATTGTGCGATCACCAATAGTTCCAATCCTTGCGCCAGATGTGCGGCGAGGATCGAGAGCGCGCCGATCAGTGCGGCGCCACCCATCACGCGGTAGCCGCCAAGCCGGTTGGTGATGACCGCTGCTGGAAACATTGAAAGGTTGAAGCCGACCCAAAACATCGGCATTAGCCACTGCAATTGATCGGCTTTGGCGAAACGCAGGTACAAGGGCGCGCTGTTGATTGCAAAGTGCAACTGATATCCGAGCGCAAGCGTGATCATGGCCAGTGCGAAGATGATAGCCGGTCGCGTCATGGTGCCAAAGGCTTTGACCGGCTGCGCGTCGGTGGGGGGGCGTGGCACCTGTGCCAATCTGCGCTCGGCTGTGATCATGCCCAGCGTGACCAGTATGAGCACGACGCTTGCGAGCGCAAAGGGAAGGCGCGCATCAACATCGCGCAACGCCGTAGCCAGATAGGGGCCTAGGGCGCCGGCTATGCCGGTGCCCAGCATGGCGAGGGCGGATAAATAGGGAATCGATGGCTTACGAGCATATTTGCCGAGCAACATCAGTGGCGGTGCGCGTAACGCTGAGGATGTCACCGTCCACACAATAATGATAACGATCAGAAGTGGTGCACCCTGGCTCGCGATCAAAGGCATAATCAAAAATGCTGCACACGACAAAGCCGTCGCTGCAGCAACCCAAATGCCGAGCCGGCCGAGCACACGCGTCACTTTGTCCGCAGCGATTCCGGTGAAGAAATCACAAATTGTGAAAATCGCCTGATCGAGCATGAGGATCAGGATTACCGATTTTGGCGCTATGCCGGCGGTCGCTGCAAGTTTAGGCAAATAAATGACATATACGGTCCAGCACAGCGCAAAGAACAGTTGCAGGACCGCCAAATACCAGCCGTAACGATATGTGTTGCCCACAGCGCAGATCTCTCAGACGAACATATAAGATTTTAGCGTTCCGGCGATTGCGGCATAAGAGCGACCGCACGACCTGCCTCGGCCATCTCCTGCAAACAAATCATAAGGTGTGTGACCTCATTCACAAACGGTTTGCGCGACAAGTGCGAGTATGAGGTCGGAGGGGCATCCGTAAAGGAGGCTCGCATGCGCAGAACACTGAATATTGCGCTAGTCATTGGTGCCATTTTTATCAAAGTGATGGTTTCGCCGAACAAGACGATTGCCGAGATGGATACGGCGAAGACCCAGATGTCGAACACAGCGTTGATCAATGGTCTGCATGTCGCGCGTCCTGACAGCATGCACCATTTTCCGGCAGATCTCGTGCCACTGCCGTGATTTGAGGGCCGGCGAGGCGACCAATGTGGACAGTTGGACTTGAAGATTTTGAGTTGTCGCGACGACGAACGGGGCTCAGCAAGCAGCCGTCGTCATCACTATTTGCCGAAAATTTTTGCCCCGAGGGTCCTTGCAAAGTTTTCAGCATGCGCAGTCAAAGCCGGACGGTGTGGGTTCGCTTCCCCATGGCCGTCCGCCGCTTCCCAGGCCGCGCCGCCGAGAACAGAGGCATGAACTCCGCTTAGTTGGTCAATGAATTGCGCGCGCAAACTTTCGTCGAGGGATTTCCTCGCGGAAGACCCTCCACCCAGCATCTGCTGCAGACGACCTTTTTTCACTTAGACCTTGGCAGTTTCCATTGGCCGACCGAATTGCATCAAAGAGCGTCAGCGTAAGGGTTGCTGGCGATCTTGCTGTGTTGGCCATCACAAAAACGCGGATTCCCCCATTTAGGTTCAATTGCCGATAAGTCACTGATGTTGTTGTAGGAATAGCCATAATTTGCGATGAGGGCTGAAAATACTGAGGCCATCGCCAAAGCGATATCCGCCTCAATCAGCTAGCATCCGATCTGATGGATGTGATCGGCGCCACTGGTGGTTTCTACGAAGGGCTGCCAGTCTTTCGCGACTTTAGTTGCGTCGCGGATGAAACCCTATTTCATCCGCTGCCCGGCGATTGGGTGGTCGGCGTTGCCGACGTGGCGCAGTCAACGAAGGCAATTCGCGAGAATCGATATAAAGCGGTCAACATGGCCGGCGCCGCCGTGATCGCTGCGGTCGCCAATGCTCTCAAGGGCCGCGACTTTCCGTTTGTTTTTGGTGGAGACGGCGCAAGCTTTGCCGTAGCTGGCGCAGACGCTGCACTCGCTCAGCGCGCCCTGGCTGAAACCGCCACTTGGGTCGACGAAGATCTCGGTCTCACCTTGCGGATTGGCATGATTTCGGTCGCCGAGATTCGCGCGCGGGGCAAGGATATCCGTGTTGGGCGATATCTGGCATCGGACAATGTCTGTATTGCGATGTTTTCGGGCGGCGGTCTGGCTTGGGCCGACACGGCGATGAAGCGCGGCGAGATTGCGACGCCGCGAGCAGCGCCCGGCGCGCATCCCGATCTATCCGGCTTATCCTGCCGTTACGAGCTTATCCCCTCGCAACGCGGGCAGGTGCTATCATTGGTGGTGATGCCTGGTGCTCATGCCCGTCCTGACGATTTTCGCTCAGCAGTTAAAGACATTGCCCACATTGTTGAGAGCACTCCCGGCGGCGCGCGTCCGGTCGCGAGGCAAGCGCTGAAATTAAAGTGGCCACCGCAGGGCTATGATTTGGAGGCCCGTGCGTCGCGGCGCGCAGGCGAGTCAATTCGTGCGCGCAAGGCTAAACTGATTGTATGGACTCTTCTTTATTTTGTTGTGATGCGCTTGGGCCTGCGCGTTGGAGGGTTCGTCCCAGATAAATATACCCGCGAGGTTGTTGAAAATTCGGACTTTCGTAAATTCGACGACTCACTGCGTATGGTGCTTGATTGCTCGCCGGAGCTTGCAGCAAAAATCGAGGACTACTTGCAGATGGCGGCGGCCAAAGGGATCATCCGCTACGGCTCGCATCGTCAGCAGGATGCAATGATGACCTGTTTTACGCCGTCGCCTACCCGCCCCAGTCATGTCCACTTTATTGACGGAGCGCAGGGTGGGTATGCGTTTGCAGCCGCGGTCCTCAAAGACAGGGCAGGGCTGTAACGAACCGCCCGTATTACGCTTGGTCGGCCTTGTGCGTTTGGATAGGGCACGGGGAAGTGAAAGTGCTTGAAATAATATCGCGAAATGCCGAATAAACGTTGTACGACTTAAGTGTTCTCGCGTTTCGGCCTCTACGCAACTCATTGAACAAAGGATGAGCCCAATGGGTGTCCTTCTCTGGATCATTATCATCGGCTTCGTAGCGGGGATCATCGCGCGGTTACTCGTGCAAGGTCCGAACAAGCCAAAGGGTTTTCTTCTCACGACAGTGTTGGGAATAGCAGGTGCACTTCTTGCGACGTATATCGGGCAAGCGATCGGTCTTTATCGCCCTGGACAGGGCGCCGGGTTTATCGGGGCCTCGATCGGTGCACTGGTGATTTTATTTGTATGGAATCGCCTGGTGGTAGCGAAGGTGATCCCCGACCACGGCATTTAGCGGATCGGCCTGTAAGGGCCTAAGCTGCTGGAGCGAGCTACGCTGGCGACTCGATTCAATTCGCTGTCTCAAGCCAGCGCAAAAAACGGCCGCCTGCCAATCCGCGCGTTAGTGCAAGGTTATATTCTCGAAACACGTCCGACGTGTGCCAGCCGGATTTTGGCCAATTCTTCAGCGCCAATTCGAGCCGTCCCAAGTCGATGATCCTGCGGGCTAACGGCGATTTCAGGAGTTCGTCAACTTCATGTGCGAGGTCGGCACGCTGATATTCGAGCTTCTCGTACCAGTCTGCCGCTTGCAGACCACTTAAACGATTTGTGAGCACGATCTCCGGCACCAACCCCCACATGGCGCGCCGGATCAGTGATCGGTCAATGCCTTCGGCAAGATATTGCTCAGGTGGAATTCCAAAGCAGTAGGAGATTACATCAATGTCGGCGGATGGATCGCGTACCTCAACGCCACTGACAGCCTTTTCCGCTGCGTTCCAGTCGCCCGCGTAATCGACAGGCGTCAGGCCTTTCGAGCGTTCGTCGCATCTCATGCGATAGAGAAAATCGTGACCCACATCTTGGGCGCGCGTATCGGTACGCATTGCAGCGGCAAAATCAGTGCGGATGGGGGCGTGCTCTTGCCATGCCGCAATTCGGTTTGGGTGCCGTCGTCGATCAGCCCAATTTCCCAGCCATGCCGGAATTACAGGTTCGATTAACAGCTTTCGCAGCGCGACCCAGCGGGAATAGGGTGTGTTTTGGTAGTAGAGCCGCCACTGGCGGTAGGTCAACAGAAGTCTGCCGCGGCGCAGGTGATTTACGGCCTGCGACCAACCATTCCAGCTGATGGTGGAGTTTCCATAAAGTCCACCGAGCAACACGCGCCGTCCGCGGGCGCGTGCGCGCCCAAGGACTGCAGTCATCCAGCCGAAATTGGTTGGGTTTCGCACTGGAGCACCAAATGCAATAAAGAAACGTTCAAGTTCGGCAAAGTCGCTGCACTCATCATTCCGCACATATTCGACGTCAATATTTCCCGCGTGGCGCTGGATCGCATCGACATACGGGGTTTCATCGGCGTAGCAGCCATCGGGGACCGCGCCGTCGAACCCCCGGCGGGGAACCCCTGTAAATGCCATGAGCCGCTGGTTCTTCTCGCCGAGCGCGCGCGCGGCAAGTACTGAGATGGACGACGAATCCAGCCCGCCGCTCAGGAGGCTCCCTACTGGATGAATACTACGCATCTGCCGACGCACGGCGAGATCCAGGCACTCGCGGAGGCCGTCGGCATAACTTGCATCGGAGGAATGCCTCACCGGTTTGATGTCGGCCGGCGACCAGTAGCGACGGTGCTGAATTGATCCATCTGACTTGACCTCGACGGCATGCGCCGGCGCAACCCGATAAACCCCGCGATACATGGTCGTGGCGTGGTCGGCATGATTGAGCACTAGAAAATCAGCGAACTTTTCCTCGCATAATTCTCGGGGCACGTCGTCGAGCGCAAAAAGCACACTCGGCATACTTGCGAACGCAAAAAAACGTTCGCTCCGGTGCCACGTCACGACGTTTAATCCAAGATGATCGCGCGCTAATATCAGCGATCGGCTGCGCGAATCCCAAATCGCGACCGCGAAAGGGCCTCGCAGCAATGGCCAAATATCGTGTCCTAGTTTTTCCCATCCGCCGAGAAGCAGGCGCGAGTCTGACCAATCCGCCGCTTGCCGTGGCGCCATTTCAAGTCGCGCAAGCAGTTCATCGCGATTGTCAATTCGCAGGTCCGCGGTGATGAGCGCCCCGCTCGCACCTCGGTGCGGTTGTCGGTCATTTCTATCTTCCGGAGTCATCCGCATGAGCGCGTGGACAAAGCCTACGTTCTCACGTGTGACGATATCGGAGCGATCGGGTCCAAACTGATCGAGCGCATTCGCCGCGCGTTCGAGTTCTTGTCGCTGCACGGGGCGACCATCGAAACGTATCAAGCCGGCGATACCACTCATAAATTATACCTTGAAGATCAGTTCGCTCCGCCGAAGGCAGCGAGATTCGTGTACCGTGCGCTTTCAGCGCCCCCGACGATTTTATTGTGACCGACCTCAACCCAAGCATGCGCAGTGAGCAAACCGTTCTCACGTGCGACTCCGAGGCAAAGCTGGCTCGCCAAGCCGCGCCGGCGCAGCATCGCATGGGCGGCCAAAGCCTGCGGCAGACAAAGCGCATTCATCCAAGGTCGTGTGGCGACACTCTCAACCGCCCAAGCTATCCTTGGTATTTCATGGGTAGCGAAGCGGCTAATATGACGCGGCGGTTTGTTGGCCCAAGAGACAATCCATGAAAAGGGGACAAAGCGCACCGCAACGCGCGCAAGAATGAGTGCTATCGCCGCTTCTCTGAGATATGTGCGCCGGAGTGTTACGGCCTTCATCGCGGCACACTCTCGGTAACGAGCCTCGCGAGCCGTTGGTCCACCAGATTTTGGAGGAACGGAGTCACGTCGCGCGTTAGTGTTTCCGCGTCGATGTTATGTTGCTTCGAAAGACAGTTAAAAATTCGGCTGACCGAGCACGGCTCAGTGAGCATGCCCCATATTTCGGTCGCCATCGCATTGAAGTCGAAATAAGCACCCGCGCTCGCGCTCAAAATTACGATACGCCCGTCGACGCTCGCTGCGGTCAACTCTCTATTCTGAACGAGAACACTGTCGATTGTTACGCTCAAAGCCTTTGAGCTCCATTGCTGTGCGGATTACGACCGCTGGGCAATGTAACGGATGGCGCTTTCTTGGCCCACCATGCGTAAACTGAGAGCGAGATGGCGACAAGGCTATCGGTAGGCCAAGAGCGTCAGTCCAACTGTCCTTAATATTCGCTATGCCAATCTATTTCGCATTGCGAGCGGAAAGTGGAAGCGACATCTCAAAAGAAAATCCTAGTTTGCTTGTGGGCGATGTTGGTGGCTGCGGCTCGTCAAGAACCGGATTTATTTTACTGTTTGCAGCCGATTTGGTTTCGGCGCCGATCAGCACCTTCGTTACAACCGGAGGGTCCCAAGCGGATTGCGCTTCGGCAGCATTTTTGTCGGCTTTGATTGGTGCCATCGCTGCCTCCCAACGATTAAGCCCTTACGCTTTCTATGGGATCAGGATGACGATGGCAAGATTAGTGCCCGCCGATAGCCTCGGGGGATGACAGGCGATCGAATAGGCATGATCAAAGATGCGCCTCCCACGCCACTGGAAGTACGAGAATACGCATTTTGCGCAACGTTGGGGCCGCTTGGCATCGACTAACCTGCATGATACGCTTTTTTCGTCTTCAGGGGGTTTGAGCCGAAAAACAAGCACTTATCGACTACGTAGCGATCGGCCCAAAGAGTAGAAAGGATCCGCCGTGGCACATAAACCGACTTCCGAGGGTGCAGAAATAGGAGAGGCCATCGCGGGCGATACGCAAGGCGCCGAGAATCGCTATGAAGTCGCCTCCAAGTTGGTCGACCGGTTTGCTTTGTGGTCTGGTGTTGCAGGGCTGATCCCTGTGCCGATCGTTGACGCCGTCGCGGTGGGCGGACTTCAAATTCAGATGCTGCGTCGGATTTCGCAAATTTATGACGTGGCTTTCTCGGATAATCGGGGCAAGGCGGTCATCGCGAGCTTAGCAGGCTCAATGATCCCGACGACGAGCGGCATTGGTGCGGCCAGCCTGCTCAAGGCGGTACCGGTTCTTGGAACAATCGCATCGGGGTTTGTCATGCCGGTGCTTTCTGCCGGTGCAACCTACGCTATTGGCAAAGCTTTCATCCAGCACTTCGCATCAGGTGGGACTTTGCTTGACTTTAACCCACCCGACTATCGCGAGTTTATTAGAACTCAAAGAGAAATGTGGGACTCAAGGTCTAAAGGCGCCAGCCGAAGCGCCAGGTCTTCACAATCCAGCAATGACGCGACGGGGGCGGCGGCGACCAGCTCCTAAGTCGTGCGCACGCACGTCCGACATTGGGAGTTGTTCTACCCCTGCAGCGCTAAAGCTGTCGACGGGCGGGGCCGAGCTGAATGCTCGAAGCGATTGTTTACATAATATTCTGTGTCCTCACAGGGCTTTGCGGCATCGACCGCCGCATGGGCTTTTTCGGTACGTTCCTTCTCGCCCTCGTCACCACGCCGTTTGTGATGCTGCCAATCTTGCTGCTCACCAGCCCATCGCGCCGTGCTGGATGGCACCGCCGGGACTGATGGATTTTGTTCTGTCGCATCCGGCGAGCACCTCCGTCGCTAAGCCGGCGGCACTGGCTTGTAAACGTGTAAACGGAAAGACATCAAGCTTATGTCCTTCCTAGACCTTGTTCGCCGCGAAATGCACGGCTCGCTGCCGAAGCTGTTGTTCATGTCCGCCTTGGGCGGCATTAGCACGGCGGCGATCCTTGCTGCCATCAATGCGGGCCTGCAGGGGCAATCCCCTCTATGGGCTGCGACGCTTTTTCTGGTGGCGCTCTTTTTGTTTGTCAAAACGCAGTACTACGTCACCATCAGCACCACTGCTGAAATCGAAGCGATCATTCACAAAATTCGCTTACGCCTTATGGATCAAATAAGGCACGCAGAATTATTGGCGCTTGAGAAGATCGGGCGCTCGCGCATCGTTGCCGCAATCACAAGCGACACAGCGATTCTGACACAAGCGAGCAATATGCTGTGCTTCTCGGTCCAGGGCTCAGTGCTTATCTTTTTTGTGGCAATCTATGTGGCATTCTTGTCGCTTGCGGCAATCGCCACGACGATCATTGTTGTAGGCGTTGCGGCGGCAATATTTCACTTCAAAAATCGTCGCCTAATTGCAGAAAAGCAAAGGTCTGCGGAATGGGAAGGTCGGCTGTTTGATCGCCTGACAGACTTCCTGGACGGTTTTAAGGAGGTCAGACTCAATAGTGCCCGGAGTACTGACCTATTTGATGATTCGCTCAATGTGTCGAGGACGGCAGCAAACATCAAAATTCAAAGTCAGGCGGAAACATTTAAACTGATCGTCACCTCGCAGATTTCGATGTACGTGCTACTCGGCGCTGTCGTTTTTGTTGCTCCGCAATTTAGTGATTCTCTGGGTGGACCAGAGCTGACCAAAACCACGACCGCACTCATGTTCATCGTTGGAGCATGTTTCGGCTTGGTGCAATCGATACCGGTCTTGCTCAATGCAAACGCGGCAGCCGATCGAATTGAGAAGTTGGAAGCGGCGTTGCGCGCGACGGGTTCCTCGCCGGACGAGGAGGACCTCGTTGCACCGGATCATTTCGACAAAATTGAAATGAACGGAATTGTCTTTCGTTACACTGACAGATTTTCTGAAACCGCATTTAAAATCGGCCCGATCGATTTCAGTTTGAAACCCGGTGAACTTGTGTTCATCACGGGCGGGAATGGATCGGGAAAGTCGACGTTTTTGCGGGTGCTCGCCGGGCTCTACCCTCCCGATTCCGGCGAAATCATCCTTGATGGAGAGCAGGTCACCGCCAATACCCGAAATCAGTATCGCGCCCTGATGTCGGCGATATTCTTCGACTACCACCTGTTCCAACGGCTCTATGGAATACATGACCTAGAGGCGGGCGAAGTTGACCGCCTGCTCAAGCAATTCCGTCTATCCGATAAAACCGGCCTGACCGGAGGCGAGTTTCGTACGCTCGACCTTTCGGGCGGTCAGCGTCGACGCCTTGCACTCATCGTCAGCCTGCTCGAAAAGCGTCCAATTCTGCTTTTGGATGAGTGGACGGCTGAACAGGACCCGGAATTTCGGCGCAAGTTCTATGATGAGCTCTTGCCGGATCTAATGCGAGCTCGTGCGACCGTTGTGGTGATTACACACGATGATCGATATCTCGACGAACTGGACTTGCCGGCACGCAAGATTCGTATGGATGAAGGTCGGATTGTGGATGAAATATCAATGAAGAAAAGTTGAAGGCGCGTCGGACGGAGATGGTTTAATGGCACGGTATTCAGAGACTCTCGATGGCATGCCTCCTGCGCAACCAGGTCGTGCGTGGAGACGGTTTATTGGACGCCATTTGCCAAGCTTCTCCGTCGCATTGCTCGTCGCTATGTTGGCTACAACCATACTTTTCCCCTACGTGATAATTACGGTTCCAAGCGGAATGGTTGGTGTCCTATGGAAGCGATTCAATAGTTACGATCTTTATTGCTGGTGCTTTGTTGGCCGCGGAACGATTGTCGATCCACGCGAGCTAAGGGACGAGGGCCTGCACGTCATATGGCCGTGGGATAAGCTGTATCTCTACAATCTTCGTCTTCAATCAAACAACCAAACATATAACGCCATCACCAAAGACGGCGTGAGCGTAAGCGCCCAAATCAACATACGTTTTCAATTGCTACATAACTATGTAGCGGTGCTTCATAAATTCATCGGCCCGGACTATTTAGTGTCGGTTGTGGATCCGGAAATCGGTAGTCGCGCACGCGAGGTAATTGCGCAATACACCGCGCAAGAGGTTTATACCTCGCGCGAGGCGATTCAGGACAAGATTCGGAACGAAGCGCAGAAAAGCCTGGGCACTCACCTCAATAGTCTGGTTCAGCCTGAGGCGATGGAGCAGCCAGACCCGAAACATTACAATGATTTTCTTCAAAACTCGATCCAGCTCCTCGATACGCTGGTTCTAAGCATCGAGTTGCCGCCTGCGATTGTTGCCGCGATTAACCGTCAGACACAGCAGTACTATGAAATTCAAGAATATAGGTATCGTGTCGAACGGGAAGCACAGGAATTGATAAGAAAGCAAATCGAAGCCAATGGCATCGCAGCGTTTCAGCGAACTGTGAGCCAAGGAATTTCCGACTCTTACCTACGCTGGCGCGGGATTGAAGCCACGCTTGCACTTGCGCAATCATCGAACGCGAAAATAGTAATCATTGGTGGCGGAAAGGACGGGCTGCCGATAATTCTCGGCAACGTTGATACGCCAGGCGGCGCAGGGCTGAATTCAAAAGCTGAAGATCAGGCGCCGGCCCTCGATAAGCCGTATTCATTTTCACCCGCGCCCAACAGCGGTGCCACGCCGCCGGTGGTGCCATTCATTGGATCTGACAAAACGACACCAGGACCTCGATCTTCGAACACTCCAGACACCACAATTGTGAGCGCGCCGACCGGCCGGGAAAAGGGGCCGACTTCGGATACTTCCGGTGCTAATACCCGTTCGGAAGCGCAAGGAAATTCGCATTTGACGCTCAATCTTTCCCAGCTAAGAGCCATGCTTCCCAAAATCCCCGAATGGTTGCGCCCAAGCATATTGGGTACGAACTCTGGAGAAGGAACACCCAATCAATAGCGGCCGCGCGCCGCCGTCCGTCTTCCAAATTGCATTCCGGCGAACAAACCGGCAATCAGAGAGACGAGCCGTGGAATTTTACGTCGAAGGATTGCGGAGGACCGTAAGTGCGTAAGACGGCCGAATCCAAACGTTCTAAGCACGCCCGGACCAGGCTGTCCCGTCTCCTCACGGCTCGCCATGGTCGTGTATTGATCATTGGCGCGATGTTGGGTGGCGCAGCTGGATACCTGATCGGCTTGAACGTCGCCGCCTTCGACATTTCAAGCGCCAAAGAGCTGGTGCAGCAAGTTCGAACCGACAACCAGAAGCTTAAAATTGAAATTATAGATCAAAACGCGAGGCAGGTTGCTCTCCAGACCAAACTTACGGGCGCGGAGACCGCGTTAAAAGCAATTGTGCCCACCGACGACACTTACGTCATTAAGCCGAACCAATCTTTGATCGTCGCAGGTGGGCGATTGACGGTGGGGCTGGTTGGTTCACCATCAAACGAAAGCGTCAATATCAATATCAATGGGCAGCGGCAGACGGCTGCGCCGGGTGACATTATCGATGTGGCCGTCGACCCGCCCGCGACCTGCCAGGTGCGAGTGCAATCCTTCGACATGTTTAAGGCTATCCTGTCCGCAATGTGCGGCGCAGCACGCAGTCAATAGATGTCGAACGCAAATACCGCTGACGCAGATCGAGGCTTGAACTCGCGGCAAGCAAGCAAAAATATGAATATTCAGGCCAAGGTACGATCAATTCGAGAACAGCCACCAAGAATCCGCTAGCATCGGCCGCAGGTGATTCGCCATACGCGGAATAGCGGAAAGGCAGGTCGAAAATGCGACAGATAATCACAGTTGCAACAATGAAAGGCGGAAGCGGTAAAAGCACAATCGCAAGCTGCCTTGCCGTGCATTGGCATCTTGAAGGTCGAACGCCGACCATTATTGATGCCGATCCGCAACGATCAATTGCGCGCCTGGCTTCGCGTGAGCGTGCGCTCGGCGGAGTGCCGGTGGTGGAAGACGCAGGGGTGGACGTATGGAAGACCGCTCTGAGTCTGGCTGCCACACGCCGTCCAATAATCATCGATACGCCCGGCTTTCGATCCCAGGCAACATTGGCATGCATCGCCGCCTCGGACTTTCTCCTCGTGCCGGTTAAAGCATCGCCGTTGGACATCGATCGGATGTTGGACACGCTTAACTCGCTGATCAATGGTGCGGCAGGCCGGCGACCGACGTTCCGATGCGTGCTCACTCAGACGACGCGCGATTCAATTATCGCCAAGCACATACGCGCGGAATTGATTGAAGCCGGTTTTCCGGTGCTTAAAAATGAGATGACAAATCGTGTTGCGTATCCCGAAGCAGCGCTCTGGGGAGCTACGCCCAGTCTCATCGACAAGAAAGGCGTTGCAGCGGCTGAGATCGCTGCAATTGCCGGCGAGGTCGATGACATTGTCGGTATTAAGCGAGCGGCTTGACGATGAATAAGAAAAAACTGCCTAAAGCAATCCAGCCTGACGTCGCAAAAGCCAGCGCTGCGAGGGCATCTACCGAAACATTCAAGTCGACGCAGCAAAAGCCCCAAGCACGGAAGGTAGAGCCGCAATTGCAAGCGGCGGAATCGGATGTGACTCAACTTTCTCAAGATGACCGACGTGCGACAGCGGTAAAGTTGGTTGAACGCTTTTCGCTGTGGTCTGGCGCCGCGGGACTTTTTCCCGTGCCCGTCATCGACCTTGCGGCCGTTGGCGCCGTCCAGATTCAAATGCTCCGTCGGCTTTCACAGATCTACGACGTTCCATTTTCTAAAAATCGCGGCAAAGCGCTCCTCGCCAGCCTTGCGGGAACAATGATCCCGGCAAGCACAGGATTAGGAATGGCGAGTACTTTAAAAGTCGTGCCAATAGCTGGAACCGCGATTGGCGCCTTAACAACCCCGGCTCTATCTGTCGGCGCGACGTACGTGATCGGGATGGCCTTCGTTCAGCATTTTGCGTCCGGGGGCACCTTGCTCGATTTCGAGCCGCCGAATTACCGCGAATTCATCAAAGCTGGGCCCGCGTCAAAGCACTCGAGCTGAGTGTGTGAGCCGGGGTTTGCGATCGGAATTATGCGGTGACTGTACCGCGCCGCAAGCGACGGCATTTTGAATTCATCTTTTGCCGCCGGTCTTGGCCGCTTTATCTGCATCCCACCACCATACCGTCGGGAACGCAGATATGCCGTACTTCGGCAATGGGTCGGGACGACTAAAACGATTCCAGCGTGCAGTACGCAACTTGGCATAGCCCCATTGTGGCACGACGTATTGGTTCCACAGCAGTATGCGATCGAGAGCTCTGGCGGCAGCGACAAGGTCTTCCTGGGTCTTAGCAAAAACGATTTTTTCAATCATTGCGTCAACAGCAGGGTTTTTGATGCCGATCACGTTGTCTGATCCAGACTGATCGGCCGCCGAAGAGCCCCAATATCCCCTCTGTTCATTGCCTGGCAAAAGCGATTCACCCCAAGCGAAGGTGATGATGTCAAAATCCCAGTTTCGCAATCGGTTCTCGTAATGCGCCTCGTCAACCGTGCGCACAGAGACCGCAATACCGAGACGTTCTAGCGCAGGTTTGTAAAACAGGAACACGCGCTCGAAGAGGGGCGCATTGGTCAGCAGCTCCACCTCAAAGGGCTCGCCAGTTTTTTCGTTCACAACTTGCTGGTTGCGCACTTCATAGCCGGCTTCTTTTAATAGCCGAAGGGATTCACGCAAATTGGCACGCGTCGCGTTTTGGCTACCTCCGACCGGATTTGAATAGGGCGTTGTAAACACCTCTGGCGGGACTTTATCGCGTACGGTTTCCAACAATTGGAGTTCCCGACCGGTCGGTAGCCCGCTGGCGGCGAGTTCGGTGCCCTCGAAATAGCTAGCGATGCGCTTGTATTGACCGAAGAATATCTTTTTATTCATTTCCTCGAAGTCGAAAGCATAGTTAAACGCCAAGCGAACACGAGGATCCTTGAATTTGTTTCGGCGAATGTTGAAGGCAAATGCCTGCATGATGCCGACATTGCTGATCGGGAACTCCTCAAGAATGACACGTTTCTCGTTGACTGCGGCGAAGTCATAAGCCGTAGCCCAACTCTTGGCGCTGTTTTCGGTGCGCCAGTCGACCAGATCTCCCTTGAACGCTTCGATCGCGACCGTTGCGTCGCGGAAATACTCGAAACGCAGTTCGTCAAAGTTGTCTCGGCCGACGCTGACGTTTAGATCGCGGCCCCAATAATCCTTGACGCGTTCATAAACGACGTTGTGGCCCGGCGAAAATTCCTTGATACGATAAGGTCCGCTGCTCAGTGGCAATTCAAGCGTCGTCTCGCCAACCCTGCGTTTCTTGCCATCGGCGTCAGTGCCCGTCCACCAGTGCTCAGGCAGGATAGTGAGCTGGCCGATACTCAAAGGCAGTTCGCGGTGGCCTGTCCCTTCAAATGCGAACGTGATTTCACGATCGCCGGTCTTTTCCACCTTGGTGATGTGACGATAGCTCGCTGCAGATTGCGGGCTCAGTTCCTTGAACGCATTAAATGAGAAAATCACATCGTTTGGTGTAACAGGCGTACCATCATGCCATTTTGCTGAGGCTCTTAGTCGGTATGTGACGGAGGAATAATCGCCGGGAAAGCTCAGAGCTTCGGCAAGAAGGCCATACGCGCTCGAAATCTCGTCGAGGGCTGGCACCAATAGCGTGTCGAAGATGAGATCAATGCCAGAGACGAGAGTGCCTTTGACTCCAGCGGTTACGGGATTGAAATTGTCAAAAGTACCAAGCACGATTTGAGACGCCGCGCCGCCTTTGGGAGCGTTCGGGTTAACGTACTCAAAGCGCTTAAAGTCGGCAGGATATTTCAGGTCACCGAATTTCGACGCACCATGCCGCCACGCGAGGGGCGCACTCTGCGCGTTTGCCTGGCTTATCCCATCGATCAAGCTCAGCGGGCGCCCGGCAAGGACGAGTAGCGTCGTTGTGAGCAAGGATCGGCGATTCATATCGAACTCCAATAACGGGTACAGCCGCCAACGATGATCCCTGTCGATCCTTTGTGATTTCAGTCGCGACAACAGTGCGCAAACTCGCGCAGCGACAAGTGAGATTTAACGAGTTGCGAAGGGTTATGTTTCGCAGCCCAATAAGGTTTGCGATGGAGCAGGCAAGCAACGAGGCGCCGAAAGGTTCCGGCGCCTCGTTTAAGCCGTTTCGATCCCGCGACTTAGAGCTATCTCAGTAAGCAGGATCGGGCCCATGGACCCATCAGCCCGGGCAAACGGATAGGCCGCTGCAGCCTCCGAGTGTGAAGTTCTGCTTTTCCGAGCCTGCCGCAACCTCCAGTGCTTCGTCAGAAACGTCGAAAGCGAGGATTTCTTCTTCGGTCTGCTCAAGTCCCATCGTGACGTTTTTCATGGCATTATCCTTTTGGTTAGCCAGCGGCGCCGCAGTAAGAGTATTTAAAATTAGGCCCCCTCTCAGCGCCATGCACCATGATCCAATGTGGTCCCCGCAAAGTCAATTGGGATAAGCCCACGTTCGCAAGGACTTATGACAGCCAGACCGCTGATTTACTTGGATAATCACGTCGATTTTAGTCGACGCTCCACCCTGGATGCTCGTTACACTGGCCGGCTGCTATTTCTCTACTCGAGGTCAAGCAGCTGACATCGGAAGGGCCGGCAATAGAATGAATATGAGCCGGGTAATCGCTGACCCGATCGGAGACGATCGTATGGATGCTTTCCTTGATCGCCTGATCCTTCGCGCGGCGACCATCGACGAGCTTTTGTCGGACGAATACGAAACATTGCCCGGGCAAAAAGCCGACACGGATTTAGCCACAAGCCGCCTCGCTGCATGGTGTCGATCCTGCGCTAGCGGCGATTGGGCGCTGTTTAACAGGCGATTGGATCAGGATGGACTTGCGATCACCAAAATACTCGAGCGATTTGCAACGATCCACCGCAAAGCGTCCGCCACCCCGCCGCCATGGCTCGCGGACGCAGTCTGGATCGATGCGACGCTACAAAGCGGCGGAAATGGTGACCCAACGAAAATATTGGACAAAACCGAGCCATCCGCATTCGAACAACTATTCCTTCCGGTAGTGGAGCGTGCTGAAAGCCTTCTTTGGGATGACATCGTTGAAGCGACACCCTCCACCTTCGAAGACTCCGCGCGGACGTGTCTCAGTCGTTCCCTTCTCAAGGAGTTATGCAATCTATCTGCGGCTGCAATTTATGAGCGTTTCACCAAATTCCGGAAGAACGCCGACAATAATGCCATCGCACCAAATTTGGAGAGCGGTGGCTTAACGGTGCGTTATGACCAATTCATTGCAGAAATGAGGGGCGGCGGCTTCCGGCAATTGTTCGAGGAAAAGCCGGTCCTTCTTCGGCTACTTGCTGTGATCACGCGGCAATGGATAGAGACGTCCCGAGAATTTGTTCTACGGCTAAGCGCAGATTTGTCGGCGATCCGGGATCACCTCATTGAGTTTACCCATAACGCGTCGGTCATAAAAATTGAAGGCGAGATCTCAGATCCACACAATGGTGGACGCTCTGTCCAGATTATCACTTTTTCGGATGGACAGCGCGTTGTCTACAAGCCGAAAGATTTGCGGTTGGATGTTGCTTGGCAAAAGCTCATCGAGCAATTGAACGGTTCAGAGCCTCCCCTCGACCTTAAAGCAGTGCGCGCCATTGCGTGTGAGGGCTACGGCTGGACGGAATTCATAAAGCATACTGGATGCACTGACCAAGAAAGCTGCAAGCGGTTTTTCATGCGCGCCGGGGCTTGGCTCGCGCTGTTCCACTGTTTCGTTACGAGCGACATGCACCAGGAAAATATGATTGCAGTCGGCGATCATCCTGTGCCTGTGGACCTCGAAACGATCCTTCAGACAACGATGGACGGGCAAGAAACCACGGACCCAGAAGCGCAAGCCTTCGACTTAGCGGTCGAAAAACTTGCCAATTCCGTCATGATGGTTGGTCTGCTTCCAGCCTACGGGCGATCACCGGACAACAACGTTTTTGCTATCGGTGGAATGACGGCAGACTGGAATTCGAAAATAAAGATCAAATGGGAGAGTATAAACTCCGACCAGATGCGGCCGACGAAATCAAAAGTTGGCAGCAGTAATAGTCCGAACTTGCCGCATATTGCCGGAAAATACTGCAAATTTGGCGACTATGTCGATGATTTTGTTTCAGGCTTTGAACAATACGGAAAATTTTTGCTGCGGCATAAAAGTGCGAATTCGCTTGCGCCGTTCGATGACTTCGCTGGGATTCCGGTACGCAAAGTTGTTCGCGCGACCCGCTTTTATGCAATGTTGCTTCAGCGTCTTAAAGACCATCGCACGATGGACGACGGAGTCATATGGTCTGCGCAGGCGGATTTCATTTCCAGATTGGCCGACTGGGACAAGGAAACCAATTCCCGCTGGCCAATACAGCGGGCCGAACGGTCCGCGCTCTTGTCGCTGAACGTTCCGCACTTTATTTCACCAAGCGATAGCGATGAGCTACGCGATACTGCCAGCTTTTCCATGCGGACCGGTAGTGAGACGGGCTTAAGCCGAGCAAAAGCTCGTTATCGGGAGTTCGACGAGAAAGCAATCGCATGGCAATTAGATGTGATACGGGCGAACACGAGTTCATATTTGAAAACTCGTGCGGGCCGTGAGGTCAAACCGGCGAAGCCTGAATTTGGTGGAACGCCACCGGCTGACATTTTCGCGGGAGAGGCCGACAAGATCGCTGACGAATTATCAGGTTATGCCATTCGCCAAGCTCCTGGGGCCGCCTGGATCGGAATAGACTGTCTCGGTGATGCCGAAGTTTTCCAGCTCGTATCTCTCGGGCCGGACCTTTACAATGGCTTGTCCGGCATTGGTGTCTTCCTCGCGGCGCACGCCGCTGTGAGGGGACGTGATTCTTCCGCCGGTCTTGCCCTGGCTAGCATTGCCCATCTTCGAAAAAATCTTAAAGGCGTGAATGCGGCCCGAATGGCGCGATCCCTTGGAATTGGCGGTGCGACAGGTCTGGGATCGATCGTCTATGCGCTGACTGTCATGTCGAAGTATCTCGACTCCCGCGACTTGCAGACCGATGCACAGGTGGTCGCGGATCTGTTTACTGATGACCTTATCGCGGCAGATAAACAACTCGATATCATTGGTGGAAGCGCTGGAGCGATTCTTGGTTTGCTTCGGCTCTATCGCGATAGCCAGTCAGCTCGAGTTCTTTCGCGCGCCATTAGGTGTGGCGAACATCTGATTGCGCAAAGGCGGCACGGGACAGATGGCCGACGGACATGGCTTGGGCAAGGTTCGGGCCCGCAACCTCTGAATGGCATGTCACACGGCGCCGCTGGCTTTGCCTATGCCCTCGCGTCGTTAGGTGCGGTCACAGGGCGGGAGGAATTCGCGCAAGCCGCACTTGAATGTATTGAATTTGAAAACGCCAGCTTTAGTGCGGACCATAACAATTGGCCTGATTTGCGCGTTAGCGACGCCTCGTCATGGCCGTGCCAGTGGTGTCACGGTGCCCCGGGCATTGGCCTTGCGCGCATCGCCACGGCCAAACGGGCAGGGGTGAATACCGCGGCCTACCTGACGGATATACGACACGCGGTCAAAGGCGCGCGGGCCGGATGGCCCGGGGCGGTCGACACGCTTTGTTGTGGCACGCTCGGGAGCATCGAATTCTTCTGCGAGGCCGGTAAGATACTGGACAGCAGCGAACTCCGCGAACTCGCGACAAAGCGTCTCATCGATGTTTTGAGCGCCGAGAAGTCAACGGGCGATCTGCGCTGGAACGCAGGCAAAAGGCAATTCAATTTGGGTCTATTCCGCGGCCTGAGCGGCGTCGGCTACACCGCTTTGCGGCAGATTGAACCGTCTCTGGCCAATGTCCTCATCTGGGAATAGTCGTGCCGTTTCTTGCGGACGAAAGGGGGTTTCGCCTCTGCGGTGCCCAATGGCAATTTTTGAGACGATAACTCATAATCGAAATTATGGAATTGCGTCATCTCCGATACTTCGTGGCCGTCGCGGAAAAATTACATTTCTCGCGCGCGGCTGAATATCTCAATATTTCCACGCCGACGCTGAGCCACCAGATCCAGGCCTTGGAAACAATGCTCGGCGCTCAACTGCTCTCGCGCAAAACAAAAAGCGCGGTGTCACTCACGCAAACGGGCAAACGCTTTCTGGAAGAGGCCCGCGCAACACTGAAACAGGCGGAAAATGCGGAGTTGGTTGGAAGGCGCGCGGCGCGTGGCGATATCGGTTCGATTGCGATCGGTTACATACTGTCGGCAAGTTGTATCGGATTGCTTCCGGAGCTGATTGCAACCTTTCGAAAAGACAACCCTGACGTTTCGTTGCAGCTCAGCCGCTTGGAAACATTTCCTCAGATGAAGGCGATTATTGATGGCGTCCTGGACGTCGGCTTCATCAGGGCGCCGCAACGTTACCCCGCGGAGCTTACGGGGTTTGTCGTTCACCGCCATCCTTATCGCGTTGCCATTCCGAAAGGTCATCACTTGGCGAGGCAAAAGAAGATAAGCCCGGCGGCCCTTGCCCAGGAACGGTTTGTCTCGGGTTCCCTGGAGATGGAGGTTGGCTTTTGGGGAAATCTGGGTGCGGTATCGAAGTCGGGACAGTCGCTTCACATCGTCGAACGCGCGCCAGATATATTTTCGCTTCTAACCCTTGTTGCGGCGGGTACCGGAATTGGCATTATCTCCGCGCCTATGCAGAATGTAGCAATTCCTGGCATCGTGTATCGAAATATTGCTGGCGCCTTCCAGGAAGCAGAGATTGCCGTTGCCTATCGAAAGAGCGAAAATGCGCCTGCCGTTAAATCATTTATTCAAAGGCTGCGGACAAAATCACGTATGTACTCCTGATCCGGCAAACTAGTTCAATGACCCCCATGCATTTATTGCTAATTCGTTTCAAGGTTCGTCGTCATGCATGACTCAAACATTCGGCTTCCGCTCCTGCTTCAGCCCATTGCTTTGCGCGGCGTTTTTTCGCGCAACCGCATCGTCGTTTCTCCGATGTGCCAGTACCAATCCAGAAACGGCGGCCCAACCGATTGGCATCTCGTCAATCTTGGAAAATATGCCATTGGTGGTGCGGGCATCGTGTTCACGGAAGAGACGGCAGTGGAGGAACGAGGCCGCAAAACTTATGAATGTGCTGGGATATATTCGGACGATCACATTCCCGCCTATCGCCGGGTCACCGATTTTATTCGCGGCCAAGGTGCAATTCCCGCAATTCAGTTGGGGCATGCCGGCCGCAAGGCATCCAGCGATGTGCCTTGGAATGATTTCAGGCCATTGGACGACAGCGATGCGGCGCGCGGCTTCAAGCCGTGGATCGGAGTCTCCCCGAGTCCCATCGCAGCTCCGCGGCCGGGGTCATCGACGCCGATTGAAATGTCGATAAGCGACATCGGCGGAATGATGGACGTTTGGCGCGAGGCGGCGGTGCGAAGCGTCGACGCAGGCTTCGACATCTGCGAAATCCATGGTGCCCATGGATATCTGATCCACCAGTTCCTCAGCCCGCTTGCGAACAAGCGTAACGACGCTTACGGCGGAGATCTGAAAGGCCGCATGCGCTTTGCTCTCGAGGTTACTGAGACGGTGAGGGCTGTGTGGCCGCAAGACAGGCCGTTGTTTTTCCGGTGCTCGGCAACCGACGGGCCGGGAGGCCATTGGACCATTGAGGATACGATCGTCTTATCGCGCGAATTGCGGGACCGCGGTGTTGACGTCATCACGTGCTCGTCAGGTGGCATAGCCGGGCCGATCAACACAGAAATCGTGCCGCGCGTGCCCGGTTACCATGTCGCATATGCGGAACGTGTCCGCAGGGAGGCCGGCGTCAAATCGGTTGCCGTGGGGCTGATTACCGAAGGCCGCCACGCGGAGCAAATACTCAGCACCGGACAGGCGGATTTAATCGCGCTTGCACGGGAGTTTCTTTACGATCCGCATTGGCCTGTTCACGCTGCAAAAGAGTTGGGCATCGAGAACTATCTCGACATGCTTCCCTGCGGGCTTTCCTGGTGGCTGAAGCGCCGCGAAGAAGTGCGCCGGCTGAAACCCGGCTGAACGCAAAAGAATGGCAAGAGTAAATTCAATCGCGGGGAGATCGTTATCGTGGTGTGCGGCCGCGGCCGTGCTGATTGCTGGAGTAATGTTCTCGCAGCAACCGGCGCTTGCGCAGTACCCGACGAGACCGGTCCATATTGTCGTTCCGTATCCGGCAGGTGGCGCAGTCGACGCGTTTGCGCGCGTTTTGTCGCAGCGCCTGTCAGAAGTTTGGAATCAGCAAGTCGTTGTGGACAATCGACCCGGGGCCAGCACAATGATCGGTGCCGATCAGGTGGCGAAGTCGCCTGCGGATGGGTACACGCTTCTGTTGACCGCTGAATTGACCTTGGTGACGGTCCCGCACCTGCACGAAAAAATCCCTTACGATCCGCTCAAGGATTTTGCGCCAATCACGGCGCTGGTTTCCGCAACCCAGGCGCTGGTCGCAAATCCGGCGCTGCCGGCCTCGACCGTGAAGGAGCTCGTTGCTCTCGCCAAAAAAAGGCCGGGTGAATTGTCTTATGGGTCGTTCGGCATCGGCTCCACCGGGCATCTCAATATGGAGATGCTTCAGGCCGCGACCGGCGTGCGTTTCAATCACATCCCCTATAACGGCGCTGGACCGGCGATGAACGACGTCATCGGCGGCCACATCGACTTCATGTTTGCAGCAATCAGCATTGTTAAAGGCAATGTGAAAGCTGGCAAGCTGCGCATGATCGGTGTTGGAAGCGATCAACGCAGCAGTGAATTTCCTGACGTGCCGACAATTTCTGAGTCCGGCGTGCCGGGCTTCGAAGCAAAATCATGGTTTGGTCTGGTGGCCCCCGCCGGTACACCGGCGGACGTCATCAAAACGATCAACCGCGACGTGATAAAAGTCATTTCCGAGCCAGCCTTTCGCGAGCAATACCTGATCGCGCAAGGATTGGAGCCAATTCTCAATACGCCCGAACAGTTCGCCGCGTTCATTCGCTCCGAGACGATCAAATGGGGCAAAGTCGTCAAAGACGCAAATATCGCGGTTATAAAGTAAAGCCTGGTGAAGAATTCGCCGGTTAAGGCCGGGCTTTGGCGCTAAGCCGCTGATCGAGGCGAGCCATGTCGACGATCATGCGCTCATGCGTGCCGTTACCGATCTCCTCGATCTCGTCGCGAGCGCTGACGTTGAATTCAATGCGGCGGCCGTCGACTTTTGTGACCACCGCCTCGGCGGTTACGCGATGTCCGGCTGGCGTTGCGGCGAGGTGACGGATATTCACCGCGGTGCCGACCGCGCTTTCGCCGGGGTCAAGATATTCTCGCACCGCATTTAACGCCGCGTTCTCCATGGCCGTTACCATCATGGGTGTTGCGAACACGCGCGGCAGCGCTGCGTCCTTGAATTGATTGGCGAGGTGCGCCGGCGTCACGCGCAGCACGTAGCTTCCTTTAGCTCCCACGGGGATCGGCTGCATGACATCAACTCCCGGCACGTGGCACATGGTTGATTGCCGGCGCCAATATGACCAGCAAAATTCCGCAAAGCGTTATTGGCAAGAACGCGAGAGCCGCAATTCCGCTAAGATCCCACGCTAATCCACTGATCACTGGCACGATCACTGCGCAACTATAGCTGATCGTGAACATGGCTGCAGTGACCCGATGCACGTCGTCGGGCGGGCTCAGCAACGGCGGGAGCGCTAGCACCAGGACCAGGATCGCGGCGGCAGCAAACCCTTGCAGCGTGGCAGCGGCCACGATCCAGACGCCGCTGCTGAACACGATACCAATGGTCGCGATGACACACAGCAGCCCGCATACGATATAGGGCCAGACCTTGCGCTCCAGCCGGCCGGCGACCGCGAGCAAAATGACTGAGGCCGGAATTTGCCCGATATTCAACCCTGACAATGCGGCGCTGATCCATTCGCTTTGCCCGTTGCTTCTCAGGTAATCGGGCAGGAAGGCGTTGGTTGCGAAATAGGTCGCATTGATGGTGCCGAGCATGATGCCGAGTTGCCAGATCAGCGAGTCGCGCCAATCGGGCCACCAGCGGCGCCGCACCAGTGTCGAGCCATTCGTTGTGGGCCGCGGGACCAGCAGCATCACGATAAAGGCAATGATCGCGACCGGCCCGCTCCAGAAAACAAATCCCCACTGCCAACTGCCGCCCACGAGAGGCAGAACCAACGGAAGCATCAGCGCGACTGGTGCGATTTCCCCGATCAGAAGACCATTGGTGTAAACGGCAGTGGCGAATCCGATGCGGTGTGGAACCCATGCGCGGACAGCCGGCGGCATGGCCACCTGCATGATGGCGACACCGGATGCCATGGCAATGGTCATTGCGTAGAGCCAGCTGACATCCAGCACAGCGCCGCGCAGCGCGCCAAAGATTGCGGTAACAGCAAGGCCAACAATCAAAGCCGCACGAATTCCGAGCCGCGTTATGAGCAGCGACCCCGGCACGGCCGCGAAGGCAAACAGCATCGACGGCAACCCGGTGAGGATACCGACCTGCGTCGCGCTGAGGCTGAGTTCATCGTGGATGAGGGGGATGACGGGCGGTACAGCCAAAATCGTGAATTGAAGGGCAGCGCCGCTGAGCCAAAGCAGCAGAAGTGAGGTTAGAACGCGCGCCCGCGAAGAGGCGTCAATCGTCTCATTCATGTAGGACGCCGATCTTGCAATTCCGAATGCGTGGCGAGTTCTCGGCGTACCAAATCCAACAGGGAATCTTTCTTGGAATTGAAAATGATTCCACGAATGTTGAAGGCATTGGCGGCGGCAATATCATCGGCCTTGTCGCCGATCAAGAAGCTGGACGCGACATCTATCGGCCATTCGCGCGCGGCTTGCTCCAACATTCCAGGTTCGGGTTTTCGGCAGTGGCAGCGTATTGCTAATGATTTGATGGTGCCTTCAGGGTGGTGGGGGCAGTAATAGAACGCATCGACATGCGCGCCCCGGGCGGCAAGGCTATCCTGCATATGGAGGTGGAATGATTTTACCGCCGCTTCGTCGTAAAAACCGCGCGCAATGCCGGACTGATTTGTAACAACCAGGACGCAGTACCCGGCCTCATTCAAGAGCCGAACTGCTTCCGGCGCTCCATCCACCCATTCAAGCTGTTCCGGCTTGTATATATAGCCGTGGTCGACGTTGAGGACGCCGTCCCGGTCGAGAAAGGCAGCCGGCCGGCGCACGCCCGCGCCATGGGGATGATCACCGCCTCCGTTGTTTCTATCGATCATTCTGCTCGGGTCTGGGCGACTGAATTACGGGTTGTGGGCGGCGGCCTCGGTATCGGCTGCTGCCTTGGTGGGTGATTGTATTCGCAGGCCGCTCGCGATCCACACGATTCCGCCGGCTAGGCCAACAACGAAACTTGCCGCACCAAAGAGGATCGACAATGTAAGGCCGTCGCTTTGGGCGAGCCCCGCAAAAGCGAAGGCAACGATCATGCTGCTCTCGCGGACACCCCATCCGGCGATCGATATCGGCACTGTGGAAACCAGCAATACGGGAGGCATGAGGAACAGAACCTGCGGAAAACTGACGGGAGCCGCGATTGCTTTTATGCAGCAATAGGCCGCGGTAATGGTGAGCAGGTGAATCGCCATCGAACATGCAAGGACGTAGCCGATCGAGCGTGGCGATCTGCACATCGTTGCCGCGATTCGTGACGCTGCCGACAGATGGCGCGTCAACGCCCATCGATCGAACATTTGCCGAAAACGCGTTCCGATCAGCAAGAAGATCAATGCGCCTGCAACTGCGCCGAAACCGATCATCAACAAGGCTGCGCGCGCGATCGCATCATGGACGAGCTCGAACGTCCAGGGCAGGCAGCCAATGACAATAAGCGCCAGCGCGAACACGCCGACAATTCGATCGAGGAGTACGGAGTATGTCGCGCGCGCCCAACCGCCGCCCTTGCGTCCAAGAAACCAAATTCGCGCGCCGTCACCACCGACTGTCGATGGCAGCACCTGATTGAAAAACGTGGCTATAAAACTGAGCTGTAGCGCCGGCGCATAGGCCAAACTCACGCCGCATGCAGTGGCAATTTTCTGCCATCGGGCGGCAAGTAGCGCGATTTGAGCGGTCAGCAGTAAAAGGGCGACGCCGATCCAGGCCGGCTCGAACCCTTTCAACCGGTCGGCCAATGCGCTGACGTTAACCCACCGCAGCGAAAAATAGAGCAGCAGGATGGAGATTGCCGCCTTGGCCAGCAACAACAGCGTGCGGCGCATCGACGCGAAATCCTTAACGCAATGAATGATTACTTGGGTTTGGCCGGAGGGCTTCGCACGCCCAATCCGATGATGCAAGTAGGGGTGCTTTCGGCGTGCAAGCGACCCCGTGCAGCCCCCATTGGCCTCGGGCAAACCAGAATCATTTACTGATGTGATAGAAGATGCTTATTACTGGCCAACAATAGATCCCTAGAAACGGTTAGGTTCCCGATGCATTTGCAGCAACGAATTCTGGTTACCGGCGGTGCGGGATTTCTCGGCTCGCACTTGTGCGAGCGGCTCCTGGCGCAAGGCGCAGATGTTCTCTGCGTCGATAATTTTTTTACCGGCTCCCGGAAGAATGTCGAGCATCTTCTCGACCATAAGCATTTCGAACTGACACGGCACGACGTGACCTTTCCGCTCTATGTCGAAGTCGATGAAATCTACAATCTCGCGTGCCCTGCTTCGCCGATTCACTATCAGCGCGATCCGGTGCAGACGACGAAGACCAGCGTGCATGGCGCCATCAACATGCTTGGATTGGCAAAGCGCGTGAAGGCGAAGATTCTTCAGGCGTCAACATCGGAAGTTTATGGTGATCCGAATGTTCATCCTCAGCCGGAGGAATATTGGGGGCACGTCAATCCGGTGGGGCCGCGTTCTTGCTACGATGAAGGCAAGCGTTGCGCAGAGACGTTATTTTTTGACTATTGGCGCCAGCATAACTTGCAGATCAAGGTTGCGCGCATTTTTAATACGTATGGCCCGCGCATGCATCCGAATGACGGACGTGTGGTGTCGAATTTCATTATCCAGGCGTTGCTTGGGCGTGAATTGACAATCTATGGAGACGGCACGCAGACGCGATCATTTTGCTATGTCGATGATCTGATTGAGGGGTTGATGCGATTGATGGCGACCAAAGATCAGATCACCGGGCCGATTAACATCGGCAATCCGACGGAATTCTCGATGCTCGAGCTCGCGAAAACAGTTATTGACATGACTGGCTCACGGTCACGCGTTGTGCATCGCCCGCTGCCCGAGAACGACCCGCGCCAGCGCCGCCCGGAAATCTCGCGCGCCCAGGAATTATTGTCCTGGACGCCCCACATCCAGTTGAAGGAAGGCCTCACTCGGACGGTCGCTTATTTCGAAAACCTTCTCAAGGAAGGCGATGTGCGGTCAGCTTTGACCGCCGAGCTGACCGCCCGGCCATAGCACCCCCATCCGTTCTGGCTACATGGCTTTCGCGGGAAAACCCCGCGGCGCTCGTTAGCAACCACCCCGCCTGCAAATTTGGCTGTTGCCCGGCCTCTGGAATTTGATAGCTAAGTGTCTGGAAACTGGCCCAATTAACGCGTTTAGGGTGAGACCAGGGCCGGGCCGCGGCAATTTGCTAGTATATTTGCGCGCTCCGGCGACAAGGGGATCCATTGAATATTGCATCGACAAAAACGGCGCCGTTCGGTTCGACAGGTGCGAAGATCGCCGACGTGACCGTCGTCGGTGGCGCCGGCCATGTCGGTATTCCCCTTGTGCTGGCTTTTGCTGAGGCCGGTCTGACGGTCAACGTCAACGATCTCAATGAAAACGCGCTCGCGACTCTGAAATCGGGCAAATTGCCATTCATCGAGCATGGCGCAGCGCCGCTCCTCGCCAAGGCGCT
The DNA here is from genome assembly GCA_963743405.1 of uncultured Alphaproteobacteria bacterium. Taxonomy (GTDB): domain Bacteria; phylum Pseudomonadota; class Alphaproteobacteria; order Rhizobiales; family Xanthobacteraceae; genus Pseudolabrys. The sequence goes on along the minus strand of CAVUPX010000009.1, from coordinate 130,588 downwards.
TGCCAATAATAAATTGCTCTTCACGTCGGCGCCCAATGCGATCAGCCATACCGGTCCAGTGATCATCACCATTGGCACGCCAGTCGATGAATTCCTCAATCCGGTGCAGGCGGAGGTGCAGCGCTGCATTGACGGCTTGCTGCCGCATGTTGCGGACGAGCAATTGCTTATTCTGCGTTCGACCGTCTATCCGGGAACGACCGATTGGCTGCACGACTATCTCAAACGGCTTGGCCGCAAGAATCGGGTCGCGTTCTGTCCGGAGCGTGTGGTGCAAGGTTATGGCATCAAGGAATTGCGCGAGATGCCGCAAATCATCAGCGCCACATCTCCGGACGCTGAAAAAGAAGCAATCGCGATATTCGGGCGGATAGCGCCCGAGGTCGTCGTGGTAAAACCCATCGAGGCCGAGTTCGCCAAGCTCTTCAATAACGCCTACCGCTACATTGAATTCGCCGCCAGCAATCAATTTTATATGATCGCGAAATCGGCGGGGGCCGATTTCAAATCAATCATGCGCGCGATGAAACAGAATTATCCGCGTGCCAAAAGTTTCCCCGGGCCCGGTTTCTCGGCGGGCCCGTGTTTGTTCAAAGACACGATGCAACTCGCTGCCTATGCACGCAATCAATTCGGCCTGGGCCATGCAGCCATGCAGGTGAACGAGGGACTCGTTTTGCAGCTGGTCGACGACCTGCGGCGTGTATATGACATTTCCGAGATGACTGTCGGGCTTTTGGGCATGGCCTTCAAAGCCGAGATCGATGATACGCGCGCATCGTTAAGCTACAAGCTCAAGCATACATTGGAAATGTGCGCACGGAACGTTCTCACCACCGATCCATTCGTTACGACAGATCCGAGTATTCTTTCTTTAGACCAGGTCGTCGCGCGCAGCGATATTTTGATCCTGTGCACCCCGCATTCCGTCTATGCGGAGGCCGATCTCAAGGGAAAACCTGTCGTTGATGTTTGGGGCTTTCTCAAGAACGCGAACGTTGTGTCCTGAGCATGATACGGCCTCTCAGACTTACGCCGCGCCAGATTTTGATCGTGCTGCACGATGTCTTTGCCACTGCAGCGGCGGTCATCGCCACATTTTTCGTCCGCTTCGAAGGCGCTGCGCTGAATGAGCGGGTGCATGGGCTCGAACTCTTTTTGCCGTTTTTCCTGCTCTACGCGGCGGTTGTTTACCTCATATTGGGTTTGCACCGAAACAAGTGGCGGTTCACGTCGGTCCCGGATCTTTACAACCTCTTTCGCGCTTCGACCGTTCTGGCCATTTCTCTGCTTGCTCTCGATTACATTCTGCTGGCGCCGAATTTCTACGGCACATTCTTCTTCGGCAAGATCACCATCCTGCTGTACTGGTTCGCGCAGATGTTTTTTCTGGGCGGCCTGCGCGTCGTCTACCGCTACTTCCACTACCGTCGAACAGTCCAGCGCGCCAAGGTTGGGGACGCTATGCCCACGCTGGTTCTTGGGCGTGCGGCGGATGCCGAAGTCTTGCTGCGCGGCATAGAGAGTGGCGCGGTGAAGAAAATCTGGCCTGTCGGCGTGCTTTCGCCGTCGTTTGCCGACAGGGGGCAGTCAATCCGCGGCATTTCGGTTCTTGGCGATATCGACGACCTTGAAAGTACCGTTGCCGACCTGGAGACCCGCGGCACCCGGGTGATGCGGCTCGTCCTGGCGCCTTCGGCGCTCACGCCCGAGGCCCGGCCGGAAGCAATCTTGACGCGCGCGCGCCGGCTCGGCCTGAGCATCAGCCAGATGCCATCACTCGACGCCGACGGCCCCGCCGTTCAGTTGGCGCCGGTGGCAGTCGAGGATCTTCTGCTCCGCCCCAGCGTCAAGATCGACTACCGGCGGCTTGAGGATTTTATCGATGGCAAGGCGATTGTTGTCACCGGCGGTGGCGGCTCGATCGGCGCTGAAATCTGCGATCGTATTGTCACGTTTGGCGCTTCGCGTCTGCTTGTGATCGAGCATTCCGAACCCGCTCTGCACGCGGTGCTGGAAGCCCTCAAAGGCAAGCAAAGCGACGCGGAAATCTCCGGCCGTATCGCCGATATTCGTGATCGGGAGCGGATCATAAGCCTCGTCGCGCATTTCAAGCCCGATATTGTGTTTCACGCTGCGGCGCTGAAGCATGTGCCGATGCTCGAGCAGGACTGGGACGAGGGCATCAAGACCAACGTGTTCGGTTCGATCAATGTCGCCGATGCTGCAGCGGCCGCCGGCGCGACCGCCATGGTAATGATCTCGACGGACAAGGCGATTGAGCCGGTCTCCGTCTTGGGCGCTACGAAGCGTCTGGCTGAGATGTATTGTCAGGCACTGGACGATGAATTCGCGCGCCGTGTCGGCTCTAGCCGGCACGCGATGCGCCTGATCTCCGTCCGGTTTGGTAACGTGCTCGCCTCCAACGGTTCGGTGGTTCCGAAGTTTAAGGCGCAGATCGAAGCGGGCGGGCCGGTCACCGTGACCCATCCGGACATGGTGCGCTACTTCATGACCATTCGTGAGGCATGCGACCTCGTCATCACCGCAGCGAGCCACGCGGCAGGCAAAGTGAACGGCGACGAGTTGATCTATGTTCTCAACATGGGGCAGCCGGTTAAAATCGTCGATCTTGCCGAGCGCATCATCCGGTTGAGCGGACTTGAGCCCGGCCGCGACATCAAAATTGAGTTCACCGGCATTCGTCCGGGCGAGCGGCTGCATGAAATTCTGTTTGCCCGCCAAGAAGAAACCGCCGACATCGGCATCCCGGGCATCGTCGCCGCCAAGCCGGTTCGGCCGTCGCTCGATTCTATCCGCGCCTGGGTAGCGACACTGGAACAAGGTGTCGCTCGCGGCGAGCGGGCCGCGATCTATAACGTGTTGCGCGACGCTGTGCCTGAGTTCCGCGGCGAAGCGGCTTAAGGAGAGAGGCCGTGGACCTAGCAGCGTTTTTCAAAGCGGAGTTTGCCGAACATCACGATGTTGCCCGTCGTTCTGAGGCGGCGTTGTCGGACTCGTTCGCAAAACTGGTCGACGCTTGCGTCAAATCGGTTCGTGCCGGCGGCAAGCTGTTGTTCTTTGGCAATGGCGGCAGCGCAGCCGATGCCCAACACCTCGCGACGGAATTGACCATTCGCTACAAAACCAATCGCGCTGCGATTGCTGCGATCGCTTTGACCACAGACACGTCGGCTCTCACCGCTGCCGGCAACGACCTTGGTTTTGACCGGATTTTTTCGCGCCAGATAGAGGCGCTTGGGCGGGCCGGTGATGTCGTCATTGCTATTTCGACGTCGGGCAAAAGCCCGAACGTGATCGCGGCGTTGAAACAGGCAAAGACCATGGGGCTCGTCACGGCGGCCCTGGGCGGCAAGGGCGGTGGCGACATGGCCGGCCTTGCCGATCATTTGTTGATCGTTCCGTCAGACACCACAGCCCGCATCCAGGAAATGCACATTACGCTCGGGCAAATGTTGTGCGGCGCCCTCGAGATTGAGCTGGGGTTGGCTGCAAGCCCATAATTTTACTTGGCTTTTTGTGGTCCATGTCGCTTTTCGCTAGTTTTGCATTATGAAAATGGCGTTCCTTATCCTGAAAACCGCTTGACTCAATGCCATGGCGTGATTTTCCCTGCCACCCAGGGAGAAACGCACCCATGAACGCCACCATCCTGCCGGGTCCCGGTGCAAGCACTCGGGCCCAACCAGCGCGAAACGGCGAGCGCCACAGCATTCAGTCGGTCGACCGTGCACTGTTCCTGTTGGAAACAATTGCCGAAGCCGGCGGCGAGGCGACGCTGACAGAATTGGCCAACCGCACCGGCCTCAACATTTCGACCTGTCATCATCTGCTCGCGACGCTGATCCAGCGCGGCTTTGCAACTAAGGTGCCCGGCCGGAGGCTCTATGCGCTTGGAGCTCGCATCATCTATCTCGGGCACGCCTGCCTGCAGGTCGATCTGCCGCGCCGGGCGCAGCCTTATCTTGAGGCGGTCAATCAATCGACCGGCGAAACCGTGCATCTGGCGGCCCTGCAAGGCGATCATGTCGTCACGCTCTCCGTACGAGAAGCACTGCACGCAGTCCGCGTCGACACCGGCAAGATCGGCAAGCTCGAGGCACCACACGCGACCTCGGTCGGCAAGGCGATCATGGCCTGGCTGCCGGAAGATGAAATCAAGCGCATCCTCGTCGGCGGTATGAAACGCTGCACCGACAAGACGATCACTGACTTGCCGACGCTGCTGGAGTCCCTCCGCATCGTGCGCCGCAGCGGATATGCAATCGACCACGAAGAATTCTTGCCCGGCGTCATTTGCGTCGGCGCGGCAATTCGCGACCAGGCGGGCACCGTAGTCGGCGCAATTAGCGCATCGACTCCGATGATGCGTGCGACTGACGAGCACATTGCATTGATGCGCGACCAGATCACCGCCGCGACACGCGGACTGTCCGCCGAGTTCGGCGAACCTGGCTCTCAATCCAGCGAGCGGCCTCAAGCCGTTGTCAACTGATCAGCGCTTCACGCGCACAGCAAATTGCATTGGAGAATATATGTACGCACCGCCCGGGGTGAAAACCAACCACAACGAATTTCCAATTCCGGACAGCCAACGAGCCTGGGTGCTCGGCGAGCCCGGCCAGCTCAGCATTACAACAAAGCCGGTACCGGTTCCGAAGAAGGCTGAAGTGCTGGTGCGCATCGATGCGGTCGCTATCTGTGCGACCGACCTTGAGATCATCTATCATGGGCCCCCGGCCTCGATTCAAGGCGGCCTGCCGTTCAATAAAAATTTCACGCCCGGCCACGAATACATGGGCACGGTCGTCGCGCTCGGTGCGGGCGTCGATGAATACAAGATCGGCACGCGCGTTGCGGTCGAGATCCATGCCGGTTGCGGGCAGTGCAAGCGTTGCCGTGAGGGCATGTACACGTCCTGCCATAACTACGGGCTCAATTATGGCGACGTCGACAAGGGTCATCGCGCCAACGGGTTCACGACCGACGGCGGGTTCTGCGAATATCAGGTCAATAGCATCAACACCCTCGTTCCTATTCCGGACGAAATGTCTGACGAGGAGGGTACTCTCGTCGTCACCGCAGGCACGGCGATGTATGCCCTGACCGAACTTGGCGGGCTTGTGGCCGGCGAGAGCGTCTGCGTCACCGGCCCAGGCCCGATCGGCCTGATGGCGGTGGCTGTGGCCAAAGCGCTCGGTGCCCAGCCAGTGATACTCACAGGCACGCGCGACAATCGTCTGGAAATCGGCAAGCAGCTCGGCGCCGACGCGGTAGTCAACATTCGCAAGACGCCCGATGTCGTGGCCGAAGTGAAGAAGCTGAACGGCGGCAAGGGCGTCGACTATGTCGTCGAATGCTCGGCAGCGACCAGCGCGGTCAATGATGCCGTACGGATGGTCAACCGCGGCGGCCGCGTCTGTCTTGCTGCCTTTGCGCACGAGGAAGTGCCGGTCGATGTCGCGCACATCGTGCGCAACAATATCTACATGTACGGCATTCGCGGTGAGGGCAAAAGCGCGACCCATCGTGCCGAAGCCTTCATGCAACAGAAGCGTTTCGACGCGACCAAGATCCATACGCATACCTTCCCGCTCGACGACCTGCCGACGGCAATCCGTTACGCCAAGGATCGGGTCGAAGACGCCATCAAAGTGGTGGTGAAGGCGAAAATGCACGCCGCGCAGAAGGAAGCGGCGGAGTAAGAGCGGCTCCATGGTTCGAGACGCAGGGCCGCGCCCGACGTCTCACCAAGAAGCGAACGAAGCCCTCATCCTGAGGAGCCCGCCGAAGGCGGGCGGCTCGAAGGCCGAGGGCGCCAGGAAACACACATGCTCACCTGCGACGACTATCTGACGCCGGGCTCGCTGGATGAGGTTTTTGCCGCGATGGACGCCAATCGCGGCCGCTACCGTATCGTTGCGGGCGCGACCGACACCTTGCCGTGGGCGCGTGAGGGCCGGGCCGGAGATGTTCATATACCCGCGCTGATTGACGTTTCTAAAATTCCGGAACTGGGTGAATTGTCTGTCGGCGACAGCAGGGTGCGCCTTGGAGCGGCCACGCCTATCCAGCGATTTCTTGACAATCCCGCGCTCGCCCGCGCGCTGCCGGATATGCCGCGTTGCGCAGTATGGTTCGCCGACGACCAGATTCGCGCGCAGGCCACAATCGGCGGGAATATCGTCAATGCCTCGCCGGCCGCCGATGCGACGCCCTGCCTGATTGCGCACGACGCAGAGGTCGAGCTGGCGAAAAACGTTCGTGGCAAAATTATGCGCCGTCGTATGCGGCTGGAGCACTTTATTGTCGGCCCAAATCGCACTGCGCTGGATGATGGCGAATTGCTGGTTGCGGTCGAATGCGACAGCTTGCCGGGCTATGGCGCCAGCTTCGAGAAGGTCGGGCACCGTCGCTCGCTGGTGATCTCACTGGTTTGCCTGGCGACGCTGGTCAAGCTGGACGCCCCGGGCAGGCGTGTCGACGACATCCGTCTGGCTATCGCCGGAATCGCGCCGAAGCCGATCCGGCTGACGGACGTCGAGGCATTTCTGCGTGGTGGCCCATTGAGTGCCGACCGTTTGCATGAGGCCGCCGAAATGCCGGTTGGGCTTGTCGCCTCGCGCACACGGCAGGATTATCGCCGCGAGGTGGTGCGCGGCTTCATGCTGCGCAGCCTGACAAATGCCGCCAGACGCGCCGGCGCTGATCCCTCTGTGCTCATGGGCGAACTGGAGGCGGCGTATGGCTGATCTCCAGTTCACCGCCACGATTAACGGTCGCAAAGTCGCGCGAAGCGCCAAACCGCACCAGCGTCTCCTCGATTTCATCCGCGACGATCTCAATCTCACCGGCAACAAAGAGGGCTGCGGCGCGGGCGAGTGCGGGACGTGCTCTGTATTTGTCGACGGAGTGCTGATGAAGTCGTGCCTGCTGCCGGTGGCCAAGGCACAAGGCGCCAGCATTGAGACGATCGAGGCGTTGGCAAAAACGGGCGAACTGAGCGTTTTGCAGAAGGCCTTCCATAAAGCCGGTGCGAGCCAGTGCGGGTACTGCATTCCGGGGATGGTGATGGCCGCGACGGCCGCGCTGCGTGCCAATCCTTTCGCCGGCCGCGAGGAAATCAAGGAGCGGCTTGGCGGCAATATCTGCCGTTGCACGGGGTACCAGAAGATTTTTGACGCGGTCGAGATGGCGCGCGATGTGCAGAACGGGCGCTTGCCGGCGACCGTCCTCCTGGAGGCCGATACCGAGGACGCAGTCATTGGCAAGGCCGTGCGCCGCATTGACGCGCCAAGCAAGGTCTCCGGACGGCTGAAATACGCTGCCGATATGACGATGCCGGGCATGTTGCATGTGCAGGTGCTGCGGTCGCCGCACGCGCACGCACGTATTGTCTCCATCGATACGTCAGGTGCCGAAAGCATGGCGGGTGTCGAAGGTGTCATCACGAGTGCCGATGTTCCGGGCGAGGACGGGTTCGGCGTTTTCGTCAACGATCAGCCGGTTATGGCCCGCGAAAAGGTCCGGTACGTGGGCGAGGCGGTTGCGGCCGTCGCGGCAGAAGATCCGCTTATTGCAAAACGCGCGATCAGCGCCATTAAAGTCGTTTATGACCCACTACCGCCGGTCTTTGACCCGCACGAGGCCTTACGTCCCGATGCTCCCGTCCTCCACCCCCCGGCGCCCGATAACGTAACCAAACACATTCCAATTCGCGTCGGCGACGTTGAGAAAGGCTTTGCTGAATCCGATCTCGTCGTTGAAGAAACGTATACGACGCAGGCGATTGAGCACGCCTACCTCGAGCCGGAAGCGGGCCTTGCTTACGTCGACCATGACGGCGTCGTGACAATCGTATCGCCCGACCAGAACGTCACCCATCATCGCCACATGTTGGCGCGCATTATTGCCAAACCGATCAGCAAGGTGCGCTTCATTATGAGCCCGGTAGGCGGCGGCTTCGGCGGCAAGGAAGATATGATCTACCAGGGCATGCTGGCGCTGCTCGCGATGAAAACGCAGCGGCCGGTGCGGCTGGTGTTCACCCGGGAAGAATCGATCATTTCCACTGCCAAGCGTCATCCCTCGCGCACAGTGCTGCGTATGGGCCTAATGCGGGATGGGCGCATTCGAGCACTGGAAATGAAGATGATCTGCGACGGCGGCGCTTACGGCATGTCGACCGAGGGAGTGATGCGAAAGGCGGCGATTCTGGCGGCCGGGCCTTACGTTATTCCGAATGTCAAAGTGGATACTTACGGCGTTTACACCAACAACACACCTTCAGGCGCGTTTCGTTCTTTTGGCGCGCTGCAGACCGCATTTGCTACGGAATCTCATCTTGATATTTGCGCCGAGCGGCTTGGCCTCGACCCGTTCGAAATTCGCCGCATCAATGCAATGCGCGACGGCGCGGTGACGCATACAAAAGCCAGGCTTGGTTCGGTCAGCCTTACCCGTGCACTTGATGCGCTGGAGAAAGCATCAGGCTGGGAGGGGGGTGCGCCGGTATCGCGTGGGCACATACGTCTTGATGTCGATCGAGCCGACATTCGTCCACCTTGCGCGCTCGGCGCGCGCTTTGCGGACGAAAAACCGGAAGCGGCGGAGTAAGCGCATGGCGCGCAAGCGCGGACGAGGGATGGCGGCTTGCTGGTACGGCATCGCGCGGACCGCGGTGGTCGATCGCGCCGCCGCTTGGGCCGAAATCGATGATGGCGGCAGTGCCAAAATCGTCACCGGCGTCACCGAGATCGGTGAGGGCATTCTCACCGTCCTCGCGCAGATCGCTGCCCATGAGATGGGCGTAAAGCCCGAGCACGTGGTCATCGGCGACAACGACACTGCCCGTGCCCCCGAAGCGTCACATGCCGGCGCCAGCCGGCAGACCTACATGATCGGCAATGCCGTTGCGCTTGCCTCGCGCGAGGCCCGCAAGCGTTTGGCCGAGGTCATGGCCAATGTTTGGGACGTCGACGTCGATCTCATCCGAACAGGCAATGGGGAGGTCTGGGCCGAAAACACCAATCACCGCGTCACCATGGGCGAGGCGGTGCACACCGCAAAAAGCCGCGGCGTGGTGCCGGTCGGCTCGGGGACATTCGGGACCGATACGACGGGCCTCGATCCGGTCGATGGCTCGGGCCGGCCCTGGCAGGCCTATGTGTTTGGTGCGCAGGTCGCCGAAGTCGAAGTCGATACCGTGACCGGTGAGGTGCAGGTTTTAGGCATCTGGGCTGCGCACGATGTCGGGCGCGCCGTCAATCCGCAGGGCGTGGAAGGCCAAATTGAGGGCGGAATCGTGCAGGCCCTCGGCCAGGGTCTGATGGAGGACTACAAGCTCGACAAGGGCCACACCAGTACGTCGGGCTTTGCGAAATACATTTTGCCGACTGCGCTGGATGTGCCGCAAGTCAATTCGATCATCATCGAGGACCCCGATCCGCTCGGCCCCCTCGGCGTCAAGGGCGTCGGTGAGCCGGCTATGGTGCCGACGATTCCCGCGGTGATGAATGCAATTTACGACGCCGTCGGCGTGCGCATTACAGCGCTGCCTGCGACTCCGGAAAAAGTGCTGATGGCGATCAAGCAAAAGGAACGACAAGAAGCGCAAATGGCGGCTCAAGCCGCCGAATGAACGCAATGTGGAGGATTTCATGAAGGCAATTTGCAAGGGCCTGTTCGGCGTCGCCGCTCTGGTGATGGGATGTCTGCCCGCCGCCGCGCAGAATTATCCGACGCGCCCGATCACGATGGTCGTTCCCTATCCGGCCGGTGGCCCCAGCGACGTAGTTGCGCGGATTATGGCTGACGGCATGAGCAGGGCGCTCGGCCAGAACATCGTGATCGAAAACGTCGGCGGCGCCGGCGGAACCATCGGTACCGCGCGTGCGGCGGGAGCGGAGCACGATGGCTACACGCTGCTTGCCGCCAGCATGGGGTCTCATGTCTCGGCGCCTGCACTGTATCCCAATCTGAAATACGACTCGACCAAGGACTTCGAGGCAATCGGGCTGACCGCAAATGCACCGGCGGTGGTCGTGGCGCGAAAAGACTTTCCGGCGAAGGATTTCAAGGAGTTTGTGACCTACCTCAAGAAGAACGGTGACAGCGTGAAACAGGCGCATGGTGGCGTTGGTTCTTCCTCGCACATGGCTTGTTTGCTGTTCACCTCCGAATTGGATCTCAAGCCGAGTCTGGTCGCGTATCGCGGCACTGGTCCGGCCCTGAATGACGTGATCGGCGGGCATGTTGATTTCTTCTGCGAACAGGTCGTCAGCGTCCAGGGTGCAGTTCGTGGCGGCACGGTGAAGGCTTACGTGGTGTCTGGAAACACCCGTTCGCCGGCATTGCCTGATGTGCCCTCGGCAAAGGAGGTCGGCGCCAACGATTTCCAAATCAATATCTGGAGCGCGATTTTCGCGCCGAAAGACACGCCAAAAGCCGTTGTCGACAAACTTAGTGACGCGCTCAACAAGGCGCTTGACGATCCGGCGGTCGAGAAGCGGCTGCTGGAACTTGGCGGCACTGTACCGCCGAAAGCTGAGCGTGGTCCTGCCTATCTCGCAAACTTGCTCAAGTCCGATATTGCGCGCTGGAATCCGGTCCTCAAGGCGGCGGCGGAGAAAACGAACTGATGCTGACGCGCAGCGACAGCGATGGTGCAATGCGTGAACGTGCGCGCGCGGTCGCCGCGGCCGGCGGCGTCGAGCAGGCGCTGGCCAAAGGCCTGCCGAAGCTGGTCGAATGCACTCTGTCCGAAGCGTTGGTTCTTGGGTTGCTCAAGCAAGGCGTCCGCAAGTATTTCGCAATCTTCGGACACGGCTCGACCGACCTTGGCGAAGTGTTGCGCGTTTATGAAGAAGAAGGCGCAACGCGCACCATCAATTGCCGCAACGAGGTCGAAATGGCGCATGCCGCCACCGCCTTGCGCTGGCAATACGGCGAGCTCTCGGCAGTCGTGACGTCGATCGGTCCCGGCGCCATGCAGGCTTTTGCCGGTTCGCTTGCTGCCGCGTCGAATGGCGTCGGCGTTTATCACATCTATGGCGATGAGACGACCTTCGGCGAAGGTTACAACATGCAACAGGTGCCGAAGGAAGAGCAGGGCCTTTTCGGCCGCATGACCGCCGTCATGGGCCAATCCTACGTGCTGCACACGCCCGAAGCTCTGCGCGACGCGTTGAGGCGCGGCGCCTTGTGTGTGAATCATCCTTATCGCGCCGGGCCGTTTTATCTCCTGCTTCCGCTCAACACGCAGCCGGCGCGGCTGACCGTCAATCTCGCCGCGCTTCCAACGAGACCCGAGTTAACGAAGCTTGCGCCCGCCGATGATGCGATGATCGAACAGGCAGCGGCAATGATCGCGAAATCCAACAAGGTTGCCATTAAGGCCGGTGGCGGTACGCGCGGCCATGATGCGGCAGTCACGCGGCTGGCTGAGGCCGCGGGAGCTACGGTTGTGCTTTCACCCGGGTCCACCGGAGTGCTTCCGGATCAGCATGCGCAGAACATGCATGTTGGCGGCTCCAAGGGCTCGATCAGCGGCAATTATGCAATGGCGGAAGCCGAGCTCCTGATCGTTATTGGCTCCCGCGCTGTCTGCCAGGCGGATTGTTCTGGCATCGGCTACAAAAATGCCCAGGCCGTGATCAATATCAACGGCGATCTCGCCGATGCCCTGCACTACAACAATACAATCGCGCTGGTGGGCGATATTTCCGCGGTTTCGGACCGGCTTTCTGCGAAATTGGAGAAGGCCGGAGCAAACAAGAACAAAAGCGCGTGGCTCAAGACATGCGCCGCTAAAAAAGCCGAGTGGTCTGCTTACAAGAAAAAACGCTTTGAATGCCCGCCACTGCGCGATGAGGCATGGCAAAAAGCCGTGTTAGCCCAGCCTGCCGCCATCAAGATCGTGGCCGATTTCGCCAAATCGATTGGCGCCGCAAAATTCTTTGACGCCGGTGACGTGCAGGCCAATGGCTTCCAGATCGTCGAGGACGATCGCACTGGTGATACGTTTACGGAATCCGGCGCCTCATACATGGGTTTTGCCGCCAGCGCGCTATTGGCCTCCGCCGTCGCGGACAAACCACGCTACAGCTTGGCGTTTTCGGGCGACGGCTCCTTCATGATGAACCCGCAAATCCTGATCGATGCGGTTGAGCACGGTTTGCGCGGTATGATCGTCGTCTTCGACAACCGCCGCATGGCCGCGATCTCCGGCCTGCAGCTTGCGCAATATAAAAACGAATTCCGCACGAACGACCGCGTTGCGGTCGATTATCAAAAACTTGCGTCCGCAGTATCGGGCGTTATGGCTGTATCCGGCGGCGACAGTGCCGATTCCCTCCGCGCGGCTTTGAAATCCGCGCGTGCTCACGATGGCTTGTCCGTCGTCCACGTCCCCGTCTATTGCGGGCCGGAGGAATTAGGCGGCCTCGGCGCTTGGGGCGAATGGAATGTCGGCAATTGGTGCGAGGACGTACAAACCGCCTGGATCAAGCAGGACCTATAGCGGTATGGAACGTCCGCATGCCTTCGGGAGTTCCTAAGGCGAGATGAATTCGCTTTTGCCGCGGAACTTTGCCTGCGGTTTCAGGAGGGTAAAAAATGACCGATTCCAGGCACCCACGAACCGACAATCGCGAAAAGCCAGTGCGCGAAATTATCGAAGCTGAGCGGGAGCGGGATAAGGGCAAGGAAGACGAAGTCGCGACGAGTTCCGACGACAGCTTTCCTGCGAGCGATCCGCCGAGCTTTACAGGCGTTACCACCGCGGCCGACGTCGAGCGGAAGAAAAAAAGCCCGACGAATCCCGACTAAGGCGCGCACTCATAAATTTGAGGCTGGAGAGCGATGTTTAGCCGATGTCCGCTTTACCCCCGAAAGCGGACATTCGACCGAGCGCGTGGCATGTCCGCTTTGTGCCAATAGCGGACATCGTCCTTGCCAATCCGGTCAGGATTCGCTCGGTCCCTATATTTGCAAACGCACCGTCAGCGCACAAGCGCCGGACGCTTGGGGTCAAATGTCCACTGGGGAATCAAAAATTGCATGGCAATCGCGTCGTCGCGGGCGCCGAGTTCCATGCGGTTGTAACGCCGATGCGCCAATTCAACCTGCGACATGTCGATTTCAACTCCCAGACCTGGCCGTTCTGGAACAGCGACCGAGCCTTTGGCAATCTTGAATGGTTCCTTGGTTAGGCGCTGGCCGTCCTGCCAAATCCAATGGGTGTCGATAGCAGTGATGTGGCCGGGTGCCGCAGCCGCAACGTGGGCGAACATTGCAAGTGAAATGTCGAAGTGACTATTCGAATGCGATCCCCAGATGAGGCCCCAATCTCGGCACATCTGTGCGACCCGCACTGAGCCTTGCAGTGTCCAGAAATGCGGGTCAGCGAGCGGGATGTCGATAGATCGAAGCTGAATCGCGTGGCCCATTTCCCGCCAATCGGTGGCGATCATGTTAGTTGCGGTTGGCAATCCGGTGGCACGCCGAAACTCCGCCAGAATTTCACGGCCGGAATAGCCTTTCTCCGCACCGCAAGGATCTTCGGCGTAGGCCAAGACATGTTGTTGGCCGCGGCATAGCCTCACCGCTTCGTCTAGCGACCATGCCCCATTTGGATCGAGCGTTATGCGGGCATCGGGAAATCGCTGCGCGAGCGCCGCAGCCGCGGCTATTTCATCGTCGCCAGCAAACACGCCGCCTTTCAGCTTGAAATCCTGAAATCCATAGCGATCATGGGCTGCTTCCGCGAGCCGCACGACTGCAGCCGGCGTTAGAGCCTCCTCATCCCGCAGCCTGAACCAAGTATCCTTCGCGTCGGGAGTGCTGCGATAGGGCAAGTTCGTCCGTCTACGATCGCCGACGTAGAATAGATAACCGAGCATCTGAACTGCCGTACGCTGCTGACCTTCACCCAGTAGCGCCGCTACCGGAACATCGAGATGTTGCCCTAGCAGGTCCAGCAGCGCTGTCTCGATGGCTGTAACCGCATGAACCATCGTTCGAAGGTCGAAAGTTTGTTGACCCCGCCCACCAGAGTCGCGATCGGCAAACTTCATGCGGATTGTATTGAGGAGGGCGTTGTAGGAGGCGATCGACCGCCCGATGACCAATGGTCGCGCATCATCGAGGGTCTGGCGGATGTGATTTCCGCCGGGAACCTCGCCGACACCGGTATGACCCGCATTATCTCTCAAGATGACGATGTTCCGGGTAAATAATGGAGCGTGCGCACCGCTCAAATTGAGCAGCATGCTGTCGTCGCCGGCCACCGGAATCACCAACATCTCGGTAATAAGCGGCGCGCCGAAAATTTCGCGTTCGACTTTGACCTTCTTGGACAGCGTGACGGCTCCCGCGAATGATTCAGCGCGATATTTCAAATTTCGCGACGTGTATTCGACGACAAACTTGCCCGAACGATATCGAATCCGGACTGTTTCCGCGAGCCCCTCAGCTTTCGTAGCAAAAATTTTTCCATGAGGGGGCCCCGACCGGGCGCTAACAGACTACGATATGTCCATGGAGGAGAGCGCCAATGGCAAAGGTGAGCATAGGTCTTGTCGGATGCGGGTTTGTCGCGGAGCTGCACATGTACGCCTACAAGCGCGTCTTCGGGCTTGAGGCGAACGTCAGAGCCGTTGCCGCACGCGGCGACCACGTGGTTGATTTTTCTAAGAAACACCACATCGCAACGGTGTATCGAAATTTCCGCGATCTGATCGCCGACCCAAACCTTGATGTCATCGACATCTGCACGCCGCCTATGTTGCACGCGACGATGATCGTGGACGCCATGCAGGCAGGAAAACACGTTATCTGCGAAAAGCCGTTCGCGGGCTATTTCGGGCGCGAAGGCGACCGGGGGCCGATTGGCAAGCATGTACCGAAGGCGCTCATGTACGAGCGCGTCATAGAGGAAATGAACAAGACCCGCGCAACCATCAGAGCCAGCGGCAGGTTGTTCATGTATGCCGAAGACTGGATCTATGCGCCGGCAGTCGCGAAAATAGTCGAGGTGCTCAACGCCACAAAAGACAAAATCCTTTTCATGAAGGCTGAAGAGAGCCACAGCGGCTCGCATGCCGCTCATGCCGCGCAATGGGCGATGACTGGGGGCGGCTCGCTGATCCGCATGGGATGCCATCCGCTTTCGACGGTACTCTATCTCAAACAGGTGGAGGCAAAAGCGCGCGGCGAGCGCGTAACAGTGTCGGCTGTGACCGCCGATGTCGGGAATGTCGCGGCCTGCCTTGCGGATCGCGAGCGGGCCTTCATCAAGGCCAATCCGGTAGACGTTGAAGACTGGGGAATGCTGACCCTGACCTTCTCCGACGGCACAAAGGCTACAGTGTTCTCCGGCGATATGATCATGGGCGGAGTGCGCAATCTCGTCGAGACCTACACTAACGGCGGGTCTCTGTTCGCCAACATCACGCCCAACAACCACCTGATGAGCTATCTGACTGACGAAGAGAAGCTGGCTGGCGTCTACATCACTGAGAAAGTCGACCGCAAGACAGGCTGGCAATATATCTGCCTGGAAGAAGAGTGGACGCGCGGCTACTTGCAGGAAATTCAGGATTTCATGGAATGCGTTGTGCGGGGACGCCAGCCACTGGCGGATCTCGAATTGGCTTATGAGACCATCAAGGTGAACTACGCCGGTTACTGGTCGGCCGACGAAGGACGCCGCATAGAGCTGTGATTGTGATTGCGTTCGCGTTTATTCCGCTGGAGCCGGCTTGGGTGGCGATTGGCGAAATTTTATGCCTTGGAGCGTGCCGACGATGCCTTGCGGCATGAAAATGATGCAAAGGATGAGAAGAATCCCGTAGATCGTATTTGCGGCGCCGATGAAATTGGTGCCAAACCACACGCGCAGGCCTTCGGTCAGCGAAAGCGTCAGCAGCGAGCCAACCGTCGGGCCCAACAACGAGTACGCGCCGCCCGCGATGACGGCGAAAACAATCTGCAGCGACACAGCGATGCCCGATACCGTCTCGGGATTGAGATACATTATATACTGGCCATAGATGGCGCCGCCTAATGCGGTCAGCGCTGCACTGATGACGGTCACACGCAATTTTTCGCTTAGCACATTGATACCGATTGCAGCGGCGGCATCCTCGTCCTCGGAAATCGCCTCAAGAGCCTCGCGACTGACGCCGTGATCGATGCGCTGCCAGACATAGAGCCCGACGAGCCACAGCACCACCGAAATGCCGTAGAAGTAGGCCTTTTCGGGAAATTGTAGCGCGTACCAGGAATGGCCGACGGCCCGCTGGGTGAACCCGAGCGAGCCGCCGGTGATGTCGCGGGCGGCCACCAGCGAAAGTAGCACGACTTGGCTGAGCGCGAGCGTCACCAGTGCGAAATAATGGCCGACGACTTTGAGACGGAAGCACGGGTAGCCGATGACGACCGCGAGCAGCATCGACAGCGCGATGCCGACCGGAATGCCGATCCATGGCGTGACACTGTAGTAGCTCCAAAGCAAAGCCGGCACATAGGCGCCGACACCCATAAATGCGCCGTGACCAAATGAGACGAAGCCGAAGCGTCCCATCAGCGACCACGCCGTGTAAATAAACGCCCAGAGCAGGATCTGGATCAGCAGATGCAGAAAATACGGCGGGACGACGGACGGCAGCGCAATGAGCATCGCGAGACATGCAAGCATCGATATTCGCATTAAGGTCATCGCGCGAATATCCCCCGTGGCCGCACGAACATCAGCACGATGAAGAATGTGAACGCGAACACATAGGACAATTCGGTGTTGAAATAATAGCCGCCGATGGCGATGATCTGACTGATAATGAAGGACGCAATGAAACCGCCGATCATGTTACCGAGTCCGCCAAGCACGCAGATCATAAAAATGACCGGCCCGAATGTGTTGCCGATATACGGATGCACATCGTATTGCAAGGAAAGCAAGCATGCGGCTAGTCCGGCCAGTGCGCCGCCAATTGCCGACGTCACCAAATAAATGCGGCGCTGATCGACGCCCATGAGACCGACGATTTCGCGGTCCTGCGCAATGGCACGGATTGCAGTTCCTATGTAAGTACGCTTGAGAAACAAATAGAGCACGACCGCACCAATCAGTCCCATGCCGAAGGCGATGAGCCGCGAGAAGCTGATATAGAGCGTCGCGATTTCGAGGACCGGTAACCGGACGCCGATATTTCGGAATTCGGTCCCGAACAGCAGTGTCGCAAAACTCTGTAGGAAGAACAGCAACCCGCCAGTCGCCAAGAGCTGATTGATCGGCGCCGAATCGAGAACCGGGGCGATGATCAGGAGATGAACGACGGCGCCAAACGCAGCCACGCTCGCGATCGCGATCAGGCACGCAAGCGGTAGCGGCACCTGGTATTCGGCGTAGAGAAAATAGATCACGTACATGCCGCACATGACGATGTCGGCATACGCAATCCACACGACGTCAATCACGCCGAAAATCAGGTTGAGGCCGAGCGCAAGCAGCGCCAGTACACCTCCAAGGAGGATACCGTTGATGATCGCTTCGACGAGATAGAGATCCATTTCGCTACAGCCCCATGTACGACTTGCGAATGAAGCTGTTGTCCTTGAACTCAACCGAAGTTCCGGCGAGCTTGATGGTGCCGACCTCAAGGAGATAGGCGCGGTCGACGATGTCGAGCACCTGCTGGACGTTCTGCTCCACGATGAGCACCGTCAGCCCTTCGGCACGGATGCGACGCACCAGCTCGAAGACTTGCGCCACGACTAGCGGCGCGAGACCGGCGGAAGGCTCATCCATCAGGAGCAATTTCGGCTTGGACATCAAGGCCCGGCCGATGGCGCACATCTGCTGCTCGCCGCCGGAAAGCGTCCCAGCCGCCTGTTCGCGACGGTCCTTCAATCGCGGAAAAAGGCTGTAGACCCACTCGAGCTGCTCGGCGAAGCGCCGGCGCGCCTGTGGGACGAACGCACCGATGCGCAAGTTGTCTTCCACACTCAGCCGCGCGAACAACCGCCGGTTCTCCGGCACGTGAGCGATACCCTGCTCGACCATGCGATGCGCCGGAAGACCGCCAACCGGCCGTCCCTCGAGCGTTATCGCGCCGCCACGCAGGGGAATCAGACCGGAAATGACGCGCATCAGCGTAGTCTTGCCGGCGCCATTCGGCCCTATGACGCCGACAGCTTCGCCTTGCGGCACGTCGAGCGTGACGCCGAACAGGGCCTGGAACGATCCGTAGCCGGCGGAGACGTCGGCGAGCGAGAGCATCGCCCTTACGCTTTTTTCTTGCCGAGGTAGACCTCGGTGACGCGGGGATCGACCGCCGCTTGCGCTGGCGCGCCCTCGAATATCTTTTCGCCATGATCAAGAACGATGACGCGATCCACTATGCGCATCAGCACACCCATGATGTGCTCGACCCAGACGATTGTAATACCCATGCGACCGCGAATAGTGCCGAGCAAATCGGCCGCGCGCTCCATTTCGGTTGAGTTGAGTCCACCCAGGCTTTCATCGGCGAGCAGCAGGCGCGGCTTGGTTGCAAGCGCTCGGGCAAGCTCAAGCTTCTTGAGCGCGGCAGCGCCCAGTCCGCTGGTTCGTGCCGAGGCGTCGGACGGCAGCCCGACCAGATCGAGCGCTTCCTCTGCCCGGCGCTGGGCCTCGGGGCGCCCGATTCCCCCGACGTCACCGTAATAAGCGGCGAGCGTCACGTTTTCGAGCAGCGATAGCTTGCGGAAAGGCCGCGGAATCTGAAAAGTGCGCGCGATCCCCTGATGACATATCGCGTGTGCCGACAGTCCGCCGATTTCCGTGCCTTCGAGGCGGATCGAGCCCGACGTCGGCCGCAAATTTCCCGCGATCAGATTGAAGGTCGTGCTCTTGCCTGAACCGTTCGGACCGATGAGGCCGAGGATCTCCCCCTCGCGCACTTCGAAGGACACCTGATTGACTGCCAGGAATCCCCCGAAGCGCTTTGAAAGCCCCTCGACTGTTAGCATCATCGACTACATGGCATAGACTGACGACTTCGGCAGCGGTAGCACGGGCTCCTGCGTCCGGATGCTGGTCGGATAGACCACCGAAATATGCTCGCCGGCATTCTGCATGACGACCGGTGTCGAGCGCTCGTTCTGCCCGGAGAGCTGGGTGCCGGGCGGGAAGAATTTCACGCCGTAGCCCTGAATTGTGCCGCCCGGCGGAATATCGACGTCGAGAGCAGCCTTGCGTACCGCTTCCGGGTCGAAGCCGCCGTATTTCTCCTTTGCGATCGGCAACACGTTATTGAGCAGAATCCAGGTCTGGTTGAATCCCATCGAACAATGCGGCGGCACGTCGGTGGCGTTGGCCTTGACCTTGTAGCGCTCGACCATGATCTTGATGAGGTCGCCCATGCCCGGCGCGAGTTTACTGGGATCGAGAAGTTGCGCGGGTACCGGATCGATATTGCAGAAATTGTCGATATCTTTGCCGAACGTTGCGCGAAGCTTGTCGAGTTGGCTATAGCCGGCGCCTGCACCGATCAGCATCTTGAAATGCAGGCCGCTCTCGCGTGCCTGGCGCAAGAAAAGGGTGATGTCGGGATTATATCCGGCATGCGAGATCACATCGGCTCCGGCGCGCTTGAGCTTGGTGACAAGGGCCGAGAGATCGGGTGCAGACGCAGAATAGCCCTCACGCATCACGATGTTGAGGCCGGCTTTCTTTGAATATTCTTCATCGGCTGCCGCAACGCCCACGCCGTACGGTCCATCTTCGTGGATGAGCGCAACCTTCACGGCGCTGGGCTCGATTCCAAACTTCGACTTCGCGTGTTCGGTAATGAAACCGGCGAACGCCTGACCATATTGTTCCGAGTGAATCTGGGCGCGGAATACGTAATTGAGATTCTTGTCCTTAAACACGGCGGTCGCAACAGCGGTCGTAATCCAGAGAATCTTCTTCTGCTGCTCGACCTTGGCGGCAAGCGGGACGGCATGGGCGCTCGCAAAGACGCCGTTGATGATGTCGACCTTTTCCTGGTTGATTAGGCGCTCAACCTCGTTGATCGCAACATCGGCCTTGCTCTGCGAGTCCGCGTTGACCGGAACAACTTTATATTTGCCGGCGACGCCCCCGCGTTCGTTGCACAGATCGATCGCGATCTGCGTGCCGATGGCGCAGGCGACCGAGCCGCCGGCCGCGAATGGACCGGAGTGGTCGAAAATGACACCGATACGGACGGTTTCAGCCTGCGCGCTGGCGTAACGCCAGTCCAGGCCGAGCGCAGCAGCGGCGGCGGCGGAATTTTTCAGAAGTGTTCTGCGTGAAGTCTTCATCGCATTCCTCCCAGGAATACCGAGCTTCAGCGGTTAGCTTTACTCGCTGTTGTTAGCCTTAGTATTTGGAGAACGGATTCGAATGTCAACGCGGGCTGTCTGCCGAGCTAGTCCTTTTAGGGCACTGTTTGGGGCGGGAGGGTGGAATAATACGCTGTCTTTGCACTGGTTGCGCGATGTCCGGTAAGGGTCATCAGTAGCCATCACGGTTTGCCTGCGTGATGTCCGCCGTTACCCCGAAAACAGACATACTTCCGGGCGCTCGGCATGTCCGCTAAGCGCCAAAATTGGGCGTTCGCGTTCGCGGGTTTAAATCTTTTATTGGACCGATTGCCGCCTTAATGTCGACTTCGGTTCAATAAAAGGCAGAAATCATGCAGACGAGTGATTTTTCCGCGGGTGGATATCGCTTCATCAATGGTGTCTTCCAATATTCAGCAGGCATCGCCGCCCTTCCCGGCTATCGCATCATGCGCGTGCGCTTCATGTCGCCGGTACCATTATTCGACGGATTCCGCCGCATCGAGGTGATCCTGAAAGATTTCGACCGTCCAACCACGGCCCTCTGCGCTTGCGAATTGAGATCGCCTGCGCCGTTTTCAGAGCAAGGCTTCACGGATTTCAACAAACAGTATGTAGCCACACTGGCAAAATGGAAACTGTTCGACGGATTCACTAATCCCGTTGCACGCAGTAATGTGTGTCCTGAGATCGAACCGCCGGCTGAGCCGTCGTTTTACGCCTTCTCGTTCAGCATGCCGGATTCGTCCGCTGCGCGCTCCTTCGTCATCTCAGGCAGCGGAGAAGCTATGGAAGGTCATGCCAGCTATCGGGAGCGCACGATCCGCAGCGGCGAAACCACAGTCGAGGCCATGCGGCAAAAGGCCATCTTCGTACTCGGTCAAATGGAAAAACGGATGCTGGCGCTCGGCTTCGGCTGGGCCGACACGACGGCAACTCAAGTCTATACGGTGCACGATCTTCATCCATTCTTGGCGGACGAGATTGTCCTCAGAGGTGCCGCCCGATCAGGCCTCACTTGGCATTTCAACCGCCCTCCTGTTATTGGTCTCGAATACGAGATGGACTGTCGCGGGGTTATGCACGAACATGCATTACCCTAATGCAAATTTTGAGAAATGGCTGGCACCACTACGATTTGCTGCTCGAATGAAACGCATGAGATCTTCTGGATAATGTCCGCTGCGGGTCAAAAACGGGCATGACGCGCTCTAATCCTGATGTCCGCTTTGGGTCATTAGCGGACATTGCGCCGCTCAATTGGAATGTCCGCTTTACCCCCGAAAGCGGACATCAGGCCGACATTCGGCTGTCCGTTTATGAGTACACGCCCTAGCCGAATTTCATATTCAACAATTTCTCGGCGTTTCCGCAAAAAATCTTACGCTGGTCTGCCGGGTCGAGTTCTAGCTTTTTGATTGTCTCGATTGTCGGCGCGATCGGGCCAAGCGGTGTATCGGTTGCGAATACGACTTGGTTTGCGCCAAAGAATTCATAACCACAGCGTGTCGCGTGGACGCCGCCGCCAAACATGGCCGTATCGGCGTAAAAATCATGGAGATAGTCCATGTGCGGGCGCTTCAGGGACGGCAGGATCTTCGAATAGTCTTCGTCCGAGGTGCGTTGCCCCAGCACCTTGAGGCCGGGACCGACGCGGCCGTCGTAATAGGGAATCATCCCACCAAGATGGTGCGTGATAACCTTCAATTTCGGGTAGCGGTCGAGCAGGCCCGAGAAGACCATTCGCACCATGGCGACGGACGTCTCGTAGGGCCAGTGAAAACACCACCACATTTCAAAGCGTGATTTTTTCTCGGATGGATAGTCCGGCATTGCAGCAGTGCCGACGGGATGTAGCCATATCGGCAAGTCGAGTTCGGCCATCGTGGCAAATATTGGCTCGAATGCCGGGTCGTCGAGCGGCCGGCCCGCGACATTGGTGTAGAGCAGCACGCCGCGCGCCCCCAGATCTCTCACTGCGCGACGCGCCTCGGCGACCGAACCTTCAATGTCGGTCATGCACAAGGCGGCCGCAAAGCCCGGAAAACGCTGCGGATATTTTCGGCAAAGCTCGGCCATCGCGTCGTTCGCGATGCGGGCCAGGTTCAAGCCCACGTCGGGCGTCGCGATATCTTCGATCGCCGGATTTGGCAGTGAAATGATTTGCCGATAATCGCCGAACGCGTCCATTTCCTTGAAGCGCGCATCGAGGTCGAACAGTTTTGTGACGCCCCGCAGCCGTTTACCAATGTTCTCCAGGTTTGGCGCAACTCTGGTCATTTCCTGGAAAAAGCGGTCCGGGAAGATGTGGCAGTAAATATCGATAATCGGGCTCATAGTTTTCCTTCCGCGTCTTTTTCGAGCAGCAAATGACGTCGCAATGGCAGCGCCTGCCAGCCAAAGCGCTCTGCCGCCACCCCCCAAAGGCCCTTGGGCATCCATAACATGATGACAATTGCGACCGCTCCCATCATCAGCAGGTAGATGCTGCCAAGATCAGCCAGCGTCTGCCGCAGAATGAAGAAAATGATGGTACCGATGATCGGTCCCTCCACGCGGCCGACTCCGCCGATGACCGTGATGAAGATGACGAAGGCGGTCCAGTCGTTCACGCTGAATGCGGTATCCGGTGAGATGCGCAGCTTTTGTAAAAAGATCAGTGCACCGACCATGGATGTTCCGAACGCGACGAGGATGTAGACGATAAATTTGACGCGCCACACATCGATGCCATTGCTTTGCGCTGCCAGTTCATTGTCGCGGATGGCAGTGAGTGCAAGGCCGTGACGCGAGCGGAGCAGTATCACGATCGCGCCAATCACGACTGTGGTGAGCGCGAGCGCCAGCCAATAAATTTCAAACTCGCGCATTTGACGGCTCGGCGCCATAGCGATGACAACTGCAGACGGCAAACTGACACCGGAACCGCCGCCTAATGCGGAAATTTGCGACGCAAGCAGGCGAAATACCTCCGCCACCACCCAGGTGCCGATAGCGAAATAGGCGCCGCGCAATCGAAAGATCAGCAGTGCGACCGGAATTGCCACGAGTGCTCCGATCGGGCCGGCAATGAAAATCGCTGCAATCGGGTGAATGTCGAGGAGCATTGCAAGCGCGAATAAAAGGTAACCGCCGAGTCCGACGAATGCCTGTTGGCCGACCGAAACCAGCCCGGCGTAGCCGGCGAGCAGGTTCCACAGGCTCGCCAGCGCCACGAACGTGAACATTTCGGCGAGGAGCCGCAGTGTCTGCCGGTCGCCCCAATAAGGGGCGCACGCCAAAACGACGAGCGCCACAACGAATAGTGCGACACCAATGCGGCTCGATCGCGTGGCGTGTTCGACGATCATCCAGACACCTTCGGAAACAGGCCTTGTGGGCGCACGGCCAAAATCGCGAGAAATACGATGTGGCCGGCCAGCAGCTGCCACCCGGGATCAATCTGTGCGCCAATGGCCTGTGATACGCCGAGGATAATGCCACCGGCCAGCGTTCCCCACATGTTTCCCAGTCCACCGATGATGACCGCCTCGAAACCGAATATCAGCCGCGCCGGACCGATGGCCGGATCGAAATTGGTACGTACTGCGAGGAAAACGCCCGCGATCGCGACGACCGCAAGAGAGAGTGCCATCGCCATTGCAAATACATGACGAGTATCGAGGCCCATCAGCTGTGCCACAGATTGATCGTCGGATGTCGCGCGGAATGCGCGCCCAAGGGCCGTGCGATAAAACAGCAACTGAAGTCCAGCGATGACGACCAGCGCGACAACAAACTGGATGAAGGGCAATAGCCCGATCCACACCCCATCCAAAAGCTGAAACGTTTGGGTTTCGATGGCGCCGGCCTGCAGTCTGCGGCTGTCGGCGGTGAACAGCTCCAGCAGGCCGTTCTGGATGATGATGGAAAGACCGAAAGTCACAAGCAGTGGCGGTAGCAGGTCGTCACCGAGCGTGCGGTTGAGCAGGCCGCGCTGCAGGGCGTAGCCGATAAACGCCATGGCAGGGACAACGAGCAAGAGTGAGGTGAGCGGGCCGACGCCGAGCGACTGCGTCACCATCAGTGACACATAAGCCGCGAGGACGATCAGGTCGCCATGCGCAATGTTGACGAGCCGCATGACGCCGAAGATGAGAGAAAGGCCGGCGGCGAACATGGCGTAAAGACCGCCAATCAGCACACCCTGCAAGATGATATTCAGCCACTGAATCATCATTGCACCCCGAAATACGCGGCTGAAATCGATTCGCGCGTCAATTCGTGCGCGGGCCCCTGCAGGGCGATGCGGCCCTCTTGCAGGCAATAGACGTGGCTCGCAGCTTTGAGGGCCTGCACAATGTCCTGTTCGACAATGATCAACGACAGGCCTTCTGCCACGATGCGGGGGAGCTGCGCGTAAATGTCTCGCACGATGATCGGGGCAAGCCCGAGGCTGATTTCGTCGCACAACAACAATCGCGGGTTCGACATCAGCGCGCGTGCGATGGCCGCCATTTGCTGCTGCCCGCCCGATAAGGCCGGCGCGGGAAAATGGCGGCGCTCGGCGAGCACCGGGAATAGCTCGTAAACGCGTGCGAGCGTCCAAGGCCCGGCACGGCGCGATTGGCCACCGATCAACAGGTTCTCTTCGACCGTTAGCGACGGAAAAAGTCTGCGTCCTTCCGGCACCAGGGCAATGCCATGCTTAAGCGCGTCGAAGGCGCGCACCTGCGTCGTAGGCGAGCCTGCAAAGAGAATCTCGCCAGAACGCGGATGCATCAGCCCTGCGATACACTTGAGAAGCGTGCTTTTGCCGGCACCATTCGCGCCAATGACCGCGGCAACCTGCCCAGCTTTGACGCTTAATGAAACGGCAAATAGCGCCTGGAAATCGCCATAGAATGTATCGATTGCCTTGATCTCGAGGAGCGGGGCATCAGGCATCGGCGGCGATCCCCATGTAAATCTCGGCCACCTGCGGACTCTTGATAACCGTGCGTGGATCGCCTTCGGCGATGAACTTTCCGCCATGCAGAACCATCAATCGGCCGACAACAGCAAGTAGAGCGTGCACGATATGCTCGATCCAGATGATCGAGACGCCGCTCGCGCGGACGTCTTTGATGAGCGCGATCAGCACAACGCACTCGGGTTCGGTGAGGCCACCGGCGACTTCGTCGAGCAGCAGCACGCGCGGCTTCGTCGCCAATGCGCGTGCAAGTTCAAGTCGCTTGCGATCGAGCAGTGTAAGGCCGCCCGCACGCTTGTTTGCCTTGTCCGCGAGGCCACAGCGGCGGAGCAGCTCTGCGCAGCGATGATAAACTGCTGCCTCGCGCTCGTTGGATCCGAATGCTGCAGCAACGACCACATTCTCAAACACGGTCATGCCGGAAAACGGCTGCGGGACTTGAAATGAGCGGGCGAGACCCTTTCGGCAGCGATGTTCAGGCGGCAGGCGTGTAATGTCCTCGCCTGCGAAGAGCACGCGGCCGGAATCCGGCGGGATAGTACCGGTTGCGATGCTGAACAGCGTCGTCTTGCCGGCGCCGTTTGGTCCGATGATTCCGAGCGCTTCTCCTTCCTGAAGCGCGAGGTCGACACCATCGGCCACCACAATGGCGCCGAATCTTTTGGAAACGGTCTCGAGCGTGAGAATCGGGGCCATCGTTGGCGATCAGGAAATCGGCTGCAGTTTGCCTCCGAGCGGAATATTCGGTGCGGTTTTGTTTTCAGTGATGACGAGGTCGAACTTTCCGTTCTTGCGCTGCCATTGCCCTGCGACCAACGGCGTCTTGGTGACGTTTTTCACCGGCGCTCCCGTCCATTGGATGGGGCCCACTATCGACTGGTAGTTTGTCGCGACAATCGCCTCGAGAATCGATTTCGGATCGTTCAGGTTTTTGGCGCGCTTGAGAACGTCAATTGCTACTTCGAACAATGCGTGTTGAAAGCCGATGGGCTGTGTCCAGGGCCGGTTGGCCGCTTTGGTGTAGGCGTCCGTAAGCTGCTGGCAGCTTTGTCCGGTGAGGCCGGATTTGAATGGATGGTTCGGCGTCCACCAGATTTCGCTGGTCAACCCGTTTCCGCGCGCACCCAGGGAGTTCGATCACCGACGGAAACAGAAGCGCTTTTCCGATCGTGACGATCTTTGGCTTGAAGCCCTGTTGTGCGGCCTGTGACCAGAAGGTCGCGAAGTCTGGCGGGATCATGTTGCCGGTCACGATCTCCGCGTTTGCCGCCTTAAAGGCTGATATCTGTGACGTGAAGTCGTTGTTCATGAGCTGGTAGCGGCCGGGGTCATGCAATTTGTAACCGGCTGCGGCGAGCGCGGGAGGCAGTCCAAGTTTGGGATCGCCCCAGGCATTGCCATCAGCGTCGTTGGGAAAGAGGCCGCCGACCACTTTGTTCGTCGGAAGCTCGTCCCACAGTGCCAGGAACGAGGCGATCACATCCTCGAGGCCCCAAAAGAAGTGATAGGTCCAGGTGAAGCCCTTCTTCGGGTCGCCCTTGCGGCCGAAAAAATAAGGCTGCCACGGGCAATTGGTGGTGATGCAGGGAACTTCGTTGACCTCTGCTTGGTCGGAAACGGGATTCGTCGTGTCTGGAGTTGCCGAGCCGACAATGAGATTGACCTTGTCGCCCAGGATCAGTTCGGACGCGACTTCCGCCGCGCGGCTGCCGCTGGACTGACTGTCTTTGGATATAATCTCGACTTTGTAGGTCTTGCCGTTGTTGTCGAGGCCTTTGCTCAAAATGCCACGCACCTGCTCGAGAATGAAATTATCGGCCTCGCCGAATCCGGCAAGCGGGCCGGTCTTCGGGCTGACGTGACCAATTTTGATGACTTGCGACTGGGCTTCGGCCGGAAGCACCCGCAATACGGCGGGAGTGACGATGGCGCCCAGCCCGGCTTTGACCAGTCTACGGCGGGAGATTGTCCCACGGTCTTTCATTGTCGCCTCCCTCTGTCGTTGTGCCCCTCATGTGTCGTGGGCACGTGCGTTTTTCAGATGTTGCAACACTTTCGAACGCAGCGCGGCTTGCTGCTCGCCACTCCATTTGCGGAAACCTTGGCCCGATTTGAAGCCGAGCTTGCCGTCCTTCACGAGCTTTTCGAGATATGGCGAGGGCCCAGGGCGGCTGTCGATGTCGTGCAGTACCGTTTTGTGGATCGCCAGCGTTAGGTCGGTTCCGACCATATCGGCGTTCTCCAGCGGGCCCAGGACAGCGAGGCGGCGGCCAAACGCCGCCTTGATGACATCGTCGACTGTCTCTGCATCGCAGATGCCTTGTTCTACCAATGCAATCGCCTCGCGCCACAATGCGTGCTGCAAACGGTTGCCGATAAAGCCCGGCACGTCCTTCTTCACGTGCGCGGGCTTTTTACCCGCGTCGGCGTGCAGCTTCATGGTGAAGTCAATCGCCTGTGGCGACGTCCATTGCGTCTCGATCACCTCGACCAAGGGAACGAGATAAGGCGGGTTCCACCAATGCGTGCCAAGGGCGCGTTCGCGCCGCTTCAGGCCGACCATAATTTTTGTGATCGGTATGACGGACGTGTTGCTGGCGAGGATGGTGTCAGGACGTACGTATTTCTCGATCTCGCCAAACAATTTCTGCTTGAGCGGCAGGTCTTCAAGCACAGCCTCCACGACATAATCCGCCTCGCGCACCGCTTCACCCAGGTCGGCAATGGGCGTTACGCGCTCGACCGCGCTCGGATCGTCGCCAAGCTCTTTCAGATTGGTGAGTATGCGGGCCTTCGCATTATCAAGCGAAGCTGCAACTGAGTCGTAGATCGTCACGTCATGACCGGCGAGCGCGAACACCTGCGCGATGCCGTGACCCATCAGGCCGGCACCGATCACCGCGATTCGCGCTTTGGCCATCCGTTATCCCGCCGTGTAGCCGCCGTCGGCGTAAAGGATGTGGCCGGTGTAAAAATCGGAAGCTTTCGATGCGAGGAAAAGGAGCGGGCCCGCGAGATCTTCCGGCTCACCCAGACGGCCTTTCGGCACCCGGGCCAGAAATCCCTTGCGCACATTTTGCGCCCGCTCGGTGTCCTCGTACATCCAGGCTGTCAGTGGCGAGCGAAAAACGGTCGGCCCAAGTGCATTCACTGTGATGCCGGTTTCGCCCCATTCGCAGCCGAGCGCCTTGGTGATGCCGTCAACCGCCGACTTCGATGCGCAATACGCGGTGTAGCCGGCCGGATGACCGAGCAATCCGCGAGCCGACGACGTGAGGATGACTTTGCCGCCAGGTTTGCCTTCTTGACCTTGCTTGAGCATTTGCTTGCCGGCGGCGCGCGCCATCAGCCATGACTGGTTAACATTGGCGTCCATCACATCGAGGAAATCCTCGACCTTCTGATCGACGATCTTCGACACTTTGTTGAGACCTGAGGCGACAACCAGTATGTCGACACGGCCGAACTTGTCGACGGCAGCCTTGACGATCTTGTCGCAGTTTTCCTCGGAGCTAGGCCGCAGAATGACGATCTCGGTCTTTCCGCCAAGCCTCTCGCATTCCGCTGCGACCTTCTTCAGCTCATCCGCTTTGCTCGCGGCCAGCACCACATTGGCACCGGCGCCAGCAAAGGTTTTTGCTGCCAGCGCACCGAACGCACCGGAAGCGCCGGTAATGATGGCGGTCTTGCCCTTGATGTCGAACAAAGACAACGGATTCTTCAGGAACTCACTCATGACGCGCCTCACTTTGGCGGGTTGGCCACCGCAACCACGATTGAACACACTTCATTGCCGCGGTTGATGATCTCACGTGTTTCGTTCGGCTCGATCACACAAGAGTCATTGGCTTTCAGCACAGTTTCTTTGCCATTGACGATGATGGTGAGTTCGCCGCGCAAAACGAAATAGACTTTCTCCGGTGGCGAGGCATCGGGCCCGGCGCCACCGCCAGGCAGGAAGTGCGAATAGCCGAACACGAGGCCTTTGGTGCCGCCGGCTTCAGCGCCGAACAGCCGCAGAGATGTATAGTTGCGGTGATTGGGCGCCTCGTAAGGCTTTGCGTCTGCGAAACGTTTGACGTGCATCAGAACTTCCTCCCGCGCTCGATTTTATATTTTCCCGCCGGATCAACGATGGCAACCAGCCGTACAATACAGCCGTCACCGCGATCCCAATTCCAGGGGAAATACGCGAAGGTCACGCGTTTGCCGGTGACCTTGTCGATGTCGCCGCCGACATTCTCGATGCCCATAATGCCGTTCTTGAACAGGATGCGATGGACAGGCTCCCATTCGGGGAAGTCGTCTTTCCAATCGCGCCCCCCAGACCATTCGCGATATTCCTCGGCCAGGTGCGGATGAAGTGGCCCGTTTCGCTGCGGGCCGATCGCAGTCGCGAGCGGGTGGTCGTTGGCCTGCGTATCGTGGCCCACCACCTTCACTTTCTTTTTGACAAACCATTCGCCGGCAGAGGGCACAAAGCCCGGCGCGCGGCAGAAATAATCTTCGCTGTCTTCGTAGAATTTGTGCCAACCGGTATTGACGATCACCACGTCGCGCGGCCGCACGATCTTGCCGCAGGCCTTTTCGAGATCGTCGCCGGTGATCGGCTCCCACTTGTTTTTCGGGATCGACACCACAATGCCGGAGCCAAAGAAATGTGGCAGCGGCACCTCGTCGATAAAAGGCGTGCCCTGGATCACGTGCGCGGGTGCGTCGATATGCGTGGTGTTGTGCATCGATGTCGTTATGCGCTGCGACAGGACGCCCGACTTTGCCATATAGTGAATGCGCTCGATCTTTACGTCCTCGAAATACGGCCAGTTCGGGGACTGATAACCGAAGCGGTGGGACAGGTTATAGAACTCCAGCCCCATGCTGTTTTTAAGGTTTTCTTCGAACATCACGCCGCGAATTCTCTTGGCCACGGCATCCTCCCTTGTTTGCGCGTTCGCGCTTGTTGCCTTATCGAATTTGTCGTTAGTGCCGCTGCGCGTCAGGCTGCAGCGGTGTTCATATGGCGCTCCAATGCATTCTTGGTGGCGAGCAGGCGTTCAGTGATCAACGCCTGGCGAGTCTGGAACCGCTGGCTCGGGACCGGGACTGAAATGGCAACGGCATTGCCAAGCGGGTCGTGGAGCGCAACACCGGCGGCACAAACGCCGAGCGTGTGCTCTTCGCGATCAAAAGCAACGTTCGTACGCCGCACGGATTTTAAATCTGCGAGCAGGGCGTCCAGACGCGTGAGCGTTTTTGGTGTTCGCGCTTCGTATGCGCGGCCGATCAGCGCTTCGATCGCGGAATCGGAAAGTTGCGCAAGATACGCCTTGCCATTGGCGGTGCAGTAGAGCGGAAAGGTATCACCAACCGCGGAAACGGCGCGCAAACGTTGCGAACCGATCACTTGGTCGATAAAAACGAGGTGGTCTTTCTTCACCGTCGAGAGGTCGACTGTCTCGTGGAGTTCCTCGGATAGGCGTTCGAGAAACGGCCGAGCCGAAGAAATGAAGTCGCTGCGCACGGACGCGGCCAGTCGAAGGATCGTCGGGCCAAGTCTGACGCGGCCATTGGGCGTTGCGGCTATGACGAGCTTTTCAGTTTCGAGAGCCGCGACAATTCGCTGTACGGTCGAACGTGCGAGGTTCACCCGTTGTGCAATCTGGCCCAGGCTTAAGCCGGCATTCTCTTCTTCCAGCGCACGCAGGATCGTGGCCGCGCGTGCGATGACCTGGACCTGGCTTTTATCGTTGGTGACCAGCCAACTCATGACGCTTCCCACGCCGATACCGTTTGGCGGTCTATTGCCGCCTTGCATCGTGGGACACCATAGCCCAAAATCCGATACAGCTAAAAGCGAAAAATATGGCAGCACTGCTGCCTGAGTTGAGGAAACGCATGGTCAAGAAAATTGCGCTCGAAGAGCACTTCCTGGATCCAGCAACCGAAACCTATTGGCGCCCGACGATGGTCGACGTCGCGCCGGTCAAGACGGCGCAGCTGTACGCGAGCCTGACCGATTTCGGCGAGCAGCGGCTGCAAATGATGGACAAGACCGGCATCGCACATGCCGTACTGGCGATCGCGGGTCCCGGCGTGCAGGTGGAGCGCGATACAGCAACGGCCGTGCGCGCCGCGCGCGCGTCGAACGATTTCCTTGCCGTAGAAGTGCAGAAACGGCCGGACCGCTACTCCGGCTTCGCGCATCTGGCCATGCAGGACCCAAAAGCCGCCGCCGACGAGCTCGAGCGCTGCGTGCGCGAACTCAAACTCCGCGGTGCCATGATCAATGGCCATACCAATGGAAAATATCTCGACGATCGTTCCTATGATCCGTTTTGGGAACGTGCCGCGGCGTTGGATGCGCCCATCTATCTGCATCCCGCCGATCCGGTCGCACCGCTGCCGGCGATCGCTGGCTACAACGTGCTCGCGCGCCCAATGTGGGGCTGGGGCGTGGAGACCGGCTCGCATGCGCTGCGCATCATCAGCGGTGGCGTCTTCCACCGTTACCCGAAAGCGAAGCTCGTGCTCGGCCATCTCGGTGAGACGCTGCCGTTTCAGTTATGGCGTTTCGACAGCCGGTCGGCGCCTTATGGCTGGAATTTGCCAAAACCGCCGTCGCAATATCTCAAGGAGAACGTCTGGGTGACGACCTCGGGCATGTACGATCTCCCGCCGGTGCGCTGCTCGGTCGACGCACTGGGGCGCGACCGCGTTATGTTCTCAGCCGACTATCCGTTCGACTGGCCGGGCTGCGGCTTCATCGACGCGGTGCCGCTCGACGAGGGCTTGCGCGCCGACATTGCGTACAACAACGCGGCGAAGCTGCTGGGGTTGGCCTAGAACCGTATTCGACGCTTCGTCCCCGCGAATCACGCGGCGGGCATACGCCGTGCCATCCCGGCCCTCGCCTGTCGCCCGGCCGGGACGACAGCCAAAACGCTATTTCGCGTCAATCACCCTTGCCGGTTTGCCGTCGAGCCATGCCCGGATGTCCTCGACCACGTCCGGGAAGTATTTTCGGTAGTTCTGCTCGCTGACATATCCGAGATGCGGCGTAATCACGACGTTGTCCATCTTACGGAATGGATGATCGAGCGGCAGCGGTTCGACATCGAAAACATCGAGCCCGGCACCGGCGATCGTCTTGTTCTGCAACGCTGCGATCAGAGCCTTTTCATCGACGATTGGCCCGCGCGAGGTATTGACGAGATATGAGGTCTTCTTCATCAGGCCGAGTTCTTTCGCGCCGATCAGGCCGCGCGAGCGGTCACTCAAGACGACGTGGATGGTGACAATGTCCGCGTTGCGGAACAGGTCATCCTTGGCAACATAATCCGCGCCGGCGGCCTTGGCTTTTTCTTCGGTCAGGTTCTGGCTCCAGGCGATGGTCTTCATACCGAAGGCCTTGCCGACGGTCGCCGAGCGTTGGCCAAGCTTTCCCAGGCCGAGGATACCGAGCGTCAACCCTTCGAGATCGCGGCCGACCGTCACCTGCCAAGGGGCGCCGGCTTTCAGCCGCGCGTTTTCGAAACCGATGCGGCGGGTCAGTTCCAGCATGAGGCCGAATGCGATGCCCGTCGTGGGGCTACCGGTCGCGCCAGTGCCGCAGACGGTTATGCCGCGCTCGGCGCAGGCCTTGACGTCGAACGAGTTGTTCCGCGCTCCGGTGGTGATCAGGAGCTTGAGCTCGGGAAGCGCCTCGATGACCTTGCGTGGAAACGGGGTGCGTTCGCGCATCCCAACAATAATCGAGAAGCCCTGAAGTGCTTTGATCGCCTCGTCCTGATTCGCGAACGGCTTGTTAAAGACCTGAATCTCGACGTCTTTGGCGACTCTGGACCAATCGGCAAATGCCATCGCCACGTTTTGATAGTCGTCGAGAATAGCTGCCCGAACCATGCAAAAGCCCTTTCACTGGCCCGGACGGTCCGGGCCGCGACACCTTAGGCATGGAGCAACGAAAGGAAAGGGGGGTTGTCAGTCCGGCGGCAGATCGTGCTTGGCGCGCCAGGCAGGTCCAGGGCCGCGCATGTAGTGCAACTCAGGTCGGTACGGGCGGACCGCATCGCGTGTCAGTTCGCGCCAAAAACCACCAAAGAGGGTGCCGAAAATGGCGAATGGACGCGGCAGTAGCGAAATCGCGGTCCCAGATAGCGCCAAGATCGCTCGACCCATGATGCAACTCCCACACCGACCGCGCGGGCAAATCTGACCCGCTTGTCCCTTAGTCGTCCCGTCCGACGGCCAGGTTCATGGATGGCGATGATGGCGTAGCAGCGGTTAAAAACCGGTACTCGAACGGCGCCGCGGCGGCATTTTTGCAATCAACCTTTCCAGAGGTTTACTGCTATCGCGGGCATGGCAGCGGGCGGCCCCGCGCTTGCTCTTTCGAGTTCCCGCCGTTACATCAGCCTCGCATTTCCCGAAAAAGCGTGCGGCAGCGCGTGAGCGTAGACGGGCGGATTCGGGCTGCAATTGCAGGGGTTTCGAGAGCGCAATGAACGGTCGCCAATTCATTTATCACATGGAGGGTCTGACCAAGACCTATCCGCCCGCCAAGAAGGTGCTGGATAACATCCATCTGTCTTTCTATCCCGACGCCAAGATCGGCGTGCTCGGTGTCAATGGTTCCGGCAAGTCCACGCTTCTGCGAATCATGGCCGGCATCGACAAGGACTTCACCGGTGAAGGCTGGGTCGCAGAAGGCGCGCGTGTCGGCTACCTGGAGCAGGAACCGCAACTCGATCCAAAAAAGACCGTCCGTGAGAACGTAATGGAGGGAGTTGCGGCAAAGAAAGCACTGCTCGATCGCTATAATGAAATTGCGTCCAACTACTCGGACGAGACCGCCGAGGAGATGGCGAAGCTGCAGGACCAGATCGATTCCAAGAACCTCTGGGATCTCGACAGTCAGGTCGATCTTGCGATGGACGCTTTGCGGTGCCCGCCCGACGATGCCGACGTGGCCAAGCTCTCTGGCGGCGAGCGCCGCCGTGTCGCTCTTTGCCGGTTGCTGCTCGACCAACCCGAATTGTTACTACTCGACGAACCGACCAACCATCTCGACGCGGAGAGCGTGAACTGGCTCGAAGGTCACCTGCGCAACTATCCTGGCGCCATTCTGATCGTCACGCACGACCGCTATTTCCTCGACAACGTTACTGGCTGGATTCTCGAACTCGATCATGGCCGTGGCATCCCTTACGAGGGCAACTACACGTCCTGGCTTTCGCAAAAGCAGAAGCGCATGGAACAGGAAAGCCGCGAGGACGAGGCGCGGCAGCGCACACTGCAACGCGAGAGCGAGTGGATTTTGTCCTCACCGAAGGCGCGGCAGGCCAAGTCCAAGGCCCGCTATCAACGCTATGAAGAATTGCTCAAAATCGCCAATGCCAAGCAGAATACCGTCGCCCAGATCACAATTCCGGTGGCGGAGCGTCTTGGTCAAAACGTCGTCGATTTCGATCATCTTACCAAGGGTTTTGGCGAAAACCTTCTGATCGACGATCTCACCTTCAAGCTGCCGCCTGGCGGCATCGTCGGCGTGATCGGTCCTAACGGTGCCGGCAAGACGACGCTGTTCCGTATGATTACGGGGCAGGAGAAGCCCGACAAAGGCACGATTAAGATCGGCGAGTTGGTTCATTTCGGCTACGTCGACCAATCGCGCGATTCGCTCGACGGCAAGAAGACCGTTTGGGAGGAAATCTCCGAAGGCAACGACATAATTCTACTCGGCAAAAAGGAAATGAACTCGCGCGCCTATTGCGCCTCGTTCAATTTCAAGGGTGCAGACCAGCAGAAGAAGGTCGGTACGCTGTCCGGCGGCGAGCGCAACCGCGTGCATCTGGCCAAGATGCTTCGCTCGGGCGCCAACCTCCTGCTTCTCGACGAACCGACCAATGACCTCGATGTTGATACGTTGCGGGCACTCGAGGAGGCGTTGGAGGATTTCGCCGGTTGCGCCGTTATCATCAGCCACGACCGCTGGTTCCTCGACCGGATTGCCACGCATATCCTCTCCTTTGAGGGCGATAGCCATGTGGAGTGGTTCGAGGGCAACTTTCAAGACTACGAAACTGACAAAATGCGGCGTTTGGGCACCGATTCCGTCATTCCGCACCGGCTGAAATACAAAAAGTTCTCGCGATGATCCGGAAATATTGACTTGTCATGCTCCGCAAAAGCGGGGCATCCAGTATTCCGTGGCACCACTTTTACGCAAGGCCTTCAACTTACTGGATCGCCCCCTTTTGCGGGCAACGGCGGTAGCGTTGGCTGCTCGCTGTCTCGGAGGTTGCTTCCGCCGATCCCGCGTTCCAGCAATGGCTGCAAACGCAATGGCCGGCCGCGCAGCAACTTGGCGTTTCGCGCGCAACGTTCGATGCGGCTACGCGTGGCCTCGAACCTGATCGCACGTTGCCTGATCTGGCGATTCCCGGCCAGCCCGAGAAAGTCCCGCAGCAGCCGGAATTCGTTCAGACCCCTGCCCAATATTTGCGTGAACCGACCTTCGATCGTCTTGCGGCGCGTGGCAAGCAATTGGCCGTGCAATACCGCGAAACGCTCGCACGGATCGAGAAAGAATTGGGG
Organism: uncultured Alphaproteobacteria bacterium; assembly: GCA_963743405.1. Taxonomy (GTDB): domain Bacteria; phylum Pseudomonadota; class Alphaproteobacteria; order Rhizobiales; family Xanthobacteraceae; genus Pseudolabrys. Next base: position 94,671 of record CAVUPX010000009.1, on the reverse strand, counting down.
GTGCCAGGCAATGTTGTGTTGGCAATTTGGGCGCGCGAAACGGATTACGGCAGTTACCAGCTTCCAAACGATGCGATCCGTGTGCTGGCGACGCAGGCCTACGTCGGCAAACGTAAAGACTTCTTTCGCAATGAATTTTTGCACGCTTTGAAGATGCTGCAGGATGGCATACCTCGCGCTGACATGCGCTCCTCGTGGGGCGGCGCATTGGGTCTCACGCAGTTCCTGCCGTCGGAATTTTACAAATACGCCGTTGATTTCGACGGCGATGGCCGCGCGGACATATGGCATTCGGTGCCGGACGCACTCGCCTCCGCCGCAAAGCAGCTTGCAGGCAAAGGCTGGCGGACCGGAGAACCCTGGGCAATCGAGGTGCATGCTCCGGCCGATGCCGACTGCAGCATCGGCGTGCCCGACGTGACAAAGCCAATCGGCGAGTGGATCAAACGCGGATTTGTTCCTGCGTATGGCCGAAAACTCAGCGCCGCGGAGCTATCGTATGACGCTTCCCTCTTGCAGCCGGAAGGCAGCTATGGTCCGTCATTCCTCGCACCGAAAAACTATTTCGTGCTGAAGGACTATAATTATTCCGACCTGTATGTGTTGTTCGTCGGCCATCTCAGTGATCGCATCGCAGGCGCGCGTTCATTTGAAACGCCGTGGAGCAAAAATGCACAACTCAAAACAGCCGACGTTGAAACGATGCAACGTCGTCTCACCGGGCTCGGGCTCTACAAGGATAAGATCGACGGCAAAGCCGGCATGCTGACGCGCGCCGCGCTCGGTGCATATCAAAAGAAAAATAGTCTGAAAGTTGATTGTTGGCCGACCGCCGCGGTGCTCGAGCACATGCGGCGGTAGCGTGTCGTTTTAGTCGCAGACTTCGATGCGACGTATGCGGTAAGCGTATCCGTCCCACACTTGCCGCCGTTCGGTATGGCAAACTGGACCACCCGAATATTCCGGCGGCTCGGCGTAGGCTGGGGGCGGGGGCGGCGCTGCGTAGACCGGACCTGGGTCGACATAGGCCGGTCGGCTGTTCGCGATCGCCGAGCCGATAATGGCCCCGGCGGCCAGTCCGCCAACCACGCCAGCTGCTACGCCGCAGCCGCCGCAGTTCGCTTGCGCTGAAGACGGCAACGCCGCGGCCAGGGTGGCGGCCGCGGCGAGCGCGAAGATGGTATTCTTCATGGGTGTCCTCTCGGGCCGAATTCGTCCGGCGCGATCATCCACCCAAAATCGTTACGCGATCTTTAAGGGCAGATGAAGCGCGGGCGGCTCCAGCCGACGACGTTGCCGTACCCGTCACGCATAGGCCGGCGTGCCCAATAACCACCCGGGCAGGCGGCCGGATAGGGTTCACCGTAACCTTCATACACGACATAACCAGGAGCCGGGGCGTAGTAGCGCGGCTGGCTGTTGGCGATCGCGCCGCCAATGATGGCGCCGCCGATGACGCCGGCAGCAATGCCAGCGCCGACTCCGCAACCATAGCAACCAGCGTTTGCACCGGTTGGCGCGCTCAGGGTCCCGACCGCCAAAGTGGCGACCGTCGCAAGCGCTAGCATCGTCTTCTTCATGGGTGTTCCCTCTAGGGTCAGGTCGGCAGGGCCGACCTCGAGTGGTGAAGTTTAAACTCAACCTGTCCCCGTGCCGGTAAAGAGACAGTTCCAATATGTCGGAAATTTGTTGAGCGCCGGCCAGCTCCTCGTTCGAAAAAGCCCGGACCCGTTACCGAATCCGGGCTTTTTCTTAGCTTAATGCTCGACTTTGCTTCGCTTGGCTAGAGCTTAACCGCAGACTCGGACGCGCTGGAAACGCCAGCCCCATCCGTCCCAAACCCGTTGGCGGGTCCAGTAACAGCCGCCGTAATAAACCGGCGACGGGCCGCCGTAGTAATAGCCTGGGCCGTAGCCGTAGTAGGGGCCGTTAATCGCCGAGCCGATGATGGCGCCTGCGGCCAAGCCGCCGATCACGCCCGCGGCGATCGCACCGCCGCGCGCTTCAGCCGGTTGAGGGGCGGCAACGGCCGCAAGTCCAAGGGTCGCGGCGGCCGCAAGAGCAGTGAGAGTTCTCGATAATTTTGTCATGGCGCACCTTCCTTTGGTTCGCTGAGATCCTGTGCATTCAACGATGACTCTGCTCGTTTCCTGCGTATTTTCTCTCAGCGTCAACAATCGTCGTGGATATGAGGTTCCGGCTTTTGGCGTGAACGGCGGGTGAACAGGCCATTTGGAATTGGCCTAACAGCCTGTTTTTGCGGATTAAATTTTCGCAATGGTTGCGGCGAGATGGAGGCAGTCGTCGTTACGTGCGCCAGGACGCGACTTACGGCGACAGGCGCCCGAAAACGCGTTGCAGGAATTTCGACTGCGCGCCGCGCGCCACCGAACGTCCCGCAAGCTTATGCGCGCGGCGACGCGAGGTGGCACGGCGCAGATGCGACTTTCGGCCGCCGCGCGCCTTCGCTGCACGCCGCAGCTTTGCTTTGCCAGCGTGACGCCGGGCTTTGCGGCGCTGCTTTCGCTGCCGCAGTGCCGCGCGTCCGACACTGCGCAGAAATAATTTTTCCAGCGGATAGCTGAGCCGCCTCACAGCCGCGGACAACGGCAACCACTCCACAGCCATGATGTCTTTCATCACGTCGCGGCTCGGATTGACGGCCGCCTGCATGTGCCAGAACTGCACGACCTTCGGCCGCCCTCGCGCGCGGTAGGTGATGGCGCCAAGGAATCCACGCACGCGCACGCGATGACCGGTTTCCTCGACCACCTCGCGGCGTGCACCTGCGATCGGGCTCTCATCTGACTTGAGCTTGCCGCGCGGCAACACCCAAAGCTCATCTTTCGCACGCTGTACGACAGCGATCAGCGGACGCGCCCCGTTGCGCACCACAATGCCCCCCGCCGCACGAATGGTCTTGTTCGCCATATCCGCTCAACCCACCCAGCGGATTCGTTTAGCAAAAATTACGGTAGAACATGCAGATAAATGCGAGCGGTTGCCGTGTGCCTGTGGGCAACTGTTAGAGTCGCGGCCGGCGTCACAATTTTGTCTTGGTGCCCATAGCGGCGCGCCGTGCAATCGGCTCGCATCGAGCAGACAAAGTGGTTGCGTGCACGTGCATGCATTCATTCAACAATTTCATTTTTGCATGCTTGATTGCCGCATAATCTTCACGGCGAGAGTGCACGCCATAGTCTCTCGCCGTCGTGGGGACTCTTCCTTTTGCCCCGCACAAAAAGCGCAAGGTGAGATGGCGCCCCGGGTGGCGCAACCTTGTTCGGCATCCCGTTTCGCCTTCGAGATGCTTCCGGGCGGCGCCCAACGCGCGCGACTTATGACACCGCGTGGCGTTCGCCGCTAAGAGACAGGCGCGCTGTCATTCAGTTGAATTTCAGCCCCGCGTCCTTTGCGATCTTGAGATTGAGTGCAATCTCGCGCCGGATCATGGCGTCCATCTCGCTCGGCGTCAGCGGCGCAGGCTCGACGCCCTGAATGGTCAACTTTTGTTGCACCTCCGGTAGCGCCAGCGCCTTGGTCGTTTCCGCATAGAGCCGCTCGACGATCGGGCGGGGCGTCTTCGCTGGCACCAGCATGCCATTCCAATAATTGAAATCGGAATCCTTGTAGCCAGCCTCCAGCGTCGTGACGACATCGGGCAGAGCGGGCGAACGCTTGGCCGAGCTGACCGCCAGCGGCAACAATTGTTTGTTCTGGATGAACGGCAGACCGGACGAAATGCCGATAAAAATGAAATCGACCCGGCCGGTCATAACTTCGGTGAGCGCCTCCGGTCCGCCACGGAAGGGTACATGGGTCACGTCCAGGCCGGCGCTCACGATGAACCGTTCGGCGGCCCAGTGGGTGGCGCTGCCGACGCCGGCGGAGGCAAAGCTCATCGCACCCGTCTTCGCCTTGGCAACCAGCTCCTGCACCGTCGTGATGCCTTTCGTCGGCGCAATCAGCAGTACGTTTGGCACGCTGCCGAAGCAGGCGACGGCTGCGAAATCGTTGGCCGCATCATAGGGCAGGTTCGGATAAGCGGCGGGCGCGCCGGAATGGGCGGCGGCATTGATCAGCAATGTGTAGCCATCGGGGTCCGCTTTCGCCACCGCCGCCGAACCGAGACTGCCGCCGGCGCCACCACGGTTCTCGACCACAATCGTTTGGCCAATTTGCCGCGACACCGGCTCCAGCACGATACGGCCAAGGATGTCGATGGTGCTGCCGGCTGAGAACGGCACGACGGCGCGGATCTGTCTTGCCGCCGGCCATGCGCTTTGCGCCACGGCGGTGCGCAAAAGCGACGGCGCTGCCAACGCGCCGGCAGCAAGTTTCAGGAAATTGCGGCGATCACGCGTGTTCATGACATTTTCTCCCCAGCGCGGCTTGTTGGTGGGGATAATGCCACGGATGACAAGCCGAGCCAGGGCGATTTATTTGTTGATCAGCGTTCTCGCCGAAACTCTGAGATTTCGCGGAGCGAAAAAACCAGGAAGCCAGTTGCGCCGGACCCCGGCCGTGTGTCCTAGTTTCGCTGGCCAGAACAAGGGGAAATTCCAATGCCGACCTTTACCTGGGATCACATTCATCTGCGCACGCCAGATCCGGACGCAGTGGCGCAATGGTTTGAGCGCATGTTCGGCGCCGAAGTGATCCGCTCGATGCAACAGGGCAAGCCGCGTATCGATATCAAGCTCGGCGGCGCCATGATCTTCACAGCGCCGGTTGCGCCGGGCGACGGCGTCAATCCGCCCCCCGCGACGCCCTATCAGGGCCTCGATCATTTCGGCCTTGCGGTTTCAGGCATCGATGCGATCGCCGCCGATCTCAAGAAGAAGGGCGTGGAATTCACCAAGGAACCGCATTCGCCGCGGCCCGGCATCAAAATCTGCTTCCTGCGCGGGCCGCAGGGCATTTCCATCGAATTGCTCGACCGCGACCCCAAATATTCGTGATAGTCCTGACATGTGCGTGCCATTTTTGCTTGGGACAAGCCGTCGGTGCCGATTGCCTGGCCGGGCGCTGTGCACATAATCGTGGCCGTTCGGACAGGAGGTTGCATGCGGGTAGTTGGACTGGCGGTTGTCGCGGCGACAATTATCGTAACATTGGCCGCTGCTGACGACGCGCGGTTCGAACGCAGTCTGGAAATGCTGGCGCCTGCTGAGCGGCTTGAGCAACTCTGCGACTTCACCGCGATGTCGCGAATTCGCACCGAGGTGAAGGACTTCCGCCCGGACCGTGCGGTCGCAAACGCGATGGCGGAACCGGTGGCAACCGGTGACACGCTCCAGGTCAACGGCGGCGCATTTCGCAGCCGGAAGAAATGGTACGGATTGTCGTATCGCTGCACGGCAACGCCGGACCACCTAAAGGTGGTCGCATTCCGTTACACGATCGGCGAAGAAATTCCCGAAGCCAAATGGGCGTCGTTCGGCTTGTGGCAGTGACAGCACCTATTGATGCTGCACCACCACTTTGGTGCCAAGCGGTACGCGCGAATAAAGATCGACCACGTCGTCATTGACCAGCCGGAAGCAGCCGGACGACACCGCTTGGCCGATCGTTTCCGGCGCATTGGTGCCGTGGATCCGGTAGACAGTGGCGCCGAGATTCATCGCGCGCGCGCCGAGCGGATTGCCCGGGCCGCCCGCCATCCAGCGTGGCAGATAGGGCTGACGCTGGATCATCTCGGGCGGCGGCACCCAATCCGGCCATTCGCGCTTGAGTGAAATTTTCTGCGTACCGCCCCACTGGAATCCATCGCGGCCGACGCCGATGCCGTAACGCATGGCAACGCCATTGCCCATGATCAGATACATATAACGATCGGCCGTGTTCACGATGATTGTGCCCGGCGGCTGTTCGGTGCGGTAATACACCGACTGACGGCGGAGTTCGGACGGCAGATCGGCATCGCGTCCGGTGTGGTCGACGCCAGGATCGACGTCTTGCATGGTGGGCGCAGACGACGGCAAAAGCACCTGTGCGACAGCTGGCGCCGCCGGTGAAAGCAACGGTGCAAGCAAAAGTGCGAGAGTGAAAATTCGCAGCAAAGCCATTTCTGATCTCCCGGATACCGGCGCGGTCGCCACGCGTCAGTCCCTGTCCTTGATTTGAGTGTGTGGTCGGTCGGAGCCGCGTGCAGTCTCGGTATGCCAGCGACCTTTCTCATCTTCGTATTCGATTGTCTCCGTGTGGCCAGGCACAGTCTGTTCTTCGGCAGCCGCTTGCGCAGCGGCAAGGGCATCTTCGTGCGTCGGGAACGGTTCCGAGAATACGCCGTCGACCTTATAGGCCCAGCCGCCATCGTGCTCGACGATCTCGTAGGTGACTTCCACCATGGGCAACCCCCCGGGAACTCATATAGTGCTTCAATAACGTAGCGCTATCCGGGTCGGTTGTGCCAGCCGGTCGTTGCGGGGCGGCAGCAAAGGTTACCGCCAGCTCGGCAACCGTTTTTTGGGGCAAATTTGCGCGTCCGCTGGCCATCAGAAATCGAAATCCAGCCCAAACTGGCGCTTGAATGCCTCACGGTCCTGCGGGAGTGCCGACTTGAGGGCCGCGCGTCCGGAATAATTGCCCATCATTGTTCCGGCATCCATATACAACCAGTCGATGATCTCGGCTTCGGTGAACGTGACGGTAGCGCCTATTTTCAGATTCACCGCCGACCGTGGCGTGTTGTTGATTTGACCGATGAAGCGCTCGTCGACATGCGCGAATGGGTGAATCCAGAAATATTCCGGCCCGTCATGCGCGAGAATTGCGATCTTGACCGCAAAGCCTTCCATCTTGGGGCCGGGACGTTTTGCCAGGGCAAGAAATCCAGGCAACGTGTCTCGCGCGATGCGAGCCGCCGCCGTTATTGTTGCGTCATTGAGCGGCAAAAAGACGCTCTCGTCGCGCCCGGCTTTTCGCAAGATTGAACTGGTAGCTGTATAGCGTGCGCTCGACGCGGCCGCGCGGGCGGCACCAAGGATTTGCGCATAGCCTTTGGCCGTCCGGCCAGACGGATAATCGGACGACATGCGAGCCGCCTTTCCGACGCCGGCGCGCTACTGGCGCACCGCTACCGACATAGGTCGCATTGCGTAGCCGAAAGGTTCAACGTTCCAATCCGTGCAGGCCGTATTATTTCAGCGCAACGCCGCTGCGATAACGCAACGGGGATGCATCAAAGCCTCCGCTGGCGCTTCAGGCGGTCAATGTAATCCTCGACCTCCGGCGGCAGCGATTGCAGTCCGTGCTGTGCGGCATCCGACAGGACAGGCCGCCATAACGATCCCTTCAGGAAGTTCGGCTCGCGGCCCGGAGGTATGATGCGGTCGAAGACAAGAACCAGCAGCACCGCCAGCAGTGCAATGCGAAGCGCGCCGAGCGCCGCGCCGGCAATGCGATCGGGGACGCTGACATTGGGGCCGATCATTTCACTCACGGCAAGCCGCAACAGCGCGCTGAGTCCTGCGCCGGCCGCAACAAAAATGGCAACGAACACGATCCATGTCTGCGGCGTCGGCATTTTCAAATATGTCGTAAGAAGCGGTGTCACTCTTGGGCCGGCCGCCACCGCAACGCCCATACCGCCGATGTAGCCGATGATTGTCGCAAGGCTACGCAGCAGGCCTGTCATGAAACCCATGACCACGGCGACGAACAGGCAAACATAAATTGCCAGATCGAACGGGTTGGTAGAGATGAAGTTGGACATCGGCGGGGCCCGGCTTAGCTCGCGATCTGGCTGGCGGCAAAGAGTACGAATGTCATAATCAACGAAAAGCCGGTCAGGCCGATGCCGACGGGCAGCCACCGGCCCCAGATCCCGATCGCGACAGCCGGAAGTACAAAAAAAACCACGGTGCCGTAAAACGCCGCCGGATCGAAGTGATGTGCCGGGAAATACGACACGAGAGTGGTAATCAGCCACAGCACTAATAAAAACGCGTTAGCGACAAGAATAAATTTGCGCATGAATCACCCCCGATTGAAGTCTAGCGCGGATCGAGTGGCATCGTCAGGTGCGGCCATTGCGGTTTTGCCGGACCGGACTAGGGTTTGCACGTTTGCAGGCGTGAGGGAGACGGTCCATGGCGTTCACGGTCACAAGCAATAGCTTCAAGGACGGCGACTACTTGCCGAAGGAATTCATATTATCCGCGGATTTCGGCTTCGGCTGCGCGGGCGGCAACACGTCGCCCCATCTCAAGTGGTCCGGCGCGCCTGCCGGCACCAAGAGCTTTGCCATCACCTGTTATGACCCTGACGCGCCGACCGGCTCAGGCTTTTGGCACTGGCTGGTTGTGAATGTCCCGGCCAATGTGACGGAGCTTGCGGCGGGCGCCGGCAGCGCGGGCGGCACGTTACCCGCGGGCGCGATGCAGACCCGCACGGATTTCGGCGCGCCCGGCTACGGCGGCCCATGCCCGCCCGAGGGCGATCATCCGCACCGTTATCTGTTCACGGTGTTTGCGGTGAAAGCCGACAAGCTCGCCGTGAAAGACGATACCTCCGCTGCCGTTGTCGGCTTCAATCTGCATTTCAATACGCTGGCGAAAGCCGAGATCATGGGCCTGTTCAAGCGGTAATCGCCGCCGATACGATTGCAAGGCCGCGCCGGTTGATGAGATAGTCGCGGGACACGGAAAGGGCGACATTCATGATCGGCGGGCAGGCACTTGCAATTGCGGCTGTTGTGGCTGCGCTCGGCGGCGCGCCGGTCTTCGTGCAGCAGCAACAAGCGACCGACATGAAGCTCGTGGATGCGGGCTTCAAAACCCGTGTTGCGATAAATCCGGGAGAGGTGGCCCGCCTGCGGAATTATCCGGCGCGGACGATGTTCGTGCGGACCAAAGGTGGCGTGCGCAGGTACTATTATGTCGACCCCGACAAATGCCAATGCTTCTTCGTTGGCGATGAGAATGCGTACAAGACTTATCGCGACATGATCACACAGGCGCAGGCATTGCCGGGAGCGATGGGCAACGGCTCGTCGCCGGAAAATTCGATCATCCAGGAAATGAATGCCGACGTTGAGCCCGATTATATGATGGACGACAACTATCTCTGAGGCCCAAGGCCGCGCTCGCCGGCGCCCGGCATCACTTCAACGGCTTATTCCGGAAAAACGCGCAAACGCGCAACACCAACGCCGACAAGGACACCAGGACGGTCAGCGCGCCGGCGCCAAATGCGATGCGTGTCAGCGCGGCCTTTGCCGCTGTTGTGCCCGCGATGGTGGACGATGACATCATATAAATAACGCCGCTTGAAATCGTCACCGGTGCACCTCCGGCCGTGCAAGTTGTCGTTTGCGGCCGGTTCATAGTCGGATGACGCAGACATTGCATCATCCGAACGGAGGACAGATGCTGCAATTTTTCGCGAGAAAGTATTCGGCGCAAGCCCGCGCGCTTGCGATTTAATTAATTGCCTCGATGCGCCCGTATCTCACGCCCGTTCGACCCTGGCCGCGTAGCAGCCGGGTGCGGCGAAGTGGATGTGGAGATAGTCCGTTCGCGGATCGGCGAACCGCCGCTCGATCGCCTCTTCCAGCCAGATGCCCTCGATCAGCTCCCAACCGGTCATCATCGCGTTGGAGTCGAACCCGCGCACCGCGAGCGTGCGTCTGCGCAACTGGTCGGGCACGGCATCGACGGCGTCGAAGGTTTTTTCACCCTTGCGCACATAAATCGCAAAGCGCATCCGGTAAGGCGACTCGACGGCGTGATGCTCGTGGTTGACCAGGATCACCTCGTCGCCTGGCGTCGCGTCGGTGAGGCTGACGCGGCAGGGGGAGGGCCCATCCGCGATTTTCCTGAGCGCGCCGTGCGCCGCAAGCTCTGCGTCCGATAGCGCGAAAAGATGTGCGAATTGTTCGGCTTCGAGACCGCGAATGCGAAAAGTCATGACGTTCTCCCTCGTGTGGGGAAGAAAATGGTATGCGGGGCGATGCAGTGACACCCGATTTCCCCACCCGATTTCTGGGGTTCCGCATTCGCGTGGGATGACCGGAAAAGGTGGGGGATAACGAGCGCCTTGTGAGGCCGCGTGCTATAAAGCCAGTCATGTCCCGCCGCCCGATATCCGATTCCCGCACCGAAGCTGAAAAGGCCTTCAAGGCCGCAACCACAAAACCGGTCGAGCAACCGGCGGCGAAAGCGCCGTCGATTCCCGGCACCAAAGAAATGGTGTCGCTGCGCATCGACCGCGACGTGCTCGACTTCTTTCAGGAAGGCGGACCCGGCTGGCAGGACCGCATCAACGCCGCGCTGCGCAAGGCAGCGGGCAAATAACAAGCGCTTTGACACCCCCACCATCGCAAGGAAAAAACCACAATGACATTCTCATCCGGACTTCGTGCGGCGCTGATCGCCGTGATCGCCATCGCCGGCGTGGCTTCATCGTCCGCGGCGCGCGCCGATAGCGGCAGCATCAGCTTCCGCGTGTTCAAGGCCGGCTGGTTCATTGGTGGCTCGGGCGGCAGCGGCGTGGTGGTTTTCCATGGCCGGCGCTACCCGATATCGATCGGCGGCCTGAGCGCGGGTCTGGTGTTCGGCGCATCGGAGACGCGCTTCCACGGCACCGTCAGCAACATCCGCAGCCCCTATGATGTCGCCGGTGTCTATGGCGCGGCCGGAATGGGCGGCGCTCTCATTGTGGGTGCGCAGGCGATCGTGCTGCGCAATGAGAAGGGCGCGGTGCTGCAGCTGGTCGGCCAGCAGGTCGGGTTGCAGATCAACGCCGACCTGAGCGGCATGAGCATCTCGATGCGGTAGTGGTTTGCAATGAAACACGCGGTCGCCATAACGGTGGCGATGCTGGCGACCGCAGCCTTTGCTGCCGAGAAGAAAACCTACAGCTACACCTGCCGGGGCGGGACCTTCACAATCACGGCGATTGTCGACACCGCCAAAGGCTCCGGTGAATGGAGCAAGAGCGAACCGGTGATCCTCAAGATCGATGCCGAGCCGCCACAGACGCTCATCGCCGATCCCGACGCGCCGGACGCGGACAGCTTCAAGAACAACGACTACGAATTCTATGCGCTGAAGACGTTCATCACGCTGACGCACAAGAGCCACGGCGTGGTGGTGAAATTTTATGACGGGTGCCGGGTCAACTAGGCAGGCGCACGGTTCACGGCTCTCCCGCCACCTTCAAAAACTCGATCAGCTTGCGGTCGCGCCAGCGCTGCAGGTCAGCGATGCTGCGCCGGCCGGCTTCCTCCGCGACGCCATCGATGAGCGCCTTGCGCACCAGCGGCGCCACGATTGCAACAAGCGCGGCGCCGGGACGAACAGGCGAGGACGAGGACAGGGCGCACGAGACACACTTAGCCGCTTCAGTTAGCGCCATAAGCATATTTGCACGAACGGCTGAATAGGAATTTATACTTGACGGGCATGTCATTCTGTGGTAGGATTAAATACCTTTAACGGAATTGTATTTATGCCTCGCCCTTCGACTTTCCTCCAAACTGGACTGCAAGCTGGCTTTCACCAAATCCGCAGCGAAATAACTGAATTAAGCGAGTTACTCGCGATACGCCGCTACGACAGGGAGTGCCGCGAGCTCAAATATCACCTCGCAGCGTTGCGTTTCGAGACTGCATTAATCAGATACGCGTACGTGTCCGGAAAGGCGGGCTTCAAGCCGGACCAGCCGCGTTGGCCGAAGGGAGCAGAAGACGGCGGCCGTTGGTCGGGTGGTGCGGGGACCGAGGAGGCCAGCACTGGACCTGCAACTCCGAGACCACGGGGTCATCATATAGTCCCTGGCGAAATCTATCGGAATGAATCATTGCAGCCGGAGACACGAAGAGTGTTTGAGGAAGCGACAATCGGGCCCCTTCAGGCGCAAACTCACAATAATGGTGAGGGTCACAGGGAGTACACCAAGGCCGTTAAAGAAAATTTTGATCGATTTAAAGCCGAAAACGGGATCGTACGTTCCGAGGATATGCCCCCTCAGCAAGCAAAAAGATTTCTCGATGAAATGAGAGGCTCGCTCGATCCGAGGATTCGAAACTTTAATATGAGGATTATAATGCGCGAATTACGTTTTTATATCCGCCGCGGACGGGGCACAGAGTAGAAAGAAATTTGTATGGAAAATCCTGATGACGTGGCAAAGCAAGAGTTTGAGTGGGCGCAGCTGTACGCGCGCATCGAAAAGATTCTCCCCCAATTTGGCAAGTCGGACTATACCGGGCGCGGTGACTACTGGGTTGTCGACGACAATTGGGGTTGCCGCCAACACAAATTATACATCACCGATCTCAAAATGCTTTCACCAAATATCGTAAAGCAGCTGCAGAAAATCCTGGAAAATTTTCTCGACTGGGAAATTATCGTTGCAGTCGATCTCGAAGGCGCAGGAAAGTTGTGGCCGAAAATGGGGCTGATTATCAAGCCGCATGAAGTCATTGACGGGTTACAACGGCAGTTCTTTCCCGAAGAATATCAGGAGATCAAGTATGAGGGCAGTCGGCGCGGGCCTGTTTTAAACGAACCGTAATGGCCGAGTGAATTGCGCGGTTTCGCGCGCACTCACCTCAGCATCCGGACGTCACGGCTCTCCCGCCACCTTCAAAATCTCGATCAGCTTGCGGTCGCGCCAGCGTTGCAGGTCCGCGATGCTGCGCCGGCCCGCTTCCTCTGCGACGCCGTCGATGATCGCCTTGCGCGTTTTCGGCGTGAGCTTGGGCTTGCCGAGATCGTCCATCCAGCTCTGCATCGGCCCGCCAATATGCTCCAGGAAATGCGTCATGCCGCCTTCGCCGCCCGCCATGTGAAACGTCAGTGACGGCCCCATCAGCGCCCAGCGCAGGCCGGGGCCATAGGCCACCGCCGCATCGGCATCGGCCACGGAGACAACACCTTCGGTGATGAGGTGCACGGCCTCGCGCCACAGCGCCGCCTGCAGCCGGTTGGCGACGTGGCCGCGCACTTCCTTGTTGATCTGGATCGGATGCTTGCCGATCGCGCGATAGAATGTCATCGCCTTGTAGACGGCTTCCGGGGCCGTCTTTTTGCCGCCGACCACCTCCACCAGCGGAATGAGATGCGGCGGATTAAACGGGTGGCCGATCACGCAGCGCTCAGGGTGTTTGCACTTCTTGGTGATACGGCTGATGAGCAGCCCCGACGAGCTCGAAGCGATCACCGTTTCCGGCGGCACCGCTGCATCGAGTGTAGCGAACAATTCGATCTTGAGATCTTCGCGCTCGGGCCCGCTTTCCTGCACGAACTCAGCGCCTTTGGCGGCCTCCGCCGGGTCCTTGAAAAATGCGAAGCGCTTGCGGTCGGCGCCGGGCTGCACCAGTTTCAATGCTTCCAGAGCCGGCCAGGCATTGTCGATGAAGCGGCGCGCGAAGGCCTCGCCATTCGGCGAGGGGTCGGAGGCGGCCACCTCGAACCCGCGCGCGAGAAAATAAGCCGCCCAGCTTGCGCCGATGGTGCCGGCGCCGATAACCGCGATACGTTTTGCCATGGTGAACTCGCTGCTTGAATGCAGCTCACTCTACCAGATTGGCGCCGGGCGCCAGCACCTCAGCCCGGCGTTACGCCTTTGGCCTTGAACACGCTGACGGCTTCCGGCGTCTTGAGATAATCGAGGAAAGCCTTGGCGGCCGCTGCGTCCTTGCTGTCGGCGGCGGGCGCACCGACGAACACCAGTTCCTGCTGCAAGTCGCCGGGGAAGGGCCCCGCAAGCTCGACGCCGGGCGCGAGCAGCACGTTGGTGAGGAACACGCCGAGTTCGGCCTCGCCGTTGGCCACCGCTTTGGGAATTTCTCCCGCAACGGTCTGCACTTTTGTCTTTGCCTTCATGGCATCGGCGATGCCGAGGCGGTCGAACACTTTCAGCACATAAGCCCCGGCCGCACTCGCCGGCAGGAAGGTGATCGATTGCGCTTTCAGCAGGGTGGCTTTCAGCGCGTCGGGCGTGCTCACGTCCGGCTTGGGCGCACCTGCCTTCACCGCAACGCCATAGCCGACGCGCGCGATGGTGGCCGGCGTGCCCGCGAATTTGCCGCGCGCGGCTTCGTCCTTCATCACGTCCACGGGCACCACGCCGAGGTCGAACGGGCCGGACGTCGCCATCTTGATGAGCTCGGGCGTTGCCGCAAACGTCATATCGAGTTTGTGGCCGGTCGCCTTTTCGAAGCGCGGCCCGAGCTCTTTCAGGCTTGCGGTCATCGAGCCGCCGGCGATCACCTTCAGCTCGGCGGCTTTCGCGGCGGCGATCGGCGACATGGCCATGGCCAGGCCCAGCGCGGCAGCAATCGAAACCTTGTCCATCGTCGCCTCCCTATTGATTGTTGGGGCCAAGCCTATCGTGCCGTCCGACGGATTGGCGAAGTTTTATTTGCAGGCCGGGTGACGCTTGCTCATACCGCCCGGTAGCCGCCATCCGCCATCAAAATCGTGCCGGTGACATAGGCCGACAGATCGGAGGCGAGAAAAATCGCCGGGCCCACGATATCTTCCGGCTGGCCGGCGCGGCCGAGCGGCGTGTGGTCCATGAAGATCTTCACGTACTCGGGATGATTGGCGCGGGTGTTGGCGTTGAGCGGCGTTTCGATAAATCCGGGGCCGATGGCATTGACGCGCACGCCGTCCTTGCCGAGCTCGGCGGCGAGCGCCTTGGTGAAGCCGAGCACGCCGTGCTTGGAGGCGGTGTAGGCGGCCGAACTCGGCGTGCGGATATGCACGAAGGACTGGATCGAGCCGAGATTGACGATGCGCCCCTTGGTCTTGCGCAGCTGGTCGAGAAACGCCTGCGTCACGTTGAACGCGCCGGTCAGATTGATCGCGATGATGTCCTGCCAGTCCTTGGCCACGGTGTCGGCATCGGCAGCGAAGGCGTTGCGGCGGGTGATGCCGGCATTGTTGACCAGGATCGAGATGGGCGCGAGTTTGGCGGAGACCTCGCCGGCGATGGCGCGGCATGCTTTTGCGTCGGTGACATCGAGCGCAAGGCTGATCGCCTTGCCGCCGGCGGTCTTGATCGCGGCGGCAGTTTTCTCCGCCGTCTCGCCGTTGATGTCGAGCGCGGCGACGGCGGCGCCCTCGCGCGCATAGCCAAGCGCGATCGCGCGGCCGATGCCGGAGCCCGCACCGGTCACGGCGGCGATGTGGTTTTGCAGGAGATTGGGCATGGCTGGTCTCCGCCTTGGTGGAGCGATTCTACGTACGTGTGTCTTACTTGCGCCGCGTCGTGCGTCTCGTCGGCAACTTCAGCAGCTCGGCAGTTACAAAACCCTATTACTCTCCTTCACCTTGTCCGCATCGACACAAACCTGCTCGCCCATCGCTTTGAACGTCCCCAACATTCTCGGCCAGCACGCCGTTCAATCCGGCCTCGCTCCCGACTGTATGACGATCGGCGCCCAGTGCTTCACGTCGTCGCGCACGAAGGCCGCGAATTCGGCCGCGCTGGTGGCGGCGGGCGCCGCGCCTTCCCTCTCGAGCTGTTCGCGCATTTTTGGATCGTTGAGCGCAGCGACAATCGCGGCATTGAGCTTGCCGGTGATCGCCGGCGGCAGCTTCGCAGGGCCGAAAACGCCGAACCACGCCGACGATTCAAAGCCTTTCACGACTTCACCAATGGCCGGCAGATCGGGAAATGACGGCTGCCGCTGTGCGCTGGTCACGCCAAAGGCCCGCAAGTTGCCGGCCCGCACTTGCGCCGTTCCGGTCACGAGGCTGATGAACATCATGTCCACCTGGCCGCCGAGCACATCGGTGAGTGCCGGCGCCGTGCCTTTGTAGGGCACATTGAGGATGCGGACATCCGCCATCATTTTGAACTGGTCGCCGGCGAGATGCAGCGACGAGCCGATGCCGCCGATCGCGATGCTCAATGCATCGGGCTTCGCCTTGGCGAGCGCGATCAGCTCGTTGAGGTTTTGCGCCGGGAGTTTCGGATTACCGACCAGCAGGCTCGGGACTGTCGCGATCTTGCTGATCGGCGTGAAATCGGTGACCGGGTCGAACGGCAGCTTCGGATAGAGCGTGGCATTGATGGTGTGGCTGGTGAAGCTGACCAGCAGCGTGTAGCCATCCGGCGCCGATTTCGCGACGGTGTCCGCCGCGAGGTTGCCGCCGGCGCCGGGGCGGTTTTCGACCAGCACGGGTTGTCCGAGCGATGCCGAGAGCGGCTGCGCGATCGCCCGCGCCATCGTGTCGGTCGTTCCTCCCGGTGAGGCGCCGACCAGGAGCTTGATGGGCCGTGACGGATAGTCATCGGCCTGCGCCGCGACGAGCCCGGCCAGCAACAGGCCAACAGCGAGATAGGCGACAGCCAACCCTGGCGCACGCAACCGGGACATCCTCAGAACGCCTTGTTGCTCTCCTTCACCTTCTCCGCATCGACATAAACCTGCTCGCCCATCGCCTTGAACTTCTCCGACATCTCGGCCATTCCGGCTTCCTTGTCGTTGAGCGTCGCGGCGTAGTCGCGCACGTCCTGCGTGATCTTCATCGAGCAGAACTTTGGCCCGCACATCGAGCAGAAGTGCGCCACCTTGTGCGCTTCCTTCGGCAGCGTCTCGTCGTGATATTCGCGCGCAGTGTCGGGGTCGAGCCCGAGGTTGAACTGGTCCTGCCAGCGGAAGTCGAAGCGCGCGCGAGAGAGCGCGTCGTCGCGCAGCTGCGCCGCCGGGTGGCCCTTGGCGAGGTCGGCCGCGTGCGCCGCGATCTTGTAGGTGATGACGCCTTCCTTGACGTCGTCGCGATCGGGCAGGCCAAGATGCTCCTTCGGCGTCACGTAGCAGAGCATGGCGCAACCGAACCAGCCGATCATGGCGGCGCCGATGCCGCTGGTGATGTGGTCGTAGCCGGGCGCGATGTCGGTGGTGAGCGGCCCGAGCGTATAGAACGGCGCCTCGCCGCATTCCTTGAGCTGCTTGTCCATGTTGATCTTGATCTTGTGCATCGGCACATGGCCGGGGCCCTCGATCATGACCTGGCAGCCTTTCTTCCAGGCGATCTGCGTGAGTTCGCCGAGCGTTTCGAGTTCGGCGAATTGGGCGCGGTCGTTGGCGTCGGCGATCGAGCCGGGGCGCAGGCCGTCGCCGAGCGAGAACGACACGTCATATTTGCGCATGATGTCGCAGATTTCGTCGAAGCGTTCGTACAGGAACGATTCCTTGTGCCGCGACAGGCACCACTTCGCCATGATCGAGCCGCCGCGCGAGACGATGCCGGTGACGCGATTGGCGGTGAGCGGCACGTAAGCCAGCCGCACACCGGCGTGGATGGTGAAATAATCGACGCCCTGTTCGCACTGCTCGATCAGCGTGTCTTTGTAGCATTCCCAGTCGAGCTTGACGGGATCGCCATCCACCTTCTCCAGTGCCTGGTAGATCGGCACTGTACCGATCGGCACCGGCGAATTGCGCAGGATCCATTCGCGCGTGTTGTGAATGTTGCGGCCGGTGGAGAGGTCCATCACCGTGTCGGCGCCCCAGCGGATCGCCCACACCATCTTCTCGACTTCTTCTTCCACGGACGACGTGACGGCGGAGTTACCGATATTGGCGTTGATCTTCACCAGGAAGTTGCGGCCGATGATCATCGGCTCGAGTTCGGCGTGGTTGATGTTGGACGGAATGATGGCGCGCCCGCGCGCGATTTCGCTGCGCACGAATTCCGGCGTGATGAAAGCGGGCACCGCGCCGCCGAATTGCTCGCCGTCGGCGAGCGCGGCTTCGGCGCGTTCCAGCTGCTTTTTGCGGCCGAGGTTTTCGCGTTCGGCGACGTAGATCATCTCTTTTGTGATCACACCCGCGCACGCCCATTCGTATTGGGTGATGGGGTGCCGATCTGAGGGGGTGATCGCCCGCCACGGCTTTGGCGTATTGGGAAAATTGCGCGCCAGGTGCTTGCCGCTGACGTTGCCGTTGTCGACCGGCTGGATCGGCCGGCCTTCATATTCCTCGACCCCGCCGCGCTCTTTCACCCATGCGATACGTGCGCGCGGCAATCCCTTCTCCACGTCGATCGCCACCGCGGGGTCGGTATAGGGCCCGGTCGTGTCGTAAACCGGCAGCGGCGGCTCGCCCGACGATGCGTCGAGCGCGATCTCGCGGATCGGCACGCGCAACTCGGGTGCGGCCTCAGGGCTCGCGTAAACTTTGCGCGAGGCGGGCAGTGCGCCGGTGGTGACCTTCGGGAGGGTGACGTTGGGGTCGTGGATGTTCATTTTACCTTCTCCTCCGTGGACGCGGCCGGCCGCGTGCGGACGCACGCTCCGGAGACAATTGTGAGGGATCGAGATAGCCGAAATAGCTCAGCAACACGCCGAACAGCAAAGCGGCTCCGCCGTCGATGATGAAAAAATTCGGCGCGCTGAGCACTGAGACGCCAACCGCCTCGATCACCTGCGGCGCGACCATGCGCACCATGCCGCCGATCAGCGCGAGCCAGCCGATGATCGTGATGATAAGCGGCCAGTGCCACTTCCAGTCATTGTGCACGGCGATGATGGCGAGGCCCGTGACGAGCGCGAGAACGCCGGACAGGTAAATCAGCATGTGGTCGTGTAAAGCGCGCTCGAACATGGCGCGGTAAATGGTGGTGTTGAACAACATGCCGATACCGCCAGCGATAAACACAGGGCCAATCAATTTCGCCAGAAAATGCGAGCGTTCCATGGTCTCAATCCCCCAGTTGGATGGCGACACTCACGCGACATAACCTTTGAAAGTGATAAATCCGCCGAGCCCGACCAGGACAATGCCGAGGCCGGTGAAAAAGCCGGCGCTGGCGATGATCCCGCTGGCGAGGAAGTTGGCGAATTGCGGCGCGATGATGCGAAACGCGCCGACTCCGGTGAGAACCCAGCCGATGACTGTGACTGCACTGCGCCAGTCAGGCGTCCAGACGTTGTGTACGTTGAGGATGGCGAGGCCGGCAACCACCATCAGGACGCCGGAGAAATAGATAAACGGCAGGCCTGCAAGGAATTGCGCGGCCATGTCGCGATAGGTCGCCTGATTGGCCAGCATGCCGATGCCGATCGCGCAAAGCACCGGGCCGACCAGCCTCGCGATGTTCAGCGATGTGTGCATCGAAGTGTCCTGTCCCTTCGCCGGCATGACCCGGATCAGGTTCAAAGGGTTTTTCTCAGCCCAAACGGGGCACCCCTCGGAACAGTGATTAATGTATGCACGGGGGCAGGGGTGTCAATGCGGGGCGCTGACCTGTGGAATTGAAGGCTTGGCGTTTGTCCGAGCGTCACATCCCGGGCAATTGCGACACCGCCACCCTCACGGAGCCATTGGCTTCCGCGACAACGCGCAGTGTGTTCGCATCGAATTCGATGCCGGTGAGGCGCACGGCGTTCACGGAGGCATCGACCCGAACGCCATTGCCCACCTGCTGAAATTCTGTGAGTGCAGCGGCGATTTTCGTCCTGGCGTCATTGGCGAACGGCTTGAGGTCCACCATCGCCTTGTCGGCCAGGGCCTTTTGCAAATAGGGAATAGCCGCGCGTGCGGCCGTTCCGAGCAGACCGAAGGCGGCTTCCGATTCAACAGCGAGCGAAATGTCGGTGAGCCGCAGGATCTGGTTTTGCTGATCGAGTGCAGGTTTTCCCCAAATCTGGACGGTCGCTTCCGTACCGAATCCGAACCAGCTCTTTTTCTCACGTGCTTTCACACGCAGCGAAATCAGCAGGCGGTCGCCTGCGGCGGCGATGCTTGCGCGCAGCACTTCAACGTCAACCGGTCCGCTGCCGTCATCGGGAAAGTGGCGGCCCTTGAGTTGCGGCTCGATCAGCTTGTTGAGTTCTGTAAACGGCACGTCGATCGGCACACCGACGGCGAGCACCCCGTCCTGCATTGGCGGTACGAGTTCGAGCTGCGCCGGAAACGGACAATTCGGCTTGGTCACGTTCGGCAAAATGCGCGTTTCGGCCTGAACGCCGATCGTGATCGTGACGTTGCGGGCGTCGACCTGCGGCTGCGCGGCGGCGGCACGGACCGGGCGCATCTCAAGCCACAGCGGCGGCAACCCCGTTTTTTCTCCACCAAGCGGAATGGATCGGCACATCTTGGCCCATTGCTCGCGCGCGGTGCGTTCGATCATCGGATCATTGCGTAGCCGCGATTGCAGCGCATTAATCTGATTGCTGACGACAGGATCGAGCACGGGCTTGATCTCGTTCGCAAGATTGACCCTGATGC
Source organism: uncultured Alphaproteobacteria bacterium (assembly GCA_963743405.1). GTDB lineage: Bacteria > Pseudomonadota > Alphaproteobacteria > Rhizobiales > Xanthobacteraceae > Pseudolabrys. The sequence goes on along the minus strand of CAVUPX010000009.1, from coordinate 74,474 downwards.
CCGCAATATTGGTGCCGGTGTCGCCGAAATCGAGGCGGCCGGCGAGGTTTGGCTCGATCCGCCATGACGCCGTGATTTGCGGCCGCGATGTCACGATGACGTTGCCGCGAAAATCGGCGCGCTGATCGAGCGCCTTGGTGGCAAGAGTCTCGATCTGTTTGCCGACTGCGCCACCGCCAATCAGGTCACCGATCGCACCGCCGATGCCGCCCACCGCCTTGCCGGCGGTGTTGCCGATCTGGCCCGTAACGCGGATGGTGCCGTTCATCGGTGTGATGATCGTGAGCGCGCCAGGTTGCCCAGTTGTGTATATCGTCCCGCGCGCGACTGTGAGGCCGATCTCGGCCTGGCCGAGCAGTTGCGTGACCGGATTGTCGTTCTTGCCAGCAAATTCGCGTGGTGCGGCGGTGTCGAGCGAGTGGCCGATGGCCGCGAGTGCGACGGCGACCGGCGCAATGACATGGGAGGCGCGCGTCACCGGCTGCAGCGCTTGTGGCGGTTGCAAAATCGCGAGCGCTTCCGGCAATCCGGTATCGGAAGACCCAAGGCGATTGAGCGCCCAGAGTGTCGCCGCAAAGCAGATAGCGACGACACAAGTGGCGCCGACGGCCCAACGAAATCGCGCCGAGCGGCCAAACATGCGGATCGGTGCTGTCGCGTAATAAATGACGGTGGCGAGTTTGCCGTTCATGCTCCGCTCGAATTGCCCGCGGACGAATGTTAGGCGGCGCGGGGTCTGCGCGCCAGCGCTGCCGCCATTTCGCGCGCCGCTCGCGCGTGTTACCCATAAGCTCCCATGGCACAGCCCTTCGTCGAGCCATGCGACCGCGGCATTATTGCGGCCGAACCATGCCCGCGTGCGCTCGGGCGCGAAATCGCGCCGCAGCATCGCAGGATGGTACTCGCCGCCTGCGTGCTCGCATCCTCGATGGCATTCATCGATGGGTCGGCATTGACGGTCGCGCTACCCAAACTACGTGCGTATTTCGGTGCCGATCTGGCGTCGGTGCAGTGGGTGCTCAACGGCTACATATTGGCGCTTGCCGCGCTGACGCTGGTCGGCGGCGCGCTTGCCGATCATTACGGCAAAGCGCGGATGCTGGGCGTGGGCTGTCTCGGGTTTGGGCTCGCGTCGGCGGCTTGTGTGATATCGCCGTCGATCGAGTGGCTGATTGCGTTTCGCGTCCTGCAGGGAATTTCGGCTGCAATCCTGACGCCATCCAGTCTCGCTCTTATCGGCGCGACATATCCTAAGGAAGAGCGCAACCGTGCGATCGGTGTCTGGGCCGCGGCCTCCGCTCTGACCACCGCGGGTGGACCGGTCCTTGGCGGCTGGCTGACCGAAAATTTCGGCTGGCAATGGGTTTTCGCGATCAATCCGCCACTTGCGCTGATAGCCGTGGCGCTCCTGGTCCACTACGCACCGGGCGACCAGCATGCCGCGCGCCGCTTCGATCTCGTCGGCGCGGCAATCCTGGCAAGCGGGCTCGGTGCGATGGCTTGGGCGCTGAGCCAAATAGGGCCGGACAAGACCGGCGCTGCGAATGTCGCGACGATTACGATCGTTGGTGTATTCGGCGGCGCGGCGCTTGTTGGCTACGCTTTTTGGGAGCGCGCCAGTGCGCATCCGATGACGCCGCCGCGACTCGCAAGCAACCGGGTATTTGTCGGGCTCAATGTCGCTACGCTGCTGATCTATATCGGTCTGTCGATTATGTTTTTCCTTGTACCCTTCGACCTCGTCGACCGACGCGGCCTGTCACCGATCGACGCAGGACTCACATTTCTTCCGTTCACACTCGGCGTCGGTCTTTTGTCGCAGCCATTCGGGGCCGTGGCGGATAAATTCGGTGCGCGCGCAATGCTGATTGTGGGCCCGCTCGGCGCCGCGCTCGCCTTGCTGCTGCTGGCGTTTGGCAAAACCGCTTCGCTGGTCGTCGGTGTGATCATGCCGATGGCACTTCTGGGGATCTCGTTTGCGGTGCTCATTGCGCCACTCACCGCGTCAGTAATGTCGAGCGTCGCGGACGCCGATGAGGGGCTGGCGTCCGGCATCAACAATGCGGTGACCCGCGTCTCGCAGCTTGCCGGCGTTGCGCTTTCCGCAGGCATTGCGTCATATTCATCCGGCTATCGGATTGGACTGATGATTGCCGCCATTTTCGCCGCCGCCGGCGCTTTCACCGCGGCGACGATGTTGCCGGCGGCCGCACGCAGACGAAGGGTCCCATGACCGAATTTTGCACTCACGCGGCCAGCATCAGGGACGTGACGCCGAGCGCACGCGGTTGCGAAGAGTGTCTGAAAATTGGCTCGCCTTGGGTTCATTTGCGGGTGTGCCGTACGTGCGGCCATGTTGGTTGCTGCGATTCATCGCCCAACAAGCACGCCACCGAGCACTTCAGGGCCACCGGCCATCCCATCATCGAAGGCTACGATCCGCCCGAAGGGTGGGGCTGGTGTTATGTCGACAAAAAATTTGTCGATCTCGGCGGCCGCACCACACCGCAAATCGGCCCGATCCCGCGATTCGTCTGACTTTCCGCTAGGCCGTTTTCGGCAATAGTATCGGCGCCAATTCGTGCGGCTGGTAATGCGCGATCGCCTGGAGTGCGTCCACACCTATAAATTCGATCTTCCCATGCGGTGGAGCTTGAGCACGGTATAGACTGTGTCGCTCGCCGGCGTTGGAATTCCAAACTCTCGGCCGAGCGCACGCACTTTGCCAGCGAGCCAATCGAGCTCCAGGCGGTTTCCACGCTCGAGATCGTGCGCCATCGATGCTTTCATGCCGGGCTCGACCTTATTGGCGAGAAAATTCATGCGCTCATCGAGATAGGCGGGATCCAGCGCGACACCCTTGGCTTTGCCGACCGCAAAAGCTTCCTCCATCAGATTACGAAAAAAGCCGCGCAATTCGGGATCGGCGGCAATAGGGCCGATCGAAGAGCGCAGCGCCGCTGTCGAACCCGCCATCGCGGTCAGGAAGATGAATTTCTGCCAGAGCTCGCGGTCGATGTTGGCAGACAGACCAATGTCGAGCTTGGCTGCTTTGCCCGCATCGACAAAAGCATTGAGCGTGTCATCCGGATGCTTGTCGGTGCGGCCGAAACGGATCGTGGCGAATTGGCTGGTGTGCTTGATAACGCCGGGCGCCGCGATGGTGGTTGCAATGTAAGCGGCGCCGCCGACCGTGCGTTCGGCGCCAACCACCGATGAAATGCGATCGACGCTATCGACCCCGTTCTGAAATGTAATCAGTCGGCTGTTAGGGCCGAGAAGAGGGCGCGCGGCCGCTGCTGCCGTCTCTGTGTCCCACAGTTTCACCGCAAACAGCACAATGTCGACAGGTCCTACTTTGGCTGGATCGTCGGTCACGTTCGGCTTTGGCAGATGTAAATCGCCGTGAACGCTCTCGATATTGAGGCCGTTTTTGGCAATCGCGTCACGATGGGCGCCACGTGCGATGAAGAAAACATCGTGTCCGGCCGCTGCCATACGCGCGCCGAAATACCCACCGACCGCACCCGCCGCCATTGCTGCAATACGCATGAATGTACTCCCGATCCTGATGGAGAGATCAGTACCTGCCGTCGCTCTGCGTGCCAATGCAAAAAAATGACCCGGCGTGAGGCCAGGTCATTCAGGCGAGGTTTGCGGGAAAACTAGTAGCGGCCGGAGGGGCGAATGCTGCTCCACGTCCGCTGCGCCGAGCTTTGCGGCAGTGGCGCGTAGGCATACGAAGCCTCCTGAATCTTCGCACGCGCGACCGAAGTCTGCGGTAGCACGACGACTTTGGCGCCGATCTTCACGCGATTGTAAAGATCAATCACGTCGTTGTTGGTCAGGCGAATACAGCCACTCGACACTTGCTTGCCGATCGTGCTCGGCGCGTTGGTGCCGTGAATTCGGTATTGCGTACCGGCGATGTACATGGCGCGCGCACCGAGCGGATTGCCGGGGCCGCCGGCAGTCATGCGCGGCAGGTAGGGTTGACGCGCGAGCATCTCAGAAGGCGGATGCCAATCCGGCCACTCGGCTTTGCGCTCGATCGATCTTACACCCGACCAGGTGAAGCCTTCGCGGCCGACGCCGATGCCGTAGCGCATCGCCTTGCCGTCGCCGAGCACGTAATAGAGGAAAGTGTGCGGCGTATCGATGACGACAGTCCCCGCCGGCTCGTGGCTCGCGTAATTGACGACCTGCCGTTGCAAGCGCGGGTCGACGACCTGAGCGTCGTCGTTTTCATCTGCCGGTGCGGGCTCGACGGCTTGCGGTTCAATTTGGGTTTGCGTAGGCGGGGTGAGGAAAGCAAAGAGTGGTTCGGCGTTTGCAACGTTGAACGACAGCGCCGTTGCGGCGATCGCCGCGGCAACACTGAATGACTTGGACATGGCACCCTCGTTGGTTTCTCCCCCTTCCGTAGTGGTGAGAGAATGACTGAGAAGGTTCAAAGGTTCCCTGAAGGCGCTTGGATAAAAACCCTTAAAGCGTAGGAACGAATTAGCGAAAATTGAGCTCGGTGCGCCTCTAGTCTTTTCGCTTGTGCCAGCCGACCGCTGCGTCAGGGACGCTGTCTGTTGAGGCGAAATAGGGCTTAATATCGAGGAGTGGTGTGCCGTCCAGGCAGTCGAGCCCGATCACAGACAGCCGGGTACCGTCGACGCGCAGAAGTTTGACCACGCTCATGGCAATTGGGTTGGGCCGAGCAGGGGATCGCAAGGCGAACGTCCCGCGCTGGACGCCGTAGTGGCCCGGGACCTGGAGCACAAGCGTCCGTGGCGATTTATCCATCCAGTAGAGCAGCACAACGTGAGTGCAGGTCTCGACGTCCTTGAGGCCATCGCCCCAGCGAGCATCGACGTCAACGATGCAAACGGCTTCGGATTCACGCGCGTTCTTGGGACAGTCCTTGCGCTTTTTCCAAGGAGTGTGGATGCGGCCAATGAAATAGACGCCGGCGTCGGGCTCCCGCGGCAGCTCCACCGTCTTTTCGCCTTCCCAGATACCGAAATCGTCGCTTGGGCTCATACGTCTTCCTTAGCCGCCCATGCCCCCGTCTTTGCCGGGTGGTTGGCAAAGAAGAGTAGCAAGAACCGCTTCAACACGCTGATCGTTGCTTAGAAGGCGCTAACCAGCCTTTGCGATGGTCGATTTCGGGACTTGCCGACAAACGTTTAAACGTATAAAGATATCCTTATATAGTGGGAAATTGCCCATAAGGGCATATCTAAGGGTCCGATGAGCAGCAGCACCGGAAAGCTCAGCTTCGACGCCCTCAACTCGGCTCTCAAAGCCGCGGGCGAGGAGACCCGGCTGAGGGTCCTGGCCCTCTTGGCTGAGGCTGAACTAACCGTCTCCGACCTCACTGATATTTTGCGCCAGTCGCAACCGCGCATTTCACGCCACCTCAAGCTCCTGGCGGAGGCTGGGCTTGTCGAGCGGTTTCGCGAAGGAACATGGGCGTTCTTTCGCCTGGCGGAGCAAGGCAGCGGCGCGGAAGTTGCGCGCGCGCTGATTGATCGCCTGAACCCCGCCGACCAGACCATCGCGCGCGACCGCGCGCGTCTTGCCTCGGTGCGGCAGGCACGCGCCGCCGCCGCGCAAGCCTATTTCCGCGCGCATGCGGTCGAATGGGACCGCATCCGCAAGCTGCACGTGACCGACGAAGCGGTGGAGGATGCCATTCGTGCAGCACTTTCCGACAAACCATTCCGCTCGCTGCTCGACCTCGGGACCGGCACTGGGCGCATGCTTGAATTGTTTGGGCACGAGATCGAGCGAGGGCTCGGGCTCGATCTCTCGCTCGACATGTTGCTGCTCGCGCGCGATCGGCTGGAGCGCGCCGGCTTGAAGAACTGTAGCGTGCGGCAAGGCGACTTATACGATTTGCCGCTCGCCAACGATTCCTTCGATGTCGTTATCCTGCATCAAGTGCTGCACTTCCTCGACGATGGCGCGCGCGCCATCCGCGAAGCATCTCGTGTGCTCCGCCCGGGCGGGCGGCTGCTGGTGGTCGACTTTGCCCCGCACGAACAGGAATTCCTCCGAGAACAATTCGCGCATCGCCGTTTGGGATTTGCGCCCGAAACGATCACGCAGTGGATCACGGCATCCGGCCTCGAGCCTGTACTGCATAAATCCCTTACGCCGGAGCCGGGCTCCGATGGCAAGATCGCGGTGTCGCTATGGCTTGCGCGAGACACGCGCGCGCTGATGGCGACACCACAGCGGCGCGAGGTGGCGTGATGAATAGCCCAGTCCGCCTGAGCCGCTTCGCGCGCGGCGACGCGCGCCGCATCGGTGCCTCATTTGAATTCTTCCCGCCCAATAGCGAGGAGATGGACAAGATCCTCTGGGAATCGATTGAACGGCTAGCGCCGCTGGAGCCGAACTTTGTATCAGTGACTTACGGCGCAGGCGGCACCACCCGTGAGCGAACCCACGCGACAGTCAAACGAATTTTGGCCGAAACATCGCTGACACCGGCCGCGCACCTGACTTGCGTCGCGGCGACGCGCGAAGAAATTGACGGGATCGTGCGCAACTACCACGACGCCGGGGTGCGCCACATTGTGGCGTTACGTGGAGATCCTGCAGGTGGGGCCGGTACAAAATATGCGCCACATCCTGGCGGCTATGAAAACGCCGCCGATCTCACCGCTGGCATCAAACGCATTGCCTCCGACTTTGAAATATCGGTTTCGGCCTATCCGGAAAAGCACCCCGACAGTCCAACTGTTGAGGCAGACATCGATATGCTCAAGTCAAAAGTCGATGCCGGCGCAAGCCGCGCCATCACGCAATTCTTCTTCGAGAATGACCTCTATTTTCGCTATCTCGATCGCGTTCGCGCGCGCGGGATCGATATCCCTATCGTGCCAGGCATTTTGCCCGTGCAGAACTTCAAGGCCACGACAGGCTTTGCCAAACGTTGCGGCGCTTCTGTCCCGACGTGGCTCGCGGAGCGGTTTCACGGGCTCGATCAGGATACGGCCACGCGTAAACTCATCGCTGCCGCCGTGGCCGCAGAGCAGGTTTTCGATCTCGTCGACCGCGGCGTCACCACCTTCCATTTTTACACCATGAATCGCGCCGACCTTGTCTTCGCGATCTGCCACTTGCTGGGCTTAAGGTCCGTCACGCATGCCGAACAGTAGCGTCCGATTTGAGTTTGTTGAGGCGCTCAGGCAGCGCATCCTGGTGCTCGATGGGGCCATGGGCACCATGATCCAGGGCCTTAAGCTCGACGAAGAAGGCTATCGCGGCGCGCGCTTCGACGCATGGAATCGCGAAGTACGTGGCAACAACGACCTGCTCAATTTGAGCCGGCCTGACGCCGTCCGCGACATCCATCTCGCTTACTTTCGCGCCGGTGCAGATATCGTATCCACCAATACATTCTCGTCGACCGCGATCGCCCAGGCCGACTACGGGATGGAGGGCATCGCTTACGAACTGAATCGAGGCCGGTGCGACGCTTGCACGGGAAGCCGCAGTCCTTGCGCAAAAAGAAGACGGCCGCCGCCGCTTTGTCGCCGGCGCCCTTGGGCCGACCAATCGTACGGCGTCAATATCGCCAGACGTTGCCAATCCAGGCTTCCGCGCGATCACCTTCGATCAGTTGCGTGTCGCCTATGGTGAGCAAGTACGTGGATTGATCGACGGTGGCGCCGACCTGCTGCTGATTGAAACGATCTTCGACACACTCAATGCCAAAGCGGCAATCTTCGCTATCGCGGAGGTCTGCACGGAGCGCGGTCTCGATGTGCCGGTGATGATTTCCGGCACCATTACCGACCGTTCCGGACGCTTGCTATCGGGGCAAACGCCGGGCGGATTTTGGAATTCGGTCAAGCACGCAAATCCAGTAACCATCGGTCTCAATTGTGCGCTGGGCGCAAGCGAGATGCGTGCGCATATCGACGAACTGGGACGGCTCGCTGACACATTCGTTTGCGCATATCCGAACGCCGGTCTGCCGAACGAATTTGGCTACTACGATGAAAGTCCTGAGTTCATGGCGGAACTGTTAGGTGAATTCGCCTCAGCCGGCCTCGTCAATGTTGTGGGTGGTTGCTGCGGGACGACGCCCGAGCACATCGCCGCGATTGCAAAAGCTGTTGTCGGAAAAACGCCGCGTCCTATTCCGGAAGTACCACGTCAATTGCGCCTGTCAGGTCTCGAATTGTTCGCGCTTACGCCCGAAATTCCATTCGTGAATGTAGGCGAACGCACGAACGTTACGGGCTCTGCCAAATTTCGCAAATTGGTCACGGCTGGCGACTACGCGGCGGCGTTGTCGATTGCGCGCGAACAGGTCGAAAATGGCGCCCAGGTGATCGACGTCAACATGGACGAAGGCTTGCTTGACTCCGAGCAGGCGATGACGACGTTCCTCAATCTCATTGCTGCCGAGCCCGATATCGCCCGCGTGCCGGTGATGGTCGATTTATCGAAATTTTCGGTCATCGAGGCGGGTCTCAAGTGTGTGCAAGGCAAGGCTGTCGTGAATTCGATATCGATGAAAGAAGGTGAGGCTGCATTTATCGAACATGCCCGCACGGTTCGCCGCTATGGCGCGGCAGTGGTGGTGATGGCGTTCGATGAGAAGGGGCAAGCCGATACTCTCGAACGTAAGACAGCGATCTGCAAGCGGGCATACGATATTCTCGTCAACCAAGTTGGCTTCCCGCCTGAGGATATTATCTTTGATCCGAATATCTTCGCCGTAGCGACCGGCATGGACGAGCACAACGCCTACGGCGTCAATTTTATCGAAGCCACACGCTGGATCCGCAAGAACCTTCCGCATGCGCACGTATCCGGTGGCGTCTCTAACTTGTCGTTTTCGTTCCGCGGCAACGAGCGGGTGCGGCAAGCCATGCACTCAGTGTTCTTGTTTCACGCCATCAAGGCTGGAATGGACCTGGGCATCGTCAACGCAGGCCAGATTGCAGTTTATGACGATCTCGAGCCCGAATTGCGCGAGGCTTGCGAAGACGTGGTGCTCAATCGCCGAGCCGATGCATCCGAGCGATTGCTCGACATCGCCAAGAAATTTCACGGCGCCGGTCAGGAGGCGAAAGAAGTTGATTTAGCGTGGCGTGAACAGCCGGTCGAAAAGCGGCTATCCCACGCGCTCGTGCACGGTATCACCGATTTCATCGAAGTGGATGTGGAAGAGGCGCGCATACGTGCGAAGCGTCCGCTCGACGTAATCGAAGGCCCGTTGATGACCGGCATGAACATCGTCGGCGATCTTTTTGGCTCGGGGAAAATGTTTCTGCCTCAGGTCGTGAAATCGGCACGCGTGATGAAACAGGCCGTCGCGTATTTGTTGCCCTTTATGGAGCAGTCAAAGGACGGGCGTCAGCACGGCGGCTCCAACGGCAAGATCATAATGGCGACCGTAAAAGGCGACGTCCACGATATTGGCAAGAATATCGTTGGCGTTGTGCTTCAGTGCAACAACTACGAAGTGGTTGACCTCGGCGTCATGGTGCCGGCGGCTAAAATTCTGGAGACCGCAAAGGCGCATAACGCCGACATCATCGGACTGTCCGGCTTAATCACGCCGTCACTTGATGAAATGTGCCATGTCGCAGCGGAAATGGAGCGACAAGGATTTGAGTTGCCGCTGATGATCGGCGGCGCGACCACAAGCCGCGTCCACACTGCCGTCAAGATTCACCCGAATTACCGGCGTGGGCAGACGGTCTACGTCAACGACGCAAGTCGTGCGGTTGGCGTGGCGCAGTCGCTGATGTCGGTCGATACGCGTGCTGGCTACGTCGCAGAGTTGCGCGGAGAATACGCCCGTATTGCCGCCGCGCACGCGCGCGCGCAGGAAGACAAGGCGCGGCTGCCATTCGCGACGGCTCGTGCCAATGCGCTCAAGCTGGACTGGTCGGGCAGCTATCAGCCCCCGAAGCCGGGCTTCATCGGCACCAAGGTTTTAAGCGATTATTCAATCAAGGAACTCGTCGATTATATCGACTGGACGCCCTTCTTCTCCACCTGGGAGCTTGCCGGGAAATTCCCTGCCATTCTTGACGACGCAAAATATGGCCCGGCTGCGCGTTCTTTGTACGAAGACGCACGCGCCATGCTGGACAAGATCGTGGCCGAGAATTGGTTCAAGGCGAGCGGTGTCCTTGGCTTTTGGCCGGCCAACGCCGAGGGCGACGATATCCTCGTTTATGGCGATGAATCTCGCAGCAAACCGATTGCGGTGTTGCATACACTGCGCCAGCAGCTTTCCAAGCGCGAAGGCCGCGCCAATACCGCGCTGAGCGACTTCATCGCGCCGCGAAGCAGCAGCCTGGCGGACTATATTGGCGCTTTCACTGTCACCGCCGGCATTGGTGAGGATGAGGTCGCTGAGCGATTTAAGCGCGCGAACGACGACTACTCCGCCATCATGGTGAAGGCATTGGCCGATCGTCTGGCAGAGGCCTTCGCCGAGCGATTGCACCAACGCGCCCGCAAGGATTTCTGGGGCTATGCACCGAACGAAGCGATGACTGCCGAGCAGCTGATCGCCGAGAAATACGACGGCATTCGTCCGGCGCCCGGATATCCGGCGCAGCCCGATCACACTGAAAAAGGCACATTGTTCAAGTTGCTGGAAAGCGAGCGCGTCGGCGTGAAGCTGACCGAGAGTTTCGCGATGTGGCCGGGGGCCGCTGTGTGCGGATTGTATTTTAGCCATCCGCAAAGCGCGTATTTCGGTGTCGGTAAAATCGAGCGCGATCAGGTTGAGGATTATGCGAGACGGAAAAACTGGAGCGTCAGCGACTGCGAGCGATGGCTGGCGCCAATCCTCAACTACGATGTGCACGCCTCACCCAGCATCGTAGCGGCGTAATTTCGGAAAACAAAACACCGGAGAGTTGGCTCTCCGGTGTTCGTATCCCTCGGCCGGTTTTACACCGGCAATTTTTCGTTTGGCGTCGTCGTCGGCCTCTTGAACTCAAAATGCCCCGAGCAAGATGGCGCCGACGAAAGCAAACACGGCGCACACCGCCAGTACATTCAGCTTCAAGGCAAGGTCCACGGCAGGTGCCTCCCTTGTTGAGGTGATGAAACGCTAGCACACAACGCGAAGGCATCGATATTGGTCCGTCCCGATCAGGCGAAATTTAGGCGGGCGGATATGCGCGCTGCACATGTCGAGAGCAACCGATTGATCGCGCTTCGCAAAAAAACATTGGGGGTAAAAGATGCGGCAGCGCAAAAAATGGCGTGAGTGGTATTTTCGATGACAAATTTGCGCTAATCCGCAATAAGTTGTCGGCATCCGGTCACCGCCAGACGGTCAGATCGGATAAGACGTAAAATCACAATGCGAGGTCGATCCGAGCCGTCAGGCTCTATCGTTCTCGCGCAGAAACTCGCGTTCGGGAGGATTTAATGCCGCGTTTGCGTCAAGCTTTGTTGACAATTGCCTTTTGCGCCGCCGCAATGATCGCGGCGGGCCAATTTGCGCAAGCCCAATCGCCGGCCCAGTCGTGGCCGCAGCGTCCCGTCCGATTCATTATTCCGCTTGGACCGGGATCGGGCGTCGATATCACCGCGCGGCTGCTGGCCGACAAGCTTGCGGCGAAGTGGGGCCAGCCGGTTGTCGTCGAGAATCGTCCTGGCGGAGATGCATTCCTTGCAATCACGGCGGTGCTCAATGCGCATGACGACCACGTGTTGCTGTTTGCGCCAGCGTCCACCTTCACCGCGCATCCTTTGTTGCATGACAAGCTGCCATACGACCCGAAAGATCTCACGCCCATCGCGCGCGTGACTAACACGCTCATCGCACTCGGCGTGCCGGCGGATCTCAACGTCTCTTCGGTGAAGGAACTGGCCGCTAAGATCAAAGCGGACCCCGGCAAATTGAATTACGCTTCAGTCACCGGCGCCAATGATTTGCTGTTCGCCGCTTGGCTGAAAACCGAAAACCTCGATATGGCCAAGGTGCCGTACAAAGATGCGGTTCAAGCCATCAACGATCTCGCCGAAGGGCGCATCCAAGCCTTCGTTGGTGCTTATGCGATCATGCGGCCGCGCGTGCAGGCCGGAAAGGTCAAGGTAATCGCCTTGACCAATCGACAACATGCAAAGGCTCTGGACAACATTCCGACTGCATCCGAAGCGGGATACAAGGCCCTCGAATTTGATGGGCTGGTCGGTTTGTTCGGCCCGCGCGATTTTCCGCAATCAGTCCGCGACCGTATCGCGGCTGATATTCGCGAGGTCGTTAGTGATCCGGATATCGAGGCGAAATTGAGCGCCACCGGGCAAGTGGTCAACCCAGGCACACCGGCTGAGTTTGCCGCGGCGCTCGATGATCAGCGACTCACTGTGAAGCAGATCGGCGACACGCTCGGCATCAAGCCGGCTTCGCAGTGACGCATTAGATCTATCCTTCGATCAGTCGCACGATCGCGTCCGTCGCGCGGCGGACGTGGGGAATTGCAATAAATGCAAGCACTGCGGCGACCGGCCAGCCGGTGAAGAAGGCTTTGAGCCATCGCGGCACAAAGTCGGCACGAAATCCGATATTTGTGAAGGTAACGACAGCGCTGACCACGAACACGATGAGTGCGCTGATGATGACTGGAAAAATAAACCTGGCCTTGCCTTCCATTGTGCCCCCCGAACGCATGAGCCCGGATCTGTGAACCAGTTTCGGACCTTCCCATGCGTCCAATCAGCGTGCCCCGCGCGATGTGTACCGGAAGGGCCGGGCGGTTCAAGTGCAAATCAGATTTGGCAAGGAATTCTTATCCTTAACGGAATCCCCGCCAACGAGCGTTGAAGCCTCGTTAAAGAAACTCCTCGCATTTTCGAGGCTATGAAGGGTGGAGTAGCTCTCTCTCTTGTTGGTGCCGGTGTGCTGCTGGCGCTCGCCGGTTGCGGGCGTGGCTTCATGTTGGGCGAACGGGCGCCGTGGCGGCACGAGGCTGAAGTCGCATGCATGAAATCCGGCGCCGTCAAAATTGGCGTGGGCGTCGTTCAAGCCGAGCCGATCGAGGGCCCGGGGATGTGCGGCGCCGATTTTCCGCTCAAGGTTTCAGCTTTGGGCGAGAGCAGTCCTCTCGTCGGCTATGCGGATGACTTACGGCCGCCCGGGTCAATCCCAGCCAGCGATGCGCAGATGCCGCGTTGGCCCATCAACGAACCACGATATGCACCGCCGGCAGAAGTTGCGCCGGTACAAACGATGCAGGGGCAGGCGCCACGCATGCGCTGGGTGCCCGGCCCGCCGGCCGCCGAACGGTCTAACTCGGTTGCCCCGGCCGGCCAGCCGATATCGCTGAGCGCACCGGGCATGGAAGCGGGCGTCACACCAAACGCGGCTCCGTTGCCTGACGATATTCCCGACGATGCCATATTGCCGCGCCGGCAGGCGCCCGCCGCCAATCCGCAACGTGCTTACGGGATGCCGCCAGTTTATCAACCGTCGCCACGCGAATACGGACCGCGTCCGGCATATCAATCGCCTCCGCACGTGCCACCTCCACTGGGACCTGTCCGTACGCCTCAAATGGCAGACCCCGTCCCACCCGTGACACTTACGCCGACGGCGACACTTGCCTGTCCGATCGTCTCCGCGCTCGATCGCTGGGTCAGCGAGAGTGTGCAACCGGCGGCGGTGCGGTGGTTTGGTGCACCGGTCGTCGAGATCAAGCAAATCTCCGCTTACTCTTGCCGCGGCATGGTCGGCTCCGGCGGCTCAGGCATCTCCGAACACGCCTTCGGCAATGCAATTGACATCGCTGCGTTTACTTTTGCGGATGGGCGACGGGTTACGGTGCAGGAGGGTTGGCACGGCAGCCCGGAAGAGCAAGGTTTTCTGCACGACGTTCATCTAGCGGCCTGCGACAATTTCACGACCGTACTGGCGCCGGGCTATAACGCCGCGCATTACAATCACATCCATGTCGACTTGATGCGGCGTTCAAGTGGCGATCGCCCTTGCCGGCCCGAGGCGATCTCCGGCGAAGTTGCCGCAACAACGGCGCGTTCGCTCTATGCCGGTAAGCAACGCAGTCCCGCTTATACCGGTTCGGTGCCGAGGTCAGTGTCCCGTAAAAACGACAAGACACCGACGGCGATCCCCGGAGAGGACGGCGATACCGATTTTGAATTTGGCCATGAACTCGTGACCGGCTCGGTCGACAAGGCTTGGCACCCCGTCCGCTAGTCAGATCCTCCCCGCAAGATGACGCGCGCACTGCCGGCCCCGATTAGCCGACCGCAGCGTCGATCAACATCGCACCAAACAGGATCAGGCCCGCATCTCTGTTCGACTTGAACAGCACAAGGCAGTGCGCAGGGTCGTCGATGTCGAGCCGCGTCACTTGCCAAGCCAAATGCGCGGCAAAAGCGATCAAGCCAAGTGTAAAGATCAGCCGACCGCCGGCCATCAGCCCCGCGGCTGCGATGAGCACAACCGCACAGGCATAGAAGCTTGCGAGCATTGGAGCGGTGCGCTCGCCGAATAATAACGCTGTCGATTTGATTCCGATCAGAAGATCGTCTTCGCGGTCTTGATGGGCGTAAATCGTATCGTAGCCGATCACCCAACAAATCGAGCCGGCGTAAAGTATGAGCGCCGGCAGGTCGAGACGCCCAAATGCGGCTGGCCAACCCATTAGCGCACCCCAAGAGAATGCAAGGCCGAGAAAAATCTGCGGCCAATAGGTGATGCGTTTCATAAAAGGATAAACGACGACCACCAACAGCGAGGCGAGACCGGTCATGACCGTGAAACGGTTGAACTGCATGAGGACGAGGAGGCCAACGAGTGCCTGTGCGAGCATAAAGGCGGTGGCCTGCGCGATCGTAACCTGTTTTGACGGAATTGGCCGTGAACGCGTGCGCTCAACGAGTCCGTCGAGATTGCGGTCGACCAAATCGTTCCAGGTGCAGCCGGCGCCGCGCATCGCAAAAGCGCCAATGAAAAACAAAACGATGTGCCAGAGGCTCGGAAAACGGCCCTCGTGCATTCCTGCAAGGCCTACCGACCACCAGCATGGCATGAGCAAAAGCCACGAACCAATCGGCCGGTCGAGACGAGCAAGCCGTAGGTAAGGGCGGCTGAACGGCGGCGCGAGACCGTCGACCCAATTTCCGGTCGCATCGGAGACGCGTCCGGAGCTCTCGCTCATTTTCCGAGCGGGCTGCCGGTCAGAGTGTCAAAGGTACCGCGGCCGGTCTTGATGTTATTGGAGTTTGGAACAGGGCCGGTGAGTGCATCGCTCAGGCTTGGCCCCTGCTGCTGGATCGGCGCGGCGGCGGCCTGGCATACTCTCGTGCGCACCTCAGACATTTTGGAAACGCTTTGCTTCAGGTTGACGGCGACCTGCGGAGGGATGCCGCACCATACCGAATTATCGCTGGCGTATTTGAGCATCTTTGATTGGGCGGCGACGAATGCACCGAATAATTGGCAGGCTTCTTTTGGCGAGGCTTTGCGCTCATTGGCGGCTTTGATCGCCAGGCCTTTTTTTTCTGCATCGTCACGCAGTTTAAAGAACTCTTGGACGCAAGGGGGGACTTGCTCCTGTTGCGGCGCCTGAGCCGGTGGCGGCTGGAATTGTGCGCTGGCCGTCCCGGCGCATAGAGAAATCATGCACGTGGCGACAAATGCCCGGCGCAACCTCATGGACTGACGTCTCCCTTCGCCGGCGCATTATATCAGCCGGACGGTGCTGGGGTGGCTTATAACAGCTCGATTGCGTCGGGAAGGCGGCAAGGGGAGGTGGGTCAAAAGGCCTCGCGAAGCCATGCCAGACCGCGTAAATCGGTTCCCGGCGCCGCCTATGCCACGGTTAATCCATGCCGCATTACGACTTTCGCACCCCCCGCCTCTATGTCGATGCGCCGTTGTCCGGTGGTGACGAAGTTTCGTTCGACCGGGACCAGGCAAATTACTTGCTGAATGTACTCCGGCTGAAAGGCGGCGACGGGGTCCTGCTGTTCAATGGCCGCGACGGGGAGTGGGAAGCCAGTCTTACATCCGTCGGCAAGCGAGCAGCGGTCGCCGCGGTCAGTACCCGTGCGCGCGCGCAACCCCCGGCCCCTGATCTGCATTTTTTGTTTGCGCCGCTCAAGCACGCGCGGCTCGATTACCTTGTTCAAAAGGCTGTGGAGATGGGTGTCTCGCTTCTTCAGCCGGTCATCACGCGGCACACGCAGGTGGCCCGCGTCAATGTCGATCGCATGAGGGCTAATGTCGATCGAGGCCGCCCAACAGTGTGGCGTTTTGACGGTTCCGCATGTGGCTGAACCAATGCCATTCAGCCGGATCGCGGAAAACCCCGGCCGCCTTTTGATATTTTGCGATGAAGACGCCGACGTGACGGATCCGGTCGCCGCGCTGATCGGGGTCCGGAATGGTCCGGTTCAGCCGCTCGCCGTTTTGATTGGCCCGGAGGGTGGCTTTGCCGAAGAGGAGCGGCTGGTCCTGCGCCAGCTGACGAAGGTCGTTCGAATTGCGCTTGGGCCCCGCATCCTCCGCGCGGATACCGCTGCGGTTGCAGCGCTGACATTGGTCCAGTCTGTCCTGGGGGACTGGCGCGGTCCGGGGTGAGCGGTCGGCCGGCAGCGCCAGTGTTGACGACGGCGTCTCAAACTTGTGTATCAATCCGGGTGTACCAGGCGAAACCTGTGCTAAACTGGCCAATAGTTCGGGGAGCTCACTTATGACGGCTGGGTCTTATCGTCTTCGATATCTCGCGATCGCGGCCCTGATTGCGATCGGCGCAGCCACACCTGCTGCTGCGGCAAGCTGGGTGGAAAAGGGCATTTACCTGATCGGGCCACGCTATGACGGCGTCCTGCCGCCGTGTGAGGCCGCGCTCAATACCATCGCCTCGCGGTTTGCTCAGAAGGAAGGCCGGTTCTGGAATTCCGACCTGCAAATCGTAGGCTTCGACCGGGTTCGCGAAATTGCGTTCCGGCCGTGGGCGCCGGAGACTATCCCGCGCCGTTTTTGCACCGCGCTGGCCAATGTCAGTGATGGGCGCCAGCACACGGTCAACTACTCGATCGGCGAGGATGCCGGAATGATCGGGATGACCTGGGGGGTGGAATGGTGCGTGGTCGGGCTCGACCGCAACTGGGCCTATAACCCGGCCTGCAAAATGGCGCGGCCATAGGCATTCGGCCGCCGGTCGATCACTATTTATCCTAATTTGTTCTTGAAATGTTCTCGTTATTGCGGTACCTGTAGCAGGGAACCGTTGCGCCTGATCAATTTCCGATTTGTTCTCGTGTTCACGTGAGGGCGTCCATGAGCCGTCATCGTATTTACCGGTTGGCGCACATTGCGGCCGCCGCCTTCAGCTTCACCTTTGTTTTCGCGATTGTTGCACTCGCTCAGGACCGCCGTCACGGCGAACCGGGCAAATTCGATTTCTATGTTTTGGCGCTCTCCTGGTCGCCGTCATATTGCGAGGCGGCGCAGGATCGCGCTCCCAACCGGGCACCAGACCAGCAATGTGGCGGTCGCCCTTTTGCGTTTGTGGTGCACGGGCTTTGGCCGCAATACGAGCGCGGCTTCCCGTCCTACTGCCAGGTGCCGGCTCCGAGGCTTAATCGCGCTATCGTCGGCAGCATGCTTGATCTGATGCCGAGCCCACGCCTGATCTTCCATGAATGGGATCAGCACGGAACGTGTTCTGGCCTTTCGCCGCATGCCTACTTCGAAACCGTACGCAAGGCTCGGGCACTGGTGAAGATTCCGTCAGAATACTTGGACCTCGATAAACCGACCGCCGTGACGCCTGACGACGTGGCCGAGGCTTTTGCAAAAGCCAATCCGGGGCTTTCGCGCGCGGCGATTGCTGTTTCCTGCGACCGGAAGCGGCTGACTGAAGTGCGGGTGTGCCTCAACAAGGATTTTTCATTCCGCGATTGTGCTGAAATTGCGCGCCGTGCCTGCCGTCAGGATCGCATCGCGATGCCTGCCGTACGTGGCGGATAAACGCGCGAGATTCCTGGACACAGCCTGTGGCATAAGCTCGGCTGTTCGGCCCTGACGGGCCCTCGTGCGGAGCTGACAAGTCCGACAGTGAACTACCACCACGAATTCCACGCGGGTAATTTTGCCGATGTGTTCAAGCACGTGGTGCTTTGCCGCATCCTGCACCATTTGCGCACGAAGTCCGCCGCATTCCGTGTGATCGACACGCATGCCGGTGCTGGCCTTTACGATCTCACCGGCGAGGAAGCGACCCGTGCAGGCGAATGGCACGCCGGCATTGGGAAACTTGTGACGGCGCAACTACCCGAAACAATCGCGACGTTACTTGCCCCTTACCTCGACGTGATTGGCGCGCTCAATGAACGCGGCCGGCTCCGCGTTTATCCCGGCTCCCCGGCACTCGCACGCGCTTGGCTGCGCCCGCAAGACCGGTTGATTGCCTGCGAGCTTGAGCCGGCGACGGCCGCTGCACTCGCCCGCAATTTGCGCGGCGATACTCGTATCAAGACGCTGACAATCGATGGCTGGACGGCGCTAAATGCTTATGTGCCGCCGAAAGAACGTCGCGGCCTGGTGCTGGTCGACCCACCGTTCGAGGCGGACAACGAATTCTCACGTCTCGCCAACGGTTTTGCGGCTGCACACAGAAAATGGGCGACCGGGATATACGCCCTCTGGTATCCCATTAAAGGGCGCGTCGAGGCCGATGCCCTTGCCAAACGCCTTCGTCGCCTTGCGCCCGCCAAGGCACTCCGGGCCGAAATCATGATATCGCCTTTTGGCGATCCAACCCGGCTCAACGGTGCCGGAATTATCGTGATCAACCCGCCTTGGTCCTTGGAAAGCGAACTTAAGGCCCTCCTGCCGGTCCTTGCGGGCGTCCTCGCGCACCAGGGTAAGGGCGGTTTTCGCGTCGACTGGCTCGCTGGGGATGGAGCGCCCGGCTCTCTATGATCGTTGGGCCTCTTTCCACAGGCCCGCAGTTGGTGTGTAGTTCCACGCTGGCAGTGACGTTCCGCCTCCTGTGGGGGCCGGCGGAGTTGACTGAGGCCGGTTCGGCCGACGCTTTCCCCGATTGTGAATGTCCAGCCGAGCTGTCGTGCGTGGGGCCGGCGGCGGAGCAGTGGGGAGAGGAGTTTTCCCGATGGCGCAAACGGGTGTCGTGAAATTCTTCAACGGCGAGCGTGGCTATGGCTTCATTAAACCGGATGACGGTGGACGTGATGTGTTCGTTCACATCACCGCGGTCGAACAAGCAGGACTGAAAGGCTTGAACGAGGGGCAGCGAATAAGCTTCGACGTTGAACCGGACAAAAAGGGCAAAGGTCCAAAAGCGGTCAATCTGGTTGTCACCGGCTAATTGCTGTGCGCAATCATTGGTGCGCGGCAAATCGGAATTCTGATTTGTGATGGCACCCGAAACAAAAGCCCCGGAGTTTTACTCCGGGGCTTTTTTCTGCGTTACGTGCGCGCTCAGAAGTGATAGTTCACACCGAGGCGCAGATAGCTCGCCTGTAATCCGTTGTCCACTCCGGTGAGCGTATAGGCGCGGCTGCCGAGATCCATGTAGAGGTACTCGACCTTCGCCGACCAGTTCGGCGCGAAGCCGACTTCCAGGCCAGCGCCGCCGGCCCAACCGACGAGGGTCTTACTCTCGTCGAGGCCGCCGAACTGCGCTTTGAGGTCGCCATAAGCGAGACCGAACGTGCCGTACAGCAGCATATTATTGATCGCGAAGCCGGCGCGGCCGCGCAGCGTGCCAAACCAAGGATTGGAGAATTTGTAAGGGGCGAACGTATCGTCGGCTGCGCTGCCTTGTAAATCGGTTTCGGCGCCGAACACGAATTGCCCAACTTGCCAATTGTATCCAATTTGGCCGCCGCCCGCGACGCCGCTTGGGTCTATGCTGCTATTGGTGACCTTACCCCATTCGTAACCCAAGTTGAGGCCTGCGTAGAAGCCGGTCCAGTTGTAGGCGCTGACCGGAGGCGGTGCATAGTAGGGTGCGGGGCCGCGCGGGAGGTCGGCAGCACTTGCCGAACCTACAGCGGCAGTTGCGCTTGCCACAGCAATCGCGAGGATTGTCTTTTTCATCTTACCCTCCACTCAACTCCCGCTCTTTGCGCGGTACGGATGCGCAAATCAGGGAGCGGACGCGACATTTTCATGGAGGATTTATCGGGCCTTTTAAGTTAAACGGTTATGAACCGCTAACCATTGCCGGCCGGTATCCCTAAAGAACTCTTATTTTTAAGCGCTTTCCTAGGGTCCCGTTTACCATGCAAGGTTAGGCCGCATTTACTATAACGTTGAGGCGGTTTACCGCCCGCGCGTCAGCAGCGAGAAGTGCTGGCAAGCTCGCAAGCAAGACAGATCGCACGGATGGCAGGGGATGGCGGACGACACTACGAGAAATATAGCCCGTTTGGCGCTAATCACCGGCTCAGCGCGCCGGATCGGAGCAACCATCGCGCTGGCATTAGCGCGTGCTGGCTATGCAGTCGTGCTGCACGCCAACAACTCGCGCGAAGACGCCGAGAGGCTTGCAGCTGCCATCAAGGGTGCGGGCGGGCGCGCAAGCGTTGTGCTTGCTGATCTCGCCGACCACGAAGCGGTGCAGAGGCTTATCCCTTCGGCGGCGGCATTCGGCCAACTGTCGCTTCTGGTCAATAACGCCGGCGAGTTTGAACCGGACGACATTGAAACTCTTTCGCACGCACGCTTTCAGCGCGCTGTGGCCGTCAACTTGGCGGCACCCCTTTTTCTTTCGCAGGCTTTCGCGGCGCAGGCGCCGGCCGGCGTTGATGCCTCAATCGTCAATATTGTCGACCAGCGCGTTCTCAAGCCAAACCCCCGGTTTTTCTCTTACACGCTGAGCAAGAGCGCACTCCATACCGCGACCGTTACGCTGGCTCAGGCGTTGGCTCCGAAACTTCGGGTTAATGCTGTGGCGCCTGGCCCCACGTTGCCGAGTCCGCGCCAGACCGAGACCCAATTTGCCGCGCAGTCAGAAAGTCTGCCACTCCAACGCGGGCCACGGCCCGATGACATTGCCGCGGCTGTGCTTTATCTCGCCCAGGCAAAAAGTGTCACCGGCGTCACAATTCCTGTCGATGGCGGGCAGCATTTGTCCTGGCGTACGGCTGACAGCGAGGTCGTGGAGTAGCGTGCACGCGCGCGCACATTATCTTCATTCCCATGAACGGCACCAATAAAGACATCGATCCGGCAAGCGAGTTGCGCGAGGAGGACGAAGAGCCTTCGTTGCCGGAGATTGAGCTTGAAGATACACCAACTGGCACGCTCGCCGCGGGCCGCGCCGCGATCATGCATTTTGCAAAACTGGCGCCGTCTGCGCCTGGCGTATACCGCATGATCGATTCGCACGGCGACGTGCTCTATGTTGGCAAAGCCAAAAATATCAAAAAGCGAGTGACGGCTTACGCCCGGCCGACCGGTCACGACAACCGGATCGCGCGGATGATCGCGGCAACGGTGACGCTGGAATTCGTTACCACCAAAACAGAAACAGAGGCGCTGCTGCTTGAGGCCAATCTGATCAAACGCTTGCGGCCTCGCTTCAACGTTCTATTGCGCGACGACAAGTCGTTCCCCTATATCCTAATCACCTCTGATCATTGGGCGCCGCAGATACTGAAACATCGCGGTGCCCGCACGCGACCAGGCCACTACTTTGGGCCGTTCGCTTCGGCCGGCGCGGTCAACCGTACGATCAATGCGCTCGAGCGCGCGTTCCTGTTGCGGTCGTGTTCGGATTCATATTTCGACAGCGCGGACGCGGCCGTGCCTGCTGTATCAGATCAAGCGATGCTCGGCCCCTTGCACACGCGAGATCGATTTTGCGGGCTATACCGAGCTTGTGCACGAAGCAAATGAGTTTCTCTCCGGTCGCAGTCGCCTGGTGCAGAAGGAGTTGGCTAGCGAAATGGACAAGGCATCCGCTGCGCTCGATTTTGAGCGTGCCGCGATCTATCGCGACCGCCTGTCGGCGCTGTCGGCGATCCAGTCGCACCAGGGGATTAATCCCCGGAGCCTCGAAGAGGCCGACGTCTTTGCCGTGCATCAGACCGGCGGCTACTCATGCGTCGAGGTCTTTTTCTTCCGTACGGGGCAAAATTGGGGCAATCGCGCTTACTTTCCAAAAGCTGACCGCGCGATCGGAGCAAATGAGGTATTGAGTGCGTTTTTGGCGCAGTTC
Source organism: uncultured Alphaproteobacteria bacterium (assembly GCA_963743405.1). Taxonomy (GTDB): domain Bacteria; phylum Pseudomonadota; class Alphaproteobacteria; order Rhizobiales; family Xanthobacteraceae; genus Pseudolabrys. Next base: position 52,266 of record CAVUPX010000009.1, on the reverse strand, counting down.
TACGACGACAAGCCTCCGCCGCGGCTTATTCTCGTTTCGCACGGGTTCGAGGAGCGGGCATTGCTCGCTGAAGCGCTTACCGCAAAATCCGAACGCAAAGTCGAAGTCAGCGTGCCACAGCGCGGTGAGCGCAAAGAGCTGGTCCAACATGCGCTGGCCAACGCGCGCGAGGCGCTGGCGAGAAAGCTCGCCGATACATCATCGCAGCAGAAATTGCTTGGCGCGCTGACGGAAGTCTTCGCGCTTGCGCGCGTGCCACGCCGCATTGAAGTTTACGACAATAGCCATATTGCCGGCAGCAATCCGGTGGGCGCCATGATCGTTGCCGGAGCGGAAGGCTTTCGCAAAAACCAGTATCGCAAGTTTAACATCCGTTCGGCCGATTTAACGCCCGGAGATGATTACGGCATGATGCGGGAAGTGTTGCAGCGCCGCTTCAAACGGTTGCTCACCGAAAACCCGCGCAGCCCGATGAGCGGGGTTCTCACGGCCGCCTTCAAAGGCGAGGACGAAGACCAACCTTGGCCCGATCTGGTTCTGATCGATGGTGGGCAAGGCCAGCTCAATGCCGCGCAAGAGACGCTGAGCGCGCTTGGCGTCGCCAATGTGCCGCTGGTTGCCATCGCGAAGGGTCCTGATCGTGATGCAGGGCGGGAAACTTTCTTCGTGCCCGGCCGAGAACCATTCAAGCTGCCGCCACGCGATCCCTTGCTCTATTTCATCGAAAGATTGCGCGACGAAGCCCATCGGTTCGCCGTCGGTTCGCATCGCGTGCGCCGCAAGAAAGACATCCGCGAGGCCGGTTTGCAGGAAATCCCCGGAATTGGTCCCACCCGTAAGCGGGCATTGCTACGCCATTTTGGCACTGTGAAAGCGATCGAGCGGGCGAGCTTGCCCGATCTCGCTCAAGTCCCCGGAATTAATGCAGAGACGGCGCGAAAGATATATGAGTTCTTCCACGAGTCAGCGGTTCACTAGACGGGAAGCAATAATGATCATTGAGCGGCAGGAAGACGTCACCAAAGTTGTGACCGAAGCCTTCAAAAGTACGCAACCTCCGCGCCTGCGGGAAATTCTTGTTTCGCTGGTTGAGCACCTGCATGCGTTTGCGCGCGATGTGCACCTCACCGAAGAGGAGTTCGAGAAGGCGGTGCAATACGTCGCCAAGCTCGGGCAGAAAACCGACGACAAGCACAACGAAGTCGTGTTGATGTCGGGTTCACTCGGATTCTCGACGCTGATCTGTCTTCTCAACAATGGCAACAATGGCCAGACCGAGACTACTGCCAATTTGCTCGGGCCATTCTGGCGCATGAACTCGCCACGAACAGAAAACGGCGGCTCAATCGTGCGCTCGCCGACCCCGGGCCCGGCCCTGTTTGTCGATTGCTGGGTCAAGGACCAGAACGGCAAGCCAATCGCGGGCGCCGAAGCCGACATCTGGCACTCATCGCCGGAGGGCTTCTACGAGCAGCAGGATCCCAAGCAGGCACCAATGAATCTGCGCGGTAAGTTCATCACCGACGCCAAGGGTCATTTTGGCTTCCGCAGCGTAAAGCCGGCCGGTTACCCAATTCCGATCGACGGGCCTGTTGGTGATCTCGTGCGCGCCACCGGCCGACATCACTATCGGCCGGCGCATTTGCACTTTCTGATATTTAAAGAAGGCTTCAAGACCCTGATCTCGCAGGTTTATGTCAATGACGACGAGAAACTCGAGACCGACGTGCAATTCGGTGTCACTCGCGCTCTTGTGGGCAATTACGTGCGCCACGACGGGCCAGCACCGGCGGGCGATGTGAAGGGCGAATGGTATTCGCTTGATCAGACTTTCGTGATGGAGCCTGGCAAAAGCCGCTTGCCCAAGCCACCAATCCAATAGGCATTGCGCAATCAGTTGGGGTTTGACGCTAACCGCCGGTTGACCTGACCGCGGCGCGGGTGTTCTTTTCCGGCATGAATACCATCAGCTCCCGGCCGCTGCCGGCGCGTCCTCTCGCGCTGCCGAATCTGCTGACTTATGCGCGAATCGCCGCCGTACCGGTGGTGGTAGGCCTCATGTATTGGCAAAGCATATTCGACGGGCCGCTGTGGCTGCGTTGGGCGGCGTTGACGATTTTTATCTCGGCCGGGGTCACAGATATTCTTGATGGCTATTTTGCCCGGATGTGGGGGCAGCAGTCCTCTCTCGGCCGGATGCTCGATCCGATTGCCGACAAGTTGCTGGTGGCCTCCTGCCTCCTGATGCTAGCGGCAGAAGACACCATCCGTGGCTGGACGCTGCTGGCCGCGGTCGTCATCCTTTGTCGGGAAATCCTTGTGTCTGGTCTGCGCGAGTATCTCGCCGAACTGCGGGTCGGTGTTCCTGTCACACGGCTTGCCAAGTGGAAGACCAGCGCACAGATGGTCGCCATTGGGTTTTTAATTGCAGGCGAGGCCGGCGACAAAATCGTGCCGGTCGTTACCCAGGTGGGAATTTTGCTGCTGTGGCTGTCGGCGATCCTCACGCTCTATACCGGCTGGGACTATATGCGCGCGGGCTTGCGCTATATGATTGATGAATGACCTTGAAATTGCGCTACTTCGCCTGGGTGCGCGAGCGCATCGGCAAGCCTGAGGAAATCATCGAAGTCCCAGCGAGTATCGCCACAGTTGGCGAGTTGATGACGTGGCTTGCCTCGCGCGGGGAAGAATACGCTTACGCTTTCAAAAACATGAATGTCATCCGCGCGGCCATTGATCATCAGCACGTGCGGCCCGACGCCGCGATCAAGGATGCTAGCGAAATCGCATTTTTCCCTCCCATGACAGGCGGATAGCCTCGCCGTCCCTGGCGGGTTACATTGAGAGCATGACAGCGACAGTACGCTTGCAGCGAGAACCATTCGACGTCGCCACGGAAACGGCGAAAATCTCGCGTGGCCGTACGGATATTGGTGCACTCGTGACGTTCACCGGGATATGCCGCGGCACCGAGAACGGCGAGCCAATAGCTGCTCTCATGCTTGAGCACTATCCCGGCATGGCTGAAGCCGAGATCGAGCGCCATGTTGCGCAAGCGACCGAGAAATGGCCGTTGCTCGGTGTAACGGTTATTCACCGCTACGGACGCATGGTGCCGGGCGAAGACATCGTCCTGGTAGCGACCGCGTCTTCGCATCGCGAAGCGGCATTCGCCGCGGCGGAATTTTTGATGGATTATCTAAAGACGCGTGCGCCGTTCTGGAAGCAAGTTGAGAAAGCTGGCGGGAATAGCTGGGTTGACGCCAAATCGGCCGATGACGCGTCCGCCGAACGATGGGCAGTGCGGCAACGTGAAACTGCGGAGTGAACGCTCGTGTTGCACGCGCCGAGAGCGATCAGAACTCGGATAATAATCGCAGCCGCCGCGGCCGCGACGCTTTGTGGCCGTCCATCGTTCGCGGCGGAAGTGTCTTATTTTGAAGTGCCGCGTGGCGCACATCCGCACGATGTAGCGCCCGCCCCGGATGGCAGCGTTTGGTATACCGCTCAATCCCAAGGCGCTCTTGGCATATTAAATCCGAAGACCCGACAAACGATCCAAATTTCGCTTGGCAAGGGTGCCGCGCCACATGGCGTTATTGTCGGCCCTGATCGTGCTGCCTGGATCACCGAAGGTGGACAGAACGCGATTGCACGATTCGACCCAGCAACCAAAGCCGTGATGCTTTTTCCGCTTCCGAAAGAATTCCCCGAAGCCAATCTCAATACTGCGACCTTCGACCGCAAAGGAATTCTTTGGTTCACCGGCCAAAGTGGTGTGTACGGACGTGTCGACCCAGCAAGCGGAAAGATTGAGGCATGGAAAGCGCCAAAAGGAGCCGGACCGTACGGCATCACAACGACGCCAAACGGCGACGTCTGGTACGCTTCGCTTGCGGGCGATCACATCGCCAAGATTGACACTGTCAGCGGCGACGCGCTGGTCGTCGCGCCACCCAAAGCAGGCGCCGGTCCACGGCGCATCTGGTCGGATTCCAAAGGGCTATTATGGGTGAGCCTTTGGAACAGCGGAGAACTCGGTCGCTATGATCCAATGAGTAAAGCTTGGAAAGTTTGGAGCCTGCCCAAGAGCAAGGGCGGTTGCTATGCAGTTTATGTCGACAGCAAAGATAAAGTCTGGGTGTCTGATTTTCTCGCCAATGCCATCCTGCGATTCGATCCGACGACCGAGACCTTCGAAAGTTTTCCTAGCGACAGGCGTGGCGCGTCGGTGCGTCAATTGCTTGGCCGGTCCGGAGAGGTGTGGGGTGCCGAATCTGGTGTCGACCGGCTGGTCGTCGTGAAGGATTGATGGCGGCTGGATAATCCGATGCCGTTCAATTTGACCGTTAGCCGCCGTCATATGCTCCATCTCCTCGGTGGGGGTGCAGCTTTGGCTGCGGGAATAACGCCCGGCTTAGGCACCGAAGTGCGCATCGGCCGGCTCATCGTTGAAGCCCACGGAAAAGGCTCGGTTTCGGAGAGGGTTGAATACATTTCTGGCGCACTTCGTGGTTCGCGCTATGAAGGTTACACGTTGGTTGGAGGGCCACGGCGTCCCGAAAAATTTGTCGCACGCGACGACGCCTTCGACTGTGTGACGTATTGCGAGACCGTGCTCGCTGCCGCGATCGCGGGCAGTCCCGCAGAGTTCGATTCGGCGTTGCGAACGATCCGCTATCACAACGGCGTCGTTAGCTGGAGCGAACGCAATCACTATTTCTTCGAGTGGGGCCAGCACAATATCGAAAATAATATTTGCCGTCCGGTCGTCATGGACGGATCGGTGAAAATCGAGAAGGTCGTCTATTGGCACAAAGAACTCGGAAAACGGCGATTTTCAATCGACGTAATTCCGCGTGCGACGTTCCTGGCCGGCAAGCGGCAACTCGCCAACGGCGATATCGTTGGCTTTATCACGCAGCGAACAAATCTCGATTATTTTCACGTCGGCTTTATCGCCTTCGATCGCGGGGGCGACTTAATGTTGCGGCACGCGTCGCAGAGCCGCCATCGTGTGCTTGACGAACGCATGGATCGCTTCGTCGCAGCCAATCGTGTTCGTTTTGTCACGCTGTTGCGGCCGCAGGAGCCGCACGCGGTAGCCGCGAAGAGCCCCTAAGCGGCCGCGGCCTTCGGCTTCACTTCCGCCGTGTAGTCGTCCATCAGTGTCTTGGTGATGCCACCGGGATTGAAATTCCAGTGGGCGATCTCCGCAACAGCGGTAACTTCCGCGGCCGAGCCGGTGATGAAGCATTCGGAAAAGCCAGCGAGTTCGTCAGGCATGATGCGGCGCTCGATCACCTCGAAGCCGCGTTTGCGTGCTAGCCCGATCACAGTCTGCCGGGTAATGCCATCGAGGAAACAATCGGCGATTGGGGTGTGGATCTTGCCGTCCTTCACGAAAAAGATGTTTGCGCCGGTGCATTCGGCGACGCGCCCTTGCCAGTCCAACATCATAGCGTCGGCGTAGCCTTTCCGCTCGGCGCGGTGCTTTGAGATCGTACAGATCATGTAAAGACCCGCGGCCTTGGCGAGCGAAGGCGAAGTCTTCGGATCGGGTCGGCGATAATCGGCAAGGTCGAGCCGAATGCCCTTGAGCCGTTGCTCGGGGTCGAAATAGCTCGGCCATTCCCAGCTCGCGATGGCGAGATGGATCGTGTTGCTCTGCGCCGAAACGCCCATCATTTCGGAACCACGCCAGGCGACCGGGCGGACATAGGCTTCCTTCCGTCCGTTCTTGTCGACCACCAGCTTTTTGGCGGCGACGATCTCTGCGATGGAATAGGGAATCTCGAAATCGAGGATGTTGGCGGAACGCTTCAGGCGTTCGGCATGTTCGGTGGACTTGAAGATTTGGCCGCCATAGGCACGTTCGCCTTCAAAAACACAGCTCGCATAGTGCAGGCCGTGGGAGAGCACATGGAGGTTGGCCTCGTTCCACGGCACAAGCTTGCCGTCGTACCAGATGACCCCTTCAAGGCGGTCATAGGATTGAGCAGCCATTGTCTCCTCCTTCACGCACCTGGCAGATGTGCTCCGCCGCTGTGATGGCGCATTTTCCGCGCCTATTCCAATACTTTGCGTCCCCGGGCAACACCCGGTATGAGTTGACCGACCGGTACGGACAGCATCCGGCTCACCAACAGGAGCCCAGAAATGCGAATTTCCGCACGATCCTTTCGTCCATAACGGTGTTTTTGTAACATAAAACCAAAATATGTCAACATGGCTGACATAAATGTGAACAGCAAATCGGCGGCCGCTGGCACTAGTCTCGCCGACCGATCCGGCGCCGGCACATCGCCCACGGGGGTGGCCCAGCCGGTGTGGGACATCATTGAATTGCTGTTCTTCGCATACCGCGATTTCGTCGGTGATCCTGACGAGGTGCTCCTCAAGCTGAGCTTTGGGCGCGCCCACCACCGGGTGCTTCATTTCGTGAATCGCAATCCCGGGATGAAGGTTGCCGACTTGCTTGAGATCCTCAACATCACCAAACAGTCGCTTGGCCGGGTGCTCAAGCAATTGGTCGATCAAGGTTACGTGTTGCAGAAAGAAGGCGCGCAAGATCGGCGCCAACGGCTGCTGTATGTAACGTCGAAAGGCGAGGCATTGGCACTCAAGCTTGCCAACTTGCAGACGCAGAGAATTAATCGTGCGTTTGGCGAGCTCGGGCCCAACGCGCACGAAGCAGCGCGCCGGTTCCTTACGTCTATGATCGACACTGACAATCGCGACAGCGTGTTGCGCCTTATTACGCGCGCCGACCGTGCATCGAAGACACGAGGTTGATTTGACGGTAGGAGCCTCGGCGATGACGTTGCCCGCCACGCTTCCCGACGATGCGCCGCATCTGCTGGTGGTCGACGACGACCGCCGTATACGCGACTTACTCTCGCGCTTCTTGAGCGGGGAGGGCTATCGCGTAACCACGGCTGAGACCGCGACGGACGCTCGCGCGAAATTGAAAAGCCTTAGTTTCGATCTCCTCATCCTCGACGTGATGATGCCCGGCGAATCCGGGTTCGATCTTGCCAAAGCGATCCGCGACGATTCCAATGTGCCGATCCTGATGCTGACGGCACGAGATGCTGCCGAGAGTCGTATTCGCGGACTGGAAATGGGCGCGGACGACTATCTGTCAAAACCTTTTGAGCCGCGTGAGCTATCGCTGCGCATCGCCAATATCCTCAAACGCGCGCAACCGGCACCGCAGCCGCTTGCGGAATCCGTTCGCTTCGGGCCGTTTGTTTATCATCTGGCGCGCGGCGAATTGCGCAAAGGCGAGGAGATTATCCGCCTGACCGACCGTGAGCGTGAGATGCTGCGTATCCTTGCAGGCACACCCGGCGAAACGGTACCCCGCCTGTCGCTCGCAGGCGATGGCGGCTCGGTGAGCGAGCGGGCTGTAGACGTGCAGGTCAACCGTCTTCGCCGGAAAATCGAGCGCAATCCCGCCAATCCGCTATTCGTGCAGACCGTGCGTGGCGTCGGCTATCGATTGGTAATCAGCACGTGACCAGTCTCGATATCAGCAACGGCGTACGTACCGCACTTATGCGGCTGCGTGAGGCTTGGGAATGGTACGACGCAATTCCGCCCGTGCGGAGAATTCATAGCGCGCTTGGTCAGGTTGCAGACGGCTGGCGCAAGATCAGCCGCTGGCTGAACAGCATAATGCCGAAAGGGCTGTATGCACGCGCGTTGCTGATCATCATTGCGCCAATGGTGATCCTGCAGTCGGTGGTCGCCTTCGTGTTCATGGAGCGCCACTGGAACGTTGTGACCCAGCGGCTATCGGCGAGCGTCGTGCAGGACATCGCTGCGTTGATCGATATTTATCGGGGCTATCCGCAAGATGCCGACCAGGCCCAGATCCGCCGCATCGCGCAGGAGAGGCTCGGCCTGGTGGTCGACTTTCTTCCATTGACCGATATGCCGCCACCCGGCCCTAAGCCATTCTTTTCATTGCTGGATCAGGCCCTCTCGGACGAGTTGCGCAGGCAGATCGGACGCCCGTATTGGATCGATACTGTCGGCAAATCCGCACTCCTCGAAATTCGCGTCCAGCTCGACAACAACGTGATGCGAGTATTCGCACGGCGCAGTGCCGCTTATGTGTCCAATTCGGAAATCTTCTTGCTCTGGATGGTCGGCACTTCAACGGTTTTGTTGATCGTCGCTATCATCTTTCTACGAAACCAGATCAAGCCGATCTTGCGGCTCGCCGATGCCGCAGAAAGCTTTGGTAAGGGACGCGAGGTGCCGAACTTCCGCCCGCGCGGTGCGCGCGAAGTGCGGCGTGCGGCGGCTGCATTCATCGAAATGAAAACCCGCATCGAGCGGGCGATGGAGCAGCGCACGGCGATGCTTGCGGGCGTGTCGCACGATCTGCGCACGGTGCTTACGCGTTTCAAACTCGAACTCGCCTTGATCAAGGAGTCGCCGGAAGTCGATGCTATGAAGAAGGACATCGACGAGATGGCGCGCATGCTGGAGGCCTATTTGGCCTTCGCCCGCGGTGACAGCGGCGAGATCGCAGCACCAACCGACATGGCAGAATTCCTGGAAGAACTGAGGCTGGACGCCGAACGCCACGGCCATACGACCAGCGTCGTGTTTCACGGACCACCGATTGTCACGGTGCGGCCCGCGGCATTCAGGCGTTGCCTTGCAAATTTGGTATCAAACGCCGCGCGCTTTGCACCTTCAATTTCGATTACCGGCCATCGTGACCATCGCTACCTGACTGTGACCGTTGACGATGACGGGCCGGGTATTCCTTCCGAAATGCGCGAAGAAGTGTTCAAGCCGTTTTTGCGGCTTGACGATGCGCGCAATCAAGACGAGGGGGGCACGGGGCTGGGGCTCGCAATCGCGCGCGACATCGCCCGATCGCACGGCGGCGACATTACGCTCGGCGACAGTCCGCTTGGCGGCCTGCGCGCGACCGTGCGCGTTCCGGTTTAGGCGGCCTCGGCTTCTGCGTTGCGCGTGCGGCGACGCCGGCGCGGCCCTCGCAGCACACACTTCGGTAGTGCACAGAGGTCGTCGAGAAATCCTGCCCAGCGTTCGCCGCTGCTGAGCGCGCGATCGAGCGCGGCCATGGTGCGGTCGTGCCCTTCTTCCTCGTCATCGATCCATACCGACAACACGCGTGCGAACATGAGAGCGGCACCTTGAGCACGCAACGCACCGCGCGGACCTGACGCACGGATTCCGGCAGCTTCCAACATCCAGTGTTGCGATCGCACCGCCATAGCATTGAGCGCGAAGGCGAGACCCGGATTGCGCCGCACCGAGCACATGATCGAGCGTACGGCACCTTTGTAGGGAGCAAGGGCTTCTAACCTTCGCATCAAAACGTCAAAAAGGCGCTCGCGCGCCGGCTCCTCGGCCATATCGGCGTCGCCGCCCGCGAGCACCGCACGGTCGATGTCCTTGATGTGGGCGGCGAGAATGGCGAGCGTCGAGCCGAATTCCGTCCGCAATTGTGACAACTTAATTCCGGCCTTGCCCGCCACTTCAGCAAGGCCGATCCGTTCGAAAGAATGCTCGGACAACAACGCCATCAAGGCATCGATTGCCTTGTCACGGTCGCTGGGCCCCCGTGGCGTGGTCGTGGCGGGCGCTTTGCGTGCAGACTTGGACTTGCGAGCCATGACGGCCTCCCATGGGCAACTCGTAAGCCCCTAATGTAGGTGCGTCTTGCTGATGGTTCTAGAGCGGGAACTACCCAGCGAGTTCGCGCGAACGGCGGGTAGCCGCGTCAATCGCGCGCGTCAATATTTGCTCGAATCCGTTCGGTCCCATGAGGACCTCCAGTGCGGCAGCGGTCGTGCCGCCGGGAGAGGTCACGTTTTCCCGCAGCGTCGCCGCATCGAGGTTCGAGCGATACAATAGTTCGCCGGAACCCGCGACGGTCTCCTGCGCGAGGCGCGTTGCAAGCGCTGGCGGTAGCCCGGCCGCGATCCCTGCATTGGCCATGGCTTCGGCCAGGAGAAATACGTAAGCAGGCCCCGAGCCGGACAATGCGGTCACGGCGTCCATCAAGGCTTCGTCGCCGACCCATTCCACCTTTCCGATAGCGGCGAGGAGATCGGATGCCTGTTTGCGCTGTCGCGTCGAAACCCTCGCATTTGCTACGGCCACGCTGATGCCGCGCCCGATCGCCGCCGGTGTGTTCGGCATTGCGCGGACGATCGCTGCGCCCGGCGGCAATGACTTTTCTAAAAACCCGATGGTGCGGCCGGCCATGATCGACACCACAAGCGTGGTTTTGCCGATGTAGGGGCCAAGTTGCGGCACAGCTTCGGGTGCGGTTTGTGGTTTTACGGCAATGACAACGGCGTCGGCTGCGGCCGGCTTGCTTTTCGGGTTGAGTTTAAGCCCCCGTTTGGCCGGAGCCTTCAGCGTCTTGGCCGGGTGCGGCTCGATTACGACGATCTGCTTCGGCTTAAGCCCGCGCGCGAGCCATCCGTCGAGCATAGCGCTGCCCATCTTGCCGGCGCCGACCAAGAGGAGCGTTCCGCGAAATTTGCCTAGAGTGTGCGCGTTAGGAATGGCCATGGCCGATCACCGGCCTTACGCCTCGCCCGAGGTCTCGAACATAGCAGCATCAAGCGCCTCTTTGGCGCCCTTGCCGGCCCAGACCACGAATTGAAAAGCAGAGAAATAGCGTTCGCACGCTTCGAGCGCGGTGCCGAGCAGTGCCTCGCACTGCTTGCCGGAGGCTTCCGTGCCGCCCGCCAGCACCAGCGCGTGCCGGTACATCACGATGCCCTCTGAAACCCAATGATCGAAATGACCGACCCACAGCCGTTCGTTGATCAAAGAGATTAACACCTGCACCTCAGTGCGCCGGCGTTCGGGCACGCGCAGGTCGAAAGCGCAGGCCAGGTGGAGCGCTTCGATATCGCCCATCCAGGTGTAGGAGAGCTGGTAATCAGTCCAGCGCCCGGTGACGAGGATGGTGATCTCATCGTCGCTGGCGCGCTCGAAGGACCAGTCATTGCCGGTCGCTAGCCGTTCGACGACGTCGAGGGGATTGATGCGAGGTTCATCTGCATAGTTGGCCAGGGACATGACGTCTCCGCTTTGCCGAATGGAGCGAGAGGAAACGCACGCCACCGCACGCGCACGGCACCAAGAAGACCCGACGTGGGCCCGGACCGCACGAAGACGCAGGGGTTACGGGATGCCTTGACGACGAAACCGAATCACCAAGTGATTCGACTATATCCTGCTTGATTCCGCCCGCCAAAGGCATCGTCAAGTGCCATGAGCCGTGATTTGCCTGTCATAGGCAACTGCGCAGCATTGACTCTCCACAACGAATACTGCGGCAAGGTGACTCGGCAGTGGATAACTCGTCAGTGGTCAGGAAAAATGGGTAGCGGATTCACATCCGGCAGCGACCGGCAATACCGGGGCTAGTCGAACAAACTCGACACCAACTCTTCGGCGGCTGTGCGCCCGATCGCTTCGCCGATCAGTGACGCGATCTCGAGGATGCGAATGTTTCCCGCCGCCAGCACTTCTTTGGTCGGTTGAATCGAGTCCGTAATCACCAGTTCTTTGAGGCGGGAACCCGCGATGCGCTTGACGGCACCGCCAGAGAGGACGCCATGGCTAATGTAGGCGTAAACGGCCTTGGCCTTATTCTCGAGCAGTGCGTCGGCGGCATTCACGAGCGTGCCGCCGGAATCTACAATGTCGTCCACCAGGACGCAGGTGTAACCCGCGACGTCACCGATGACGTTCATGACCTCAGAATTGCCGGCTCGCTCGCGCCGCTTATCGATGATGGCGAGCGGGGCATTGATGCGCTTCGCCAGTCCGCGCGCCCGCACCACGCCGCCGACGTCGGGCGATACCACCATGACATTGTCGAGCTTAAATCGCTCGCGAATGTCTCGGACCATTACCGGTGACGCATAAAGATTGTCGGTTGGGATGTCGAAAAATCCCTGAATCTGTCCCGCATGGAGATCGAGCGTCATCACGCGATCGACGCCGGCGCGAGTAATGAGGTTCGACACCAGCTTGGCTGAAATCGGCGTGCGCGGGCCGGGCTTTCGATCCTGCCGGGCATAACCGAAATAGGGGATCACCGCCGTGATGCGCCGCGCGGACGAGCGCCGCAGGGCATCGATGATGATCAGCAGCTCCATAAGATGGTCGTTAGCGGGAAATGACGTCGACTGGATCACGAAAAGATCGGCGCCGCGCACGTTTTCCTGAATTTCGACGAAAATCTCCATGTCGGCGAAACGCCGCACCACGGCCTTCGTCAGCGGGAGCTTGAGATATTTGGCGATACCCTGCGCCAGCGTAGGGTTGGAATTGCCGGCGACGAGCTTGATCGCTCCGTTCTTACCCGACATCCCGAAATCCTCGCCCTCACTCCCGCCACAGGCGGCGTGGTCATAACAAGGCGGGCAGGGCGCGGCAATACGGCTAAGGAAAGTTGCGAGAAGCTTTCACCAACAGGATGAATTGGTCCTTAGCGGCTCGAAACTGCCGAGGCCAGCGTCTCCCGCTCCGATAGTGCTGCCGAGACAGTGGTGCGGCGGCGAGGCAATGGTACTGGCTTGGCACCATCGGCGCTGGCGGCGGCTTCGGACGCATCCGCAGCGACGGGGTCGGCCGACGGGCGGCGGAATATGCCCGCCGCTTCGGGAGAGGTTTCGGTGGGGCTGGCCATTGCCACCTGGGGATCGGTTCCGGCTGGCGCGCTGCCGGGCGCGACCTCCGGAGACGTTAGGAAAGTGGCGAGCTGGTCCATGCTGGCCCGCGCGATCTGGCGCAACATTGCGTCGTCGGCCGCTGCCCAAGCGTCACGGTGGCGAACTTTTGCAGTTTCCTCGCCGCTGATCCGAAGGGCGCGGTTTTCGTCCTGGTCGAACACGTCCCAAACCCAGGTAACCGTCGTTTGACGCTTCGTCACTTTGACGGCGAGATAGCCGCGCACGCGGAACGCCGAGGGCTGCTCACGCGAAATCACCGCGAGGCGGCGCGCCTGCGCTTCATTGTTGAGGTCTTGAACGAGTTTCTGGAATTGAGCGGGCGGCAAACCGTCGACGGAATCGAAGGCAACAGTCGCGCCGCGGGGCTGCGCAACTGACACAGCCTGATTGTCAGGGTTGCAACCGGACAACGCCAGCGCGCACGCGGCCGCTAGCAGCCCGCCCAGATGCGGAACACGCCACGTCGCGCTGATTGCGCGGCGACCCAAGCTCCACTCCATTGACACCCCTGCGGCCTTATTTTTGGTCTTCGCAGTCCATTGGCCTAAGTAAAGCGTAACGGCAAGGGCGCCTTCGAGTCCAGACGCCGGGAACAACGCTAGTCCGTGAGCGCGATCGCGTTGACATGCCGGCCATAGTCCGGTTCCCCGCGAAGGGTCGTCCGCCGATAACTGAAGAACCGTTCCGGCTCGGCGTAGGTGCACAGTCCAAGATCCTCGAAATGTGCGATGCCGGCGCGCTCGACGCACCCGGCGATATAGCCGGTGAGATCAAACATGGCGTGGTCTGCGCGGCGCGACGGCGTGAAGAAACGCGCATTGGCAGTATCAGCCGCAACGAAGCGCTCGACAAATTCCGGACCGACTTCGTAGTTGGCCTGCCGGATGGTCGGCCCGAGCGCAGCGATAATACGACCACGATTGGCGCCAAGCTGCTCCATTGCGCTGATCGTCGCTTCAATGACGCCGGCGAAGGCGCCGCGCCAGCCGGCATGGGCCGCGCCGACGACACCAGCCTCGCTATCAGCAAACAGCAGTGGTCCACAGTCGGCGGTAGATACCCCGATCGCCAGCCGCGGAATCCGCGTGACAATCGCATCGGCGCGCGGGCGGTTTTCGGCTGTCCACGGCTGTTCTGCGACCACGACGTTGGGTGAATGAATTTGATAGGGCGTTACCAGCCGATCTGCGCTTACGCCCAGCGCCGCCGCCATGCGCGCACGATTTTCCGCGACCTTGTCGGGCGCATCGTTTGAGCCGACGCCGCCATTGAGAGATGTATAGACGCCATGCGACACGCCACCCGCACGCGTGAAGAAGGCGTGATGGATGCCAGGAAGCGTGGCGAGTGAAGGAGCCTGAAGCATCGTATTCCGTGCCGGCAGTCTAGGCGAAGAAAGATAATGTGCGCGGTGGCGCGCGGCTAGCGGATCACACTTCAAATCCGGGCGGCGCGCCAAGCGAAGGATGTGCGAATGCGGCGACCTTGAATAGCTCGCCCATTGCGGTTCGATCGTGGCCGATCAGACGTGCCAAAGCCTGATCAATTTCTCCGCCACGGCCCGCATTGGCCTTGAGTGCCATCGCGCGCTGTTCTACGCCGATGCGGCGTAGGAACTGCGATTGTTCGATCGGTCCAAATCCCACCGTCCCCATCGCCTCGATGGCACGCGTCAAGGCATTGAAATCGACATGCGCCGTGAGATCGAGGCCACCGGGCATCGTCAGTGGATCGGCAAAAGCATGTTGGCCAACGGCCTGCAGGGTCTCGCCGAGGCCGGTTTCCGTGTGTCCATAGTCGATCACCAATGCGGCGCCTCGGCCATCGGCAACGCGCCGGCCCACCTCCATCGCCACGGTGTCGCCGCGCCATTCAAAAATTGCACCGGCGCGCGGCGCGCGCAGGGCAGGCGGCAGCAAAGTCTGAAAAAAGGGGATCGGCTCGGCAGCGATCGTAAAGGCAAGTTGGTCGTTTGAATCGATGTGGATTCGCCGTTCGTGCCAGCCCCGCTCGGTCTTGATCGCCTGATTGACCGGCAAAGCGTCGAAAAATTCATTCGCGAAGATGATCGCGGGGCCCGTCGGCACTTCGGCGAGTTGGGGATGCCAGAACATCGGAACGCCCGCGCCCTCCAGGGTCACTTCCTGCTGCGCTTGCAGCAGTGGACTCATTTCGACCAGATGCACGACGATCGCCGCACGGAATTCAGGTACGATTTGTATGGCGCGCAGTGCATCCTTCATCATGGTGCCGCGGCCCGGGCCAAGTTCGATCAGGCGCACATTCTCCGGTGCGCCCATCTGCTTCCAAACGGTGCACATCCACAGACCGATGAGCTCGCCGAACATCTGGCTGACTTCTGGCGCGGTGATGAAATCGCCACGTGCCCCGAACGGGTCGCGGGTTACGTAATACCCATGTTTAGCGTCAAACAGGCAAAGCGCCACGTATTCGGCGACAGGCATTGCGCCGGCCGCTGCAATTCGGCGGCGAATTTCCAGCTCAAGCGGCGAACGGCCCTCCACTAACTACTCCGCCGCGCCGGATGATTTAGCGCGTAGACGATGAAGCCGACGCCTGCGAGAAAAAGTGGTATCGACAATAATTGCCCCATCGTTGCGCCGCCCCACAGGAAGCCCAACTGGGCGTCCGGCTCGCGGAAGAACTCGCAAATCGTACGTGCGATCGCGTAGCAGACGGCGAAGCTGCCAATAATCATGCCAGGCCGCTTGAGCGCACCGGCTCGCATCAGCAGTGCCAGTATCGCAAGCAATACAAGTCCTTCAAGTGCGGCCTCATAGAGCTGGCTTGGATGCCGTGGCAATGGCCCGCCATTCGGAAATATCATGGCCCACGGCACATCCGTCGGGCGGCCCCACAATTCGCCATTGATGAAATTCGCAACGCGGCCAAGAAACAGACCGATCGGTCCGACCGCGCACGTTATGTCGCCAACCGACAGCACTGGAATCCCGCGCTTGTAACCAAACAGCAGCACGGCGACGACGCAGCCGGTGAAACCGCCGTGAAACGACATGCCGCCGGTCCACAGCTGCACGATTTCCGCCGGGTGTGCGATGAAGTGCGGCAAGTTATAGAAAAGGACATAGCCGACGCGCCCACCCAGAATAATGCCGAGTGTCACCCACAATATGAAATCGTCGAAGTCAGTGATGGTCATGGGCGCCTTGCCGCCCCACAGCCTTTCCGAACGTACAAGGAGACGGGCATAGGCCCAGCCGATCAAAATGCCGAAGATATAAGCCAGCGCGTACCAGCGAATGGCAAACGGACCCAAGTGCACGAGCACTGGATCGAAGTTGGGATAGGGAATGACGAGCAAAGGCATTGGTGTGTCCGACTCGCGGCGTATCGCGTCGCGCGATTGGTAGCATGCCGGGCCTTGCGGCGGGATCACCGGATCGCCATTGTGGACGCATGTTAAGATCATCCAAAGGCAAGGTGACCGGGCGCGGAGGCAAAAAATGACCCAGACCAGCAACCGCTTTTTCGACGAGATGGCGCGTCTGATGAATGACGCCGCCGGTGTTGCGCAAGGGGTGCGGCGCGAATTCGATACCCTGTTCCGCAGCCAGGCCGAACGCATTCTGCGCGACCTCGACGTCGTGCAGCGCGAAGAGTTCGAAGCGGTCAAGGAGATGGCGCGTCTCGCTCGCGAGGAAAACGAAGCGCTCAAGGCGCGCATCGCGGCGTTGGAGGCCAAGGCCGAAAAGCCTGCCAAGAAGGCCAAGGATTCCGCCGCCGGATAGGCCTTTAACGGCGTCTTTTGTGGATTTCTTGCCCTTTCCGGGCGCCACCGCTATAACCCGCCCCGTTCGCGGCCCCCGGCACCCCTGGAGGCTTGCCGCGTTCGTAGGCGGCGAAAAAAGCCGCCTTTTCCATTGGCTTAAACGAGGATTCAAACATGGCGACCGTCCAAGAGTTAAAGGCGACGGCGCGTCCGAAAGGCGGCAAGGGGGCCGCTCGGGCTGCGCGTCGCACCGGCCGAGTGCCGGGCGTAATTTACGGAGAGAACAAGCCCCCGATGATGGTCCTGCTCGACCATGACGAACTGCGTCAGCGCATTTATGCGGGGCGTTTTCTAACCACACTCTACAATCTCGATGTGGACGGAACCAAGCACCGGGTGATCCCGCGCGACTTCCAGCTCGACGCGATCAAGGATCTGCCGATGCATGTCGACTTCCTGCGCGTATCGGAAGGCGCCACCATTCGTGTGCACATTCCCGTGCATGTGCTCAATGCCGACCAAGCGCCCGGCGTGAAGCGCGGCGGCGCGGTCAATATCGTCACTCATACAGTCGAGGTGATGTGCCCGGCCGATGCCATTCCGGAATCGATCGACGTCGATATTGCGAGCCTCGACATCAACCACTCCAAGCATCTTACCGATGTGAAACTTCCGCCTAATATCCGCGTGATCGGCCGGGCCGACATGACGCTGGTTACCGTCGTGCCGCCGTCGGGCTATGCGGAAGAAATGAAGGCTGCCGCCGAAGCCGCCGCCGCTGCGGCCGCTGCCGCGGCCGCTGCTGCCGCCGCGCCTGGTGCAGAAGGTGCCGCACCTGGTGCTGCGCCTGGTGCTGCTCCCGGCGCCGCTGCGCCTGGTGGCGCGCCGGCCGCCGGTGCCGCACCTGCGGCAGGTGCTGCGCCGAAGTCCGACAAGAAGTGAGGAGGGGCATAAGCCTCATCTCCAGCGTTTGCGTAACCGGCAACGTGCATGAATCCGGAAAGCGAATTCCGGCTTTCCGGGTTCATGCGCAAACTCTAAGACAGCGCCGTTGACGCCATGCTGCTTTTCGTCGGCCTCGGTAATCCCGGTCCCAAGCACGCCGCCAACCGCCACAATATTGGTTTTATGGCGGTGCAGGCGATTGCCCGCCGCCACGATATCTCGCCGTGGCGGCGTCGCTTTCAGGGTGTGGCAGTGGAAGGCAACATTGCAAACGAGCGCGTGCTCTTGCTGCTGCCTGGCACTTATATGAACGAGTCGGGACGAGCGGTGTCGGAAGCCGCGCATTTCTACAAGCTCGAGCCTGCCAACATCGTCGTGTTTCATGACGAGGTTGATCTGCCGACGGCCAAGGTTCGCGTGAAAATTGGCGGCAGCGACGCCGGCCACAATGGGCTTCGTTCGATCACGGCCCACATTGGCAACGCGTACAAACGCGTGCGCATCGGTATCGAAAAACCCGATGTGAAGGAGCTGGTACCGATGCATGTGCTTGGCGATTTCGCCAAAAGTGACTGGGTCTGGGTGGAGGCGTTATGCGATGTCGTTGCCGACAATGCGGGCCTTCTGGTCGAAGCCAAGGATTCGACATTTCAGAACAGGGTTCATCTCGCCATGGCCGCCAAGGGTTTCGGCGAGAACGACGAGCCGCCCGGCTCGGAATAACGGTGTAATCAGCGAGACGATACGATCATGGGATTCAAGTGTGGCATCGTCGGCTTGCCAAATGTCGGCAAGTCGACGCTCTTCAATGCGCTCACGCAGACGGCGGCCGCACAAGCGGCCAACTATCCATTCTGCACCATTGAACCGAATGTCGGCGAAATTGCCGTGCCGGATCCGCGTTTGGACAAACTGGCGGTCCTCGGAAAATCCGAGCAGATCGTCCCGACACGCATCACGTTCGTCGATATCGCCGGTCTGGTGCGCGGCGCCTCCAAGGGTGAGGGATTAGGAAACCAGTTTCTTGCCACGATCCGCGAGGTCGATGCCATCGTGCACGTAGTGCGCTGCTTCGAGGACGGCGACGTCACGCATGTGGAAGGCAAAATCGATCCCATCGCGGACATCGAAACCATCGAGACCGAGTTGATGCTCGCCGATCTCGACAGCCTGGAAAAGCGCGTCGACAACCTCGAGAAAAAAGCCAAGGGCACGGGCGAAGACGCCAAGCAGGCCAAGGAGATGCTCGATTTGGTCAAACGCTCGCTCGTCCTGCTGCGCGAAGGTAAGCCTGCCCGCTTGGTCGAGCGCAAGGCTGAGGAGGAAAAACTGTTCCACACTCTCGGCCTGCTTACTTCGGCGCCCGTTCTCTATGCATGCAACGTCGATGAAGCATCCGCGGCGACTGGCAATGAATTTTCACGCAAGGTCGAAGGGCGGGCGACGGAAGAAGGCGCGATCGCAGTTGTGATTTCCGCCAAAATTGAATCAGAGATTGCCACACTACCTGCGACGGAGCGTGCGGAATTTCTCGAAGCGGTAGGGCTCAAGGAAACCGGACTCGATCGTCTCATCCGCGCAGGCTACGCGCTCCTGCATCTCGTGACTTATTTTACCGTCGGACCGAAGGAAACGAGGGCCTGGACGATTACACAAGGGACCAAGGCGCCACAGGCCGCAGGCGTTATCCATTCCGATTTCGAACGCGGGTTTATCCGATCCGAAACCATCAGCTATAACGATTTCATCACATGCAACGGCGAGGCTGGCGCGCGTGATGCTGGCAAATTGCGGCTGGAAGGCAAGGACTATGTTGTTGCCGACGGCGACGTGATGCATTTCAGGTTTGCAACCTGAGCAGTTGAACCTGCCGGCCATCCAGCGCGACTATCTCGACGATACTGAGTTTCGCGGAGGGTCCAATGCCGCCTACTGCCGCTTTTCGCTTAACTGCCGTGCTGTTTGTTACGGGCCTCCTTGCTCTTTCTCCGGCCAAAGCCGAGATCGAGAAATTCATGCGGCAGTGCGAAGGCAAGCTATGTGCCTCATTCCGTGCTTCGATCACCATTCCGGACGGTTGGGTCGAGGACAAGGAAGCGAGCGACTATTTCAACGCGCAAATGCTCCTTCCAAAAGGGGTCGATTTCGATAAAGCCCCGGCAAAAATCTACGCCGTCGTGCGTTACAACCGCGCCAAGCAGCCAATCTCGGACTTCCTGCCCGATACCATCAAAGATTGGAAAAGCCGGGCGAAAGACGCCAAGATCAACAAGCTCGACGATCTCATCCGCGCCGGCAAGGCTCCCTTCGTCCGTCATGCGTTCGAGGCCCGCAGGCTCAAGGAACAAGGTTACGAACTGCAGTCTGTGACCAGCGACGGTGACAAAGACGGAAACGAATTCGTCGTCACCATTACATTATCTGCAGATTCGAAAGCCGCGCTTGAGGCTGCTCAACCGGCTTATCTCGCGATCCTGAACAAGTACTAATTGCGGCTGGTTCGCAGTTGACGCACCCTCAATCGGGCGATAGGGAACGAGCATGGCGATCCGGGCCGATGGCGCGAGCGATATCAGCACGCCGCACCGCAAAGATGAGGAGCGGCGCGCTCTTGGCGTCGCCTGCGGCGCACACGCGCTGCACGACGGTTATACCGACCTCGTCTATGTGCTTCTCCCGATCTGGCAGAGCGAATTTGGCCTCGGCTTTGCTGCGCTGGGGCTAATGAAAACCGTGTTCTCAGGCACGCTTGCCGGATTCCAAATCCCCGCCGGATTTTTGGCCGAACGATTTGGTGTCGCAACGGTGCTTGCGGCTGGCACTGCGCTTGCCGGTGCAGGCTACGTGTTCGCTGGGTTCAGCACTGGCATCGCTACACTGGTCGCGGCACTCTTTATCGGTGGCCTCGGCGCCAGCACGCAGCATCCGCTGGCATCATCGCTCATAGCTCATGCTTTCGCTGGCGCGCGGTCGCTCAAAGCGCTTGGGACTTATAACTTTGCCGGTGACATTGGAAAAATGACTCTGCCGGCAGCGGCAGCACTCCTCTTCATTGTGCTGTCCTGGCGCCACGCGCTCATCTTGCTTGGTTCACTCGGTGCGGTCGCTGCGCTGGCAATTTTCATCTTGATCCCGGACTTTCGGGATCAACATGCACCACCGGACAAAACTGAAAAATCCGGACGCGCAAATGGCTCTGCGGGAACATATGGCTTCCCACTGTTGCTGTCAGTTGGCGTGATCGATAGCGCGACCCGTATGGCATTCCTCACATTCCTTCCGTTCGTGCTCACTGCAAAAGGCGCCAGCCTGCAGACTGTCGGTCTCGCGCTTACGCTGGTTTTCGCCGGCGGAGCCGCGGGCAAACTGGTGTGCGCATTCATTGGCGCGCGCATCGGCGCGGTAGCAACCGTGTGGCTCACGGAAACGGTGACGGCGATCGGAATCGTCGCATTGCTGCCGCTGCCGCTTGAAGCCGCATTAGTATTGCTGCCGATTGTTGGCGTTGCGCTCAACGGGACTTCGTCGGTGTTGTACGGCTCCGTCCCCGACCTGGTTGAACCGTCTCGGCGCCAGCGTGCGTTCAGCATTTTTTATACTGGCACGATCGGCGCCGGTGCGGTCTCGCCCGCAATTTATGGCGTGCTTGGCGATGCAGTCGGCGTGCCTGCGGCGCTGGTCGTGGTTGCCGCAGTCGTCCTGGTGACGTTGCCGATTACATTCGTCCTGCGCCCTGCCTTGGCTGCGCAGGTGTCGTGACGCCAGCGTTCCGGCAGCATCATCGCACCTCAGATGCGCGCGCGAGGAGAGCGCTTTGTGCTATAGGATTCAAAGCGTATAAAATTCGCGTACCGATGCGGAACTGGGGCGCTTGAGCTACACTTGAGATGACATGCCGAAAAGACCAAACACAGTTGGCGTCATGACCGCAGAGCAAGCAGCGAAGCTTCAGAAGCTTGCTTTCGACGCTTATGAGCCAGAGGCCTTCAGTCCGAATTTGACTCAAGCGGAGGCAGAACAGCGCATTGGTACGCTGCGGGCGAAACTGAAGTTGATGGACGAGCCGCCACACACATTGTGACGGAAATCGTGAAGTGCCACTCGCGAACGGATCTAGGAACCGTCGCGCGCGAAGGGGCGTTTTCTCCTCTGAATTGAAATCAGGAGGAGGAACTTATGACACATTTTCGGCATACCGCGATTATTGCCGCTCTGCTTGCAAGCGTGAGTACGGCGAATGCACAGACCACGGTCATCACCCGTGAGCCGGCCGAATCGCGAACCGTTGTGACAACTGAACCACTGGAGCTGACTCCGGTTCAGCGGCACACGGTCTATCGCACGATCGTACGCGAGCGCGTCACCCCGGCCGTGCGCGAGCGCGTCACTCCGGTGCGCCCGACCGTGGAATATCGCGTTGGCACGCGTGTGCCAGGGGATGTGCAGGTTTATTCAGTGCCACATGAGGTCGCGGTCGAAGTGCCTTCAATCAGGCAATACAAATATATGGTGGTAAATGACCGTGTTGTGTTGATTGACCCGGCGACCAGCGAGGTGGTCGCGGAACTGGCCGATTAACCAGGTACTACCGGCTAGGAATTGGCCCGGCGCCGCGCGCGCCGGGCCGTGTCTTTTCAGTCCTACGTCGGCACCAACCGTTTACCTTGAGGTAGCCGGGCTGTTATGCACGGCTCGGTAGGTGCTGGATTTTCGGCTTCGTAAGGGCCATATTAGGCCTCGAGGAGCTTCTGATTATGTCGATGATCAACTACCGTGCGCCTTCCGAACTGTTTCCCAGCCGGAGCCGAAAATCGCGCCGCCCTATCGGTTACAAGCGCTTTCCGACCGCTGCGGAGGCTATTCGCTTCGCTATCGAGGAATTGCCGCCGGAATTGCTATTAGGCGCGTACCTCGAGGTCGAGGAGAAGCGTTTTGATGGCAACGGCATACGGCAGCTCTACGAGAGCGCCGACTATCCGCTTCCGCGCAAGGCCGCCAAGGCCAAAGTCGCGGCTGCCAACTAACCTGACTTCGCGCTTGCTTGGTCGTCGTCCGTGCGTCCGCACGGACGCGATTTCGTGTGTCTGCTCGGGTGCGGAGTTTGCGATGCCATCCGGAAAAGAGGCACCAAAGCACGTTTGAACTCTGATGCAACCGCTTTGCCTCTCGGCCGTTGTCCGTGCGCAGCCGATGGAGGCTTCTCATGGAAAATAAGCATTCGCTTGGGTTGGGGACCGCACTTGCCGTCGTCCTCATTTTGGCGGCGACGAACACGCCCCTCTGGGCAGACGACAATCCCGCGACCTCAAATAATTCCGGGTTCGATCCTGCGACCCGCCAGATCAATTCCGGTGGGGCCATGCAGCCGTCTTCTCAATCGACCGATGTCGCGAATATGCCGACGCCGGATGAAGCGCGCGCGGCGTTGATGGCCCCGATTTCAAAGCAGCCGTCGACTGGCGATACTTCACCCGCGCTGACAAGCGGCATCGGGCCAAAAGAGCCAAACGGACCTGCCGAGCCAAACAATGCAAATGCGTCAGCCGGGCTGCCGCCATCAGGACCGATCGGCTCATTTGGTCAAACCATTCCGGCGAAGTTCTCCAACCGAAACGACATCCTCGATCATGTCCCGATCATGGCCTGGCCGCTCCCGCTCAGCGACCAGCAGCGCAAACAGATTTACGATGCGGTGATGGCGGAGAAATCGCAGCCGGTGGCGGACGCCGACGCGCTCAAACCGTCGAGCGAACTATCGCCGTCGCAGGCTCTCAGTGGCATGCATCCCTTGCCCGCGAGTGTGCACGGCATCGACGTTGTCACGAGACTCTACTACGTCAAATCCACGAATAAGGTCTTGCTGATTGATGGCGAGACGCGGACCGTGGTTGCGCAGATCACATTCTAAAATTAAAGAGCCATCGCCGGCAGACCCGGCGATGGCATTTTGTGCGTCTGACATTAGCCGACGGGACGTTGAGTAGAATTATTCGGCGCGCTTTTCCATTGCATGAGGCTGTCGCCGATGACTTTCATTGCGGTCATTGCCGCGTGGCTCAAACTGGCGTAGCCGGCAATTTCGCGGCTGACGCGTTCGCCTTCGGTGCGGAGCATGTCGCGTACGCCCTGCAGTTCGAGAATCACGCGGTCTATTTCCTCCATCGAGGCGCCAGATACGCGCCGGATGAGGACATTCAGGTTGTCTGAGACCGGTTCGGACGTCTGATCTGCGTCACTGCGCTGTCGTCGCAGGAATGCGACGTCACGCCGGACAAATTCGCGGATCTCACCCTCGAAAGCGCTTGCCGCCGCCTGGTCGATGTCGGTCAACCTTTCCGGTGATTTTCGGATCGGAGCAAATGCCTCCGGACCGCTTTTCTCCGGACCTGCCCTGTCCGCACCAAGCCGCTCGGGTCTGATGGCCGTCATGGTGTACTCCTGCATGGCGCAAAAACTGTTGCGCGTGGTCCCCGGTTACGGACCAATTGCCGCACGCGACTGAGGCGGCCGTGGGGCAGGGTGGAGGCGGCGGGAAGAAACTTTTCCTTCCGGTCAGTGCCGGTATCCAGTTATGCACGACTTTTCAGAAAATTCGCCCCGGCGTCCGGCGTGGCGGTTACCAATGCAGCTTGAATCCGGCGGTAATGCTCTTGCTGCTGGTGGGCTGCCCGAAATCGGAAATTGCGGTGGTGACCTGAAGTGGTCCGTAGAGTTTTTGTTCGGCGCTGAACGTGTTGTGGGTGACCGGGTCGTTGCTGGCGGTTGCGACCCCGGCGCCAAATGTGGTCCCGGTCGGCAGGATATTGAATTTGACCGCTTTCTCATTCCCGTACACCTGGGGCGTCGCTGGCGTCGCGCCGGAAGGCAAGGCCATCAGGGGTAAATCACTCGGGCCGGTGGGTTGTCTGAGCGTGTCGGTTACCGAATAGGTGTCCTGAACAGTCACCGCGAACCGGCTGCCGAACGGGATTGATTGCTTGAGCGTCGTGCCGACCTTGCCTTGTTCATTGGACGGATCGATGCGCGCATCCACGCTGCCGATATTCGGTACCCCGAGTGATGCCCAGGCAGCGCCCGCGGAGCCGAAGCCATCACGCGTTGCAGGCAGCGGACGATCAAAGGCGCTGCCGGCGCCCGTGTTCGAAGGCGCAAGATCGGCGCCCACCGAGTTGCTCCATTCGGTCCGCAGCGGCTGCTTCACGACAACGGTCGTGGAGCCGTCCGGCTTCTCGGTGCGACTGACGTCGTAATCCTTGTCACTCACGCCGGGCAGCCGCAGCGGTTTCTTCGGCGGTGTTGCGAGCGCAGCGGGATCGAAGACCAGCGCGTTACCGAGGATCGCACTTTCTTCAGGGGTCAGCGGGGCTTCGGGGACGAAGGCACCGTCGCTTGTCGGCGCCGGCTCCTGCGCGAAAGCCGGCAGCGGGGCGAACGCGAGCGTACCGATCATCCACCATGCGCAGCGAGCGCGTGCTCTCATCCCAAAAAACTCCCCCGGGGGTGCCATCCGGTCATTCTGTCTACCGCGCTAAATTCAGCGCGAACCGGTTAAGCATTGGTTGAATCATGTCAGGGAACTTTGGCAAACCTGTGGAGCAAGTTGGATCATTTTCGGTCAGCTGCAACGTGCGGCAATGGCTTCATTCGTATGTTCGACGTCGGAATTGAAGCGCCCCAGATCGCGTTCACGTTCTGCTCCGGTTTTGCACACGGCGGTGAGTGCGCGCGCTTTCACCAATTCAAGGAAATAGAGCCGGGTCGCACTACAGATTTCCGGTCCGCCACTGGCACCGAGGCTTTTCATGCGGGCCTGCATCGCTGCGACACTCGCACTCGCATCCGCGAGATTGCGGTCGCAACCGGCCGGTTGCAGCGGTTCTGGCTGCGCGGGCGGCGCGACCAGGAGCGCCAGCACAAAGGCCGTCGGCACGATCAGTCCGATAAAGGCGAGAAAAGTGGATAGAAAACGCTTGAGCACATCCAGCCTCCCCGGGTTACCTCTCATTGGTCGGAGGGCCGGGAAAAAGGTTCATGGCTTTTTTGGCTTTTCGAAAGCCATGAAACCGGAGCCGGGTTTGGGGATTATTCTTAAGTCTCGGGGGCGGCGGTGTATTCGGAGCACGACCATGCCCGCACTACTGCCAGTCCTGTTGACCGTGTCGCACGTGGTTTTGGCGGCAGAAACAATCCCCAAATACAGCGTGG
This sequence comes from uncultured Alphaproteobacteria bacterium, assembly GCA_963743405.1. Taxonomy (GTDB): domain Bacteria; phylum Pseudomonadota; class Alphaproteobacteria; order Rhizobiales; family Xanthobacteraceae; genus Pseudolabrys. Next base: position 26,610 of record CAVUPX010000009.1, on the reverse strand, counting down.
AGTTGACTTGTCGCGCCGCGGCTGAGGCTTCCACCAATCCAGGCCGGGGCTCGAACGACTGCCAGCGCGACGAGACCGACGCGCAGAGCAAGCTCCAGCAAGAGTGGGCGCGGTACACAAGCACGCAGCGCGCCAACTGTGCTCGCTTTGCCGGGCTCGATCGCGCCCCGAGTTATGTTGAATTGCTCACCTGCCTGGAAATGGCCAAGCAAGCGCAGGAGCTGCCGGAGGAATCGAAAATCGGCACCTCAGGATCGAAGGTCGGCACCACCGGATCGAAAATGGGCACTTCGGGCCGGCAATGATCGTCAGGATTTCTTGCCGGGCGGCGTGCTGTAGGGGCTGCCGGACGAACCCTGCATCTGTGACAGCTTGTAGGCGGACATTTGCTTGGGCTTGTCCTTGTCGGCCTTCGGTTTCTTCTTTTCCTTCACTGAACGCATCTGACCCTTAGCCATGACGGTCTCCCTGGAGTCGAGCGATGGCGAATGCTAACCGGCGCATGGGCTGGCGCAAGGGGAATGCGGGCGAGACGAGGATAACCGTCAGGTCCTCGGTGTCGGCGCGCCCGCCGCCCTCATCTTGTCATCGATGCATTTGTTGACGAGGTCGGCGCGCTTGTCGAGGTCCTCGCGGGCGCTGGCCTTTTCGCTCTTCATCCAGCATTCCCGGGCGGCGCGCGTGCGTGTCATCGGCTCCTCGGGGACCGGTTCGGCTGGCTTTGCAGCCTGTGGCTTGGGCGCAGCGGCTTCGGGTTTGGCCGCCGATATGACTTCCGCATTGGGGGCATCGGATGCCGTCGGACTGGCGCCATCGGTCTGGCAGGCGGCGAGCGCCAGCGCGCACGTGGCGAGCAACACAAAGTGCGCGGCGGGGCGTGTCTTGCGGATTTCAAGAATTGGCGCGGTCATACGAAACATTCCAGCATGAATTTTGGGTCGATGGCCGCGGCGATTCGGCAGCCGCGCTATTTGCCCCAAATACCCCACCGAACGCAACGCCTGTGGAACAGCTTTCACAATCACGTGCGAAGGCACGAACCAGCCTCCGCGGGAGACGTTGATCCTGCGAACCAAAATGCGGGAACCACTTCCTGGAGGCCATAATGCGCATTATTTGGGCGGCCACCGCCGGTGCCATGCTTGTCTGCGGAACCGCACGAGCCGATGACCAGGGTCAGACGCCAGTCAACGGTGATGCGGCTGTCGGCGTCGGCATCATCTGCAACACCCCGCAGCAGGCGCACCAATTCGTCACTCTGCGGAGCAAGGGTGCCAATCCAGACAAGGCGATGAATGCGGTCAATGCCAGCTCACGCGGCCCGCGCGCCTGCGGCGTTGCGGCCATTGCCTATATCCGCAACCAGACCGTCGACACCATGAAGCTTCGGGACAATCTGGTGCAGATCGTGCGCATCAATGTTGTCGCCGGTTTCAACGGCAGCGGCTGGGAGCGCGTGTCCGACATGGTCCAATACGCTGTGCTTGAGGGCGTGGGTAAATCGATCTAACGGCACGATTTATTGGCCAGGCGAGGACGGCGGAAACCGTTAAGGACAAACGTCCGCCGATGCTTAACCAATCCTGCCGTTGTGATTTGCCATTGCGGCCCGCTTTCGGAGACAATCCAGGTCCGTTATCCATTTTGGGCAAATGATGATGCGTGGCTCCGGCATGAAGAGAGTGATCGTCGCGACAGCAATTGCAGCGGCCGTTTTCGGCAGCATGTGCGCTCCGTCTCAGGCAGCGGACCTTGGACCGGGCGGCGTACGTCGCGCCGTGCATGCCAGGTCGGCATGGCATTTCTCGAACTGGCGCGATCGGTGCGCCTACGCGGGCTATTACTGTCTCTATGCGGAGTACGGATTCGTCTATCACTATCCCTACGACGACCGTCCCATCGCCCTCGCATATTATTCGCGCCGGCACCGGCATCAGTTTTAGCTCAGGGCTGACGCTTCACCGATATTGCCAACCTCGTGTCTTCGTCCGCTCGTCCCCGCGAAAGCGGGGACCCAGAACTGGATTCCCGCTTGCGCGGGAATGAGCGGAGTTTGGTGCACGCGCGTTCTTCAATCGCGATTGCCTCATGGTGAGGAGCGCTCCGAAGGAGCGCGTCTCGAACCATGGGCGCCATCCTTCGAGATGCCCGCCTTCGGCGGGCTCCTCAGGATGAGGTCGGAGATAGCTAACGCTAGGCACGCGCATCTCCCTCCGATCCAATTGTCAAACAGCCAAGCGCCATCGCCCGGATTTTTGATCAGGCGCCGGGGTCCGCCTGCATTCCAACCTCCGCTGCGATCCCGGAACAAAGCCGAGGGCGCGCGGGACGCCAAAGGTCCTGATGGACCCACGGGCCTCGACGCCTCGCGACATCGAGGCTTGTCGAAGTCCTGATCGTGCCGCAAGTCCGCCAAATCCAAAGGCGTCCCGCGCGCGGTGTTTGTTAGGTTTGCTCCACGCTCTCCCCGGTGGTCGGTCCTTTCAGTGCGCGTATGCCTGTTAAGCGTCACCGCGACGAAATCCACCGTATGAGGCCCTGGCCATTTGGCCGGCGATCAATCTGACCGTCCGCCGGCCTGTCGGCCGTCAGCGGGGCCTCGGCGTGCGGCAGGCACGCCGGGAGAAAGCGCGGCTTGGACCGCCGGGTGGGACATTTGCGCCGCATCTCCGACGCTCCCATCCCGGCCACCGCTCCCCGCCCCGCGTCTGGAGACGCTGATCAGACACCCCTCGGTAACGAGGCGGGATAAATAGGATTATAGTCTATATAGGAATATAGTCAAGCGGCTTTGTTATAGGAAGCCACAAAAGCCTCCGCCGTCGCACGGGACGGGAAACGGCCGCGTACGAGATAGTCGGGGCCGGACGCCGCGGATTTTCGGCACTCGAGCACGACGAATTTGTCACCGCGCTGCTCAACGATGCGCGTGCGGTCGTCGCTCTTGTAGGGGACCATGTCGCGCGCGCCGCAAAACGGGCAATCACTCTCGACCACGAATTCCATTTCGCCCAGCCAGGTGCCGTCGCAGCTTTCGCAATAATAATGGTGGCGGAACCAGGACATCAGATCGGCCTTGGATTTGGACGACGCGAATCAGTTTGCGAATCAGTTTGAGAGTCTGGCGCCAAATTTGCGGCGAGATCGAGTCGTTGTGCGTGTTGAGTTGAGTTCTCCGCCTGCACGCCGTTGGAACTTTTTCCCCTGTCGCCCGTTGGTCCCGCCGCTGGGTTCAACATCAGCTGAGGAGAAGGGGCGATGCGTCATCTCATTGTATTAGCAACGGGCATTTTCTTGATTACGGCGACCGGCCAAGCCGTCGCCGCGCCGTTTGCGCCGGCCGGGTTTTCACGTGCCGACACAGGCGCACAGATCGTCCTGGTGCAGACCACGGCGCCGAAGGATGAGACACTGAAGCAGAAGGCCAAGCGTGTCTGGCGCAACCTCGCCGGCTACAAGTTCGATGTCTCTTGTCCGTTTGCCAAGCGCTCCTGCGCCGAAACGGGCAAAGACCGCGACGACGCGCGTAGCAAATGCATATCGCGCAATCCGTTGTGCTGGGTGTCCGACGCCAAATAGCGGAGGTTAACGCCGCCGCGACGGCTTAAATCCGCCGCGCATGCCGGGACGGCCCATCGTCGACCGCGGGCTATCCTTCGCGCGCGCCGGAATAGCTTCCACGCCCGGTCCCATTTCATCGAGTGCCGGCTTGCGCGGTTTTTCGCGCGAAGGCCTCACCTCGTGTGACAATGCAATGCCCATCTCGTCGAGATGCGGCTTGTGCGGTCGTTCCGTCGAAGACCCGCTTCGCGTTTTTGTCACGGCGCGGCGGATTTTCGAGTCCTGCGCAAGCACCACATCGCGCGCGGTCGGGTTGTCCAGCACGGCCAGTTCGGTTTGCCGCAGGCGCTTGATCTCGTCGCGTAGGCGTGCGGCTTCCTCGAAGTCGAGATCGGCAGCGGCCCCGCGCATGCGTGTTTCAAGGTCGGCCACCACCGTTTCCAGATTATGCCCAATGGTGGCTGCGTCGGCGAACTCGCCGTCGCCGGCAGCGCCGGTCGCGATCAATACGTGGTCGCGCTCGTACACGCTGTTCATGATGTCGTGGATCGAGCGCTTGATGCTTTCCGGCGTGATGCCGTTTGCGGTGTTGTATTCGACCTGCTTTTCGCGCCGCCGGTTGGTTTCCTCGATGGCGCGTTGCATTGAGCCGGTGACCGCATCGGCATAGAGGATCACCTTGCCGTCAACATTGCGGGCAGCGCGGCCAATGGTCTGGATCAGCGACGTCTCGCTGCGCAGGAAGCCTTCTTTGTCCGCGTCGAGGATGGCGACGAGCGCGCATTCCGGAATGTCGAGGCCCTCGCGCAGCAAGTTGATGCCGACCAGGGCATCGAACGCGCCCAGCCTCAGGTCGCGGATGATCTCGATGCGCTCCAGCGTGTCGATATCGCTGTGCATGTAGCGCACGCGAATGCCTTGCTCGTGCAGATATTCGGTGAGGTCCTCGGCCATGCGCTTGGTCAGCACCGTCACCAGCGAGCGGAAGCCTTTTTGCGCGACCTGCCGCACTTCGCCGACGAGATCGTCGACCTGCAAACGTGCGGGGCGAATCTCCACCGGCGGGTCGATCAGCCCGGTCGGGCGGATCACCTGCTCAACGAAAACGCCGCGCGCCTCTTCCATTTCCCAGGGGCCCGGCGTCGCGGAGACCGCCATGGTCTGCGGCCGCATGGCGTCCCATTCCTCGAAGCGCAGCGGCCGGTTGTCCATGCAGGAGGGCAGGCGGAAACCGTATTCGGCAAGCGTCGCCTTACGGCGGAAGTCGCCGCGGAACATGCCGCCGAGTTGCGGCACCGTGACGTGGCTTTCGTCGGCGAAAACCAGGGCATTGTCGGGCACATATTCAAACAAGGTTGGCGGCGGCTCGCCCGGCTTGCGGCCGGTGAGGTAGCGCGAATAATTCTCGATGCCAGCGCATGAGCCGGTGGCTTCCATCATTTCCAGATCGAAGGTCGTGCGTTGTTCCAGGCGCTGCGCTTCGAGCAGGCGGCCCGCGGCATTGAGCTGGTCGAGGCGCTGGCGCAACTCGTGCTTGATGCCCTGGATCGCCTGAATGAGCGTCGGCCGCGGCGTCACATAGTGCGAATTGGCGTAGATTTTGACGAAGTCGAGCTCGTCGGTTTTCTGACCGGTGAGCGGATCCATCTCCTCGATTTTCTCGATCTCATCGCCGAACAGATGGACGCGCCAGGCGCGATCTTCGTAGTGCGCCGGGAAAATATCGATGGTATCGCCGCGCACACGGAACGAGCCGCGGAAGAAATCGCCCAGCGTGCGTTTGTATTGCAGCGCCACGAGGTCGGCGAGCAATTGGCGTTGCTCGATCTTGCCGCCCCGCTTGAGCGTGAAGGTCATTGCCGAATAAGTCTCCACCGAGCCGATGCCGTAAATGCACGACACCGACGCAACGATCACCACGTCGTCGCGTTCGAGCAGCGCGCGCGTGGCTGAATGGCGCATGCGGTCGATCTGCTCGTTGATGGAGGATTCTTTCTCAATGTAAGTGTCGGTGCGCGGGACATAGGCTTCCGGCTGGTAGTAATCGTAGTAAGAGACGAAATACTCGACCGCGTTTTCGGGAAAGAATGACTTGAACTCGCCATAGAGCTGCGCCGCCAGCGTCTTGTTAGGCGCAAGGATGAGGGCAGGGCGCTGCGTTGCCTCGATCACCTTGGCCATCGTGAAAGTTTTTCCGGAACCGGTGACGCCGAGCAGCACCTGCGTGCGGTCCTGGCGCTGCACGCCTTCGACCAGGTCCTTGATCGCCAGTGGTTGATCGCCCTTCGGCTCGAAGTCGGATGCGATCACGAAGCGTTTTCCGCCTTCGGATTTCTCCGGGCGCGGCGGCCGGTGCGGCGTCCAGGGCACGGTGGAAAATTCCGGCCGGCCGTCGCGCAACAGCCGTTCGAGCGACTGTTGGCTGGCGATACCGGCAAAACCGCCGGGCTGCGTCGGCAGGTCGGCGCGGGGGAGGCGATATTTCGAGTCACCTTTCCCCGCGGGGTTAGCAGAGGGAGAGACGGCGTCGGCGCCATCGCCCAGGCCCAGCTCTTTCTCCAGCTGCGGATCAAGACCGGTGATCGGCGAGGCCGTGTAGTCGCGCTGCGGCGCCTCGTTGAATTCTTTCGGCGTCGACTTGCGCGCCTTGTGCGCCTCGGAAAAATCGCGGCGGCGGTCCCACGAATTGTCGGACGGCGGCTGCAATCCCGTGCCGGAACCCATGCCTGCCGTCCCCCGGCCAATACCCGGATTGAGCAGGTTTGCGAGCGCATCGGGCGTCGGCGTGTCGTCCGGGCGCGCGGCCTTGGCGCGCGTTGGCCGCGCCGGGTCTTTCTTTGGCTTTTCGGGATTTTTCGCCATTGCGCCCTGAATATGGGGCGAGTCCTGTGGCGAGGAAAGGGCGGGACCGGCGCAGCGGGCCGGTGCTAGATTGCGGCCACAAAAACTGGGGAGGAAGCGATGCCGGCGACCAATTTCACGCGGCGCACACTGCTGGCCGGGTTGGCGGCTGCGCCATTTGTGCGCCCAGCCAGGGCGCAGAATGCGTGGCCCACCAAGCCCGTGCGTGTGATGGTGCCTTATCCGCCGGCCGGCGGTGCTGATACGACCGGACGCATCGTGTTCGGCAAACTCGGCGAGCTATTCAACCAGAGCTTCATCGTTGAAAATCGCGGCGGGGCCGGCGGCACCATTGGCGAGGCGGTGGTCGCAAAATCCGAGCCCGACGGCTACACCGTGCTGCACGACGCGACCGCGTTTTCAATTAATTCTCGGCCTCTATGCGAGCCTGCCGTTCGATTACAACAAGGACTTCGAGCCGGTTGCGCTCGTTTCGCTGGTGCCGAACATTCTGGTGGTCACGCCGTCGGTGCCGGTGAATACCGTGGCGGAAGTGATCGCCTACGCGAAAGCCTCGCCCGACGGCATCAACATGGCCTCGTCCGGCAACGGGACGCTGCAACATCTTTCGCTCGAGATGTTCCGCCACCAGACCGGCATCAAGATCAGTCACGTGCCTTATCGCGGCGGCGGTCTTGCGCTCAACGACGTGATGGCGGGGCAGGTGAAATTTTTCTTTGCAAATGGGTCGTCGGCGCTCGGGCTGATCAAGGGCGGCAAGGTGAAAGCCATCGCGCATACCGGCAAAGGCAAGCTCAATAGCTTGCCTGATATTCCGCCGGTGTCGGATACCTTGCCCGGTTTCGAAGCCTATGAATGGAACGGCGTCTTCGTGCCGCGCGGCACGCCAGCGCCAATCGTGCAGAAGCTCAATGCCGGCATCAACAATGTGCTGCACGACCCCAATGTCGCCACGCGCTTCGAGCAGCTCAATATCGACGTGCGCCCGGGCACGCCGGAGGAATTTCGCACCTTCGTTCAGGGCCAGATGGCGCTGTGGAGCAAGGTTGTGAAGGACGCCAATATCCGGCTTGGCTAGACCGTGCCGATGTCCGCTATTGGGGGTAAAGCGGACATGGCGTTTTGCACTGCAAATGTCCGCTTTTGACCCAAAGCGGACATTCCGATCTGCAAACCTTAATATCTTCTCTCGCCTTACCAGGACACCGAACCAATTAAATAAGGACAACCTGTCAATGGCAGGAACTGGTTGCCTTGGTGGAACGTTCACTACCAACAAATGGCAAACCACGATCCACGCATGATGCGCCAAGAACTAGAGCGGATCCGTAGGTGGGCAATAGAACAGCTCGCCGAAGGGACTGAGCGCCCGTGGTCTTGGTTCCAGTACACAAAACTGCGCGAAGCACTAGAATCCATACTTGCAGGGATAGACGTTGCTGAGCCCATGGAGGATTTGGAGAAAGCCTCACCAGATCGGGGTGATTTTCTCCGGTTAGTGGGCGCAGTTGATTTGCAACCCCACTAAGATCAGCCGACGATAGCTCTTCCCACGTGCGACATGAGTTTCGGGGTTTGGAGAAATAGCAAACATATCCGGCTGCTAATTTCCAATTGCTCCGCTAATGACCCAAAGCGGATATCAGGCGGCCCAACGCAAAAAGGCCCCGGCGGTTAGACCGAGGCCTTTTCGTTCGGATGTCTGCTAGGAGCCCCGCTTGTCACCGTCTTCACAAGCAAAGGCTTGATGCGGGTTGACGGTTACAAAAGCAGCCGTTCCGGCAACGAGCGCAAAGGCGATCAAAATAAATCCGAGGACTTTTCTCATGCGCATATCTCCTCAAGAGCAATCACCATACCACTCGCCGGCCCGAGGATATATGGCAGGCAGCTAACGTTTGCGTGAGGCGGAAACCAAAGGAACCGATCGGCCTTAAGGCCGAACGGCTTTCGAGGGTAAAGCCGACATCGCTCGGACATGCGGCAATGTCCGCTAGTGACCCAAAGTGGGCATTGGCTCGCCTCGCCGCATGGGCGCACCAGACGCGGCGCAAGGATCGATCAGCCGAACGGCAGCCGCTAACACAATACCATTGTTCTCTTATTCCATGACGTTTCGGTGAACCGCGAGGCGGATACTGTGAACTCATTGTGGGTTGAGAGCTGAGCAGCGCTGCGGCACCATTTTCACAACAAAATCCCCCCAAAAATATCGCTCCGAGTGCAACGATGAACAATGACGACTTTTCCGATCCATCATTCCTTTGCCAGCCGAGCAATACTCTGAATTTTCACTTCGCGGATTTTGTAATCGATGCCGCGCGGTATGAGCTACGGCGAGCCGGCGAACTCGTCCCAATCGAGCCGCAGGTTTTCGATCTGCTCGTTCATCTCGTCCAAAACCGCAATCGAGTTGTAAGCAAAGACGAACTTATGGTTGCAATATGGCGGGGCCGCATCGTCTCGGAGGCGTCGCTCAGTTCGCGCGTCAGCTCGGCACGCCGTGCCGTCGGCGACAATGGTTTCGATCAAATACACATTCGCACGTATCACAAGCGGGGCTTTCGCTTCGTCGGGATGATCAACAACGCCCCGCCGCCCACAGATACAATCGCTGGTCAGCCAAATTCCGCTTTTGAGGGTAATGCGCGGACATGCGGAGTTGCACTGCACATGTCGCTTTCGGGGGTAAAGCAGACATCGGTGTCTGGGCTGGAAAAAGCGGTTAAACCGGCGCGCTGCTACAAGAATTAGTAAAAAATGTCCACGCAGGGGCAAAAAACGCACTGTTAATCTGCTTTCTATCGCGGTTCCTATGCCTACATGCACCACAAGGTTTGGCTCGATCCTTCACCATCGCTGGACAGCGCGAACCGCTGAGAAGTTGTTGAGCCAAAGAGCCATGCTGAGCACTCGCCAAATCGTCCGAAGGTCTTTGACTTTTTATTTGCCGCTTGTCGTTTTTGTTTTTTGCTGCGTTCCAATAGCACTCGCGCAGTTGGAGACTGACGGTCCATTCGGACTTTCCACTGTCGCAACACCAGAAGAACCGCTCGCCATGACGTGGCAGAAACTGCTGCTGGAGGTTGATGAAGACCTCTCCATTATCACTCGATGTCGGGCTAACGCCCAGTCATGTTCACCTGCAGCAGCTAAATTCGTTGCGCTCGTAAAGCAAGGCGAACAACCTGAACCACTGGCTCAGATTGGCCACATCAATAGGGCTACGAATTTCTCGATGCGATTGCTCGATGCGGCTCATGCAGATAACGAATGGAGATCACCACTTGCGGCCCTCGCGAGAAGCGTTGGGGACTGCAAACATTACGCGGTGCTTAAGTACGCAGCGCTGAGAGAGGCCGGCTTTGCGCCCGATGCTTTGAAGATCGTCGTTGTTGACGTCAGATCAACTCACCAGCAGCATGCCGTCGTCGCAATTCGCATCAAAGATCGTCACTGGCTCATTCTTGATGATCGTACGTCGATACTGGTCGAAAGCTCCATGGCACTTGATCGCTATGATCCCCTTTATGAACTTGACCAAGAGGGAATCCACCAATTCGCTCCGCGATCGCGCCCGCTCCAGATGGTTGGTTCAATACAAAGGTCGCGAAAACAATAAAGAACCATTGGATGTCTGCTTTCGCGGGTAAAGCGGACATGCCTTTTTTGCGCTGCAGATGTCCGCTTCTGACCCAAAGCGGACATTGCCTCTGTTCTACACTCCGGGGACTGGATCGATCACGCGCCCGACAGCGTATCCCGTTGCCGTGAGTTGATAGCGGTAGCGGTTTCGCAAATCGATGGTGATCCAATTGTTGGCGACCGCGGTGTTGATCCCGCGTTGGAAATCACTGTCGCGCACTTCGAAAAAATAATTGCGTTGCAGCGTGCCAGTCGCAGGAATCCGATGACGCATGAAAACGCCTAGGATCTGACGGCTAACGTCCTCGTCGGAAGGTCGGTCAAGCATAGATCGACAATAGGGTTCGCCCGTCACTGCTCCTATGGCCGCACAGCAACAGTGGACAAGATTGCAAAACCGCGGGAATGCCGGTTTAGATAGGCTGCCGCGGCGCAGCCCCGAGCAAATCAACGCCGGTCAACTTGCCTTCTGGAACGGGCCGGGCGGCGATACATGGGTGGCGCGACAGGAGCACACCGACATCACCTTGGCGCCGGTGACGGAAGCGTTGCTCGCCTTCGCGGCGCCGCACACCGGCGAACGGGTGCTAGATATCGGCTGCGGTTGCGGCGCGACCACGTTGGAGTTTGCGCGTGCCGTGGGACCTCCGGTATTGACCCAAAACGGACATCCCCCTTTCAGAGTGCTAGCCTAACCCAATACGATGCCCTGTCCTGAGCCTGGGGGGAGGCAATGAGACGGCGCGATCTCTTATCATTGATTGGCACCTCGGTGGCGGCATGGCCAGTGAGGGCGCGTGCGCAGCAGCCGGAGCAGTTGCGCCGGATTGGTGTACTCATGAACATAGCCGAGAGCGACCCGCAATCAGCGCTCCGGGTCGCAGCTTTAGTCCAAGGATTGCAGGAGCGGGGCTGGAAACTCGGCAGCAACGTGCAGATTGATTATCGCTGGGCAGCAGGTGACTCGAAATTCTATAGAAAATATGCGCCAGAATTGGTTGCGCTCGCTCCGAACGTCATTCTAGTTGTCGGGGGCACAGGGACCAGCGAGTTGCAGCGGGTGACCAGTACAATTCCAATCGTATTTGTAGGAACTACCGACCCGGTCAACCGCGGTCTGATTGCGAGCATGGCACGGCCCGGCGGCAATACGACGGGATTTATCGAGTACGAGTTCGGTATGAGTGGAAAGTGGCTGGAGTTGCTTAAGCAGATTGCGCCGAGTGTTTCGCGAGTGATGGTCGTCCGTGATCCATCAGAGTCGTCCGGGATAGGTCAACTGACCGCCATTCAGACGCTGGCGCCATCATTTGGTGTGGAGGCAAGCCCAGTCGATGCTCGTGACGACAAAGAGATAGAGCGCACCGTAACTACATTTGCGCGCGGCTCGAATGCCGGTTTGATCGTGACGTTGAGTGGCTCTGCTATCGGCCATCGCAAATTGATCATAACACTTGCGGCGCGGCACCGGCTGCCCGCTGTTTATCCCGCGCGCTACTTCGTCAAGGACGGGGGACTCGTCTCCTATGGCCCCGATCCGGTCGATGCCTTTCGTTCCGGGGCCGCCTACGTCGATCGCATCCTTAAGGGCGAGAAACCGAGCGACCTACCCGTGCAGGCACCAACCAAGTACGAACTAGCCGTCAATCTCAAGACGGCCAAGGCGCTCGGCCTCGAAGTGCCGCCAAGGCTCCTTGCGAGCGCTGACGAAGTCATCGAATAATTCTGGCAATGTCCGCTTTTGGGGGAAAGCGGACATCGCAGAGTGTCGCGTGTGGGCTTGCGGGGCTGGGTTGCTCCATGATTTTGTTATGGCTGCGGGGCCAGCAGTTAGGAACACTCCGATGGAACGAAAGAAAGCGTCCGATTTTCCACAGGAACTCTTGAACCTGTTCGACCGATACGTTCATGGCGGCATTGATCGCCGCCAGTTTCTCGATGGTGCACAAAAGTTCGCTGTCGGCGGCATGACGGCAGCTGCGCTCCTAGAGTTGCTCCGACCGAACTATGCGTGGGCAATACAAGTTCAAGAAAACGACAGTCGGATCAAAGCTGAGACCGCAACTCTGCCATCGCCGCGGGGCAACGGAAGCATCAACGGTTATCTGGTACGCCCGGCGACTGTTGCGGGAAAACTGCCCGCGATCCTGGTTGTTCACGAAAACCGTGGCCTAAATCCGTACATAAAAGATGTGGCGCGGCGGCTGGCGGTGGCCAAGTACATCGCATTTGCCCCCGATGGGCTGACGTCTGCGGGCGGTTATCCCGGAGATGATGAGAAGGGTTTGGAGCTTTTCAGGCAAATCGACGGCGCCAAAATGCGAGAAGATTTTCATGCCGCCGCAACGTGGCTGAAATCGCGCCCGGATTGCACCGGTAAACTCGGCGCTGTCGGTTTTTGCTTTGGTGGCGGCGTTGTAAACCTGTTGGCCGTGCAGATGGGCACTGATCTTGCGGCCGCGGTTCCATTCTATGGAAGTCAGCCGAGCGCTCCCGATGTAGCGAATATTAAAGCGCCGGTGCTTGCGCAGTACGGCGAACTTGACACACGGATCACGTCAGGCTGGCCAGCCTATGATGCCGCACTGACAGCCGCACACGTAGTGCACGAGGGCTATGTGTATGCAGGAGCCAATCACGGCTTCCACAACGATACGACTCCCCGTTACGACGAGGCTGCGGCCAAACTTGCCTGGCAGCGCACGCTGGATTGGTTCGATAAATACCTGCGATCGGCGGCGTGATAATTAGCGGAGCCGCAACAGAGCGTCATCGCTTGACCGCATAGGCGCGGGGGTCCGGTCAATGTCCGCTTTTGACCAAAAGCGGACATTGAGCGTCTAAAACGAACCGCGGATAGTTCTGTCAGTGCTGCTGTCCAATCCAGCGTCCCCGAACAAAAAAACACAGTTGGCAGGTTGCTATTCGACCAAATAGCGCAGCTAATGAACGGCATCTCACACAAATAGGCGGGACTATTTCCCCCTGTTAGCTACCAACAAAACGGCGAAGTTCCGAATTCGCCATTCAATTATCGGTAGCCGCTGCCGTCGGTAGGCACGAAATTACCAGACTTCAAATAAGATCGTCTTCATAATTTGGCTTTTGAACTTGATCGTTTGATTCTTAAACTTAATCGTTCGGCGTTTGAACCACTTGGTCGGTGCGGCGCCAGCTCCAACCACCGAAAAGGGGAGATCTCCATGCGCGCTTTCGTCGCCTTATCAGCGCTTGCGCTAATCACCACCGTAGCCATGGCACAGGATTCTGGGCCGAAAGGAATTTCGGCCAGCGCCATCAAGTGGGGACCTGCGCCTGGCGCGCCTCCAAAGGGCGGTCAGCTGGCAGGCTTGTCTGGCGATGCCGGGAAGTCAGGCACGTTTATTATCCGTCTAAAAATGCCGGCAGGATATAAGATTCCAGCCCACAAACATCCGCATGTCGAACGTATAACGGTTATCTCTGGTGAATTTCATTTCGGAACCGGCGACAAGCTGGACGAGAAGGGGGCCAGTAAGCTTGGTCCTGGCGGTTTCGTCGAACTCCCTGCGAATACCAATCATTATGCGTTCACCAAAGTGGCGACAGTCGTTCAAATTAGTGGCGACGGACCATTTGGCATCGCGTACGTGAACGCTGCCGACGATCCCAGCAAGAAAAATTAGTGCCGGGCTCAATTGCTGGCGGGCCTCGCGCCCTACAGCCGCCGGGACAATCATGTCGGCGTTCTCTCGCGGTTCCGAGACGTGCGGTGCGACATTTGCTGCTGGCACGTAGCGGACATTCCAACCGCGCCTGTGTTTGTCCGCTATTAGGGGTAAGAGCGGACGTGCCGTTTTGCACCGCACATGTCCGCTTATGACCCAAAGCGGACATCGACCGTGGCAACTCCCGCCTTTGTCGCTAATGGCGGCAAACGCACTCTGCGCATCGAGCGGTCAAGGAACCAATCGTTCAGGTAACGTCGTCATGAAGTTTTCTTCGCGCCTGCAAATCGACCCCATGCTCTTTAGGATAGGGGGCCGCAGCAGGCCTGCCAGATCGGTAGCGACGGCGTTTCGCAACACTCAGAGCGCAGATGTAAGCGATCACAAGTGCGACTATTGGCACGATCAACCAAAATACGATTTCCATTGCACCCTCCACATACGAGGGATTTTCACCTAACGGGCGATTTCTCGTCCGACCAATAATCGCGCAAAATAGGTCGGGCCGCTACTCGGCGGCCTTGCCGCGAGCCGACTGTAAGGGGCCAAAACGTTGGCAAACGGCATCCAATGTCCGCCTCCGGGGGTACAGCGGACACCCAGTGTCCGCTAAGTCACGAGGTTTGAAATCACCACCACCTGCAGTGCCTATGGCCCCAGCGATCACGCCAGCAGTTACGACCACCGCGACAGTGCACGCGTCCCCAGCGGTCACGCCAGCAGTGTCGCCCCCACTGCACGTCAGTCAAATTATCGAGGCCGGCCGTGGCACCCGCAGGTAGCGGCGCGAGCGGTGCAGTTTGTGCAGTTCCGGACACGGCCGCTAGAATCAAACCCGCAACAGCGACGGCAAATACCGTTCGCAACATGCGTCTCTCCCTTTTTCATCGTATTTGCTTACGCGCTTTAAACAGTTGGCGCCAATTGGACCACGGTCCAATAGCCGTTTGCCGTCAGCAAGTCCGCTTTTAGGTGCAAAGCGGACATCCCGTTTTGCACTGCTTCGACGCGCGGGGCTATCACCCGGATTTCCAATATCCACCGGCTCGGTACAGATATTCTCGGCGCGGCGCTCAACGTGTTTACTCCAACCCGCGGGCCTAGCGATAACGCTATTTTGGTCAATCTGCCGCTGATATAGGGGAGCTTATGCGTAGAACTGAGGCAAGCGGGAGGAGTTGTCGCGGCTTCCTCTCCAGGGTTCTTGGCTGGCTGATCAGGGGAATCTGGTTTCTATGCCAGGGCTTACTCATCGGGTGGGCCACCCTGGCCCTCTATTATTCGAACCTGCCGTGGGCCGGTTTGCGTCCAGCCTTGGCGGCTGCTTTTGCCGCGTTTGCAATCTGGGCCCTATGGCTTTCGCGTCGACGGCGTTGGTCCGCGGTCCTCGTTGTACTTTTCCTTGGCGTGGCTGCGTGGTGGGTATCCATTCCCCCCTCGCACAATCGTGAGTGGCGGCCCGAAGTCGCTGTGATGCCGCGGGCGATTATCGACGGTGATACCGTGAGCATAGACGGTGTGCGGAATTTCGATTACCGCAGCCGGGATGATTTCACGGTGCGCTATGAGGTGCGGAAGATACAGCTGTCACACCTGACCGGCCTCGATTTTTTTGTGTCCTACTGGAGTGAAGGGTTGGTTGGGCACACGTTCTTGAGCTTCATCTTCGATAACGCGCCACCGTTGAGCATCTCGATTGAGACGCGGCCCGAGGTGGGTGAGGGCTTCAATCCTGTCGCTTCCCTCTTCAAGCAATTCGAGTTGATCTATGTGGTAGGCGACGAGCGTGACCTTGTTAGGGTGCGCACAAACTATCGCAAGGAGACCGTGTATCTCTATCACCTCAACACGTCACCCGACGACGCGCGCCGGCTGCTCACGATCTACCTAAAGCGGATCAACGAGCTTGCCGATCGGCCGGAATTCTATCATTTGCTCAGCAACAGCTGCACGATCAACATCATACGCTACGCAAATGCTGCCGGCCGGGCCGGCCGGTTCGACATTCGCCATCTATTGAATGGCATGATCGACGGCTACCTCTACCATTCAGGTCGGGTGAACACGACCTTGCCATTTGATGAATTGCGACGGCTCTCCCTGATCAACGAA
This sequence comes from uncultured Alphaproteobacteria bacterium, assembly GCA_963743405.1. GTDB lineage: Bacteria > Pseudomonadota > Alphaproteobacteria > Rhizobiales > Xanthobacteraceae > Pseudolabrys. The sequence goes on along the minus strand of CAVUPX010000009.1, from coordinate 10,723 downwards.
GCCGCGAAGGCGGCGGACAACGCGCCTGATTTCTCGGAGCGCATCCGCGCATCGCTCCCGCCAATCACTCGTTGAGCGCCATTGGGGCCGGATGGCAATGCTCCGGAATTTGGCCGCTGCTTTTGCTATTCTAGCCAAATGACCAGTATCAAAAATAGACGGCGCGTGCTTGCTCTCCTTGCGCTGACGGCTGCATCACTGGCTGGCCTACTTTTATTGGGGCCCATTGTCCAAGATCAAAGCTATCACGCGTTCGCCGATCAACGGACATTCTTCGACATACCGAATTTCTGGAACGTCGTTTCGAATTGTCCCTTTGCTGTGATCGGAGCGGTGGGCCTGTGGCAATTTCGTCGCGACCCCGCGATCGATGTGCTCTTCTTGGGAATCCTGCTCACCGGCTTCGGCTCGTCCTACTATCACCTCGATCCAAATGACCGGACCTTGTTTTGGGACAGGCTGCCGATGGCGATGAGCTTCATGGCTATTCTTGCAATTTCGATCGAAGAGCGAATCGACGCGAAAGCAGGAGCCGTTCTGTTGTGGCCCTTGATCGCGGTCGGCGTATTCAGCCTGTTGCTATGGCGCTGGACCGGCGATCTGCGCCTCTATGGCTGGGTGCAGTTTTTCCCCTGCCTCGTGTTACCACTGCTATTCCTGCTGTTTCCGGCTAAGTACAGCGGCACGTCCTACTGGCTGATCGCCGCAGCTTTATATGCTCTCGCAAAGCTGTTCGAGTTCTATGACGCCGAGATTTATTCTGTCGGGTCAGTTTTGAGCGGTCACACTCTCAAGCACATCGCCGCGGCCGCCGCGTGTGTCGCAATCCTTCGACATTTCCAGATACGCCGTCCGATTACGCCAGAATGACTCTCCGCACCCAGCCGGCCGGTAATTTCCTTGCCCTAAAGGCCAACTCGACGGATGCCCTCGTGCTCCAGCAATAGTGTTCTCGGGCGCCATAACAGTCCTGGGATGAACATGAGAAAGACCCTCATCGCTCTCACGTGCATCTTCAGTTGCCTGATGGCGCACGGGGCTTCCGCCGCAATCAAGTTCAAGCGGTTTCCTCACTGCCCCGACGGTATCGTTACTAAAAAAACCTGCGAATGCCACCGGGGTGAATCAGGCCGCTATCATTTTTGTCATGCGGGGTATCACTGCGCTACGGATACGGGCAAGTGCAGCAAGTAGCACCGTTTCTGATGCAGTGTGCGGAAATCCATTTGTATTCATGAGTGCCATCGGCGCCTGTTGAGTTAAAGACGAATACGCAAGGAGGACACGATGCTCTTCGACGGAGGCTTCACCTTTTCAAATTTTTTGACAGACATCATCGCTGTGTTCGCATTTGTCGTCTGGTTCTGGCTTCTTGTTATTATCTTCGGCGACCTGTTCCGACGGCACGACATCTCAGGGTTGGCTAAGGCCCTGTGGGTACTAGCAGTCGTTTTGACATCTTACTTTGGCGTGTTTGCCTACTTGATTACTCAGGGGAGAGGAATGGCTGAGCGCAACGCTCAGCAAGCCCAGCAAACACGCGACGAACTGAGGCGCGTAGTTGGTTATAGTGTCGCAGACGAAATCGCCAAGCTTGATCAGTTAAAAAAATCCGGTTCGATAACTGACGCCGAGTTCGGACGTTTACGCGCCAAGTTAGTCCAATAAGCTTGGCGTGGATTTGCGATCCGCCGGATTTGCAGTGACGAGCGTGCGCGGAGACAACGATGCTTGGTTCTTCTCGTGCAATAAAATTCGGTTTAGCCGTTCTAGCGGCGTCGGCAATACTCGCTGGAACGCCCACACGATCCCACGCCGCAGCCGGCTCGGTCCGTATCATAATTAATAGGACCGCGTTCATCGTGGGCGGGGGTAGCGGCACCTTGCATTTCCAGGGCAAGCGCTATTCGCTGCGCGTCGGCGGTGTCAGCGTTGGACCCTTTGGGGCATCACGCGTGGACTTGGTCGGCCGTGCCTATCACATGCGGACTGCGGCGAGCATTCACGGCATCTATTCGACCGTCTCGGCGGTGGAAGGCAGGCCAGGAACAATACGGCTGCAGAACTGGCACGGCGTCGTTTTGGAATTGCGGGGACGAGGGGGCATTAAACCCTCTGTCGATCTGAGCGGGCTGGAAATAACTCGGCGGTAGCTTGCAGCTTGCGTTATGGGCCGACGCACTAGGCGTCATCGTCACCAATGTTCGGAAACTCTCTCGACGCGATCGTCGCGCGGAACAAAAGCCAAAGGCTGAACGCGAGGACAACGACCTCGACGAACATGGTGAGGAGGAGGGCCATCAGACTCATGATGTCAGCTGCGGATACCCAGCTGGCTGCGCCCGCCGTTGTTTGAACGACCGGGATGCCCGCTTGGGGCGCGCGAAGAAAATAAACTAAAAGCTGCGCGACCTCAAAAAACATCACCAGCATTGTAAAAAAGATTCCGAGTGCGCTCGCCGTAATACCGGTCCAAACGGTTCGCTGTACAGCAAATTCAGTTGGACGCCGTTCTGGATTAGCAATCCGTACTGCGAGGCGAGTGTACCGATAAAACCACGCTGTGGTGAATGCCAACACCAAGAGACCGGCGATCGTCAGATAGTGGATCAGGGGAAAGCCGCTCCGCGTACCGGCGGCTGGAGCAGTGCCAAATGTAAAAGCGTAAGTGGTGAGCGCCAACGGTATTGCACCGATGGCAATCTGCATCCAAAAGCCAACCCATCCTAAGCGCGAGAAGGCTTGGGCGAGGCTATCGTTTCGCGAAGGCCTCAAGGCTTTCTGCAACGTCCGGAACATTGCGGGTCTTAGTTTCCTGAAACGCTATAATATCCAATATATTATCGAATAGAATTGAGCGAGTGTCGTTGGCCTTTGGGGCAATCGCACCATGTGGGCGACGGCGGATAACGTGGTCGCGACGTTTTCTCCGATACGCCCGAAAGAGTCGGCTGGGAGAGCTTTAGTGACCGAACCGGATTTAGAGCAAACTCAGGTACGAGACCCTTCGCGACGGTGGATCAAGTACGCTATCACGTTGGTTTTGCTCGTGGCTGTTATCGTGACGGGCACCACAGCGTTTCATTCTCGAAATGCTTGGTGGGAAAAGTATCTGAGCTTTATTCACAAGCCGACGTAGGGTGTCGAAAACGTCTCAAGACCGTTACAGCCGGGGGCCGCTGACGAGATGGCGCTGGATCGTCCCACATGGAAGCCGGCCGGCGGGTTCTTCTGGCTCTGGATTCTTCTGACGTTCATCTGGTTCGCTGCGAACTCGTCGCTCGCACCCGAATCGGTTGCGACCGGCGCGCTGATTGCGGCGGTGCTGGCTTACTTTTTTTCGCGTAAGTCGACCGTGTGGCGGGATGTGCGCTTCTCTCCTGCGCGGCTCTATCACTTCGTCCGGTACACCGGTGTCTTCGCGGTCGAGCTGGTGCGCGCCAACATCAACATGATGCGCTACGTGTTCGCGCGGCGCATCGACATCAATCCCGGTATCGTCGAGATCAAGACCAAGCTTAAAACGCCGGTGGGCCGCCTCGCGCTCGCGAATTCGATCGCGCTGACGCCGGGCTCTCTGGTCGTCGACATTGATAAGGACCGCCTGTTCATTCACTGGCTCGATGTAAAGACCACCGATCCCGACGAGGCGACGCGCCAGATCGCCGGGCCGTTCGAGGAGCGTCTGGAGAAGATCTTTGGCTGAAGGCATTCTGATCGTTGCCGCGATCCTGATTTCCCTCGGAGTTCTGTTCGGCGTTCTGCGCCTGATCCTTGGCCGCTCCGTAGTCGACCGTGTCGCTGCGGTCGACATGCTGACCGTCGTGTCGATCTCGTTGATCGCGCTTTACGCGCACGTCGCCGACCGATTTATCTACCTCGACGTGGCCCTGGTTTACGGCGTGTTGAGCTTCCTCGCCGTGCTGGCGGTTGCCCGTTATCTCGAACGAGGGGTCTAACGCCATGCTCGCGCTCATGGTCTGCCTGCTCTGCGCCAGCATTCTCGTGAGCGGGTTTTTGGCCGTGCGTCTCGACAGTCTCATGGCCGCGATGGTGAGCGGCAGCCTTGCGGGCCTGTTCGCGGCTGTCTGCTACGTGGTCCTCGGGGCGCCCGATGTTGCGATGACCGAAGCATCGATTGGCTCCGGCCTTTCGGCGCTGATTCTTCTCTATGCGATCCGCCGGACCGCCGGCGCGGAGGAATGAGCATGGCGGAGCTGATCGGCAGCATTCTGGTTCTGCTCGGCGCGTTGTTTCACTTTTCAGCCGGCCTCGGCATGCTGCGGATGCCCGACGCCTATACGCGCATGCAGGCAGGCACCAAAGCGTCCACGCTCGGCAACACGTTGATCCTCGCCGGGCTTGCCTTCTATCACCCGGGCTGGACCCTGAAACTCGTGATCCTCATTTACTTCGTGCTGATGACCAATCCGGTGTCTTCGCACGCGCTGGCGCGTGCCGCCCACCGGGTTCGGATTCCAATGGCGCGAGAGACGACCGTCGACGCGCTACGCGATGCCCGAAAGCCTCGGCGAGGCGCGCGCATGATCAGGCGCACCAGCATCATCGTCGCCGTCACCTTGATTGGGCTCGTGTTCGCGAGTCTTGCCGCTAACCACGTCGGACACCAGTCGCTACCGCCGCTAGCCAAACGTTATGTGGAGCTTGTCCCACAGCATCTCGGCGCACCCAACGTCGTCACCGGCATTCTTCTGACTTACCGGGCCTTCGACACGCTCGGCGAGGTAGCGGTGCTGTTCATGGTTGCGGCGGGCGTCGGCCTGATACTGAGAACACGGGCGCGACGCAACAAGAAGTCAACCGAAGGACAACCCCGGCAGGCCAGCGAGATCGTGCGGACCGGCGCGCAGATCCTCGTGCCCCTGATTGCGATTTTTGCGGCCTATATCATCATGAACGGTCACCTGTCCGCAGGCGGAGGCTTCCAGGGCGGGGCAGTGATTGCGTCGAGTGTGCTGCTCCTGCTGCTCGCTGATCCGCAACAGCGGCTCGATCTCGACTTTCTCAGCAGCACCGAGTCGATCGCGGGCGTGCTCTTCGTGCTCGTCGGCGTTGCGGGATTGATCGTCGCCGACGGATTTCTGGACAATCGGGTGCTGCCGCTCGGCGAGTTCGGTGCGTTTTTTAGTGCGGGAGCGATCCCGCTGCTTTCCGTCTTGCTGGGCGTCAAGGTCGGCTGCGAACTCAGCGTTATCATCGACCGGTTTCGGGCCTGAGTCGGAGGTGACCGATGATCTCTACCGTCGTTCTGGCCACCGGCCTCGCCCTGATCCTGATCGGACTTTGGGGCATGCTGACTCACCGCAATATCCTGCGGATCATCATCTCATTCTCGCTGATCGGCACCGGCACGCATATCATGATCGTGGCGATCGGTTATGTCGCGAACGGCACTGCGCCAATCATCGATCGCGCCCTCAGTGTGGCTGAAGCACCATCGCGCGCGGTCGATCCAATTCCCTCGGCACTGGTCGTGACCGCGATCGTGATCGGGCTCGCCGTCACGGCAGTCATGCTGGCCTATGCGATCCGGCTCTACAACTCGAAGAAGACGCTCTCGATCGACGCTTTCACGGAGTCGAAATGGTGAGCAGCGTCTTTCATCCGCTCAATATCTTTATTGTCGGTTTGGGCGGTGCCTTCCTGATCCCGCTGGTCAACCGTTTCGGCCGCAGGTGGCTACCCGCAGTGTTTGTGCTCGCGCTTGCCGCCATGACCCTGATCTCGGGCGTCTCGCTATGGCGGCTTGCGCGGGGAGGTACGCCGATCGACATCCTGACCGGTGGCGCTTATCCGCCTTATGCGATCGATCTGCGGATGGGTCTTCCCGAGGCGATCTTCGCTTTCAGCATCAATCTCGTCGCGCTGCTTGGCGTCGGCGCCTTTGTCCGCAGAACATACGGCGCCATGCTGCTCTGCCTTCTGTTGGTCATGGGCATCCAGGGCATGGTCATGACCCGCGACTTGTTCAATCTGTTCGTGTTCCTGGAGATCGTCTCGGTCGCCACCTATGGCCTACTCAGCCTGCAGGATACGTCTGCCGCGCTTTCGGCGGCGTTCAAATACCTGATGGCGACGGTCCTGGCGTCGACCTTCTTCCTGATCGGCACGATGCTGCTCTACGCCACGACCGGGATTCTCAACATCGACGATCTGATTGTCGCACGCGAAACCATTGCCGGGCCGATCGGCTTCGCCGCGCTGATGTTTCTGCTCGCCTGTCTGCTGCTCGAGCTCAAGCCTTTTCCGGCGAACGGCTGGGGCCTGGACGTTTACGAGACCGCTCGCAGCGACGTGGCGGCGCTGATCGCGGGAGGCGTTTCGGCCGGCGTATTTTTTGCGTTGCTGAAGCTGCTCCCGCTGTTCGACGATCAGCTTGAGCTCATCGCCGCGCTGAGTGCTGTCACGTTCCTGTTCTCGAACCTGATTGGTCTGCAGCAGACCAAAGCGCAACGGCTGCTCGGCTATTCATCGATCGGCCAAATGGGTCTCATGACACTTGCAGCCTGTCTGCTGCAAGAACTGCAGGCCGAAAGCTCCGTCCTGTACCTCGTGATCGTAGGCCTGTTCGTCAATCATTTGTTCGCCAAGGTCGGGCTGTTTTGGCTGGCGGGCCATGTCAGCGGAAAGCGCCTGCTGGATTGGTCCGTGCTGTCCGGAAAGCCTGGAGCGATCCTCCTGTTTGGCATCCTGCTGGCTGCGGTCTCCGGATTTCCACCGTTCCCGGCTTTTTGGGCGAAGTGGCAACTGGTCCTGAGCCTGGCGGCTGGCGAGCGCTATGTTTGGATTGCGATTGTGCTTGTTGGCTCTCTGCTCGAAGCCGCTTATTTGTTTCGCTGGTTTGGCCAAGTCGTCCATTCATCCGCCAAAGCGGGTAAATCGCGACGCGAGGTGGCTGCGCTTCTGCCGGTATTCGCATTGGCCGTGCTGCTGACCGCGAGTGGCTGTTTTGCGGCGATCCTCGCGGGAATCGACTCGCTGTGGGTGTTCGTGCCACTTGCCGCGGGTCTCGCGCTCTACCCGTTCGAGCGGCTGGACGCGCGCGTGACCGGCGTGATCGCACTGGCCGTGGTATCGGCCGCCGGTCTGTGGCTCATCCACGATCTGTCCGGCATCAACGCGCTATTCGCGGTTCTTCTGCTCGCGGGTGGCCTGGTCGTCTCGATCGCCTGCCTCGAACGGCGCGACCGCCGTCCGGGCTTTTATCCACTCCTCGCTGTGATGCTGCTGTCCCTCGCGGCATTGCCGACGACCGCCACCAGCCTCGAGTTCTTTTTCATCTGGGAGCTGATTACGCTCTCGTCTTATTTCCTGATCTTGCGGCGGCGCGAAGCGGCGGTTCATGCCTTGCGCTACTTGCTGTTCTCGCTGGTGGCCGCGTTCTTTTTGCTCGTTGGATTTGCGCTGATGCACGCCAGCACCGGCAGCATCTCACTCGTGACATTGCGCGCGGCGGGGCCGGAGAATGTACCGGTCTTTGTATTGCTGGCGATCGGGCTTCTGATCAAGGCTGGGGCCATCGGTGTCCATGTTTGGCTGCCGGGTTCTTATGCCGAGGCCGACGATGACGTGTCCGCGTTGCTGTCGGCGGTCGTCAGCAAAGCGTCCATGTTCGGCCTGCTGGTCGGGACCTATCTCGCGATTCGTTCGGAGGTCACGCTCGATCTCGCGTATGTCCTCGGATGGATCGCGATGCTGACCACACTCGCGGGCGCCATGCTGGCCGTGCGTCAGGACGACATGAAGCGCATGCTGGCCTATTCGAGCATGAGCCAGCTTGGCTACATCATGGCCGCGATCGCGCTGATGAGCCATCTCGGCTGGGTCACCGCGCTCTACCTGGTCGCCAATCATGTGATGGTGAAAGGGATTCTGTTTCTCGCCGCCGCGGCAATTATTCTACGCACCGGCCGGCGGGCCTTGCCCGACCTTGGCGGACTGGCAGCGGCGATGCCGCTCACGTTCGTCGCTGCGGCCGTTGCGATTGTCGCGATGTCGGGGCTGCCCCCGCTCGCTGGCTTTGGTGGAAAGTGGCTGCTGCTGAGCGCGATGATTGAGAAGGGCTGGTATGGGCCGGCGATCATGACGCTGCTGGCGACATTCGTGGGCTTTCTCTACATGGCGCGCTTCATCCAGGCGGTCTTTCTCGGCCCACGCAAAGCAGGCCACGGCAGGATTGCTGATGCGCCGGTCGCCCTGCTGATCCCGCAGTATCTGCTAATCGCCGGCATCCTCGTGATGTCGTTCTTCCCGAAGCTCCTGATCGAGCCGGTCTCCAGGGCGATCGATCCCCAGTTCGCATCGACGCTCGTATGGCAGGGCATGTCGCTCGAAATGATCTACGGCTACTGGAATCCGGTTCCGGTGATGCTATTCGCCGTTGCGGCAGCAGCTGTCTTGTACGGACTGTTCTGGTTGCTGCGAGCAACCGGCTGGCCGAAGGCTCGCGGTCGCTCGCAGCTCAGTATCTACGATATCTGCAAGCAGGTTTCCACGATGTTGACCCCGCCGTGGGCGAGCGAGTTCTGGGCAGCGCTCGCCGTTGCTGTTGGCGCGCTCGCCGGCCGGACGAGGCTGCTCTACACAGGCAACGGCCAGACGTACAACCTGTACATTCTTTACTACTTCCTGGCCCTGTACATGGCGGCTGGCGGCCTTCGTCACCTATGACCGGGATGTGCGGGCTCACTAGTTTTTCGATTTTGCGCGACCCTAAAAAATATTACGGCTGGCAAAGCCTAAGAGACCCATTGCATCAGACCTGTTGCAGCAGAACGTCCAGGTCGACAGACGATTGCTTGCCTATATTCGCCGCGTTGGCGCTTAGGAACGCGTCGGCGGAACGCCGGCCTTCATCGCGCAACATGCATAGAAAATCCCACTCGGCGTTTAATTTGGAAGACGCTCCGAGTGTGGCAAGGAGTGGACTTGCAATAAGATGGATGCGCATGTGAGCCCACTGTGCTCCCTCACTGGTTCCCGGATCCGCGACTTTCCGCAACAGCGCGATCATTCGCAGCTCTTTCAATAGTGCGGAGTTGAATGAGACTTCGTTTAATCGATCGAGGATGTCGCGTGCAGAACGCGGCGTCCCTGGGCGTTCAACGGGATTGACCGCGACAAGGAGTGTGTCTTGCGATTTGCACTCGCGTACGAGCGGGGTAATTGTCGGATTACCGGTGTAGCCGCCATCCCAGTAGGCCTCGCCTTCGATTTCGATTGCCTGGAACACCGTTGGCAAGCAGGCGGAAGCGAGGAGTACCTCGGGCGTAATCTCCGCGTTGCGGAACACGCGGCCGCGACCCGTTCGAACGTTGGTGGCGGTTATAAACAATCGGATCGGAGCCCGCGCGACCTGACTAAAGTCGACACATTCGGCGAGAATGTCGCGCAGAGGATTGGCGCATTGCTGGCCAAAATCGTAAGGCGAGAAGACACGACTCGCCAGGTCAAAGGCCAGGTAAAATGGTGACGTATCCAATGTCCACCGGCCCAGCAGAATATCCAGCGGGCTTCGCCGGAGAGGACTGAATCGAGCGGAGTGCGAAACACGTTTCCAGAAGGCGTCAAGCGCTGCCTTGGCGCCTTCGGGACCGCCCGCTGTATAACCAGCGACCAGCACGGCACCATTCATCGCTCCGGCGGAAGTTCCCGAAATTCCATCAATGCGTAGCCACGGCTCCTCCAGGAGACGATCGAGCACGCCCCAGGCGAACGCCCCGTGCGACCCGCCCCCTTGCAGCGCAAGGTCTACGAGCACTTCGTCACGATCAGTCTTCACCTTTTCTTTGGTCGCCATAACACCTCGCTATCCAACCTCGGCATCGGCCGATCGAGCGGGCGAGATTAGTCAACTAGCGGTCGCCGGCCTTCGATCGGAGGAAGATTCCTTTCCCCCGAACCAAGTCACATAGAGTGCCGGCAAGAAGACGAGCGTAAGGATTGTCCCAACAAGCAATCCTCCCATGATCGCGAAAGCCATCGGTCCCCAAAACACCGTTGGAGCGATCGGGATCATGCCGAGAACCGTGGAGATCGCCGTCAACATGATCGGGCGGAAACGCGTACTGCTAGCGTCAACAGTCGCCTGCCAAACACTCTTGCCTTCACTACGTTCAGCTTCGATTTGCCCGATCAGGATAACGGCGTTTTTGGTGATCATGCCCAGCAGCGCCAAAATGCCGAGGATGGCGACGAACCCGAGTGGCCTGCCGGACAGCAATAGGGCCCCCAGACGCCAATCAATCCAAGCGGCCCCACGCTAAGAACGATAAATAGCCGTGAGAAGCTCCGCAGCTGTACCATCAGGACGGTGAACATGATCAGCAACATTGCCGGCACGACGGCAATGACCGAAGCCTGCGCCTTCGCGCTATCCTCCACGACCCCGCCCGTCACGATCCGGTAGGGGCGCTGCAGCGTTTTTGCCAGCTCGGTGACGGGCGACGCCAGTTCGTCGACGACCGTTACCGGAAGCACCCCCGTTTTGACGTCCGCCTGCACCGTAAGTGTCGGGACCCGATCACGGCGCCAGATCAGCGGCTGCTCCTGGTCATAGGTAAACGATGCGAATTGACTGAGCGGCACCGTCCGCCCGTTCGGCAGCGGGACTTGAATAGACCCTAACGTATCGAGCGAAACGCGTTCCTCGTCGGTCGCGCGCATGACGACATCGACCAGGTAAATGTCATCGCGAACTTGC
>CAVUPX010000008.1:0-294273 GCA_963743405.1 uncultured Alphaproteobacteria bacterium | reverse complement strand
TTGCTGTCCGATCACGCACGGAGTGCTGCTTGCTTCTCTGCGCCAGCCGAACAGACCCAACGCACCAAGGCCGGTGGCGAACAGGGGTAACGCGCCGGGCAGCGGGGTTTCTGGGGCGGAAGCGAACACTTCGATGCAGCCCAAACTCGCCGGGCAGGGATTCACCGCGCTGGTGCCGGCGAGCGGCACGAAAACATCGCCGGTCAGCGGATCTACCGTGATCGAATGCGCACTTGTGGTCGCCGGCAGATTGACGGTCTGCAAAATGTTGCCGTTTTCATCGACGATGTCGAAGAACCGAGTGGTGTTGGTGCCATTATTACCGGTGACGTAGAACTTCTTTGTCGTCGGGTCGTACCACAGTTCGTCCGTACCACCGAGCCCGGAGATCGTCTTGAGAATCGTGCCGTCGGGCTTGATCAGGATCGCCTGCGTTCCAACGTTGCCGCACCCTACCAACATGTTGCCGCCCCCGCCAACGGCGAGTCCGGTCGGCGAGCATGATGCGATGCCTTTGGTTCCAAAATCGATCGTTTTCAGGACTGTGCCAGCAGTGCTGATCTCGGAGACCCCACCTGGGTTATTGGCTCCCGGCCAACGCCGGAATAGAAACGAAGAACGATCCGGTGGTCGGATTCCAGGCCGGCTGTTCCATGCCGCCGGCATCGATCCCCCCCTGGCTTGCGGGGACGGTGATGGGGGTAGTGACGAGAGCGACCGGCGGGTGTCCGTTTGTAGTGGAGAAGAGATTTCCATATGCCGGGGTCTCGGCGTTGTTAGCGGCGAGGATCTGGTGTGTCAGCGGCGAGTAGGCCATTTCGTCGACCCGGGTCGTGCCGCCGGTCAAGATCGCACCCTGAAACTGCGGCGCAGCCGGATTGGTCGCGTTGAAGAACTTGAGCGTGCTGTCGCCGTCACCCGCGTAAAGGGTTGTGATCCCTCCCGAGGTGACGGTCAAAACGCCATCCGCGCCGGAAATTGATGTTGTCGCCTGCTGCCCGGTAAACCCGGTCGCCCGGCCGAGAAACGTCAGGCTGGATCCCGAAAAAATATCGACACTGGCGTTGGATCGGTCGGCGATAAAGATGTTTCCGGTCACCGGGTCGGCGAAGCTGATGTCGAATGAAGAGAACGCCCCGCCCGGCTGCACATTCGCCGCGTCCGCCGGGACCGAAATAAACGTCTGGAATGTCACAATATCCGCGACGGCCGGGCAGGCGGTTGCTGCCATTGCGACCACGCCGACAGCGCTAAAGTTGGTAGACGGAGTGATTTGAAAATCATGTGCCTTCTCCCGTCGCCCGCCCATTGAAACCAACGCCTGAGATTGTTGCGAACGTGGGGAGCCCGATCATTTTTTATTTTTTCATATCGTTATTTTACGCCTTGATTATTGGAACCTTGGCACTGAATGTCTTTGTAAGTATGTGCCTACCTGCTAACTCCAAAAATCAACGTTCGATGATCAGCGTTCGATGAATTGCCAATGTCTGCTTTGGGTCATTTGCGGACATGCGCAATGCAAAACGCCATGTCCGCTTTACCCCCGAAAGCGGACATGTGCGCCGCAACTAGGGATGTCCGTTATGTGCCAAAAGCGGACATCAATTCAATCGGCATGAGATCACAGTTCGGCGTTGTCAGCCGAGTCCGAGGGCTTTGGCGCGGGCAAGCAATCGCTTGGCGCTGGAGTAGTGAGGCACCTCGATTAGGAGGTCTCCGCGTCGGGCACGATCTTTGCCGGCGGCGCGGGCAGCTTCGAACGCTTCTACGGTGGCGAGAGCTTCGCGAATCTCCTCGGCGGAGGGCGTCATCACCCGGTTTATGACGGCAGCGTGATTAGGATCAACTGCACTTTTGGCGACATAGCCCAACTGCCGTGCGTAACGCGCATCGGCTTCGCAGCCGTCCAAATCCGCAAACGTATACGGGCAGTCAACCGAAAGAACATTCGCGGCGGTGCATTCGAGGTGCAGGCGCTGGCGCGCATAAGCAAGTTCGATAGCTGTCTTACTGCGTGGGGCGCCGAGATCCGCCGCTACGTCTTCGGTCGAGCCAAGAACACCCGTCACTCGCGGGCTCGCTCTCGCGATACCGTAAGTTTGCATTATGCCGCGCGCTGACTCGATATTCGGCGCAAGCTCGGTACTGCCGGCAGGAATATTGAAGCGTTGTTCGAGCCGCCCTACTTCCTCGTCGAGTGCCACAACATGTTCGGGTTCGGCAACTTTCGACATAACTACGACATCAGGACGTCCACGCATTACTTCGGCGAGGTCGGCGCGGCCCTCGCTTTCGAGCGGATTGACCCTAACGGCGGCAACAATCCCGGCTGCACGCCAAGCCGCATAGATTTCGGATGCCATTGCGCGAGCTTCTGGCCGGCGCTCTGGCGGCGTAAAATCCTCGAGCTCTTGGATTAAGACATCGGCCCCGCACGAACTTGCCGTAAGTAGAGCACCTCGATCAGCGCCGGGAAGGAATAACCAGCACCGCCGAAGCGGCGGTGACCGACGACCATCAACGTGTGGGGTCGATGACGAATTCATTTATAGGTTCAAAGCGATAATTTCGGTGTGGTCGGGAATTAGTTAGCTAGCATTCAGTTGTCCTGCGGTCATGTCCGCTTTGGGTCAGAAGCAGACATGTGCAGCGCACAAGTCGATATTCGCTAAGTGCCAATAGCGGACATCGCGCCCTTCATTCGATCACTTCGTCAGCGCGACCGACTAGAGGGATCGGAAACGTCAACCCGAGCGCTTTGGCAGCCTTAAGGTTGATGATGAACTCGACTTTCACCAACTGTTGGATGGGCAGTTCTCCAACCTTTTTGCCGCTGAGAATTTGGCCGGCGTAATCGCCGAGGTGGCGATACATATCGGTCAGATTTGGCCCGTAACTCATCAGGCCGCCATGTGAGACGAACTCACGATATGCGTAGATCGCGGGTATCCCATGACGGGCAGTCAACGCCACGAATTGGCCGCGCCGGCTTATGAAGGGCACATCTGCACTTACGACGAGTGCCCCGGCGCCACGTTGGGCTAGAGTTACGAAGGCAGTGTCAATCTCATTTTCATTGCTCGCATTCATTATTTGCAACTTCAGCCCGAGAGATTGCGCGGCGTTCTGGATTTCCCTAGTTTCAGGCCCGGTAAAGGAACTGGTCGGGTTGGTGATCAGGGCGATGACGGCTGTTTTGGGAAGCAATTCTTGCAAGAGCTGAATTCGCTTTCCCGTCACCATGACGTTTAGGACGTGAAAGCCCGTGATGTTCTGTTGAGGCCGACTGAGGCTGGCGGCAAGCCCAAGCTCGATAGGATCAATTCCGACCGCAACGACGATCGGAATGTTCGTGGTAGCGGCTTTGGCAGCGAGAGCTGGAGGAGTGCCGAACGTCACAATCACGGAAACTTGGCGACGAATTAGATCGGTCGCGAGCGCCGGCAGTCGATCATGGTGGCCATCCGCCCATCGATATTCAACGAGGACGTTCTGCCCCTCGACGTAGCCCGATTCCTTCAGGCCCTGACGGAAACCAATCACGTCGAGAGGGTCTGGCTCCAGCGACCCGCCACTAAGATAGCCGACGACTGGGATGGCGGACGGCTGCGCCTGCGCCGCAAAGGGCAACGCAGATGCCGCGCCAGCAACCACTTTGATGAACTCGCGCCGCTTCATGTATGCCCTGAGAATAAGCCTAACACTTTGTGACTGAGCCGCGAGCGAGAAATGACACTCAATCGACCACCAATTCCTTGGCTATGCCAATGTCCGCTTTGGGTCAAAAGCAGACATGTGCAGTGCAAAACGGCATGTCCGCTTTACACCCGAAAGCGGCATCAAAAGCAGACATTCGGCGAAAGCGGTCTCAGCTTATCCCTGGCTGACAGCGCCGCCATTCATGCACTGACGGGTCGTTGCCCTGACGCGCGTGGGCGAGATATTCGCTAAGCAATTGGATCTCCACCGTCGTGCCCGCGTCAGTCTCGCCTGCGGGAATAACATAAGAAAAGTTATGTCGGCTGTAGTTGCCGCTTATTTGTCGTCCTCCAGGCGTGACCATAGACGGACCTCGTATCGACATTCGCTTGCCGTTGGAATCGCACCAGTCGCCATCAATCGCGTCTGCAAGCGCAATTGAGCTTAAGATAAATGAAACGCTTAGTGTTCCTGCCAAAGTGAGTATCCATTTATGCATCGGTCAATCCGATTTGAGCACTTTCTCAGGCGTTGTTCGGGACGTGCCAGCCTACAGACAAGAGGTGAATTTGCGAAGTGCGAGGCTAACACCTAATGTCTGTGAAGGGTGATTTTGGCAGTGTGAGAGTGACGTCCGCTTTACCCCCAATAGCGGACATTCGGGGCGGAGCTCGGTATGTCTGCTTTGTGCCAATAGTGGACATCGTGAGCGGCATCATTCGATCGCCGCGTCCGCGCGGGCGAGTAGCGTCGGCGGCACCGTCAGGCCGAGCACCTTGGCCGTTGTAAGATTGATCACCAGATCGAACTTCGTCGGCTGTTCGAACGGCTTCACGGTGACCGCGGGGGGGGTGGAGGGCTCTGCAAGAGATTGTTAGCTCTCTGCGGCACGTTCACGGCAGCCACGCAACTATTGCGTTGCTACGTCGTGGTTCGAAACCGCCAAATAATCGTGGAGAGCCGCCACGACCTGTGCACCCTCACCGACCGACGCAGCGACACGCTTGACCGAGCCCGATCGGACGTCGCCGATCGCGAAAACGCCGTGCATGCTGGTTTCCAATGGCCGACCATTGCCCGTCAGTACGAAGCCCTTCTTATCGAGAGCAACAGCGGAATCCGCCAGCCAGTCGGTGTTTGGGTCGGCGCCGGCGAAGAGAAATAAATGGCGGATTGGTCGTTGCACTTCAGTGCTGCCGGCCTGACGCCACCGGACCGCCTCCAGCATGCCATTGTGGCCTTCGACACCGGTGATAGAAGCTTTAGTGACAATCTCTACGTTGGTAAGCCCGGTGATCCGATCGACAAGATAGCGCGACATTCTAGCGCCTAGATCAGCCCCACGCACCAGAAGCCAGACTTTGGCGGCATGGCTCGCCAGGTACACTGTCGCCTGACCTGCCGAATTACCGCCCCCGATCAGTGCCACTTCCTGTCCGGTCACGAGCTTGCCTTCCAACGCCGACGCCCAGTAGTGCACGCTCGTCGCTTCGAAGTTCGCTAGGTTCTCTACGGCGAGCCTCCTATATCGAGCGCCGCTAGCGACGACGACTGAGCGCGCTGAGATGCGCTCGTCATTGGCTAGCCGCAGCTGGAATATCTTCGCGCCGACCTGCGGCGCCTTAAGTCCGGTTACTTCGGCCGGTATAACCATCTGCGCGCCGAACTTCTGAGCCTGGTTGTAGGCCCGCGCCATCAAAGCCAGCCCGCCGATACCGGTTGGGAATCCAAGATAGTTCTCGATTCTCGTCGAGGCCCCGGCCTGGCCGCCAAATGAGCGACAATCGAGCACCACAACAGCGAGCCCTTCTGACGCCGCGTACACAGCACTCGCGAGGCCGGCCGGGCCAGCTCCCACGATAGCAACGTCATAAACGTGTTTCGGATCGATCGGTGCAACGAGCCCAATGCAGCGCGCGAGTTCGAGTTCTGACGGGTTTTGCAACAGTTGCCCGCCCGGACAGAGGACAATTGGCAGCCGGCCCGGGTCGATATGAAAGCGTTCCACCAAAGCCCTGGCTTCAGCGTCGGTCTCCGGATCGAGCGTCTGCTGAGGATGGCCGTTGCGCCTTAGAAAATTTGCCAACCGTAAGACATCGCCATTGCCCGCACGGCCGATGACCACTGGACCGCCTGAGCCCGCTTCGAGCAGACCGACGCGGCGGAGAATGAGCGCGCGCATGATACGTTCGCCGAGCTCTGCTTCCGCGACCAGCAATGCACGCAACTGATCGCGCGGTATAATCAAGGCCTCGACGGGTGCCCGCGCGTGCGCATCGACCAGCGCTGGCTGGCCAGCCAACTGGGCCAACTCGCCCATGAATGAGCCAGGCCCATGCGTGACGATTAGCTCGCCCTCCCCTGAAGAAACATGCTGGTTAACATCGACTTTGCCGGACAATATGATGCTGAAGCCCTCGGATATGCTGCCGGCCTTCGCCAAGGCTTCGCCCTCACGGTATGACCGCAATGTGCCAAAGTGTCGGACTCGTTCAATCTCAGACGAGTCCAGGACCGGAAACATCTGGTCCCGTCGCGTTTCAATGATCGAATGCGTTGGCACAGCCATAATCGCTGACATTATTCGACGCCATTCACGATCAAACAAGTATACCGAAAGAGGACGATGTCCGCTTTGGGTCACAGGCGGACACTTGCAGTGCAATACTTCATGTCCGCTTTACCCCCGAAAGCGGCCGTGTGCGGTGCAAGTCGGCACGTCCGCTAAGGGCCAAAAGCAGACACTCCTATTGCCCGATACAATGTCCGCTTTGCCGCCGCGAATTTTGGCGACTTGCACCTTCTGGTGGGCTGGGGCTAAATTTCCTTTGCTCAGGGCACTCAATGTTTGTTGTCTCGATCTTCTCGTGACTTGTCGCAAGGCACTGGGGAAAGACCGATGCGAGAGCTGATGCGTTGCGCGAAACTCGCAAGCAGGTCCGCTATCAAGCCGCTTTGGTTTCTGATCGCGATTGCAGTGCTGTTCGAACCCGACGCCGCATTGACTCAGGCCGGAAGCACCGGCGGCAACGTCGGCAAACAAGATAAGTCGGTCTCAGGCAGCAAGGATCAGGAATCGGCGCAAAAGAAATCACCTCAACTTACGCCGAAACATTCGCCGGTAAAATCGACGAACACAGCTTCCAGATGTTCGAGCTTTCCCGCGAGCTACTCATACCCTTTGCAGACGGTTACCGTTTTCAAATCTGATGGCACCGCCAGCAACTCTTCTGGATTGAAGGCTACCTGGACTTGTGCTAATGGCACGGTAACCGTTAAATGGAACACCGGCTACATCGATACACTCATTCCGTCGGGTGGATCGAACTTCTCGGCTACCAACAATCACGGCTGGGCGTGGTCAGCGAAACGCATGTGAAATTGTCCTCGCCTTCGCGCGAATTGACGTAGCGCTGACGGTCAACCCACGTAGGCTGTGCGTTTTTAGGACTCAGCCTCAAAAGCGGTTGAAGATTTACCTCCAATAGCGACCGCGAAAGCGGATTATTCCCGCAACAATCATGTCTGCTTTACCCCCGAAAGCGGCCGTGTGCGGTGCAAGTCGGCACGTCCGCTAAGGGCCAAAAGCAGACACTCCTATTGCCCGATACAATGTCCGCTTTGCCGCCGCGAATTTTGGCGACTTGCACCTTCTGGTGGGCTGGGGCTAAATTTCCTTTGCTCAGGGCACTCAATGTTTGTTGTCTCGATCTTCTCGTGACTTGTCGCAAGGCACTGGGGAAAGACCGATGCGAGAGCTGATGCGTTGCGCGAAACTCGCAAGCAGGTCCGCTATCAAGCCGCTTTGGTTTCTGATCGCGATTGCAGTGCTGTTCGAACCCGACGCCGCATTGACTCAGGCCGGAAGCACCGGCGGCAACGTCGGCAAACAAGATAAATCCGTTTCCGGGGCGCAAGACGAAAGTGCCAAGCGACCTCGGGCCCGAAAAACATCCCCCAAACCGAGCAGAAGCGCGCCGGCGCGGGCGGAGACAGGCGCATCGGCGGCCAGCGGCGAGTGGAAGGGGGTAAGCACGGGGCGCTGCATCGTCGATTGGAGTTGGACACTCCAGGTCAGCGGCGAAGGGATCATCACCGGCAGCGGCACCACCGGACGCGTGGGTCGAGGCGGCGCCGGCAACGGCACCATGAGGGTGTTGGGCAAAAACTATCACTTTGCCGGGCACTTTGGCCCGAGCGGAGGATCCGGAACGTGGAAGAGGGAAGACGGCTGCTCGGGCAAGTGGACCGGAACCAAGTCCTGAACCCTCGATTATTTGGCGCTGAACCGTTCCGCGCCGTCGGCGCACACCGACGCAACGATTTGACAGGATTTGTCGTGCCGGCCGCAGTCCGCCAGCGCCGCAGCCTTGGCCTTGCCGATATCATCGCGCGCCGAGATCGCCCAGCTCGCTCCGGAATAGGCAAATGCTCCGCATGAAGTGCCGAAGAAGCTGACCTCCACGGGGCAGGCACTGGAATCGCCGCAGGAGAGGCGAGCGCGCGCCACCGCCGCCTTACGCGTGCTCTCGTCCCACGCCATGCCCCACTTGCCGGTGTCCTTGCCGAAGACGATGGAGGCCCAAGGCTTGAGACCGTTCAGCTCGCGCAATCGCCGCAACAGGCCCATCGTTGCGATGCCGGTCGGCGGCACGTTGATCTGCTGCTGGAATTCCTGGATCGCCTTGCGGCTGGCGTCGGCGAGCGGACCGTCAAGGGGACCCGGGTCGAAATTCAATTCATAGAGCCGGTCGCGCAATTCATTCAGCAACAACGCATCGCCGATCGTAACCAAATCGTCCGTTTGCGTCATCGTTGCGGTGTTGGTTTGCGGCAGTGGCGCAGCGCCCCTGCTCGTCGGCGGAGTGGGTGCAGTTGGTGCTTCAGCCCGACGGCGATCCTCCTCAGCTTTGAGAGCTGCCAGCCGTTGGCGCTCGGCTTCGTCTGCCTTGCGTTTTGCTTCTACCTCGGCCGCCGCTCTAGCTTGCCGTTCCTGGTCCGCTTTGAGAGCGGCCAGCCGTTGGCGCTCGGCTTCGTCTGCCTTGCGTTTTGCTTCTACCTCGGCCGCCGCTCTAGCTTGCCGTTCCTGGTCTGCTTTGAGAGCTGCCAGCCGTTGGCGCTCGGCTTCGTCTGCCTTGCGTTTTGCTTCTGCCTCGGCCGGCGCTCTAGCTTGCCGTTCCTGGTCTGCTTTGAGAGCTGCCAGCCGTTGGCGCTCGGCCTCATCAGCCTTGCGCACTGCTTCTGCCTCAGCCACTGCTCGCGCCTGAGGTTTCTGCTCCGCCTTATCAGCGGTCGACCGTTGTACGGATTTCTCTACCGCCCTCTGAATGAATGCGTAGCCGCCCACGCCAATCAGGACCAACACTGCCGCTACCACCGCTCCGGCCACCGACCTCCTTCGCCACGGCGCAACCGAGCCACGATTGCTCTCGGGAATGAAAACGGGATCGGACATGTCCACTAAAGCAGGTACCGCCTCGCGCATGCTTGCGACCAGGGTCTCAGCATCCCGGCCGAAATGCGCGTGGCGCACCTCGGCGGCCTGGCGGCGTGCGAGCGGTTTCAGGGAATCCGGCAGATCGCTCTCCCTCGGCATACGTGCGCCGTCGACTAAAACAGGGATGACACGAATGTTGCGGGCAAGCGCCGCCGCGATTTCAATTGCAACAAAGTCGTCCGATTGCTGGAGACGGCGTTGCCCGGCTTTGTCCTTCGCCCTCAGCCAACTGGGGCCGATGACGACTAGAACGACATCGCACGCAGCCACTTGGTTGTTCAGATGCGTCACGAAGTCTTCGCCGACCGGAATGTGATCGACGTCCATAAAGAGCTTGTCGCGGCCGAAGGTCTGCGCGAGTCGGTCGTGGAGCCGGCCAGCCATGCCGATTGAATCATCTCGGCGGTAATTGATGAAAATCTTGCCGGTCATGGCGGCCCTCGAAAAGACCGCACAAATCTTACCGCAGGAGCGGTCAAATAACTATGAGCTTACATCTCACTGCATCAGCGGCTGATGAATTACCGCTTCCGGCACAGGCCGTCCAGGGGCGTAGCGAGCGATGTGCGCCAGCGTCACAGAACGCCGCTGCAGCCAAGCCAGCCCTTTTGTCCGCTTTACCCTGAGAGCGGAGATTTGTAGCGCTCAAGCTCATGTCCGCTTTGGGTCAAAAGCAGACATGTGCGGTGCAAAACGTCATGTCCGCTAAGTGCCAAAAGCGTACATTGGCGCGAGATGATATTTCGGAGAAGGCACGCGACGTAATCGTCCCAGATGCTCGCGAAATCGATAGAAAGCGCGAGGTGATCGCTGAAAGAAACAATGGTATAAAGTAGCGACTAAAAACGTCTTTTCAGGCAACCTGCGAAAGGGGGCGACTCGTGTCGCAGTTGTCGAGTCAAGAACAGTCATTTTCCGGGTCGCTTGGTGCCAAAGCCGAGCGCCGAAACCTGACTGTCGTTTTTTGCGACATGGTGGGCTCGACCGAGCTGTCGAACCGGCTCGATCCCGAGGATATGCGCGATATCATGCGCGCGTTTCAGAGATGCTCTGAAATCGCAATCCTTGGACTTGATGGCCGTATCGGCCGCTACATGGGCGACGGCATTCTCGCCTACTTCGGATTTCCTGCCGCACACGAGGACAGCGCCGAACGCGCGGTCCAGGCTGCCCTAGAAGTCATCAGGCTCGTTTCGGAATTGTCGTTCGAGGGAGCGGCACGGATAGAAGTGCGGATTGGTATCGCCACCGGCTTGGTTGTCGTCGGCGACCTGATCGGAGAAGGCGCCAGCCGCGAGTTCGCGCTTATCGGTGATGCGCCAAATCTGGCGGCCCGTCTGCAGCAATTGGCAAAGCCCAATCAGATTGTAGTGGCACCCAGCACACGACTTCTGCTTGGCGATCTTTTCGAGTTCGAAGACCTGGGTGATCAAAACATAAAAGGATTTTCCGCACCAATCGCCGTGTCGGGAATCCGGCGCCGCGGCATGGCGAGCCGCTTCGAAGCGCGCCGATCGTCTCACATGGCGCCGCTGATCGGGCGTGAGGCCGAACTGGCGGTGTTGCTCGGCGTATTCGAGAGAGCCAAGGCGGGACATGGGCAACTTGTCGCCGTTTCCGGCGAGCCGGGCATCGGAAAGTCGCGGCTCGTCAATAGCTTCCGGCATCAGCTGGACCGCGGCAGCTGTCGCGTGTTTTCGTTTCAGTGTTCATCGTACCACCGCAGCAGCCCGTGGTACCCCGTCATTCGCCACATCGATGACGTGTTGGGCACCGGCTACGAGGCCCGCGGAGCGACCAAGCTGCAAAAACTCGAGGCACTGATTGACGACATATCGCACGAAAGACGCGCATCGATCGTGCCGCTGTTGGCGCCGCTTCTCGGAATTTCGACCGAGGGTCACTACCCACCGCTGGATCTGACGCCACAGCAACAAAAGCAGCGGACGTTTTTGGCGGTGGTCGAGCTACTGCGCTCGTATTGCGAGCAGCAACCGGTCATTCTGATCTGCGAAGACATTCACTGGATCGATCACACTTCCTCTCAGCTGTTGGAGTTGCTCCGGGAGAACATTCCGAACTGGCGCATGTTGCTGATCGCAACCTTCCGGCCGGAGTTTCGTTCGCTGAGCGGAGCCGATGAGTGGATCAACCTCACCCGGCTCTCGCCATCACAGGTCGCTTCGATGGTCGAGGCGATTGACTCCAAACGAAAATTGCCAACGACGATTATCGGCCAGATCATTGCCAAGACTGATGGTGTGCCGTTATTCATCGAGGAGGTCACCAGCACAGTGCTGGCGGGCGACAAAGCCGAAAAAAGCGCGCCCGCACGCGGGATGCCGTGGAGTCCAGAAGTTCCGGACACGCTGCACGATTCGCTGATGGCGAGGCTCGATCAAATGGCGTCGGCGAAAACCGTCGCGCAGATAGCCGCCGCAATTGGACGCGAGTTCGCTTTCGACGTGCTCGAGGCAGCCGCCCCGTTATCCCGCGAGGATGTCCACACGGCGGTGGATAGCCTGCAGAAAGCGGGGTTATTGTTGCGGCGCGAGTTCAGTGCAATCGAGACATATTCGTTCAAGCACGCGCTGGTCCAGGAGACAGCCTATGCCAGCATGCTGCGCAGCGAGCGTCTCCCATTGCACCGTCGCATCGCAGAGACGCTCGCCAGCAAATTTGTCGACGTCGCGGAAGGCGCACCTGAGGTCATCGCCTATCATTACACGCAAGCGCGCGAAATCACGCCGGCGATCAGCTATTGGCTAAAGGCTGGCCGGCAGGCGAGCAGGCGGTCGGCGTTCATCGAAGCAACGACGCATATTCAGACCGCCCTCAAGCTCCTTGAGGAATTGCCACAGGACAGGACGCGCCTCGAGCTCGAATTGCAGCTGCAGCAGTCCCTCGCAAACGCGTTTATCGCGGCCAAGGGATTCGCTGCCGCGGAAACCATCGTGGCATTCAACCGCGCGTTGGTACTGTGCAAGGAACTCGGCAGTGCGTCACAGATCTTCGCGATATTGAACGGCCTCGTTGGTGCTCACTTGATGGGCGGCGAAATTCAAAAGGCGCGGGCGGTGGCGCAGGATCTTTTGGCGCTCGCGCGCGAGGGCAACGATACGACGGGGCTGCTGATGGGGCACCGCGTGCTTGGCATGTCCCTTTTCATGCTCGGGGAATTGACCCAGTCGAAACGCGAGTTGCGGGACGCAATGGCTCTCTATGATCCTGAGCAGCATGCTCCACTGGCTCTGGTCTTCGCACACGACTTCAAGGCAACGGCACAAGTCTATCTCGGAGTAGTGACCGCTCTTTCCGGCGAGGCTGAGGCGGGCATTGCGCACGCCCGGGCTGCACTCACTTACGCAGAGGATCTGCGCCATGCGCACAGCATCTGCTACGTTCTTCCATTTCTTGCCGGCACCTATGTCATCGCGGGCGATCCACAGGCTGCAATTCCGATAACCGACCGAGCTATAGCGCAATCCAAAGAACACGGTTTCCCACAGTGGGTCGGGGGCGCGCTTATGTTGCGGGGCTGGGCGCACCTCGATCTCGGCGAACTCGAGGCAGGGCTGGAGGACGCTCGGAACAGCATCAGCGAGTTGCAGAAAGCCGGAACGTTGATCTGGATGCAATTTTCCCACTATCTGCTAGCGCGTGCGCTGGCAGCGGATGGCCAGCTGCAGGAAGCTTCTGAAATCGTCGACCGTCTGCTAGGCGAGTTCGGGGCGTCCGGCGGCCGATGGTACGAAGCAGAAGTGCGCCGCCTCCGCGGAGACATCCTGCGCCTTGCGCATAAACCGCCTTCGGAAGCAGCGGCCTGTTACGAGGCCGCCGCCGCAGTCGCACGCCGGCAAGATGCAAAGATGTGGGAACGAAAGGCGATGCAATCGCTGGCAGCGCTGCGCGAAGACGGCGCCGTCAGCCTCGCCGGCAACTGGCACAAGCCCGCCGTGAAGATTTGAGCCATGCCATATCAGCCGCCGCAGGACATCACCCCCGATCTCGATACGGCGTTGGGTGAACGCTATTACGAGGATAGCCAGGCGTCCGAGGAAAAACATATCAACGAGATTGTCGAGAGCATCGCCAGCGCAATCACGTTGCACTTCAAAAAAGGCGGCCCTCCGGCGCGCAGGGACGCGCACGCCTACGACAATGGATGTGTCCGCGCGATTTTCAGCGTGGATGCAGACCTTCCGGACCACTTGCGCCAAGGTGTTTTCGTGCCGGGCAAACAATACAAGGCCTGGATTCGTTTCTCCAACGGCAACTCCGAGGCAAGGCCCGCGTGGTTTTTCGACGCGCGCGGCATGGCGATAAAGCTGATGGGCGTTCCTGGCGAGAAACTGCTGGACGATGAAAAGCATACGCAGGATTTTATCCTGATCAGCCATCCGAAATTTTTCGTCGACGATCTGAGGCGCTACAAGGCGACCCTGGTGGACTTCCTGAAGGGAGGCTACCTCGATCAATATTTATGGTCGTTGCTCAAGCTCCGTTTCCCTGACGAATTCTGGTTGGCCCTCAAGGCCAACCTCAATTTCACGGTCAATCCGCTATTCGAGCAATACTGGTCGATGACTCCTTACCGGCTTGGCGCCGATCCGGACAAAAAATTTGCGGTCAAGTACACAGCCAAGCCACGGCTCAATAGCATGCCCGGCTTTCTCAGGCGCCAACTCACGCGTCTCGGCAGGAATTTCTCGCTGAAGGCGGAAATGAACAAGACGCTTGCGGCAGGGGAGGTGTCGTTTGATTTCTATGTTCAGCGCTATGTAGATGAAGTGCACACGCCAATTGAAGATTCGAAGGTCGAGTGGACCGAAGCCATTTCGAAACCAGAGCGTGTCGGCAGGATCATTATTCCGATTCAGGACTGCATGTCGCCGGAGCAGGCAGTATTTTGCGAAAACCTGTCATTCAGCCCATGGCACACGCTGCCCGAACACAGACC
The DNA here is from genome assembly GCA_963743405.1 of uncultured Alphaproteobacteria bacterium. Classification (GTDB taxonomy): domain Bacteria; phylum Pseudomonadota; class Alphaproteobacteria; order Rhizobiales; family Xanthobacteraceae; genus Pseudolabrys. The sequence continues at coordinate 280,114 of CAVUPX010000008.1, read as the reverse complement.
TCTGGGGCTGGTGAATCGGGTGCGCAAAATCGCCTATCGCGAAATCAGCAAGCTGCGGCACGAGCTCAACCACGCACCGCGGCAGGAACCGACCGGAGACGAGGTGTTTGATGGGCGCGCGTCGCGAACCAAAACGTCTTGATTGTATCCGCCACAACGCGACCGATCTACGGCGTCAGTGACGTGTAATAGCGATCCGGCAGGTGATCACCGATTGACGGGGACAGAAGTTGCGAGAGAACCCCCAACGCGTCGGTTCGCGAGGACAGTGAAAGCGGCCCGGAAAACAGACCGCGCAGCTGTACGGCGATGCCGCTGAAGAACTCATCGCCCGACTGCGGTTCGTCCGAATCGACATCGTTGCGCAAACGCGTCTGATCGAACTTCTGACCGCTGTTGCATTCCAGGAGGCGGCCCACGTGATGAAAGCCGAGCTCCGAGGGTGGCACGGTCGGCACAATGTCTCTTCCGTGAACGAAACGATAGGTCGTGGATCCGAAAACAGCATTGTAGCGGCTGACGAAATCGTCCCGACCGACGCGTGGCGATCCGAAAACGTAGACTTCTGCGTGCTCAAGCGCCTTCTCGTGGCGTGCGCGGTCCGCGATGACCAGCGCGATCGCCGCGCCGAGGCTGTGGCCGGCAATAAACAGCGCGCGGCCATCATTCATGCATCGTTCGATTGCCGCGCCGACATCCGTCCAAACGGCGTCCGCCGCATCCTCAAAACCCTGGTGCACATCCGCGTCGACCCGGCCCAGATAGAAGTCACTGATCCAATTCAGCAGATCGAGAGGATCCGTTCCCGCGAACGCAATGATCATGGCGTCCTTTGCTGTGGCCAATACGGCGTGCGTGTTCGACAACGGGAGCGTACTCTTGGCGGGCTGCTGCAGGACGCGCACGTCGCCGAGCTCCCACCCCGTGGCAATGCGTTTGATCTTGTCGGGAAACCGTGTCTCGTAGGCAAGCTGCGACATCCACGCCATCGCGCGCGCGGTCTTTAGATTAAACCCGGCACCGGGGACAAAATCCGCAAAGACCTTGGGGGCGTATTGCTTTTCGGGAAGCTCGACCAAAATACTCATTGCAACCCTCTCTTGCCTTCAAACGGCTCCCTGTGAGTCCGGTTTGACAATCTGGCCAAATACGGCCCCCATCACCCCATAATAGCAGTCTTCCAAGGGAGTGTTGCGGACATCGGGCAAGTGAATTCCTGGACGTATCGCGACTGAGCCGGAATCCAACTCTGCGCTCCATACGCAGATGTTATGCGAATCCGGTTCGACACTGCGAGCATAACGTTGCCGGTGACGTCCCCTTTACCCCGCGAAAGCGGACACTTGGCGTGGCGAGCAGTATGTCCGCTAAGTGCCAATAGCGGACATCGCGAAGTTTCACGTCTTTGGAGCGCAAATAGAAAGACCGCCTGGCGGCGGTCTTTCCGAAATCCTATTAGGTGTTTGGATCAGGTGGCGGCGATCACCGCAGCTTTCCGCCTTCTGCGCCAGCCGAGCAGACCCAGCGCACCGAGACCGGTGGCAAAGAGAGGCAAAGCACCAGGGAGAGGTGTTGCCGGGTCGCCTTCAAGCGAAAAAGAGGCATTAAATGTGGGGAATGGAGCCCCTCCGACAATGTCTTGTCCAATGCGAAGCCAATCGGGATCGAGAAACTGATCGCGTGTCCAGCTCTGCAGATCAGTAAAGCCTGGAGGGAATGGCATGCCTGGCGGAACGATAGGTCTCGGGGCGGACAGCCAAAAGAAGTTACCGGCGGGGTCAGTTACTTCTACTTGGGGTACGAAGAAATAATGATCCGGCGAAAGGAGGAAAGGCGTTGTGAAGGTCACGTTGAATTGTACCTCGGTTCCCGTCAGCGAGCCATTACCGCCGGTCGTTTGACCCGGCTTGGCATGGATGCCGCCCGGTTGAACGGTGTTCGCTACTGTAAAACTTCCCAAGTTGGCGGTGGTGAAGCTGAGGTTTCCGCTCGCTGTGGTGCGGTCGGCAAATTCAACATCCGATGGCGAATTGACTTGGGTCGGCACCTGGGCAGTGCTGAAAGTTGGAGGACCGGAGGTGCGCCCAACGTCGGAATTGGTTGGAAAGACCCGGTAGATCTCGACCCGAACTTCGCCGATAGAGGTGATAGGGGTGCTACCCGTTACAAGCCCGGTAAAGGTGGCGCTGGTTATCGATGTTGGAGAAGTAAGAACGAAGTCGTCGGCTGATTTAATTTCAAATTTGCCCGCCGAGGCTGGACGGCTAGCGCTCGCCATTTTCCCGTCAGGATCACCGGTACTGAAAAGCAAACTGCTGGCATTTGCAGGGGCGGCCACTCCAATTAAGCCGCTTATACAGATCACTAGCGGAGCTGCTAGTTTGGTTGCGATCGTCATGATGCCGCCCTCGTATGACAACCCCCCCAATGAGAAAGGTTACGTCGTCTTTATGACAAATGAAATACGACCGTTGTGTCGGTCACGAGTAAATTAATACCATCGCTGAAAATCTTCACCGCTCAGGCCGCGTTCGCCGTCCGCTATTGCGTCTTGACTATCTCGCGACGTAGACGCTCGGGAATCCATTCATCAGAGGCGATCTGACTGTCCGGCGTTAGGGGCACGTCAGACGCTGGCCAATGCGCAATGACCCTGACTTCGGGTTTTGGCGTAGCACTTGCGAATTCCACGCATAGACCGATGATCACATAACTAAAGAAAATGAGAGGTCCGCCGACTAAGCAAACTACAGCGGCGTTAAAAATATGGTCAGCTGCACTCGCATTGACAAAAGCCGATATTGCGAGTCCGAAGGCTCCAACCAAAGTGACTATAGCAGCAGTTATTGGAAAAAACATTGTAAGACCCTCTAACTGGACATCGAACAACACACATACCGCAGCTATTGAAAAACATTTCGCAAAAATTGCCGACAATGTTGCAGGAATGAATTCGGAAAGGTTTGATCCAGAAAATCACAGTCGTGTCACAAGCAAGAGACGCAGCGCCTAATTTCTAAAAAAGGTTTGTCGATAAGTGTTCGTCGCCTACTCTGCTACGAGCGCCCGACAGAGCGGCATATCGAGCTCCTGCCACACGTCAACCATCGCAGCAGCAAGTATGTCGACTAGTGAGCTGTCGTGATAGGGCGATGGCGTGATACGTAGCCGTTCTGTGCCTTTTGGTACGGTTGGAAAATTAATTGGCTGAATGTAGATGCTATGCCGCTCCAGCAGCAAATCGCTGGCGGCTTTGCACTTTTCCGGATCGCCAACGGCAATCGGCACGATATGTGTAACGCTCGGCATAACCGGCAGACCGGCAGCGGTTAAGACCGCTTTTGTCCGTGCGACAGTCTTCTGATGACGTTCGCGCTCCCATTGCGATTTCTTCAGATGACGGATCGACGCGCAAGCCGCAGCGCAAATTGCAGGCGGGAGCGCGGTGGTAAAAATAAATCCTGGTCCGTAGCTGCGCACTGCGTCGCAAATCTTAGCGCTCGCTGCGATATATCCACCCAGGCAGCCGAACGCCTTGCCCAGCGTTCCCTCAATGATATCGATGCGAGACATCACGCCGTCGCGCTCGGCGATACCACCGCCACGGCGCCCATACATGCCGACAGCATGGACCTCGTCGAGATAAGTCAGTGCGTTATATTTTGCCGCGAGATCGCAAATGGCGCCGATTGGAGCGATGTCGGCGTCCATGGAGTAGATGCTTTCGAAAACGATTAGCTTAGGCCTGTCGCCCGCGGCTCTCAGTAGCGATTTAAGATGCGACAAGTCGTTGTGGCGGAAAATCTGTTTCTCGCAGCCAGCCTGCCGAATACCTTCGATCATTGAATTGTGGTTGAAAGCGTCCGACAGGATGAGGCAATCAGGCATGAGCCGCGCGATCGTCGAAATGCCGGTTTCGTTGGAAACATAGCCCGACGTGAAAACCAGTGCGGCTTCCTTGTGATGCAGATCAGCGAGTTCGCTCTCAAGTTCGACCAAGGGATGGTTGGTGCCGGCAATGTTGCGGGTGCCGCCCGCGCCGGTTCCCATGCGCGCCGCCGTCTCCATCATCGCACCGATCACCTTGGGATGCTGCGACATCGCAAGGTAATCATTCGAGCACCACATCGCTATTTCCCGCTTCCCATTCGGCGAATGCCAAATCGCGTGGGGGAAACGTCCCACCACTCGCTCGATATCAGCAAATACCCGATAGCGCCGCTCTTGATGAAGCCTATCCAGAGCAGCAGAAAAGAAATTCTCGTAATTCATATGCAGATCTGCCTTTACACTGTGGTGCGGGCCCAACGATTAATTGTCCTTGGCGCCTTGCCGAATCCAAGTGCGGATGCTGCTGCGGTCGCAACTTGAGAGCTGCTTTTTTCCGTGTGGCATGCGCAACGCAGGCGATGCGCGCCAATCCAGCAACAACATCAAATTGCTGCTGTCTGGATCGCGGGGAATAACCATCGGGCCGAATTTCGTGCCTTTCATCACGCCGGCATAACTTGTCAGATCCAAGCCGCTCTTTTCAAGGCCGGCGCCGCCCGGTTCGTGGCACGAAGAGCAGCGCCATTTCAAAAGCGGAAGGATGTCCTCCTTGAAGCTGACCAGTTCTTCCGCTGCACAGGCACCTGGAACATTTATGAGGCCAACGCTGGTTATCGCTCCCATACCGAGCGCGACAACACTCATGAACAGCAGAGGTCGTCTTTTCACGTGGCTCTCCTATTTCTTTTCAAACTGACGGGCAGGGCCGCCGAGGGTTGGCGAGTATTAGAAATCACGCGACCTTTCAGAGGTTTGATTTACATCAAGCGTCCGCTCACATTTCTCAATCCGTATCCGCTATCCGGCGGGTTTTAGCCGTCCAGTCCCAGCGATTTAACGAAGTCATCGAAGCGCCGGCGCTTGTCGGCATCGCTACCGATGGCCTGACGTGCGTCGGCGGCAGCCCTCATGGCTTTATCTCGCTCGCCCAACACCACATACGAGCGCATCAGCTGTAACCAGCCGTCGAAATCCGACCCGTCCCTTTTCAGGCGGTCGGCAAGGCGCGCCACCATCCCACGAATCATCTCGTTGGTCTGGTCGCCGCCTTGAGCGGGCGCGCGCGATTCGGGGCCGGGCAGGGAGGGCATAGCCGACGCCACGGTTGCGATTTCGTCGATCTTGAACCGCTTAAGCGCTTCGTTGAACTGTTGCAGCCTGGCCGCATCGTCGGCGAGGGCGGCACGAGCGTCCTTGATGGCTGCCGCCGCTTTCTCCTTCTCGCCGAGGGTGAGATACGAACGCGTCAGCATGATCCACCCCTCCGTATCGGAGCCCGCTTTTTTCACGCGTTCTGCGAGTTGGTCCACCATGCTCTGGATTGCGGGTCCTTCGTGTTGCGGCGGTGCGGCGGGCGGATTGGCTTGTTGAATAGGCGGGTTCGCCGGGGCAACCACGGCACTGCCTTCAAGTTCTTTGAGCGCGACATCGAGCTTTTTGCGCTTTTCTGGGTCGTTTGCTAGCGCGCGCTGCGCATCGCTGACTGCCGCCTGTGCTTTATCCTGGTCCCCGAGCACCTTGTAGGAGCGCACCAGCCTCACCCACCCGTCCGGATCGGAGCCGTCCTGCTGTAAACGGGCCGCCAAACCGTCGACCATTCCGCGGATCATTGCGGTTTGCTGGTCTGGCGGTTGTTTCGTGGCAGCCGCTATCTGCGCGGCGTTCGGACCAGGCGATGCAGCAGCGCCAGCCTCGACACGGGCGAGTGCGGTGCGTACGTCGCTCACCCAATGTGCACCGGCTGGGGCTTCCGCAATAAGATCGCGCCAGATTTTGGCGGCCTCTTCGCGCTTCCCATCTTGCTCGGCAGCCGTGCCCAGATAGTAGCGGGCGCTCACAGTCGTATTGTCGAGCGTAACTGCGCGCTCGAAGGCAGTCTTCGCATCGGCCGTTACAATTCCATTTGCCTCCGCCACCAGGGACTCGCCGAGATTGGCTTCGCGATCTGCGCTCTCTCCAAGGAGAGCCAATGCATTTCGCCAGGCGTTTACCGAATCCGTATAGCGACCGAGTTGCATATAGACCGGTGCCAGAAGTTCCCAGCCGCGGCCGTCTTTGGGATTGTTTTGGAGATAATCCTCGACCTTGGCGACGATGTTTTCAATCGGCGCATTCAGATCGGGCTGCGCACCGCGCTGTGCGACAAGAAATTCAGACGCAAGTCCTGGAGAACCTAATCGAAGATAGAGGCCGCCGACCCCAACAGGCAGCAATAGGAGCGCAACCAAAGCGACGGCTCGGCGGTACCACGCGGTTGCGCTCGGTGTTACGGAACAGTTGTTGTTTTGGCGGCGTCTGCGGCGGCAAGCAACCGCCTGGAGATTTCAACGCGTGCCGCCTCCGCCTCGGTTTTTCCAATCGAGCCGGCCGCTAAATCCCGTTCGAGTTCGTTGAGCTGATCGTGATAAACCGCAACGTCGCTGCCTGAACGGGCAGCCTTGCTGTTTTGCATGAGCGGCCAGATTGCGGCGAAGATCGCTGCGCCCGTCATCAGCGCCAAGATCAGCCAGAAGGTCATTTTACTATTCTACCGAACTACCGATACGCGCCGCCAATTTGCCCAGGCGCATTTTCCAAAGCAGTAACTATCAAGCTTGCTACTTCGGGACCTTGTTGCCGTTGGCCTTGAATTTTTCACCGAAGGACTTGAGCTTACCGCCACCTGCTGGATTTTGATGGCATTGCCCACACGGCAATCCGGTCTGCGCGGCAAATTCCGGTTTTGCGTTCGCTGGTGTCGTGCCAACGACGGCGGCAGCCGCACTTACCAGTATCGCGGTGGCGATACCCGCCGCCACGCAAAGGCCGGTCGATCGAATTGACCTGTAAGTGTCTCGCATTTCTGAGCGATTCATGAAAAATCCCCTTCTTTGCCCTTTCAAAGTCTAGCGTTGTTGGGCTGCCGCACAAGTGAAAGAATTGCCGAGGTGCCAGCTACAGTAAGTATATACCACAGATTTCGTAAGTAGTTACCGTGGCGGCATTAAAGCAACACCCCCACAACATTTTTTGGTATGCGAACTCCTTTTGCCTTTTACTGGGGAGATTTTTGAACGAAACTATGGCGCGGGGGAATAGGGATGTTTTGTTCAATCAATCAGCGTGCGTCGGCGAGTACGCTTGGGGAGCCTTTCCTAAACAACCTAGTCCGCTTTGAATGCATTCGGCAACTGACAAAGTTCGCCGCGACCAGTGCCGTCCTTGCGCTTAGCATGACATCTTTTGCTGTGACGGCAAACGCCGCTGAAACGAATGTTCAGGATCGATGCCTTCTCCGCGTTGCGCCAATATGTTCAGTTGATTGACGCAGGCCGTGTCGATTCCGGTCAAACCTCAAATCTGTCTAAAGAGGACTCCACCGACGCCACCTACGCGGCACTGCGCGCATTTACGAAACAAATTGACATCGAGCGGCCGGCGTCGATCAGGGGCCTGCCGAAATTAGCCGATGCCGACAACCTGTTAGATTTTTTGCGTGAAAGAGGCTCCTCCACACAGCCTTCTGCGACACCAAAAGAATCGACAAAGAGCAATGGCCCGGTAGCAGGCGGAACGCAGCCAAGTGCTCCCGTTGAGGCCACATTTGTTGGCGCGAAAGTTTGTATGACCTGCCATGCGTCTCAGACCGAGTCGTTCAAGCATACGCTCATGGGCAGGATAGGGATGACGCAAAAAGGCAAGTTTGATTGCGAGAATTGTCACGGGCCAGGTTCGGCGCATGTGAAGGCTGGTGGCGGTCGCGGCGTCGGCGGAATCATCTCATTCCGGCCAGAGGATACATCGCGCACCGCAAAGAAAACAATGCAATCTGTCTTGCCTGTCATGAACGAGGCGACCGGACCTACTGGAACGGCAGCACGCACGAGACGCGCGGGCTGATGTGCACGAACTGCCACACCGTCATGAAACAGGTGTCGCGCAAGTTCCAACTGAAGACCGCTTACACGCCGGACACCTGCTACCAGTGCCACAAAGATCGCCGCGCAGAGAATTATTTCGCTCATCCCACATGCCGTTGCGCGAAGGCAAGATCACCTGTTCGGATTGCCATAACCCGCACGGCAGTTCCACCGAAGCGATGCTGCGCGAAAATACGGTGAACGATAACTGCTACAAGTGCCATGCCGAGAAGCGCGGACCATTCCTTTGGGAGCACGCTGCCGGTGCGCGAAAACTGTCTCAATTGCCATGACCCGCACGGCTCCACCAAAGAATTTCTGCTGAAAGTACAGCGGCCCAAGCTTTGCGCGGAATGCCACGGCTTTGATCATGGCACCAATCTTTTGGGGCCAACGAACAGCCGGTTCATCTTCAACAAGGGTTGCGGCAAATTGCCATGTGAAGATTCACGGCTCAATGCATCCGTCGGGGGCCTTCTTCCAGCGATAGGAGTCGGAGCAGTAGCATCCGCGGATGCTTAAGGGGCGACTACAATGAAACGGCAAGTCGGTTTGGTCCAGAAATGTGTGCTCAGTGTTTTGCTGAGCAGCGTGGCTTGGGCGATCCCCGGAATGCACGCACTGGCGGCGGACCAGCTTCCGGTCAAAGCGCCAGCCGTTCGAGCCGATACCCTATTGGTGGTGGCACGGCGAGGTGGATGTTGGCGGACGCTTCTTCCTCAATAATCCGCAAAGGAATGGCTTAAATTATCTTGGCCAGAACAGCCTGGCGAAATTCTATGAATATCGGGACCTGCGACCCGGACCCTTCGGAAACATCTGGCTGTCAACCGGAAGCAGAGACGGCCTTTATCAAGTTGACCTCGGCGGCAAGAATATCGGTTGGCAGGACCAGTATTACTATCTCGACGCGTCGAAAGCCGGCGAACATTACTTCAACTTTCAGTGGGACCAGACCCCTCACCTCTACAGCAATAGCGCGCTGACCCCCTATAACGTCGTCCGGCGGCAATGTGATCCTGCCCCCTGGCTTATCGACGTCACTATGGAATGCGGCACGCGCTTCCAATTTCAACGGCCCTGGCGGAGTCCAGAGCATTATCAACGCAAATCTGCATCAGACTGACATCGGGATTCGGCGCGACACCGCAGCGTTCGAGTATCGCTGGACGCCGACCGATGCCTGGGACATCAAGGCCGACTATTCGCACATGCATCGCGAGGGCACCCAAGCGATGGGCGTGGTTTTCAACAACTCGAGCAGTGGCATCATCGCTCAAGCCCCGACGCCTGTGAACGACACGACGCAGAATTTTGGCGTCAACGGCGAATACGCCGGCACGTCGCCGTGGGGCAAGAAGTTCAACGTCAAATTGGCGTACAACGGCTCGGTCTATCAGAGCGACAATTCATCGTTCGACATCGACAATCCGTTCTTCAACCCGGCCGACCCGCGCCGAGGTAACGCGCCCTTCGCCAACACCTGCAACACGCAAGACTGCATTCCGGCATTTGGCCGTGTGGCGCTCTATCCAAACAACAACGCCAATGCCGTCTCCGGCACCGCCGGCGTCGACCTGCCCTGGCAGAGCCGCTACATGGGCACCCTGTCATACACCATGATGCGACAGGACGACGCCTTTCTGCCGTTTACGTCCAATGCGTTGATGAACCCTCCGGGCCGGATATTGGTTAATGGCCAGCCAGCGACCAGCCTGGCTGCCTTGCCGGCTGCGAGCTTGAACGGTCAAGTCAATACCTTGTTGAGTAACAATGTGGTGGTGACCCAGATCACTCCCGATCTGAAGTCGAAGCTCGAGCTACCGCTACTACGACTACAATAACGAGACGCCGACCATCTTCTTTCCTCAATGGGTCGGCACCGACGAACACAATTATGCCCCGGGTGAGGCTCCGAAGCGTAGCGTCCCAACCTCGTACACCAAGCAAAACGGGGCCGCCGAGCTGATCTGGACGCCGTGGCGCGGGACGACACTGGGTGCCCAATACGGCTACGAAAGGTACAACTGGTCATACAATGACGCGGACCACACCTCGGAAAGCCTCGGCAAGCTCTATGGCGTCTACAAAGCGTACAGCTGGTTGACTTTCCGTGGCAGCTGGCAGTTCTCGGAACGTAGGTACGGCACATACGTCAATCTAATCCAGAGCGGTACGACCGGCGGCTGGAACCAAAACTATCGAAGTCCCGATCTCGCCAACCGCGACCAGAACAAGGGTAAGTTCCAGGTCGATGTCGTAGTTATTCCAACGGTTACCGTGTCGCCCTTCGCGGGCTTCCTGCTGCGCGACTATAAAACTGACGTCGGAGCGGGCGAGCTCGGCATCCTGAAGGACAATTCCTGGAACGCCGGTGTCGAACTGATTTGGGCGCCGAATCACCGCACCCAGTTCATGTTCTCGTACACTTACGAAGATGCCCAAAAACACCTCGTCGGTGGTGGCGGCACCACCGGGCTTGCCACCAGCACATGGGATTCGAATGTCAATGATAACACGAACACCTTTACGGCGGCCCTCAAGCAAAACCTGATCGAGGATAAGCTGGATCTGAAGTTGAGCTATGTTTACTCCCTGGCGAATGGAACGTGGACCACTGTTCCGTTCTTCTATAATGGCTTCGTGCCCAATGCTAACGCGCTGCTCTCACCGAACCCGATCTATCCGGACACGCGCACGACGTTCCAGCGTTTGGATGCGCTCCTGACGTATAGATTGGACCCGAGCTGGGTGCATCAGATGGGATGGAAGGGCGAGGTCCAGATCAAGGTACGCTACGCTTGGGAGCGCAACACCGTCGACGACTGGCAGATCAATAACATGCAGCCGTATATGTTCGTTTCGCCGTTCTCGAGCGGAGTGGGTGGCACACAAACCATGCTTTGGCTCGCTGGCGATAATCCGAACTACAACGTCCACCTTGCGGCAGCCGCGCTCGTTCTCAAGTGGTAGATTGCGGAGAATTGGACATGATAGATCGCAGTCACGAGCGTAACATGAGGCCAACTCCTGTCGCGGTATATGGATTGGCCGGGACGCTGCTGGCGACATCGCTGATCGGGTTAGCAACCTTTACCATACCCAAGCCGGCAAGCGCGTTACCGGCTTACGCCCAGCAGACGGGCCTGGCTTGCGGGCGCTGCCACGTGAATGCGGCGGGCGGCGGTGCCCGCACCGCGTTCGGCAACGCATATGCTGCCAATGGTCACAAGGTGCCCTCAAAGGGAGCGAAGCCAGGAAAAACGAGCGAGACCGCCCCTCCTGCTGCTGTATCTCCGGCGACAAGACCGATTGTTCTCGAATACGTGCCCTGGACCCTTCATGATCCCTACTATTCGCATTTCCTTTATAGTCCTGACGACTATCGTAAGTGATCCGCAGCGCGCTCAGCACGGGCGGCGCGTCTAGTTGAACTCCTGGAATGGTAAACCATTGAGCAATCCAGCCAATCCGACCCCGCAAAAAAGAAATCTCGTTGCGCGTATCTGGACCTTTGCCACCAGCCCGACTCAACGCTTTTCCTTGGCGACATTGCTTATTGCCGGAGGGATCGGCGGGCTGTTGTTCTGGGGTGGTTTCAACTGGACGATGGAGATAATGAATACCGAGTTGTTCTGCATCTCCTGCCATGAGATGCGCGACAATCCCTATAAGGAATTGCAGCAAACCATCCACTTCAAGAACCGGTCGGGTGTCCGACCTGGCTGCCCTGACTGCCACGTTCCCCATGAGTGGTTCTACAAGGTGCGGCGGAAGATCCAGGCGAGCAATGAACTCCTTCACAAGGTTCTAGGCACCATCAACACCCCCGAAAAATTCGAAGCTCACCGGCTCGAACTCGCTCAGCATGTCTGGGCTACCATGAAGGCGAACAATTCGCACGAGTGCCGCAATTGTCACTCTGAGACGGCTATGGATCCGCACAAGCAGAAAGAGGTGGCTGCGAAAGTTATGGCTGAAGGATTCAAGGCCGGCCTGACCTGTATCGATTGCCACAAGGGCATCGCGCACAAGTTGCCGAAAATGCCCGATGACGAGGAAGAAACCCCGAAAAAGGAATAGTACGCCGTGTTAAAAGGCGCTCGCGCTCCGGTCTGCTATGGCAACATGGGGCTGACCATGCGTTCATTTCAAATCATTCCGCTTCTGCAAGTCGCGCAACCCAAATATGCCAAGTATGGCGCATCGATGTGGCCTACTTCGATCGACTGCGACCAGCATGCAATTCCGTCAAATTGCGGCCTGTGGTAATTCGGCTTCGCGGGTTAAACTGTCCGTTGAAAGCACGGGCTCGGAACACTCGACATAGGGATTTTTATGCGAGGCATCGTGGGAGTTGCGGTCATCGCCATCGCGAGCAGTGGGTTGGCGCAGGCGCAAACAAAATGCGATTTGCAATCAAAACCAGACACGCTAAGCCGATGTATTGAGGAACTACAGAAAGAAATCGAACGAAGTCGATTAGAGATACAGGAGCTAAAAACGGCAAATGGATTGATTAATAAACAGCTTTGCATGATTGCAATCGAACAACACCGAAGCAATTCCCATAGCGAAGCTCTGAATCTTATTATTGAGAACGCGTGCGTTCAGTTCAAAAAACCATCCGCATCCGAAAAACGGTCTTAGTGCATGAGCGGCTTGATCACGCCGGATTTAGCATGGCGGCCGCGTGACGGGGATTTCACTCACAGGTTCGGTCAGTAACCGCGGTGCGTGGCAGCGGCACGCATTTGCCGCCAATGGCCACAAGGTGCCCGCCGGGACCAAGCAAGCGAAAAAAAGTACCAGTGAGGGGGCGTCTCCGCCCGCTCCGACCGCAGCCGCACCGACGGTCTTTTACAACGATTATGTGCGGGCAGGGGCCTGGAGCCTTCGTCATCCCTATTATTCGCACTTCCTTTATAGCCCTGACGACTACCGCAATTGAGCCGTTGCTCGTTCGCAATATGGAATAGGAATAAACGGGGCTCGTAGCCCAGCGGAGTTAGGCGTTACGTATTTCGCTAATACATCCGGCAATAAACCAGCCAAGGAAAACGATCACTGACAATACCAGACTGATTTCCGCAACAAACACTGTCCAATTGGCGAGAGCCGTTACGCCGAGAAATGCCGAGACAGCTAAAAGCAATCCCGCAAGCACGGCCAGCACGAATGCTAGCAAAGGCGCTCCCATAGCCTCCCCCACAGAATATAAGCGCTACTGTTTTGCCTGAAGCAACGCGTCAAGTGTAAAGTCGTTCGGGCAATAGTCACGGAAATTAGCAGCGATTACGCCGTTGGCAAGGTCCAACTGGCATTGTCGTTTATCGGTGCAGGTTGTGCACAAACGCCGAAGATCGCGCATGACCAATGGATCGTCATGCTCGAGACCCTTTGCATCGATACCTAACTCAAGCAGCAACTTTTGCAAAAGATCCGCGCCCTTTGGGCCTTTCTTTGCCATCATTGTCAGCTCCTTCGGATGCACCCCTAGATCGCGCGCAATTCTTGCGACTTCTTCTGCGCCGCAATTCGCCAGGTCGCTAGAAATGCCGCGCGCATGACGGCATTTTGTCACCCATTGTGCGATGGACTTCAGGACCGATGGCAAGCTCTCATAATCCGGATGTGCGGTGGGTTGCTGGTTCATGACCTTTCCCCCTTATTATGTGTATTCAAACAGTTGCCTATTGGCTCACATTGATGTGCGTCAAAAGAGCCAATTTGCCGCAGGCCGCGGCATCCCGGCATTCATGAGAATTGAGCATGACGGCTGATGTTATAGTGCATGCCCCCCATACGGCCATACTGCCGGATAGACATAGTCCATTCGCCGCCGTGGGGGGTCGCCTTCGCGCGCGATTTGCATCAGTCTGAACACGCAATCGTCGTGGGGCGGTAGACCGCAGCTCGCGTTTCGCTCACAATCACCGCAGCTGAAGCGCGATAATCGCCGCCGCACAAAGGGATTTAGAACCGCTGCAAATTTTCGAATTCCACCGATAATGCCCATATTCGCACCAAATTTTTTGCAATTACATTCTAGAGTTCTTCATTCATTCGGCATTGATACATGTCAATTTTTATGAGGCTCGGACGATATTTCCTGGCGACTGCTCGCTAACCCCCGCGCTGGGGTGCGGACAATATCCTTTTCATTTTATCGCCGGGTGACGGGTCACTTGAAAGTGCCAAAGGGCAGCGAATAGGAGGAGGAATGACGTTACAGAAGAGATGAGGCAGTAGCTGCAAATTGCACGAATAAAACCAATTTGAAGATATATGAAGTAAATCGAAGAAGCGGCGCCTAACGCGGCGTAGAGAATTGCGCGAAAACGCAAGTTGTTCGAGAACGGTTCATAGACAAGACGCGCTGCCAACCCGAACATGAAAAGATAATAGATGAAGCCGAAGTAGGACATCGGCACTCCAAAGACACGCGAATAAGGACTGCTGATTACAGTGTTGCAGCCGTCAAGGATGGGGCACCACAGCGGTGCGCCGGTGTAATTTCCTCGGGCAACATAGGCGGCGTCTGCAATGCCGATAAGCGTAAGCGCGATCATCGCGTACGACGGCAGAGTGACTTTGCGCGAGACTTGGGGAGCCTTCTCCACGGTGTACGTCATTGCCGTTCGCTTTCTCGGCAAAGCTGTTACGCTTCGAGCACTCGCCGACGCTCCTCGTACTCTGCCTGCGTTATTTCTCCGCGGGCAAAGCGCTCTTTCAGAATGTCCAGTGGGTAGTCGCTACGTCCACCATGACGTCCACGCATCATGACGAACATCATTCCTACGCACAGGGCCATGAAAAAGAGCATCACAAGTGGACCGAACATCCACGGCATGTGCCAATCGTAGTCGTTCCACCACCACATGGTCGCCTCCTACATTTCGGCACTTTGCAGCTTGCATTGCGATTCACTGAAAGACCTTGAGGTAAATCAATCAGTCGCTCGCCGGGTGATAATTTTTCAAGGCGTCAACCTCATGTTGACGCCAAACATCTAAATAGCCCCGGCGCTCAAATATTGGATAGATACGACGTTCGATATCAACATCTGTTCTGAACGACAAACGAACTGTTCAGCCCGTATGGCTCGCCGAGGAAATCAATAATGCGCGTCGTACATTTGTGACTGCATATATTCGAGCAAGTTGTCGGGGGCTTGACCGGTCGCCAGACCCCGTTTGTAGGCGACATCGGCCACCGCTGCAGCGATATGAGCCGAAACCTCTCTAATTCGAGGCAATGCTGGATAGAGGCTACCTTGCTTGATGTCTTCTTCGCTCACCAGCTGTGCCAGTGTACGCGCAGCGGCCATGAACATCTCATCGGTTACGCGCCGAGTGCCGCTCGCGATTGCGCCCAGTCCGACGCCAGGAAAAATGTACGAGTTATTTCCTTGGCGCGGCACGAACGTCGTGCCGCTAAGTTTGACTGGGTCATAGGGGCTGCCACATGCGAACAACGCACGCCCGTCGGTGTGGCGGTAGGCCTCTTCGGCGGAGCATTCTGCCTTTGAGGTCGGGTTGGAAAGCGCAAAAATAATAGGCCGTTTGTTGATTTTCGCCATTATTTTCAAAACTTCTGGCGTGAAGGTTCCGCCGACTGCCGCAACACCAATAATTGCACTGGGATTTAGCGTTCGGATCGCGGTCAAAAAATCATCGACTGGCGCGTGATCATGGGCATAGCGGAGCTTTTGCTCAGTCAGATTACTGCGTTTTTTTACGACGAGGCCCCGTGAATCCACCAGCCAAATCCGCAAGCGCGCTTCGGCCTCAGGCGTGCCTTCTGCCACCATTGCCGAAATTACCAGGTCGGCAATGCCAGTCGCCGCCTCACCAGCGCCGAGAAACAACAGCTTCTGGTTGGAAAGTTTGCCGCCGATAACACGCAGCGCGGAGAACATTCCGGCGAGTGCTACCGAGGCCGTTCCCTGAATGTCGTCATTGAAGGTTGGAATCTTATCACGATATTTTTGCAGTAGATGAAATGCCGCATGATTTGCGAAATCCTCAAACTGGATCAGCACACCCGGGAACGTGGCCTGCGCAGCGGTTACGAATTCATCGACGAATTCGTCATAAGCCGCGCCGCTGAGCCGTTTTTGGCGCAAGCCGACATAATAAGGATCATTTAGCAACGTTTCATTGTTTGTGCCGACATCCAACATCACGGGAAGGCAGAGCTTGGGATGAATTCCGGCACAGGCGGTGTAAAGGGATAGCTTACCCACCGGAATTCCCATGCCATTTGCGCCAAGATCGCCGAGACCTAAGATGCGCTCGCCGTCGGTCACGACGATGAGTTTTGCTGCATAAGGCCAATTGGCTAACAGCTCGCGGATGCGACCGCGGTCATTGGCGCTGATGAACAATCCGCGCGGCCGTTGAAAGATGTGGCCAAATCTTTGGCAGGCGAGCCCTACGGTCGGGGTATAGATGAGCGGCTGTATCTCATCGATGTTGTCACAGACAATGCGGAAGAATAACGCCTCATTGCGATCGTGTAAGGCATTGAGCGCCACGTATTTTTCGAGGTCATTCGGCAGCCGACGCAAATTGCTCATAACCCGCTCTGCCTGCGCCTCCATCGAAAGCACGTGGGCAGGCAGAAGACCGCGCAAGCCGAGTGCATCACGTTCCTGCTCGGTAAAGGCCGTCCCTTTGTTCAGCAACGGATCGCGCAAGAGGGCCATGCCACGAGGTGGATCTGCGTCGATTGAGCGATTGGTTGAAAGTTCACGCATGTTCACAACAATCTCCCAGCTCACGTGTGTAGTTCAGTTCAAGTCGGCTTTACTGCCATCGCCCGTCCGCCAATTGCCAATGACCGAGCGCTACTCGCACGGTAACCCAAACACTATGACCGCCGCGCAACTGCGGCCTCCTCAAGTTCGAGTATATTTCGGCGAAGTGTACTGAACTGCTCCTCAAATTCTGCTGTTGACGGCGGACCGTACCGATCGGCCAGTGTCAACGCGACATCGGCCCAATCTCCGGGTTGTAATGCATCGACTATCGCCGGGAAAACGACCTCTTCTTCTAAAGCGATATGCTTCCTTTCATTGTCAATGAAGTCGCGGACAATCCGGTCGAAACCCTCGCGCAGAACTTCCTCATCATTTAGAACGTTTTCGATAGCTTGAGCGACACGACGCAATCGCACCGCACCTTCTCGATGCTGAGCTTCAAGGTCAGAAATTGACGCTGCTCGATCGGGGTCGCGCGCTTTAAATTTCTCGTAAATGATGTCCTCCTTTGGATGATGACAAGAATCAGGATATTTTTCAAAGAAGCCAATAATTGCCCCAAAGACCTCGTAGTCCGGACGTTCGCCTCGATCGAAGACTCTTAGCTCCTGCTCCATTACATGGAGCAATTTTTCGAGATTTCGATGTTCCTGGCGCAGGATCTCAATGATTTCGATCATCGCACCCCTCCCGCGGGCCCCATCATGAGGGGAAGATACGCACACCTGAGCTGTGCGCATTGAGTTGGATCAAATGTATTGGCGCTGGCCAATTGTAACGTCCCATAGCGGACATTCTGCTTGCAATGCCGAATGTCCGTTTTCAGGGGTAAAGCGGACATCGCTTCTATATCGCGACATGTCCGCTTCTGATCCCAGCACAAAGAATTTCGAGACCATGTTGTAAAGTGCAAAACTATTCGCCACGATATCGGTTAGCCGGCGAAAAGGTGGGTGCCATGATTACCATTCCCGAGCTTGCAGCGGAGGCTTTAGGATCTCACCTTGGCGAACACATGAATCGCCGCTTTGGCTCAACGGACGCGGGCTTAATAGAACGCGTCCAGTCGGCTGCGAGACTTGCTATTGACTGCATTGGCAATAGTGACGCGCTCTATCATAACGTCGAGCATACGATGCTCGTAACGCTCGTCGGCTACGATATTCTGAGAGGGCGACGGCTTTCGATTGAGACGTCTGCCAGTGATTTTGCGCATGTTATCGTCGCTTGTTTGTTTCACGACATTGGTTACGTTCGCGGAATTCTTAAGGGCGATCGCACCGACGGGTATATTATTGACGCTAAAGGTAATAAGGCCAGGCTACCCCGTGGCTCGTCCGACGCAGCGCTGTTGCCGTACCACGTCGACCGGTCAAAGCTTTTCGTGATGGAGCGTTTCGCTCAGGTCCAATCGTTCGACGCCACCCGCATTGCAAATGCTATCGAGTTTACGCGATTTCCGGCACCTCCCGGCACTCGCAATATCGACAGCGAGGAGGGAATGCTGGTCCGCGCTGCCGACCTTATCGGTCAGCTGGGCGACCCACATTATCTTCGCAAAGCCAATGCGCTTTATTACGAATTTGAAGAGGTTGGGATGAACAAGCAACTCGGTTATGCTTCGCCATCCGATCTTACCGATCAATATCCGAAGTTCTATTGGAGCAGCATATCGCCGCATATCCAGGATGCGATCCGCTTCCTCAATGTCACATCGAGCGGGCGGCAGTGGGTCGCGAATCTGCACAACAATGTTTTTTGTGCGGAGCGCGAGCTTAGCCTGTGCGGTCCAGAACACTAAGACCGATCGCATTGGCCATGCGGAATGGTATTCCGATAGGCGCCCTGGGCGAAGCTCCCTCACTTCACGGGTGAACAGTAATGATGGGCGCGAGGGTGCGGAACGGCTATACTCAATGCATGCCCGTGCTCAAATCGGCAGATGTCCTCGCGTGTCCGCTCGTCGCCGACATGTTGATACCAATCTCGCGCTCATTCATGAGCCAGTGCGCGCAATGTCGTGCACCTATATGGGTTGAGTGCACCAGCCCGATCGAACCAACGCGAATGTGTGTGCTTTGTAGTGTGGCCCGCGCAGAACAGATTAAGAAATCTAGCGAGCCGCATTGAACTGAAAGTGCGCAATTCATCTTCGTCTGTGTCATCGCCACCGGCCTTGGTGCGACAAGTAATTAAGCACCATTTCGAAGCAAACGAGTGCAGTAACGCTGCTGCCAAACTGAAAATACTCTTAACGCAGGCCTTGGCTCGCGATAGCGCTCAGCAAATGCTCGCGAACTACGAGAGAGCAAAACGGCGCAAGTCATTGGGCGAATGACGGAGCCATCGTCCAACCGCCAACGTATTGCGCTACCTGCACCATGCATTCTTGACGGGAAGTTCTGATCGTCGCTGGGGTTATACGTTTTTTTAACCGGGGCGGTTGCACCGTATCTCACGACGAACATTTTAATCAGATGTTAGGTCGGATTATGCATCCGGCAGAAACATATCGACGACGAGCCGAACGTGCGGAACGTGCGTTCGAGAACGCTCGCACTCAGGAAGCCAAACACTTGGCGCGTATTGCGGCCCAACGTTGGCGTGAATTGGCGGAGCTTGCCCAGCGTCGAGAGGCGGAGGGCCCTCCGATCCCCGTCCACTTCGGCGACGCCAACGAAGCCGTCCATTACGCCCAAGACCACAAGTTCGCGCTCTACTGGAAAGGCACGCACGCCTTTGCGAAGCGGCAGCGCGAACTGGGCAACCGCTTCGTGGCGCGGCCCGTGTTTACGCGCAAAGGCGCGACATACGTAGGTTTGGTGCCGCTCGACGAGCAAGAGAAGGCGAGCGGCAAAGAATCATCTTAATTAGCGGGGGTCCGGGCGTCGTATCTGAGGTAAAGTGCTTCACGCCCGGCCTACTTCCGGCCGTTAGATTGCCAACCTATCATGGGGTCAAAGTGGACATAGCGTACTTCGGCAATCTGCAGTACATTTTGTTCAGACAATCAGTGCTTGGAAACAAGATGGCCAGCGACGATAAGAAAACTAAAACTGGCACTGCACACAAAAACGAGACTGCTGCGAAAGATAAAGACGAGGGTCTGACTAAAAACAAGATCACGTCAGATGCAGACTTATCCAAGACTGAGGGCGGTGAGGAAGCTTCCGGCTCTCCCTCAGGTTATAGTCGGGGTGAAGGTCAAAAACCGGTTTCGAAAGCTTATAAAGATAACTGGAACACGATTTATGCTAAAAAGAAGAAACGATAATTGGGTATCCTGGTCACTTCGACCTCGAACACGTTCTTGGATTTTCGATATCGTTAGGCGTTACGTCTTCGCCTGCGGTCATCAAGCCAAGATTGACCGCCAGCATTGATCCAACTCATCGCCTCTTCCTCGGAAGTTCCCTCGAAAATTTCTTCCGAGGGAGTGCCTTCAAGCGTGGCCCATACAGACCATACGGGGGCATGAGATACCCGTCTGACGATCAATTTTGGTTCTTCTTGGGTCCGAGGAGCATTATCAACAATATCAGTCATGCCCATAAATATGTGACTGGATTTTCCAAACGCAAGCGCATTTCTTCGGCTTTACTTGGGACGCGGGCGCATAAACTCGCAGGCGAACATTGGCTCCTATGCCCGCCGTATGTCGTTTGAGTAAAGGGAAGGCTTTTTGCACTGCAAATGTCCGCTAATGACCCAAAGCGGACATTCGGTTGGGTCAACTCGATCCTCCATCGAGAAGTCGAACGGGAAGAAGCCCAAAGGCACGCGCATCGGGAAGGGCTAAATTGCCCCAATATTCTGGCATTTTGATCTACTTGATCTGCCTCAAAACAGATCTTTGCTACATAGCTTATAAGGCCGCATGACATCCGTAGATGAGCTTCGGCAGACGGCCCACGAGATTTATGCGCGGGCCCGTGCATCTTTTGATTCGTCGAAAAAGCAAGAGCTCCTCAATCTGGCTGATGACTATCTCAAACGGGCAGACGAATTGCGGCGTGGTCACGTCGTCCAAGCGGCTTTTCCGAAGGTTGAAAGAAATATCAGATAGGAGGTCAAGCTATGCATCACGCGGAGCTACATCTTGGCATTCGATTTCTTATGATCAGCCTTGCGCTAGCGTATGTGTTTTTTCCTTTCGTCTTGCATATGGCGCATCGAAGGGTATGAAAAACCCGCGCATAGATACTCAGCTTCAATGGCGGTCTTGATTTAGATCAACGTGCGATTCAGCGTGACTGTTAATAGATAATTTGTCGGGCGATTAAGGGGAGGCCAGCATGGCTGCACCTGACGCACGCGAGCATAAACCGATCTATATTTTTGAAATGATGGAACGCGTCGGTATCGATCCGAGCGTACGTGTCGTGCCGCGCCTGAGCTTAAGCTACTTGACCGCTTTTCACCGATGCCACAGCTGCCCATCAAAGCAAACCTGCCGAGCATGGCTTGATAATACACATACGCCTGTGACGTTCGCTCCGCGCTTCTGTCCCAATGCCGACATTTTCTTTGAATTGCAGGTGGATTATCCACGATTCATGGAGAACAACATGACGAACCCACCCTTTATTGCTGATCTTGAGCGGCTCGAAGCCGAGATCGATGAGGCACTGCTCCATTGCCCGAATGACGACATCCAGATGTTCGTCGAACTCAGGCGTCGCCAGGCGTATCTGAAAGAAGAAATTGAACGATTCCGCCAGGCCCTGCTTGGGAACAGAACCCTGCACTAATGCCGTCCGATAAAGGCCGAGCCATGCACACCACCAGTACGGAATCTTGGTCTGGGGTAAGCCGCGTACGACTACCCCCGTTTCTTACGTCATGCAGATCAGTGCCATGAAGCGTTTGGTCCTTGGCTCACTGGCCGTAACTGCGCTGCTAGCTGCATCGCAGGTTAATGCGCTTGACCGGGAGGGTGCGTTCGACGCGGTTGTGCATGCGGCCATCTACACGAAAGTGTGCGGCGGCACGATCTTGGCGAATACGCAAAAAATATTGAGCGGATACGCACAGCTTTTCCGCATGAGCGACGAGGTCGATAAAAAGCTGCTGTTTGCTGTTGATTTCACAAACAGATACCCAGACGAAAAGGCGACTTTGTGCTCCGACGCCAAGCAAGCTGTAGAAAAACTTGAGGCCCAGTTTAAATAGGTCCATGTCCGCTTTAAAGCAGACATGTCTTTTTGCACTTCAAATCCCCGCAAAGCGGACATCGCGATTAGAATCCGGCGTGTCGGCGGTTGAGAGTTTTGGTTGACCGTAAAATTTTCTCTACGCGATGAACTGTGCCGATTGCTGCGAGCGTTGGTCACATTGTTGATGAGGGTCCGTCGCCGGCGTTCGCCACTGACCGCTGAAATTCCGCATCACCTTGCGGGTAAATTTGGGGGTACAAACAAAACGGATTTATAAAAGTTTGATTACACGTGAGAATATTCGGTTTCAGGCGGACACTCCCTCCGCCACCACCCGCAAATACACTAAATTGGCGCAGGTGACCGATCACGATCCTGCCGGTTCGACGACCCGCTGACTTTCGAATTTACGAATCTTTTCCACAATGAAATCTCTGATTCTGACCACAGCCAACTTCAATTGCATCGCGCACCATATCGAGTTCCGTCAAATTTGCCGGTGTGCCGCCCCTCGCGGCATTACCACTCTTTGCGGCCCGCTTCACCACACACCGCAACACGAGGTTTATTCCCAAAACATTTTTCATTTAGTTTGATTCTGGAAGGACTAGTGCAGCTCTCATCGTGTTTCTCCTCATGTTGGGGTGCAGTGTTTAAGGAGGAACTCGTATGAATGTCCATGGTGCATGGCGCAGCTTGGCTCGAACAGCATTGGTATTCGGATGCCTCACGTGTGGTAGCGAACTCGCAGGAGCCGCTACCGTAAACGACGGACCGGGCGGTTTCATTCCGTCGTTCACAGGCACCCAGAGCCCGGACATCGACATCCTGTCCGCCTCCTTGAATCTGAGCGGAACAAATTTGCTTTTCTCAGCAACCCTGAATGGGACGATCGGAACCGCTGCTAACACCTATGTTTTGGGAATTAATCGCGGCCTGTCGACGAGAAATTTTTCGGCTGTTGGACTGTCAGGAGTTACCTTCGATTCAGTCCTGACCGTGACCGGTGCTGGAGTCTTGGGCGGTACGGATTTTGTTACGGCTACGGGGATCTCGGCGCCATTCCAAATCAGCGGCAGCAATATTACTGCTGTGATACCCCTCTCAATACTTCCCGTCGTCGGGGGCTTCGCATCAGCTGACCAATTCCTCTGGAACTTTTGGACGCGTGGCAGTGTGGGAGGCGTCGCGGTGGCAGGTAATCCGGGGCTCGCCGATTTCGCTCCGGACAACTCTGATGCCACTGTCACCCCGCTGCCAGCTGCGCTACCGCTGTTTGCCAGCGGCGGCGGTCTACTCGGTTTCTTAGGCTGGCGCAGGAAGCGGAAGAACGCTGCAGTTATCGCAGCTTGATCTAAACAGCTGACTGACATCGGAGAGACCGCCTCGCGGCGGTCTTTCTATTTTACTCTAAAAGATCAGACTGGGCGATGTCCGCTATTGGCACTTAGCGGAAATTCCAATCGCACTCCGCCATGTCCGCTTTTGGGGGTAAAGCGGAGATGAATGGGGGGCCACTCATGAGCCGTACACAACTTTTGGCCGTCTATACTCAATGCCCTCCGTGGCGTTGGGGGCAGGCGGTGAAAAGGTGATTTGCGCTGGCAACCAAATCGCCGCTCGCGTTGGCTTTGTTTGGCGGCTTTGCCTCTCTGCCTTCGCAAGCAAGCACAATGGTCACTTCACAATAGGGTCACAATGGTGTGGCCAAACATTCATCCGCATCCTTTAAGGTTACTTAGTCACTTTGCTGGCAGTTCCATCTAAGGCGTCAGACAGCCTCACATTACAGTCCTAATAGGTATCGAGAGGGCATCATCTCCCTCGATAGCTTGCGAGGTCGTCGTCAAGCCACACCGGCGACCTCGCACTCAATTCGGTTGGATTTTTAGAGGGTGCAATGAAGTTCGGCAGTCTAAGTATTTCTTATGCGAGACCACTCGAAGGTCTCGCCTCGTCTTTCAAACGGCACGGGCCATTTGCCGTTTTGGGTTTGGGAGGCGTGCTCACGATCGTATGGATAGTTCTGATTGCTTGGGGCCCGCTACAGCTACTTACCTCGGCGATTTCTTTTGCGGTAAGCGAAATCCTTTCCATTTAGCCCCGCATATTGTGGCGACCGCCACCAGGGCCTTCTCATTTGCTGAACCAACTACTCGCATGACTCATCAGCGGCCTTCTCTGAGTCAACGCGGGCCATTCTGGAAGGCCACCGGACCCAAAAGACATGCAAAAAGACATTCAAGACCTCAGTGAAAAAGAACTTACGAAGCTCTATGCGGAATATCAGGCAACGCTTGGCCGTCCCGTGTCGGCTGTAGTTCATCGTCAGGGCCGCAGCATTCCTGGTTGCGTCACGGTTGAGGCTTCTGCGGCTTGGAAACTCCGCTAGAGGCGGCGGCACCGGCCTCGGCGCGTTGGGTCTGCTCGGCTGGTGAAGGAAGCGGAAGGCGCAAACAGTCGCCTGAACAAATAATCAGGGGGAAACGTGGGAGGGCCGCCGCGAGGTGGCCTTTCTATTTGCGCGGGCCCTTTGCGAATGTCTGCTTGTAGCACTTAGCGGACATGCGCCAGTGTGCTGCACATGTCCGCTAATGACCCAAAGCGGACAATCCAAACTTTCTGTACCCCAATGTCGCTTATGACACCGAGCGGCCCCACACTCCTCGTCATCAATATCCGCGAATGACCCCAAAGCTGCCCTCGACTTGGATCGCGGCTGTCCATTCGCAAAGTGTGATCCGCCACGCTCCGATACCAAAAACAGCGCGCTGCGCAGCGTGATATGGAAAAGCTGGAAAAACTCGCTAATATTCCTGCCATGCAACGCAACAATGAGTAACAAACAAGGGAGACGAACGATGGTTCTCAGCAATAAGCGAATTGGAACGATCGCTATTCTTTCCGTCATTGTCAGCGTGACAGCAGGTCATCGTGCCTCGGCACAAGAGACGGCGAAAGATTTGCTCGCAATTCAAATTCGCGCCCAGGGCTATAGTTGCGAAAAGCCGGTCAGCGCAAAGAGAGATAACAAACTTTCAAAGGCAGACGTATCGGTATGGATCCTTCGGTGCGAACACCGTTCCTATAGGATGAGACTTGCCCCTGACATGGCCGCCCGCGTGCAACAGTTAAAGTAATCTCCAATAACATGCTCTCCATGAAATTGGATGATAACGATCCAGATCAAGCAGCCGCCGCTTTTTTAGGGTTGTGCCCACTTGGGAGGAGAATTTCATGGGCCAAAAGCCAAAATTAAACGGCAATTGGTTTTTTCCGAAAAATCTCAACCTGGATAATGGCCGAATATTTAGCGGCACCGTCGCGCTGCTACTGACAGCATTGATCACCAGTGCGAGTGCCCAGGGCTGGCCACAAAAGCCTGTCACACTCATTGTTCCCTTTGCGGCAGGCGGAAATACCG
Source organism: uncultured Alphaproteobacteria bacterium (assembly GCA_963743405.1). GTDB lineage: Bacteria > Pseudomonadota > Alphaproteobacteria > Rhizobiales > Xanthobacteraceae > Pseudolabrys. The sequence goes on along the minus strand of CAVUPX010000008.1, from coordinate 254,821 downwards.
ACGGCATCGCGAGAATGACCGGCCAGCGGCTTAGTGAAGCGTTCGGAAAACCGTTTATCGTAGAAAATAGGCCCGGCGCAGCGGGAGCGATTGCCGCCGAGGACGCGGCAAAAGCCCCGCCTGACGGCTACACGCTTTTTGTGGCGGCCCTTCCGGTGCTTGCTGTCGTCCCAGCCATCAACAAGGTGCACTTCGATCCCCAAAAAGACTTCGCTCCTATCAGCAATATTGCGACAAATCCGTTCGTTCTTGTGGTCAACAAAGACCTTCCCATCAAAAACCTAAAAGATTTCGTCGAGTACGTTGGTCAGCGGAAAGATCAACTGTCCTACGGTTCCGCTGGCGTTGGAAGTCTCAATCATCTTTCGATGGCGCTTTTTTTGAAACAAGCGGGTTTGGCGATGATCCATGTGCCTTACAAAGGGAATTCACCCGCGTTGTCGGATATTGTCGCAGGACATATCCCAGCAATGTTTTCAAATCTTTCCGACGCGCTGCCGCAAGCAAAGGGTGGAACTATTCGGATGATTGCGGTGTCGGGGGATCAGCGTTCTCCGCTCGCACCGGAAATCCCGACCGTTGCAGAGTTGGGTTATCCCAACTTCCAAGTCCTGACCTGGAATGGCTTAATGGCGCCGGCCGGAACTCCGCCCGAAATCATCAACAAAATTGCTATCGAAATTGTGGCCGCTATTAAAGATCCAAAATTTAAGGAGCAACTCATCCGCTACGGCGTCGACCCATTGGGAAATAGTCCGGCCGAGTATAGAGCCATGCTTGCAAAAGACATTGTGATTTGGGCAGAAGCGGTGAGCGTTGCGGGCTTGAAACAAAATTGATGGCTTCTATGGAGCCCGTCATCATCGCTGGCGCTGGGCCAGTCGGCGTTGTAGCAGCGCTTGCGCTTGCGCAACGAGGAATTCCCGTGAGGGTGTTCGAAGCCGCCGAGCGGATAAACGACGCGCCGCGCGCATCGACGCTGCATCCCGCGACACTCGAGATGCTGTCGGTTCTGGGGATTTTGAACGACGTCATTGCCCGAGGGCTAGTTGCGCGGACGTTTCAGTTTTGGGATCGGCCGACAAAACGTCTTATTGCGGAATTTGATCATGAGATTTTAAAACATGACACGGCCTGTCCGTTTGTTGTCCAATGCGAACAACACAAACTTGCCGGGCTTTGTGTTGATCAGATCAAGGCCTTTAGCAATTCCGAAGTGAATTTCTCGTCGCCCGTTATTTCAATTACGGAATTAGGTGACGGGGTCGAAGCAACAATCACGACACCTTCCGGAAATCGGTCAGTCCGTGGGAGCTACCTGATTGGCGCGGATGGCGGCCGCTCAACAATTCGCAAGGCAATGGATATACGCTTTGAAGGATACACGTTTCCCGAACGCTTTCTGGTGCTGACGACACCATTTGACTTCGCTCAGGCGCACGGTGTGGCGTTCCGCGCATATTTTTCCGATCCTGATGAATGGGCAAACCTTTTCAAGGTTGCGGGCAATGACGGTCGCGGATTATGGCGAGCGGTTTTTCCTACGCTCCCGGGGCAAAGTGACGAAGAGGTCTTAAACGATGCAGCGGCGGAAGCTCGACTTCAAAAATTCTTTCCTAGATCGGGCCGTTACGAAATAATTCACCGCAACATTTACGGCGTTCATCAACGCGTGGCATCAGAATTTCAGAAAGGCAGGGTTTTTTTGGCGGGCGATTCCGCCCACGTCAACAATCCGATCGGTGGTCTTGGCTTAAATTGTGGAATTCATGACGCTGTGCAGCTGACGAGCTTGCTTTCTTCCGTGTTGCTTGGCGAACGTCCGCAAAGCGACCTCTTGCAATACGATGCGATCCGGCGTCCGATGAATGTCGAATATGTTCAGCAGCAAACGATTGCAAACAAGAAGCGGCTCGAAGAGAAGGACCCCGCCACTAAGAGAGGCAAATTTTGAAGCCCTGCGAAAAGCCTCTAGAGATCCGATTGCGCACCGTGCATTCTTGATGCGGACCTCACTTCTTGAAAGCGTCCGAAAACAGACGGCTTTATAGGGGGCGGCACCGATGGTTCTGAAGATCGCCGTTCCCGATCTCATTTCCAATTCCTATTTTCCCGCGGTGGCGACCGTTGAACTCGGACTTTTGGCAGAGAAAGGCCTCGATTCAAAAATCGAGTTGATATTTCCGGTCAGCAAAGCTTATGCCGCCCTTCGCGAAGGAGTTGTCGATTGCGTCGCAGGTTCGGCACATTCGGCCCTTTCAGCGTTTCCAGAATGGCGAGGGATGAAGCTTCTCTGCGCTCAAGCGCAAGGGATGTATTGGTTTTTGGTTATGCGTTCGGACCTCGATCCGGCACGTGGCGATATTAGCGTTGTCAAAGGTCGAATAATTGGTGCGGCGCCATGGGTTGACCTTGGCCTCAAGCGTCTGTTGGTCGCCGCCGGCATAAATGAAGAACGTGATGGTGTGACCATCGCCCCTGTACCCAATACGGGCGAAAGCAGTACCAATTTCGGCCTCATGGCCGCGAAGGCACTGCAAGAGAGGCTTATCGATGGGTTCTGGGCGAACGGAATGGGGGCTGCCGTCGCCGTCGAAAGCGGTGCTGGAAAAATTGTCCTGGACGTTCGAAGAGGCGACGGGCCAAAGGAGTGCTTCAATTACACAATGGCCTCGGTTGCCGTAACGGATGCCTTTTTAGCGAAACGGCGAGATGATGCCCGCAAGATCGTTGAAGCGATCGATGCGACGCATCTGGCGCTGACCAAAAACGTAACTCTTGCGGAAAAAGTAGGTCGCAAGGTTTTTCCGCCAAATGAGGCGAGGTTGATTGTGGCGCTCATTGAGCGGGACCTTCCCTATTATTCCTCCGTGATCTCGATCGGGTTTTGTTTCAGGTATGAACGCGTTCGCCCGAGATGTCGGGATATTGCGAGGAACTCCAAGCTACCAAGACGTGGTAGCTGAACGATTTTGGACATAGTCTTACTCCGCGAGCTCTCTCACGACGCGGACTTGCGATTGTATAGTTCGCCACGAGGTATCCATGGCCCACGAGCCAATGCGTGCCGATGCAGATGTCCTGGTTATTGGTTCCGGCGCTGCAGGAATGTACGCGGCCATTGAGGCTGCGCGTAGAGGCTGCCATGTGCTTCTTGCCGACCGCAGTTTGATCGGACGCGGTGGCGCCACGGTGATGGCGCAAATGACCGTTGCGGCCGCGATCGCCTCCGAGACCCCGGACCATTGGAGTCATCATTACAACGATACGCTCACATCGGGACGCGGCTTATGTAACAAGCGGCTAGCGCAATTGTTATGTGAGGAGGGGCCGGAGTGCATTCGCACGATGGACGATTGGGGCATTGGCTGGGCGCGCAAAGATGGGCGCATCACGCAAGTCATGGCTCCCGGCCACGATCGTCCGCGCTGCGTCTATGTGGACTTTCTCAACACTGGGCCAGCGGTGTCGAAAACGCTGCGGACTGTGGTGAACAGGACCGAAGACGTCCGCAAGGCCGGAGACCTCTGTATCGTCGACCTCTTGCGCAACGACGGCGATGTCGTCGGAGCCGTAGCGCTGCACCTCAGATCCGGCGCGCCGGTGATTTTATCGGCCAAGGCGACCATTCTGGCGACCGGCGGTCTCACACGGCTTTATCGGCGGAACAGCGCATCAGCAAATATGGGGGGCGATGGCTATGCCCTGGCGTTGCGCGCCGGGGCCTCGCTGGTGGATATGGAGTTCGTCCAGTTCTTTCCCATTGGCCATCTCGCGCCACGGCTGGTTGGCATGGATCCGATTATGTGGGACCCGTTCCGTTACAAGCTCGGCGGGCGGCTGCTCAACAATCTCGGTGAGGAATTCACTCATCATTACGGGATCGCCGAGGATGGCAAATACATCATCACACGCGACGTCGGCAGTTACGCGATCCTTAAAGAGGTCGAGGCCGGACGTGGCTCACCGCATGGCGGCGTCTATTTGAGCTTTCAGCATTGCTCGACGGCCGCTCTACGCGATGCTTTTGGTCCGGTCGTCGACCGGCTCGCCGCGAATGGGATAGATCTCACCAAAATGCCGATCGAGGTCGCGCCAATCGCGCATTATCACATGGGCGGTATCGCTACAGACGCGCAGATGCAGACGGATGTGCCCGGGCTATTTGCCGCGGGCGAAGCAGTCGGCGGCGCCAATGGTGCCAATCGTCTGTCGGGCAATGCCATCACCGAGGCATTGGTGTTTGGCCGGCGGGCTGGCCATAGTGCTGCGGACTATGCGAAGCAAATGAATGTACTTCCCGATCACACCGACAATGCTCGCGCGGTGCTCGATCTTTTAGCCACCAAAGTACTGGGACGAGGCCTCAACACCGCCGAAATGGTGCAAACCCTTCAGGACACGATGCAGGACAATGTCGGTGCACTGCGCAGCGAAGCCAAACTCAAGCACGCCCTGAGCCAGATTGACCGCCTGTTCCGCGATCTCGGCGATTTACCGCCTGGCGACGGCGAGGGCTTCGACATGCGGCGGATCGACTGGCTTGATCTGCGCAATATGCTGTTGGTCGCACGCGTGGTCGCCGAGGCTGCGATTGCGCGCACCGAGACCCGCGGCGCCCAGCAACGCGAAGATTTTCCTGACGTGTCTCGGGATTGGGCGTTCAATCAATTTGTCAGGCTACGCGACGGACACATTATGTTGTCCGGGGCGCCTGTGCAGGACCGCATGGCCGCATCATGACTGAATATGCCACGCTCACGGTTTGGCGCGGCAACCGCGCGGATGCGGGCCGTTGGGAAACTCATGTCGTGCCGTTTGAACCAGGTCAGTCGGTGCTCGACGCGCTGCGCTGGATCCGAATAAATCGCGATCCGACGCTGGCGATCCGTTTCTCCTGTATCAATGCCAATGCCTGCAAAGAGTGCATGATCGAGCGCGACGGCAAGCCGGTGTATGCTTGCACTTCACGTCTGCAGCCGGGCGAAATGACCCTGGCACCGCTGTCCAACAAAAAGGTCGTGCGCGATCTGGTCACCGAAATTGCACCACCGACGGAGCGTTTCGCGGACGTCTGACCCGAAGCGGACACGCCCGCCAGCAGCGGGAATGCGGGCGTCGCACTAGTTTTTTTGCATTCTCCGCTGCCCCGGACCGTCCGACAGGTATAGACTTGCCATCAGGCTTGCCCATCAGAAGCAGCTGGTATCCCGGAGGAACAGCATGAACCACAAGCATGTTTCACGCCGCACCGTGCTCAGAGCCAGCGTTGCTCTTGGCGCAACGACCGTTTTTGCACGGCCGCTTTTAGCCGCGGCATCACCGCCGAGTGCGGTGACGCCGGCTCTCATCGAGGCGGCGAAAAAAGAAGGCAAGGTTTCTTTTTACACGGCAATGGACTTGCAGTTCGCAGAGCGTCTCGGCAAGGCATTCGAGGCGAAGTATCCCGGCATTGCAGTTCGCATGGAGCGATCCGGCGCCGAGCGCGTGTTTACCCGCATCGATCAGGAATATTCCTCCAACATTCACACGGTGGATGTCGTCAACACATCCGACCAGGCGCATTGCATCATTTGGAAACGCAACGGCTGGCTCACGCCATACCTGCCGGAAGAGGTCGTGAAGTATTACGACAAGCGCTACTACGACGCCGAGGGGCTCCATGTAACGACGCGCATTCTGATCTCTCCGATCGCCTACAACACAAACCTGGTGAAGAAGGAAGACGCGCCGAAGGGCTTCAAAGACCTTCTCGATCCGAAATGGAAGGGCAAACTGGTCAAGGCTCATCCGGCCTATAGCGGCACCATCATGAATGCGACGTTCGAGATCGCGCGCGATCTGGGTTGGGACTATTTCGTAAAACTGGCGGCGCAGAACGTCATGCAGGTCCAGTCGGCGACCGATACGCCGAAGAGAATTGCGCTCGGCGAACGCGCGGTCATGGTGGATGGTGCCGGCTATCTTGTCATTCGCAACAAGGAGGCAGGCCAACCGGTCGACATAATTTATCCAGAGGAAGGCACGCCGCTCGCCGGCGGTCCAAGTGCGGTCTTCAAGGCCGCTCCCAATCCGAATGCCGCTCGCCTGTTTCAGAGCTGGATGCACTCGCGCGAGGGCCAGCAGCTCATCGTCGACGACGCCCGCCAATACTCGGCACACACCCAGACGGTGGAAAAGCCGGGCGTTCGCAAGCTCGCGGACATCAAGCTGATGAAGGAGGATCCAGAAGGTGTCCTTGCGCAGGCGGACGAGGTCAAGAAGAGGTACGCCGAGATTTTCAAGGTGTGACGACAATCATCATCTCAGGAAACGTCGGGCATTTTCGGAAGGATCGCGCCGATGCGGCTTTCTGATTCTCGTAGGTAATTTCGTGAATGTCCGCTGATAGTCCAGGCGGGCAACGGCTAGGCTCATGCAAAGGACGAAGGATGAAACAATGGATTGGAGTTGTTGGAGCAGTCCTCATTGGAACCCAAGTCCATGCCCAAAGCGACGCGGCTAGCGGAACCGCGTTTTATCCGAGTTGCTTGGCAGCCGCCGATATCGTTCAAGGCAAGCGTCCGGCGGCCGATTCAGAAGATGCCGCCAGGCAGCTCCGACAAGCATCAGTGTGCTTTGGGGCTGTCACCGCAATTTTGAAGCTCGAGCCATTTTTTAAGCCTGAATTTGCCGTGTGTCCGCCGCCCGATATTCTTCCAGACAGCAAACGCGTTCTGGGCCAAATGATCCTGTCCATCGTGGCCTATCTAAAAAGTCATCCGGAGCAGCGCCCCAACAATTTTCACGAGACCGCGGTGACCGCGCTAGTCGCCGCTTGGCCTTGTCCTAAATAAGGTTGGCTGCCGCCGCTGGGTTTCGTCCCTGACTGCCGAAATTTTCCATCTCTTCGCATATGTGTTTCGGGGTCCATCCCTCGTGATGCCAGAAACTCCTGCGATAAACGTCACGAATAAACTGCAGCCACCTTGATCTGTCCCTCGTTGCGTACCACCTCGAGCGACACGTCGGTGCCATGCCGCCGCAATCTTAGGTCTACGGCCGATTGGCCGAGTCGCAGATTGCTCAGGGTCACCTCATCGAGGAATGATGGTAGTTGCGGCTTGTGCAACAGAATTTCATTGCGATCGGGATTGAACTCAAGACCGAGCGATGACTGCAAGAGCAGAAGTGGTGTCCCTGCGGCCCAGGCCTGAGGTGAACAGGCGACGGGATAGAGTGTCGGGCCACGTTCGCGTCCGCGCTGGAAGCCGCAATAGAGTTCGGGCAGGCGCCGCAACTCCATATAGCTCGCTGCGTCGAACAGGCCCTTGAATACGCGATCTACTGCAATCTTGTGCCCATAGCGCGCAAAGCCGGCCGCGATCAGTGAATTGTCGTGCGGCCAGACCGAGCCATTGTGATACGACATCGGATTGTAACGGCGCTCCTCGCGGGCCACGGTACGGATTCCCCATCCGGAGAAAAACGACGGCCGCATCAGGTCGCGCATCACCGCTTCCGCACGTTCTGGCGCGGCGATCCCGCTGAATAACACCTGTCCGGCGTTCGAGGTCCGCACGCGACACGGCCGCTTCTGTCCATCCAAAGCGAGCGCATACGTACCAAGATCCGCGCACCAAAACGCAGATTCAAATCGTTCGGCGAGTGCCTTGGCCTGAGCCTCGAGGGTATCGCCGCGCGCATGCTTGCCGAGCCTGTGCGCACCGCGTGCAGCCATGTGCTTTGCCGCATAGACGTAGCCCTGTACTTCGCAGAGTGCGATCGGGCCTTGCGCGAGCGAGCCATCGGCATGGAAGACGGCATCGTGCGAATCCTTCCAACCTTGATTGGCGAGCCCCGTTTCATCTGCACGGCAATACTCGACGAAGCCGTCGTGGTCGGGATCGCCCGGACCGTCAATCCACGCTAGCGCCGCTTCGACATTAGGCCAGAGGTCTCGCAACGTTTCGACGTCACCAGTGTGCTCGACGTAAAGTCCGGCCAGCAACACAAACAATGGCGTCGCATCCACGCTGCCGTAATAAAGGCCAAACGGAATCTCGCGCAACGCCGCCATCTCACCGCCACGCATCTCGTGCGGGACTTTTCCGGGTTCGGCGTCGCTCAGCGGGTCAAATGTGGTGGCCTGAAATGCGGCGAGCCGGCGCAGGACGCCCTTGGCGATTCGAGAATCGCACCACAACATCTGCAGAGCCGTAATGATGCCATCGCGGCCAAACGTGGTGGAATACCAGGGAATGCCGGCGTATGGGTAAGGACCTTGCGGCGTGTTGGTCGTCAGCATCGCAAGATCGGCCATCGAGCGGCATACAACCTCGTTGAAGATATGGTTCGAGGTCGTGATCGTCGCCATGCCACGGCTTGCGGTCTGGTGTTGATGAAATGCCGCACGGAGTCCCTTGCGAAACGGAGGGATGAGGCGGTCCTCGACGCTGCGGTCGCAATTCACCGTCACGTATATTGACCGGCATTCATTCGGTTGCAGCTCAAAGGCATAAGCTGCGAGGCTACCGGAGAGTTGCTGCGGCATCGGTTCGAACAGAATCCTGGTGCGCCGGCGATTGCCGTCTAGTCCATGATAGTTCAGCGCGACCTCGGCTTTGCCGATCTCCGCGCTCGCGGTGCCACGACGCTTGCGGCGAAGTCCGCGTACCTCGAACAGATCGGCAAAGTCGCTCGCGAAAGCGAACGAAAGTTCGACACCGAAGGGGCGCTCGCCATGGTTCTGCAAGCGCAGGCGTTGATAGACTGTGCCATTCAGAAGAAAGACCGTGCGCACGACGTGCAACATGTCCTTCGGCTGAACAAGCTTCTGATTGAGATAGATATCGGGGTTGGTTAGGTCGACGGTGAGGAACGAGTTGTCGTCGCGCACGACAGAACCCAGCAGCAGAGGCTGGCTGCTGCTCAGCAGCATTTCCAGGTGAGAAAGATAGCGTGTATCGCAAAAGAAAATGCCGTCAGGTCCACCTGGCGTCGCTCCGATGTCCGCATGGCTATCGAACACGGCAAAGCAATCGCCCTGCTTGAGCGTGCGCCGCGGCCGAGTGGAGGACCCTGTCCCTGGAATGTAGAAGGGTGTTTCCGGAACCTCCTCGACCGGCCTTGCGATCGAGCCATGGCTAAGCAACGAGGGGCCTCAGAACGTTCAAATCCTGGCCGTTTGGCGAAAGGTCAATTTCTTCCCGCTCGCGCCCGGCGGAAGTCGCCAACAGCGACCGATAAATAGCGACATAGTCTTTGGCCATTCGTGTGGCAGAAAATCGCTGTTCGAAGCGTTGTCGCACCTTTTTTCGATCGAGCGCAATAACGTGGGGCAGGGCCGCGATCGCCTCTTCCATGCTTTCGACAATAGCGCCTGTGATGCCATCCTCGACGATCTCAGGAACCGAGCCGCAGCGAAAAGCCAATACCGGGGTGCCGCAGGCCATCGCCTCAATCATGGAGAGCCCGAACGGCTCCGGCCAATCGATTGGGAACAGCAATGCCTGCGCGTCTCCCAGGAATTGCGTTTTTTGACGGTCATTGATCTCGCCGATGAATTCAACACCGCCGCCTTTGAGCAGCGGTTCGATCTCGGCCGCGAAATAGGCCGCGTCAGCGCGGTCAACCTTGGCGGCGATCTTGAGTGGAATCCCCGACGCACGCGCTATGGCGATGGCGCGGTCGGGACGCTTTTCCGGCGAGATGCGTCCAAGAAAGGCGAGGTAGCCGCCGCGCGCCTCCGTGGTGCCGTGATGCAGGCGGGCAGGGATTCCGTGGTGGACGGTGCGGGCGAAGTTCGAATTGGGCACCGGACGGCGCTGCGCATTCGAGATCGAAACCAGCGGCATGTCGTCGAAGCCCCGGTAGAGGGGAAGCAGATCCGGCAGATCCTGGCGGCCGTGCAACGTAGTCACGGTGCGCCCTGCGATCGGCCTAAAAAGCGGGAAATGGAATTGATCGATATGGAAGTGCAGGATGTCAAAATCGTCGGTCCGTTTGCGAACGCGATCAAGCATCAACATGTAGTAGGGGATTGTATCGCGAACACTTGCGTCGAGCCGGAGCGCTTTGGGTACGCAGGGAACGAGGTCAGCTGTGGTGATTGAGTCACCGCTGGCGAACAGGGTCACCTCATGGCCCAAACCCACCAGCTCTTCAGTTAGATAAGAGACGATCCGCTCAGTACCGCCGTACAGTCGTGGGGGAACGCTTTCCATCAACGGCGCAATCTGAGCGATTTTCACTTTGTCCCTTTCACAACGCCAGACGTCAATATTCCCGTGGCCAGAATGTTCCACGCTTTTGGTTTGGGTGACGCTATGTGTATGGGGTATCCCCTGCGCGGCTACCCCCGATCAGTCAACACACCATATGTGGCGACGACGAAGGCCAATAGCGAGGGCAGCCCCTGTAATTTCGGGTGTTCCCCCTCGCTTGGGACTAGCCGATAAATGCGCCCAAACTTGATGGATTGCTGCGCATTACGAAGGGAAAATCCGTTTTGCAGTCTCGCTCCCTCCGCCACCATCCCTTAGCGAACGGTTCTCTGTCGCGGACAGAAGGCGTGGCGTCGATTAACTATAATCATTCGCCATTTGTGTAGAATTTTCTCTGAGCGCCATAGAGATAGGCTATTGGATCGGTTGTGGCGTAGTGTTTCTGGGAATCCCCATGACTTATTGTCTGTCTGCTTCGGCGCGCCGGTTTATGGCTGCGTGTTCGTTTGGAGTACTATTAGCATCGCCGACAGTAAGCGGCGCCACGACGCTTAACGCAACTCAAAGTCTCGGCTCTTATCAATTTTCGCTATCCGATGCCTTCGGCTCGGGCAATTTCGGCACGGTGACTATATCGACGGTTAGCGGCTCGACGGTTGATATCGCGGTGAGCGTTTCTCCCAATTACCTGCTCGATACTGGGGCTCACGAGGTCTTTACCTTCAGTCTGGTCGCCGGCGCGAGCATCGTTCCGGGTTCGCTGACCGGCAGCGGCGTTTCGCACTTCACCATTCAGGGGCCGGTGGCCTCAGTTGGCAATCCGCCCTTCGGCAACTTCACTTGGGACATCATCAGCAATTGCACGCAGGGAAACTGCGGCCCGACAAACGGGCAAAGCTTTGACTTTCAGGTCCAAAACTTTGCCGGCATCAAGAGCGCCACCAGCCAATATAATAATGAGGATGTCTTCTTCGCGGCGGACATTTACAAAGGCGGCTGCACCGGCGATGGATGCACCGGTGTCGTCGGCGCAACACTCCTCTCGGTAACTAACCATCAAGGTGGCGAAACGCCTCTTCCCGCGGCTGTCTGGCTGATGGGCACCATCCTCGGTGGTGGCGCTGGCGTAGGTGCTTGGCGCCGGCGCAGGCAGAGAACTAAAGTCGCCTAGTTAATTTGGTTTGTGATCAATCAACCCCCGTGCTCGATGCTCGGGGGTTTATGTTGATACGGCTGCCGCTCACGACGTCCGCTATTAGCACTTAGCGGACATTTCAATCGCGGCGAGCGCATTGCATCGCTATTGCAGCGGCAAAAAGTTTCAGGCCTTGCGCGATTTTAAATCAGATGCCGGCCTGTCCGATGGATAGCGCGATGACCCAAATCTCAGGACGAGCACTGCAAGCGAGAGCATGAGGATGGCGCCCGTGACGATCAGGATATCGACGCCGGTGTGATGCTCGGCGCTGACGAGTTCGATGAGGAAGCGGCCAAGCGCGGTGATAGCGATATAGATCAGATAGCGGACGGGCAGCCTTGTTGTCTTGAAGTAGATGCCGACCATCGCCCCGATTTCGAGATAGATGAACAGAAGCAGGATGTCAGAGAGGGTGGCATGCCGGCGCGCGACCATTGCCAGAAATGCTTCGAGGGCGGACCACACCGTGGTGGCGCCAATGGCGAACAGCGCGAGATGATGAAAGCCGTCGACCAGCAGCGTGCCTATTCCATCGGCGAGAGCCTTCATGCCCGCATGAACGCCGGCGACGGATTGAGTGACGCTGCGTATGTGATCGGACATTGAAAATCCCCCAATAATCCCGCCACGTTTGCGCGCTAGACAACGAACTCTGATCCAGTCTAGCACTCAATAGAGTAGCAAATCTGCCTGCATATCGTTCACCCACGCAATGTCCGCTTCTGGCACTTAGCGGACATCGCCTAGTGCACTGCACATGTCCGCTTTTGACCCAACGCGGACACTGGATGTGCTTTACCTCCGAGAACCATTTTGACCTGAGTCAATGATTGTTGAGCCAGAATCCACGACTATCCATTCTTCAAGAAAAATCTCTTCTTGAAGAACTGGGAGGAACGAATGATCAGATTGATCGCTTTTGCCGCCTTCGCCTTAGCCGTCACAACGTCAGCACAAGCAACGCCAGTCGCTCCGGTTCATGAGCCGGACGGCATGATCACGCAAGCCGCCTATGGATGCGGACCGTTCAGGACACGAGTTGCTGGTGTCTGCGTGGCCAGAACGACCGTTCGCCACGCACGCCGCCATTACCGCAGATGTGCACGATGGCATGGAGGCGCTTGCGCCGGTTGGCACTACTATTGAGATGAGACCGAATGGGGCCGGGGAAGGAGAGCGGCGTTCGCTCTACGGTTCCCGTCTCCACTTCACTGGTAAAGGATTATACCTTGGCTGAAACAACTAAACTCTCCGTCGGCCAAGCACTCGAAAAGCTGCGTGGCACCGATGCGCCAAAAGCGAAGATGGCGCGGCTCGACGAGAAAATTTACACGCTTGACGAAGAGACACAGCGCTTGAGAGCGATGAGAAGTCGCATTGAGCGGGGCCAACGAGCCGGTCCTACTGGGATCGAAGCTCAAGCCGGCGAACGTAAGGCGCGTCACAAAGTTAAAAATATTTGGGATCACAATCGGGATAATCATCGTGATTCCCATCTTGGCGTGGAAGTGGGGGCTTTTTTAGCCGAAGCAAACGCCTAAATCAGGTCACGAAGTGACCGCCTCGAGGCGGTCTTGGTATCGGACATGGCGTACTGATGGCGGCAGTGGTATATTTTCAAAGTGGCTTTATCGTTGTGTGGTGAGTAACAATGTCGGACCGCAAACCACTGGCTGCCAGCCGTAGATATAGCGCGTTAGCGGAAGATTTCTTGAAGAAGGCTCAATCGTTCCAAGATCCGACCGCACGCGCCCAAATGCTTAAGCTCGCTGACCATTGTGATCGCATGGCAAAGCAAGCAGAGGCGGCTGAAGAAAAGAGTTTTGCAGAATTGGCAAATTAGAAAGGGCCTGCGCGCATCTCCGCTTTCGGGGGTAAAGCGGTCATCGCTCTTCGCCACCGGCCTCGGTGCATTGGCGTCGACGGAGAAGCCGTTGCCGAGCCACAAGCACCGGTCTCTCTTTTTTGCGTTTGATGGATCTGGTGTTATTCGGTAGTCTAATGACTAGTTCGACCATCGTGGCAATGGCGGACAGAAGTGGGCTGCGCCTTGGGCCGGGAGCTCGGAGCGCGGCCTTCTTTTTTTCTGTTGAGCGGAACCCTATTGCAAGCAATGTCCGCTTTCAGGGGTAAAGCAGACATAGCGATTGCACTGCGAAATGCCGGCTTTGACCCAAAGCGGACGTCTGGGGAGCGTAGATGTAGTATGACTGGCCCGCCGGCTGCAATTGCACCCATCCCAATCGTCGATGTTCGGGAACATGGGCTCGTTCGCCACGCGACCGAAGGCCGTGTGCGTGCGCTGGCGCTGCGCGACGAATGCGTTGGCTGGTTGCCGCGCGCTGCGGCGGGTCTACTACCCGCCATCGATTCCGTCACTCGCCGCTGGCTCCTACGATCGTGTTCGCCTTATACGCCGGAGGTCCAAACCATTGCGAGCGAGCTCGGCTTTCCCGGCATCTGGTTTCTCAATGGGTGTTACCAGTGGGGCTGTACCGCGCTCGCCCGCGAACAAGACAGCGCGCCGTGGCTCGTACGCACTCTTGATTGGCCGTTTCCTGGGCTGGGTCGCCACGTGGAAGTGGCGCGAATGCGTGGCACCGCCGGCGATTTCGATAGCGTGACGTGGCCGGGCTATGTCGGAATTCTGACAGCGTCAGCGCCAGGTCGATTTGCCGCCTGCATCAACCAGGCTCCGATGCGGCGGCGCACTCGGGGATCCTGGCTACGACCCTATGACATTGCCTTGAACGCGCGGCATACATGGGGAGTAAGCTTCATTCCCCCCGACCATCTTCTGCGCGAGGTATTCGAGACCTGCCACACATTCGGGGAAGCGAAGCATCTACTGGAGAAAACACCGATCGCTCGTCCCGTAATCTACACATTGGTTGGCTGCGCCCGTGGCGAACAGTGCGTGATTGAGCGCACGCACGAAGGCTTTGCCAGCCGCACCCATAACACCGGAGCCGCAAACGACTGGCTGCAACGCCAGCCATTCTGGGAAGCGCGTGTTGGTCCTGAGGCGCTTTTGACACGCACCTTCGACGAAGCGGCCGAGAACAGCCGTACAAGACGTACCTATCTTGAGGCCTGGCCCGGTGCCTTTACTGGAGCGTTCGAATGGGTATCACCGCCAGTACTCAATTCGCAGACCAGGCTCGCGGTCGAGATGTGCCCGGCGACCGGCGTGCTCAGAGCGACTGGCTACGAGCAGACCGCAGGTCAGGAACTCCCGGGTCCAGTAACACTGACCTCCGAAATGGCGTAATCGAATTGAATCCCGAAATGTCCGTTATTGGCACTTAGCGGACATCGCCTAGTGCACTGCACATGACCGCTTTCGGAGGTAGAGCGGACATGTCGGCGATCTGTCGCGATCTCTGCTAATGAATGCAGGTGACCGCGATGCGACCGCCTGACCTTGTTTTTCAGGCTCACCTCCTCCGCCGATTGCGGGTTCATCGCCGCGAGAAGGCGTAATGTCGTTCCTTAACTTCATGAGGGCATGTGGAGAGCCGGATTCCGAGTGCCCTGCATTATGAATTCAGTTGGCGGCGGGCGCGTTCCGGCAAAGGCAACCTTATCAGGGGGCGTCGAGCAGCATTACGCGCGCGTGCCTGGCGCGGGCTTCGGCCGGTCCAGCGCTTGAAAGCGTGGGTCAAAGAACTCACTTCCTGATAGCCGAGGAGCCATGCGACCTGCGAGATTGAGAGGCCATCATCGGCCAAATAGCGCTCGGCCAGATTGCACTTCAAGTCGTCCACCACGGCTGAAAAAGTCAACCGCTCTAAGGCGAGCCGCCGCGCCAACGTGCGCTGACTTAGGCCGAGCTGGCGTGCGATTGCGTCGAGTGTGGCGTTGCCATGCGGTAGCAATGGCACGATGGCATTTTCCACGCTGGCGCGAAACGGACTGCGCCTGCTGGGCTGACGAGCAAGCGCCTCTTCACAATATGTAATCAAGAGTTTGTTGAGGTGATGGTCGGCACTAACGATCGCTATATCCTTGACGGCAGGTGCGAACGCAACTTCATCAACGGACGCACCGAATTCAACTTTACCGCCGAAGAATTCGACAAGTTCCGAGTGCTTGTCATCGCGGCGATGCGTAAGCCGGACGCGCATCGGCACCAAACGGGCGCCCGTCAGCTGTCGGCACAAACGAACCAGCATCACCGTAAAAAATTCAATCTGATGCCGGTCCAGATGTCGGCTCACGCCGACATAATCGAATCTGATGCCAATGGTTCTGCCGCCAAGATATTTGAGCGACACGCCTTCATTTGCAATTCCGCTGTAGCGTGCCAGCTTCTGAAGCGCCTCACTTAATATTTCCGATGAGGCCGAGACATAATAGAGAAAGCCAAGCTCGCGTATATCCGGTAACTCGGCAAGATGGAAACCCAAGTAATCATCCTGTAATGCGCTGGCGACAAGATTTAAGAATCCGATTTGATCGCGCACGCTGAGCCGCAGGCTGGCGTTATTGATCTGTTGGAGCGTTATGTTGGTCTTTTTCAGGAGCGCGCGTGGGTCAATTCCGTTGGCTTTGGCGCGGGCGTAAGCCAACCGCGTTATAGTCCCATTAGCGTTGGGAAGGGTGCCGAAACGCTTGGCGCCAATACGGCCCATGAGATTACCCCTTCTGTCTCAACTCCAGTCGATGATCGATCGCTTCTGGCTTCGGTTGGCGCGCGCACACAAAGGTTTGGCAGATACTAACAAGACGCCGGCGGGAAGTCGCGCCTATCAGTACGTTCTGCCAGCAACGGCGCGTGCAAAACCTCTCATACGCTAGACAGGCAATTCGCTGCGACCGCGAGTCGCGTTGAAGTAGCGGATGGCCGCAGATCATTTAAGGCGATTGTAATGTCAAACCAGCTAAAGATCGTTGCCGTCGTCGACGACGACCCGGAGATGCGTGCGGCGATGGCGAGTCTTTTATTGTCGTTTGGATATGGCGCGGAAACGTTTGATTCCGCCGAGACGTTTCTTACATGTGCGTCGACTTGCAAGGCGGCCTGTTTGATCGTTGATATCGAGCTCGGCGACATTTCTGGCGTGGAATTAGCGCACCAATTGGCGGCCGACGGTTTCAAGTATCCGATCATCTTTATGACTGGGCTCGACGACGGACAAATCCAAACGCAAGCTGCCGCTGCCGGCGGCATCGCGTTTTTACAGAAGCCATTTCCGGCCACCATGTTGCTTGAAGCCATCAAAAAGGCGGTTGCGTAGAGCGCCGTCTTAAATGGAATTGTCACAACATAATTGGTCTCGCCGCTTGTGGCCGGTCTAGGGTTTATTCTTGAGCCGCCACGCGTTGGGTCTAGATGGACCTAGGTCCTATCGACCGTTTCCCGTTCCTCCGGATAGCGTTATGTGAAGCCTCGCCGCATTGACAGCAGCGAGCGTTTTACGGCGCCAGGATGGTTGAGGTCCGCACCCGTCCCCGAGGTTCCCCTGGCCTCAATCACGCAAGCGCTGCGCCGCGGGTGAGTGTTTCCACTCACCCGCGGCATTGTTTTTTTGAATCGCGCCGAAAAACCTAAGTCTGGCAAACTGAGGCATCCATCATGGCTCATTGACGAGCCGTCAGGTCGCAACGTCCGATTCAACCGTTCTCGAGCGATTCAAGTCGGGTAATTTGCCCAAAACAGCATCCCTGCAGGTAATTCGCTCTATGGTTGTGTCTCATTGAGACACGAAGGCATCCAGCTGATATGGTCTTCGCCACTCCGGGGGTTCATCCGGAACACTGGTCTCATACAATGTCAGGCGCGGAATTGATTATGGCCCCACGGACGTACAATGTGCTGCTGGTCTATCCGCGTTTTGCGGCAGAGACGTTTTGGAATTTTGCGGCCACGTGCAAAGTCTTTGGCGCGCGATGTCCTGCGCCTCCGCTCGGTCTGATCACAGTCGCCGCATTGCTGCCACCGTCATGGACAGTGCGGTTGGTGGACCGCAATGCCGAGGAACTGACCGACGATCAACTTGAATGGGCCGACCTGGTGATGACGGGCGGCATGCTGCCGCAACAGCATGACATGCTGGACGTCATCGATCTCTGCCATTCTCACGGAAAATTAGTTGCCATCGGCGGGCCTGCAGTCACGTCGACGCCACATATTTACGCGTCCGCAGATTTTCGCGTTCTTGGCGAAGCCGAAGGCGTCATCGACGAGTTCATCGCGGCATGGGAAGGCGGAGCGAAATCGGGATATTTCGAGATCGAGAAGTTTACGGTCGATGTGACGAAAAGTCCGATTCCTCGCTTCGACTTGCTACACTTCGATTATTATCTGCATATCGGAGTGCAATTCTCGCGTGGTTGCCCGTTCACATGCGAATTCTGCGACATCATTGAACTTTACGGCCGGGTGCCGCGCGCCAAGACAAATTCCCAGATGCTGGCGGAGCTCGATGCGCTCTATCGACTTGGCTACCGGGGCCATGTTGATTTTGTCGATGACAATCTCATCGGCAATAAAAAAGCCGTCAGAACATTCATGCCGGAGTTGCGTGACTGGCTCGAACAAAAAGATTACCCGTTTGAGTTCACCACCGAGGCTTCGGTCAATTTGGCGGACGACGACGATTTCCTCAAGGCCATGAGCGAGGCCAACTTCGTCGGGATATTTATCGGTATTGAAAGTCCCGACACCGATACGCTTATCGCTATGAAGAAGAAGCAGAACACCCGCCGCAGTCTTGTCGAAAGCATTCAAAAAATATACGCCGCCGGCATATTTGTTACCGCCGGCTTCATTGTCGGCTTCGATAGTGAAAAGGGTTCGGTCGCGGAGGGCATGATCAAACTGATCGAGGAAGCCGCGATCCCGGTTTGCATGGTTGGCTTGTTGTATGCGCTGCCCAACACGCAGCTCACGCGCAGGCTCGAGAAGGAAGGCCGCTTGCATCCAACGCCGGAATTCTATCCAGCAGGTGTTGGCGATCAATGCACGCAGGGTTTGAATTTTGACACCTTGCGGCCG
Source organism: uncultured Alphaproteobacteria bacterium (assembly GCA_963743405.1). GTDB lineage: Bacteria > Pseudomonadota > Alphaproteobacteria > Rhizobiales > Xanthobacteraceae > Pseudolabrys. The sequence goes on along the minus strand of CAVUPX010000008.1, from coordinate 236,418 downwards.
CGACAAGAGGTGCTGCTCGACTACCAGCGCATTCTTGAGAAAGTCTACGATCCGGCGGCTTATGCCGGACGCCTGGAACGATTGTCGAGTTTGCTTGATAACTCGCACAGAAAGCGCCGGACGAGCGCCAGCAATTCCCGGCATAAATTTAACGGGTCCGACATGGTTCACCGGATCGTCAACAACTTGCCGGAGCCGCGCGAGATTTTTTGGCCGACGTTTCGAAAATGCGTGTCGAACAATCCGCAATCAGCGCGATGGATCGTCGCGCTGACGGCGCTTTACCTGCACATGGGGCCTTTCTCCAAACACGTGATCAGTCAAATCGAACGGAAAATCGAAGGTCTTGGCGCCGGTGCTCTTGATCCGCACGTCATGGACAATGCCGGGCAGGTCGAAGCAGCGGTGCTTTGACGCGCCTCGTCTTGCGGCCGCTGTAGACACATCACACCTCCGGCACCCAGCTACCGCTTGCTCGTTCAAAAAATTTAGATCGCTTGAAAAGCACTATGCATTTTGCGTATCGATTGAATAATTAATCGGCCAACACAGTGCGTTTTAGCAGTTCGAGCCAAATCGGTTTGCGCTTTAAGCCAACTCTTTTGCGCTCTTGTCCAAGAACCCATCCCCTTACTGGCGTAAGCTGATTTAGCTTCGCGGTTCAGTTGCCTGGCAGCCATAAGCCATTCGGAAGGGAGGCAGGCATCTCGGACGCGTCGTTTTAGTCGAAATACTCCCCGAGGCTTCCTTGATCTGTGCGTCGGCAAACAACGATAAATGTAACTAAGTGGAACCGGCGCACTCACTTTGGAGCCCTTCAGAATTCAGAATAAAGAAATAAAGGGCTCCGGCGGCTGACTCAATCGGCGCGCCGGATAAGAAATGGAAGACGACCAGGGTCTCACTCAGCTTATCGGCGAGATATATGACGCGGCGCTCGACGCGTCGCGCTGGCCCGGCGTGCTCACGAAGATCGCCGAATTTGTGGGCGGCCAAGCTGCCGGTTTTCTTTCGAAGAACGCAGTCAGCAAATCCGGAAACGTCTACTATCAGGTCGGCGTCGATCCTTATTTCGTACAACTCTATTCGGAAACCTATTGGAAGTTCGACCCGGTCGCGACGCTGCCCGATCGCGACATAGAACAGATTGTCAGCGTTCCGGACCTCGTGCCTTACGACGAATTTCGCGCCGGCCGCTTTTACCGTGAATGGGCGCAGCCGCAGGGCTGGATCGATGCCGCAAATGCGGTGCTTGAAAAAACGGCGACGAGCTGCGCGTACCTTACTGTGCTTCGCAGCGAAGCGAGCGGAATGGTTGATGCAGAAATGCGCCGGCGCATGGGCCTCATCGTCCCGCACGTCGGCCGTGCCGTGCGCACGGGCAAGGTGATTGATCTCAGCCACTCGGAAGCGGCTACCTTCGCCGATATCCTCGACGGACTAAGTCCCGCAATTTTTCTTGTCGATGCGGATGGACATATTGTCCACGGCAACGCTGCGAGCCGTTCCATGCTGGATAGCGGTGATCTCCTGCGTGCTGTCCATAACCGGCTGACTTTCACCGATCCTCAGATCGAGGAGGCATTGAGCGACGCGATTGCCGCCGCCGCCAGCGAAGAGCCGTGCGAAAAGGGGAGTGCCGTGCCTCTTCGGGGCCACACAGGCGAGCGCTATGTCGCGCATGTTTTGCCGCTGGCCGGAGGCGAACGGCATAAGGCCGGCATAGCCTCGACGGTCATTGCTGCTCTGTTTGTGCGCAAGGCGGAGCTGGCAACCGCGCCGCCATCCGAAATCATTGGGAAAACCTACAAGCTGACGCCGACTGAGCTGCGTGTTCTGCTTGCAATCGTCAATGTCGGCGGCGTTCGACAAGTGGCGGGCAACCTCGGTGTTGCGGATACGACGGTTAAAACGCATCTTGGCCGTCTCTTTGAAAAAACCGGCGTCAGCCGGCAATCCGACCTCGTCAAGCTCGTGGCGGGATATTCGAACATGCTTATTGATTGATGCAGACGTCAGTTGCCAGATTCGTGAAATCGGCAATGTTCCCTCGCGAAGCTTCAGCCGAACAGCGATTGTTAAACGACTTCGCGTCAATAGAAAAATCGCTCGCGCTCTTTGATCGTATCGGTGGACTAGGAATGTATCGCTAAGTCTTTACAAAGTCTTGACGCCATTGGCCGGGCGGCATGCCGAAGCGGGTGCGAAATGTCTTGTTGAAATGCGATAGATCGTTGAAGCCGCAGCTGTAGGCAATTTCAGAAATGCTGCAAAGTTTCTGGTGCGGATCTTTCAGAGCCTTGGCGCACGCGTCCAGCCGGGTTTCGAGCAACAAGTTGCCGAAGGTTGTCCCCAATTTTGTAAAGCGCAAATGTAGCGTGCGCACCGAGATGCCGAAATGCTCCGCCACGGATTGTGGAGACAATCTCGGACGGTGCAGATTTTGCCGGCAAAAAGCCAGCAGAGCCTCGAGCTGCAATTCCGCTTGCAGACGATTCGGCGCCACGTCTGTACTGGCGAGCGCGAGCAGATTACAAAGATTTTCGGTTAACAGGCTCGTCTCGTTCCCGTCCAGGTCATCAAAAACCAGATGCGTCATGTGGTGCCGAGCGAGATCGAGAAAATGTGAATTCGAAAATCTGTAAAGCGCCCGTTGACGCAGCCAGGGTGCGCGCGAATGTAGAATCGGGCGCGGCAGCACCGCGATTGCACGGCATCCGTCGTTGGAAAGTTTGGCCCGGAATGGGTAACGACAATCGGAGAGCACGACGTCGTCACGGCCAAACGCGACGGTTTCATCGCATTGGTTAATGAAGGTCTGTCCGCGCAGTTGCAGGTAAATCGTGTAGTGATCCGAAGGCGCCTGAGCGACGTCGCGACTGCTCCGAATGATCTCGTAACTGGTTGATTCGCAAGTCGCGTAGCGAAGTGCGCCGGAGCTGCGCACCGTGATGCGCGCAGAAAATCGCTCAGATGGAGCTTCCGGCGAGATTCTGAAGAGCGTACTGCAAATCATTTCGCGCCAGTACGAAAAGCGCTCCCGCTCATTGATCGTGTCGGTTGACCACGAAACCATTCCAGCCTCTATGAGCTCAGAAAACCCTAGAATTCTCTTTTTTGCCGCGTCTTGCGCTCTAAACCAATTCGCTTGCGCTGTAGGCCAAGACGACATTTGGCCATGGTGCGTATACAACCGCGCCGTGAACGACAATTGTGACCTACATCACAACGTCGCGATCAATTTGGACCGAAGAAACCGTGCCGTTGGATGAGACATCAATGGATGCCGGCCTTAATTCCCTGCCCTCATTTAATTTTTTGAATATGCGAAATTACGCCGACATTAATTCTGCTGTTCTCCCCCGATCGGAGGACGCGGGCCGGTTTGTTTGCTGGCATATTACTACCAGTGATAGCACCCCGATCAAGTACCGCTTCAATGGCGCCGGCCGCTCAAGGACCACCTTTTTGGGGCGTTTTGTTTCTGTGTAATGGGTTTCGTGGGCCAAATTAGCCAATGGATATGCGCCGAAATTACTGCATCCCTCATTTTTCCAAAACGACCAGCCTGTTGGGGAATGTGACGAGTTTCTGAACCCGCCGATATCGGCGCGTTTTTAAACGAGGCGAATACGGATGGACTCAACCGACTTCTCTACTGTGCGATTTACGACTGCCGACCTGCCGGAAAGAGATCGGATCGCGATATGGCGCGAACATTATGGTCGGCTGTCGATGAGGCTCGACATGGAGCCGCTCGATGACGCGCGGTTCGAATGCTGCGTCGTGGCGCGCACATTGCCCGGCGTGCAGGTAATGACGACGGCAATGTCGCCTGTCCGTATCACGCGAACCCGGGAATTCCTAGCGGACAACAATGGGGATCTCATTTTGATCATTAACCAGACAGGCACGGCCACTGCGTATGCACGCGGCCGGGATGTCGTGCTGCATGAGGGCGAAGCGCTGCTGATGAACACAAGCGAGGTAAAGGTGTTCGATCGGCATTCGCATGGTGGCTCGCTCTCATTTCGGATTCCGCGATCGGTCCTCTCATCGATCGTCGCTGATGTAGACGACGTCGTAATGGAGCTGATCCCGCAGGATAACGACGTGCTCAAGTTGCTTGCCGGTTACGCGGCGCCGCTATTCAATGACATCGCCCTGGCAACGCCCGAATTCCGGCGCACCGCTGTAAATCATTTGCACGACCTTGTCGGACTCGCGCTCGGCGCAACACATGACGCAAACGATTTAGCCAATGGGCGCGGCTTACCAGCGGCGCGACTTCGAATGGCCAAGGTCTACACTATCGAAAACAGCAACCGGCGCAATCTTTCCATCGGCAGCGTTGCCGCACATCTCGGCCTCACGCCGCGCAATCTCCAGCGGCTGTTTGAAAGCGAAGGCACAACATTTTCGGAATTTTTGCTCTCCCAACGTCTGGCACGTGCGCATCGCATGCTGACCGAACCGCGCCTGGCGCAAAGTGCGGTGGGCGCAATCGCCTACGATGCGGGATTCGGCGACCTGTCTTATTTCAATCGTTCGTTCAAACGCCGCTACGGTGCGACGCCGCGCTCAATCCGAGACGGAGTATCGAAAACTCAACGGGTCTTGCAAAATTCGTAGGTCTCATCCGAACGGGTGATAAGAAATTCTTCGAACCGGTCCTCCGTACATTATCGGATTGAAATGCACAAAGTTCTCATCGCGTTCGGCTTCTTGAGCCTCGGCGCTTTGCCCGGCGCGCAGCAGGGATTAGTTGATTGCCACAGTTAGCACGCCGCGTGCGTTAAAGGCTCCAGCGCACTGTTCGAATCCATCCCGTGCGGATCGCCTTTCCGGACTTGCATGGCAATCCAGGCGGGCCCAACAACAGACCAAACAAAAATACATCTCAAACGCGCCCGCGATGCAAAACGCTCCCCGCGGCAGGCCGTCGTTCCGGACGTCGGTAAATCGCAATAAAATCACCCGCGGCTCGACGAAAATGCGGGAAGTTTCAATGTGCGAAACCCCTGCCACCATCGCGATACCTCCATTTCGCTCTGCTTGCGTTGGGAACCGCAGATTTTCGTTTTTGTCCAAGTCATCGTCGCAACCGCCCAAGTTTTCATTTGCGGCGACGTCTAAAGGTTGCTGACGCCACGTTGGGCTTCACCGTCGGTTTTTTGCCGCCGGTGCAGGGCCGCTTCGGCGGCACGGCGACGGATGTTTTCGGGTAATGCGGGTCGTGAGCTTCATCCCCACTAGCGCGAGCGGCCCCACCACGAAGTTCACCGCCATTTCCCCAACGAAACCATTGCGTACGAGATTTCTAGAATCCAAGGCCACCTCGGAGCAAAATCAAATGACCAAACCGAATATACGCACAGCGGCCCCGCCCGCAGCAGCGACAACGGCAAGCGTCCTTCGCAATCTATCTGCCTTCCTAGGAGGATGGTTCTTAAAAGTCACGGCCGTCGCGAACCTATGGATTTCAATCTTTCTCGAGAGCCTGCACGAAACGCGACGGCAACAGGCTTTGTACGCCATCGACCGCTACCGGCGTCTGCTTGGCGGCAATGATGATCCGTCATCTCATTCACGGCCACACCCGACCGAGGCGTCAGACGTTACGGATTTTGCACCGTCAGGGGGTGAGTCAGCTCCCAAAGACCCCTTGCGATTTCCAAGGCATTGATCTGCCGATCCCTCCACCAAGCCTCTTCGTTGCCGGTCTGGTGCAATTGCCGATGATGCCCTCGACAAAGTGGCACAGCGAACTCATCGCTCACTTTGAGTCCAATTGCTCGCGGTTGCGCAAATCGAAGATGATGAGGATCGGATGGCTGCCGCCCACAGAGTATGCAAGGCTGTGATGCAACAAATTTCAGATGGGCTTTGTCGCGCAATCGCTTAGGTTCGGCGATGGCGAGTGGGCTCTTGTCGATTTTGCCATGTGCCGGGGTGGCCGCTGCGGATTCGAGCGCCGCGGCGGCTGCAGCATCGCATCGCAGTGAAATCTCGAAAGCGTTTCTCTAATAATAGCTCGGGTAGTTGGTACGCAATGGCCAGCAAGGCGTTCAGGTGAATCGGCGATGCCCTCGTTGCCGCATTGACCAGCGGTTTCGTAAAAAATTTCCGAATGCGCCAACAGCCGCTCAACGGTCGTCGAACGATCAAACATGAGCCCAAGCTAAATGAGCTGCCCCGCCAAAGCTTGGACAGGAGCGTCACTCAGTATGATCATCGCGACAAGCTGATATCCCAGTGCCTTGCTGATCACCTTGCGGGTTATCGCGTCGGCTTCGCCGTCCAGCAGCGCTTCAGCTAGGAAAGTTGCCTGGTTGCGTGCGCCCTTTGACCGTCCTTTTGGATTTCCACTTTTGCCTCGTTCGAATGGACGCTCCCGCTGTATCGGTGCTGTATTTTCAGCACGATCGGCACTGGTCATAGATCACCTTTCAGGTAGTGAAAACCAACAAATACCGCTATTGGATTTGGCCTCTAAATTATTTGCTAACAATTCGGAAATTTTTTCCAAACGCGACTGCCAATCTTGGTCTGCCCTTTGCGTTATAAAGCCCGGCAGCCGATGGAGAGCCTCGCGCAAGGTGGAACTTCACTGCGTAGGGGGCCGTTCGATCCCCCTAGAAGGCTGAGTACCTGAACGGTGCGAGGGATTTTCTACAAATATTCACCTCGCGGTAGCTAGGGACCGCCATTGGCGCAATTAGCAAATCGAATGTCGCTTCTGTCCAAGCTTTCGGAAGTCCGAACCTCTAGGTTTTCGCGGCATTTGGTTTCAGGACCATGCCTGTCACCTTTACCGAATCCTCCACGAACTCCTCCAGCCGGCCTTCGGGCCGGCCTTTTTTTGACTAAAAGCGATAGTCACGCAGGTATGGCTTAAGCCACGCTGCGCGAGGCGATCTGTATGCGATGGTGGCGGATGCGGTCCTCGTCGACCTCAACGCCAAGTCCGGGCCGGTCCAGGCTTTCCGCATTACACTTCACGGTTGGAACAGGCGCGGCTGTGACGTCTTCGGCAAGGCTCGTGTGCGTCAGCGTCAGCCCCCAGGCGATGTTGGGAATAACGGACGCGACATGCAGCGCCGCCGCGCAGGCAATGCTCGACTCGCCGGTCTTGCATGAAATGTTTACGCTCATGCCGAGCTCTCCGCAAAGTTTGCCGGCCTCGGTCACGGCGCGGATGCCGCCAAGCTTGATCGCCTTCAGGCTCACGCCGCGCGCCGCCTTGCGCTCGTGATGGCGCTTGATATCGTCGAGCGAATGAATGCCTTCATCGGCGCCGATGGCAATGTCGGTCGCCGCGGCGACCGTCGCCATGCCGGCGAGATCATCGGCCATCACCGGCTGCTCGAAAAAGTCGAGCCCCGAGCCCTTCACCGCGCGCACATAGGTGAGCGCCTGTTCGGTGCTGTAGCCCTGGTTGGCATCGGCGGAAATCAGCATGCCGCTGCCGAGAATCTTGCAAATCGCGCGCGTGCGCGCGGCGTCGTTTTCCGGCGTGTCGATGCCGACCTTGATCTTGTAGGCGGTTGCGCCTGATGCTTTTTTCTTTTCGGCGTCGCGCAGGTCGCCGTCGACATCGCCGCCGCCGATCACGGCCAGCAGCGGCATGCGGCTGCGTTTCTTCTCGCCGAGCAAGGCATGCACCGGTTTCTGGGTGGCGCGGCCGGTGAGATCGTGCAGCGCGATTTCAATCGCAGCCTTGGCACCGTGATTGCCGTACATGCGGCCATCCATGGCTGCCAATGCGCCGGCGATGTCGGTGGCGTCGCGCCCGTGCAGGGCAGGGGTGAGATAATGGATCGCCGAGACAATGCTCTCGAGCGTCTCGCCGGTCATCACCGGCGCGGACGCGGCTTCCCCCCATCCCACCATGCCGGTGTCGGCTTCGATGCGCACCAGCACGTTGTCGGCGCGCCGGACTTCCTCGCCCGCCATGATGACAGGCTTGAGCATCGGCAGGCTGACCGCAATCGGCTCGATGGATTTGATCAGCACATTACGCTCCGCTAGATAGCGTCATTCCGGACGCTGAGAAGCAGCGATCCGGAATCCAGAAACACGCACAGAACCCGCTGGATTCCGGGTTCGCGAGCTTCGCTCGCGCCCCGGAATGACGATGTTTGCTACAACTTCTGGATCCCGGCCTGGTCAATGATGCTCCGGAACAGGTCGATTTCCTTGGTCACGCGGTTCCACGCCGCGTCGGCGCCTTTCGGCCGCACCTGGAAGCCCGACTTGTAGAGCTTTTCCTTCATGTCATCAGTCCCGAGAACCTTGAGCGTTTCTTTTTCCAGCCACTTCACGATGTCCGGCGGGGTCTTCGCGGGCGCGAGCAGCACGGTGTCGGTCGCGAACACGAAATCCTTGTAACCGGCTTGTTCCATGGTCGGCACGTCCGGCATGTCAGGCCAGCGCTCTTCGCCGGTCACCGCAAGGCAGCGCAGCGTGCCGGCTTTGATGTGCGGCGCCGCCGGCGGCAGCGAACCGGAACTCAGTTGCGCGGTTCCGCTCAGCAAAGCCTGGATGGCGTCGCCGCCGCCCTTGAACACGACGTCTTCCAGCTTCGGCAGCTTCTCGCGGATCTTGAGCACCTCGAGCTGGATTTGCGGCGTGGTGCCGATCGGCGGCGTCGCGCAATTGTATTTTTCCGGGTTGGCGCGGGCGAGGGCGACGAACTCCTTCATCGTCTTTGCCGGCAAATCGGATTTCACCACGAACGTATTCGGCGAGGTCGCGAGCTCGCTGATGGCCACAAAATCCTTCAGCGGATCGAAGGGAATTTTGTTGTAGAGGCTGACATTGACCGACAGCGCGTTGGTGGCGAGCAGGATCGTGTAGCCGTCGGGCTCGGCGCGCGCGGCGTTGCCAAAGCCGATATTGCCGCCGGCGCCGCCGATATTCTCGATGATGAATGTCTTGCCGGTCGATTGCTGAAGCGCCGCAGCGGTGACGCGTCCGACAATGTCGGACGGACCGCCGGGCGTATTGGCCACGATGATCTTCACCGGCCGGTCCGGATAGGCGGCATAAGCCGAGCGCACGCGCAGGAATGCCGGTGCGGCAACGCCTGCTGCCAGCGCGCCCGCGCCCTTGATGATGCTGCGCCGCGACGGCGTCAGCGGTCCCTTCGATTTGCTCATCGTCCTCCCCTTTCGTTTCGGCATTATTTTCTGATTAGCGCCGTTTGATGTCTTAGGCTAAGCTTTTGCGATTATTGGAGCAATGGTCTCCGCGGACAGGCGCCACCGGATCGATGCGAGCGTTTAAGTTTCACGATATTCAAACGGCGCCGGTACGGCTCCCGCCATGACACATCCGCAAGCGCAAAGCGTCGGCCTGGCACGAGATCGTGGTCGCGGCCCTCAAGGCCAACGACGTCAGGCTCATCGTTTACGTTCCCGACCGCGTGTTTACGCCGCTGATCAAGGCGATCCACGCCGACGCATTCTTCACGGCGTTTCCCGCCACCCGCGAAGAAGAAGCGCTCGGCATTATCACCGGCGCGTGGATGGGGGGTTTGCGCGGCGCGGTTTTGATGCAGACCAGCGGCTTTGCCACGATCCCCAATGCGCTCGCCTCGCTGGTGGTGCCGTCGCAAATTCCGGCGCTCATTTTTGTGTCGGAGCGCGGCACCATGGGGGAATTCAATATCGGCCAGGCTTTGGTCTGCAAGACCATGCGGCCGGTGCTCGATTCGCTTGCGGTCGAGAATATTACGATCACGCGTCATGACGAACTGGCGTTCATCATCGACCGTTCGATCAAGCAGGCGGTGGCGACGCAGGCGCCGGTAACCTTCATCCTCTCGCCGCTGCTCACCGGCGGCAAAGTGTTCGAGGGCTGAAACGTCATGAGCACGGCATCCACGGGAGCCACCGGCGCGCACAATGCCAAGGTCATGAACCGGTTCGACCTGACCAAACGGCTGGTCGGCAAGCTCAAGCGCGAGGAAGCCGTCATCGGCGGCATCGGCAACGCCAATTTCGATTTGTGGGCGAGCGGGCAGCGTCCGCAGAACTTCTACATGCTCGGCAGCATGGGGCTCACCGTCCCAATTGCGCTCGGAGTCGCATTGGCGCAGCCCCGCCGCCCCGTCCTCGCTCTTGAAGGCGATGGCTCGCTGCTCATGCAGCTCGGTTGCCTTGCGACTGTCGCCGAGCGCGCGCCGAAGAATCTGACGATCATCGTGTGGGACAACGGCATTTATCAAATCACCGGTTCGCAGCCGACACCGGGTGCGGCGACCGCCGATCTCGTCGCCATTGCGCGCGCCGCTGGCATTGCCAACAGCGCGTGGGCCGCGGACGAAGACGAATTCGATCGCCTGGTTGCATCAGCGCTCAAGGGCGGTGCTCCCCACCTGATCGCGGCGCGCATCGACAACAAACCGGCGGTCGCCACCACGGACCGCGATCCGGTGCAGATCCGCGAGCGCTTCATGCGCGGGCTTGGGGTCAAAACCGGTTCCGGCTGAAGGTTATCGCTAGCCGGCCACCATCGTATTCGTGAGTGTTCCGCAGCCGCCGATGTCGATTCGGACTTCATCGCCGGCCTTCAGGAACTCGCCGCGCGGCATGCCAACGCCAGCCGGCGTGCCGGTGGCGATGACATCTCCCGGGCTGAGGGTAAAATGCTGACTTAAATACGCAATCTGCTCGGCAATGTTATGGACCAAACGGCTGGTGTTTGAATTCTGCTTGAGCACACCATTGACCCACAGCTTGATCGGCATGTTGTTCGGGTCGGCGATATAGGCGGCCGGCGTGAACCACGGCCCCATCGGCGCGGCGTCCTCGAAGCATTTCTGGCCGACCCAATCCATGCCGAAGGGTGACCCTTCGCGCTTCATCAGGTCACGGGCGGACAGATCGTTGACGATCAGATAGCCGGCAACGGCATCCAGCGCCCGTTCTTCTGAAATGTTTCGGGTGGGGCGGGCGATGACAACGCCCAGCTCCGCCTCCCAGTCGACCTGGTGCGAAAACGGCGGCAGCCTCGCCGGCGTGCCTGTGCCGATAATCGAACCGGCCGTGGTTTTCATGAAGAAGTACGGATCCTTGGCTTTGGTCATTGCCGGCGCCTTGCCGGTCATGCGTTTTGCGATCTCGGCCATTTCTTCCAGGTGATCCCAGTAATTGGCGCCGGCACAAAACAGCGCCCCGGGGTAGAGAATTGGCGCCTGCAGCTTTGCCTCCGCCAGGGCGATACCGTCCGCCGGTTGGACTTTCTGGGCGGCGGCATGGAGGCGCGGGTGCACGGCGTCCCAACTGCGAAGCAGGCCCAGCACGGAGTTGCTTTCAACATCTGCGCCTTGCAGCAAGGACGCCGCCGGCACAACCCGGCCGGAAACCAGAACACCGGCTTTGGTTTTGCCGCCATCGATATAGCTGAGCAATCGATATTCTGACGCCATGCATTACCCCGCAGCCGCGCAACGAGCCCGGCCACTCGATCACCGCATCTGCGGATTGGCAAGCGGCCCGCTCGTCCCTCAACGCCTGGCTTTTTCGGAACTGTCCAGGACGCCCGCGACCATTGCCATGCGCACCAGATCGGACAGGCTATTGGCCGCCATCTTGGTCATCAGATTGGCGCGGTAGACCTCGACCGTACGCGGACTAATGCTCAGGTCGAATGCGATCGCCTTGTTGGGTTTTCCGGCCACCAGGCCCTCGAACACTTGCCGTTCCCGGTTCGACAGCGCCGCCATCCTGTCTTGAATATCGGACAGTGCTGCCTTGTGCCGGGCGGCGTTCGCGTCCGCATTGAGCGCAGTGCGGACCGAGGTCATCAACAGCTCATCGTCGAAGGGCTTTTCCAGGAAGTCGACGGCCCCGATCTTCATGGCCTCGACGGCGAGCGATATGTCGCCGTGCCCGGTGATAACGATCACCGGGATGCCGATTTTACGTTCTTTCAGGCGGCGCAAGAGGTCGATACCGGTGATGTCCGGCATGCGCACGTCGGTGATGACGCATCCGGATTTGATCTGCGGCAGCATCTCCAGGAACGATTTCGCCGAATTGAACCCGCGGACGTCGATACCGGCCGTTTTCAAAAGAAATTCAAGCGATTGCCGGACGGCGTCATCGTCGTCGATCACGTAAACGATCGGTTCAGGCTGCATCGTCGACATCTCCCGCGTCTACGACGGCGAGCGTGAAATGGAATATCGTGCCGCCGGTGGGGTTAGGCTCCGCCCAGATTCGTCCGCCATGAGCCTCGATGATCGTGCGGGAAATCGACAGGCCCACGCCCATACCTTGACGTTTTGTCGTGATGAACGGCTGGAACAGTTGCGCCGCCACCTCGGGCGCAATGCCGGAGCCGCTGTCTGCGACACTAATACATACGTACCCGTCGGCTGCCGGCTCAATCCCTACGATGAGTTCACGTGACGGCGATGTTTCCATCGCATCCATGGCGTTGCGGATCAAATTGAGAAGAACTTGCTGAATTTGCACACGGTCAGCAAGCACCAGATCGACCGCCGGATCGAACCGGAACCGCACGCGGATCCCGCGATCCTGCACGCCGACCAACGCCAACGCACTTGCCTCCTCGACCAGCTTCGTGATGCTTTCCACCCTGTGCTCGCTCTCACCGCGTGAAACGAAATCGCGCAACCTGCGAATGATTTGACCCGCGCGCATTGCCTGATCGGCCGCTTTTTCCAACGCGTCGCGTATCGTCGTTGACTTTTCGTCGCGCGTACCTTCCAGCAGCCGCTTCGAACCTTTGAGGTAATTTGAAATAGCGGACAACGGCTGATTGAGCTCATGCGCGAGCGTCGAGGCCATCTCGCCCATCGCCGTCAATCTGGAAATATGGACAAGCTCGGATTGCAGTTCCTGCAAACGGGCTTCGGTTTTTTGCCGTTCGGTCAAGTCGCGGATGAAGCCGGTAAAAAAGCGTCGATCGCCGGATTTCATTTCGCCGACTGCAAGCTCCATTGGGAAGGTCGAACCATCTCTACGCTGGCCGACAACCACGCGCCCGATTCCGATGATGCGGCGCTCACCGACAGGTCATATAACGGTGCAAATAGCCATCGTGATTTTCGCGATAGGGTGGGGGCATCAAAATCTTGACGTTTTGTCCAAGTGCTTCGTCTGCACGGTAGCCGAACAGTCGTTCCGCGGCGCTGCTGAACGACTGCATGTTGCCGCGTTCGTCGATGACGATCATTGCCTCCGGTACGGTGTCCAATATTGATTTCAAATGCGCTTCGCGAGCGAGTGCGTCACGCGTCATCACTTTCGCGCGTTGACGGCTGCGATGCAGCAAATCGCCGCCCCACGACACGCCGATTCCAATAGCCGCAAAGGCTGCGCCATTGACGAGAAGCAATCTTGCATAGTTGGCAACGTCGGCAACGACGAAATAGGCGGCCGCGATGCCCAGTGCAGTCGCCAGCAAGCCGGGGCCGAGCCCGCCAATCCCTGCGGAAATCAGGACCGGCGGAATGAAATAATAAAAAATCGCATCGTCATGAAGCACGGGGGTCAATAAGGCCCGGAACGCCAATGCCAATGCGACCGTGCTCGGGGCAATGCCATAACGTAACGGCCAGCCCGGCTCGGACGTCGATAAAAGCCCTTTTTTCACAGTGGCTTCCGGCATGGCGGCTCGATCTACGATAGTCCAAATCTACCGTCAGGAAGGCCCGGTATCGCCTCCGGTAAACCCCTTATGGAGATTATCGGAATTTTGAAGGCCTGGTTCCAGCGGTAACAAAAGATCATCGAATTTACCGAGGGCCAACGCCATGCTCACCCAGACGATGATCAAACACGAAACGTCAAATCAGCGAGGCCGTCCTGTCCGGCCAGCCTTGCCGGCTGCATCGCACTCGCTCACTGGCCAGATTGGGCTCATCGGCGCGGAGATGCCGTTTTCACGTAACTCCGAAATCTATGGCGAAAACGAACAGGCCGAATATGTCTACAAGGTCATCAGCGGCAGTGTTCGTACCTACAAGGTTCTCAATGACGGCCGCCGGCAGATCGGCGCGTTTTATTTGCCCGGTGATGTTTTCGGCCTCGAAATCGGCGGGAAGCATACGTTCTCTGCCGAGGCGGTCGTTGATTGCAAGATTCTGGTGATCAAGCGCAGTGCATTGGTCACGCTTGCCGGCCCGCAATAACGATGTCGCCCGCGAACTCTGGACGATGACGGCCGGCGAACTGCAGCGTGCGCAGGGCCACGTCATGTTGTTGATCAAGACAGCACAGGAGCGCATGGCAGGATTTTTGCTGGAAATGTCGGCGCGCGCGCTGAGTGGTAACGAGGTTGATTTGCCAATGTCCCGCCAGGACATCGCCGACTATCTCGGGCTGACGATTGAAACCGTCTCGCGCACGCTGACGCAGCTTGAGAATTTAGCTGCGATCGCGGTGCCGAGTTCACGTCGCATCGTGCTGCGCAACCGCAACGCGCTGAGCCGCCTGAACTCCTAGAGGCGAAACTCCGGGCTTCTATGTTCGGCTTAAGTGCCCCGGTAAATCCCTTCGGCCGGGGCATTTTTTTATCATCGCGAAAAACGACCACGGCAATAATTGCGTCGTTGTTCATGTCGAATTGAGCGGTTACGCTGCACAGGCGTCGTCAGTGCCAGGTAGCGTATGACGGGGGCAATATGGCGGACTTCGATGGTGTTGTGATCGGCGCAGGTCACAATGGCCTGACGCTCGCTGCCTACCTTTCGCGTGCCGGGATGCGTATCGCTGTGCTCGAACGCAACGGCCGCATCGGCGGCGGGTCGAGCACCGAAGAGCGAATACTCCCAGGCTACAAATTAAATCTGCACGCCAATTTCTATATGGGGCTTGGCCTTTGTCCCTTGCTCGAGGACCTTGAGCTCTATCGCTTCGGATTTTCCTACATCGAGCCGCCGGTGCAGCAGGCGGCGGTCTTCCGCGATGGCACCGGGATTGTCATCTACAAAGATCTCGACAAGACCTGTGCCTCGCTGGCGCGTTTTTCCAAGCAAGATGCCGAAACGTTCCGCGCACTGTGGCACACCTATTGTGAGGACATGCGGCCGCTGCTGGTATCGCTGCTGTACAACGCTCCAATGCCGCGCGAACAGCTCATCGATCGGCTTAGTGGGTCAAAGGCGAAAGAGCTCCTCTCGCACGCGCAGCACGACCTCTTCAGCGTCGTACGCAAGCATTTCGTCGACGAACGCATCCGCACGTTGTTTACGTCCTACATGCACGTGATCACGACGGAAAACGTTCCGGGCGCGGGCATCGTCTTTCCGGCAATCTTTGCCAATATTGCCAGCTTCACCCTGCCAGCGGGCGGCGCGATTTCTTTACCGCTTGCACTTGCGCGGGTGGTGGAGGCGGGCGGTGGAGAGATCATCGCCGGCGCCGATGTCAAAGAAATTGTTGTTACCAAAGGCCGCGCCACCGGCGTAAAGCTTGCGGATGGCCGCAGCATCAATGCGCGAAAATTTGTTGGCAGCGCCATCGATTTTCCCACCACCGTGCAAATGGCCGGTGAAGAACATTTCCCCGAACCGGTGCGCGAGAAAGCGAAGTCCTGGCACTGGGGCAACCATAGCCTGGTGACATTGCATTTGGCGCTCAAGAATCCACCGGCGTATCGCGCCGCGGCTTTCGATCCCGATGTTGCGCGCGCCTACAATATCTTTTTCGGTATGGACCATATCGAGGATGTCGCGAGCTGCTTTGAGGACTGCGCAGCCAAGAAATTTCCAAAGGTGTTGATGGGCAATGGCGCGTGCAACAGCCAGTTCGATCCGAGCTACGCTCCGGCCGGCCGGCACGTCGCATTCTGGTGGCCGTTTGCACCTTATTCGGTCGACGGCAGCCCGCAGGAATGGGAGCGCAATCGCGCCGACTACACGCAACGTATCCTCGATTACTGGCGTATCTACGCTTCGAATCTCGAGGGCGATAACCTGCTCGGGAGCTATCTGTTTACGCCGCTGGACGTGGAAAAGCTCAATGCCAACATGCGGCAGGGCGCCGTGCGCGTAGGGGCCTATGTCCCAAATCAGCTTGGCATTAATCGTCCGCACCCGCTGATGCCCGGGCTCGCGCACCCCCGTGGAGGGGCTCTATCTTTGCGGCTCGTCGTCGGGCAATGGCGGCGGCATCAACGGCGCGGCCGGGTACATCGCCGCCAATGCCATCGCGGACGATCTGCGGCTCAAACGGGCCTGGACGCCAGTCCCGGCGCCGGAATGGAAGCACTAGCGTCGATTGACCTGCGTCAATGTTCCCACTGCGGCCTCGTGGTTTCATCCATTCAATAAAATGGAGGGTTGCCATGAAAGCCAGCGATGTCATGACGTCAGCGGTCATCTCGGCCGATCCGGATGCGACGGTGCTGCAGGCGGCAAGATACATGCTTCAGCATCACATCAGCGGTCTGCCCGTGATCGACAAAACCGGAAAGCTAGTCGGTATCCTTTCCGAAGGCGATTTCCTGCGCCGCCGCGAAACTCAAACAGAGCGAAGGCGCTCACGCTGGCTCGAATTCCTGATGGGTCCGGGCAAGATGGCCGCCGAATACACCCATTCGCACGGGAACAAGGTGGCCGAGGTGATGACCACAAGTGTGCGCACGGTTAACGAGGACACCGCGCTCGAAGATATTGTGGAACTAATGGAACGTCACCGTATCAAGCGGGTACCGGTTCTGCACGGGAACAAAGTCGTCGGTATCGTGACCCGTTCGAATCTCATGCACGCTATGGTCAGCCTGGCGCGCACCGAGCCAAAGGCGGCGAAAGATGACGCCTCCATTCGCGAAAAGCTCCTGGCGGAAATTCGGGAACAGAAATGGGCACTCTCATCCATGATCAATGTCGTGGTGCGCGACGGCGTGGTCGAATTTTGGGGTGCTATTGTCGACGAGCGTCAGCGGGAGGCTCTGAAAGTGGCGGCCGAAAACATCCCAGGCGTTAAAGAGGTGAAGGACCATCTGGCGTGGGTCGAGACGACCTCCGGCATGGTCATTGAGCCAAGAGAAGAAGTCGTTGCGCAATAACAAACGCAACAATCCATCCGCCGCCTGAAACGAACGGGCGGCGAGCAGGCGCGTCACCGCCGCCTGAATACTGCGGCGAGCGTCTTTTCATTTCCAGCCTTAATCGAAGGTTTTGCGACGGTTAACCCCGTCATTTGACCTGCATCAAGGCCGGTAGCGGGGGCCCAAGCGATAAATGCCCACTAGGCCCGTCTTTCTCCGCCAGTTCAAAAACGGAACAGCAGCATGGCGAACGCAATCACTCCTCAAAAGACCATGACGATCGGCGAGGGGGGCTCGGCGCTTGCCCTCGCAGGCCTGGCGATTCTTTCAATCGTCATTGCGGCAAAGGCCTTTACCCCAGAGTACGCGTTCCACGCCTATCTCTTTACAGCCGCCAGCGTCGCTGCCGTGTTTGCCATCATCAACCATTATTATGAGCGCCCGGCCGAAACGCCGCAGATGGTCGACGGCAAGCCCAACTACAATATGGGCCCGGTAAAGTTTGCGAGTATCGCGGCAGTGTTCTGGGGCATCGCCGGGTTCACTGTCGGACTCTACATCGCACTTGAACTTGCATTTCCGTTCCTCAACTTCGATCTGCCTTGGATTACGTTCGGCCGTCTGCGGCCGCTGCACACTTCGGCGGTTATCTTTGCATTCGGCGGCAACGTTCTCGTGGCAACGTCGTTCTATGTCGTTCAGCGGACTTGTCGTGCAAGGCTTGCCGGAGAACTAGCACCTTGGTTCGTCGTGCTCGGCTACAACTTTTTTATTGTCATCGCCGGCACCGGCTATCTGCTCGGCATTACACAGTCGAAAGAATATGCCGAGCCTGAATGGTACGCGGACCTCTTCCTGACCGTCGTATGGGTTGTCTATTTCTTCGTCTTTTTAGGCACGATCATGCGGCGTGCGGAGCCGCACATCTATGTCGCCAATTGGTTCTATCTCGCGTTCATCGTCACCATTGCCGTGCTGCATCTCGGCAACAATGCTTCGGTGCCGGTGTCGCTGTTCTCGCCGAAGTCGTACATCGTCTGGTCGGGCGTGCAGGATGCCATGGTGCAGTGGTGGTACGGCCACAACGCAGTCGGCTTCTTTCTCACGGCCGGCTTCCTTGCGATCATGTACTACTTCATCCCGAAACGTGCCGAGCGCCCCGTCTATTCCTATCGACTCTCCATCATTCACTTCTGGTCACTGATCTTTCTCTACATCTGGGCCGGCCCGCATCATTTGCATTACACGGCGCTGCCTGATTGGGCGCAGACGCTCGGCATGACATTTTCGATCATGCTGTGGATGCCCTCATGGGGAGGCATGATCAACGGAATCATGACGCTGTCTGGCGCGTGGGACAAGCTGCGCACCGATCCGGTGCTGCGCATGATGGTGGTGTCGGTCGCTTTTTACGGCATGTCGACTTTTGAAGGGCCAATGATGTCGGTTAAGATTGTCAACTCTCTGTCGCATTACACGGACTGGACTATCGGGCACGTACACTCGGGTGCGCTCGGCTGGGTCGGTTACATCTCGTTTGGTGCGCTCTACTGCCTGATACCCTGGCTGTGGAATCGTCCGCTTTACTCCCTCAAGCTGGTCAACTGGCACTTCTGGATCTCGACGATCGGCATCGTGCTTTACATCAGCGCGATGTGGGTGTCGGGCATCCTGCAGGGGCTGATGTGGCGAGCCTACACCAGTCTCGGTTTTCTCGAATATTCATTCGTCGAGACGGTAGAAGCGATGCATCCGTTCTACGTCATCCGTGCCCTCGGCGGATTCTTGTTCCTGGTGGGCGCACTCTTGATGGCCTTTAACCTCTGGAAAACCGTGAACTCAGCCGAAGCCGTCGCGCCCGCTCGCGCGACACTGGTGCCAGCGGAATAGGTGGGGGACGAACATGTCGTTCTGGCAAAAACACGCCATCTTCGAGAAGAACTCGATCGTTCTGGTCATTGGCATCCTGATCGTGATTGCGATCGGAGGCCTCGTGGAAATCGTGCCGCTGTTCTACCTGAAGAACACAATCGAAAAAGTTGATGGCGTGCGCCCATACACGCCGCTCGAGCTTGCCGGGCGCAATATCTACGTGCGCGAAGGCTGCTACCTCTGCCATTCGCAGATGATCCGCCCGCTGCGCGACGAGGTCGAGCGTTATGGCCATTATTCGCTGGCCGCCGAAAGCATGTACGACAAGCCTTTCCAGTGGGGCAGTAAGCGCACGGGTCCCGACCTTGCCCGTGTTGGCGGCAAATATTCCGACGACTGGCATCGCGACCATCTGAACGATCCGCGCTCGGTCGTTCCGGGGTCGATCATGCCAGATTATTCGTGGTTGGCCGGAACCGATCTCGATTTTGCGCACATCGCGCAGGACCTGAAGGTGCAAGCGCTTCTTGGCGTGCCCTATAGCGCGGACATGATTGCTAGCGCCAGCACGGATGTGGTGGCGCAAGCGACGAACGACAGCCCTGATGCCGTCGATCTCGGCAAGCGATACCCGAAAGTGAATGCGCGCGATTTTGATGGCAACCCGACCCGCATCACCGAAGCTGATGCGCTGATTGCGTATCTCCAGCTTCTCGGCACGCAGGTCGACTTCAAGCTCTATGACGACAAAGCCAACATCCGGTGAGCGCAATGGATCCGACCTATCGAGCGGTAGCCGAATTCGCCCAAACCTGGGGCCTCGCGTATTTCGCCATTATTTTTGTGCTGGTGCTGCTCTACGCGCTGTGGCCATCACGGAAGAAACAGTTCGACGAGGCGGCGCGTATTCCGTTGCGGGAGGACTGACCGGTGGCTGAAGAACACAGAGAAATTGACACGCTGACCGGCACTGCGACGACCGGGCATGAATGGGATGGCTTACGCGAATTGAACACGCCGCTGCCTCGCTGGTGGCTGTGGCTGTTCTACATCACCATTGTCTGGGCCGTCGGCTATTGGATTGTCTATCCGGCATGGCCGCTGCTGACGAATTCCACGCAAGGCGTTTTCGGCTGGCACACGCGCAGCGCCGTTGTCAGCGATCTTGATGAACTCAAGCGCCAGCGCGGGGCTATGATGGTGAAGCTCACGGGTGCTTCGCTTGCGGAAATTGTCGCCGATCCGAAGTTGCTCGACTTTGCCCGCGCGCAAGGGCGCGTGGCCTTCGCCGACAATTGCGCGCCCTGCCATGGCGCTGGCGGTGGCGGCGCCAAGGGCTATCCAAATCTCAACGACGACGAGTGGCTGTGGGGCGGCAAGCTCAGTGATATCGAGCAGACCATCCGTCACGGCGCGCGCGCTGGCGACGACAAAGGTCATCAGGGCAATATGCCGGCCTTCGGTCGCGACAATATTCTCAAGACCAACGAGATTTCCGCAGCCGCCGAATTCGTTCGTTCCTTGTCCGGCCTTGCTACCGAGCCCGGCGCGGACCTCGCCCTCGGCAAAAAAGTATTTGCCGATAATTGCGCCGCTTGCCACGGCGCTGAAGGCAAGGGAAACCGCGAGTTGGGCGCGCCTAACTTGACCGACAAAATCTGGTTCTACGGATCCGACAAGGCGACGATCGTGCAGGGTATACAGAATGGGCGGGGCGGTGTGATGCCCGCATGGGGTGGCCGACTCAGCGAACCGACGATCAAGGCGCTCACTGTGTACGTCCACACGTTTGGTGGCGGAGAAAAATGACGACGCAAGTAAGCAGCGTGCCACTTGATCAGCCAGCGCCGGGCGCCCCGGCTCTTGCGCATCTGGCTGCCGAGGCAGAAGTCGTGGGCACTCTGCCTGACGACGAGATTCCGCTCTATGCGCCGCGCCGAAATATCTATCCCCAGAGCGTCCACGGCAGGTTTCGCAACATCAAATGGGCGGTGCTCGTCTTCACGCTTGCGATCTATTATCTGCTGCCATTTGTGCGCTGGGATCGCGGGCCCAATGCACCCTCACAAGCGGTGCTGATCGATTTTCCAAACCGACGTTTCTATTTCTTTTTCATCGAACTCTGGCCGCAGGAGATCTACTACCTCACCGGCCTGCTAATTCTCGCCGCGATAGCGCTATTTCTGATGAACGCCGTCGCCGGTCGCATCTGGTGCGGATATCTCTGTCCGCAGACGGTGTGGACCGATCTCTTCTTTGCGATTGAGCGTTTCGCCGAAGGTGATCGGCGCGAGCACATACAGCGCGACGTCCGCAAGTGGACCGCAGGAACGTATGCACGCAAGGGCCTCAAGCATTTCATTTGGCTGCTGGTCGCATGGTGGACCGGGGGCGCCTGGGTCCTTTATTTCTCCGACGCGCCAACGCTGGTGAGAGAACTTGCCACCGGCGAAGCGCCCTTCATTGCCTATGCATGGATTGGCATCTTGACGGTCACGACCTATTCGCTTGCCGGCCATATGCGAGAGCAGGTTTGTCTCTATATGTGCCCGTGGCCGCGTATCCAGGCCGCGCTCACCGACGAATATGCCCTCAATGTCACCTATCGCTACGACCGCGGCGAGCCGCGCTGCTCGGCCAAGAAAGCCGAGCAATTGCGGGCTCAAATGCAGCCCGCCGGGGACTGTGTCGATTGTCTGCAATGTGTGCATGTTTGCCCGACCGGGGTGGATATCCGTGGCGGCGCCAATCTCGGCTGTATTCAGTGCGGCCTGTGCATTGATGCCTGCGATGCGGTCATGAGCAAGCTCGGGCGCGCAACCGGGCTCATCGCCTACGACACCGATCTCAATATCAAACAGCGGATCGAGGGCAAACCAGCCTTCTACAAACTGGTGCGGATGCGCACCGTGCTCTATGCCGCGGTAATCGCGGTGGTTGGCGGCATCATGCTCTATACGCTTGCCACTCGCGACGGCGAGGGCATCAGTGTCATCCACGATCGGAATCCAATGTATGTGCGTTTGTCCGACGGCGCGTTGCGCAATGGCTATACGATCCGTATCGTCAATAAACAGCTCAAGTATCGCGACTTCATTGTCAGCGTCGATGGCTTGCCCTCAACGCTCGTGGATTTCGTGGGCTTGCCGCCGCGCGCCGACGGACGTCAATTGATTTCGGTCGGCCCCGACCAGACCAAGGAAGTGCGTGTCGTTGTGACCGATTACAGCGCTGAGCCCCCTGCGGCATCGACCTCAATCCTGTTCAAGCTGATCGACATCGATTCGGGCGAGAGTGCTGAAATGCGCGACCATTTCTTCGGGCCATAACGGAGGACAGCGATGAGCGTTCCTCGCAAGACGCGTGAGTTAACCGGAAAGCACGTGCTGTTCTGCCTGATCGGCTTTTTTGGCGTCGTGTTTGCCGTCAACGCGGTGCTCGTCAAGGCAGCAACTTCGACCTTTGGCGGCGTGGAGACCTCGAGTTCCTACAAAGCCGGTTTGATGTTCGAACAGGATGTCGCCAGGGCGGAACAGCAAGTCGCCTTGCACTGGCAGGTTGATGGCAAGCTTGCGCGGATTCGCAGCGGCGACGCTGCGCTCGACATATCCGCGCGTGACACCGAGGGCGTGCCACTCGCCGGACTAACTCGCGGAGGCCCGGCTCGTCCATCCCGCCGATGAACGGCTCGACCATGTGATTGCACTCAAAGGGACCGCCGCCGGCCAATTTCACGGCGAGGCACAAGCGCCGCCGGGCCAGTGGGAGCTGATCATCGATCTCTACCGCAGCGACGCCCGCGTATTCCGTTCGCGCAGCCGCGTCACTTTGAGGTGACTTTATGACGGAGGCGCTTGACCTCTCGCTTTATGCCAAGCCGGCCGGCGACGGCACGGTCGGGATGGAGCTTGCGGTCGATGGCATTGCATGCGGCGCCTGTATCGCCCGTATTGAAGGCGCGGTGAAATGTCTTCCTGGGGTTACTGAAGCGCGTCTCAACTACACCAATCGCCGGCTGCACGTGGCATGGGCCGACGGTGCCGTAAAACCCTCGCAAATCCTGCAAGCGCTGGAAGCGAGCGGCTATCACGGCCATCCGTTTGTGCCGATGCGCGCCGAGCAGGAGGAGGCGGTTGAAGCGCGGCGGTTGACCCGCTGCCTCGCTGTCGCCGGCTTTGCAGCAATGAACATCATGCTGCTGTCGGTCTCGGTTTGGTCGGGCAATGTCACCGACATCACGCCGGAAACACGCGATTTCTTCCACTGGGCGTCGGCGCTGATCGCGCTTCCGGCCGCGGCCTACGCTGGCCGGCCGTTTTTTACAAGCGCATGGCGCGCACTTAAATCGCGCTCCCTCAATATGAATGTGCCGATTTCGCTCGGCGTGATCCTCGCCCTCGGCATGTCTCTGGTGGAAACGGCCAATCACGCCGAACACGTCTATTTCGATTCCGCGATTATGTTGCTTTTCTTTCTCCTGGTTGGGCGTGCGCTCGATCATGCAATGCGCCGCAAGACCCGTGCGGTGGCCGGGAATCTTGCAGCTTTGCGGGCGGATACGGCGCATCGCTTCGACCGGGATGAATTGGTCAGTGTTCCGGTGGCAGCGCTGAAGGCCGGTGATCGCCTGCTTGTTAAGCCAGGCGAACGCGTACCTGCAGACGGCTCGGTGCTCGGCGGCAGTTCTGAAGTCGATGAGAGCCTGATTACGGGAGAGACTGCGCGCCGCAAGGTTACATCCGGTGCAATTATCTATGCGGGCAGCATGAATTATTCAGGCGCCCTAACGCTGAGAGCGACTGCGCCCGGTGGCGCCGCATTGATCGATGAGATCGAAAAGCTGCTGGAGAAGGCGGCGAGCGCAAAGTCGCGTGCCATGCGGCTCGCCGACCGCGCATCGCGGGTCTATGCGCCGGTCGTGCATTTGACCGCCGCGCTCACGTTCGTTGGCTGGCTGGTCGCCGGAGCGAGTCTGCACGACGCGATGGTGACGGCGATTGCCGTGCTCATTATCACCTGCCCTTGCGCGCTCGCGCTGGCGATCCCGGCCGTGCAAGTCGTCGCTTCGGGGGCGCTATTCCGGGCCAACATCATCTTGAATTCGGGGGATGCTATCGAGCGGCTCGCGGAAGTCGACACCGTCGTCTTCGACAAGACCGGCACCCTAACCCTTCCCGAACCACGCGTTGTGAATCTCGCTCTACTTGATCAGGAGCTGCTGCAAATGGCAGCGCGGCTCGCGCTTTCAAGCCGGCACCCGCTCGCTGTCGCGCTGTCGCGCGAGGCCGCAATCCGCACGCGGTTCGACGGCGCAACGGAACAGCCGGGGCAAGGTGTGCGCACTGTCATCGACGGAGTTGAGGCCCGTCTCGGCGGCTCCGAGTTCTGCGATGTGATCACAGCGAGGGAGACTCACGAGTCGACAATCTGCTTCCGGCGCGGCGAGCGCTTTGCTGTTATTGAGATCAGTCAGAAGCTTCGCTCCGACGCGGTCGATGTGGTCAGGCTCTTGCGCGAGGCCGGACTCGACCTACGGATACTTTCAGGTGATCGAGATGCCGCGGTCGCGCCCATCGCCCGGATACTCGGATATTGATTTCTGGCAAGGCGGGCTCAAGCCGGCTGAGAAAATTGGATGCATCGAAGAATGGAAGGCGCAGGGCCGCCGCGTCCTCATGGTTGGCGATGGACTCAATGACGCGCCCTCGCTTGCCGCGGCGGACGTGTCAATGTCGCCGATTTCGGCAGCCGATGTGACGCAGGCGCAGGCCGATGCGGTATTTCTCGGCGAGCGCCTCAAGCCGGTACTGGATGCCGTCTTGGTTGCTCGCCGTGCGCGCGGCCTCATGACGCAAAACTTGTGGCTGGCTGTGATCTATAACGCCATCGCAGTTCCGGTCGCCATTGCCGGAGCGGTGACTCCCTTGATTGCGGCATTGGCAATGTCGGGCTCTTCGCTACTCGTAACCCTCAATGCATTGCGCGCTCGCGCGGGAGGGCCGTCGTGAACGTCCTGGTCTATCTTCTGCCAATGGCACTCGGCTTGGGGCTAGCGGGGCTGTTCGCGTTCTTGTGGGCCTTGCGCAGCGGTCAATACAACGACGTCGATGGCGCGGCTTTACGCGTGCTCTCCGACGACGATATCAAGGATTAGCCTGCTGCTACGACCACACAGGTGGTGACGATGTCATCCACGCTGGCGCCACGGGACAAATCGCTGATCGGCTTGGCGAAGCCTTGCAGGAAGGGCCCGATCGCCTGTGCTCCACCAAGCCATTGCGTGAGTTTGTAAGCGATATTGCCGGAGTCGAGGTCGGGGAAAACAAGCACATTGGCTTGGCCGGCGACCGTGCTTTTCTCCTTCACTTTCTTCTCCGCAATCTCCGGAACAAGCGCAGCATCGGCTTGAAATTCACCGTCGATGGCAAGCCCCGGCTCGCGCTCTGCGCACAATTCCGAGTGCATCGCGCACCTTGTTGATGCGTGCATGTTGTGCGCTGCCCTTGGTCGAAAATGACAGCATGGCCACGCGTGGCGCTTCTCCCAAGAGTGCCTGAGCGCTTCGCGCCGAAGCGATTGCGATATCGGCAAGTTCGGCCGCGGTCGGATCGGCATTCACCGCACAATCCGCAAAAATGAATGCCTTGGGACCCCGCCCAAGAAAATCGGACACGACCATCAGGAAATAACTCGACGGCAGCGCGATGCCGGGGGCAAGTCCGACTGTCATCAAGCCTGCTTCGATCACGCGCCGTGTGGGATTGGCGCAGCCTGCGACCATTGCGTCGGCGTCGCCTTGCCGCACCATCATGCCGCCGAAATAGAGCGGCTTGGAGACCAAACGCGTCGCCATCGCCGGTGTCATCGAATCGCGCGCGTGCGCGAGCACCGCGCCATAGTGTTGCAGGCGGCCGTCGCTGCGTGGATCGACAATCTCGACCCCGTCGAGAGAGACTTTCTGATCGTCAGCGATCTTGCGAAGCGCATCGGCAGCGCCGAGAAGGACGGGCTGCGCGAGTTTTTCGGCCTTGAGGCGCGCCGCCGCAGCGACAATGCGCGCGTCGTCGCCTTCGGGCAAAACGATTTTGCGATTGTGCCGCCGTGCGATATCAAACAGTCGATCAAGCAAATCCATGCTTCTCACCGCGTGAGAAAGACGCAAAAGGCGGGCCGGCAGTCTCCGAAAAGCCTGTCCTCGAGCGGGCCGGACAAGGACACCGTTAGCGGACAAGGATCATGCGCAATAGGAGAGGGCATCAATGACTGAAACCCCCGAACCGATCAAGATTCAACGCGGCCTTAAAGGCGTTTACTTCGATCGGTCCCCTTGCACTTTCATTGACGGCAAGGCCGGAGAATTGCGCTATCGCGGCTACTCGATCCACGATCTCGCCGAACATTCGAGCTTTGAAGAGACCGCATGGCTTCTGCTTCACGGCGAATTGCCAAACAAACAGCAGCTTGCGGCTTTCGAAGCCGATCTTAAGGCCGCCCGCAAATTACCGGCGCCCGTGACCGACATCATTCGCGCGATCAAAACAGCGCATCCGATGGATGTGCTGCGCACGGCGGCGTCCGCGCTCGCCGCGTTTGACCCGGAAACGGCTGACAATTCGCGCGAAGCCACGGTGCGCAAAGCTGTGCGGCTAACCTCGCAAGTACCGATGATTGTTGCCGCCCATTCACGTATCCGTGGCGGCCAGGAGCCGGTGCCGGCCGACCCGGCGCTCAACCATGCCGCCAATCTGCTGTGGATGCTCACCGGAAAAAAGCCCAGCGCCGATGCTGCGCAATTGATCGATCGCGACCTCATTTTGCATGCCGAGCACGGCTCCAATGCGTCATCCTTCGCCGCGCGCGTGGTGATCGGCACGGAGGCCAACCTCCATGCAGCCATCGTTGCAGCGATCGCCGCATTGTCAGGCCCGGCACACGGCGGTGCTGCCGAGGACGTGATGAAAATGGCGGAGGAAATTGGCGATCCGTCGCGTGCGGCTGACTACGTGAAGGAAAAGCGTAAAGCGGGTATCGCGGTCACCGGCTTCGGCCACCGCGTCTACCGCGCCGAAGATCCGCGTGCCCGTCATATGCGTGCCGGTGTCGAGCGTTTGTCGAAGGAAATGGGCGAGCCGAAATGGTTCGAAATCTTGCAGGCAGTCGTGACGGCAATGGCGCCCTATGCGCGGCACGGTGTGAATGTGAACGTCGATTTCTATTCTGGCGTCGTCTACCACCTGCTCGGAATCAAACGCGATCTGTTTGTGCCGATATTTGCCATTGGCCGCGTGCCGGGCTGGGTGGTGCAGGTGCTCGAGCAGCTTGAGAACAATATCCTGCTGCGCCCGCTCACCCTCTACAACGGACCTGATGCACGCGCCTACGTGCCGATAGGGGAACGGTAGGGACCTCACACCCACTCTCCACCGTCATGGCCGGGACACGCCCGGCCATGACAAAGAGAGCAGCGGGTCCAAGCGGACTTGCCCCACACCGAAAAACCGCGCCACGCGCTCTGTTCCTGGAATCGAATTCCCGAATTGCGGGACGAAACGGCTCGAATTCACCCTTGCGGGCTCAAAGCCTTCTGTTAGCGTATTGAGATCAGCAGTCTCAAAAAATGAGACTTTGTCGAGCCAGGGGACTCCCGTTCTCGGCAATCAGCCGGCAGGCATAAGCCGGATCAACGTCACTGCCGGGCACGGCCGCGGGCGGGACGGACAAGCAAGCGGCCGATGGCAGGGAGGATGTGTCCATGCGTTCGACCCGAATTTTCGCGATGCTTGTGGCAGCGGCGCTGAGCGCTGCGCTGTTCGGCGGCAAGGCTTTTGCGGCCGGCTATCCCGAGCGCCCGATCGAACTGATCGTTCCCTGGGGCCCGGGTGGCGGCGCCGATCAGCTCGCGCGTCTCGTCAGCAAGCTCATGGAGCCGATGCTCGGCCAGGGCATCCCCGTCGTGAATGTGCCCGGGGGTACCGGCGCGACCGGCATGGCGAAACTGCTGGCTGCACCAGCCGACGGCTACTCGATGGCAATCTACATCGCCGACAGCCACGCGCTGCTCGCCGGCAAAAGCGCGCGTTGGACGATGAGCGACATCACGCCCGTAGCGGTGATGATTAAAGGCCCGTCCTTCCTCTTCGTGAAAGAGGATAGCCCGATAAAAACTTGGGAAGACTTCGCCAAGGAAGCCAAGTCGAACCCGGGCAAATTGAAGGTGGCGACGCTTGGCTTCGGCAGCGTTGACGACTTCTCGCTGACTGTGCTCGATCGCGGTGGCATCAAGGTCGTGCAGGTGCCGTTCGCAAAGCCGAGCGAGCGTTACGTTTCGATTCTCGGCGGCCATGCCGATGCGCTATACGAACAGGCTGGTGACGTCGCCCAATTCCTTAACGGCAAGCAGATGCGGCCGATTTTGCTGTTCGGCGAAAAGCGCCTCGCAGCATTCAAGGACATCCCCGCATCGTTCGAGCTTGGTTACAAGGTCGCGCTGCCGCAATTCCGCGCCATCGTTGTGCGGGCCGGCACGCCGCCAGACATTGTCAAGAAATTGTCGGATGCACTGGCCAAGGTTTATGCCTTGCCGGAATACAAGAAATTCCTCGAGGAGCAATACGCCGATCCCAACAGCTTCGAAGACGCGGTGAAAGCGCCCGCCTTCGTGAACGAGCAACTCGAAGACATGAAGAAGACGATGGCGACGAACTGACAGCGGGCGTCGGACAATGGACAAGGCGCTGTTCCGCTCGATCGTGCCTTACGCAGTTGGCCTCGTTATTGCCACCGCGCTTTACATCTATGCCGGCACGTTCATTTACTCCGCGCGGCCCGGTCAGCTCGGGCCCGACGTGTGGCCGCGCCTTGCGATTCTCCTCATGGGCGCTTCCTGTGTATTCGAGATCTCGCGGCGTCTGATTGCGGGCAATCAGGACGCCACGGGCTTTCTGGAAGCATTCGACCGTGAGCCGGATGTCGAGGAAAAGCAGCCAACCTACCCGCACATGCTCATTGGCGGCATCGTGTTGATGGGCATTTATGCAGTGCTGGTGCCGGTGCTCGGCTTCATTCTCGGCACGTTCCTCTTTCTTGCTGCGTTCATGTATGTCGGCGGCTACCGCGCACACGGCGCCATCTGGGGCGCGAGTGCCGCCGTGACGATCTTCTGCGGAATTTTATTCTTGCGTATCGCCTATGTGTCGCTGCCGCGCGGCATCGAGCCGTTCGACCGCGTCACAGACGTCTTCTTCGCGATTCCCGGTCTGTGGTGACGGCATGATCGATATCCTCACCCAGCTTGCTGCCGGCTTCGTCCACTGCATGACGCCGCTCAACATGACGATGCTCCTGGTCGGCATCGTCATCGGCTTGCTGATTGGCGTCCTGCCCGGCCTCACGCTGGTGATGGGCGTCGCGCTGGCGTTGCCGTTTACGTACAAGATGGACGTCACCGCTTCGATCGTGCTGCTGACCGCGATGTATGTCTCCGGCACATATGGCGGGGCCTTCACCGCCATCCTGTTCCGGATTCCCGGTGAACCGATCGACGTCCCCATGCTGTGGGACGGCTACACCATGGGACGCAAAGGAAAGCCGGCCAAGGCGCTGGGCTGGACGCTTGTTGCGGCACTTGGCGGCGGCCTGCTGTCTGCAGTGGTCATGGTGGCACTGACACAGCCGCTCGCGAAATTCGCGCTGCGCTTTTCCTCGCCGGAATATTTCGTGATTGTTCTGTTTGGCCTGCTCAGCGTCGTCGCGATCGGCAAAGGCTCGCTCGCCAATGCCTTCATCAGCATGAGCGTCGGTATTCTGATCTCGTCGGTCGGCACCGATCCGATTTATGGCGCGTACCGTTTCACTTTCGGCTCCTCGCTTCTTGCGGACGGCATTGAGTTTCTCGTGGTCATGGTCGGCGCCTATGGTGTCGGCGAAGTGCTCACGCGTCTGGAAACGGGCTTTGCCACCAAACCGCTCGACAAGATCGCAAATGCGCGCACCGAATTGCCGACGTTAAAGGAGCTCAATGACATTAAGGGCATGTTCCTGCGCGCGTCGATCGTCGGCGATCTCATCGGCTTGCTGCCCGGCGCCGGGGCCACCATCGCGTCGTTCGTGAGTTACGGAATTGAAGCTCGTTTCGGCCGGCGCAAAAATCAAATGGGCACCGGAATTGCCGAAGGCATCATAGCGCCGCAAGCGGCTGCCACCGCATCTGTCGGCGGCGCCATGGTGCATTTGCTGGCGCTTGGCATTCCGGGCAGCGGCGCAACCGCCGTCATTCTCGGCGCTTTTATGCTGCACGGCATTCAGCCCGGCCCCCAGGTTCTCGCGAATTCGGCGCCACTGGTCTACACGGTGTTCGCCTCGCTGTTTCTTGGCCTCATCCTGATGTGCGCCATTGGCTATTTCGCTATACGGCCGCTGGTGAAAATCCTCGATTTCCCGGAAGCGGTGGTTTCGGCTTATGTGCTGATCCTTTGTTTCATCGGCGCCTTGTCGATCCGCAACAACGTCACCGATCTGTGGCTGATCATCGGGTTCGGCGTACTCGGCTATGGATTCGAGCGCCTGAAATTCCCCATCGCGCCGCTGGTTTTGGGCGTAATCCTTGGCCCGATCGCCGAGGAAGCATTCATGAACACGATGATCAGTTTTTCCAACGATTGGACAGTTTTCTTCACGCGGCCGATCTCCGGCACCATCGTGGCTTTTACAATCATCGTTCTTCTGTTGCCGTTCATCCAACGGCTGTTCCGAAGCCGTCTGGTAACGGCGTCAACCGAGGCTAGGTGAGCCATGCGTACTCTTGGACTAGATGCACGAACGGCAGGCGAAGCGCCCGCCGGCCCACGGCGGACTGTGACCGGGCTCAAGCCTCAGGGGCCGCCGCCGAAACCCGCGAATGCGCGCGAGCACAAACTCGGTGCTACGGCGCGATCCTTCGCCATCCTTGAACATGTGGCGAGCTCGCGCACGCCGGTCGACGTGCTCGACATCATCGCTTCGCGTAAAATTGCCGAAGGCGACCGCCTATCGCCTCGTCGACTGGTTTGTGACGCAAGGCTATCTCTCACGCGAGCCGGGCCGCCGCCGCCTGATTGTCGGCCCGAAGCTCACCAATCTCGCATTCGGCGCGCTGTCGTCGTCAATGCGCCACGACACGCCACATATCGTGCTTCAGCGGCTTGTGCATACACTCAACGAGACCTGCAATATCGGCACGCTGCTGAACGGCGAAGTGATCTATCTCGACCGCGTGGAAGCGGAGCATTGGCCGCTGCGGCTTCACTACACCATCGGTTCGCGGGTGCCACTGCATTGCAGCGCGATCGGAAAATTGTTCCTGGCGCTGGCCGCTTCGCCGCGGCGTAAGCGCTTGTTGCAAAGTCTGGAGCTTCGGCGCTTCACCGACAGCACCATCACCGACAGCACGCGTCTCGACACGGAACTCCGGCAAATCCGCAAAGAACAGGTCTCATTCGACCGCCAGGAATATCTCGTCGGCGTAGTTTGCATGGCGGTGCCGGTCATCGGCAAGAACGGCGAGATGCTCGCCGCCCTTGCCATCCAGGCACCGGAAGCACGCATGAATGAGCAGACTGCACGCCGGCATTTGCCTGCGCTACGCAATGCCGCGGGCGAACTTGCGGAGATATTTCAGGAAAAGACGTGAATTCATTGCCAGCGCTTTGTGAGGGCGGAAATCACGTGATGGCATTCAGTAAGACGCGAATTGGGTAAAGGATTTAGCTATGAAGATGACGACAGAAGAAGCTTTTGTGAAGGTTTTGCAGATGCACGGCATCGAGCATGCCTTCGGTATCATTGGCTCGGCATTCATGCCGATCTCGGATCTGTTTCCTCAGGCCGGCATTACGTTCTGGGATGTCGCGCATGAGACCAACGGCGGGTTGATCTGCGACGGCTATACGCGATCGACCGGAAAAATCGCGATGGCGATCGCGCAAAACGGGCCGGGCATCACGAATTTCGTCACGGCAATCAAGACGGCCTACTGGAACCACACGCCGATGCTGCTGGTCACGCCGCAGGCTGCGAACAAGACCATCGGGCAGGGCGGTTTCCAGGAGGTGGAGCAGATGGCACTCTTCCGCGACATGGTCTGTTACCAGGAAGAAGTCCGCGATCCATCGCGGACGGCCGAGGTTCTCAATCGCGTCATCACCAAGGCCAAGCGCCTGTCGGCGCCGGCGCAGATCAACATCCCGCGGGATTACTGGACGCAAGTCATCGACATCAACATGCCGGCGATTGTCGAGTTCGAACGTCCGGCGGGCGGCACGCAGGCTGTCGCGGAAGCGGCAAAATTGCTGTCGGGCGCGAAGTTTCCCGTCATTCTGTCCGGTGCAGGCGTCGTTCTCGGTAACGCCATTCCTGAATGCGTGGCGCTCGCCGAAAAACTCGACGCGCCGGTGTGCAATAATTACCAGCACAACGACAGTTTCCCCGGCAGCCATCGCCTTGCCGTCGGTCCGCTCGGCTACAACGGCTCGAAGGCCGCGATGGAGCTTGTCGCGAAGGCCGACGTGGTGCTGGCCTTGGGGACGCGCCTCAATCCGTTTTCGACGTTGCCCGGCTATGGCATCGACTATTGGCCAAAGACCGCCAAGATCATCCAGGTCGATATCAATGCCGATCGCATCGGCCTGACAAAGCCCGTGACCGTTGGCATCTGCGGCGACGCCAAGCTCGTCGCCAAGAGCATTCTGACGCAGCTTTCCCCTTCAGCAGGCGATGCCGGCCGCGAGGAACGGAAAGCATTGATACACACGACCAAATCCAAGTGGCTCCAGACCCTCTCCAGCATGGATCATGAGGACGACGATCCCGGCACCACCTGGAACGAAGACGCCCGCAAGCGGGACGCCGGCCGGATGTCTCCCCGGCAGGCCTGGCGCGCCATCCAGGCCGGCCTCCCGAAGGAGGCGATCATCTCAAGCGACATCGGCAACAACTGCGCGATCGGCAATGCCTATCCGATGTTCGACCAAACCCGGAAATACCTGGCGCCCGGCCTGTTCGGGCCATGCGGTTATGGTTTTCCTTCGATCATCGGCGCCAAAATTGGCAATCCGGATACGCCGTGTGTCGGCTTTGCGGGCGATGGCGCATTCGGAATTTCCATGAGCGAGATGAGCTCGATCGGCCGCGAAGAGTGGCCGGGCATCACGATGGTCATTTTCCGCAACTACCAATGGGGCGCCGAGAAGCGCAATTCGATCCTCTGGTACGACAACAATTTCGTCGGCACCGAACTCGATCCGCATCTCAGTTACGCAAAGGTGGCTGAAGGCTGCGGCCTTAAAGGCGTCGTCGTTAAAACTCAAACCGAACTGACAGAAGCACTGCGGCAGGCATGCGAAGCGCAGAAGAAACGCGTGACGACGTTCATTGAGGTCGTCCTCAATCAGGAGCTTGGTGAGCCGTTCCGCCGCGACGCGATGAAGAAACCCGTTGTCGTGGCCGGCATCAAGCGCGAGGACATGCGCCCGCAGCAGGTGGCTTAAATTGTGTGGGTCTTATCGCACGGCACATTCTCCGCTCATTTTTGCCCGCTTTCGAGGGGACGAGCGGCAGACTTCGGGCCGGCAGGAGCAAGTAAGATGACTGTCGCAGTAAAATCACCGGAGAGCGCGAGGACCGTGGTTGACGAGCTGGTGCGGCGCGGCCGTGCGGCGCAGGCGAGCTTCGCCAACGCCGATCAGGCGCGTGTCGACGAGGCTGTCACCGCGCTGGCCTGGTCGCTGTACAATCCAGCCCATGCCAAGGAGCTGGCCGAACTGGCCGTGAAGGACACGCAGCTCGGCAATGTCCCCGACAAGATCACCAAAAAACAGCGCAAGACCTTCGGCACCTTGCGCGATCTACTGCGCGTGAAATCCGTCGGCATCATCGAAGAAGACAAGAAACTCGGCCTCACCAAATACGCCAAGCCGGTCGGTCTCGTGTGCGCCATTACGCCCTCGACCAATCCGGGCGCGACGCCAGTCAACAAGGCAATGATGGCGATCAAAGGCCGCAATGCCGTGATCATTGCGTCTTCGCCCGCCGGCATGAAAACGACCGGCAAGACTGTCGACTACATGCGCGCGGAGCTCAAGAAAATCGGCCTGCCCGAAGACCTCGTGCAAATTTTGCCGCCGCCGGCGTCTAAGGATATGACGCAGGCGCTGATGCAGGCCGCCGACCTGGTGGTCGCCACCGGCTCGCAGGACAACGTGCGGCGCGCGTATAGCAGCGGCACACCGGCGATCGGCGTCGGCACCGGCAACGTGCCGGTGATCATCGATGAGACGGCCGATCTCGACGATGCGGCAGCGAAAATCTGCGCGTCGAAAATCTTCGACAATGCGACGTCGTGTTCATCGGAAAATTCAGTGATCCTGGTCGACGCAATCTACGACAAGGCGATTGCCGCGCTTGAACGCGTCGGCGGCTATATGGCGTCCGCGCCCGAGAAGGCGAAGATCCAGGCCGCGCTGTGGCCAGACGGAAAACTCAGCCGCACGCTGATTGCGCGCGATGCCGACGTGCTTGCGCGCGGATGCGGTTTGCCGGCGGCGGCGGAAAGCAAAAAGTTCTTCATGGTGGAAGAAACCGGCGTCGGCCGCGGCTTTCCATTCTCAGGAGAGAAACTGGCGCTTGTGCTGACCGTTTATCGCGCCAAGGATTTCGATGCCGCCGCTCAACGCGCTCGCGAGATTCTCAACTATCAAGGCCGCGGTCATTCAGTCGGCTTGCACACAAAGAACATGGCGCGCGGGCGCAAGCTTGCCGAGGAAACCGATGTGGTGCGCGTGCTGATCAATCAGGCGCACACGTTTGCGAACGGTGGCGGCTTCGATTCGGGACTGAACTTTACGCTCAGCATGGGCTGCGGCACCTGGGGCGGCAACAGCATCACGGAAAACCTGAATTACAAGCATTTCCTCAACATCACCCATCTCGTCACCACCATCCCGGAAGACAAGCCGAGCGAGGAAGCGTTGTTCGGCGCGTATTGGAAGAAGTATGGGAAGTGACCGCAAATAACTAGTGGCTCGTCCGCCCTGTGTTTGTCGCCTCATCCTGAGGAGCCACGCGACGCGTGGCGTCTCGAAGGATGGGCGGCCCATGGTTCGAGACGCCGTGCTTCACACGGCTCCTCACCATGAGGCCGGGAGAGGTCAGCGCATGTCGTCTGCACCGAGACGCCCTGGTGATCGCATGAACTTCGAGGAGCACGCAGCGAAATCGTTGATCCTGGCTCCCGCCGGAATCCCGGTGGGGCGAGGCGTGCTGTGCATCAGTGCGGCTGAAGCGGCGATGGCGGCCGCAAAAATTGGCCCGTGCGTCGTCAAGGCGCAGGTACCCACCGGCAAGCGCGGCAAAGCCGGCGGTATCAAGCGCGCCGGCTCACCGGAAGAAGCCCAAAACGCCGCCACGCAAATCCTCGGCATGCGCATCGGCGACTACACGGTCGAGCGGCTGCTGGTCGAAGAACAGGCCGATATTTCCCGCGAATTTTACGCCGCCGTGCTGCACGACACCGCCGCGCGCAAGCCGCTGATCCTGTTCTCCACGGAAGGGGGCATGGACATTGAGGAAATCGCCGCGGCAAAGCCCGCCGCGATCCGCCGCTTGCTGATTGATATCGACAGCAAACCTTCAGCGGCCGACATCGCCGGGATGCTTACAGGCCTCAATCTCGGTGTCGCCGAAGTGCAAATCGCGCGCATCCTCGGCCAACTTTATGCCGCGTATTGCACGCATGACGCGGAGCTCCTGGAGATCAATCCTCTGGCGTTGTTGGGCGATGGCCGCGTGGTCGCGCTCGACTGCAAATTTGTGCTCGACGACGCAGCGATCTACCGCCAGGCGGACATCGCCAAAGGCGGTGCCGCCGGTGCCATGACCGCGCTGGAAGAGCGCGGCGCCGAGGCCGGCCTCAAGCTCATCCAGCTCGACGGCAATGTCGGCGTGCTGGCGAATGGCGCCGGGCTGACCATGACCACCATGGACGTGATCCGCCACTACGGCGGCAGGCCGGCGAACTTCCTGGAGATCGGCGGCGAGGCCTATACCAAATCCGAGATCGCGCTCGATCTCGTGCTGTCCAATCCCGGCGTAAAAAGCCTCGTCATCAATTTCTGCGGCGCTTTTGCGCGCACGGACGTGATGGCCGAAGGCGTGGTCAAGGCCTGGCACAAGCTCAAACCGAAGGTGCCGGTGTTTTTTTCGATTCACGGGACCGGCGAAGTCGAAGCCGTCAAACTCGTGCGCAGCGAGCTCGGGATCGAGCCTTACGACTTCATGGAAGACGCGATTCAGGCGGCGGTGAAGGCAGCGCAATGATCGTCCGCAAAAAAGATCGCGTCATTGTGCTCGGCGTCACCGGCAAGCAAGGCACATTTTGGACCGAGAAGATGCTCGGCTACGGCACGAACGTAGTGGCGGGCGTCAACCCGAAGCGCGCCGGCGAAACCCATGTTGGCGTGCCGATTTTCGCAACCACCGCAGATGCTGTCGCGACAGTCGGCGGCGACGTGGCCGTCATGTTTATTCCGCCGCCGATGGCGAAGGAAGCGGCGGTGTCGGCGGCGCAAGCTGGCATCAAACTGCTGGTCGTTCTCACCGAACATATCCCCGCGCAGGACGTGATGGCCATGCACGCCGCGGCCGCAAAGTACGGCACGCGTATCGTTGGGCCAAACACTGCGGGCCTGGTGACTCCGGGCGAATGTTTCGTCGGTATCATGCCGGCCTTCGTACCGAGCGTGTTCAAGCCCGGCCGCGTCGGCGTGATTTCGCGCAGCGGCAGTCTGGGCACGCTTGTGTGCCTCAACTTGACGCGCGCCGGTCTCGGCCAATCTGCGTTTATCGGTATTGGCGGTGATCCGATGCTCGGTACCACCACGCGCGATGCGCTGGTCGCGCTCGATAAGGATGCCGGCACCGATGCCGCCGTGATCGTCGGCGAAATCGGCGGGGCGATGGAGGAAAGCGCGGCCGAGTACGCGAAAACCATGCGCAAGCCGATGGTCGCTTTCATCGCCGGTGCTGCCGCACCGCCGGGCAAGAAAATGGGCCATGCCGGTGCCATCGTTACGGGCAATGCCGGCAGCTATGGCTCCAAACGGCGCGCGCTGGAAGCAGCCGGCGTCGTCGTTGTCGATACGCCTTCGCAAATCGCCGCGGCCATTGCTGCGGGTCTTAAGGCCGGCCAGACCGGCACCAAAATCGCCGCAAGCCAATAGGGAAGCCCGCGTGACAGCAGAAAATATGCACGCTTTGCGGCCTTCCATGGCGGCTATGGCCACGCTTGCGCCGGGCGTCGCGCTATCGGCGATCGTCGCGGCGATCGGTTATGTGGCGGCGCCGTATGTGGCGCATGTCGTCCCGATCCCGAATATGGTGATCGCACTGGTCGTCGGCATCGCGCTCAATCCGCTGGCGGCGCGGCCGGCGGTGCAGCCCGGCATGAATTTCTGCGTGAAGACGCTGCTGCGCTGGGCCGTCGCGTTGCTTGGCCTTCGTGTTGCCCTCGGCGATATCGCTGCGCTTGGCGCCGAGACCGCGATCCTGATCGTCATATCCAT
Source organism: uncultured Alphaproteobacteria bacterium (assembly GCA_963743405.1). GTDB lineage: Bacteria > Pseudomonadota > Alphaproteobacteria > Rhizobiales > Xanthobacteraceae > Pseudolabrys. The sequence goes on along the minus strand of CAVUPX010000008.1, from coordinate 198,925 downwards.
GGCAGCAACCGTTGCCTCAGGTTTTGCATTCGCCCGTTGGAGTGGCCAGGCGGCAGGTTTTGGCGCGCTGGTCGGCGTCGGAACCGCGGTCTGCGGCGCATCGGCGACGCTCGCGACCTCGACCGTTATCCCCGACTACAAAGGCAAGCAGGCTGACATCGCTTTTGTAGTCGTTGCGGTCAACGCGCTGGCGACGCTGGCGATGCTGGTTTATCCGCCGCTGTGCATCCTGCTCGGGTTCGATGCGCAGACCACCGGCGTCATGCTGGGCGGCACGATCCACGATGTCGCGCAGGTTGTCGGCGCCGGCTATGCGGTGTCGGGCCCCGTCGGCAATACGGCAGTCATCGTCAAGTTGTTCCGCGTGTTCCTGCTGCTGCCGGTCGTGCTCAGCGTCGGCTGGTATTTCACGAAACAAGGCATGCGGCACGGCGAGGCGCGCGTGCCGGTGCCGGTGTTCGCGATCGTGTTCCTGGTGCTGTGCATTGTGAACAGCACGGTGCCGTTGTCGCCGTCACTGGTGCCTGTCTACGCGCCCGTCAAAAGCGTGATGGTCGAGGTGTCGACCTGGGGCCTGCTGCTGGCCATTGGCGCACTCGGCCTTGGCACCTCGGTGAAGACCATCATCGGGCTCGGCTGGCGGCACATCACGACCGTGCTCGGCGCCACTGCGGTGATTTTTGTCGTGGTGACGGGCGGGTTGTTGCTGATGCGGCTCGGGTAAGGCGCGCCGACGCAACAAACTCCGCTCATTCCCGCGAAAGCGGGAATCCAGTGTCACGAACTCGGAATAGTATTGCCCTAGGTCCCCCGCTTTTCGCGGGGACGAGCGTAAATACAATTTTGTCCAATACCGAACTTAATCCAACGTCACCGTCTTGAAATCCGCCGGCAGAACGATTTCCAGCAATTCGCAATCGTCGGAATATCCCATCACCGTGTGCTTTATTTTCGGCGGTTGAATCCAGCACGAGCCGGCATGGAAAGTGTGCACGCCCTGGCCCTCGAATTCGCTGCTGAACCAGCCTTTGAGCACGAAGACCATCTGGAATTCGACATCGTGATAGTGCGGGATCGCAACTTCGTCCGCGCTGAACGGCTTGGTCATGCGGATGACGTGCGCCTGCACCATGCCGCCGGTGGCGGGCGCGATGCCGAGGTCGCGATAGGCCGAATACGTGCGCAGGCCCTGATCGAAATCTTCCTCGCGGTGATGGCTGACGGTGAATTTCTGTTGCGGCCGCGCTTTGGTGGTTTTGGCTTTCACGGGGCGCCGCGCGCTGGACTTGCGGCGGGCGGGTTTGCGGCTTGCAGACTTCCTTGCCTGGACTTTCTTGCGGGCCTTGGCCATTGATGCCTCCATTGGCGCATGATCCCGAAGCGTGGGAACCGGTTTTCGGGCAAGCTCATGCGCTGTTTTGCCGAATTGGATCACGGCGGCGCAGGTCATGGAAGAGGCGAAACAGCAGGCAATTCGCATCTTTGTCGATGCCGATGCCTGTCCGGTGAAGCCGGAAATCTACCGGGTGGCGGAGCGCTACGGCCTCAAGGTTTATGTGGTCGCCAATGCTTTCATGAACGTGCCGCGCAGCGACATGATTGAGCGGGTGATCGTGGCCGAAGGGCCCGATATCGCGGACGACTGGATCGTGGAGCGCGCGGCGGAGACCGACATCGTCGTCACCGCCGATATTCCGCTGGCAAACCGTTGCGTCAAAAAAGGCGCGACCGTGATTACCCCGACCGGCAAGCCTTTCACCGATGATTCGATTGGCATGGCACTGGCGACTCGCGATTTGCTGACCGATCTGCGCTCGGCAGGCGCGACTACGCGCGGGCCGCCGCCACTGAGCCGTCAGGATATTTCGCGGTTTTTGTCGGCGCTCGATCTGGCGGTGACGCGCCTGAAGCGGAAGATCGAAGGAAGCACGTAGCGCTCAACCGTCATGGCCGGGACAAGGCCGGCCATGACGTCGGAGAGAGTATTAGCAGCGTAACTTCTAACTCCGCTCATTCCCGCGTAAGCGGGAATCCAGAGTCACAATTGCAAACGCAGAAGTCTTTGCCCTGGGTCCCTGCTTTCGCGGGGACGAGCGGGTGTGTGGTCACTCCGCCGCGGTCGCGACGCCGCCATGCGCCTTCGACCAGCCGGCCGGGTCGTTCATGAACTTCTCGACCTCACCCAGCATCTTGCCGTCGAACTTGCCGCTCGCCTTGGCGACGGCCAGCACATCCCACCAGGTGGTCAACGCGTGCAGTGTGACGCCGAGGTCGGTCATGATTTTCTTGCCCTCGGGGTAGATGTCGTAGAAGAAAATCACGAAGCAATGATCGCATTTGCCGCCGGCCTCGCGGATCGCCTTGACGAAATTCACCTTGCTGCGGCCGTCGGTGGCGAGGTCTTCCACCAGCAGCACGCGCTGGCCGGGGAGCAGCTGGCCTTCGATCTGTGCGCCGCGGCCGAAGCCCTTGGCTTTCTTGCGCACATATTGCATCGGCAGGTTCAGGCGCTCCGCCACCCAGGCGGCAAAGGCAATGCCGGCCGTCTCGCCGCCGGCCACCGTATCGAATTTGTCGCGGCCGATATCGCGGTCGATGGTTGTGACGGCGAAATCCATCATCGCGCTGCGCACTTGCGGAAACGAGATCAGCCAGCGCGAGTCATTGTAAACCGGGCTCGCCCAGCCGGACGTGAAGATGAAGGGCTTGTCCTCCATGAAACGCACGGCGCCGACGTCGAGATACATTTTCGCCGTCTGCTCGGCGATGGTCTTCTTGTCGGTGATTTTTGCTGCGGCCATTTGCAGGCACTCTCAGTCGTCATGCCCGGCCTCGTGCCGGGCATCCACGACTTCATTTCGATAAAGCAAGACGTGGATGGCCGGGTCAAGCCCGGCCATGACAGAGTGTGGATTACGGCGCCTGCGGGCCCGGCCTTCTTGAACCAATCCGCGATCTGCGCGCCGGTCCAGAACAGCACGTCCTTCTTCTTGCGGATTTTCTGGAAAATCTGGCGGAAATATTTCGCCCGGTGCGGCGCGCCCATGATGTAGGGGTGCACCGAAATCGCCATGACGCGGGCCGAGCCCTTGGCGTCTTTGTAGATCTGCTCGAACTGGTCCATCGCCCGCTCGTAGAATTCCGAGGCCTTGTGATGCTGGATCAGCATCATGGCGACGTCGTTGCATTCCTGCGTGTAGGGAATGTTGAGGATCGGCTTGCCGCGTGTCTTCATCCATACCGGCTGGTCGTCGAGCACCCAGTCGGCGACATAATCGTAGCCTTCCTCGGCCAGAATATCCGGCGTCTCCCAGGTTTCGGTGAGGCCGGGGCCGAGCCAGCCGCGCGGGCGCTTGCCCGTGGCCTTTTCCAGCACCTCGATGCATTTGCGCACGTCCGCGCGCTCGTTTTCCACCTTCTGCATGTTGCGCTGGGTATAGCCGTGGCCGACGAATTCCCAGTTGCGATCGACGCAGGCCTTTACGATGTCGGGGAAGGCGTTCACCGCCACGCCGTTGATGTTCATCACGCCGGGAATCTTGAACTCGTCGTACACCTGCAACAGCCGCCAGAAGCCAACGCGGTTGCCGTATTCGTGCCAGCACCAGTTCGGGATATCGGGCATCGGCGAGCCGCCCGCCGGCGGCGTGAGCACCGTGCGCGGCATGGTCTGCGTCGGGTCCCATTCCTCGACATTGGTGACGGTCCACACCACCATGCGCGCGCCCTTCGGCAGCTTGAGCGGCTTGCGCGTGGTGATGGCGGAATAATCGAGACGGTCGTTCGGCAGCCTGCCGACGGAAGGCTTGGGAAAGTTCATACGCGGCGTTCCTCGGGATTATGTATTGGCTGGCAGTTTTGCAGCTACCCCGGATATTGTACAGGCCATGAAGCTCGTGCGTTACCGCTCCGCAACCGGCGAAAAACCCGGCCTGATCCTGGACGGCGAGGTGTTCGACCTCTCGGCCGGCTTTGCCGCGCTCAATCACCGCGCGCCGGCGCTTGATCACATTGCCGCCATCGCCGCGGTGCCGGCAAAGACGTTTTCGAAGGTAGAGAAGGGCGCTGTGCTCGGGCCGCCCTTGCGCGGCATCGGCAAGATCATCGGCGTCGGGCTGAACTATCGCGACCACGCCGAGGAAACCGGCTTGCCCTTGCCGAAGGAGCCGACGCTGTTCCTCAAGGCCACCAGCGCGCTGTGCGGGCCCACCGACGATCTCGTCATGCCGCGCGAAGCCAAAAGCGTGGATTGGGAGGTCGAGCTCGGCGTCGTGATCGGCAAGCCGGGCGTCTACATCGCGGAGCGCGATGCGCTCGATCACGTGCTCGGCTATTGCATCGGCATCGATTTTTCCGAGCGCGACTTCCAGTTCAATCGCGGCGGGCAGGGCTTCAAGGGCAAGAGCGCCGACACGTTCGCCCCGCTCGGGCCGTTTCTTGCGACGCGCGACGAAATCATGGATCCGCAGGACTTGCCGCTGCGCCTGAGCGTCAACGGCAAGCTCAAGCAGAACGGCTCGACGCGCGACATGATTTTCTCCGTCGTCGAGCTTGTGTCCTACATCAGCCGCTTCATGAGCCTGCAGCCGGGCGATGTGATCCTCACCGGCACGCCGGCGGGTGTCGGGCTCGGCCACAAGCCGCCGGTTTATCTGAAAGCCGGCGATGTCGTGACGGCCTCGATCGATGGCCTCGGCGAGCAGACGCATAAGGTTGTGGGGAGCTAAATAGGACCCGCGCCTGTTCCGCGTAGGACGCGCACCTATTCCGCTCATTCCCGCGCAAGCGGGAATCCAGGAGCGAATAAAAAGGCGCTTCGGGCGGCTCTGGATCCCCGCTTGCGCGGGGATGAGCGGAGCGAAAAAATCAGCTTCCCTTTTCGTCGTAGATCTCCGGGAAGAAATAATCCTTCCACGACGAAGCCTTCGCCTTGAGCGTGCCGACCTCGGCCATGAAGTCCGCGTATTTCATGGTGTTTTCCGGCGTCATCGTCCATCGCACTTGCGGGCCCGCGACGAGCTTGCTCACCATGTCGAGCGGCAATTTCGATTTCGCATCCTCGATCCACAATGCCGCCGCGGCCTTCTTGTCCTTGTTGACGATGTCGGTTGCTTCTTTCAGCGCGGCAAGCAGCGCCTTGTAGAGCACGGGGTTGCCGTCGCGGAATTTTGCCGGCGCCCACACAGCGGTGAAGGTGTGCGAGCCGCCCATCACGTCGAACGAATTGAGCACGGTGTGGACCGCGGGGTCCTCGAGTTGCTGGTTCTGGAACGGCGGCACGCTGAAGGCGGCGGAAATCTGCGCGCCGCCCTTGAGCAACGCGACGGTGGCATCCGGCGGCGTCATCGACACCGTGAGCGGATCGAGCGTATCGAATCCTTTGACGCCGTATTCCTTGGCCGCCGCCATTTGCAGCGTGATCGCCTGCACCGAGGAACGCACAGCTGGCACCGCGATACGGTCGCTATCCTTGAAGTCTCTGATGGTCTTGATGGCGGGATCGCGGCTGTTGAGCAAAAACGGCTGCGAGCTCAGCGCTGAAATCCCGCGCACTTCCTGCGGCGTGCCTTTGGTGCGCGCCCACAGGACAAGCAGGCCGGGCATGCCGCCCGAAGCAACGTCGATATTGCCGGAAATCAGCGCCTCGTTGACTGCGGTCGGCCCGTTGAAGGTGAACCACGAGACCTTCACATCGTTGAGTCCGAGCGCTTTGGCGTGCTTCTCGATGAGCTGCTGATGCTCCATCACATTGAGCTGGAGATAGCCCATGGAAAATTGCCGCGCGAGCCGGATTTCCGCGGCCTGCGACGCGCCGTCCAGCGCGAACGCAGCGATGACGAGGCACACGATGGCCTTGATACGCATGAGGTTCCTCCCTGCCGCCACTAGGCTCTTTTGTTTTTGGGCAGCCGCGCGTTGACGCTAAGCGGCAGCCTCGATCTTGGCAATGCTGCGGCACTAAAAACCGTTCGCGTGCCGAGAGGGTGGGCAAAAACTTTCACCCGCTCATTCCCGCGCAAGCGGGAATCCAGAGACACAATGACTGAATCGGCGCGTTGTCGCCCTGGGTCCCCGCTTTCGCGGGGACGAGCGGAGTGGTTGTGCGGCTATCCGCGCTAAGCTGCAGCCCCGATCTTGGCAATGCTGCGGTACCAGTCGAGCATCTGCTCGCCGTTCCAGTGCAGCACGCCCTCGTGCTTGTTCACGTAGTCGTAGATCTGCTCGAGATATTTGATCCGGTGTGGCTGCCCGCTGATGTAGGGGTGGATCGCAAGCGCGCAGAATTTCGCGCGCTTGGCGCTCTCGGCATAAAGCCGGTCGAACTGGTCGATGGTGCGCTTGAGCAGGTAGTCGCTCTCATGATGCTGGACCAGCATCATCGGAATGTCGTTGCACTCGATGGTGTAGGGCAAAGTGACGAGCGGCCCTTTGGCCGTGCGGATCACCGTTGGCTCATCGTCGTAGACCCAGTCGCCGATATATTTCACGCCCGCCGCGGCGAGCAATTCCGGGGTGTCGAGCGTTTGTGTGAGGCCAGGTCCAAGCCAGCCCACCGGCTTTTTGCCGGTGAACTTGGTCATGACGTCCATGGTCCGCTTGATCATGCCGGCCTGGTCGGCCTCCTTGTGGATCGGGCCCTGTTCATAGGCGTGGCCCATGAATTCCCAGCCGTCATCGCGCGCCTGTTCGGCGACGCGCGGATAGTCCTCGCAGATGCGCGCATTGGCGGCGAGCGTCGGCTTGATGCCGAGGCGCTTGAACAGTTCGAAAAAGCGCCAGCAGCCGACCCGCATGCCGTATTCGTGGAAGGCCCAATGCACGACGTCCGGCATCAGCGGAACGCCGGTCGGCGCGGGGAGCAGTTGGCGCGCCATTGGCTTGCCGATGTCCCAGACCTCGTAATTGACGATAGTCCAGAACACGATGCGGGCATTGCCCGGCAGCTTGAGCGGCGGGCGATCCACAATCGCCGAATAATCGGAACGTTCGCGCGGAATCATCGGGTCGGACATGGGCACCTCTAGTTCGTATCCACTCAGTGTTTCAGCAGAACCTTGCCACATGCTCGCTCCACCTCTCCCACCCGAACTCGGGTTTACCCGAGTTCGGCTCGCATAGCCGGCCGAAGTCGGAAACATCCGACTTCGGCTGGGAGAGGTCGCCCGCCGCAGCCATTGCGAAGGCGGGCGGGTGAGGGGTTATGGCCGATCGAGAGTCCTAGACCCCCTCACCCCAACCCTCTCCCCAGCGGGGAGAGGGAGCGCGCTGTGTATGCGGCAACGCTCCAATCAAGCGGCTAGTTTCTCACGCCGTCGCGGCCACGCGCAACCCGACCAGCCGTTCGAGGGTCGTGCTGTCCTTTTGCAACTGCGGCGAGGGTGCGCGGTGCGCCACCGCGCCGCGCTCCAGCACGATTGCCTCGGCGGTCAATTCCAGCGCGATCTCGGTGTGCTGTTCGACGAGGATAATGGCCATGCTCCGGTCGGCGAGCATCGTCTTCATCGCGGCGACAAGCTCATCGACGATCACCGGCGCCAGCCCTTCGAAGGGCTCATCCAGCAGCATCAGCGCGGGGTTGGTCATCAGCGCGCGCGCGACCGCCAGCATTTGCTGCTCGCCGCCGGATAGCTGATTGCCCATGTTGGGCCGGCGCTCGGACAGACGCGGGAAAAGCTTGAACACCGCATCGAGGTCCCACGCGCCGGGCCTCGCTGCGACATTGAGATTTTCCTCAACCGTCAGCGAAGGGAATATCTCGCGCTCCTGCGCCACCCAGCCGATGCCGTTCACCGCACGCCGGTGCGGCGTGAGCCGCGATATATCCTGCCCGCGCCACGTCACGCGGCCGGAGCGCAATTGCGTGTAGCCCATGATGGTGAGCAGCAATGTCGATTTGCCAACGCCATTTCGTCCGAGCAAAGCAAGGCTGCCGTGCTGGGGCAATTCCAGCGAAATGCCGTGCAGCACCACGGCGTCGCCATAGCCGGCGGTGACGTTCTCGAGCGTGAGCAGCGGGTCAGCCAAGACAGTTATCCAAGATCATCATCCATGTTTGCGCTTGCCCAGATAGACTTCGCGCACGCCGGGATCGGCCGCGATTTCGGCAGGCGAGCCTTCAGTGAACATCGCGCCGCCGACCAGGACAAAGATGTGCGTGGCGAAACGGAACACCACGTGCATGTCGTGTTCGATGAAAAGCAGCGTGAGATCGTCGGACAAGCCCGCCACCGCTTCGAAGACTTCGCCGCTTTCTTCCTGCGGCACGCCGGCTGCCGGCTCGTCGAGCAAGAGAACCTTCGGCCTCGTCGCCAGCGCGAGTGCAATTTCCAGCAGCCGCTGCCGGCCGTAAGGCAATTCGCGTGTGACCTGATAACAGGAGTCGCCGAGCTTGAGCTTGCGCAGGATCTCGTAGGCTTCGTCAATCGCTTCGCCGTATGAACCGACGCTGCGCCAGAACTGGCCGGCAAGCCCGCGCCGTTCGGCCACCGCCAGCGTCACCGCTTCGAGCGCGTTGAGGCCCGCAAACAGCGTGTTGATCTGGAAGGTGCGCGCGAGCCCGCGCCGCACCCGCTCCTGCGGACCGAGCGCGGTGATGTCATCGCCTGCGAGCAGAATCTGCCCGGCATTGGGCGCCAGCATCCCTGTCATCAGATTGATGAGCGTGGTCTTGCCGGCGCCATTCGGCCCGATCAGCGCGTATCGGGCGCCGACCGGCAGGTCGATCGCGATATCGCGCGCGACCGGCAGCGAACCGAAAGCCTTTGAGAGGCCGCGCGTGGCCAAAGCGATCGTGCTCATTTCGCTCTCCAGCGCGCATAAAGGTGCGACAAGCCGCCGAGAATGCCGTTGGGCAGCACCATCACCACCGTCACCAGCAGCACGCCGATCCAGAAGTACCAGAATTGCGGCGCGATCCCGGAGAACTGGTCGCGTGCCACCATGAAGATCGCAGCGCCAACGAGACCTCCGTAAAGCCGTCCGGCGCCGCCCAGCACCAGCATCACCAGCACGTCCGCGGAGCGCTGGAAGCTGATCGATTCAAGCGAAACGTTTTCCGTCGTCTGGGCCAGCAGTGCACCGGCCAGCCCGGCGATGGCGGCGGCGATGGTGAAGGCCTTGCGGATATGCGCCCGGCTGTCGGCGCCGATGGCAGGCATGCGCACCCAGTTTTCGCGGATGCCGCGCAGCGCCAGGCCGAACGGCGAATTGATCAGCCGCCGGGTGCCGAGGAAAACGATGAAGAGCGTGGCCAGTGAATAGGCGTAAGCCGTGTATCCGTAGAGATCGAATTTGAACATGCCGAGAACCGGCCAGATTGAAACGCCTTGCAGGCCGTCGCTGCCGCCGGTGAGCCAATGGGCGCGGTTTGCAGCCTCGAAGGCAAGCAAGCCGAGGCCGAGCGTGATCATGATTAGTGTGAAATGGCGAAAGCGCGAGATGATGAAGCTCACGGCGTAGCCGACCGCTCCCGCCAGCGCCACGGCGAACAGCAGGCCCGACAGCGGCTCGCCCCAGACGTAGATCGAGAACAGGCCCGCGCCATAAGCGCCAATGCCGAAGAAGGCCGCGTGGCCGAGCGATACGACGCCGGCATAACCGAGGATAATGTCGAGTGAGAGCGCGAACAGCGCGGTGATCGCGATCTGGCTTGCCAGCGACAGGTAGTCCGGAAACGCGATGAATGGCAGCAGCGTCGCCAGCCAGAACGCAATTTCAAGCGGATGCCAGCGGTTTTGCGCCTGCAGGTAGGCTTGCGGGGTGAGGGTGGTTGTGTTCGTGCTCATCGCGCGACCATCCACACGCCCGCTTGCGTGGGATTCCCGCGGCAAGCTGCTTATGCTCGGTGTCATGGCCGGACTTGATTCCGGCCATCCACGTCTGCCTTCGGAAGCCAAGACGTGATGCGCGGGATAAAGCCGGGCATGACGATGGAAGGTCGGGACAAATCAGCGAAGTGGAGCGCTGCCCATCTCAGCGCCTCCCGAACAGGCCGGCCGGGCGCAACATCAGCACCACCACCATGACCAGATAAATGAGAAAGGCGCCGAGCTCCGGTGCGTAATATTTGCCGGCGACGTCGCTCACGCCGATCAGGATCGCGGCAGCGAATGAACCGGCAATGGAGCCAAGGCCGCCGACCGACACGATGATCAGAACGTAGACCAGATAGGTGAAGGCGAAATTCGGATCGAGACCGACAATCTCGATTGCCAGCGCGCCGCCAAGGCCGGCGAGGCCGGAGCCGAGCGCAAATGTCGATGCGAAGGTGCGGTCGACGTCGATGCCGAGCCCGCGCGCCATGCGCTGGTTATCGACCGCCGCGCGCACCTGCGCGCCAAAACGCGTATATTCAAGGCCCGCGACCAGCAGCATCGTCACCGCCAGCGCCACGCCGATCAGGAACAGCCGGTATTTCGCCGAGACCGATGCCAAAGAATTCGATCGAGCCGCGCAGAACGGCTCGGGCGTCTCCACCGGCTGCTGGGTCGTGCCGAAGATGTAGGCCGCAATCGGCGACCGAGATGAAGGCGAGGCCGATGGTCAGCAGCACCTGATCGAGGTCGCTGGCGCGATAGAGCCGGCGGTAGAGCGTGCGTTCGAGCGCGACGCTGACGATCGCCGCGGCGGCGAAAGCGACCGGCAGCGTTGCCAGAAATGACCAGTTGAATTCGTTCACCAGCGTCACGGTGACGTAGCCGCCGAGCATGGCGAAGGCGCAGTGCGCGAGATTGACGAAATTCATCAGGCCGAGCGTCACCGACAGGCCGACCGACAGCACGAACAGCAGCATGCCGTAGGCGATGCCGTCGAACAGGACACCGAAGACCGGAGGAAGCATGGTGGGGCGAGTCCGGTTGTGTCTCCGCTCGTCCCCGCGAAAGCGGGGACCCAGATGAAAACGCTCGTCTCAAAGACGCAAGGTACTGGATTCCCGCTTGCGCGGGAATGAGCGGACTAAAGGGCGAGGCTATTGAGGTTTATGCGACGAATGGGACGACCTTGCGATCGCCCCATCCGGAAGTCTTTCTAAGCCTCAGGGCGGCGGTTACTTGTGTGTCGGGTCTTTCACGTTCGCGACCGTGTCGAATTCGACATTGACGATGTTATTGCCGACCTTCTCCACCCGGCGGATGTAGACATTCTGCACGATGTCGCGGGTTGCCGGATCGATCGAGATCGGTCCGCGCGGGCTTTCCCACTTCATGCCTTTGGCCGCGCCGATCAGGGCGTCGCCGTCGGTCTTGCCGCCGGTCTTCTTGAGCGCCTCATAGATGAGGTGCATGCCGTCATAGCCGCCAACCGCGAAGAAGTCCGGGTTGCGCTTGTATTCGGCATTGAACGCCTTCACGAAGTCTGCGTTCATCTTGGACTTGTGATTGTAGTCGTAGTGCCAGGCGCTGATGCGGCCGAGCGCGAGATCGCCCAGGCTCTTCACGGCAGTTTCGTCCACCGCCTCGCCGGTGCTCATGATCTTGATCTTCTTGGGGTCCATGCCGCGTTCGGCGAAGGCCTTGCCGATTGCTGCCGGCTGCGCGCCGCCCGGAACGAACACGAAGATCGATTCCGGATTGAGGTCTTTTGCGCGTTGCACGAAAGCCGAGAAATCCGGGTTGGCGATCGGCATGCGAACGGAGCCGACGATCTCGCCGCCAGCCGCCTTGAACGCCGTCTGGAAAGCCTGTTTCGGCATCGATGCCGGGGCCGTAGTCGGTCACCATCGTATAGGCTTTCTTGACCTTGCCCTTGGTGGCCGCCCAGGTGCCGAGCGTTTCGCTGATCTGCGGCAACGTCAGCGAGACGCGCACGATGTAGGGCGATTTCTCGGTGACGATCGACGTCGCCGCGTTCATGTCCACCATGAGCTTTTTGGCTTCGGCCGCAACGCCCGAGGCGCCGAGCGCTTCCGGGCGTGAGCGTGAAGCCGGCAAGGATGTCGGCCTTGTCGCGCACGACGAGTTCCTGCGCCAGCCGCTTTGCGACATCCGGGTTCGGGCCGCCGGTGTCCTTGCGGATGATTTCGATCTTCTTGCCGGCGACAGTGTCGCCGTGCTGCTTCATATAGAGCTTGATGCCGTTATCGATCTGCGCGGCCGTGTCGGCGAATTGGCCGGAATAGGCGCTGATGACGCCGATCTTGATCGTTTCCTCGAGCGTCGGCGCCCGCAGGCAGCAAGGCCGCCGTCAAGCAAGGCGGCGCCGGCAAGTAATACGAGCGTTTCATTCTGGTCCTCCCCTGAACATCATTGTTCTCTTGTTATCGTTAGAATGCCTGACCTTCCCGACAAAGAAAAGCGCCGCGAACCCGAGGGTCCGCGGCGCATTTGGTTGGACGCCTAACTATTGGCGTACAAACGGTTGGTTCGAGGCTTGGGCCGCTCGTCCCCGCAGGCTTCGCCGCCCAGTGCCCCGCGGACAACGCGGTGAGCAGGCCTCATCCGGGAGCATCGCAAGCGATGCGTCTCAGGATGCGGCAATGTCGTACCCGATGGCATTGGATGCGTTCGAGACGCGCTCCTTAGCGCCATGAGGCCGATTGAGACCGCGGCGTAGGGATGATTTTTTAGGCACGGCAGTTTCTTGTCGGCCAAGGAGAAGGTCGCCCGCTCATATTGGGCGCTGCCCATCTTCCCTTCCGGGAAGATGCCGTGGGCGGCGATCCACTCAAAGGATTCCTCATATACTTCCTTGGTATAGGGCTCGAACACCAGCCTTTCGCCGGGGCCCCAGCGCCGCGTGTCCATCTGGGCGTGGAAGCGGTCCGGGAATTCCTTCTTGTAATAGTGGGTGTAAAGCTCCGGCCGCAGGTCGATATCGCGCTGGGCTTTGCGCAGCGCCCGGAAGAACTTGCGCAGGTCTTCGGGATCGGGATCGCCATGGATCATGGTGCCGATCATGAAGGTGGAGTCGATCACCTTCCGGAAGCCAAGCTGTTCGGCGAAGTAGTATGGCCCGCCGAACAGATGGACCGCCGGCGCTTTACCCTCGAACAGCTTCTCCATGCGCGCGAACAGCATGCCGTCGGAATAGACGAGGTTCATCTGCTCGGGCTTGAGATACTGCTCCAGCGCCTGCACCGTGGAATAGTGACTGCCGGACTGGTAACCGACCGATACCGGCACGCCGGCGAGATCAGCCGGGCTTTTTACCTTGGAGTCCGCCGGCACGAAAACGCCCGCCGGCGCTACCGAATAGACGTCAGTGTACATTTTGCCATGGCCGTTGGAGGCCGCGACGTTCACGGTCCAGTGGCAGGCGCAGCTGACGTTCGATTTACGGCCTTCCTCGAACGACTGATAGGCGCCGACTTTGTCGCCCTTGTCGTGAATCTTGCCGTCGGTCGCGCGCATGAGCTCGCGGAATTCGTATTCGAGGCCTTCCTTGCGGAAGTAGTCCTTTTCCTCGGCCACCCATTCCTGCAGGCGGAAGTGCGGTTCGATGAGGAATTTTGCCATGGTTTCGTCCTCCCTCGTTTTGATCAGCAACACGTGTGATCGTTGCCGTCGATTTGCTCGCGCTCGGCAACGCGCCGGGCACGGATCATCTTGACGTGGTCGTCCATCAGCGCGCGGGCGCCGGCGGCGTCGCGCAGTTCGATGAGATCGGTAAGCTTGGTGTGAATGTCCAGGATGTGTACCGCAAGCTTTGGCGTCGCGGTGACATTGCGGCGCGGCCAGGACACGTGCTCGAGCGAGATGAGTTGAACTACCAGCACACGGTTATGTGAGGCTTCGGCGACCGCGAGGTGGAAATCGCGCGACAGGCGCGTGAAGGCATCGAGGTCGTCCATGACGTCCTCAGCCTGACGCAGCAGGCTGCGCAACTTCGCGATGTCGGCAGCGGTGGCGTTCTCGGCGGCAAGTTCCGCGCCGAGCGTTTCGATTGCGCGCTGGGCGTCCATGATCTCGGCGGCGGTGACGCCGGTGAGATCGAGTTGCACAGCGAGCGCTTCGGCGAACAGGCGCGGATTGCCTTGCGCGATGCGGGCGCCGCCACCTTTGCCCATGCGGATTTCGACAATGCCAAGCGCTTCCAGTGTGCGCAGCGCGTCGCGTGCGACGATCCGGCTGGCATCGAAGCGGGCGGCGAGGTCCTTCTCGGTGCCGAGGAAATCACCGGGCTTGAGCTTCTTGGCAAAGAGCGCGTCGCGCACCCAGGCAACGATCTGCGCCGACATCGAGGACGAGCGCCCGGCAAACATGATGCGCGCGGTGAGCTCGCCGCTCATCATCACCGGTTGCCGCCTTGCCGTCCGTGGCATCGCCGCGCCTTTGTTGAGGCGTCGATTATGGCCATCCGGCTTAAAGTAGTAAAGATAGTATCTTTAAAAGGTCGTGGAAAATTTCGTTTTAAGTGCAACTGCTTAGCGGCGGATCGATCGGAAAACGAACGCCTTTTTGGGACGGCACCGGCGTATGCCGCTCGTCGCCGCGCCCGGTCCGGCTTCACCGGGCAGAATGCAAGCTCCAGCGAGACCCACGCGCCGCGGCTTCAATCTGCCTCATCCTGAGGAGCCGCGCCGCAGGCGGGCGTCTCGAAGGATGAGCGCCACGCATCGAGACGGCCTGGCATGGTTTGACAATTGATCGCGTCAGAGATGACGGCGTGCACTAAACCCTCGCTCATTCCCGCGCAAGCGGAGAATCGCAGTGCTGGGCTGTCCCGGCTGACTCGCCGGGACAAGATAATCGGCATAGACAAAAGTGGAGCGACAGCCTACGGTGCACGCTACGGTCCCGCACGCTTTGCGTTTTCTACCCAAGCTGCGATAAAGACCGCCAAAATCCAATCCATGCAGAACCAGAAAAGCGATGACCGCCAAAGCTGCTGAATTGATGCAAGCCATCCACGGCGGGAACGTCTTCGCAGGCTATGGTTCGCTGCTTCCGCTCGATTTGAAGGGCTGGCACAGCACGCACGAAACATTCGTCGATATCATCACGAAAAATCGTCCATCTGTGGTGTTCGACGTCGGTGTCTGGAAAGGCGGCTCCACCATTTTTATGGCTAATTTGCTCAGAGAGAATGGCAACACAGGCGCTGTGGTCGCAATCGATACGTTTCTCGGAAGCCCGGAGCACTGGGATCGGACCAGTCCGGATGGGAATCTTGTTTTGCGTAAGCAGGGTCGCCCGCTTCTGTATGAGCAATTCCTGACCAACGTATTGCAAACGGGTTTTCAAGATTTGGTCTTCCCGTTTGCGCAGACCAGCGAAAATGCAGCGGTCATCTTGTCGAAACTCGGCATCCGCGCTGGCCTCATTCATATCGACGCTGCGCACGAATATGAACCGGTCATGCGCGATATCCGCGCCTATTGGGAACTGCTCGAACCCGGCGGCTATCTGGTTGGCGACGATTACGAAGCCCGGTGGCAAGACGTTGTCCGTGCCGCGAATGAATTTGCAGAATCGGTTGGACAGCAGCTCACCGTCGTAGAGCCAAAATGGATCTTGCGGAAGCCTTAGGCGCGTGCGTCTTGCCGCTATTTACGCGACCTTCTTGCCCCACAGTCTTGCCGACGCGATATCGGCGCCCTGGCGGATCGATGCAAGCTTGAGCCACACGGCCGGCTCGATCACCCATTCGCGGTTGGTGAACGTACCGAAGCCGCAATCGGTCGACGCAATGACGCGCTCGCGATCGCCGACGGTGCGCACCGCCTCCTCGATGCGGCGCGCGACGACTTCAGGATGCTCGACGAAATTGCTGGTGGTCTCAACCACGCCCGGAATGAGCAACATATCTTTCGGCAGCGGATGCTTCTTGAGCGCGTCGTATTCGTGCGCGTGGCGCGGATTGGAGAACTCGATCGACAGCGCGCCGACATTGGCCTGGTAGAGCGCCGGCAAAATCGTGGCCAGCGGAACGTCGTGGATATGCGGGCCTTCCCAGTTGCCGTAGCAAATGTGCAATCGCACACGGTCGCGTGGAATGCCGGCGATACCGTCGTTGATCGCCTGCACGTGCCGCTCGACTGCCTTGACGAACTGCGCGTCGCTCAAGTCGCGATACATCATGGTGCGGTCCATGGCGAGATCGGGCGCATCGATCTGCAGCAACAGCCCGGCTTTGTGAATGGCCTGGTATTCGTTCTTCATCTCGCGGGAAATCGCGCTGAGGTATTTGTCCTGCGAGCCATAGAAAGCATCGAGCATCGTAGAAGAGATGATGCCGGGTGAGGGCGCGGTCATAAATTGCTCGGCAAATTTGGTGCCCGAGATTTTCTTGAAACGCGCGATCTCGTTTTCAATCGGCTTGAGGTCGAGATATTTCAATTCGCTTTGGCATTCGGGCGCGTTCTGCTGCTTGCTGACGTGGGGAAATCGCCGCATCAGGCTCGCAACCAGCTCGGGGAATTCCTCGAATTCACGGCCGCGCCGGCGCTTCGAAACGCCACCAAATCCGCTCATGCGCTGCGGCACATAGGTCTGGAAGCCGACGCGCTGTTGCTCACCGTCATTGCCGATGTCGATGCCGGCCGCGAGCTGCCGCTCGACCACGTGACCGACGGCCTTGTCCATTTCCGCAGCCATTTCCTTGGCATCGAACGTCTCGCCGGCTTCCTGCCGGAGCAGCAAATCCGACAGTTTCTCGTTGCGCGGCAGGCTGCCGACATGGGTGGTCAGAATGCGGTCCCGGCTGAAGATCATGAACGGTACTCCCTCGGAAATATGGTGCGCTTTCCAGCACATTCATTGGCGGGCATAATACGCACAGTCCTGGGAGGAAAGACAAATGGCAGTCGCGGAAGCGCACGCGGCGGAAACAGTTGCGGGAGAGTTGGTGGGCGTAGTCCCACGCGACTACAACTTTGCCGCCGACGTTCTTGCAGCGCAATCTTGCGGCGGGTCGTGCCAACAAGCCGGCCTATATCGATGCGCGCGGCACGCACACGTATGGCCAGCTGGCTGACCGCGTTGCGCGTTTTGGCGCTGCGCTGCGCGGGCTTGGGATCAAACGCGAAGAACGCGTGCTGATCGCACTGCTCGATACCATCGATTGGCCGACCGCATTTCTCGGCTGCCTGAAGGCCGGGATTATCGCAGTGCCCGTCAACACGCTTCTGACGGAAGACGACTATCGCTTCATGCTGGCCGACAGCCGCGCGAAATGCCTGGTCGTGTCGGAGGCGCT
This sequence comes from uncultured Alphaproteobacteria bacterium, assembly GCA_963743405.1. Taxonomy (GTDB): domain Bacteria; phylum Pseudomonadota; class Alphaproteobacteria; order Rhizobiales; family Xanthobacteraceae; genus Pseudolabrys. The sequence goes on along the minus strand of CAVUPX010000008.1, from coordinate 181,789 downwards.
CTTTTCAAGGTTTGAAAAACTCATCAAGCAAAGTCCGGATCTCGAGCACGTCATCGTCTCCGGTGAAAATCCGCACGGATACCGTTCGTTCGAGGATCTTATCGGCGCGGACGAACCCGAACCCTACACTGCGCCGACGACATGCGATGACATGGCGTTCTGGCTCTACACCTCCGGTTCAACCGGAAAGCCGAAGGGCGCGGTGCATGTCCATGCCAGCCTCAAGCTGACCGCCGACCTTTATGGCACTCCGGTCGCAGGATTGAAGGAAAGCGACGTCTGCTATTCGGTGGCGAAATTATTCTTTGCCTATGGTCTCGGCAACGCCATGACCTTTCCGCTCACGGTTGGCGCAACGACAGTGCTCAATGCGGAACGGCCAACGCCCGACGGCGTCGCGGCTTTGCTGCGGAAGCATCCGGTCAGCGTGTTCTTCGGCGTGCCGACCTTCTACGCCGCGTTCCTCAACAGTCCGAACGCGCCGCAGAAATCCGAGGTGAAGTTGCGTCGGTGCCAGTCCGCCGGCGAGGCGCTTCCGGAGGAGGTGGCGAAGAATTTCTTCAACCGCTACGGCGTTGAAATCTCCGACGGCCTCGGCACCACCGAAATGCTGCACATCTTCCTGACCAACCTTCCAGGTGCCAACAAATATGGCACCACCGGCAAAGGCGTGCCGGGCTACGAGATCAAGCTTGTCGGCGAGGATGGCCAGACGGCGAAACAAGGCGAGATGGGCGAGCTTTATGTGCGCGGGCCCACCAGCGCGCTGATGTACTGGAACAACCGCGAGAAATCGCGCGATACATTCCGCGGCGAGTGGACCCGCTGCGGCGACAAATACATCGAAGATGCCGACGGGTATTACGTTTGCTGCGGCCGCGCCGACGACATGCTGAAGGTATCCGGCATGTATGTGTCGCCGTTCGAAGTAGAGGCTGCGTTGTCCTCCCACCCCGACGTGCTCGAAGCCGCTGTGGTCGGTTGGAACGACGATCAAAAGCTCATCAAGCCAAAAGCGTTCGTCGTTTTAAAATCGCCGGAGAAAGCAAGCAGACGCGTTGATGCTGGCGCTGCAAGCGCACGTTAAGCAGAAGCTCGCGCCCTACAAATATCCGCGCTGGATCGAATTCCGCAAAGAGCTGCCGAAAACCGCGACGGGCAAGATCCAGCGTTTCAAGCTAAGGGCGGAAGGACCCGGCGCGCGCTGATGACACTCGCCGATTCCGGCCTTCTCGACATTGGTGCGCAGCAGCTGGAGTTCCGCTTTATCGGCCCGCAGCCCGACACCGCGCCGACTTTGGTGCTTTTGCACGAAGGCCTCGGCAGCGTGGGTTTGTGGGGGGATTTTCCGGAAAAGCTTTCAAACGCAACCGGCGCCGGCGTATTCGTTTATTCGCGCGCGGGCTACGGCAAATCGTCGCCCGTGAAATTGCCGCGGCCGCTGAGTTACATGCACGACGAGGCGCGCGAAACGCTGCCGCAATTGCTCGATGCGATCGGATTCAAGCGTGGCCTCTTGATAGGCCATAGCGATGGCGCTTCGATTGCCGCGATTTATGCCGGCAGTCATCAGGATCACCGCGATCGGCGGGTCTCGTGCTCATCGCGCCGCATTTCTTCACGGAGGATGCCGGGATCGCTTCAATTGTCGAGGCAAAGAAGGCGTACGAAACCGGCGATTTGCGCGCGCGGCTTTCGCGCTGGCACGCCGACGTCGACAATGCCTTCAAGGGCTGGAATGGCGCCTGGCTCGATCCCGGATTCCGCAAATGGGATATTACCGAGTTCCTCGCCTATATCCGCGTGCCGGTGCTCATCGTACAAGGCAAGGACGATCAATACGGAACGGTGAAGCAGATCGAAGTGGCGCAGGAGGAATGCTATTGCCCAGTCGAAGTTGCGTTGTTGCCGGGCGCGCGCCATTCGCCGCAACGCGAAGCGCCCGATGCAACGCTCAAGGCGATTTCGGAATTTGTCGCGCGCGCGTTGGCGCGCGAAACGAGCGCGGCCTAGCGATTACTCCGCGGCCTGCTTGGCTGCGCTGCCGTGCGCGGACACGAGATAATCCATCGCTGCCTGCACGCCGCCTTTCTTGTGCGGAATATTGGCGAGCGCAAGCGCCATTTCGGTGGCGGCCAAACCGCCCAGCAACATCGCGTCGTTGATGTCGCCGAGATGGCCGATGCGGAACATCTTCCCGGTGAAACGGCCAAAGCTCGCGCCGTACGAAATATTGAATTGCTCGAGGGCCAGCGCACGGAACGCGTCGGCATCGTGGCCTTCAGGCAGCAGTACGGCGGTGATCGTCGGCGAATAGTATTTCGGATCGCGGCAGATGATATCGAGGCCCCACGCCTTGATCGCGCGGCGGGTTGCTTCCGCGAGGCGGTCGTGGCGTGCGAACACGTTGTCGAGGCCTTCCTCGTGCAGCATCTCGATGCCGACCGCGAGGCCATGCAGCATTTGCGTCGCCGGCGTGTAGGGGAACAAGCCGATCTTGTTCATCGCGATCATCTCGTCCCAGGCCCAGAACGATTTTGTGAGCTTGGACGTTTTGTTCGCCGCCAGCGCCTTGTCGCTCACCGCGTTGAACGACATACCGGGCGGCAACATGAGGCCTTTCTGCGCGCCGCCAACGGACACGTCGACGCCCCATTCGTCGTGACGATAGTCGGCCGAAGCGAGCGACGAGATGGTGTCGACCATCAGCAGCGCGGGATGGCCCGCCTTGTCGATTGCTTTTCGGATTTCTGCAACAGGTGAAAGGCAACCGGTCGAGGTTTCGTTGTGCAGGAAGCAGACCGCCTTGATCTCTTTCTTCTTGTCTTCGCGCAGGCGCGCTTCGATTGCGGCCGGGTCGGCGCCAATGCGCCAATCGGTCGTGATGAATTCGGGAACGAGGCCGAGCTTCTCGGCCATCTTCTTCCACAGCATGGCGAACTGGCCGGTCTCCACCATCAGCACTTTGTCGCCGGGCGACAGTGTGTTGACGAGCGCGGCTTCCCACGCACCAGTTCCGGTCGCGGTGTAGATGATCACCGGGTTGGTGGTCTTGAAGATGGTCTTGATGCCGTCCAGGCACTTCTTGGCCAAACGGGTAAATTCCGGCCCGCGGTGGTCGATGATGGGCGTGTCCATTGCCCGCAGGATGCGGTCCGGCAGCGGCGAGGGGCCCGGGATATGCAAAAAATGGCGTCCGACCGTACGCGAGGAATTCTTAGCCATTGGCAGTCCGCTCCTGATCGGCAGCTTTTAAGGGATTTCGTGGTTCGGCCACGGGCGCGTCCCGGCCAGGGAGCGGCGCTTGTGGCGTTGAACTATGAATGTAACATTGCGGTCAAGCGGTTTTCCGCATTGCGAACTAGTCCTTATGCATAGGCTTAGGGCAGCCCAAAAAGGATAAGAAACGTGGCGGTAGTGATGCCGGGCCTGGAGCGTCGGCTAAAGGCCGAATTGACCGGCGAGGTGCAATTCGACCGTTTCACGCGCGGCCGCTATGCCACTGATGCCTCTCACTACCAGATCATGCCGGTCGGCGTGGTAGCCCCACGCACCATCGAAGAAGCCGATCGGGCGATAGCGATTGCGCGCAGCGAAAACGCAACGCTGCTGGCGCGCGGCGGCGGAACGTCACAGGCAGGCCAAGCCGTTGGCGAATTGCTTGTCATCGACTGTTCGAAATACCTCACGCGAATCCTCGACCTCGACGTCAAGCGGGCTCGCTGCACGGTTGAGCCGGGCATCGTGCTTGATGATCTCAATCGCCAGCTCAAGCCACACGGGCTGTGGTTTCCGGTCGACATCTCGACGTCCTCTCGCGCGACCATCGGCGGAATGGCCGGCAACAATTCGTGCGGCGGACGCTCGATGCGATACGGCACGATGCGCGACAACGTCATCTCGATTGAGGCGCTGCTCGCCGACGGGACGCTCGCGCATTTCGGCCGCATCGGCGGCAATCTCAAGGATGTTCCGGCGCCGCTGCGTCCGCTCGCAAACGACCTGCTGGCCATCGGCGCGCGTGAAGCCGATGAAATTTCCGAACGGTTCCCTAAAGTTCAGCGGCGCGTCGGTGGCTACAATCTCGACGCCCTGGTACCAGGCAAGAACGACATCAACCTAGCGCATGTGCTGGTTGGCGGTGAGGGCACACTCGCATTTTCCACGCGTATCGAGTTGAAGCTTTCGCCGCTGCTCGGCCGTCGCGCTGTCGGCGCCTGCCATTTTGGCAGCTTCCACGAGGCAATGAACGCGGCGCAGCACATCGTGCGGCTCAAGCCGATCGCGGTCGAGTTGATCGATCGCACCATGATCGAGCTTGCGCGTCAGATCCCGATTTTTCGGCCCACGCTGGAAAAATTCGTGCGTGAAACGCCGGAAGCGATTTTGCTGGTGGAGTTCGGCGAGGACGACCACGAAGTCAACCTGCGCATGCTCCAGCAGCTCAAGGCTCTGATCGGCGACCTGGGATTTGGCTGGGACAAGCGCGGTGCAAAGTGGGGTGGCGTGGTCGAGATCCTGAATCCCGAATTGCAGGCTGCGATCACGGATGTCCGCACGTCCGGCCTCAATATTATGATGTCGATGAAGGAGGAGGGTAAACCCGTTTCCTTTGTCGAAGACTGTGCGGTGCCGCTTGAGCACCTCGCCGACTACACAGCGCGTCTCACAGCTATCTTTACGAAGCACGGCACGCGCGGCACGTGGTATGCGCACGCGGGCTCCGGCTGCTTGCATGTGCGGCCGGTTTTGAATTTGCGGCAAGAGAAAGATGTGCATGCCATGCGCGAAATCGCCGAGGAGGCGTTCGCGATGGTGCGCGAATACAAGGGCTCGCATTCAGGAGAGCACGGCGACGGGCTGGTGCGCTCGGAATTCAATGAGCCGATGTTCGGTTCGCGGCTCGCGCGGGCCTTTGAAGAAGTGAAGGATCGTTTCGATCCGAAGGGCTTCTACAATCCGGGCAAGATAGTGCGGCCGCCGAAATTCGACGATCGCAGCCTGTTCCGTTACGCGCCCGGTTATCACGGCGAGCCGATCAAGATGCATCTTGATTGGTCCGCGTATCCGGGCGCCGGTGGCGGTTTTCAGGGTGCCGTCGAGATGTGCAACAACAACGGCGCCTGCCGTAAATTGACGGGCGGCGTAATGTGCCCGAGCTACCGCGTGACCCGCGACGAGCGCGACGTCACGCGCGGACGCGCCAACACGCTACGGCTAGCCATTAGCGGGCAGCTAGGTGGTGCTGCGCTCATTTCCGATGAAATGGCCGAGACGCTCAAGCTCTGCGTATCATGCAAGGCCTGCCGTCGCGAATGTCCGACCGGCGTCGATATGGCGCGTATGAAGATCGAAGTGCAGGCCGCGCGGGCTGCAAAATTTGAACTTTCATTGCACGACAAGCTGGTCGGTTTCCTCCCGCACTATGCGCCCTATGCTGCGCGCTGGCACCGCTACTTCAATATGCGCGACCACAATTCGATTTTGCGTAAAGCCTCGCAATTTGTGGCCGGCTTTTCGTCGCGCCGCAACCTGCCCAAGTGGCGCGAGGATACGTATCGCGACCGCTCCGACTGGCGTTACACGACGGCGAAAGAGAACGCGGCCGCGCCAGGGGTCGTGCTGTTCGCCGATACGTTCAACCGCTATTTCGAACGCGAAAACCTCGACGATGCCTTGAGCGTGCTGGTTGCGGCCGGTTATCGTGTCTATGCGCCGCTGCCGGCCGATCCGGACGATCGACCGTTGTGCTGCGGCCGTACGTTCCTCTCGGTTGGCCTGGTCGATGAAGCTCGGCGCGAAATGCAGCGTACATTGGACGCGCTCGCACCTTATGTTGCGCGCGGGATGCCGATCGTCGGCCTTGAGCCAAGCTGCCTGTTCACCTTCCGTGATGAATTGCCGGGTCTATTCAAGGGTGAGGCGGTCGATGCGCTAGCGGCGAATGCCTTTCTGCTCGAAGAGTTCATTGCCCGCGAGCACAAACAGAGCCGGCTGAACTTGCCGCTCGGGCCATTGCCGAAAAAGGCGCTGCTGCACGGGCATTGTCATCAGAAGGCGTTCGATGCCATGGGCGCGATTGAAACCACGCTCCGGCTGATCCCGCAGCTTTCGGTCGAAACCATCGAGTCGAGCTGTTGCGGCATGGCTGGTGCATTCGGCTACAACGCCGAAACCATCGATGTTTCGCGAAAAATGGGTGAGTTGTCGCTGTTGCCGGCAGTGCGCAGGGCCGCAGCCGATGCATTGATCATTGCCGACGGGGCTTCGTGCCGGCACCAGATTTTCGATGGGTGCGAACGGGAGGCGGCCCACGTCGCCCGCGTCCTGGCAATGAGCGTCGCTGCGGCTCGCCCGGCGACCGAAGCGAGGGCATTATAGCCAAATGCCGGCCAAACTCTTTCCAACGTCGCTCGTAGGCTCCTATCCGCAGCCAGAGTGGTTGATCGACCGTGCGCGCCTGTCGAAGATGGTGCCGCGCGTACGGATGGACGATCTCTGGCTGATCGATCCGAAAGAGCTCGAAGCCAAGCAGGACGAGGCGACACTTCTCGCGATTCGCGATCAGGAGCGCGCCGGTCTCGACATCATCACCGACGGTGAACAACGGCGCGAGAGCTATTCCAATCGTTTCGCCACCGCGCTCGACGGCGTCGATACGAAGAATCCGGGTTCGACAATCAATCGCAGCGGCAAGCCGATCCCGGTGCCGCGCGTCACGGGCAAAATCCGCCGCAAGTATCCGGTCGAGCTGCGCGATCTGCAATTCCTGCGCGCAAATACGAAAAAACTGGTGAAGATAACAGTGCCGGGTCCATTCACGATGTCGAAGCAAGCACAGAACGAATATTATAAATCCGATACCGCGATGGCGCTCGATTATGCCGCCGCGGTGAACGACGAGATCAAGGATCTGTTTGCTGCCGGTGCCGATATCGTGCAGATCGATGAACCGTGGATGCAACAGCATCCCGATAAGGCACGAGACTATGGATTGCAGGCGCTCGATCGCGCGCTCGATGGCGTCAACGGCAATGTGGCGGTGCATTTGTGCTTTGGGTATGCCGCCGTGGTGCATGAAAAACCGTCCGGCTATTCATTCCTCTCTGAGCTGGAAGGCTCGAGGGCCGCACAGATATCGATCGAGGCGGCCCAGCCGAAACTCGACCTCAAAGTTTTGGAAAAGCTCCCGTCAAAGACGATCATCCTGGGTGTCATCGACCTGTCTGATATGACTATCGAAACAGCCGACGTCGTCGCATCACGCATCCGCAAGGCGCTGCCGCATGTGCCTGCCGAACGCGTCGTGATTGCGCCGGATTGCGGCATGAAATACCTGCCGCGCGACGTCGCTTTCGGGAAAATGCAGGCAATGGTGCAGGGCGCCGACATTGTGCGCCGCGAGCAGCATGGCAATTAGACGTTGTGCGGCTTGAACTTCGGCCCAATACCCGCAAAATGGCGCCCAATAACAAGGACAGCTCGGTCCATCACTGATGGAACCGCTGCCAGCCAACAAAGGGAGGATCAATATGAAAAGGTTCATTCTTGCCAGCACGGCCATTGCGGCCGTTGTGCTGGCAAACGCACCAGCCATGGCTTGGGAGCCGACCAAGCCGGTCGAAATTGTTGTGGCGGCCGGCGCCGGTGGCGCGTCTGATCAGATGGCGCGCATGATTCAAGCCGCCATTCAGAAAAATAATCTGATGAAGCAGCCGATGGTCGTCTCGCTCAAGGGCGGCGCCTCGGGCGCGGAAGCGCTAATGTACATGAAATCAAGCGACGGCGATCCCAACCGGTTGCTGCTCGCTTATTCGCTGATCTACATGCTGCCGCTATCGGCGAAGATTCCGTTCAATTGGCGCGAACTCTCGCCGATCGCCGTAACGGCGATGGACGAGTTCGTGCTGTGGGACAATACCGAGCTGCCCTACAAGAACGTGAAGGAATTCATCGACGCGGCCAAAGCCGCTCCGCAGCCATTTAAGATGGGCGGCACCGGCTCCAAGCGCGAAGATCACATCTTGACGGTGTTCATGGAGAAGAAGACCGGCGCCAAGTTTGCCTATCTGCCGTACAAATCAGGTGGCGAGGCGGCGACACAACTGGTCGGCAATCACACCGCGTCGAACGTCAACAATCCGTCGGAGAATCTCGAAGTGTGGCGCGCCGGCCAAGTGCGCGCGCTGTGCGTATTCGATAAGGAACGCATCGCGTACAAGACCAAAGTGACAGACACGCAGTCGTGGAATGACATCCCGACCTGTAAAGAGGAAGGCCTCGACGTGCAATATCTGATGCTGCGCGCCTTCTTCCTGCCCGGCAAAGTCACGCCGGAACAGTCGGCATTCTACGTCGATCTGCTCAAGAAAGTTGCGCAGACCGCCGAGTATAAGGACTACATGGAAAAGCAGGCGCTCAAGCCGATCTTCCTGACCGGCAAGGACATGATCAATTTCCTTGAAGAAGACGACAAGCTGAATTCGAGCTTGATGAACGAAGCCGGTTTCGTCGCGAAGTAGTCAAATGGTCATTCCGGGCCCGGTGCGGTTGTGCCGGACCCGGAATCCAGATGCTGGCGTGCGGCTCTGGATTCCGGGTTCCCGTTACGCACGCCCCGGAATGACAAAGACAGGCAAGCAATGTCCTCGACCGAACCTGAAATTGCCGTAGACGATCCGACCGCGCCGTCCGAGGATTCGCCGGCCGTCACGAGCACGCGCACTGTCGAAACGATTGTCTACGTCGTTCTGGTGGCGTTGGCGCTCTTGCTGGCGTTCGACAACTGGCGGACGGGCATGGGCTGGGAAGCGGACGGCCCGCAGGCCGGTTATTTTCCGTTTTATTTGTCCGTCGTCCTCGCGGCTGCCAGTCTTTTCGGTCTTCTCGGTATTTTCCTCAGCCGCGCAGCATCAGTCGAAACCTTTGTCACGCGCGACCAGCTTCGCCGCGTGATGCAGGTTTTCGTGCCGACACTTTTGTTTTGCCTGTTCACGCAATGGCTCGGGCTTTATGTCGCGAGTTTTATTCTGATTGCGGGCTTCATGCGGATGGTCGGCCGCATCGCACTGTGGAAGTCACTGCTCACGAGTTTCGTGTTCACAATCGCCATGTTTGTCACCTTTGAATTGGCGTTTGACGTCATCATGCCGAAAGGGCCGCTCGAAGCCCTGTTCGGCTTCTAGCGCCGCACCAGCCGGGATAGTCGCGATGGAAGCTTTCGGCCTTCTGGTTCACGGTTTTGCCGTGCTGATGACGTGGAAGACGCTCGCTTTGATGATGGTTGGCCTGATCCTCGGCGTCTTCGTTGGCGTATTGCCCGGCTTGGGTGGACCGAACGGCGTCGCGATTTTGCTGCCGCTCACATTCACGATGGATCCGACATCCGCCATCGTGATGCTGTCCTGCATCTATTGGGGCGCGCTGTTCGGCGGCGCTATCACGTCGATATTGTTCAATATTCCGGGCGAAGCCTGGTCGGTGGCGACGACCTTCGATGGCTATCCGATGGCCCAGCAGGGGAAGGCGGCGGAAGCCCTCACAGCAGCCTTTACGTCTTCCTTCATTGGCTCGCTTTTTGCCGTGCTGCTGATCACGTTTCTCGCCCCGGGGATTGCGTCTTTTGCGTTGCGGTTCGGACCGCCGGAATTCTTTGCGGTCTATCTGCTTACCTTTTGCTCGTTCGTCGGATTGGGGCGCGAGGCAAAGCACAAGACCATCATTTCGATGGCGCTCGGCCTGCTGCTCGCCGGTGTCGGCATGGATACCGTCTCCGGCCAGTTACGGATGACGTTCGGCTTGAGCGAGCTGCTGCGCGGCATCAACTTCCTCGTCGCTGTTATCGGCCTGTTCGGCATCAGTGAAATCCTTCTCACGATGGAAGAGCGATTGGCTTTGCGCGGGCACGCCGCGCGCATCAGCCTGCGGGTCCTCTTGAATGTCTGGAAAGATCTTCCGCGCTACTGGGTCACGCTGCTGCGATCCTCAGTCATCGGGGCATGGCTTGGCATCACACCCGGCGGTGCGATTGCTGCTTCGTTCATGGGCTACAACCTCGCCAAGCGATTTTCCAAGGATCCCGAAAGCTTCGGCAAGGGCCGGATTGAAGGTGTGTTCGCGCCGGAAACGGCGGCGCACGCGTCCGGAACAGCGGCGCTGCTGCCGATGCTGGCATTGGGAATTCCCGGCTCCGGCACGGCGGCCATCCTGCTGGGCGGACTGATGGTGTGGGGTCTCAATCCCGGTCCATTGCTGTTTGTCGAACATAAGGATTTCGTCTGGGGCCTGATCGCCTCCATGTATCTCGGCAATATCGTGGGTCTGGTGATTGTTCTCACCACTGTGCCGATATTCGCCGCGATCTTGCGGGTGCCGTTTGCTGCCATCGCGCCCATGATTGTGGTGTCATGCGCAATCGGTGCCTACGCAATCCAGAACGCGATGTTCGACATCTGGCTGATGCTGGCCTTCGGGGTCGTCGGCTACGTATTCAAGAAGATCGGTATTCCACTGGCGCCGTTCACGCTCGCATTGGTGCTCGGCAGCCGTGCGGAAGATGCGTTCCGGCTGTCGATGATCGGATCGGGCGGTGACATGCGGGTGTTCTGGTCGAATGCACTGGTCGGCTCGATCACGACGCTCGCGATCGTGCTGCTGTTCTGGCCGGTGATCTCCAAAGCCGTTGGGCGCATCGCCGAATTGGTGCAGCCGGCCAAGCGAACAAGCTGACAGGCGAAATCTATTCCGCCGGGCCCGGTTCGGCTGCGGTTCCGCGACGTGCGGGTACCGTCCGTCGCACGATTGGCATAGCCAATCGCGACAATGTCGGGATCACCAGCAGGCTGCAAATCGGTGACAACAGCATGCCGCCGACGATGACGCAGGCGAGCGGCTGCTGCACTTGTGATCCAATGCCGGTTGAGATCGCTGCCGGCACGAGGCCGATACAGGCAGAAAAACCGGTCATGAAAATCTGCCGCATGCGCGCTTGCGCGGCACCGATGATAGCCTCGTCCTTGCCGAATCCTTCATCGAGACGGCGGCGGATGTAGGAAACAAGCAGGATGCCGTCCATCGCCGAGACACCGAACAAGGATATGAATCCGACCGCAGCGGATACGCTGGCGTTCAATCCAAATAAATAGAGGCCAAGAATTCCGCCGCAGGCAGCGAACGGAATGCCCGATAGTGCCAGCAAGCTGTCGCGTATCGAGTTGAACAGGCTGTAGAGCAGCATCATGATCAGCAGCAGGCTGAGCGGAATAATAACAGCGAGGCGTTTCTTAGCCTCGACGAGCGCTCCAAATTCGCCGGACCATTCCAGCCGGTAGCCCTCTCTCAATTCCACGTTCTTGGCGATGCGCGTCTGTGCATCGGCGACGGTCGACCCTAAGTCGCGGCCCCGGACGCTATATTTAATCGGCACGAAACGCTCGGTATTTTGCCGGTAGATATAGGCTGCGCCGGTTTCCAGCCGTACTTCGGCGACATCGCCGAGTGCAATATAGGCCGTCGACGATTTCGGGTCCGAATTCGGCAACGCTACAGGGACCGATCGAATGGCGTTGATATTGTCACGATACTGACGCGCCAGCCGCACAGTCAGCGGGAAGTTCATCTCGCCGTCGTAGATGCGCGTGACTTCCTGGCCGCCAATTGCAGCCTGAACAACAGTATTCATGTCGTTGACGGTGATGCCGTAGCGTGCGGCCTTTGCGCGATCGACCTGGATCACTAAATTCGGCTGGCCGAGTAGATTGAAGGCGCCCGCATCAGCGACGCCCGGAACTTTCGCAAGTTCATTTTGCACCGCTTTCGACAAGCGTTCGAGTTCAGCCAGATCGCGGCCGAAAATTTTGACGGAATTCTCGCCTTTTACGCCGGAGACGGCTTCTTCGATGTTGTCCTGGATGTATTGCGAAAAGTTGAAGTCGATGCCGATGAACTCGTTTTCGAGCCGCGCTGCCATCTCCTTCACCAGCTTTGGCTTTGTCAGCCCACTGGGCCATTCTTCAAACGGCTTGAGGGGCACGAAAAATTCGGCGACGAACGACCCGTCTGGATCGGTCGCATCTTCGCCACGGCCTTGTTCGGATACAACCGTGCGTACCGGCGCATAACTGCCGATCACCGTGCGAATTTTGTCGACGGTGTCTCGACCGGCTTCGAGCGTAATTGTTGGCGGAAGCAAAGCGCGGATCCAGAGATTGCCTTCCTCCAGCTTGGGGAGAAATTCGGTGCCGAGCCGCATGCCGAGGCCACCACAAACAACGAGGAATGCGAGCGCAATCATCGCCGCGATACGCGCGTTTTTTACTGCAAGTATGAGAACAGGCTCGTAGACCCTGCGGATAGTGCGAACGACAATGGTTTCGACCTCTTCCACCCGGTCTGGAAGCAATAGCGAGGACATCACCGGCGTCACTGTGAAGGTCGCAATCACCGCACCAAGCAAGGCATAGGCGTAAGTGCGCGACATTGGTCCGAAAATCTGTCCCTCAACGCCTTGCATCGTGAAAAGAGGAAGGAACGCGGCGATCGTGATAATCACCGAAAAGAAGATCGGCTTGTCGACCTCGACCGCGGCAGTAAGAATCCGGTGTAGCCGGTCGCCGCGGCTGGCGTCCGTCGGGTGACGCGACGAGTGGTGGGCGAGGTGGCGGAAAATGTTCTCCACCATGATAACGGTGCCGTCGACGATGATGCCGAGATCGATCGCGCCAACCGACAGCAGGTTGGCAGAATCACCGCGCAAGACAGTGATGATGACGGCAAGAAATAGCGCAACTGGGATCGTCGCAGATACGATCAATGCGCAACGGAGGTTGCCCAAAAATATCCATTGAATAAGAAAGATCAGCGCGATGCCGAACAACATATTATGCATCACCGTGCGTACGGTGATGGCAACCAGATCGCCGCGATCGTAATACGGCTCAATCCTGACGCCGGGCGGCAGACTGCCGTCATTGTTGATGCGATCGATAGCCGCCCGTACCCGCGTCACAACATCCATGGTGCGCTCGAGCTTTTGCATCAGCACAATGCCGAACAGGATGTCGTTTTGGTTGTCGCGGCCGGCGATTCCCAGTCGCGGTGTGTAGCCAACTTGATTGTGTGCGATATCGGACAAGAGAACAGGCAGTCCACCCTGCTGGCTCACGACGATATTGTTGATGTCGCTGATAGACCCAAGCGCGCCGACGCCGCGCACATTGACCGATTGTTCGCCGACCGCGATTGTGCGGCCGCCGACATTGGCATTGCTGGTCGAAATCGCATTGATGATCTGCGGCAAAGTGAGCCCGTACGCCCGCATGCGGTCGAGATCAATTTCAGACTGATATTCCTTGGTTTTGCCGCCGAGCGGCGAGATGTCGGCGATGCCGGGGACAATGCGCAGTTTCCGCTCGACCACCCAATCCTGGATCGTCTTGAGCTGGATCAGGTCCATGCCAGGCGGACCTTTGAGCTGGTAGCGCAGAATTTCACTGATGCCGCCGGCCGGTGAAATGACCGGCGTTACGGTGGGCGGCAGCGTCGCATCCTTCAGGCGGTTGGTGACCTGCTGGCGCACGAAATTGTAGTCGCGCCCATACTCGAACTGCAGCCGGACGAAACCGAGGGCGAAGACTGTGTTCGAGCGGATGTATGTCAAGCCAGGCGTGCTGGCGACCGCAATCTCCAGCGGGATCGTGACATAGCGCTCAACCTCTTCGGGCGATTGGCCGGGATATTGCGCGATGATTTCGATGATCGGCGGCGCCGGGTCGGGATAGGCTTCAACATTGAGCGACGTGAAGGCGACATAGCCCACGCCGATAAATGCCGCGAAGGCGACCAGCGCCAGTGGCCGCCGCGACAGGCAAAAAGACATGAGGCTACGCAACATGGGCGCGTCAGCTTCCGGCCGCAGCGCGGTCGACGAAGAGGCTGCCCTTGCTCACAACATTTTCGCCTTGGCGCAGCCCGTCGGTGACCTGGATCATATTTCCGTTGGATAATCCGGTTTTGATGTCTCGCCGCTCGACCGACTTGTCATCGCGCGCGATCCAGACGTGAGCGGTTTTGCCGTCATAGATGATCGCGTCTTGCGGCACGGCCAGCGAATTATCTCCCTCGCCTGTGAGGATTGTCACGCTAGCAAACATTTCCGGACGAAGTAGATGCCGCGAATTGTCTATCGTCGCTCGTACCATCAGCCGCCGTGTTCCCGCATCGAATGAGGTTGCGACGAAAGAAATATTTGCAGCGAAGACCCGGTCCGGATACGACAGAACGGTGAAGTGAACTGCTTGCCCCACGTGTACGCTGGGTGCGTCGGATTCGCGCACGTACGCGATCAGCCACACTGTGGAGAGATCGCCGATGACGAAGGTCGGGTCGCTTGCGCTGCTGTTCTGCGACGAGGTGTTGATGTATTGCCCGGGGCCGACCTTGCGTTGAATAACGGTGCCTCGCAATCGGCGAGTAGATGGTCATTTGCGGGCTGACCGCGCCTGTGTCGCTGAACTTCGTGATCTCTTCGTCCGTCATGCCGAGGATACGCAAACGGTTACGCATGACTTCAAGCGATGTCTGTGCGGAGCGAACGTCATTTTCGGCGGCACGGGTGGTTGCTTGTGAAGTTTGCAAATCGCGCAGCGGGCCAGCACGGGAATCAAAAAGCGTCTTGTTCTGCTGCTCGACGATCTTCGCAAGATCCAAGGCAGACCGGGTTTTGTTCAGATTGGAAATGGCGGTGATAAAATCGTTCTGCGCCTGAACCATGTCCGGCGCCTCAACCGTGAACAGGGGCTGTCCCGCTTTCATCATGTCGCCGGGCTTGGCGAGTAGTTTGATCACCCGGCCCGAATACGGCGAGAACACCAATGTCGCGCGGTCTTCGTCGACGCTGATTTTTCCTTCGGTCAAATGCTCGGTGCGGAATACGACATCGCCAACCGGCACGGTTATCAGCGCGGCCCATTGCTTCGGTGTCGGATAGTACAAAGCACCTTCGCGACGGCCTTGGCTTGTTGTTTCGGTTTCGGCAAGCTTGTCCGTGCCCGGCGCGCGCGTGGTCGCGGCCACAGCAAGCCATGTCCCGATGATCGTGATCAGAGCGGCCGCGGCGATCACGCCGTTTCGCGTGTTCGCAAGTGGCCGCAGCGTAAGCTGCGCCATGATAGTCCCGACTGACCGGTCCAAGGAATTTCCTCGTCCCGGAACCCTCACTGGCGAGCTTTATATTGAATTAACGGGGCGAAGCCGCATTACCGCGAAATAAAACTTTTACGTAGGTAAATTGCGTTGGTGCCGAGTATCTGGCTGTTTTGGCCGCAATTCGACGCGAATGCCGGCGTGTCCCACGCTTGAGCCGCTAAATGCCGGATTTAGGCGCTGGTTTTCTTATGAAATTGCAATGGTGCCGGTGGTGGCTATGCTTGGCTGGCCCTATCGAACTCTTGGCGGGTCATTCACCTGTCAGTTTTCTTGAGCATAAGCGTTTTCACCTGCAGCTTGTACCTGGGCCCAGGCGCAATCAGACGCATTGGTGCAATGCGAAAAGGCCTTGCGATTAGTATGCGCTTAATTCGCCAGCCCAATTTTTATGCAGTGCTCGCGCTTCTGGCCGCCGCTTGCGCCGTGCCCGCGTGGGCTCAAGACAAGCCGAGTGATTTTGGCATCACTGAGCCTTCGATCGCGACGAGCCTGCCGCAATACGGCGACCCATTTGGATACAGGAAGCGTTTGAACGAACACGGCATTACTTACAGTCTGATCGATACAAGCGATGTGTTGAGCAATCTGTCTGGCGGCATCCGGCGCGGCACGATCTTTCAGAACAAGCTGGAAGGGCAGCTCTACATCGACCTTGAAAAATTGGCTGGCTGGAAGGATTGGACATTTTACGCCAACGCCTTCGGAATTAGTAATGATGGCCGGATTCGGCGCGACTACGTCGGCGGCATGAACACGATCGCGGCGATTGAGGCCACGCCAACCGTACGTCTGTCGGAATTGTGGCTCGAGCGCTGGTTTGGTCCCGTAAGTCTCAGGTTCGGTCAACTCGCGGCGGATGCCGAATTCTTTTACAGCGACGTCAGCCAGATATTCCTGCAAAGCGACTGGCCGACGATTGGCGCCGTTAACTTACCCGGAGGTGGGCCTGCTTATCCGCTATCTGCGGTTGGCGCACGGGTTAAATACGAATTGCCGAAGGACGCCTCGCTGTTGTTTGCGATTTTCAACGGCGACCCGGCGCCACCATGTCCTGGCGCCGATCCCGACACCTGCAATCGGTATGGCGTGAATTTCCGTCTGAGCGATCCGGCCTTCATGATGGGCGAATTTCAGTGGAGGCGAAATCGTGGAAAGGATGATACGGGGCTTGCCACGACCCTGAAGATTGGCGGCTGGGGTCATCTCGGTCAATTTGCCGACCAGCGCTTCGCCAACAACGGAATGCTTCTGGCCAGCCCCGCGAGCAGCGGCATGCCGCTGATGCACCGCGGCGATTACGGAGTTTACGGCGTTATCGATCAGCAACTCTATCGTCCGCCAGGCGGCGATGCGAACAGCGGCATTTCCATTTTCAATCGTTCGGCGATTACCCTGTCCGATCGTAATCTTGTCAACGTCGAGATCGACGGCGGAATTGTTTTTGCCGGAATGATCCCGAAGCGGCCGGATGACAGTTTCGGCGCCAGCGTGATCTATTCGCGCTTCTCGGATAGCGTTCGCGCCTACGATCAAGACCAGATCAACTTCGGCAACCTGGCCACGCCGCCGCGCGACTACGAGATCAATCTCGAGCTTACGTATGCCGCTCAGATCGTGCCGGGGTGGATCGTGCAACCGGTTTACACATATATCTGGCACCCGAGTGGCACGGGCATTCGCTATCCCGACGCCCAGGTCACGGGCGTACGTTCGATCGTCAGATTCTGAAAAAGTTGACCCGCCCGGACGGGGACATGCCGGGCGGGTCGTCTAGATCGGCGCAAGTGTGGACGGGGCAGGCGCCGATCTGAGTTGGCGAAATCAGTAGTCGCAAACCCGGATGACGCGCACATTGCCCCAGCGGTCGTAGCGCTCGACGAGCCGGCAATCGCGATAGCCGGGCGTCACATAGACCGGGCCGGTAGACGCTGCGGCGGCGCCGATCAGCGCGCCTGCGGCAAAGCCGGCGCCGATGCCCCAACCTAAATGCGAATGAGCCTGGGCGCTGCCGCTGGTGGCAGCGAGCGTGCCGAACAGTGTGAGCGCGGTCACGGCGGCTACTGTGATCTTGGACTTTGTCATGGCGGTCTCCATCCGGTTAATTTCGGGCGGCCTTTAGCCGCGATATGGATTGGTCGCACCCGCTCCGGAAAAGGTTCAAAAGTTATTCATAGTCTGTTGCCGGGGCAGACCGGCCAGTGACAGAGTGGTCAAATGAAGGGATTCGCCGCGATTTTATTGGGGTTTTCGGCTAGTGTTGGGGACGGCGCAGGCCCAGCAGCTGGACAAGGTCCGTTTTGGCACCAACTGGGTAGCGGAAGCTGAGCACGGCGGTTTTTACCAAGCGCTCGCGGACGGCACGTACAAGAAGTACGGCCTCGATGTAACCATCGTCCCCGGCGGGCCGAACGTGAACAACCGCATTCTGCTGCCCGTCGGCAAACTCGATTTCTTTCATGAGCGCCAATTCGCTGCAGTCCTTCGATGCGGTTGAACAAAATATTCCGACTGTCGCAGTTGCGGCGAGCTTCCAGAAAGATCCGCAGGTGTTCGTCGCTCATCCGGGCGTCATTAAATTTGAGGATCTGAAGGCGCGGACGCTCTTCGTATCGAAGGAGGGTATGGCCAGCTATTTCCAGTGGCTCAAATCTGACTTCGGCTTCAACGAGTCGAAGGTGAAACCATATACGTTCAATGCGCAGCCGTTTCTTGCCGATAAGACTTCCGCCATGCAGGGTTATGTCACCTCGGAGCCGTTCGCGGTGGAACGCCAAGGCGGGTTCAAGCCGGTGGTGTTTCTGCTCGCAGATTTCGGCTTCGATGCATATTCGACGCTGATCGAGACGCGGCGCGACCTTGTGGAGAAGCAGCCCGACCTGGTGCAGCGCTTCGTCGATGCGTCTGCGATCGGCTGGTATCACTACATCTATGGCGACAGCCGGCCGGGAAATAATCTCATCAAGAAACAGAACCCGGAAATGACCGATGCTCTGCTGTCGTATTCAATCGCGAAGTTGAAGGAATACGGCATCGTCGATTCGGGCGACTCCGTGAGGTTTGGTATTGGCGCCATGACTGACGAACATTGGAAGAGTTTCTTTGACAAGATGGTGCACGCCGGTGTCGTGAAGGCGAGCGTCGATTACAAGCGTGCCTATACGTTGCAGTTCGTCAACAAAAGCGTTGGCGTCGACTTGCGACCAAAATGAGCGCGCCGGGCCAGACCATCATTTCACTGCGCCACGTCGGGAAGACGTTCGATAGCGGCACGCGCGCGCTCGACGGATTTGATCTCGCGGTGCGCGACGGTGAGTTCGTATCGTTGCTGGGGCCATCTGGTTGCGGCAAGTCGACCGCATTGCGCATTGTCGCAGGTCTCAGCACCGCGTCTGAAGGTACGGTCCAATGGCCGAATGGCGCGGGCCGGATCGGTTTCGTGTTTCAGGAACCGACGCTGATGCCCTGGGCAAATGTCGCTGCCAATGTCTGGCTGCCGCTTAAACTCGCGCACGCAGACGAAACACAGGAACAGACGGTTGTCACGCAAGCGCTTGAGCGTGTTGGCCTCGCAGAATTTGCAAAAGCTTATCCGCGAGAGTTGTCGGGCGGCATGAAGATGCGTGCCTCGATCGCGCGCGCGTTGGTAACCGAACCGCAATTGCTGCTCATGGACGAACCATTCGCCGCGCTCGACGAGATCACCCGGTTCAAGCTCAACAACGATTTGCTGTCGGTATGGCGGGAGCTGCGGCGGACGGTGATCTTCGTCACCCATTCGGTATTCGAGTCAGTTTATTTGTCGCAGCGCATCGTCGTGATGACGTCGCGGCCGGGGCGCGTGTTTACGGAGATTTCTATCGACGCGCCGTATCCGCGCGACGAGCAGTTTCGTACTTCGTCTGACTATGCAGCCTTTTGCCGCCAGGTCGGGGAAGCGCTTGGTCAACGCGATGGAAGCCACATCATGAGTGATCGCACTCCTGCGCATTTGTTTTGCCGGTGATCGTGCTCGCTGTTGGCGTGCTCATTTGGCATCTGGCGGTGCGTGTTTTTGCGATTCCACCCTATGTGTTGCCGGCGCCCGGCTTGGTTATGGCCACATTGATTTCCGATGGCGGTTTGCTGTGGAACTCGCTGCTGGTTACGTTGCAGACGACTTTCGAAGGCTTTTTGCTTGCCGCTATCGGCGGCATCGGCCTTGCGGTCCTCTTCAACCAATCGCGGCCCATCGAATATTCATTTTATCCCTATGCGGTTATTCTTCAGGTGACGCCGATCGTTGCCGTTGCCCCGCTACTGCTGATCTACCTGCCGCAACACCTGGCCGTGCTGGCATGTGCATGGATCGTCGCGTTCTTTCCCGTCCTCGCCAACACGACGCTCGGGTTGAATTCGGTCGATCACAATCTGCTCGCGTTGTTTGAACTCTACAAAGCGTCGCGCTGGCAGGTGCTGTGGAATCTGAAATTGCCTTCTGCGCTGCCCCAAATGCTTGCGGGGCTGCGCATCGCGGGCGGCTTGTCGTTAGTCGGCGCGGTGGTTGCGGAAATTGCTGCGGGCTCCGCAGGAGCCGGCTCTGGTTTGGCCTATCGTATTGCCGAGTCCGGTTACCGACTCAACGTTCCGCGCATGTTCGCGGCGTTGCTGCTTTTGTCGCTTGCAGGCGTTGCGATCTTTTTTGTGTTGTCAGCACTTGCGCATTTGGTACTGCGCCGCTGGCACGAAAGTGCGATCGAACGCGAACGCTAGCCTCCGAGCACTAGTTGCACGGCTACGCCGAGTGCAGCCATCGCGATCACGACTTCGATCAGGCTACGATGCAGGCCGAATGCCAGCACCGCTGCAATTGCTGCCAAAGCAGCGGCGCGGAGATCGAGCGCCAGCGGATCGAAGGCATACCAGCGGAGCGGCCCGGCGTGCATTTCCGTGACTTTTCCGAACAGCACATGCAATGCGAACCATACCGAGAGATTCAAGATCACGCCAACAACGGCTGCTGTAATGGCAGCGAGTGCACCAGACAGCTGCCGGTTCGCCCGCAATGGTTCGACGAATGGAGCGCCGGCAAAAATCCAGAGCATGGACGGCACGAAGGTAACCCACGTCGTCATAACCGCGCCGAGCACGCCGGCCGCAATTGGCGAGAAAGGGGCTGCATCGCGGAAGGCGGCGAGAAAACCGACGAATTGTGTGACGAGGATGAGTGGTCCCGGCGTTGTTTCGGCAAGCCCAAGCCCGTCGACCATCTCCGGGGCTGTCATCCACCCGTAAGTTTCCACCGCCTGCTGGGCCATGTAAGCGAGCAGCGCATAGGCGCCGCCAAAACTCACGACGGCGAGCTTCGAGAAGAACGTTCCAATGCTCACCAGGACATGGTTCGGGCCGAGCGCAAAAGCGACTAGTCCGACCGGGAGCCACCACACGATCAATCCAAGCACAGAGGCAATCACGAATTGCCGCCAGCGATTTTTCGCCGGCGCGGGGACGTTTTCGGCCTTTCCGCTCAGTCCCAGCTGATTGGGTGCCTTGCGCGCGACAAGATAACCGATGAGTGCAGCTGCGACGACGATCAGTGGAAACGGCAGCGACAAAAAGAAAATGCCCACAAATGCAGCAGCGGCCAGCGAAAGGAGCAGCGTTGTCTTCAGGGCGCGCTTGCCGATTCGGATCAATGCTTCAACCACGATGACCAGCACGGCAGCCTTGATGCCAAACAGGGCGCCGTCGATGGCCGAGACTCCGCGGCCGAGCGCATAAAGCAGGCTCAGGCCCAACATTACGAAGGCACCCGGAAGAACAAACAGAATTCCGGCGCTCAGGCCGCCGCGAACGCCATGCAGCAGCCAGCCGAGATAGGTCGCGAGTTTTTGTGCTTCAGGCCCCGGCAGAAGCATGCAGAAATTGAGGGCGTGGAGGAAGCGGGGCTCATCCACCCATTTCTTGTCGTCGACGACAACGCGATGCATGAGCGCGATCTGCCCGGCTGGCCCGCCGAAGTTGATGCAGCCGATCTTGAGCCACACCTTGAAGGCTTCGGCAAAGCCTGGCCGGGCGGTCGTTCCAGCCGCTGGCATGCTCGTCATGCTGCTTTTGCCGGCCAATTATGCCGCTCCTCGGCCGCAAAACGCAGCCATGCGAATAAAGCATCGTAGACTATAAAGCCGCGATCGAGCAGTCCGTGATCGTCATCGCCGGCAAGCGCCGAAAGACCAAGCGATATCGCGTGTAGTCCAGCCGCTTCCGCCGCAAGATCGGGCCGAGCGGTGTCGGCCCCACGCACGATCAGGGCGAGCCGCGCCAAAGATGGTTCACCTTCCAGGCCGAATAGCTGGAGCATCGTATCAAACGAGCAGCGCTCGCCGACATGACTGAGTTCAACATCCTTAATGTCGAACGGGATGCCACCGCTTTCGCGCGCGACATTGACGACCTGATCGGGATCGACGAACAGGATGCGCGCTTGCGGATCGAGAAAGCGGCGGATCAGCCACGGGCACGCGATACGGTCAATTTTTGGCCGTCGGCGCGTGACCCAGATGCTCGGCCGTTTTGGCGCAAGCCGCTCGAGTTCTGCCTTGGCGACAATGGGGAGGCCAGCTTTTGTCCAGCCCTCGTAGCCGCCTTCCAACACGCGCGCGTCGAAGCCGTCGGCGCGCAACTGCGCGACCGTGCTTTGGCTCATTTCATGACCGGCCTTGCAGGCAGCGATGATCGGGCGCGTGACATCAAATTCCGTCACCCACTGCTTGGCTTTGGCGGCGTCACGCCAGACTGCACCCGGCAACACATGCGGAGATTGTTCGTAGGCATCACGCCGCCGTACGTCGACGAGTTGCGGCGCATCGCGCGTCGCAATCGCATTCCAGAGGTCTTTCGCTGATATCGAATAGCTCGGAGACAGCATGGGTCCCCTCCGTGAACGAAGGAGACGGTGCTTGGGCTCGCAAGCCTTGGCAGTGCGGGGCGACCGTCGCAGGCCCCACTTAGAAAACTTTATCTCATCGTTCTTCCATCAACAAGGCGTTCTCCTATCGGAAGGCCGAAAAGGGTACGACCAGAAAAAATCCTGATAGCAGCAACAAGACGAGAATGATTTTGCGAAAAGCTGCTTCATCAAGGCGTCCATAAAGCTTCATTCCAAGCCACATCCCGGCCAGCACCATTGGCAGGCCGAGAATATACAACCTAACCGTATCGCTGGTGATGGCGCCACTGGCGCCGAGCAAGACCGCGCTCACAAGAAAGGCCGTTACGATGACCGGTTGGTAGACAGCGCGCTGAACGTCCTTCGACCAGCCGTGCAGCTGGCACCAGATGACCACAACAATCCCGGCTAGTCCGGTGAGGCCACCGAGCAGCCCATTAAGAAACCCGATGGTGGTGTCGGCGAGTGGTCCCGCGTGTATTGGCTTAAGTGTAGGGCGCGCGATGCCGTAGACGCTGTACAACATCAATAGAATGCCGACTCCCGTGCGCAGATAGGCCGGATCGATATAAGTCAGCGAGTAAGTACCGATCGGGACACCAATCGCGCCGCCGATGATGAAGGGAGTAATCTGGCGCCAATCGAAAGCGTGCCGGAGTTTCCAGATGCCGTATCCTTGCACCAGCAAGGCGTAGCCCATGATGAGGCTTGCAGTCTGGATTGGCGTGAGAATGTGAAGCCACACACCCGAGACGACGAGTTCCATTGCAAACCCAGCAAGGCCGGTCGTCACGCCCCCTACAAATGATGCCGAGAGATAAAGTCCAAGCGCTATTCCATCCATGTGTCGCTCCTATTGCGAAGTGACCGGCCGTTGGATGGAAGAGTCATCTGACGGGGAGGCGGTTGATCCCCGAATGCCGTATTGAAGATTGCGAGGCCAACGGCCTCGCAAATCGTCACAGACATAATGTTGTTAGGTTCGCTAGCCCAAATGCAGCATAGGTCCCCTTCGTGAACGAAGGAGACGGTGCTTGGGCTCGGAAGCCTTGGAAGTGCGGGGCGACCGTCGCAGGCCCCACGTCGATCTTTTAACCTGTTGCCGCGCGGGCAGCAAGGCTCCGCTTATCGAAACATCGAGAACGGCACGACCAGCGAAACGCCTGATACCAGCAACAGCACCAGGATCACCTTGCGGAAGGCGGCATCGTCGAGTTTCCCGTACAGCTTAAGCCCGGCCCATGTTCCGGCCAGCATGCAAGGCAGGCCGAGCAAGTAAAGTTTAACGGTTTCTGCTGTGACGGCGCCCGCAACACTCAATGAAACTGTGCTGGTCAAGATGGTCGCGAGTAGCACGGGCTGGAAGATTGCGCGCTGGACGTCTTTCGGCCAGTTGCGCAGTTGGCACCAAACTACGACGACGATCCCGACCAGGCCGGTCAATCCGGCAAGCAGTCCGTTGAGAAATCCGACGCCAACCTCCGTGGGGACCCCTTCGTGGGTCAATTTGATCGCGGGCCGTGCCAAACTGTAGATGCTGTAGACAATCAGCAGCACTCCGACGCCGATGCGCATATGGGCCGGATCGATATAAGTGAGCAGCATCGTGCCTGCCGGCACGCCGATAAATCCGCCGACGATGAATGGCGCCGCACTTCGCCATCGCACCGCGTGCCGCAACGTCCAAACACCGTAGCCTTGCGTCACGAAGCCGTAACCGACGATCAAGGCTGCGGTCTGGATCGGAGTCAGGATGTGCAAATAAACGCCCGACACCACCAGGCCCATGGCGAAGCCCGCGAGTCCGGAGGTCAGGCCACCTAAAAATGACGCTAAGAGAAAAATTGCTAGAACCATGCCATCCATGGGTTGCTCCAAAGTGAAAACGATCAGCGCTTGGATGGACGGCGTCGCATCTGACGGGGAGGCCGCGGAGACCCCGAACGTTGCATATTCACAATCGGCGACGCGCAATGCGCCGCAATCAAAATGCAGAACTGTGTGGTGAGTTTGCTAGCATTCAGCAAGCATGTGTCCCCTCCGGTATCGAAGGAGACGGTGCTTGGGCTCGCGAGCCTTGGAAGGGCGGGGCGACCGTCGTAGGCCCCACAGGCACCTATCTACAGCACATTGCCAGGGCCTACAAGGCCGGCCGCATTACGCACCTGCATTTTCATCACTCGCCACGGGACGCCGCCTTCGCTAGTTTTTACGTGGGAGGCGTCCATGACCAACAAAATCGATCTCAGCACACGCAATGCAATCGTCACCGGTGGTGCACAAGGCATCGGCCGCGCAATTGTCGAGCGATTCCTGGATTCGGGCGCGGCAGTTGCGATCTGGGATCGGGATATTGATCTAGCGAAAAAGACAGCAGCGGAATTGCAAAAGCGCGGCCGTATTTTTCCCTTCGCGGTCGACGTCACAAATTATTCCGACGTTGAACATGTGCGCGACCAAACGATCAAAGTGCTCGGGCGCATCGATATCCTGGTCAACAATGCCGGCATTGCCGGGCCGAATGTGAAGACTTGGGATTATCCGCTCGATGCCTGGCGCAGCGTGCTTTCGGTCAATCTCGATGGTCCGTTTCATTGTTGTCGCGCGCTCGCACCGGCAATGATCGCGCAGAAATATGGTCGTATCGTCAACATAGCCTCCATCGCCGGCAAAGAAGGCAATCCGAACGCGCCTGCCTATTCCGCCTCGAAGGCCGGGCTCATTGCGTTGACCAAATCGCTCGGCAAGGAACTCGCGTCCTATGACATCTCGGTCAATTGCATCACGCCGGCGGCAGCGAAAACCGCGATCTTTGATCAAATGACGCAAGAGCATATCGATTTTATGTTGTCGAAAATTCCGCGTGGTCGCTTCGTCACGGTGGATGAGATTGCAAGCCTTGTCGCCTTTTGCGCGTCGAGCGACTGCTCGTTTACGACCGGCGCGGTCTTCGACATTTCGGGCGGCCGGGCAACATATTGAGAGACGTCTCCCACCAGCGCCATCAGAGGCTCATCGGCATTTCATTAATGTGCGGAGCGGTAGCTCTGTTCGCCTGCCTCGACACCACTGCGAAGTATCTCAACACCCAAATGGATTCACTTGAGATTGTGTGGGCGCGCTACACCAGCGCTTTCGTGCTCACGCTCTTCGTCTCCAATCCATTGACTCATCCTGACCTGCTGCGTACCCGCAGGCCGAAGCTTCAAGTCACTCGGTCTATACTGCTCGTATTATCAACTGCGCTGAATTTCGTGGCGCTGCGCTGGCTTCAGCTCGACGAAGCCCTGTCGATCATCTTCACTTTTCCCTTCATCGTCGCGATCATTTCCGGCCCGATGCTTGGCGAATGGCTCGGCTGGCGAAGATGGTCGGCAATCGGTTTCGGCTTTGCCGGCGTATTGCTCATTACACGGCCAGGGCTCGGGGGAATGCATCCCGCCGCTTTGCTCTCGCTAGCGGCAACCGTCTGCTACGGTTTCTATGCGGTGATCACGCGCATTGTTTCGCGGCTTGATTCCAATCAGACGTCGCTGTTCTACGCGAACTTCATCGGCGCACTTGTCGTGCTGCCGGTTATTCCATTCGTCTGGCAGCCGCCCGCAAATTGGGTCATCGCGGTCATGCTTACGATGACCGGCGTACTCGGGAGCACAGGTCACTTTTTTCTCATCGCGGGCCACAAGTTGGCGCCGGCCTCGGTGTTGTCGCCCTTCATCTATACACAGCTGATCTGGGTGGTGATCCTGGGCTATCTGGTATTCGATCACGTGCCCACCGGCTGGACCATAGCGGGTGCGGCCATGGTTATTGGTTCGGGGCTTTACCTGCTCTATCGCGAGCGGCAGATAGGCAAGTCCACAACCAGCGAGGCGGCGATCGAAGGCCCGCTGGAATAGGAGAGTTGCGGGCCCTTCAGTCTAGGGGCTAAGTTGCCGCCGCCTAACACGGATTTTGAGCTTTCGAGGATCATTTATGGCCACAGCAAAGGACCGCGCGCAGGCCAAGGCCGGCTCCGGACTGAATGACGACATTGGTGAGCAAAAGCGGCTGGAACTGTACCGGACGCAGGTGGTGATCCGCGAGGCCGAGCAACGCGCCTACGATCTGTTCCTGCAAAACCTGGTCAAGGGCACCAGCCATCTGTCGCTCGGACAGGAAGCGATTGCCGCCGGCTTTGCCGAGGCCATGCAGAAGGGTGACTTGAGCTTTTGCACCTATCGCGGCCACGCCCACACGTTGGCGCGCGGCGTTCCGGTCGAGAAGGTGCTGGGCGAATTAATGCAGCGTGACAACGGACTGATGCGCGGCAAGGGCGGCTCGATGCATCTTACCTCGGAAGCCCATGGCGTTATGGGCTCCTATGCGATTATTGGCGCGCACCTTCCCATTGCCTGCGGCGCTGCTTGGCGCGCGCAATATAAAGGCGACAAAGATGTCTCGGTCTGCTTCTTCGGCGACGGCACCACCAATATTGGCGCGTTTCATGAGGCGCTGAATTTCGCCGCTGTGTGGAAACTGCCGGTCATATTCGTGTGCGAAAACAATCTCTACATGGAGTACACGCCGATCGCCGATGTCACCGCTGTTCCGCATCCGGCGGCCGATCGTGCCTCGGCCTATGGTCTCGAGCGAATCGTGATCGACGGCAATGACGCCGATGAATGTTATCGCACCGCGCAGAAGGCTTTCGCCAAGGCCCGCGCAGGCGAGGGACCATCGCTCATCGAGTGCATGACCTACCGCCACAGCGGCCATTCGCGCGCTGACCCCGCCAAGTATCGCCCCGAGGGCGAGTTGGAAAAATGGAAACTGCGCGATCCGATCAAGATTTATCGCGAGCGGCTGAAGCAGTTCGGTGTTAGTGACGCGACGATCGATAAAATCGACGCGAGCGTGCGGAAGGAAGTCGACGACGCGACCGAAGTCTGCAAGGCAGCGCCGAACCCGCCGCTTGATATTCTCACCACCGATGTCTATGCCGATGGAGGCTGGGCATGGCGGAACTAAGCTATCGAGACGCGGTCATTCGTGGCATCGCGCAGGAAATGAAGCGCGACTCTGATGTTGTGTTTCTTGGCGAGGATGTGGCGAAAGCTGGCGGCGTGTTCAAGGCGACCGTCGGGCTATATGAGCAATTCGGTCCGCTGCGTGTTCGCGACACGCCGATTTCTGAGCAAGCCATACTTGGCGCCGCCATGGGCGCGGCGATGACCGGCCTGAAGCCAATTGCGGAAATCATGTTTTCGGATTTCTTCGCGGTGTGCTTCGACTACATTGCCAACGAAATTCCCAAAAGCCGCTACATGTCGAACGGGCAGACGAAATGCCCGCTGGTCGTGCGTACGGGCAATGGCGCGGGCTCGCGCTTCGGGGCGCAGCACAGCCAGAGCGTCGAAAACTGGTGTATGATGATTCCGGGGCTCAAAGTGGTGGCGCCGTCGTCACCGGTTGATGTCATCGGCCTGCTGGCCGCATCTGTTCGCGATCCTGATCCGGTGATTTTCCTTGAGCACAAGTCGCTTTATGCGACCAAGGGCGAGGTGCCGGACGGCGAGATTGTCGACAAACTTGGCACCGCCAAGATCGTTCGCCCCGGCAAGGATGCAACAATCATCGCCCTGGCGCTCATGGTGCCTCGCGCGGTGGAGGCTGCCAACAGGCTCAAGGCAGAACACGGCATCGACTGCGAAGTCGTCGATGTACGCTCGCTGGTGCCGCTCGACACTCAAACCATTCTCGGTTCAATCGCGAAGACGCATCGGTTGTTCACCGTCGAAGAGAATCCGCGATTGTGCGGGTGGGGCGCCGAGATCGTATCGATCGCGGCGGACGAGGCCTTCTACGACCTTGATGGGCCACCGGTTCGCATCACCACGCCGCACATTCCGCTGCCGGCAGCAGACATTCTCGAAGACATCGTGCTGCCGACACCAGACCGTATCGCAGACACGGTGCGGCGGAGCTTGGGGAGTTGAATTTAATTCTGGTTATTCCGGGTTTGGCACTTCGCGCCACCCCGGAATGACGCGTTAAGAGGTGGCTCTATGTACGAAAACCTTCTCGCCAATGTTCCGACCGACCTGTGGATTGGCGGCAAATGGCGCAAATCGTCGGACAACCAGCGTTTCGATGTGATCGATCCGGCGACCGAAAAGAAAATCGCATCGGTTGCGAGTGCATCGGTCGAGGACGCCAAGGCCGCGATAGATGCCGCCGAGGCCGCATTTGAAGGGTGGGCCGGCCGCAAGCCGCGCGAGCGTGCCGAAATTCTGCGCAAGGCCTATGAGTTGATCATGCGCGACGCCGAGCGTTTCGCGAAACTGATCACGCTGGAGAATGGCAAGGCGCTTTCTGATTCGCGCGGCGAGGTCGCCTATGCGGCCGAGTTCTTTCGTTGGTACGCCGAAGAAGCCGTCCGCAATATCGGCCATATCTCAATAGCGCCGGCCTCCGGCGCGCGCATCGTCGCGCAACACAAGCCGGCCGGAATTGCAGTTCTGGTGACGCCATGGAATTTCCCGGCCGCCATGGCCACGCGCAAGATCGGACCGGCGCTCGCCGCCGGCTGCCCGGTGGTGCTCAAACCCGCGTCCGACACACCGCTCACAATGCTCGCGTTGATGCCGGCACTGGAAGAGGCGGGCGTGCCTGCCGGCGTAGTCAATGTCGTGCCGTCGCGCCGTTCCGGCCCCGTGGTGAGCGCGATGCTGCATGATCCCCGCGTGCGCGTGCTGTCGTTTACCGGCTCGACCGAAGTCGGCCGCAAGCTGTTGCATGAGGCCGCCGACCAGGTTCTCAAGCCCTCCATGGAACTCGGCGGCAACGCGCCGTTTCTGGTGTTCGAGGACGCCGACATCGATGCGGCGATCGACGGCGCCATGATCGCAAAGATGCGCAACATGGGCGAGGCCTGCACGGCGGCGAACCGCTTCTACGTCCATGAGAAGGTGCACGATGAGTTCGCCAGGAAACTCACGGACAAAATGAAATCGCTGAAAATGGGCAACGGACTTGACGACGGCATCAATCTTGGCCCGCTGGTCAACAAAGACGGCCGCGACAAGGTGATCGAGCTGGTTGACGATGCCGTGAGCAAAGGCGCCAAGGTGCTGACTGGCGGTAAGACGCCGGACGGGCCGGGCTATTTTTATCCCGCGACCGTCATCACAAACGTATCCGACGACGCCAAGATGCTGAACGAGGAAATCTTTGGGCCGGTGGCATCGATCCAGACCTTCAAGACTGAAGCCGAAGCCATCAAACGAGCCAACGACACCGAATACGGTCTGGTGGCTTATCTTTTCACCAAAGATCTCACTCGCGGGATGCGCGTCTCCGAGAAGCTCGAATTCGGCATGATCGGCCTCAATCGAGGTCTGGTTTCCGATCCGGCGGCGCCGTTCGGCGGCGTAAAGCAGTCCGGCTTGGGCCGCGAAGGGGCCCAAGAAGGCATGAAAGAATTTCAAGAGACGCAATACGTGTCGGTCGCGTGGTAGGTCGCGCCAGACACTTCGGGAGAATACAGTTGGACGTTCTAATGCCGCAGCTTGGCGAAACTGTCGCCGAGGGCAAGATTACGAAGTGGTTCAAGGCCGCTGGCGACGCAGTGAAGCCGGGCGACAACCTGTTCGAAATCGAAACCGACAAAACGTCGATGGAGGTGCCGTCGACGATCAGCCGGCACGCTGACAGAGATTTGTTTCAATGTCGGCGAAACGGCGAAAGTTGGTGCGGTGGTCGCAGTGATTTCGGGCGCCGGCGTTGGGGCAAGCCCGGCTCCCGCAGCATCGAAGGCTCCCGCTGTGTCCAATCCTGCATCGCCGTCAGCCCCCGCGATGCCGGCCGCGGCATCTGTGCCGCCACAACATTTTACGCCGATGCCAAGTCCGTCTATCCCGATGGATCCTTTCCGCGAGGTGCGCACACCCGAGCGCAATTATGGTCCGGCGAAACTTGCGAGTGGTACGGCGGTGACGCCGCTGGCGCGGAGGCTTGCGGGCGAGCGCGGCATTGAGCTCTCGCACATTTCAGGTTCTGGCCCGCATGGCCGCATCGTCGCGCGCGACGTGGAAACTGCGATGCCGCAGGCCGCAGCGGCGCGCGCAGCAGGGCCGAGTGCCGTCCAGGTCAAGGCGTTTTACGAAGGTGTCGAGTTCGAAGAAGTGCCGCTCGATTCCATGCGCCGGACGATCGCCACACGGCTGGTCGAGGCCACGCAGACGATCCCACACTTCTATCTCACCGGCGATCTCGAAGTTGGCCGCCTGATCGCCATGCGCGAGGAAGCGAACGCCGCCGCGCCGAAAGACAAAAGCGGTGAGCCGGCGTTCAAACTTTCATTGAACGACTTCATCATCAAAGCATGGGCGGCAGCGTTGCAACGCATTCCTGCGGCGAATGCCGTGTGGGCAGGCGACCGTATCCTTCGTTTTTGGCATTCGGATATTGGGGTCGCGGTCGCGCTCGAAGGCGGGCTCATTACACCCGTTGTGCGCAATGCCGAGACGAAATCGCTCACCGCAATCTCGGCGGAAATGCGCGATCTCGCAGACCGTGCGCGCCACAAAAGGCTGAAGCCCAACGAATATCAGGGCGGCGCCAGTGCTATCTCCAATCTCGGCATGTATGGCGTGCGCGAGTTCTCTGCGATCATAAATCCGCCGCATGCCACTATCCTGGCGGTCGGCGCGACACGCCGCGCGCCAACGGAGGCAGCGGATGGCAGCGTGAAGTTCATCAGCCAGATGTCCGTCACATTGTCGTGCGACCATCGCGTCGTGGACGGCGCGCTTGGCGCCGAGCTGCTGGCAGAATTCAAGAAATTCGTCGAGTTGCCGGTAACGGCGCTGGTTTAGCAAGGAGAATTTGAAATGGCTGGCGAAAAGCCGGATGTGCTGCTGGTCGGCGCAAAGAAGCCGGTGATGATGAAGGGCCTCGAGGGAAAGGTGACGCTTCACCACTGGCTCGACGCCAAGGACAAAGCGGCCTTCGCCAAAGAGGTCGGCAACAAGATTAAAGCGATCGCGATCGCCTACACCGCCAACAAGGTCGACGGAACCTTTCTCCAGCAGTTTCCTCACCTCCAGCAGGTATCAAGCTTTGGCGTCGGTTATGACCATATCGATGCCAAATGGGCGGGCGAGCACGGCATTGTCGTGACCAACACGCCGGAGGTGCTCAATGAGGAGGTCGCGGACACTGCGCTCGGCCTTCTGCTTTGCACCATTCGCGAGCTACCGCAGTCGGATCGCTATTTGCGTGCCGGAAAATGGACGGACGCTCATTATCCGCTCACCAAAGCCACGCTGCGCGATCGTACGGTCGGTATGGTCGGCATGGGCCGCATCGGCAAGGCTATTGCGCGGCGGCTCGAGGCCTTCGGCCTGCCGGTTGTCTATCACAGCCGAAGTCCGCAACAGGGCGTAAGCTACAAGCACTATCCCAACCTCATCGACATGGCGCGTGACGTCGATACGCTGATGGTGATCGTGCCGGGAGGCGCCAGCACCAAGAACATGATCAATGCCGAGGTGCTCAAAGCGCTGGGCCCGCGTGGCGTACTGATTAATATGGCGCGCGGTTCGGTGGTCGATGAACCGGCACTCATCGAGGCGCTAAAAAAACGCACGATCTATTCTGCCGGCCTCGATGTGTTTGCCAACGAGCCCAATGTGCCGAAAGAACTGATCGAGATGGATCACATCGTGCTGTTCCCACACCTGGGCTCATCAACCGAAGCGACGCGAGCGGCGATGGACCAGCTTGTCGTCGACAATATTTTGGCATGGGCAGCCGGCAAGCCGCCTCTTACGCCGGTTCCTGAAACGCCTTTCCCGCCGAAACGTTAGTGACGCGGTTAGCAAGCGCTGGTGCTATAGTTTGCATATGACCCGCCTTTCGATCGGTCTTGCGGCAGTCTGTGTTGCCGGGGTTGCGCTTGCGCAGCCGGCGACGCTGGGTGAATCTGCCCAGCGGATGGTCGGCAGCTGGGAGTTTTCCAATGCCGACCGCGACCGGACTTGCACGGCCACGTTCAAGAGCGACCAGGGCCCGGCGGGCTTCAAGGTCGAATTTGACGCCAACTGCGCCAACCTGTTCCCGCTGGTGCGCGATATCGCGGGCTGGAAATTCCCCGACAATGATTTGCTCTATTTGCTTGATGCGCGTGGTAAGTCGGTCGTTGAATTCAGCGAAGTCGAGGATGGAATTTTTGAGGCGCCGACGCCCGGCGTCGGAGTGCTGTTCCTGCAAAATGCGGCCGCCGCCGGCGCGCCGCCAAAACCGCCGGAACAGGTCGCTGGAAATTGGGCGGTCATTCGTAAATCCGGCGCGCCCATCTGCGTGTTGACGCTTGCGATGACTAAGGCAGGCGAAAACCTTGCCGTGACGGTGAAGCCTGGCTGCGATGCGACGATCGCGCGGTTGAATTTCGTGCAATGGGCGATCGATCGCGACGAGTTGATGCTGGTACCGTCGCGCGGCAGTCCATGGCGTTTCGAGGAGGTCGACAACGCGACCTGGCGCCGCGTGCCCGAAAGTGCCGACCAGATCACGCTGGTACGGCAATAATCTAGATAAGCCGCAGCCCCTTGAAGCTCGCGTGACCTTCTTTGCCAACGACGATGTGGTCGTGCACGGCGATCCCTAGCGGGCGGGCGACTTCGATGATTGTCTGCGTCATCTGAATGTCTGCGTGAGAGGGCGTCGGATCCCCTGATGGATGATTGTGCACGAGGATCAGCGCGGTGGCGGAAAGTTCGAGCGCGCGTTTGACGACTTCGCGCGGATAGACCGGCGTGTGATCGACAGTACCGACCTGTTGCAATTCGTCGACAATCAGCTGATTTCGTTTGTCGAGGAACAAAACACGGAATTGTTCCTTTTCGGCGAAGGCCATGGTGGTACGGCAATAATCGATCACGCTCGACCAGGATGAGAGGACCGGCCGCTTTTTCACTTGGCCGCGCGCGAGCCGGCTCGCTGCAGCGTGCACAATTTTGAGCTCGGTGATGGCGGCGTCGCCGATGCCTTTAATCTCGGTAAGCCGGGCCGGCGGCGCCGAAATTACTTCCGGGAACGAGCCGAACGTGGCGATCAAGTTTTTCGCAAGCGGCTTCACGTCACGCTGCGGGATTGCGCGGAATAGCACCAGCTCCAGCAATTCGTAGTCGCTGACGGCCTCGGCGCCGGCTTGCCGGAATCGTCCGCGCAGCCGCTCGCGGTGCCCGTGATAGTGAGGTGGCACCGGCTCATCTATCCGAGTGGCCTTGTCACGTTTGTCGGTCATGAAGATGCATTCGCGCGCATATACACGTAATAATTGTATATCAGAAAAACACAATTGCTGAGAAAACGACGATAATTCGAGGGAGCGCGCCTTAGCGCTTGTATGGCGGCTTATGCAGCCCGGCTGGCGAAAAGGTGAAGACCTCGACGCCGTCTTTGGTGACGCCGACCGTGTGCTCGAACTGAGCGGACAGCGAGCGATCGCGCGTTACCGCTGTCCAGCCATCGGACAGAACCTTCACATGCGGGCGTCCAAGATTGATCATCGGTTCTACTGTAAAGAACATGCCCGGCTTTAATACGATGCCTTCGCCGGGACGGCCGACGTGCACGATATTCGGTTCATCGTGAAATAGGCGTCCAAGGCCGTGACCGCAGAAGTCACGCACGACGCTCATGTGTTGTGCTTCGACGTAAGCCTGAATTGCGTGGCCGATATCGCCGCTCGTCGCACCCGGCCGAATGGCGGCAATACCGCGCATCATTGCCTCATGCGTGACCTCGATTAACCGTTCAGCACGGCGCGGGATTTCCCCGATCGTAAACATACGGCTGGAATCGCCATGCCAGCCGTTGAGGATCAGAGTTACATCGATATTGACGATATCGCCATCCTTCAGCGGCTTGTCACCCGGAATACCGTGGCACACAACGTGGTTAAGAGATGTGCAGGTTGATTTTTTGTAGCCGCGGTACATCAACGTAGCGGGCAGGGCGCCATGATCCATGGCGTAATCGAAAACAAGCTTGTCGATTTTTTCAGTCTGTACGCCAGGCGCAATATGCTCGGTCAGCATATCAAGGCAGCGCGCGACAAGCTGACCGGCCTCACGCATCGCCTCGAAGGCGGCGGGTCCGTGAATCTTGATCTGGCCGGTTTTCCGTAACGGGGCGACAGCTGCGTCAACGTAGGTCATGGCTCACAATGTAAGGTTTGCGGCGCCCTATGCAAGCGAACAGATAGAGCGCGTTAATTCACTATTTTTCCACCAAGTTCATCCTCGATATGGGCGCGCACAATGTCTTCAAAAGATGCTTCGGCCTCAAATCCGAGCTCGCGTGCGCGCTTCGCGTCCAGCCGCTCGGCCCAACCGGAGACAATGCGTTGGACGAGTTCATCCGGTTCGCGGCGAATGCGTGCGGCTATTTTGTCGCCGGCGACACGGCGTAGCGCTTCGATCTGTTCACCGACCGTGCATGAAACACCCGGCATGGCAAGATTGATGCGTGGCCCAAGTTGCTCAGGCGTCAAACCCGCGGCGTGAATAAGAAAGCCGACTGCAGCTCGGGGGCTCGCATGGGTATGCCGTACGTTTTCGGAGACCGGCAGAACTGCTTCCTGCCCGGCGAGCGGCTCTCGAATGATACCTGAAAAAAAGCCGGACGCGGCTTTGTTTGGCTTGCCCGGCCGCACGCAGATGGTTGGCAAGCGAATTCCGACGCCGTCGAGTAGGCCTCGCCTCGCGTAATCGGCAAGCAGCAATTCGCAAATGGCTTTCTGCGTCCCGTAGGACGTGAGCGGCGTGAGGTGGAAGTCATCGGGAATGGAAGTGGGAAACGGCGCGCCATAGACCGCGATTGAAGAGGTAAAAACCACCTTCGGCTTGTAAACGGCGGTGCGGATTGCTTCCAGCAAAGCGCGGGTCCCATCGAGATTGACCCGATATCCCTTCTCGAAATCGATTTCCGCCTCACCCGAAACGACGCCGGCAAGGTGAAAGATCACCTCTGGCCTGCCGCCAATGGCCTTGGCTGCGGCGCCCGGCGCCGAGAGGTCGCTGGTTGAAACATCTACCGCGCCTGCATCGCCGGCCGGTTTTTCCGGAGCCACGACGTCAATCAGTGTGAGCCGATCGATCGGTTTGCCACCAAGGCCGCCGTCTTTTACCAGCCTTGCGGTGAGCTTGCGGCCAATCATGCCCGCCGCGCCGGTAATCAGAATATGCATCACGTCCTCGCTTGCTCGCGGTCCGCAGGTTCAAAGCGGTCAATCCGGCGGAGTTCCGGAAACAACGTCATCCACACTGCTGCCACAAGCAGCGAACCTAGC
The DNA here is from genome assembly GCA_963743405.1 of uncultured Alphaproteobacteria bacterium. GTDB lineage: Bacteria > Pseudomonadota > Alphaproteobacteria > Rhizobiales > Xanthobacteraceae > Pseudolabrys. The sequence continues at coordinate 146,321 of CAVUPX010000008.1, read as the reverse complement.
CCGCCGATTACTACCGACGGCACGGCGCCGAGCCAAGCCGCAATTGCTCCAGATTCGAATTCGCCGAGCGTATTCGATGAGCCAACGAACAGATAGTTGATCGCGCTAACCCGACCCCGTTTTTCGTCCGGCGTTTCAATTTGTACCAGCGAAAAACGGATCACGATGCTGACCGCGTCCGATGCACCAAGAATAGCGAGTGCCAGCAGCGACAGAGGAAACGATGTCGACAACCCGAACACGATGGTCGTAATGCCGAAAATACCGACAACGGCAAACATCTTGCGGCCGATATGCCGCTCCACCGGAAAGCGCGCCAGGACAATCGATGTAATCAGCGCGCCAGCTGCCGGTGCGGAGCGTAACAGGCCGAGGCCGATGGGGCCGACGCTGAGGATATCCCTGGCGTAGATTGGGAGGAGTGCCGTTGCGCCGCCAAGGATCACCACAAACAAGTCGAGCGTAATCACACCGAGCAGCCGGCGTCTTATTCGAATGTATTCGAAGCCGGCAAAGACCGAGGCGAATGTCGGGGGCTCACGTGGTGACGCGGGACGTTCTGAGCGGACAAAACTCACCAAAGTGATCGAGCAGGCGAAGAACACCAGGCAAACAACGCCAACCATCACGGGACTTGCTGCGTAAATCAAACCGCCTATTGCGGGACCACAAATCACGGCCGTCTGGTTGGCGGACGTCCAGGCCGCGACTGCACGTGAGATCAGCGACGGGGGAACGAGCGTTGGCGCCAACGCGTGCGCCGTCGGCATTTCAAATGCGCGCGCACAGCCGATCATGAACACCGCGGCAAACAGAAGTTCGCGACCAAGAATGCCGGCGATCAAGGCTGCGGTCATCATCACAGCGGCCAGCGCATAGACGCCCTGGGCTGTGCGGACGATTAAGCGGCGGTCGTACCGGTCGGCGGCATGTCCGATCAGCAATGTGAGCACGACCGCCGGTACGAACTGAATCAGGCCGACCAGCCCAAGATCTAACGCGCTGTTGGTAATTTCGTAAATCTGCCAGCCGATCGTCAGAGTCAGCATTTGATAGCCCATGGTCGAGGCAAGCCTCGCCAACCAAAACAGGACGAATGGCCGTTGCTGCAACAGACGGGGCGACGAATGGGCAGAAATGTTCATCCTGTGACGCCGTTCAGCGCGCTTAGGCTAAGAATTTGCCGGCCGTCGGTGGTGAAATTATCCGGCGAAAGCCAGCGTTCAAAGTTTGCCCTGCGTATTGGCCATTCGCTGTCGAGCATTGAGAAATATGCGGTATCGCGGTTGCGACCCTTCGCAATCATGTGCTGACGCAAAATGCCCTCGAATGTGAATCCATAGCGTAGCGCGGCACTCCGCGAGGCGGCATTGAGCGCATTGCATTTCCATTCGAAACGCCGGTAGCGAAGCGTCTCGAAGGCATATCGTCCCAACAGGTATTGGGCCTCCGTGCCAAGCGGCGTGCGCTGCAGCGCGGGTGAATAGACGATGTGACCAACCTCGATGACCCGCATCGCCGGCTTTATTTCCATCAACGTTGCGATGCCGACGCACCGATCAGCGCTGCTCATTATCGCGTATGAATAGGGATCGGTGAGTGCCGTGCGCTGATGCACCCAGCCAAAAAATTCCTCCGCGCCGGCAAACGGCCCGTATTGCGACATATAGGTCCAGATCGCATTGTGGCCTTGGACCGAGTCCCACAGCGATGCGGCGTGCTCAGTTCTGAGCTTTTCGATACGGCCGTAGCGGCCGTTGAGCGTCACCGGACCGGGACATTCGGACGGCGTGGTGTCGACGGGCATGCCAACTGGCTTCCCGAACTGCGGATGAGCGTCGTCAGTCACGACTTCGGCCGCCGCGGTAGGTCGTCGTGGAAAAACTTGTTCAAGTCCGCATTCGACGTAATGCCGGCGAAGCTGTCAAACTTTCCCTCCTGTGCAATCTGCCGCGCGGATTGAATGAAGGCATGCATCGCGACCCGCGCGAGCGTGCCGCCCACGCTGATACGACGGACGCCCATCGCCGCAATATCACTCACGGTGAAACCCATTGGCGCTGGCATCAGTAAGTTGACCGGCAACGGCGCAACCGCTTTGACCACCGTTTCGATTTGTTCTCGCGTCTTGATTCCCGGCGCGTAAAGACAATCAGCACCAGCGTCTGCAAAAGCTTTCAGGCGGCGAACCGTTTCAGCTAAATCTGGCCGGCCCCTGATGAAGCCTTCAGTTCGCGCCGTGAACACCACATCGCCGCCGGCTTTGCCGATTGCGTCGCGAGCCGCACGAACGCGTTTTACCGCCAATCCAAATTCGTAGAGCGGATCCGCATCGTTCTCGGTGAAATCCTCGATCGACAATCCCGCAACACCCGTGTCGATGCAAAGGCGGACATTTGCAGCGACTCCTTCCGGGTCGTCGGCAAAACCGCCTTCAAAATCCGCGTTGACCGGGACGCCCGCAACTTGTGCGATTTCACGGCAATGCGCGAGCACCATGTCGAGGGTAACGTCGCCGTCTGAGTAACCAATGGAATGGGCGTAACCCGAGCTGGTTGTCGCCAGCGCCTTGAAGCCGAGCCCCTGTAAATAGCGCGCGCTGCCGACGTTCCAGGGATTTGGAATGACGAAACAACCGCTCTCGTGTAGCGCGCGAAATGCGCGGCGTTTATCGGCGATGCCCATGACCCGGTCCTGTAAGCGCTGCAATTCCGACAATGCCTCCAACAATGGCGCGATTGCAATGTCGGCTATGGCAAGCTTGTCGAGCTGTTTGACGGCGTGAAACCCCCGAGATGCCTCGTTATTCCGACACTGAGATGTGATCGCTTTGAGGCGCCATTTACTTTGCGCCGTCACCCCGATCCGCTAAGCGGATGACATCACCTAGAGTGTCATGGAGAATCGCCATGTCATCGCTTCAGTTAAAAGTGCTGGCTGCCACGTTGATTGCGGCGTTCGCACTGACGTCGCCGGCAGATGCCGCAAAGTCGCGCAAGCACAAAAAGGCCGTCACGACGTCCGAGACCACTCAAGGCAAATATTGGGGCACGAACCTGTTCCCCGCGGGGCCGCTTTACTATCAGCGGCGTTTATCTCGGCGACGATCCGGACCCGAATATCCGTTTCCAGATCTGGCGCGATGTCAGCGGTCGTTTCGGCGGCGATCCTTGACCTGGCCGCCCTCTGGGCGAAGGCTCTGACAGCGTTTGATTTTTGCCGTCTGATCGGCTGAACTGCATGCCTCAGAGGAGGCGCCGCCGCGCATATGCCGCGTAAGCGGCGTCCGCGCGGGAGGAGTGCAGAAATGCTTCGTACAATCGCGGCCTTCGATCGCATCGGCGAGGAAAATGCCTTTGCCGTACTCGCCCGGGCCAATGCGCTTGTCGCGCAAGGCCGCGACATTATCAATCTCGGCATCGGCCAGCCCGATTTCCGAACACCGGATTTTATCGTCGAGGCAGCCGTCAAGGCGCTGCGCGACGGCCATCATGGCTACACGCCGGCGAACGGTATTCCGGCGCTGCGCGAGGCGGTCGCTGCGGATCTCGCCAAACGCTTCAACGTCGAAGTCTCGCCCGACACTGTGATGATTATGCCGGGCGGCAAGCCGACCATGTTCATGTCGATATTGATGTTCGGTGAGCCCGGCGCTGAAATCCTCTATCCCGATCCCGGATTTCCGATCTACCGATCGATGATCGAATTCACCGGCGCCCAGCCTGTGCCGGTCCCCATCCGTGAAGAGAACGGTTTTGCCTTCTCGGCGGAAGAAACACTCAAGCTGATCACGCCACGAACACGATTGCTCATTCTCAATTCACCGGCCAATCCGACTGGCGGCGTCACGCCCAAAGCTGAAGTCGACAAGCTCGTTGCCGGGCTGGAGAAGTGGCCGGACGTCGCCGTCATGTCGGACGAGATCTACGACCATATGGTCTATGACGGCGAAACCCATGTTTGTTTGCTGTCGTACCCTTCGATTCGCGACCGCCTGATTCTGCTCAATGGCTGGTCGAAGACATATGCCATGACCGGCTGGCGGCTTGGTTATGCGGTGTGGCCGGGCAAGCTCTACGACTACGCGCGTAAGCTGGCAGTGAATCTGCATTCCTGCGTCAACGCTTCGGCGCAATATGCTGGGCTTGCCGCGCTGAAAGGCTCGCAGGACGAAGTGCACAAGATGATCGCTGAATTCGACAGACGGCGGAAAGTCGTGGTCGAGGGGCTCAACAAGTTGCCTGGAGTTTCATGTGCAATCCCAAAGGGCGCCTTCTACGCTTTTCCCAATGTCAAAGGAACCGGCTGGAAAGCCAAGGCACTCGCATCATCACTTCTGGAAGACGCCGGCGTCGCCATTATCGGCGGCCCCGATTTCGGCATACTTGGTGAGGGCTATGTGCGATTGTCCTATGCCAACTCGACCGAAAATATCTTAAAGGCGCTTGCCCGTATGGGCGATTTCCTTGCGAGCCGCAAAGCGGCGTAGCTGCAATATAGCGACGATCAGGTTTTGCCTGGAAAAAATAGAATAAAGGAAGCTGTCCATGTTGGAGCGTATGTCGAGAGACCGGGGCTTGTCCGAAGAACTGCGCATGATGCGGCAGAGTTGCCGCGACTTCGTCGATGAGGTGGTCCTTCCATTCATCAAGCAGAATTGGAAGCTCGAATGGTCGATGGTTCCGGAAGAGCGGCTCCCGATCCGCATTCTGGAAGAGGCCGAGAAGATCGGTATCCGCACGCTTGGTGTTCCGGAAGAATACGGCGGCGTCGAACTCGAGAAGGGCACCGAGGTCAAGACCTTTGCCGTCGTGGCGGAAGAGATCGCCCGCGGCGACTCGGGTCTTGCCGACAAAATGGTGCAGAACTGGAAAGTGTCGGTGCTGCTGCGCCAGTTCGCGCCCAAGCACTTGCAGGAGAAATGGTTCAAGCGCCTGGTCGCCGAGCCGCAGTTCCTGATGGCGCACTGTTTGACCGAACCGCGCGGCGCGTCTGACCGCTGGCTTCCCTACAACGTGCCGGAAGCGGCGATGCAGACCAAGGCGGTCAAGACCAACGGCGGCTGGGTGATCAACGGCCGGAAGCAATTCATTTCCAACGGATATGACGCGAGTCTCTATGTCGTCTACGCCAACACCAATCCCAAAGTGGGCATGATGCAAGGCACCTCATCGTTCCTGGTGCCGCGAGAGACAAAAGGCTTCACGGTCGCGCGCTGCAATGAGACGCTCGGCTGCCGCTTCATGAATAATGGAGAGATGGTGTTCGAGGATATGTTCATTCCCGACGACCATCTCTTGGTGCAGGACAGCGCCATGGGTTCGGCCGGTGTCTATTTCCGTCCGGGCAAAATCATTCAGGCCGCAAAGAATCTTGGCGTTGGCGTGCGCGCATTCGAAGCAACTGCGGAGTACGTGCAAAATTACGTGCAGGGCGGCCGTATCCTGATCAAGCATCAGGCGGTGGCGTTACGGCTTGCCGAAATGGCGACAAAAATCGAAGCGGTGCGTGCGCTGCTCGATCGCGCGGCGCAGGCGGTCGACGAGAACGCGCCGGAAGCGGAGACTTTGGTCAACATGGCCAAGTTGTTCGCTTCGGAAGAAATCATGAAGGTTGCCCAGCACGCGGTCGAATTGCACGGCGGCAACGGCATCATGCTTGATTTTGGCATCGAAAAAGTGCTGCGCGACGCCGTGATCTTCATGCATATGGACGCAACGGTCGATATCTCGAAGTTCAAAATCATCAAAAACATGTTCCCGGAGACGGCGGGCAAATACGCCGGTCCGGAGGCGTAGGTAGGCTTCAGCGCCGTAGCGCGAATTGGAAGCCCACAAGAACGATCAGCATACCGACGAATTGCGCCAGGCTTGGCACTATGCCGAGTGCAAGATAACCGATTATTACGCCGAACATCGGCACCAAAGCGGGAAACGTTGCCGCGCGCCCGCCGCCGAGCGCGATCACCGCATGGGCGAAAAGATAAATTGGCAACGATCCGGCAATCCCGCCCTGCACGACAGCTTGCAGGAGATTTTCGAACAAGCCATGCCGCGCCAGTGCGCTTATGCCGTAGATGAAAAGATAGATCGGCGCGAACACGACCAGAGATACGGCGCCGACCGCCATGACCGCTCGTGTGCCCGGCACATTCCAAAGCCGTAGCAACGTCCCAAATGTCGCCCAGAACAGTCCAGCAGTGGCAAACAAGAGGTCGCCACCGACACCGGCGCCGCCGATTGTCGCGAGGGATTCAGCGCCAAATAGCAACAAGCCGGCAATGATGATCGCGCCGCCGATTATTCGTTGAAAGGTCGGCCTTTCGTTGAGCACCAGCGAGGCGAGGACGAGGCCCGACAACGCCGCGCACGCAGGTTGAATTGTAGTGCCATGGCCGAGCGGCACCAGAATAAAGCCGCTATAGGCGATCAGCGACTGCGGCGGCCCCGACAGGACGGTCATCACAAATGCGCGTCCCCAGCCGATGCCTCCGAGGGCGCGCAAGCCGCCGCGAACGACCCACGGCAGCATCAGCAAGCTGGACCAGAAGAAGCGGTGGAATGCCAGATCAGCGGGCGAAAAGCCGATCTGGATGCCGTGCTTTGCGACGACGAAGCCCGCCGCCCACGCGAGGGCTGCGAGCGTACCGCACACGATGCCGACGATCATTGTCGGCCTATGCATTTTCTCGAGTGCGGCCATGGGCTCCAAGAGGTTCAAGGCGAACAGGGTGACTTCGGTACGGCTGATACTCTAGGATCGCCCAAGAAGTCCATTTGCCAATCAACAACACTCACTTCACTGGGATGGAAAGCTCATGGCGAAGTCGCGGAAAGTCATCATTACTTGTGCTGTTACCGGTTCGATCCACACGCCGTCGATGTCACCACATTTACCGGTGACATCGCAGGAGATTGCGGACGCCGCCATCGGGGCGGCCGAGGCGGGGGCGGCCATCGTCCACCTCCACGCGCGCAACCCGCAGGACGGCCGTCCCGATCAGACGCCGGAGGCCTTTGCGCCGTTCCTCAAGGTGATCAAGCAGCGCTCTAATGTCGTCGTGAACATCACTACGGGCGGTGCGCCCACGATGACGGCCGAAGAGCGGGTCCGCCCGGCCGCAACGTTCAAGCCCGAGGTTGCCTCACTCAATATGGGGACGATGAACTTCGGGCTTTATCCGATGATCCCGCGCTACAAAGGCAAGTTCAAACACGATTGGGAGGAGCCTTATCTCGAACGGTCGCGCGGCGGAATGTTCAAGAACACTTTCGCTGATATTGAGTACATCCTGAGCACGTGCGCCGGGAATGGCACCCGCTTCGAGATCGAGTGCTACGACATCGGTCACCTCTATACGCTGCGGCATTTCCTCGATCGCGGCCTGGTAAAGCCGCCACTATTTGTGCAGTCGGTCTTCGGCATTCTTGGAGGTATCGGTCCGCATCCCGAAGATATCATCATGATGAAGCGCACCGCCGATCGACTGCTGGGCGACAACTATCATTGGTCGGTATTAGGCGCTGGCGCCAATCAGATGCGGGTCGCTGCAATGGCGGCATCGATGGGCGGCAATGTGCGGGTCGGCATGGAGGATTCGCTCTGGATCGGCGCCGGCAGGCTGGCTGAGTCCAATGCTCAGCAGGTCACCAATGTCCGCAAGATTCTCGAGGGCCTCGGGCTGGAGATCGCGGGCCCCGACGAGGCGCGGGAAATCCTCTCGCTCAAGGGCGGTGATAAGGTGGCGTTTTGACAATGTGCTAAGGCGCGGCAACGTTTCCCGTTGCTCTTGCGCGCGCGAAACCTTCCTATAGCGGGAGGAGATTCGTGCAATGGCCTCGCTTGACAGCGTCAGTCTCGCCATTTTGCTCGGCAGCTTGCTGGTCCTCGCCGGTATTCTGTCCAGCCTGATCGCGTTGCGCTTCGGCGCACCGTTGCTGCTGGTGTTCCTCTTGGTCGGCATGATGGCCGGCGAGGGCGGCCCCGGCGGCATAAAGTTCGACGACGTTGGCACCGCCTATATGGTGGGTTCGATCGCGTTGGCGCTGATCCTGTTCGATGGCGGGCTGCGCACGCGTTTCGCTAGTTTCCGGAATGTTTTGGCACCGTCGGTCACCCTGGCAACCGTGGGTGTAATGATCACGACGCTGCTCACCACGCCAGTAGCAAAATTTGTGCTTGGGCTCGGCTGGGTTCAGGCCCTGCTGATCGGGGCGGTCGTGGCCTCGACCGACGCAGCTGCCGTGTTTTTCCTGATTAATGCTCGCGGCCTTCGCCTGCGTCCGCGTGTTCGCGGGGTATTAGAGGTGGAATTGGGGACGAACGATCCCTTCGCCATTTTTCTCGCGCTTCTTCTGGTCGAAGTGCTGCTGCGCGGCGATCAGAGCTGGTCACATGCCCTCGCGACCTTTTTGCGAGACGCGATTCTTGGCTGCGTGATTGGCTATGTTGGCGGGCAAATCATCACATTCGTACTGAATCGGTTGACGCTGGCGCAGGGCCTGCATGCGCCGTTTGTCGCGGTCAGCGCACTGGTCGTTTTTGCCTTTGCGAATGCAGTGCACTCGTCAGGATTTCTCGCGGTGTATCTTGCGGGTCTGGTGGTCGGCAACAAGCAGACGCGCGCGCATAATTCCGTTGTCGTCTTTCTTGATGCCGTCACCTGGCTCGCGCAGATCGTAATGTTCGTGCTGCTCGGCCTTTTAGCGTGGCCGCACCGGCTTGCAGATAGTCTATATGGCTCGATGTCGGTGGCACTGGTGTTGATGCTGGTTGCACGGCCCGCAGCCGTATTTCTGTGTCTTGCGCCCTTCAAGTTTCAATGGCGGGAAATGCTGTTCATATCATGGGTGGGATTGCGCGGCGCGGTCGGGATTTTCCTCGCCTCGATTCCCATGCTCGTCGGCTTGCCGGGGGCGTATCTCTATTTCGACGTCGCCTTCGTTGTGGTGCTGTCATCCCTGCTGGTACAGGGCTGGACGGTGGCGTTAGCTGCCCGCAAGCTCGATATTTCATTCGCGCGGGCCGATCCGCTTCCACGCCGCGTCGAACTTGATTTGCCGGGCCAACTCGCCCGCGAGATCGTCGGCTATCCGGTTCCGGCCAATAGTCCATTCCTCCGGCGCGGCCTCATTCCGAATTGGGCGCGGCCGACATTGGTCATACGCAAAGAGGAAATTCTCACGCCATCGGAAGCGCATCCGGTGCGCGAAGGTGACTATGTCTATCTTCTGGCGCCACCGGAAAAAGCGCAGGCGCTTGACCGCTTCTTCGTCAAAATGCCGCCGCCGGTTTCGCCGGACCCCGCGCTGCTCGGCGACTTCTTTGTGCCGGGGACTGCAACGCTCGGCGCGCTAGCCGACATCTACGGCCTGCAGGTCGCTGCCGACCATACAGAAGTGACGCTGGCTGACTATTTCAGCGAACAGCTTCGGCGCCGGGTCAAGGTAGGGGATGTTGTCGAGTTGGGACCAATCGCACTGCTCGCACACAAGGTCGAAAGCGGCCGCGCAATCACAGTCGGCCTAAGACTAGCCGAGCCGGAGGCGCCGACCGATCTCATTGGTCACGCCGAAACGCTGTGGAAGCGAATCCAGAAATATCTAGGCTAGGCCGCGCGACGCGATAGAGCCGGGACGCGTTGCACCAGCCAAGCGCCGCCGAACAGCACCGCGGTCCAGAACAGGTCGCCGAGCACGGTCTTGTCCAGGAACGGAAGCGCGGCCGTATAGCATTGTACCAAGCCCTGCCAGGTCAGCGGGTACATACCGCTGAAGGCCCAAACTGCGAAGTTTGTGGCTACGAAGAATATCAGCGAGCAAGAAATCATTGCCGTGATCACGGGAATTGCACCCTGCCAACGGCGCGCCAGCATGCCGGCAAATGCGGGTAGCGTAATCGCAGCACAGACCACAAGCGTGACGCGCCAGTCATCGCCCGCGAGTGCCACATTGCTCAGCAACACCGCGGCAAGCGGCACGACCACGGCGAGTGCCGGGATTCGCAGCATCCGTCCAGCAAACAGCGCGCTCGCCGCGAACGGCCAAACGCCTGGCGCATGCGGGAGCAAGCGGGCGGCCACATCGAAACCGATCAGAAATGCCACCAGCAGCAAGTCAATCCAGAGGTCGGCGCGGGTCTTGTTCGGCTGCATTGCTGTCGGGTCCTGTACGTTACGTTTGGCAGTTCATAGCACAACCGGGCCCGGATTTCCTACCGGCCCGAATTGGTCCGCATCCATGGACCTAGCTTGCCCGCTTTTCAACCCATTCCGAGATAATTCCCGCCAGTTGATCGAGCCCGTCGGTGAGGGCGGCGGGTCCGGGCTGCAGGATCAAAGTGGATTTGATCTCACGTAACCAGCCGCCGGCGACTGCGGGAACCTCGGAGAAGCCGAGACGCGCGGCAACTTTGGCCGGAACAAATTTTTTGCCACACCAGGAGCCGACGATGATGTCCGGCCGTGCCGCGATGACATCACTGCCCGACACAATGCGGTCCTTTGCGTTCTTGCGCACGGCAAGCTGCGGAAACACTTCGATGCCGCCGGCCGCTTCGATGAGTTCCGATACCCACGCGATGCCGGAAATCATCGGTTCATCCCATTCCTCGAAATAGACGCGCGGCCGACGCGGCAGCAACAGCGCACGCTCATGCACCTCATCGATGTGCGCGGCCAGCGAATCCGCCAGTGCGTCGGCTTTTTCCGCGACGCCGACCAGCGCACCAAGCGTTCGGATCATATCCAGTATCCCGGCGACATCGCGTTGATTGAAAGCGTGAACGGCAATGTTGTTGCGAATCAAGTCCGCGACGATGTCAGCCTGTAAATCAGAAAAGGTGAGAACCAGATCCGGCTTGAGCGTGAGGATTTTTGGCACGTCGGCGGAAATGAAGGCCGATACGCGTGGTTTCTCGCGCCGGACTCGCGGTGGCCGCACAGCATAACCGGATACACCGACGATACGGCGATCCTCGCCGAGAAGATAAAGAGTCTCGACGGTTTCCTCGGTTAGGCAAACGATTCGCTCAGGGGGAAACATTGCTTAGGCAAGCATATCCGCCTGTGCGGCGTCGAGCAGCCCGGGGCCACCCGTCGTCACGACCTTTCCAGCATCGAGCCACACCACGCGGCTGGCAATGCGCTTCACTTCGAAAGCGTCATGGCTGACGTAGATGATTGGCACCTGTGCCTCGTCACGCAGGCGCTCCAGATAGGGCAGGATGTCCCGTTTGCGCGCGGTATCGAGTGACGCGAGCGGCTCGTCCAGCAGCAAAAGGCGAGGGCGCATCAGCAGGGCGCGGCCCACAGCGACTCGTTGCCGTTCGCCGCCCGAAAGCTTGCCGGGCCGGCGGTCAAGCAACCGGCCGATGTCGAGCAGCTCGGCCACGTGCGCGAAGGCTTTGGCGTCAGCTGCCTGGCCGCTCATCCAGCGGCCGAAATCGAGATTACGTTTCACCGAGAGGTGTGGGAACAGGCGACCTTCCTGAAAGACGTAGCCGACACGGCGCTGCCAGGCCGGATGATTGATACGCGCCTTGTCGTCGAACAATATTTCGTCGTCGAGTGCAATTCGCCCCCGGTCGGGAGCAAGAAGCCCGGCAATCATGTTGATGATGCTGGTTTTGCCGGCGCCGGATGCCCCGAAAAGGGCGGTTGCGCCGCCTTCGGCTTCGAAAGCCGCGTGGAGCGTAAAATCGCCAAGTCGCTTTTCGACGTCGACTGACAACATCTTAATCTCTATTTGGTTTGTGCATGGTTGCCGTCATGCGCCATGCAGGCGCGCGGTCGCGCGTCGCGCCAGCCATTCCGAAATCATCAGCGCGCCAAGTGAGATGATGACGGCGACGATGACCAGCTTCATGGCATCGGCGTCGCCATTTGGAACTTGTGTCAATGTGTAGATTGCGGCGGAAATCGTCTGCGTTTCGCCGGGAATGTTGGAAACGAACGTGATCGTTGCGCCGAATTCACCGAGCGCGCGGGCAAACGCCAGAATCGCACCGGCAATGATGCCGGGCAACGCCAGCGGCAGCGTGACGGTTGCAAAGGTCCAGATTGGGTTGGCACCGAGCGTCGATGCAGCGTCTTCCAGTCGAGTGTCGATTGCCTCAATCGAAAGGCGGATCGCACGTACCATGAGCGGGAAAGCCATCACACCGCAGGCCAGCGCCGCACCGGTCCAGCGGAACGAGAACACGATACCGAAATGGTCGGCGAGAAACGCCCCGACCGGCGCCCGTCGTCCAAAGGTGATGAGCAGCAGATAGCCCGTCACCACCGGAGGCAGGACGAGTGGCAGAAGCACGATGCCGTCCACGAGCGCTTTGCCCCAGAAATCCTTACGTGCCAGCAACGTCGCGATTGCGATGCCGAAGGGCAGTGCGACCAGCGTCGACACCGCCGCGACCCGGAGCGACAGCTGGACCGCGGTCCAATCCTGGGGAGACAATTCGAACACGCGTCTCGATACCGCCTATGACACCGGCTTGAGCAAGAAGCTGAAGCCGTGCTTTTCAAAGATCGCCTTGGCCGCACTGGAGCGCAAGAAACCGAGATATTGTGCGACGTTTGCTTTCTGGGTGTCGGCGGTTGCCGCGACCGGATAAGTCACAGGCGGATAAGAGCCGTCAGGGAACGTGCCGATGATTTTCACCTTCGGCTCGACCTTGGCGTCGGTCTCGTAGACGATCCCAATCGGCGTCTCGCCGCGAGCGACGAAAGCCAGCGTTGCGCGCACGTTTCCAGCCTGCGCGAGCTTCGGCTCGGCTGCGGCCCATGCGCCAAGTTTTTCAAGGGCTGCCTTTGCGTACAGTCCGGCAGGTACCGCTTTCACGTCGGCGACCGCAATGCGGCCGTCGCCAGCGAGTTTGGCAATGTCGAAGCCTTGGTCGAACACAATGTGATCAAGTTTCGAATTTGCAGGTGCAATCAGCACCAATTTGTTGCCAAGGAGATTTATGCGGGTGTCGGGCTTGATCAGCTTGTGCTCGGCCACGTAGTCCATCCACCGCAGGTCGGCGGAGATGAAAACATCGGCCGGCGCGCCCTGCTCGATTTGTTTTGCCAGCGCGGAGCTTGCCTCATAACTCGCGACGACGTTGGTACCAGTTGTCTTGGTGAAGGCCGCATTGGTCTCATCGAGCGCGTTTTTCAGAGACGCAGCTGCGAATATCGTGATCTGTTCCTGTGCGATCAGCGGTTGCGGCGCGCCGGCGAGCGCGATGATAAAACCAACAATCCCGAAAAGCCTCGCAGTCATGGCGGTTCTCCTGTGGGCCAGACGGCACCACGATTGGCTCAAGCCAGGGGATATTCGGTCGGAACCGCCGTTCCGGCGCATGCGGCACGCGTACAGCGCACCGCAAGTACGTAAGCCTAGCAAGTCTTGCCGACCGGGGTAAAGTCGGCCTTTAAGGCGGCAGGGGAACGCAATGGCAGTCGCAACACCCATCGAAGGTGAGTTCGATTACATCATCGTGGGCGCGGGCTCGGCCGGGTGCGTCTTGGCCAACCGGCTGTCGGTGGATTCCGCAAAACGCGTACTACTGCTGGAGGCGGGCGGGAACGACAACTGGATCTGGTTTCACGTTCCGGTCGGATATTTGTTTGCCATCGGCGATCCGCGCGCCGATTGGCTGCTCAAGACCGAACCGGAGCCTGGCCTAAATGACCGCAGCCTGAACTACCCGCGTGGCAAAGTGATTGGCGGCTCCTCGGCCATTAACGGCATGATCTACATGCTCGGCCAGGCCGGCGATTATGATCATTGGCGCCAGCTCGGCCTGCCCGGCTGGTCGTGGGACGACGTGCGGCCTTATTTTCGTAAACACGTCGATCATTTTCTAAAAACCGAACACCATGCAACCGGCGGCGAATGGAGGGTCGAGTATCCGCGCCTTACGTGGGAAATTCTTGACGCATTCCGCGCCGCGGCGAACCAGTATGGGATTCCTTCGGTTGAGGATTTCAATACCGGCGACAACGAGGGGATTTGCTACTTCCACGTCAACCAGAAACGCGGCCGCCGCTGGTCGGCCGCGCGTGGTTTTCTCAAACCGGTGCTGCACCGGAAAAACCTCCAACTCGAAACCGGTTGCCTCGTCGAGGCGCTGGAATTCAACGGGAAGCGCGTAACCGGCGTACGCTGGCGCCAAAACGGTGACCTGCGCAGTGTGCGATGCCGTGGCGAGGTGATCCTCTCAGCCGGCGCTATCGGATCGCCGCATATCATGATGCTTTCAGGCATTGGACCGGCAGCGCAGTTGTCGCAATTCGGCGTCCCAGTCATGCTCGATAAACCAGGAGTTGGGGCCAATCTGCACGATCATTTGCAGCTGCGCATGATCTTCAAAGTGTCGGGCGTGAAGACCTTAAATGAGACATATGCTTCGTTGTTCAACCGGCTTGGGATGGGCCTCAACTATGCCCTGCGCAGGCGCGGGCCGATGACCATGGCGCCATCGCAACTAGGCGCCTTTACCAAGTCCGATTCATCGCAGAGCAGTGCCAATATCCAGTATCATGTGCAGCCGCTGTCGCTCGACAAATTCGGTGAGCCGTTGCATCCGTTCCCCGCATTCACGGCCAGCGTCACCAATGTGCGGCCGACCAGCCGCGGCGCGCTGACGCTTAAATCAAGAGATCCTTCCCAGCCGCCAGCGATCAGCCCGAACTACCTTGCGACGCCGGAGGACAGGCGCGTGGCGGCCGATTTAATCCGTGTCACGCGCAAAATCGTGGGCCAACCGGCTCTGCAAAAATATTCTCCGGTCGAATATCTGCCCGGAACGCAGGTGCGCAACGATGACGAAGCCGGCCTCGTCAGATCGGCTGGCGATATCGGCACAACGATTTTCCATCCTGTCGGCACTGCGCGTATGGGCCGCGATGATGATGCGCGGGCGGTGGTCGATGCACGCCTGCGCGTGATCGGAATCGATGGCCTGCGCGTCGTCGACGCGTCGGTCATGCCGTCAATTACGTCTGGTAACACCAATTCGCCGACCATGATGATTGCGGAAAAAGGGGCGGCGATGATTTTGGACGATCAAAAGCGTTTATGATTGAACCGCGGATCAATGGAGGGGCGTCATGAATCTCGTGGAGCGAATTAAAGGAATCCTGCTGCAACCAAAATCGGAATGGGCAGCAATCGAACGTGAGCCGGGCGAGCCCGGCTATCTGTTTCCGAACTATGTCATGATTGTCGCTGCAATTCCGGTGATATGCACGTTCATCGGCACCTCTATCATCGGCTTCGGCCCCTACCGAATCGGGATCGTCGGCGGCCTTCTGCGTTCGATCGTCGTTTATATTCTCTCCCTGGCCAGCGTTTTTGTTGCTGCCTACATCATCGATTTTCTTGCCGGTACGTTCGGCGCACGGAAAAATTTGGGCAACGCGATGAAGGTGTCGGCCTACGCGCCGACAGCGGCCTGGCTTGCCGGCGTGTTCAACATCATTCCCGCGCTGGCAATCCTGGGAATTCTCGGACTGTATAGCCTCTACCTGCTGCACACGGGCATCGCCGCCCTGATGAAACCGCCGGCTGACAAGGCGCTGATCTACACGATCGCCGTTATTGTCTGCGCCATCATCCTCTGGGTCATCATCTTCACCGTTCCCGCGATGTTTTTCGGGATGGGCCTGATGATGTAACTGCAGCTCAAGGCAGCGCCTTGAGATGACGGATCGGGCGGCCGGGCGCAATTGCCTGTGCCGCCGCGACGATAGCATTGGCGTCGATGCCATAGTGCCGGTAGAGATCGGCGAGTGAGCCGGTTTGACCGAAATGCTCGACACCGAGGCCGCGTGTGCGATGGCCGGCGACCGCACCGAGCCAGGCCAGCGTCGCTGGATGCCCGTCGAGCACGCTCACAATGCCGCAGTGCGGCGGCACTTCGGCGAGCAACCGCTCGATATGCGAGCGCGCGTGCACCAGTCCGCGTTCGCGCGCACGCTGAGCAGCGGTCCACCCGGCATTAAGGCGATCGGCGGAGGTGATCGCCAGCAAGCCGACGTCGCGGCGGTCTTCCGCCATTAATCCCACAGCTTCAATCGCTTCGGGCGCTACCGCGCCGGTATAGGCAACAACGACTTGGCAATTGGGCCCCGGTTTGCGCTGCCAATAGGCACCATCGACGATCTGTTGCCGTAACTCCGCTGTCATTTCCCGCTGGATTTGTTCAATCGGCCGAGTCGACAGCCGCAGATAAATCGAGCCGCCTGTCTCGTCGCGTAGCCAATTGCGTTCAGACGGCGCGGCATCGCCATCTTTTTGCATATGGGAGAATGCCCAAGCCATGATGGCCGCGAGTTCGTCGACGTAAGCGGGCTCGAAGCTGGCCAACCCGTCTTGCGCAAGTCCGATCAATGGTTCCGCAATTGACTGATGCGCACCGCCTTCACCGGCAAGCGTTATGCCGGATGGAGTCGCGACCAGAATGAACCGCGCATCCTGATAACAAGCGTAATTCAGGGCGTCGAGGCCGCGGGCAATGAACGGGTCGTAAAGTGTGCCGATCGGCAGGAGCCTCTCACCGTTGATGCTGCCCGACAAGCCGAGTGCCGAAAGGAGAATAAATAAGTTCATCTCGGCGATACCGAGTTCGATATGTTGGCCCTTGGGCGAGAATTCCCAATTGAAAGTCGACGGGATGTGTTCACTTTTGAAAGTGTCGGCCATGGCCTGACGGGCAAACAGGCCGCGCCGGTTTACCCAGGGGCCGAGATTTGTGGACACGGTGACGTCAGGCGATGTCGTTACAATGTGGCGCGTGAAGTCACTGTCACCGCGCCCGATCTCGTTGAGGATCGCGCCGAAGCCGGTTTGCGTCGACATCACCGGCTGAATTGTGACGGGAAGCGTATCCGGTACGTCAAGTGTCGGCGCGCTCAAGCGCCGCGTTCCGGTGGACGCGAACGGAGCGCGGTCAAGAAATGCCTGTAACGTTTCCTGTGGCAAGGTGAGGCCTTCGAATTTTTCCCATTCGTGGCCTGGCCGCACATGCATGGCCTCGCGAAATGTCTCCATCTGCGGCGGCGTCATCAGTCCGGCGTGATTGTCCTTGTGCCCGGCGAACGGCAGGCCGAAACCCTTCACCGTGTAGCAGATGAAGCAGGTCGGCTTTTCAGGATCCGCGTTGTGAAATGCCTCCAGCAAGGACGGCATGTCATGGCCGCCGAGATTATTCATTAAGGCTGCCAGCTCATCGTCGCTGCGCTTGTCGATCAGCTTGCTGACATCGCCCTGGTCGCCGATCTCATCATTGAGCCGCTTGCGCCAGGCCGCGCCGCCCGCGAAAACCAGCGCAGAATAGAGCTGGTTCGGGCAATTATCGATCCAACTGCGCAGCGTGTTGCCGCCGGGCTCCTTGAACGCGGCCTCCTGCAACGAGCCGTATTTCAGGATAACGACGTTCCAGCCGAAATTTTTGAAGAGCTGCTCGTAGCGTGCCCACAGGCCCTCACGCACGACCGCATCGAGGCTCTGGCGGTTGTAGTCGATGATCCACCAACAGTTGCGCAGGCCCTGTTTCCAGCCTTCCAGCAAGGCTTCGAAGATATTTCCCTCGTCGAGTTCTGCATCGCCGACCAGCGCCACCATGCGCCCTTCCGGGCGATCAAGGCCCCAACCGTGCGCGCGAACGTAATCTTGCGTGAGCGACGAGAATAGCGTCTGCGCAACGCCGAGCCCGACCGAACCGGTGGAGAAGTCCACATCGTCGGTGTCCTTGGTGCGCGATGGGTAACTCTGCGCGCCTTTGTAGCCGCGGAAAGCTTCGAGCCGCTCACGCGTCTGCTTGCCGAGCAAATACTGGATCGCATGGAAGATCGGACTCGCATGCGGCTTTACAGCGACGCGATCCTGCGGCCGCAGCACGTCGAAATAGAGTGCGGTCATGATGGTGGCGAGCGAGGCACTCGAGGCCTGGTGGCCGCCAACCTTCAATCCATCGGCGCTTTCTCGCAGATGATTGGCGTTGTGGATCATCCAGCTCGCAAGCCAAAGCACCTTGCGCTCGAGTGCGCCAAGCACCTGCAACTTTTTGGTATCGTTCGAGCTTGCAATAGCCGTGGATTGGGACATCGGCGTTCTGAGCTGAGCTGGTTGCGTTACGCCGAAAGAATTCAGCGCTTGTCGTTGGCCATGCTGGTCGTGTTGTCGGGTGCTTCGAGCACGTTTTTACAGGCTGGCGGCAAGTCGGAGAGCATCACCGGCTTACCCGGGGTCGGCTTGGCCTTCATTGCGCTTAACACCTTGGCAGAGAACCAATAGTCGAGCTCTTTTGCGCTGCAGCCGTCGCCGCCCGGCACTGGCGGTTGCGCGCGACAGCTTGGTGAATTGGCTGGGCATTTCAACCGCACATGAATGTGATCGTGGTGGCCGTACCATGGACGTACCTTGGCCATCCAGCCGTCGTGTGCCTTGTCTTCGACGCGGCACAATTCCTTCTTGATTGCCGCGTTTACCAGCACGCGCTCGACCTCCGGTTGCTCAGCCGCAGTTTTGATGAAGGCGATATGCTGCGGCGTCCAGGTTTTCGGGTTGAGCCGTTTCCAATCGTCGGAGACGAGATTAGTCGCCGCAATATTTTCGCGCTCGTCTTTACTCAGTACGCGATCCGGCATTGGCATGAACCAGATGTCGACATCGAGCCCGATCTGATGGCTGGCATGATCAGAGGGTGTCGGACCACCGCGTGGTTGGGCGAGATCTCCCACCAAAATGCCTTTCCAGCCGGTCGCTTTGCTGGCGAGCGGGGCAAATTTTTCCAGGAAATGGATCAGGCTGGGATGGCCCCAGTTGCGGTTGCGCGACAACCGCATCACCTGCCAGGTCGATCCGTTAACAGGGAACTCGACACCGCCGGCAAGACATCCGCGCGGGTAGTAGCCGATCGCCACGGCCTTGCCGAGCGATGGCAGCTGCTTGGCGCCGAACAGCTCTTTGGCCGGCAAGGTTTTCTCTCTGGCCTGTTCCGTTGTCGCCGGATTTGGCTTCGGCAGAGCCGAAGGCGCTGCGGTCGCGGGCGTCTGTGCAACGGCAATGTCATCGGCCGCGGTAATCGCACCCAATGCCACGACGAACAATGCGAAAAAAGTCGTTCTCCGAGCGAACATCACGTCTCCGGTGTAGCGGTTCCGTTCTGACTTCGCCTGTCACAGACTATATATTAGCACATCGCGGGCAGAAATACGGCTGCGCGCTAGACGTCGACCTTAAGCGCCGCGATAAACGCTTCCTGCGGAATATCGACTTTTCCGAATTGCCGCATGCGTTTCTTGCCTTCCTTCTGCTTCTCCAGCAGCTTGCGTTTGCGCGTGGCGTCACCGCCGTAGCATTTCGCGGTGACGTCCTTGCGAAAGGCGCGCACGGTTTCGCGGGCAATGATCTTGCCGCCGATTGCCGCCTGGATCGGCACCTGGAACATGTGTGGCGGGATCAGTTCCTTGAGCTTTTCCGCCATGGCACGACCACGGCTCTCGGCGCGCGTGCGATGAACAAGCATGGCCAGCGCGTCGACCGGCTCTCCATTGACCAACATCTGCAATTTCACAAGATCGGCCGGCTTGTAGTCAGTGAGGTGATAGTCGAAAGACGCATAGCCGCGCGATACGGACTTCAGCCGGTCGTAAAAATCGAACACCACCTCATTGAGCGGCAGGTCGTATTTCACCATCGCGCGATTGCCGACGTAGGTCAGTTCTTTCTGCTCGCCGCGGCGGTCCTGGCAGAGTTTGAGCACCGAGCCGAGATATTCGTCCGGCGTCAGGATCGTCGCCTCGATCCACGGCTCTTGCATCTCTTCGATATGGTTTGGCTCCGGCATGTCGACCGGATTGTGAATTTCGAGCTCGCTTCCGGTGGTCAGCTTGATCTTGTAGATGACCGATGGCGCCGTTGCGATCAGGTCGAGATTGAATTCGCGTGATAGGCGCTCCTGGATGATTTCCAGATGCAGCAGACCGAGGAAACCGCAGCGAAAGCCGAAGCCGAGCGCGGCTGAGGTTTCCATCTCGTAAGAGAAGCTCGCGTCGTTAAGGCGCAGCCGGCCCATGGCCGCACGCAATTCCTCGAACTGCGCGGCATCAACCGGGAACAGGCCGCAAAAGACAACGGGGATCGCCGGGCGAAAGCCGGGCAGGGGCTTCTCGACCGGATTGCGGTCGTCGGTGATCGTATCGCCGACACGGGTGTCGGCCACTTCCTTGATCGAACCAGTCAGCATACCGATCTCGCCCGGGCCGAGCTCATCCACCAGCGTGAGCTTTGGCGTGAACACGCCGGTGCGATCCACGTCATGGGCAGAATTGGTGCCCATCATGCGGATGCGCTGGCCCTTCTTCAGGACGCCATCGACGATACGCACCAGCACGACGACGCCGAGATAGACGTCATACCAACTGTCGACCAGCAATGCTTTCAGCGGCGCGTCGCGGTCGCCTTTGGGAGGTGGCAGGCGGGTGACGACTGCTTCCAGCACTTCCGGAACATTCAGCCCGGTCTTGGCAGAAATCTCGATGGCGTTGCTGGCGTCGAGGCCGATCACGTCCTCGATCTGCTGTTTGACCTTCGCCGGCTCGGCGGCGGGCAGGTCGACTTTATTGAGCACCGGAACAATTTCGTGGCCAATATCGATCGCCTGATAGACATTCGCCAGCGTTTGCGCTTCGACGCCCTGGCTTGCGTCTACGACCAGGAGAGAGCCTTCACAGGCGGCGAGCGAACGGTTGACCTCGTAAGCGAAGTCGACATGGCCAGGCGTGTCGATGAGGTTGAGCACGTAGCTCTTGCCGTCGCGGGCCTTGTAGTTGAGCCGCACGGTCTGCGCTTTGATGGTGATTCCGCGTTCGCGCTCGATGTCCATGGAATTGAGCACCTGTTCTTTCATCTCGCGCTCTTCCAGCCCGCCCGTGAGCTGGATCAGCCGGTCGGCCAGCGTAGATTTGCCGTGGTCGATATGCGCGACGATGGAGAAATTGCGGATATTTTGGATCGGAGACGCCGTCATGGCGGCGAGATAACACCCACGGTTCCAAGCTTCAAGCCGAGCGGGGCTTTATTCGACGCAAGATGGACGAATATCGCTCCGCATGCGATAGGAGCCGCGCATGCAACTTTCTGCGCCCTTTTACGCCGCCAACCGATTGGTCAGCCGCTGGCACGACGCGATCGTCGATCCGGCGCGCCGCGAGCGCACGGTTCTAGCGTCGCTCCTGATCTATGTACTGCTGTGGACTGCCTACGGCACCATCGCCAAGAGTAGTCAGGGCCTGCATCCTGATATGACCGAGATTGTCGCGTGGTCGCGCGATCTAAGTCTTGGCTATCTCAAGCATCCGCCTTTTGCCGCGTGGCTGGTATGGCTTTGGTTCTCGGTCTTTCCGCTCACCGAGTGGTTTTACTATTTGTTGGCAATGCTTATGCCGGGGATCGCATTGTGGATCGTCTGGCGAATATCGGCGGATTATCTCGATGTTGAAAAGCGTATCGTTGGCGTGGCGCTGCTGACCTTTGTGCCATTCTTCAATTTTCATGCACTGAAGTTCAACGTGAATACGGTGCTGTTGCCGTTATGGGCGGCAACGACATTCTTTTTCTTGCGTTCGATCCGCTCCCGCGGCGCAATTTGTGCAGCGCTCGCCGGCATCGCCGCCGCCGGATCCATGCTGGGAAAGTACTGGTCGGTCTTTTTGGTGGCTGGGTTGGCTCTGGCCCCAATTGTCGACAGGCATCGTTTTCGCTATTTCCGTTCGACGGCGCCATGGATCACGATTGCGGCAGGATTGTTCGCACTTTGGGCACATCTCATTTGGCTTCTGGATTCCGACTTTAAGTCATTCTCCTATGCGCTGATTGTGCACGGCGACAAGCCCTTCGGTGAGGCGTTCGCCAGCGCAGCGGGTTATCTCGCGGGTGCATTCGGTTACGTGGCTGTACCGATCATCATCACGTTTGCGATTGCGTGGCCGAGCATAAAAATACTCGCTGATATTGCGTGGCCGCGCGAAAACGAACGACGGGTTGTAGCGGTCGCATTCTGGGCCCCGCTATTGCTGCCGGTCGTTGGAGCGGTGGCGGCCAGCGCCGATATCAATTCGTTGTGGTCGATGCCGGTGTTCTCACTATTCTCGATCGTATTGTTGTCATCGACAGAGATAACAGTGCATGTAATTGACGCGCGTCGCGTCCTATTCGGAGCTGCGCTTTTGCCGATGGTGATGCTGATCGCATCGCCGGCGATCGCCATTATGGTGCAATTCGCCGGTCCCGCGCCGGCTGCTGCGCAGACGCGCCTGTTAGCGAACGAGGTCGAGCGGCTTTGGCACCTGACGACACCACGACCGCTACGGTTTGTCGGTGGCGATGCCGATCTGGCTTATGGCGTGATCACTTACGCGGTCGATCGACCGCGTGCCTTAACGGCATTGCCTCAGCCGAGCCGAGCAGACTTTACGAAGCATGGATTTGTGCTGCTGTGTTTCGCCGAGGATAAGAGCTGCCGGCACCAAATGTCGGGGCGCGGCCCGGATGCCAAA
The DNA here is from genome assembly GCA_963743405.1 of uncultured Alphaproteobacteria bacterium. Classification (GTDB taxonomy): domain Bacteria; phylum Pseudomonadota; class Alphaproteobacteria; order Rhizobiales; family Xanthobacteraceae; genus Pseudolabrys. Next base: position 123,775 of record CAVUPX010000008.1, on the reverse strand, counting down.
CAGATCGAAACCGAAATTGTTCGCAATTTTTTTCGCGTAGCGGGAATTCCGCAGCGCTATACGATTTTGATCGTCCCCCCAACATCGATAACGTCGAAATGAATTGCGCAAAACGCACATGCCCGGCACGTGCCGGGCATGACGACGAAAACTGTCTCGAAATTAGTATCGATAGTGATCGCTTTTGAAGGGTCCGGCTTGCGGCACGCCGATATAGTTGGCCTGATCGGGACGCAATTCGGTCAGTTTTACGCCTATTTTGGCCAGATGCAGCCGCGCAACCTTTTCGTCTAGCGACTTCGGCAGCACGTAGACTTCTTTCTTATACTTGGCATTCTTGTTGTTTGCGAACAGTTCGATCTGCGCCAGCGTCTGGTTGGTGAAGGACGCCGACATCACAAAGCTCGGATGTCCCATCGCATTGCCGAGGTTCACCAGCCGGCCTTCCGACAACAAGATGATGCGGTGGCGGTCAGGGAATTCTATCTCATCGACCTGCGGCTTGATGTTGGTCCATTTCAGATTTTTCAGATGTGCAATCTGGATCTCGTTGTCGAAGTGGCCGATGTTGCAGACGATGGCACGGTCCTTCATCTTGCGCATGTGTTCGATGGTGATGATGTCTTTATTGCCGGTGGCGGTCACGAAGATGTCGGCACGAGGCGCGGCGTCTTCCATGGTCACCACTTCATAGCCTTCCATCGCCGCCTGTAACGCGCAGATCGGATCAATCTCCGACACCATGACGCGGCAGCCGGCCTGACGCAGCGAAGCGGCCGAGCCTTTGCCGACGTCGCCGAAGCCCGCGACCATCGCGATCTTGCCCGACATCATCACGTCGGTGCCGCGGCGGATGCCGTCGACCAATGACTCGCGGCAGCCGTAGAGATTGTCGAACTTGGATTTGGTGACGCTGTCGTTGACGTTGATCGCCGGGAATAGCAGCGTGCCGGCTTTCTGCATGTCATAGAGCCGGTGCACGCCGGTGGTGGTTTCTTCCGACACACCTTTGATGTTTTTGGCGAGCTCGGCGAAGTAGCCCTTCGGTTTTTCTTTCAGCGTCTTCTTGATCAGCGCGAAGAAGATTTCCTCTTCTTCAGAATTGTGCTGGTCGAGGAATATGGGATCGTGGTGTTCGGCGCGATAGCCTTGATGCACGAACATGGTGGCGTCGCCGCCGTCGTCGAGGATCATGTTCGGGGTGCCGCCGCCGTGCCATTCGAACAGCTTGGCGGTGTAGTCCCAGTAATCCTTCAGGCTCTCGCCCTTGATCGCGAACACCGGAACGCCGGCGGCGGCGATCGCCGCGGCGGCATGGTCCTGCGTCGAATAGATGTTGCACGACACCCAGCGCACGTCGGCGCCGAGCGCGACCAGCGTTTCAATCAGGACGGCGGTCTGGATCGTCATGTGCAGCGAGCCGGCGATCCGTGCGCCCTTCAAGGGCTGCTTGGGGCCGTACTCCTCGCGCGTCGCCATCAGGCCGGGCATCTCGGTTTCAGCGAGCGAGATTTCCTTGCGGCCGAATTCGGCGAGCGAGATGTCCTTGACGATGTAGTCGCCGGTTTTGGCCTTCAGCATGGCAGCGGTCATGGCAATCCTTTTACAGACACAAACGGGGTGAACGGGTTGGCCGTGCCTATAACAGGCCGCCGGCCAGGCCGCAACGTATATATAAAGATTTCTTTATGTAGCACGAATGAGGCCGTGAAGGGTTAGTCCTCTTCCCCGAAGCCGCCTGCCACCAGGCTGTAAAGGGCTTCCACCGCAGCGGCGGCGTCTTTGCCCGTTGCCTTGATGACGATGGTGGCGCCCGGACCGGCTGCAAGCATCATCAGGCCCATGATTGAGGTGCCGCCAACGGTTTCGTGCCCGCGCGTGACGGTGACGGCTGCGTCGAATTGTTCTGCGGTCTGTACGAATTTGGCGGAGGCGCGGGCGTGAAGGCCCTTCTTGTTGACGATGTCCACCTCGCGCACGACGGGCGTGTCGTCCGCTGACGCGCGAGGGCTCATTTACCGTTGAGCACCCGGCTGGCGATGGTGCAGTACTTGCGCCCGGCCTCTTGCGCGGCGGCGACCGCATCCTGCAAGGGGCTGATTTCCCTTATTTTTGCGAGCTTTATTAGCATCGGTAGATTGATACCGGCCAGGACTTCGACCTTGGGCTGGCTCATGACCGAAATCGCCAAGTTGGACGGCGTGCCGCCAAACATATCGGTAAGGATCGCAACGCCTTCGCCACTATCCACACGTTTTACAGCGTCGAGAATATTCTTGCGACACTGTTCGACGTCATCGTCAGGGCCAATCGTAATGGCTTCGATCTGGCGCTGGGGTCCTACCACATGCTCCAATGCTGAGCGGAACTCGATGGCGAGCCGCCCGTGAGTGACGAGTACGAGGCCGATCATCCCTAACTCCTCGCGGGCGCTACGCTGCGCCGCACGATAGGGCGCGCATTCACGCCCAACTGGAGCCCCATTGCAAGGGCTCCCACCGCTATATAAGCGCTCTGTTGCACTGCGGAAAGACGGGGCCAAAGGAGGGCTCGGGGGTGCGTTTTCGGCGCCGCAATCCTAGGCCCGTTGTGGTTAATTTTCCTCGATCAAGTCGAGGGCGCCGGGGGTAGCCTAACTAACGGGCGCGGGTCAATTACCCACCGGGGGGATACGCAAGCTGGCCAATACCAGCGGCAATGCCCCAAACCCGCCTGCGACGGCAAGTCGCGGGAGGGTCACCCCGTCGATTTTGGCGCTTTTGGCTTCCGGCTCAGGATGCCGCCTGGCGTCGCCAGCTGCCAGATCAACAATCAGCCCAACAACTGCCACGGGTTCGTAGGCAATCCGATGAATGCCGAACCCGTAGATCTCGATCATGCCGCCGAGCGGTTCTGCCGGGCGAACCAGCAGGCGTCCCGAGTGGTTTTCGACGTACGCGCGGTCATCAGCGACAAGCCGCGCGAAGGGCAGCGCGCCTTGCGCAGCCGCGGTCAAAATATTCCAAACCAACCGTGATTTGCCCGCGCCGGATGGACCGCGGATGAGCGCAGCCTTGGCGCCAACGAGCACGGCAGAGGCATGGATTGTGGAATCGTTCGCCACCATTACGTCGCCGGCAAGCGCACCACGAAGCGAGCGCCAAGCACGCGCAGCTCGTCACCGGGGCCGGCGACAACGGTGCGGTTCTCAACCCGAATTGTCCCGCCGTGAGCTTCGACAATTTGCCTTGAGATCGAAAGACCGAGACCCGAATTCTGACCGAAGCCTTGCTCCGGACGGTCGGTGTAGAAACGCTCGAAAATCTTATCGAGCGCTTCCGGCTGGATGCCGGGGCCATCATCGTCGACCACGATTTCGACATCGTTTCTGAGCCGGCGGCATGTAATGCGCACGGTACCGCCCGGCGGTGAAAACGATCGTGCATTGTCGACCAAATTGCTGACGACCTGGCCGAGCCGCGAGTCATGGCCGGGCACCTTGAAATTGGACAGTGGAGCGCCTTCGAACGCCAGCGTCACGCTGACGTCTTCGCTTCGAATTTCATTTGCGGCTTTCACAATCGCGTCAAGCAATTTGGAGAGATCGACCGGCGCTGCTTCCTGCCGCTGCAGCTCAGCGTCGAGCCGGCTGGCGTCGGAGATATCTGAGATCAGACGGTCAAGTCGCTTCACGTCGTGCTCGATAACCGCAAGCAGGCGCTGACGGCTTTGCTCGGTCTTGGCCACCGGAAGTGTCTCCACCGCAGAGCGCAAAGAGGTGAGAGGATTGCGCAGTTCGTGTGCGACATCGGCTGCGAAGCTCTCGATCGCTTCGATACGGGTGTAGAGCGCGTTGGTCATATCGCGCAATGCGCCTGACAAATCACCAATTTCATCGCGCCGCCGGGTAAAATCGGGAATTTCGACGCGCGTACGAATCCGCCGGCGAACTCGTTCTGCGCCGTCGGCGAGTCGTCGCACCGGACCAGCGATGGTGCCGGCGAGTAGCATCGAGAGAACCACCATGACACCGGCGGCCACCAAAAATACCTTCACGATGGCGAGCCGTTCGGCTTCCACCATGTCATCGATGTCGGCGCCTTGTGTTGACAGCATCAGCGCGCCGCGCACGGCACGGAAGCGCTGGACCGGCACGGCGACCGAAACGATCACCTCGCCGCGATCGTTAACCCGAACCATGCTGGCGTGTAGGCCGTTCAGCGCCTGTGTAACCTCGGAATAGCCTTTGCCGTTTTCAGGGCCGAGTTCGTTGTAAAGCGGCAAGTCGCCACGTCCGAACCATCGGCGCATCGCGATAAATGCACGCTCCATAAGGCCGGGCTTTTCGGCATTCGGTGGCGGCAAGTCGAAACGCAGCACGTCGCCGCGGCCGTAGAGGTTGCGGCTGTCGAGGATCAGCACCCCGTCGCGATCATAGATGCGCGCGCGTGTTTTCGTCGGCGAGACGAGGCGCCGCAAGACGGGCGCGACGCGCTCGGGATTGATTGGAAATTCAATGCCGGAGAGCGTGTCATCGGACGGGCCATAACTTTCGCCCGCTTGCAGTTCGAGCAGGCGTTCGGGATCGATCGTAAGGGAATCGGTTTCCACGGTAGCCGACGCCGCGATCGCGCCAGCGATGATCTCACTTTGCGTCAGCAGGCTCTGCACGCGCGCATCGATCAAGCCTGCACGAAACTGCGAAAGATAAAGTACGCCAGTAAGCAGTGCGACCAGGCCGGCAAGATTCAGGAAGACGATGCGTCTGGTCAGGCTTGAGAAGCTTTGCGCAACGAAGAGTTGCCAGACCGAGCGCGCCATGCGCCGGATGGCGCCAGCCTGCTTGGGCTCGGGACGCGAAGGCTCTTCGCCGGGCCTTTCGGCGTCGGCTTTCTGCGCCATGATTTCCGCAGTTCGATCGAGCACGTCGTTCAATCCAGCCGGGTGGAGACGAAGGCCTTAAGTGGACCTCGACATTTTACCGCAAGCCGCGACGCTCCGTCAGGCCGGCCAATGGCCTGTAACATGAAGAATTCATCATTCCTTAAAGCGATAGCCGACGCCGTAGAGCGTCTCGATCATCTCAAAATCGTCGTCAACGACCTTAAACTTCTTGCGTAGCCGCTTGATGTGGCTGTCGATAGTGCGATCGTCCACGTAAACCTGGTCGTCATAGGCCGCATCCATCAATGCATTGCGGCTTTTCACAACACCGGGGCGGGTGGCAAGTGCTTGCAGGATGAGGAACTCGGTGACCGTGAGGGTGACCGGCTCATTTTTCCAGGTGCAGGTATGGCGTTCGGGGTCCATGCGCAGCAGGCCGCGCTCGAGCACCTTGGTGGAATCGGGTTCCTTGGGAGCCAGTCCGTCTTTCGGACTGGCGCGGCGCAACACCGCTTTCACGCGCTCGACCAGGAGCCGCTGCGAGAACGGCTTGCGGATGAAATCGTCGGCGCCCATCTTGAGGCCGAACATTTCGTCGATCTCCTCGTCTTTCGAGGTGAGGAAGATCACCGGAATGTCAGATTTCTGGCGCAAGCGCCTGAGCGTCTCCATGCCATCCATACGCGGCATCTTAATATCGAGGATGGCGAGATCAGGCGGCGACGTCTTGAAACCATCAAGCGCCGAGGCGCCGTCGGTATACGTCATGATGCGGTAGCCCTCCGCTTCGAGAGCCATCGACACGGAAGTCAGGATATTGCGGTCGTCGTCGACGAGAGCGATTGTCGGCATGGAGCCCCTCTTGCGTGACGTCCCGCGCGTTTTGAACCCCACAAAGGGGGTCTGAAATGTGGCCTCTTTGCAACAACTATGTGATTCGGTAGCGAATTCAACCCCAAGGCCGGAAATCTCGTGGCTTTGGGACCGGCATCGTTAACATGTGAGCCACCTGCAATGATTTCCAACGACGCCTTTAATGCGCGCCTGGCGGCAAAGAAGCTGCTGCGCGAAGGGCGTTCGGGCGCTTTGGCGACATTGTCCGCGGGCTCGGGCGACCCCTACTGCTCGCTGGTCAACGTTGCCACCGCGGTCGACGGCGCGCCGCTGTTTCTGCTGTCGACTTTGGCTCTTCACACCAAAAACATCATGGCGGATGCGCGAATTTCACTGATGCTCGATGAACGCAAGGAAGGCGATCCACTCGAGGGCGCGCGCGTGATGCTGATGGGAACGTGCGCGCAATGCTCGAAGAAGCCCGGTTCCTCGGTCGCGAGCGCCTATCTACGCCGCCATCCGGACGCCGAGATGTTCGCGAACTTCGGTGATTTCTCCTACTACCGGATGGAGATCGCGCGCGCGCACCTCGTCGCCGGCTTCGGCCGCATTGTCGACCTCAAACCGCAAGACGTTCTCACCGACATCTCCGACGCCCAGCCGCTGACCGACTCCGAGGCCGATGCGATCGCGCACATGAATGCCGACCACGCCGACGCCTGCCGGCTCTATGCGACAAAGCTGTTGGGCGCGCCGGACGGTGAGTGGCGTTGTGTCGGCATCGATCCGGATGGCATCGAATTGCAGAGCGGACGCCTGGCTTTGCGGCTCCCGTTCCCGCAGCGCGTCAATGCGCCCGGGCCGTTGCGCGCGATCCTCAAGCAACTCGCCGATCAAGCACGAGCGCGGTGAGGCGGGGGCCGCGGCCCACGTTTTGCCGTAGCCTGCGCGCGTGGGCTTCTCCATTGTCGCCAAGCTCTTCCGGATGAGTCAGAGTGTGCTCAACGATAAAAGTCCGGGAGCGAAACAATGCGTAAAATCCTGTTTTCGATCGTGGCGGGCGCCGCTACGGTTTGCGCCATGAATCCGACGTTCGCCGGCGAGCCGATTGCTTTGCGCGACATGGGCTCTTTCCATATCGGCGGGCGCGTCGTCGAGATTTCGGGCAAGCCGATTAAGGAACTCGTGCTCGGCGCTGGCGGCGTTCCGGCCAAGCTCGATCCGAACGGGCTCTATCAGGTCGAGCAGATGTACGTGCAGTACTTCCTGCCGCAGAACCGCAAGGGAAAATATCCGCTGCTGATGTGGCATGGCGGCGGTCTCACCGGCGCCACTTATGAGAGCACGCCCGACGGCCGTGAGGGCTGGCTCAATATGTTCATCCGCAAAGGTTGGGACGTTTACAATTCCGACGCCGTCGAGCGCGGCCGCTCCGGCTTTGCGCCGCCCGATGTGTGGAACAGCGAGCCGAATTTTCTGACCACCGCCAATCCGTTCGAGCGCTTCCGCATCGGGCAGGGCGCGGGGTCATGGAATGCCGACCCTGCCAAGATGAAAGTGAACGTCGGCAGCCAGTTCCCGGTCGAGGCCTACGACAATTTCACGAAGCAGATCGTACCACGCTGGACCAATACCGACGCGGCGATCGTTGCCGCCTACACTGCTCTGGTCGATAAAATTTGTCCCTGCGTTCTTTTGTTCCACAGCCAGGCCGGCGGTTTCGGTTTCACTGTGGCGCAGGCGCGGCCCGACAAGATCAAGGCCATTGTCGCGGTCGAGCCGGCGGTTGCCGGCGACAAGGCGCAGGCCGGCAAGCTGAAAGACATCCCGACCCTGGTCGTTTACGGCGACTACATCCCGCTCGACAGCCGCTGGCCGAAAATGCGGCAGCTCGGCCTCGACTATGCGGAGGCGGTCCGCGCCGCAGGTGGAAAAGTGGATGTGGTTAATCTGCCCGAGGTCGGCATCAAGGGTAATTCCCACATGATGATGATGGACAAAAACAACGGCCAGATTGCCGACCTGATTCAAAAATGGCTCACAGACAAGGGTTTGGTCGAGTGACTCCATCGGCCAACTGATTGTTAAAACATCATCGTCAGTTCCACGGCGGTATTGGTGCAGCGCAATGCCGCCTGCAAACCATGCATGGCATTTGTCCTTGGCATTTCCGGGCCGTTGGTGCATATGCTCGCGCGCTTTCAAGCAAGGGGCTATACTTACGTCTTAGGAGCCGCGGCCCGGACCAAAAACGCCCGTGAGGGGTTTGGCAACAAGCGGCCTGAGTTGGGAGGAATCGCGTGCAAGAGCAGGGTGTGCGGAACGGTGCCTATGGCGCCGACAAATTCGGCTTCAAAAATCTGGCCGAGGTGCGCTGGAACCTGACAGCGCCGAGACTCTATGAATACGCCATCTCTCAGGGCGAGGCGTCGCTGGTCGAGGGTGGCGCACTTTGCGCCGAAACCGGGCACCACACCGGCCGCAGCCCGAAGGATAAGCATACCGTCGTCGACGATCTCACCCGCGATTCAGTGTGGTGGGATGGTAATCGCAAGATGTCGAAGGAGAACTTCGACACCCTGCTCGCCGACTTCATCAAACATGCCGAGGGTAAAAAGCTCTTCGCGCAGGATCTCTACGGCGGCGCCGATAAGAAATACCGGATCAAGACCCGCATTTATACGGAGCTCGCCTGGCACTCGCTTTTCATTCGCCAGCTGCTGATCCGCCCCGAGCAAGCCGAGATCGCCGGTTTTGTCCCCGAACTCACCATCCTCGATTTCCCGTCGTTCAAGCCCGACCCCAAGCGCCATGGTGGCCGCGAGGGCTCCGACACGATGGTTGCCATCGATTTTACCCGCAAGATCGTGCTGATCTGTGGCTCGTCCTACGCGGGCGAAATGAAGAAGTCGGTGTTCACCACGCTCAACTTCTATCTGCCTGCGCAAAACGTCGTGCCGATGCACTGCTCGGCCAATGTCAGCCACGAAGGTGAGAGCGCGCTGTTCTTCGGCCTCTCCGGCACCGGCAAGACCACGCTCTCGGCCGACCCGAACCGTATCCTGATCGGTGACGATGAAACCGGGTGGGGCCCGGACGGCATCTTCAATTTCGAGGGTGGCTGCTACGCCAAAACCATCAAGCTCTCGCAGGAAGCAGAGCCGATGATCTGGGATGCCACCAATCGCTTCGGCGCCGTGCTGGAGAACGTCGTGTTCGATCCGGTCACGCGCGTGCCCGATTACGATGACGGTTCGAAGACCGAAAATACGCGTTCAGCCTATCCGCTCGACTTCATCCCGAATGCATCGCGCAGCGGCCGCGCCGGCCATCCGAAGAATATCATCTTCCTCACGGCCGACGCTTACGGTGTCATGCCGCCAATCGCCAAGCTCACCCCGACGCAGGCGATGTATCACTTCCTGTCGGGCTATACCGCGAAAGTCGCCGGCACCGAGAAGGGTCTGGTGGGCGTACAGCCCGAATTCTCCACCTGCTTTGGTGCGCCGTTTCTGCCGCGGCATCCCTCGGTTTATGCCGATCTGCTGCGCGACTACATCAACAAGCACAAGGTCGATGTCTGGCTGGTCAATTCAGGCTGGACCGGCGGCATTTATGGTGTGGGCCGCCGCATGCCGATCAAGGCGACGCGCACGCTCCTCACCGCCGCGCTCGACGGTTCGCTCCGCAACGCAGATTTCCGTACCGATCCGTATTTCGGGTTCTCGGTGCCGACCTCGGTGCCGGGCGTGGAGCCGCATTTGCTCAATCCGTTCAAAACCTGGAAGGACAAGGCCCAGTTCGACAAGACCGCGCGCGATCTTGTCGGCATGTTCCAGAAGAACTTCTCCAAGTTCGAACAGCACGTGACGCCGGACATCAAGGCGGCGGCACCCGAAGTGCGCATCGCGGCGGAGTAGCTGCACCGTAGCATCAAATAAAAAAGGCGGCCTGTCGTCGGCCGCCTTTTTCATTAAGCGAATTCAATCGTCATGGCCGGCCTTGTCCCGGGCATCCACGCCTTTGAGAAACAAAGACGTGGATGCCCGGCACGAGGCGGGCATGACAGAAAGAGACATGACAGAAAGAGAAATGGGACGTGACCTTTCCACCCGCTCGTCCCCGCGAAGGCGAGGACCCACGGCAACAAAATTAGCGCCTGCAGTCCTGGATAAGTCGGGCTTGCCCGCTTCCGCATTAAATGAGTTGCAAGTCGGATATATCCGACTTGCGATGACAAGCCCGGCCATGACGCCAAGCATTTTGAGCGGCCTTGTCTTCTCCGCTCACCCCCGCGAACGCGGGGGTCCAGAGCGAAAACACGAGCGTTGCGGTTGTTGTCCTGGATTCCCGCTTGCGCGGGAATGAGCGGAGCAGGGCCGCGAGACCGGGCGTGACAGAAAGAAAAAGGGCGGCCGATGCGGCCGCCCTATTCATTTTATGATGACCGCGATCAGTTGTTGCTCGACTGTCCCATCGTCTCCGACAGCTGCTGTCCGATGCGGTTGAAGCGTGCTTTCTGCTCGCCAGTGAGCGAGGCATAGAAGTTTTCGAGGGCCGGCTTCACAGTCTTGGCCGCATCGATCATCGCCTGCAGGCGCGTCTGCATCGCATCCAGCCGTCCCGGGGGCGTGATCGGAGTTTCGTCGGGGCAGGCCGCTTGCAGGATCGAAACCGCTTTGTTGGTTGCCTCCTGCAACCCGTTCAACTCGTTCGCCTGCGCGTCGGTCGGATTGAGGGCATCCTCGATCTTCTCGATCGGCAGGTTGGACAGGCCTACCTTAGGCTGCTTGCAGCTATCCGCGGTCTGCGAGGCTGCGCTCGCTTCGGCGTTGGTTGCCGTGTTTTTCGGCCCCAGCTCGTTGAAGCGCTCCTTCTGCTCGTCGTTGAGCGAGGCGTAGAACCTCTCCAGCGCCGGCCGTACCGTTTGCACGGCCTGCAAGGTTGCATCGAGCCGTGCGGTCATGGCGCCCAGCCGGCCCGGAGGCGTCAGCGGGAAGGCGTTGTCCGCCGGGCAAGACGCCTTGAAGACGGCGGCCGCGTCTAAGCTCGCCTTGCGCACATCGCCGAGCAATTGCTTCTGATCGCCGTTGAGCCCGACCTTGCGTTCGATATCGGCGAAGGGCCACGCGGTGATGCCGCTGCCGGGTTGCTTGCACAGCTCCTGCACGCTGGCATAGCTCGCCGTTGCGAAGGAGGTGCGCTCGCTAGCGAGCCGCCAGCCTGCGAGCCGCATAAGCGTAGTCTTGACCGTAGCCTTGCGGCGGGCCGGACTCGCCCCAGAACACGCCGTCGAAGAAGCCGTCATAGGCGTAGTCCCAGAACCCATCGTCATAACCGGTGGGCCAGAACGCATAGTCGAAGATGTCAGAGTACGCGTAGGGCCAGAACACCGGGCCGTACCACGGCACGAAAGCCGCGCGCAATCCACGCCGCCAGGCGCTGTGTGCGGCAACGTGCGCGAAGCGATCACGCGCGTTAACGCCACCGGTCTGCTGCGAGAAGCGCGAGGCGAAACGGCCCTGACGCGCAGCGTCTGCCGTCACGCGTGCGCTGCCGTCACGGCGGTTCGCGCGCAACGTCGCTGCGTTCGACCGGGTTTGCAGAGCGTTCGGTTGCGCCTGCTGTTGCCGCGATAGGGTGCGTTGCTGACGGGACTGTTGGATCTGCTCAAGACGCTGCGCCCGCTGTGACGGCGGAAGGCGGCGTAATTCACGAGCTTCGCTCCGGCGCAGATTTTGTTCAGCGCGCAGCGCTTGACGCGTATTCACCTGCGGCTGCGCCTGAATATTTGTCCGTGCCTGCGCCGTCTGTCCGTGCTTGTGCCGTCGGCTGCGCGTTCTGCTGACGCAATGCGCGCTGCTGCTGCACGTTCTGCTGACGCAAAGCGCGCTGCTGTTGACGGGACTCGCTCCGTTGCACGCTGCGATTGACCACAGCCGATCGGTTTTGTGGCACTGCCGCGTGTTGTGGTGCGACGTGTTGCGTTGCGACATGTGGCGTCGCGGCCCGTGCAACAGGCGCGGCATGGGGCGCCGCCATGCGTGGCGGCGCTGCCACGCGTTGGTGGTGCGGCCGCGCGTTGTGGCGCAGCCATGCGTGGCGCGGGGGCCGCGGCATGCGGTGCCGGCGCGGGCCGGGCGGCGGGCGCGGGCCGCGCCGGGGCCGCTTTCGCCGCTGGTCCAGGCTTAGCAGGCGGTTGCTGCGCGCCAGCGCTGATCGGCATGGTTACGGCGAGTGCCGTAGCCAGTAACAAAATCCTTGTGCGATTAGTCATAGTTATCCTCCACCACGTGCAGGACGTGGTTCCGTCCTACAACTGATTAAACGGCCGGTGGTTCACCAACCCGGCGGTTAATCTTGCGGATGTGATCGAAGATGAAGGTCTTGTAATTATCGCGCTCGTGCAGTGCAGTATCGCAAGGGCACAAGCTCAATAATTAGCCAGTAATGGCGACGAATTATCGCTTTGAGCTGCTATTGCTGCTTGTGCGAAGACGCTCAATGAGTTCGGCGGTAGGATAGGAATCTGCCGGCAGGCCGACCTTCAGCTGCGCCTTCCTGGTTGCGCCGCGGGTGCCGTTGCCGATTTTGCCATCAACTTCGCCGACGCCCTCATAGCCTTGCTTGGTCAGCAGAGTTTGCAATTCCATAACCTGCTGTGTTGAAAGCGGCGCGATATTGGCGGCGCCCGAGTGGTCGACAGTTGGGGCGCCGGCGAGGCGGGTGGCGAAATAAGCAACCGTCGTCGAATAGACCATCGCCGAATTCCATCCGAGGAACGCCTTGAAATTCGGATAGGCGAGGAAGGCCGGGCCGCGACGCCCCATCGGGAGGATCAGCGACGCCGGCAGTTCATCCGAAGGCAACGAGCCGTTTGCAGCCGTCACGCCCCAGGCCACCCATTTCGAGCGCGGATGCTGGATGCTGACGTCTGCCTCCTGCCACGGCAAGTTGGCGGGCACGTGCACCTCTTGCAGCCATGGCTGGCCTCGTTGCCAGCCGAGCGTGACCAGGAAGTTCGCTGCGGAAGCAAGCGTGTCCGGGATGCTGTGAATGAGGTCGCGGCGGCCGTCGCCATCGAAATCGACCGCATTCTTGAGATAGTCGGAGGCGGTGAATTGCATGCCGCCAAATTCGCCAGCCCAGTCGCCGATCATATCTTCGACGTGCTGATCGCCGCGCTCGATGATGCGCAGTGCGTCGAGCAATTGTTGGCGGAAGAAATCGGGCCGGCGGCAATCATAGGCGAGCGTCGCCAGCGCACCTAAAATATTGTAATTGCCGAAATTCGCGCCGAAGTCGCTTTCGAGTCCCCAAAATGCGGTGAGCACCGGCGCCGGCACGCCATATTTTTCTTCGACGCGCTTGAACAAGTCTGCGTGCTGCTTGATCTTGGCAAGACCATTGGGAATCCGCGCGCCGCCGACCATGCGGTCGGAAAATTGCAGAAAGGTCTGGTTGAACACCGCCTGGCCGTGGTCGCGGCGAATAATTGCTTGATCAAATGTCATGCTCGGCGTTGCCGCGGCGATGACGCGCGGGGAAATGCCTTGCGCGGCGGCGTCCTTCTTGAAGTCTTCGAGCCAGCGCTCATAGCTGCCGGTGTTGCTGCAACTGGCGGCCCAGGCTGGTCCCGCTGTGACACCGCCAAGCACGAGGACTGCGAGCGCCAAGGCCGTTTTTCGCATCGTTCGTTCCGTCTGCTGAGAAGTTGAATATGCCAATTGCGGCAAGGCATGGAGTGCGTTTGCCGGCGAGGGGTATGGCAGAAAAGAGGCTATTTTTCGAGCTGGGCGTTGCGATCGTCCGGTTCATGTCCGGCGCTGGGTGCCGTCGCCCGCGCCACCGGCGCGGTCCGCGAGATTCTCACCCCAGACAGCTTGTTGCGGTCGCTCTTGGGCAGGCCGGCGTAGCTTCCAACGGGCGTAAAGGCGGCAGCATGGCCATTGCCGCCGGTGTAAGCCGCAAGACCGTTCCCCGTCGCAACGATGTCACCTGGGCGCAGCGTCGGGTCGGTGCTCGCGTCGATAGCGGCAAGCCCAAAGGCGTCACGGCCGTTGCACGTGCAGCTGCTGACGACCTCCTTGCGATAGCGATAGGCGTTTGGAAGGTCGGCGTAGCGGGCGCCATTCGTAGCGACGGACGTGTCGATGCTGCTGCCGGAATAGAGCCGCGTCTGGCTTGCCGGGCAGAATGAATGACACGCGTCAGCCGCGCTCAATCCGGGCTGTGCCCGCACCGGAAAATAACGGCCGTCACAACTTCGCACACAATAGCCGGATGCGGGACCGCTGCCGCTTTCGGACGGCCCGCTGGCCATTCTCCCGTCGGTCGCGGGATCAGCATAGGATTGGACACTCGGCGGGTGCGACGCCTCAAATGTGTGGCGCAAGCCGCCAAAGAGCCGGTCGAAGAATCCTGCCGAGGCCGGCGAAGACAATGCCAAGGACGCAACTAAGGACGCAATAAACGACGCGCCGACAAGGGCGCCGATGCCGAGGCCGGCACGCAGAATAATGAATTGGTTTCCACGAATCGACATGGCTTGATTCTGCGTCCCTGCATGCGCGGTAGTTTAACGTCTGGAGACGTGGAAGGTTGCGCAGCGCCCGTCGGCACGACCTTCGGACAGGGCGCTGCCTTGTTATTTCTCAGGGCCTCGTGCAGCATCCCGCGCAACCGGCCGGTTACGGCTGGCATCGTCTTTGGGGATCGGCGTGGACGCGACACCCGCAATCGAGATCGCAAAACAGACATTGCTTTCTGGCGCGCTCGTCCTTGCCATCGGTACCGTCACCGGATTTGTGGCTAAAAAATGCAAGATTCCGGATGTGGCCATATTTTTGCTTGTTGGGATCGCGATCGGTCCAGCCGCTTTGGGCCTCATCAATATCAAGGCCGACTCGGCGCTCTACCAGATCATTCTTCTCTTCGGTGCGAGTTACATTCTTTTCGATGGTGGCGCATCGCTGCGCTTCGAAGTTTTGAAACGGGTGTGGATCACGATTGTCGTCATATCGACTATCGGCGTTATCATTACCGGAACGGTGACCGGCATTGCAGCGCATGTCGTTTTAGGGGCGCCTTGGATCGTCGCGCTGCTACTGGGCGCGGTGCTTGCTTCCACCGATCCGGCGACGCTGGTACCAATTTTCCGGCAAATCAAAATCCGCGACCGCGTGGCCCAGACAGTTATGAGTGAATCCGCATTCAACGATGCGATGGGCGCAATCGTGACGTTCGGAGTGCTGGCCGTGGCCATGGGCTCTACCGATGTATCGATAACGGCATCTTTGTTTGATCTTCTGAAACAGTCGACGATCGGCATCATCGCTGGCGCGGCACTCGGATACCTGGCCGCGTTATTGATCGGACACGAGCGCTGGGCCTTTCTTGCCGAATACGCGCCGGTGGTTACTCTTGTGGCCGTAATCGGCGCCTATTTCGCTGCCGACGGGCTGCAAGCCAGCGGCTTCATGGCGGTGTTCGTGTTCGGCATTATGATCGGAAACAAAGATTCGTTTGGTTTCAAAATGCGGCCGGGTGAACAGCAAAGGCTCAACGAATACGTTTTGACGACGGCATTCATCATGCGGCTGTTCATTTTCATTCTCCTTGGTGCCCAGGTCGATTTCCATCTCATGGCTCAATACTGGTGGGGAGGCGTCGTCGTCGTTGTTGTCTTGATGTTGATCGCCCGGCCAATAACGGTTTTCCTCTGCGCACTGCCCGATCGGCGCGCGAAGTGGAGTTTCAATGAGATGTTATTTATGTGCTGGACGCGCGAAACCGGGGTCATTCCGGCGGCGCTTGCCGGTTTGCTGCTTGGCATGAAGGCGCCGGGCGCCCAGATCATTGCATCGGTCACATTCATCGCAATTCTGCTGACGATCTTGATACAAGCGCCCACGACAAAATGGCTCGGGGGAGCCTTGGGCCTCCTGGAAGAAACCGGGCGGCCACAGGCAAAACGGAAAACTCGCTAAATACAATTGCAGGGAGGTGTTCCATGGCTGCCAATGTACGCTTTTCCAATCCAGCAACGCTCGCGAAACCACCGGGCTACAGCTACGTGGTCGAGGCGACCGGCCCCAACCGGCTGATCTACATTGCCGGCCAGCTCGGCCTTGATATGGAAAACAAACTGGTTGGGATGGCGGGCGACTTCCGCGCGCAAGCAAACCAGGCGATCGAGAATCTGAAACTGGCGTTGGCCGACGCCGGCGCGACCATCAAGGACGTGGTGAAGATCAATAATTATCTCGTCGACATGACGCACATCTCGATTTTCCGCGAGGTGCGCGATGCGCATTTTAATATGTCGGCTCCGCCGGCGAGCACGACAGTTGCGATTTCACAGCTGGCGCGTCCCGGCGCGCTGTTTGAGATCGAGGCCATTGCGGTGTTGCCGGCGAAAGCCGCGGCGAAAGCATCGAGCGCCAAGCGTGGTGCGAAGAAAAAAAGTAAAGCGTCGAAAAAGAAACGCCGATAGGCGTTCCGCGCACTCATTTCCGCGAATGCGTTAGTCCCGCTGAAGCGACGAGGCTCAATGAGCCTCGTCCCAGTTGGCGGCCGCGCGGGCATCGACCTGGAGCGGCACGTGCAGCGCGATAGCCGGGTGCGGCGCATCCTGCATCACGCTTTTGACGATGGTGATGGTGTCTTTCACTTCCGCTTCGGGCACCTCGAAGATCAGCTCGTCATGCACCTGAAGCAGCATCTGGGCTTTGAGTTTGGCCTGTTCGAGTTCGGGCTCGATGCGGATCATGGCGCGCCGGATGATATCGGCGGCGGTGCCCTGCAGCCGCGCGTTGATCGCCGCGCGCTCATTGAATGAGCGGATCGACGGATTGCTGTTTTTGATGTCCGGGTAATGGCACTTGCGGCCGAACAGCGTCAGCACATAGCCGTGATCGCGGCAGAACTCGCGCGTCTCATCCATGTAGTCGCGGATGCCGGGGAACCGCTCGAAATATTTCTTGATGTAGGCGCCGGCCTCGTTCTTGTCGATGCTGAGCTGCGCCGCGAGGCCGTAGGCCGAAATACCGTAGATAATGCCGAAATTGATGGCCTTGGCACGCCGGCGCACTTCGGGCGGCATATCCTTCACCGGCACGCCGAACATTTCCGAAGCGGTCATTGCGTGAATGTCGACGCCGTCCTGGAATGCCTTGCGCAGCGCGGGCACCTCGGCGACCTCTGACAACAGCCGCAACTCAATTTGAGAATAGTCGGCAGAGACGAGCTTCATGCCGGGTGAGGCAACGAAGGCGCGGCGGATCTTGCGGCCATCTTCAGTGCGGATAGGGATGTTCTGCAAATTCGGATCGGACGACGACAACCGGCCGGTGCTGGTCGACGCCAGCGCGTAGCTGGTGTGCACGCGTTTTGTGTCCGGATTGACGTAATTGGGCAGTGCCTCGGTATAAGTCGAACGAAGTTTCGACACCTGCCGCCAATCGAGAATTTTCCGCGGCAGCGCATGGCCTTGTTCGGCGAGATCCTCCAGTTCACGCGCGCCGGTCGACCATTGTCCGGTCTTGGTCTTTGTCCCGCCCGGCAACTTCATTTTGCCGAATAGAATGTCGCCGAGCTGCTTGGGCGAACCCGGATTGAGCGGCTCGCCGGCCAGCGCCTTGATCTCATCTTCGAGGCGCGCCTGTTCCTGGGCGAATTCACCCGAAAGGCGCGACAGCACCTGACGGTCGATGGAAATGCCGCGCCGCTCCATACGCGCCAGTACGGACGGCATCGCGCGCTCCAGCGTTTCATAAACGGATGTGACGCGTTCGGCGGCGAGGCGCGGCTTCAGCGCGTACCAGAGCCGCAGCGTGACATCGGCGTCTTCGGCGGCGTATTCGGATGCCTTCTCGATCGAGACGCAATCGAAGGTGACCTGCGCCTTTCCGGAGCCGGCAACATGATGGAAATGGATCGTGTCGTGGTTGAGCCAGCGCTTGGCAAGATCGTCCATGCCGTGGCCGCCTTTGCCGGCGTCCAGCACATAAGAGATCAGCATGGTGTCGTCGTAGCCGGCGGCCTGAATGCCGCGCTGCGCGAACACCAGCCAGTCGTACTTCATGTTTTGAGCGACTTTGAGGATAGCCTTGTCCTCGAGCAGCGGCTTGAGCACGGCCAGCGCGTCGCGCTCCGGAATTTGCCCTTCGCACAATTTAGCCTCGGGCGAGAACAAATCGCCTTTTCCCTCACCGCCGCCCTCGCGATGGCCGACGGGCACGTAGCAGGCTTCATTGGGTGCCAGCGCGAGCGAGAAGCCGCAGAGGTGTGCGCGCATGGCATCAAGGCTTGTGGTCTCCGTGTCGACCGCGACAACGCCCGTTTCGCGCGCGCGTGCGACCCATTCTTTCAGGCGCGCAAGCGTGCGGACCGTTTCATATTTGCTGCGGTCGATCTTGGCTGTGCGCGCGGCTTCGCTGCGTGCAGTCGCAAGTGCGATCGGCGTGAGGCTGCCGTTGGATTGTTTGCCGCCTGAAAGCGGCAGGGCGGGCGCGGTCTTTGCAGCGGGTTTATCTGGCGATCGCGGTTGTGCCGCCGTATCGGCGGACGGCGGCGAACTTGTAGACGAACTCGCCGGCGATTTTGCATCCGCGCTGACCTGGCTTGCATCGATGCCACTTTTATCGGCGACGCGTTGCGTCAGCGTCTTGAAGCCCATCGACTTGAGGAACGCGATGAGGGTCTTGTAGTCCGGTTCGTTGACCCCAAGGTTTTCAACCGGCACGTCGAGCGGCACCCGGTCGTCAAGGGTGACGAGTTTCTTCGAAAGGCGCGCGGCTGCAGCATTGTCGACGAGGGTTTGGCGGCGCTTGTCCTGCTTGATCTCACCGGCGCGCTTGAGCAGCGTTTCGAGATCTCCGTATTCACTGATGAGCTGCGCCGCGGTCTTCACGCCAATCCCGGGCACGCCCGGCACGTTGTCGGACGTATCGCCAATCAGCGCCTGCACCTCGATGACCTTCTCCGGCGGTACGCCGAATTTCTCGACCACTTCCGGAACGCCGATGCGAACATCTTTCATCGTGTCGTACATGACCACGCAGTCGTTCACGAGCTGCATGAGGTCCTTGTCGGACGACACGATGGTGGCGGTCGCGCCCGCCTCGCATGCGATGCGGGCATAAGTCGCGATCAGGTCGTCGGCTTCATAGCCGGCTTGCTCGAGGCACGGGATCTCGAAGGCGCGCACGGCATCGCGGATAAGCGGAAACTGCGGAATGAGGTCTTCGGGTAGGGGCGGCCGATGCGCCTTGTATTCCTTGTACATCTCGTTGCGGAAGGTCTTTTCCGACTTGTCGAAAACCACCGCGAGATGTGTCGGCCGCTCATCCGGCTTCATTTCCTTGAGGAGCTTCCAGAGCATGCTGCAGAAGCCATAGACGGCATTCACATGCGTCCCGTCCGGCGTGCGCGGCTCGAACCGGATCGCATGGTAAGCCCGGAAGATGTAACCGGAGCCGTCCACCAGGAACACATGATCGCCCTTCTTGAGCGGGCGAGGGGCGTTTTCTGGAATGGACGTTGGCGTGGCGGCTTTAGTCTTTGATTTGGCGGTATTGGATTTGGCGGGGGCTGGCATGGTTCCGAATGTGGCCCCGGACGCCGCGTTAATCAATCGGCCAAAATGTGCGGCCACAGAAAATGCATATTGTCCTGGACCTCTCGCCACTGTGGACTGTGTCTGCTATGCAGACGCATTCGGCTTTGACCGGAAACGGTTTGTCACCTTCATGATGGATATTCCATGCGCGTTGCCATGATCGGCACCGGCTATGTCGGCCTTGTTTCCGGCGCCTGTTTCGCCGACTTCGGCCATGAGGTGACCTGCGTCGACAAAGACAAGTCGAAGATTGCGGCGCTCGTGCGCGGCGAAATGCCGATCTACGAGCCCGGGCTTAACGACATGGTTACGGCCAATACGCGTGCCGGCCGCCTCAAATTCGCGACGGAACTTAAGGGTGCGGTTGCCGCCGCCGATGCGGTTTTCATTGCCGTGGGCACGCCCTCACGCCGCGGCGATGGCTTCGCCGACCTCAGCTTCGTCCATGAAGCGGCCCGCGAGATTGCGCTGGCGCTGGACGGCTTCACCGTCGTGATCACCAAGTCGACCGTACCGGTCGGCACCGGCGACGAGGTCGAGCGCATCATTCGCGAGACGCGGCCCGATGCCGAATGCGCGGTGGTGTCCAATCCCGAGTTCCTGCGCGAAGGCGCCGCTATTCAGGATTTCAAGCATCCCGACCGCATCGTGATCGGGAGCGCGGATACGCGCGCGCGGGAGGTCATGACCGAATTATATCGCCCGCTTTATCTCAACCGCTCGCCGATTTTGTTCACCGACCGGCGTACGGCTGAGCTGATCAAGTACGCGGCCAACGCGTTCCTCGCCACCAAGATCACATTCATCAATGAGATTGCCGATCTCGCAGAAAAGGTCGGCGCTGACGTGCAGGAGATCGCGCGCGGCATCGGGCTGGATAACCGTATCGGCTCGAAGTTTCTTCACGCAGGCCCCGGGTACGGTGGCTCGTGTTTTCCCAAGGACACCGTGGCGCTGATCAAGACCGCGCAGGACCATGCCGCGCCACTGCGCATCGTCGAGGCGGTGGCGGCGGTCAACGACGCACGCAAGCGCGCGATGGCGCGCAAAGTGTCTTCGGTGCTTGGCGGCGAACTGCGCGGTAAAACGGTCGCGGTCCTGGGGCTTACGTTCAAGCCGAACACCGACGATATGCGCGAGGCACCGTCGATCCCGCTCATCACCGCTTTGCAGGACATGGGTGCGAAGGTGCGTGCCTATGACCCGATCGGCATGGAGCAAGCCAAGAGCAACCTCACCAACGTCACG
Source organism: uncultured Alphaproteobacteria bacterium (assembly GCA_963743405.1). Taxonomy (GTDB): domain Bacteria; phylum Pseudomonadota; class Alphaproteobacteria; order Rhizobiales; family Xanthobacteraceae; genus Pseudolabrys. Next base: position 103,209 of record CAVUPX010000008.1, on the reverse strand, counting down.
TTTTGTAACGACGCATATTCCTGTGCCGAAGGCGCCTCGGCGCTCGTGATTGTCACCGAGTGGGAGCAGTTCCGGGCACTGGATTTCAAGCGCCTGAAGACCATTATGGCGCAGCCGGTACTGGTCGACTTGCGCAACGTTTATCGACCGGACGAAATTGCCCGGCACGGCTTTGTTTACGAAAGCATCGGACGGGCGTCGTCGGCGAAGGCAAAATAGGCTCGTCATTCCGGGGCGCGGCCGAAGACCGCCGGAATTCATACTCCCGGTCTGTGACTATGGATTCCGGGTTCGCCGTTTCGCGGCGTCCCGGAATGACGGAGACTATGCAGACGAGGTGCATGCGCGAATTTTCCGAGCCACTGCCAATTGATGCTGCGTTGCCGGATCTGACAGCTGCGCTGGCCGGCCATCATGCCGCTGTGCTGGTCGCGCCGCCCGGCGCGGGCAAGACAACGCGCGTGCCGCTGGTGCTGCTCGACGAAGCATGGGCGAAAGGCAAGAAAATTCTGGTGCTGGAGCCGCGCCGGCTCGCGGCACGCGCCGCCGCCGCGCGCATGGCGTCGACACTCGGCGAACAGGTCGGCGATACCGTGGGCTTGCGCGTGCGCTTCGGGTCGAAGGTTACCAAGCGCACGCGAATTGAGGTCGTGACCGAAGGCGTATTCACCCGGCTCGTGCTCGACGATCCATCTCTCGAAGGCATCGCCGCAGTGCTGTTCGACGAATTCCACGAGCGGTCGCTGGATGCTGATCTCGGATTGGCGCTGGCGCGCGACGTGCAACAGGGCTTGCGCCAGGATCTGAAGCTGCTGGTGATGTCGGCAACGCTCGACGGCGCCCGCGTTGCGGCGTTGCTCGGCAATGCACCGGTGAGTCGAGAGCGAAGGCCGCGCGTATCCAGTGGAAACGCGGTATCTCGGCCGTGACGCCCGAGCGCCAATCGAGCGGCAGGTGGCGGAGGCCGCCGTGCGTGCGCTGCGCGTTGAGGGCGGCTCGCTGCTCGTGTTTCTGCCGGGAGCCGGCGAAATCCGCCGCACTGAGACACTTCTGAAGGAACGCGTGACCGACGCGAATACCGACATCGTTGCGCTTTTTGGCGCGCTCGAGGCCCGCGAGCAGGACCGTGCCATTTCGCCGTCTCCGGCTGGCCGGCGCAAGGTGGTGCTGGCGACCTCGATCGCCGAAACGTCGCTTACTATCGAAGGCGTACGCGTCGTCATCGACAGCGGTCTGTCACGCGTGCCGCGCTATGAACCGGACGTTGGCTTGACCCGCCTGGAAACAGTGCGCGTTTCACGCGCGGCCGCCGACCAGCGCCGTGGCCGTGCCGGGCGCACCGAGCCGGGCGTTTGTTATCGTTTGTGGGACGAGCCGCAGACGGGCTCGCTGGAGCCCTATACGCGGCCGGAAATCCTGTCCGCCGATCTGTCGTCTTTCGTGCTCGATCTCGCGCAGTGGGGTGCGAACGATCCCTCAAAGCTCGCCTTTCTCGATTCGCCACCGCAGGCCGCGCTCGGGGAAGCGCGGGCACTCCTCGTTGAGCTTGGCGCTATCGACGCGGGCAGCCGCATCACCGACGAGGGCCGGAAATTGCGCGCGCTCCCGCTGCCACCGCGGCTTGCGCGCATGGTGGTCGATGCCGCGGCCGAAGGCACGGGTCCGTTGGCCGCAAACATCGCCGCCATTCTCACCGAACGCGGTCTTGGCGGCGATGACGTCGATCTGCGGCACCGCCTCGACCAATTCCGGCGTGATCGAACTCGCCGCGCAGAGGATGCGCGGGCGATGGTGAAGCGGTGGGCGGAGACAGCCCGTGGCACGAAAGAAAGCGGCGACGATTCTCCAGGCTCGCTTCTCGCACTCGCCTACCCGGACCGAATTGCCCGGAATCGCGGCGGTGGAGGCGGCGCGTTTCTGCTGGCCAATGGCCGCGGCGGCGTGGTCGATCCTGCGTCGGCGCTCGCGCGCGAGCCTTTTCTGGTGGTGGCCGAACTCACTGGCGCAGCGGCGGCGAGCCGCATCGTGCTGGCGGCGCCGATTGCGATCGCAGAAATCGAGGCGCGTTTCTCAAGCCAGATCGAGGATCGTGATGCAGTGACCTTCGATGCCGCTTCCGGGTCATTGCGTGCCCGGCGCAGCCGGCGGCTCGGCGCCGTGGTCTTGGCCGAACAGACAAAACAGGTCGCACCGGATGCCGACAGCGCGAGACTATTGGCGGAGGGTGTCGCCGCGATCGGCATCGGCAATCTGCCGTGGAGCAAGGCCCAGCTTCAGCTGCGCAATCGCGTCATATTTCTGCGCCGTGCCGAGGGCGATGCGTGGCCCGACCTGTCCGACGCTACCTTGATCTCCACGTCTTACCGAATGGCTGGCACCATTTCTTTCTGGCAAGACTGCGCTCTCCCAGATCGGCGCGGATGATCTTGCGGCGGCACTCGACGCCTTGCTGCCATGGAGCCTGCGTAAACGGCTCGACGCCGAGGCGCCCACACATTTTACGGCGCCGTCCGGCTCGCAAGTCCCCATCGACTACGAGGCCGAAGAAGGGCCGAAACTGTCGATCCGCGTGCAGGAAATGTTCGGCCTGGCGGTCCACCCGACGATCGCCGGCGGCCGTGTGCCGCTTCTGGTCGAGCTTTTGTCGCCGGCGCAGCGGCCGGTGCAGGTGACGCGTGATCTGCCCGGTTTCTGGCGCGGCAGCTATAAAGACGTGCGGACCGACTTGCGCGGCCGTTATCCGCGGCATCCCTGGCCGGACGATCCGCTGACGGCGCCGGCGACCCGCCGGGCCAAGCCGCGCGGCCAATAGGCCCCCCGCCCAGGCGTGCGCGCGGCGAATAGTTTCAATTGTCGCAAACGTGCTTACCGCCCGCTCACCATGTCTAAAAGCGCGCGAAGTCCCATTGGCGCGTTAAGCCACCCTTGATCCCCGCGTGCCAGAATTCAGCCTGCATCATCGGACTTTGCCATGCGTCCGCTCCTGTATTTTGCTGCTGGCTTGCTTCTGATCGGTGGTTATGTCGCGCGTTACGCCGACAACGCCGTCGAGCAACCTTCCGACGCCCAGGCAGCGATCGTGCAGCCGTCTTACGAACCACGCGAACCGAGTAGCTCGGGCCGCAGCTTGATGCTCGAAGCGGACCGCCAGGGTCATTTCGAGGTCGAGGCGAGGGTCGAGGGACGGTTTGTTGATTTCGTTGTCGACACGGGTGCCTCGCTCGTCGTGTTGCGTGAGTCCTCGGCCGCGCAGGCCGGGATACGCCTGCAGGCTCGCGACTACACCGCCACCGCAGTCACAGCCAACGGGAAAATCAAAGCTGCACCGGCGAGGATCGAGCGTATCGAGGTTGGCGGGATTACCGTGTACGACGTGCCTGCCATTGTATTGCCCGATGAAGCGTTGGCGAAAAACCTGCTCGGTGTCTCATTCTTGTCACGCCTCAAGCGCTACGAATACGCAAACGGCCGCCTGGTCCTCGAACAGTAGGGCCCCACTTCCGACTATCAACGAAATGACTTCGACGGAGTGCTTTGCGCCTCTCCGGCGTTAGGGTATTGGATTCCTGCCGCTCTTTGTTTGAGGACCTGATGTTTCCAACGCCGAAACCCGCACTGCTGCCAAATACCTACGCTTATGAATCATCGCCGCTGGTAAAGCCGACAGGCTTCCGCGAATACGATGCGCGCTGGCTTCTGGAAAAAGAAATCAACCTGATGGGCATTCAGGCCCTGGGGCTTGGTCTCGGCACGCTTATTCGTGAGTTGAACGTGAAACCGGAGATCGTCACCGGTCACGATTTCCGCAGTTACTCCGCATCGGTGAAAATGGCGTTGATTTCCGGTCTGATGGCGTCAGGCTGCAAGGTGCATGACATCGGTCTCGTGATCACGCCTATGGCCTATTTTGCCCAGTTCGAGCTCAACGTGCCCTGCGTCGCGATGGTAACCGCTTCGCATAACGACAACGGCTGGACCGGGGTGAAGATGGGGGCCAACCGCCCGCTCACCTTCGGGCCTGTGGAAATGAAACGGCTCAAGGAAATTGTTTTGGGCGCGAAATTCGATTTTAAAGAGGGCGGTAGTTACGTGTTTGTGGAGAATTTCCCCGAGCGTTACATTGCCGATCTCACCAAGCGGCCGAAGCTCAAGCGCAAGCTCAAAGTGGTCGCCGCCTGTGGCAATGGCACCGCGGGGGCCTTTGCACCGAAGATCTTGCAGGCGGTCGGTTGCGAGGTGGTGCCGCTGGACTGCAATCTCGATCATACGTTCCCGCGATACAATCCCAACACCGAAGACATGAAAATGCTGCACGCCATGCGCGATGCAGTCCTCATGAATAAAGCCGACGTCGCGCTCGGCTTCGACGGTGACGGCGATCGTTGCGGTGTTGTAGACAACGAGGGTGAGGAAATTTTCGCCGACAAAGTGGGCGTGATGCTCGCGCGCGACATGTCGGCGCTCCACCGCAACGCCACCTTTGTGGTGGACGTGAAGTCGACCGGGCTTTTCCTGACCGATCCAGTGTTGAAAGCAAATGGCGTCAAAGTCGATTATTGGAAGACCGGCCACTCTTACATCAAGCGGCGCGTCAACGAGCTTGGGGCAATCGCCGGCTTCGAAAAGTCGGGGCATTTCTTTTTCAACAAGCCGTTCGGCCGCGGTTATGACGACGGCATGATTTTCGGGCTTGCGGTCTGCGACATGCTCGACCGAAACCCGGGGAAGAGCATGGCGGACCTGCGCAAGGCGCTGCCAAAGACCTGGGGTTCGCCGACGATGTCCCCGCATTGCGATGATGAGAAGAAATATGGCGTCGTGGACGCGGTGGTGAAGGAGTTCGAGTCGGCAAAAGCGAACGGCACGAAAGTCGCCGGCCAATCGATCCGCGAATTGGTTACTGTGAACGGCGTGCGCGTCACCGTTGAGGACGGCACATGGGGCCTCGTGCGCGCTTCCTCCAACAAGCCGGAGCTTGTTGTGGTGGTCGAAAGTCCAGTCTCCGAGCAGCGCATGCGGGACATGTTTAAAGCCGTCGATGGCGTGCTGCGCACGCATCCGGAAGTGGGCGCCTACAATCAGACGATTTGATTTTCTGTCTCGACCGGCCTCAGGATGAGGTGGATTGAGTTCGGATCGGAATTTGATGCGTATCGTTATCCTCGGCGCCGGCCCCGCGGGACTTTATCTCGCCTATTTGATCAAGCGCCGCCAACGCGACGCGGACGTAACCGTTATCGAGCAGAATCCGGCCGACGCCACCTTCGGGTTCGGCGTTGTGTTTTCCGACAGGGCGCTGGAATTCTTGCGCGATGACGACGAGCCAACCTTTTCGGCAATCACGCCACATATGGAATCGTGGAGCGACATTGCCATCGTTCATCGTGGCGAGCGCGTGACAATCGACGGCGTGGGCTTCGCCGCTATTGGCCGTCTCAAGCTGTTGAATTTGTTGCAGGAGCGTGCGCACTCGGTCGGCGTGCGGCCAAGTTACCGGCGTGCCGTGAAGAGTCTCGATGAATTGGCCGGTGCGGACCTTATCGTCGGCGCCGACGGGGTCAATTCACTGGTGCGACGCAGCCATGAAAAAGATTTCGGTGCCAGCATAAGCCTGCTTACGAATCGCTTTGCCTGGTTCGGGACCACCAAACGTTTCGAGACGCTGACGCAAACCTTCATCGAAACCGAGCTCGGGTCGTTTAATGCACACCACTATCGCTACGCGCCCGATCTGAGCACCTTTATTGTCGAGATCGACCAGGCCACTTTTTCACGCGCGGGCTTCGCGCAGATGGACGAGACGCAAGCCCGCAACGTCTGCGAATTGGTTTTTGCGCCGGTCCTCGATGGCCACCATCTGGTTTCGAATAATTCGATCTGGCGCCAGTTTCCGATCGTGCACAACCAGCGATGGTCGGCGAACCGCAATGTCCTCATTGGCGACGCCTTGCACACCGCGCATTTTTCAATCGGTTCCGGAACGCGATTGGCCATGGAAGACGCAATTGCGCTCGACAAAGCGCTGGCCGCGCATCCAGCTAATATCGATACCGCGCTCTCAACCTACGAAGCGGCGCGGCGGCCAATCCTGGAGAAGCTCGTTGCGGGCGCCAACGGCAGCGCAAACTGGTACGAGCACTTCGCCCAACATATGCAATTGCGGCCTGTCGATTTCGCCATGAGTTACATTACACGCTCCGGCCGGGTCGACCTCGATCGCCTCCGCAAGTTGTCGCCGCGTTTCGTCGCGCATTTCGAGCAGGTTCGCCAGCGGCCCGGGTGACGGCCGTGCCGGTTAACAATTAATAAAAACTTACAGCGCTATAAAATTGGCAATCGGACGGGTGGGGCTGTCTTGACCAACATCTTGAATCCGAACTGGCAGATCTACGCCGTCGCCATTCTTGCCGGATTGGCAATGGTCGCATTTGCGCTCCGCAAACGGCGGCGTGTCGCGGAAGTACGCAGCGGCGACGGCGATCTGCTGTCCATGGTTCTCAACAATATGACTCAAGGCGTTGTCCTGTTCGATGCGCACGAAAAGGTGCTCGTTTGCAACGATCGCTATGTTGAAATGTACGGTCTGTCGTCCAAGGTCGTGAAGGCCGGCTGCACGCTGATGGATCTCATCCAAAATCGGATAACGACCGGTAGCCTGAATATCGACCCGCAGAAATACCGCGCCGAGATTTTGACGGCCGTGCGCCGAGGCGAGTCCATGAATCGGATCGTCGAAACACCCGATGGCCGTTCTGTGCTCGTCGTCAACAGGCCGGTTAAGGGTGGCCAATATTGGATCGGCACTCATGACGACATCACCGAGCGCATCCATGCCGAACGAAAAAGCGCGGCGCTCACAGAACAAGAACGCCGCCGTGTGGAGATCGAAACAGAAATCCGGGCATTTCGCGAAAGCGTTGCGGCTGTTCTGCGCACCGTCACAGAAAGTACCGCAGCGCTGAAGTCGATCGCAGTAACGTTGTCGGATTCGTCTGGCCACACTTCCGAGCGCGCCGCCGGCGCCGCCCAGACCTCGAACGAAGCCGCCTCCAACATGACCGCCGCGGCAAGCGCGGCTGAAGAACTGATCGCTTCTATTGGAGAAATCGGGCGCCAGATCAGCCAGGCTGCGGAAGTTGCATCGCATTCGGTCGTGGAAGCGAATACGACCAATGAGCAGATGACGCGCCTCACCGACACGGTTCAGGAAATCGGCGATGTCGTCAATCTGATCCGCAACATTGCCGGACAAACAAATTTGCTTGCACTCAATGCTACGATCGAAGCCGCCCGCGCCGGGGAGGCGGGCCGCGGATTCGCGGTCGTCGCATCCGAAGTCAAATCGCTCGCCGTGCAAACGGCGAAAGCGACCGAGCAGATCGCAGGCCAGATCGATGCGGTGCAAAGCTCCACTCGCGTTGCGGTCGACGCGATTCGCCGCAACACCGAACGCATGCGTGAAATCGACGGCTACACCTCGGCAGTGGCGCTTTCGCTGCAACAACAGGACAGCGCGACCGACGAGATTTCGCACAACGTGGCGAGCGCGGCGCAGGGCGCGAAGGGTATGGTTGGCGTCCTCGATGAGGTCACGCGGGCGGTCAGCGATACGCGCAGCGCCGCCAGCAAGGTGCTTGAAGCATCGGATACAGTTGAGGCGGCTGCCACGAGCCTGCAACGCGGCATCGAGGGCTTCCTCGGCCGCGTCGCAGTGTGACGCAGCGTCAGTCTTTTTCTTCCTTGAAGGTGTCGCGGAACGGGTGCGCGGGATAAACGCCCAGCACCGTCAATTCCTTGGAGAAAAACGCAAGCTCCTCCAGTGCGAACACCAGCGCGCGGTCGTCAGGGTGACCCTCGACATCGGCATAAAACTGGGTCGCGAAGAAATTGCCGCCGACCATGTAACTTTCGAGTTTCGTCATGTTCACGCTGTTGGTCGCGAATCCGCCAAGCGCCTTGTAGAGTGCCGCCGGCACGTTTCGCACCCTGAACACGAACGTGGTGATGATCTTGCCCTTGCCAGGCTGCGCCCATTTCTTCTCGCGCGATAGAACGACGAAGCGCGTGGTTGAATGGGTTTCGTCCTCGACATTTTCCTTCAGGATGGCGAGGCCATAAATTTCCGCAGCGAGCCGCGACGCGATTGCGGCCCGTGTGGGATCTTTGGATTCCGCGACTTCCCGTGCCGAACCGGCGGTGTCAGCGGCGACGACCGGCTTGAGCTTCAATTCACGAATGATGTTGCGGCACTGGCCAAGCGCCATCACGTGGCTCTGCACGGTCTTAATCGTTTTTAGGGTTGCGCCTTTTGGCGCCATCAACTGATTGCGGATCGGAAGAAACCATTCGGCAATGATATGCAGCCCTGCGGTAGGCATCAGATGGTGGATATCGGCAACGCGCCCGGCGACCGAATTCTCGATCGGGATCATGCCAAGGTCGACGTCGCCGGCGACAAGCGCGGTAAAGCAATCCTCGAAGGTGGGGCAGGGTATCGGCTCGTGGTCCGGATAGGCTTCGCGACAGGCAAGATGCGAATTCGCCCCCGGTTCTCCCTGATAGATGATCTTCTTTTTTGCCATCGCCCGTTCCTTTGGACGCGATCCGTACGCAGACCTTCAGGTTTGAGTCAACCGGCAAGCATGCCGCGCGCCTTCTCCAGGTCTTCGGGCGTGTCGACGCCGAGCGGTACGGTCTTAACGATCATGGCATCAATACGCATGCCGGCGTCGAGCGCGCGTAATTGCTCCAGTTTCTCACGCTGTTCGTTGACGGATGGCGGCAATTTGACAAACCGTTCCAGTGCCGGGCGCCGATAAGCATAAAGGCCGATATGGTGATAATGCGGGCCGGCGCCGGCTGCACTTTCACGCGTGAAAATTTTGGCGTGAAGGCGGCCGGGCGCGATGTGCGGCCCCGAAACCTTCACGACATTTGGATTTGTCCGCTCAAGCGGATCGGTGATGACAGCGGCAAGGGTGGCGATGTCGACTTGCTTGTCGTCAAGCGGTGTGAGTGCGGCCCGGATGTCGGCGGGCTCGATAGTCGGCAGATCACCCTGAACATTGACGACGATGCCAATGCGCTGCTCGGGGTCCAGCGCTTCCAGCGCTTCATAGATTCGGTCCGAGCCGGACACATGGTCACTGCGCGTCATAACCGCGCGGCCCCCGGCTTTTTCCACTGCCGCCGCGACAGCTTCGGAGTCGGTTGCCACGACGGCCTCACCGATTCGGGCGGCTTCAGCCCGGCGCAGGACGTGAACGATCATCGGCAGACCATGGAGGTCGGCGAGCGGTTTGCCGGGCAAACGCGTGGACGCGAGGCGTGCCGGGATAAGGATGATTGCGTCGGCCATCGGGGTTGCCGGATCGCCCGGCCGCACGTGACGGGTGTCGAAATTGCCGCAGGCGCTTATACGGGTTGCCAGAGCCGGGGCAAACCGGTATCTCATCGCCGCCGCCGGGGCCCTGGCGGTGAACGCCCCGCACTATCACGTCCCGCTCCGGGAGCCGTAATTCGATGAATTCCTTCGAACTCAACAAGATCCTCGGCGCCATCCTCGGCACCTGCCTGATCACGCTCGCGCTCAACATCGGTGCCAGCGCGATTTTTGCGCCCGAGAAGCCGGCCAAGCCCGGTTTCAACATTGCGGTCAAAGAGCAGGCTGAAGGCGAAAAAGCGGGCGCCGCCAAGGAGCCGGATCCACCGGTCGAGACGCTGCTGGCCAAGGCCTCGATCGAAAAGGGCCAAGGCACCGCCAAGCAGTGCCAAGCTTGCCATACATTTGAGAAAGGCGGCCCCAATAGGGTTGGCCCCAATCTGTGGAATATCGTGAATCGTCCGCGCGCGTCCGAAGCCGGTTTCAATTACTCAGCGGGGATGAAGAGCAAGGGCGGGAACTGGAGCTTCGACGAACTCTACAAATTTCTCGCCAACCCGCGTGGGTATATTCCAGGGACGGCCATGACATTTGCCGGCCTGACGCGCCCGGAGCAGCGTGCGGACTTGATCGATTTCCTGCATACGCTTGCTGACAATCCCGTTCCGCTACCGAAGGCTGCCGAAAACGCGCCCGCAGGCGGAGCGCCAGCCAAGAAGTAGCCGAGGTTACAGCGTCGTAATCAAACGGCCGGGCCATTGCCCGGCCGTTCGTTTGAGCGTCTAGTGCGGCATCGGGCCAAGACAATTTGACGATAGAGCTATCTGTCGCACCGGGCCCCGGCTGGCAGGGTATCGAAAAACCGACATAATCCCCAGCGATTGCATCATGAAGCGGTTTTGGTGCGCGGAGTTCCTGTATGAAATTCAGCCGTCGGTCTGTCCTGCGTGCAACGGCAGCGACGTTCGTTGCGCCTGCCTTCGGCGCGATTGGCGCCTCATCGCTCGTCGGGCGCGCCGCGGCCCAGTCACAGAATTGGAAGCATGCGCTGTCGCTGTTCGGCGACGTCAAATATCCGGATGGCTTCAAGCATTTTGATTACGTCAATCCAAATGCTCCGCAAGGCGGCACCGTACGCCAGATCGCATTCGGCACCTTCGACAATTTCAATACGGTGGTGTCGGGCGTGAAGGGCAGCATCGCTCTCGGGACCGAGCTGTTCATGGAAACGCTCATGACGCCGGCGCTCGATGAGGTTTCGACGGAATACGGTCTCCTTGCTGAAGCCGCCAGTCATCCGGACGATCATTCGTCAGTTACATATCGCTTGAATGCGAAAGCACGTTGGCACGACGGAAAGCCGGTGACAGCGGACGACGTTGTTTATTCATTCGACATATTCAGGGCGAACAGTCCGTTTTACGGAGCCTACTATCGCCATGTCACCAAGGTGGAAAAGACGGGAGACCGGGAGATTACCTTCACGTTCGATGGGCCGGGCAATCGCGAGCTGCCGCAGATCGTCGGCCAGCTGCCGGTCCTCGCAAAGCATTGGTGGGAAGGTACGGACAAATCGGGACGTAAGCGGGACATCACGCTGACCACGCTCGAGCCGCCGCTCGGCTCCGGACCTTACCGGCTCAAGGATTTTGCGCCCGGCCGCTCGCTCATCTACGAAAAGATCGACAACTATTGGGGCAAGGATCTTCCGGTGATCATCGGTACCCGGAATTTCCAGACTATACGTTACGAATATTTCCGCGATTCCACCGTTTCCCTTGAGGCATTCAAGGGCGATCAAGTCGACTGGCGCAGTGAAAACAGCGCTAAAAACTGGGCGACGTCCTATGATTTTCCGGCCGTGCGCGACAAGCGCGTGGTCCTGGAAGAATTCCCGGTCCGCAATTCCGGCAGCATGCAGGCCTTCGCTTTCAATACCCGGCGCGACAAATTCAAGGACCCGCGCGTGCGCCGTGCCTTCAACTTTGCGTTCGATTTCGAGGAAATGAACAAGCAGGTTTTTTTCGGCCAGTACAAACGCATTTCCAGCTATTTCGAAGGGACCGAGCTTGCGTCATCTGGAGTCCCGGAGGGCAAGGAACTAGCGATCCTTGAAACCTTGCGTGACAAAATTCCGGCGGATCTGTTCAGCAAGCCCTACACCAATCCGGTCGGCGGCAATCAGGAGGCAAATCGAAACAATTTGCGCGAGGCGCTCGCGCTGCTCCACGACGCCGGTTACGAGATTCGGAACACCAAACTGGTCAACATCAAGAGCGGCGAAACGTTTCGTTTCGAATTCCTGGTTGACGATCCGGCGACCGAACGTTTCGTGCTGTTCTACAAGCCCTCACTCGAACGTCTCGGGATGATCGTGGACGTGCGCGTGGTCGATTCCGCGCAATACGAAAACCGGCTGCGGCAATGGGATTTCGACATCATCGTCGCATCCTGGGGCCAATCATTGTCTCCGGGCAACGAACAACGCGACTTCTGGAATTCGCAGGCCGCCGATCGGCCCGGCTCGCGCAACCTCATCGGAATCAAAAATCCGGCGATCGACACGCTGATCGAGCGCGTAATTTTCAGCAAGGATCGCGACGATCTCGTCGCCGCAACGAAAGCACTCGACCGCGTGTTGCTGTGGAATTTCTACGTTGTGCCGCAATGGACTTACGGCAAGCAGCGCACTGCCCGCTGGGATCGTTTCGGCCGTCCGGAGACAATGCCGAAATACGGGGCGGCCGCATTTCCAACCGTCTGGTGGTGGGACGCGGACAAGGCGGCGAAGGTGCCGCAGCGGTCATGACGCGATGAAACTTAGCCGCCGCCGCGCGTTGACGATTCTCGCCGGTGCGACAGCTGCGAGCGTCGGCGGGCGTTTATGTGCTCCCGCGGTGGCACAAGACGTCGACCGGCACGGCATGTCGGCTTTCGGCGATCTCAAATACCCTGCGGATTTTCCCCATTTCAGCTACGTCAATCCGGATGCGCCGAAAGGTGGCGTGTTTTCACAGATTGGTCCGAATCGACAATTCAATCAGTCCTTCCAGACGTTCAATTCGCTCAACAGTTACATTCTGAAAGGCGATGCCGCGCAGGGCATGGAGCTCACCTTCGCGAGCCTGATGTCGCGTTCAGGCGACGAGCCCGACGCGATGTATGGGTTTGTTGCGCGCAGTGTCCGCATTTCGGATGAAGGTCTGACTTATCGCTTCACGTTGCGGGCGGAACCAAAATTCCATGATGGCACGCCGCTCACCGCGCATGACGTCGTCTGGTCGCTGGCGACGTTGAAGGAAAAGGGCCATCCGATCATCACGCAACAGTTGCGCGATTTCAACGGGGCGGAAGTGATAGACGATCGCACTCTCGTTGTGCGCTTTGCCGAGAAACGTGCGCGCGATGTGCCCTTGTTCGTCGCTTCACTGCCGATTTTCTCGCGCGCTTATTATTCGAAGAAGTCATTCGATGAATCGACGCTCGATATCCCGCTCGGAAACGGCGTCTACAGAGTTGGGCGGTTTCAGGCCGGCCATTTCATCGAGTATGAGCGCGTGAAAGACTGGTGGGGCGCAAATCTTCCGGTATCGCGCGGACAGAATAATTTCGACATCGTGCGGTTTGAGTATTACCGCGATCGAGAGGTGGGCTTCGAAGGGTTCACCGCTAAAAATTACCTGTTCCGGGAAGAATTCACGTCGCGTACGTGGGCAACGCGTTACGAATTTCCGGCGTTCAAGGACGGCCGAATCAAGCGCACAGTGTTGCCGGATGACACGCCATCGGGTGCGCAAGGTTGGTTCATCAATACGAGGCGCAACAAGTTCAAGGACCGGCGCGTGCGCGAGGCGCTGATCGACGCCTTCGATTTCGAATGGACCAACAAGAATATTATGTATGGATCGTACGACCGCACTCACTCGGTATTTCAGAATTCACCGATGATGGCGGAGGGCAAGCCGGATGCCGCTGAGCTTGCGCTGCTTGAGCCATTTCGCGGGAAGCTGCCAGACGAGGTCTTTGGAGAAGCTTATCTGCCCCCGGTCACCGACGCATCGGGGCAAGATCGGCAATGGCTAAGGCGCGGCGCGCAACTGCTCAACGATGCCGGTTGCACGATCAAGAACGGGAAGCGATTTCTCCCGAGCGGGCAACAGTTCACGATCGAATTTTTGAGTGACGAGCCGACGTTCCAGCCACACCATCTGCCCTACATCAAGAATCTCGGCACGCTCGGGATCGACGCGACTTTGCGTCTTGTCGACGCGGTCCAGTATCGCGCCCGCGTCGACGATTTCGATTTCGATCTGACTGTGGAGCGCTTCAGCTTTTCCGCTACACCGGGCGACTCGTTACGCACCTTTTTCTCGTCGCAAGCAGCGGCGACCAAAGGCACGCAAAACCTTGCCGGTATCGCCGATCCGGCGGTGGACACGCTCGTTGATATCATTATCGCTGCTAAGACCCGTGACGAGCTCACCACGGCCTGCAAGGCACTCGATCGTGTCATCCGTGCTGGACGATACTGGATACCGCACTGGTACAAAGCGTCGCACTGGATCGCCTACTGGGATGTCTTCGGCTATCCGGCCAGCAAACCCCGCTATTTCCGGGGTATTCCGGAGACCTGGTGGTCCGACCGCGACAAGGCAGCGAAGTTGGGACAAAAAGGTTAGGCTGAGTATCTTGTTTCAGGCCGCGCCCTTGTTTTCAGGTCGCGGCTTTCGTGCCGGGCTGGAATGACATACTGAGGGGTTATGAGCGCCTATATCATCCGACGCCTGCTGTTCATTATACCGACGATGTTCGGGATCATGCTGGTGGCGTTCGTCGTGGTGCAATTCGCGCCGGGCGGCCCGGTAGAACAGGTCATCGCCAAATTAACCGGCGCCGACACCGGTGCCACTTCCCGAATCTCCGGTTCCCCCGGCGGCGATTTCGGCAGCCGCGGCCTGGCTCAGGGCGCTTCGCAGGTCGACGCCTCCAGCTCGAAATATCGCGGCGCGCAAGGGCTCGATCCTGAGTTCATCAAGAAACTTGAAAAGCAATTCGGCTTCGACAAGCCCGCATACGAGCGATTTGGGCTGATGCTGTGGAATTACGCACGCTTTGACTTCGGCAAAAGTTATTTCCGTGACGTCAGCGTGTTGCAGCTGGTCAAAGAGAAATTGCCGGTATCGATGTCGCTCGGCATCTGGATGACGCTACTTACGTATCTGATCTCGATTCCGCTCGGCATCCGCAAAGCAATGAGTGACGGCTCGCGATTCGATATGTGGACTTCGACAATCATCGTGATCGGCTACGCTATCCCGGGCTTTCTGTTTGCAATTCTGCTGATCATTCTGTTCGCCGGCGGCTCGTTCTTCGATTGGTTTCCGCTGCGTGGCCTTGTTTCGGAAAACTGGTCGCAATTGCCCTGGTGGCAAAAACTTCCGGATTATTTCTGGCATCTGGCGCTACCGATCATTTCGATGGCGCTATCCGCCTTCGCGACGATGACGTTGCTGACAAAGAACTCGTTCCTCGAGGAAATTCGCAAACAATATGTGCTGACTGCCCGCGCCAAAGGCTGCACCAACAATCAGGTACTTTACGGCCACGTATTTCGAAACGCGATGCTGATCGTGATCGCGGGTTTTCCTTCGGCCTTCGTGCACGCGTTCTTCACCGGTTCGTTGCTGATCGAAACGATTTTTTCGCTCGACGGCCTCGGCCTGCTCGGCTTCGAAAGCGTTCTCAACCGCGATTATCCGGTCGTATTTGCCACGCTTTATATTTTCTCGCTCATCGGCGTGGTCGTGAACTTGATTTCCGACCTGACTTACACATGGATCGATCCGCGCATCGACTTCGAGACGCGGGAGGTCTGAGGTGGACGTGCGCGCTGGCATCAAGCCACCTGAAATGGCCGTATCTCCGATGGGACTTGCCGCGCCGCCGACGCGGCGCGCAATCGCACTTTCACCGCTCAACAAGCGGCGCTGGGAGAATTTCAAGGCCAACCGGCGCGGATATTGTGCGCTATGGCTTTTTATGACGATGTTCATTGTGTCGCTGTTTGCCGAATTCATCTGCAACGACAAGCCGATATTCATCCATGTGAACGGGAAATTCTTTTTCCCGGCCGTCATTACATATCCGGACACGGCATTCGCGAAAATCCACGATCCAAACCTGTTTGGTACGGCAGCCGATTTTCGTGACGAATACCTGATGGGACTGATCGAGAAGGAAGGGGGAACCATCGTCTGGCCGCCAATCCGTTTCTCCTACAATACGCAGGTGAGCAAGCCGCCATCGCCATTCCCGTCCAAGCCAACATGGTTGCTGACGCAAAAGGATTGCGAATATGCCGCCACCCACGGTTTCGCCAAATGCAGCGAGGTTGAGTGGAACTGGCTCGGCACCGATGACGGCGGACGCGATGTGGTTGCACGGCTGATTTACGGATTTCGTATTTCGGTATTGTTTGGATTGGCGCTCACGATTGTATCGTCGGTCATCGGCATCGCCGCCGGAGCCGTACAGGGCTATTTTGGCGGCTGGACCGATCTTCTGTTCCAGCGCTTCATCGAGATATGGACTTCGATTCCGTCACTTTATTTGTTGCTGATCATTTCTTCGGTACTGGTGCCGGGTTTCTTCGTGTTGCTCGGCATCTTGCTTTTGTTTTCCTGGGTATCGCTGGTCGGCCTGGTGCGTGCTGAGTTCCTGCGCGGACGTAATTTCGAATATATTCAGGCGGCGCGCGCGCTCGGTGTATCGAACGCCGTGATCATTTTCCGCCACCTGCTGCCCAACGCCATGGTCGCGACCATGACGTTCCTGCCTTTCATTTTGTCCTCGTCGGTCATGACATTGACCGCGCTTGATTTCCTCGGCTTCGGTTTGCCGCCCGGATCACCATCCCTTGGCGAATTGCTTTCGCAGGGCAAAGCGAACGTGCAGGCGCCGTGGCTCGGCTTCACAGGGTTTTTCAGCATCGCGCTGATGCTCTCGCTATTGATCTTTATCGGCGAGGCGGTGCGTGACGCCTTCGATCCCAGAAAGACTTTCCGATGAGCGCGCCCGATACGCTTTTATCAGTCCGCGATCTTTCGATCGCCTTCGGCAGGGGCGAGCGCGAGGTCTTGGCGGTCGATCGTGTGTCGTTCGATATCCGCAAGGGCGAGACGATGGCGCTGGTCGGCGAATCCGGTTCCGGAAAATCGGCGACGGCCCTGGCGGTGATGAAGTTGCTGCCCTATCCGTCGGCGCATCATCCGTCCGGCGCGATCAGCTTCAAGGGCCGAGAGCTGTTGACCATGCCGGAGCCGGAAATTCGACACGTGCGCGGCAACGACATCGGCATCATTTTTCAGGAGCCGATGACCTCGCTCAATCCTCTCCATACGATCGAGAAACAAGTCGGCGAAATATTGCTGTTACATCAAGGGCTTACCGGCGCGGCGGTGCGCACCCGCGTGCTCGAATTGCTGGGCCAGGTCGGCATCCCCGATCCGCAAGGCCGCCTCGGCAGTTATCCGCACCAGCTCTCAGGCGGGCAGCGCCAGCGCGTGATGATCGCCATGGCGCTCGCGAACGAACCGGACCTTTTGATTGCCGACGAACCGACCACAGCGCTCGATGTCACCGTGCAGGCTCAAATCCTGAAATTGCTGAAGGACACGCAAAAGCGGCTCGGCATGTCGATGCTGTTCATAACCCATGATCTCGGCATCGTCCGCAAGATCGCGGACAGGGTCTGCGTCATGCAGCGCGGGAAGATCGTCGAGCAGGGCGAGGTCGAGCGCGTGTTCACCGCGCCTGAACATCCTTATACGCGCGCGTTGCTCGCAGCCGAGCCAAAGCCCGATCCGGCACCGCCTTGTCCGGATGCTCCGATTGTCGTCGAGACCAAGGATCTGAAAGTGTGGTTCCCCATCAAGCGGGGTGTTCTGCGCAAGGTGGTCGGACACATCAAGGCGGTTGATGGCATCAGCATCGAATTACGCAAGGGAGAAACGCTGGGCGTTGTCGGCGAATCCGGCTCCGGAAAGACGACATTTGGCCTGGCCATTCTGCGGTTGATTTCGTCCGATGGCCCGATCGTGTTCATGGGAAATTCCATCGACGGCTTAAAGTTCAAAGAGATGCGGCCCTTCCGCCGCAACATGCAGATCGTATTTCAGGACCCGTACGGTTCGCTGTCTCCGCGCATGTCGATTTCGGACATCATCGAAGAGGGCCTGAAGGTGCATCATCCGCGCCTGTCTGCGACGGAGCGCGAGCAACGCGTTATCACCGCGCTGACGGAAGTTGGACTCGATACGCAGACGCGCCATCGTTATCCGCATGAGTTTTCCGGGGGCCAACGTCAACGCATTGCGGTCGCGCGTGCGCTGGTGCTGGAGCCAACTTTTATCGTGCTCGATGAGCCCACCAGCGCACTGGATATGCTCATCCAGTCGCAAATGGTCGACCTGCTACGCGACCTGCAGAAGCGCCGCGATTTGACGTACATGTTTATTTCGCACGACTTGCGCGTGGTGGCTGCGCTGGCGAGCCGGCTGTTGGTGCTGCGCAATGGAAAAGCGGTGGAAGAGGGCGCGGCGGCCGAATTGTTCAAGGCGCCAAAGACCGACTATACCCGCGCATTGTTTGCCGCAGCCTTCAATATGGAAACCGCCCCTGAAGGCGTCGTGTCGCAGTAATAATCCATGGCCAAACGCCGAGATCTTGCCGATCTGCCAGCGGACATCGCTGTGTCGCCGCCGCAGCTGCTGGCAAAGGCCTACCGCGATTATCATCGCTACAGCATGACTCTGAAGGGCGAGGATCCGCCCGTCGTGCAAGAACGTGACGTGCTCATCGCCGGCAAGGTCGTGGTGGTTATCCCGATCGACATTGTACGCCAGGAGCTGGTGCTGATCCGGCAGGTCCGCCTGCCGGCACAACTCGCCAACGGTCACGGCGATATGGTCGAGTTCGTGGCGGGACGCGTGGAGGCCGGTGAATCTCTGATCGAGTTGGCGCGGCGGGAATGCACGGAAGAGACCGGCCTCGCACCCCAAAAGCTTTTCGAATTGCTCACGTTTTTAAGCACGCCCGGCGTTACGGACGAGGAAGTCACGATCTTTCTTGCAGCCGTTGATGCTACGAAAGTCCGCGAAGGCTCACTGACGACACCCGATGGAGAAAAATTGTTTGTCCATCGCGTGTCGATTGATACTGCGGTTGCGGCTCTCGACCAAAATATGATGCGCGGCAGTCCAATGATTATTGGGCTGCAATGGCTCAAGCTTAATCGCGGGCGGATCGCCGAACTATTGCGCTAGGCAACACGCTTTACTGCAGTGATTTCGTTGCCGGCGGCTGCGATGCGTGCGATCGCTTGCATGGCCGGTTCGATAGCCACCATCATGTGATGCGCGTTCGCATGGATCACGTTTTCGGAATCACGGGCAATGGCGACATGGCCCTTCCAGAAAACCAAATCTCCGCGGCGAAGACTTGCGAGCGAGGACAATTTACCAATCGCCAGTTCCTGCATGTCGCTGTCGCGGGGGCACGCGATACCGGCAACCTGTAGCGCGACCTGAACAAGGCCCGAACAGTCCAGCCCGAGTGAAGTTTTGCCGCCCCACAGATAAGGCGCACCGAGAAATTGTTCGGCGACCGCGACAAAATCCGCGTGGCGCGTTTTGATCGGTGCCAGAAATGCGAGTGGCACATGCCAGCCGTTCGCGGTGACAGCGAAACGCTCATCCTGCCGCGCGACGGCGAGCTTTGCGCCCATGGGCAGCGCTGCAATTGGTGGCAACTTGATGTCTGGGGCGGGGAACGCGAATGCCCGGAGGGCCGATATTTTGTGGGTTGGAGCAGGCCCGGTTGGCCCGAGTGCATTTGCTGATAGCCAGCCGACATAGCCGTCAGCCTCCAGCTGACCCCAGGCCCAGCCTTCGTCGGTGGTTTCATAAATCATCACGCGCTCGCCGAGCACCGCTTGGGTATCCAGCCTGGCCTCATGCGATGGCGCGCGGCGCAGATCGGTCAGCGGCTCCATTACCTGGTAGCGGCTGCCTTCGACGAAGCGTTTGGCCTCGACCTGGCCTTGCAAATGTTTCGCCGCGACGTCCGGGCGGAAGGGATTAATGCGGGGGTCGAGCGCGACCATGGTCAGGAATAGCGTGCACAGAGCATTGCATAAAGAGCGCGCGCCGTCTGGCACTCGGCACCTTCCGGGCGTCCCGGCTTGGCCGATGGCGTCCATGCAAAAATATCGAGATGCAACCAGGACGGCGCCGTCACGAAACGGCGGAGGAACAGCGCCGCAATGATTGCGCCGGCATGGCCACCCGTTCCGACATTGTTGAGATCGGCGACTTTTGAATCGAGCATTGCCTCATAGGGCCGCCACAGCGGCATGCGCCATATAGGGTCATTTTCGGCGGCGCCTGCGCGCATGAATTCGTCCGCGAGGGCATCGTCATCGGTGAAGAACGGAGGCACATCGGGCCCGAGCGCGACGCGAGCAGACCCGGTGAGGGTCGCGAAATCGACGATCAGTGATGGTTTGTCCTCGTCTGCGAGCGCGAGCGCATCGGCGAGGATCAGGCGGCCTTCTGCGTCCGTATTGCCAATTTCGACAGAAATTCCCTTGCGCGAGGCGTAAACGTCGCGCGGACGAAAGCTCGTAGCGGAAATCGAGTTTTCGACAGCGGGAATAAGAACGCGAAGGCGGAGCTTGAGGCCACGCGCCATAATCATATGTGCTAGTGCCAGTGCGGTCGCCGCCCCGCCCATATCCTTCTTCATATTCAGCATGCCGGTGTCGGGCTTGATATCGAGACCACCTGTATCGAAACAAACACCTTTGCCGATCAGCGTAATCTTCGGATCGCTGACCTTGCCCCAGGTGACATCGATCAGGCGTGGCGCGCGCGCAGAGCCGGCGCCGACGGCGTTGATCAGCGGGAAATTCTTGACGAGCACGTCCCCGCTCGTGACTTGCACCTTGGCGGCATGTTGCTTGGCGAGCGCGCGGGCGGCCGCTTCCAACTCAGCCGGACCCATGTCGTTGGACGGCGTATTGGTGAGATCACGGCAAAGCGTCACCCCCTCGACGATATGCGTGAGGTCTTCACCGTCGACACCGTCCGGCACGACCAGCCGCACATCGCGCGCTTCCGCCTTTCGGTAGCGGGTGAATTGATACGCTCCGAGCGCAAAAGCCAGAACCGCCAAGCGCGTATTATGCGGCGCATTGGCGAAACGATAGGTGCCTGGCGGCAACAGCCCAACAAGCTGGCCGGGCCTGAACAGATCCTTCACCGGCTCGTCTTCGGTCTCGAGCCCGAACAAGACGCCCGCGAGCTTTCCATCTGGTCCCGGCACGATGAGATGGCGCCCGGGTTTGGGCTCATAGCCCGCGGCGCGAATGAAGACGTGCTCGCGATCGCCGAGGATCCTGGTCGCTTCGGCAAAGTTTGCCGTCGTGACAAACAGGATCGGCACAGCCTGCGTTTTGCCGGCGCTTGCGAAGACAGGATGCATGGCTACTCCGCGGCGTTCCGCATTGAAGGCTTCGGCGTATAGCCGTCGCGCGTCTGTGGCAGCTTCCAGCCGAGCATTTTCGATGCGACCAGCGTGCGGAGAACCTGCGCGGTGCCGCCGCCGATCGTGAACATGCGCACGTCGCGTGCCATGCGTTCCAAAGGCAGCTCGCGCGAATATCCGCGCGCGCCGAAAAACTGCAGCGCATCGTTGACGATCTTGATGGCTGTTTCAGAAGCGAAAATCTTGGCCTGCGCTGCCAGCATGGGATCGGGAAATGCGCTGTTGTCGGGGCCGCGCGAGCGTGCCGCCTGATAAAGCATCAATCGCGCGGCGGTGAGCTGGGTCTGCATATCGGCGAGCATCCATTGCAGGCCCTGGAATTCGCCGATCGGACGGCCGAACTGTTCGCGCGTCTTCACCCAGTCCAATGCATGATCCAGTGCGCCTGCGGCGACGCCCATCGCGACTGTGCCGGCGCCGACGCGTTGGCTGTTGTAGCCATTCATCAGGTCGGCAAAACCGCGGCGAAAGCCCGATGGTGGCAAGACGGCCATCGCCGCCGGGATCTCCAGATTTTCGAAAATGATCTCGCCTTCCGGCATGCCGCGCAGACCCATGGTTTGTTCGCGCTTGCCGATGCGCAGGCCCTGGGATTCCCCGCGCACCGCGAGGAAGCCGCCGATTCCCAGCTCTTCGCCATGCTCGTCGAACACGCGGGCAAATATCAGGTGCAAGCGCGAGACCCCGGCGCCGGTGATCCAGTGTTTTTTTCCGTTGAGGACGTAAGTGTCGCCGCGTTTGTCCGCACGGGTGGTCATGGCGGTCGTATCGGAGCCGGCGTCTGGCTCGGTGATGCAGATCGCAGGTTTATCGCCTTCCAGGACAAGCCGGGCGGCAAGTTTCTTCTGCACCTCGTTGCCATAGGCCATCACGGTCGATATCGCGCCCATATTGGTCTCGACCACGATGCGCGCGGTGACGGTGCAGGCCTTGGCCATTTCCTCAACCACCAGGACAGCCTCGAGGAATGAGCGGCCCTGGCCGCCTAGTGCCGCCGGGAGAGTCATGCCGAGGAAGCCGGCCTCTTTCAGGGCCTCTACGACGTCCCAGGGGTACTGCTCGTCACGGTCGATGGCTGCGGCGCGCACGGACGCGACCTGCGCGGCGAATGCGCGCGCCCGCGCCTGCAGCCCCAATTCATTCCGGGATAGGCCTAGATCCATTGGCGCAATCATAAACCCTGTAGGCGGAGAGTCTTACAAGTTAACCAGCCGTTAGGGTTAACGTTTTATTGCTCGAGTATGCTGCTGAAAACCCACGCCCATCGTCTTTTTGCATCGGCCGCGGTGGCGGCTGTTTTGGCGATCTCGGCTGGTGGCTGCTCGAATATTGGAACGGGCGACACCACCGGTTCAATTGGGGCTGGGGCGTTCAATCAAGCCGACGCACGCAGTTCGCTGGACGCCTTGGGCGCACGGTACCGCCAAAACCCTGCCGACCCTGAGGCGGCTATCGCATATGCGCGCGCACTGCGGGCAACCGACCAGCGCTCTCAGGCCGTCGCTGTTTTGGAGCAGGCGTCGATCCGCAATCCGAGCAGCATGCCTTTGGTGGGAGCCTATGGCCGCGCACTGGCAGACGCAGGCCAGTACCAACAGGCACTCGAAGCGCTCGATCGCGCGCACACGCCCGACAATCCGGATTGGCGCATTCTCAACGTGCAGGGCGCCGTCCTCGATCAGATGGGTCGACACGCTGAGGCGCAACGTCACTACGCCAACGCCCTGAAAATGGTACCCGACGATCCCGCGGTCCTTTCGAACCTTGGCCTGTCGTACATGCTGACCAAGGATTTGAAAAACGCTGAACTGACACTCCGACGTGCTGTCGCACAGTCGAGCGCGGGCCCGAAAGTGCGGCAAAATCTTGCATTAGTTGTTGGCTTGCGCGGGCGTTTTCCCGAAGCGGAAAAAATCGCCAGCGCTGATTTGCCGGAGAATGAAGCTGCAGCCAACGTCGCCTATTTGAAACAGATGCTCGCGCAGCAGGGCAACTGGAAGAAAATGGGCCGCGCTTACGGGCCGGGACCAGACACCGGCTCCTGATCGCTTTTGCCAAATTTTGATGGTGCGCGCGCGGGCGGCCTTGCCGCTATTGCAAAGCCATCACTTTGATCGCCGCCGGTCCAAGAATGACCACGAACAACACCGGCAGGAAGAATAGAATCATTGGCACCGTGAGCTTCGGCGGCAGCCCGGCAGCCTTTTTCTCGGCTTCCGACATACGCATGTCGCGATTTTCCTGCGCCATAACCCGCAGCATGGTGGCCAGCGGTGTGCCGTAGCGTTCGGCTTGCTGCAAGGCCATGCAGACCGACTTCACGCCGTCGAGATCCGTTCGCTTGGCGAGATTCTCATAGGCCTGGCGGCGGTCGGGCAGATAAGACAGTTCTGCGGTCGTCAACGTGAGTTCTTCCGCCAGCGCCACGGATTGTGTGCCGACTTCGTCGCTGACCTTTCTGAACGCGGCTTCGATAGACATTCCCGATTCAACGCAGATCAGCAGCAGGTCGAGTGTGTCGGGAAACGCACGTTTGATGGATAGTTGACGCCGTTTGATTTTGTTCTTGAGCAGGAGCAGCGGCAAATGCATGCCGATATAGGCGGCACCAATACAAATGCCGATCTTGACCATGTTCGGATAGTCAAGTTTGAGCAGGACAAAGAGGTACATCACGGCGAACAGAAAGGCCGCGATCGGCGTGATCATGCGAACGAACAAAAACGTCACGTAAGGCGCCTGACCACGGTACCCCGCCTGCACAAGCTTAAGGCGCGCTTCTTCCTGGCCGACCCACTTGGTGAGGTTGAAGCGATCCACAATGGTCTGGACATATTGCTTCGGCGATTGTCGTAACTTTGCCTTCTGACTATCCTGCGCCATGCGCTCGCGTTCGCGCTGGCGAATCTTCTCACGTTCGAGCGCCACGGCCCGCATGCGCTTGTCGAGCGGATCGGCAAATACGAATGGCATTGCGAGCGTCAACACAGTGGCAGCCGCCGCGACGGCGGCAAGCACCATCGTGACCGTCTGAACGTTGAGCGCGTTAATCAGGATATCGAGCATTCATCTGCAGCCTAAAAGTCGAAATTGATCATTTTCTTCATGACCAGCACGCCCATCGTCATCCAGATTGCCGAACCGGCGAGCATCAAGTGGCCCATCGAGTTGGTAAACAGTAACGATATGTATTGCGGGCTGGTGAGATAGACCAAGGTCATCACCGCGATCGGAAGCGCGCCGATGATGCCGGCGGAAGCTTTCGCTTCTTGCGACATCGCTTGAATCTTGGCCTTCATCTTTTTGCGGTCGCGCAGCACCTTGGACAGGTTTCCGAGGGCCTCTGACAGGTTGCCGCCGGCTTTCTGTTGGATCGCAACGACAATTCCAAAGAAGTTCGCCTCCGGCAGCGGCGTGCGCTCATACAATTTAGCGCAGGCTTCGCCCAGCGGGATGCCGATGCTTTGCGTTTCCATGATGATGCGAAATTCGGTCCTCAGCGGCTCCGGCGCTTCGGCGACGATCATTCTGATGCAGTCATGCAAGGGTAACCCGGCCTTGACGCCGCGGACGATGACATCGACTGCATCCGGGAATGCCGCAAGGAATTTCAACTCGCGGCGCTTTTTCAAATAGGACAGGAGCCAACGTGGCACACCGAATGCACCGGCAAATCCCAGCGCTACCGCGCCTATCAATCCGGCGCCGGAGAGAGAGCCCGCAACAAAGAAACCCAGGCCAATAGCGGCCGAGATTATTGCAAACTGCCGCTTGGACCACGACAAGCCGGCTCGCGCAATCCGGACCGCAAGCGGTATCTTTCTGCTTTTCTTGTGACGCTCGTCAAAATCCTTAAGCGTGGTTTCGATGGTGTCGCGGCGGGATTTTTGCGGTCCGCGCGCCGCGCGCGTTGTTGGCTCCGTCTTTGCAACGCTCAGCATGCGCTGCTCGGCCTTGCGTTCGCCGGACAGGGACGGATAGATGAAAACGTATGCCACGCCGCCAATAGCGACTGCGACCAGGAAAAAGACGGCGATAATTTGCAACGCGCACTCCCGCTTTAGGCTCTGACGGACTCGTTCGCGACTTCTGCCGCGTCCAGAGCGGCGGCCAGCCGTTTTTCCTCGCCGTAGTAACGGGCGCGGTCCCAGAATTGGGGGTGGCCGATACCGGTCGAACGATGACGGCCGACAATGTTGCCTTTGGCATCCTCGCCAGTCATGTCGTAGATGAACAGGTCTTGGGTAACGATGACGTCGCCTTCCATGCCCATAACTTCGGTGACGTGGGTGATCTTGCGCGAGCCGTCGCGCAATCGCGCAGCCTGGACGACGACGTCGACAGAGGCGCAGATCATTTCACGGATGGTGCGCGACGGCAGTGAAAAGCCGCCCATGGTGATCATCGATTCCAGTCGAGATAGGGCTTCACGCGGATTGTTGGCGTGCAGCGTGCCCATCGAGCCGTCGTGACCGGTATTCATGGCCTGCAACAGGTCAAAGGCTTCGGGTCCGCGCACTTCGCCGACGATGATGCGCTCAGGCCGCATGCGCAGACAATTTCGGACCAGGTCGCGCATGGTGACCTGTCCTTCGCCTTCGAGGTTTGGCGGTCGTGTTTCCAACCGTACAACATGCGGCTGTTGCAACTGCAACTCGGCGGCGTCTTCGCATGTGATGATGCGCTCGTCGTCGTCGATGAACTGCGTGAGGCAGTTAAGGAGTGTTGTCTTGCCGGAACCGGTACCGCCAGAAATCAGTGAGTTGACCCGGCAGCGGCCGATAATGCGCAGGATATCGGCCCCCTGTTCCGTAATCGTGCCGAATTTGACGAGCTGATCGAGCGTCAGCTTGTCCTTCTTGAACTTGCGGATTGTGAGTGCGGGGCCGTCGATCGCAAGGGGCGGCACGATCGCGTTGACGCGCGAGCCGTCTGGCAAGCGCGCGTCGCAGATTGGTGAGGATTCGTCGACCCGGCGGCCGATCTGGCTGACGATGCGCTGACAGATATTCAGAAGCTGCTGATTGTCGCGAAAACGGATTCCGGTCTTCTGAATCTTGCCCTTGACTTCGATGTAAACGGTGCCGGAGCCGTTCACCATGATATCGGCAATGTCGTCGCGTGACAGCAGCGGCTCGAGAGGACCAAATCCCAGGACGTCGTTGCAGATATCGTCGAGCAGGTCTTCCTGCTCGGCGATCGACATCACAATGCTCTTGATTGCGATGATCTCGTTGACGATATCGCGGATTTCTTCGCGCGCTGAATCGACGTCAAGACGCGCTAACTGCGCAAGATCGATCGCCTCGATCAACGCGCCGAAAATAGTGCTTTTGGTCTCGTAGTAGGATTCCGAGCGCCGGGTATCGACCGAGGAAGGCACATTATTTGCCGGTGCGGCTGTGCGGATCGCGGCCGGGGCGGAGACCAGCGGCGCCCCGAGCCCGTCGGACGGAAAAGGCGTGCGTCCGGTTTCCATCGGCGCGCTGGCGCCGGAGGTTGACGGCTCCGCCGCCTGTGGCGGTGGCGCGGCAGCCGCTTCTGGCGGAAGCGGCGCGGGTGCTGGAACGCGAGCTTCCGATGTGCCGCTGCGCTTACCGAACAAGGCGATACACTCCCAGTTTTTAGCCGGCTCGTTTTCTGAACTTCGATAACAATGGCGAAAGCAAACCGCCGCGGGAGCGTTTCGTTTCCGCGCGTCCGGTCAGCGTCTGGGCCATTTCGCGGAACATTTCCGCCGTTTTATGTTTCGCCGATACTTCGGAAATCATTTGCCCGTTATTCGCGGCCGGTCCGAACAACTGCGGTTCAAACGGGATTACCGCGATCGGATCGTTTTCGAGGGCCTTCGCGAAATCTGCCGGGGAAATTTCCGGCCGCTTCGGCACACCCACCTGATTAAGGCAGTAGCGCGGGCGGTGGTCATTCGGACGCGAGGCGCGCAACAGATCGATCAGATTCTTTGCATTGCGGAGATTGGCAAGGTCGGGACCGGCAACCACAAGAATATCGTCGGCGCCGATCAGAAGCCGCTTTGTCCAACCTGACCACAGATGCGGAACGTCAAGGACGACACAGGGAATGGTGCTGCGTAGAGAGTCGAGCGTTGTGTCAAAGGCGTCGACGCCGAAGTCGTAGACACGATCGAGCGTTGCTGGCGCGGCCAGCAGACTCAAATGATCGGTACATTTGGACAGCAGGCGATCAATGAAGGCCGTATCAACACGGTCTGGCGAGAAGACGGCGTCGGCGACGCCTTGCGGCGGGTCCTGGTTGTAATCGAGGCCGGCGGTGCCGAACGGCAGATCTAGATCGGCGACGACCGTATCAAGCGCAAAATCACGGCCAATCGCCCATGCAATATTGTGTGCGACCGTGGAGGCGCCGACGCCGCCCTTGGCGCCGACGACAGCAATAATGCGCCCGACCGCCTTGGCATCCGGTGCCGAAAACAGACCGCATATCGCGCGGACGATATCGATGGTGCCAATCGGCATCATCAGATATTCGCTGACGCCACGGCGCGTCAGTTCACGATAGAGTTTAACGTCGTTGACGCGGCCAACCACGATAACCCGTGTCCCTGCGTCGCAGACCTCCGCCAGCTTATCGAGTCCGCCGAGGATATCGTCGGTGCGGCTGTCAGTCTCGATCAGGATCACGTTCGGCGTGGGCGAATTGTTGTAGGCTTCCATTGCTGCGGCGATGCCGCCCATCTGGATTTTCACGTGCGCCTTCGCCAGGCGCCGGTCTTCCCCGGCGGCCTGCACGGAAGCAGCCGTTTCAACCGTCTCGCAAAAAGCCTGGACTGAAACGCGCGGCGCCGGCGCGATATGCGCGTCGGCGGCATTTTCGCCTGCCGCGCCCGGCATCCGTGTTCCTTCAGCGACCGCGACTTGCTGAGCGTTCTTAATCATTTTCCTACATCGCTGATTTTGCCGACGTCATAGCCAACGTAAGTGCCCGAGGGATTTTCTCCCTTGCGGTAACGCTCGAGTACGACAGAGCGACGCGGCGCATAGGGAGGCGTTTCACCGCGCGGCTGCACGAGATCCGCGGGATTGTCGACCATCGCCGCAAGATTGCGCTGACTGGCGCAGCCGAGATTCCAATACGGTTGATTTTCCATATAGCTGGAGTTGGCGTTATAGGAGGGGCCGAGATCGAGCGGCCATTGTCCGCAAGGTCCCGCTTCCGCGACCAGCTTGGAGTAGTTGAGCTTGATGCTCGCGATTGACGTCGGGCCCAGACGTGAATGACGCAAGTAGATTGCGTTGGACGGTATGCCGATGGCCGCAAAAATAGAGCGTATTTCGCGCATTGAATCGGCGGCAGCGTGGTCGATCGACTTGCCTTGCGGCACGTCAATGATGATGCCGCTGCCTGCTTCATGCCGCCAGGCTTGTGCAAATGCCAGCACGTCGGCGTTTTGGCTCGGTGTAAGCCCGCCGCGGTTGCGGCCGATCATGACTTCGACCGATTGCACGCCCTCCCGCACGGTGATCGGGTGACGCAGGCGATAGTCATTCGGATATTCGACTTGCGCGACTGGGGCTTCATAACATCCGGCCAATGAAGCTGCGAGGCCGCCGGCCGCCAGCAGGCGGAGCGCCGATCGGTTGCGGCGCTTGGCTGCCGCATTTTTGATTGCCGTCATTATGTCTGTCCCGCTCAATCGAGGATGAAGCCGTACTTGCCGTGATAGTCGCCGGTGGGCCGAGTTTCGTTCTTGCCGGCGACGCCATAGATGCGATTCAGCTGGCCGAGGAGGACAGTTTGCGGATCGCTTGGATCGGCGAAACCATCGTCGGGCTTTGAAAGTTGTTTTTGCGCAACTGCGCGCACGACGTAGGGCGTGACCAGCACCATCAGCTCAGATTGATGGTTGATGTAGTCGCGGCTCTTGAAGAGCGTACCGAGAATCGGAACTTGCATCAGAGCGGGGATGCCGTTGATCGACTGTTTCGTCTGTTCCTGAATCATGCCGGCCAAAGCAAGCGAACCGCCGGATGGAATTTCGACCGTCGTATCGGCGCGGCGTGTTTGGATCGAAGGAACGGTCAGCGATGTCGTTGAGCCCGTGACCTGCAAGGTCATGGCGTTTTCCACCGAAAGGTCGGAAACTTCGGTCATCACTTTCAAGCTGATGCGGCCTTCCGAAAGCACGACCGGCGTAAACACAAGGCTGACGCCAAATTTCTTAAACGTGATCTGAGGTTGGCAGAGCGGTGGCGACCTGGTGGTGTCGCACGACAGTCCGTTCGGGATCGGAAATTCGCCGCCTGCGATGAAGGTTGCGGTTTCGCCCGATATCGCGGTCAGGTTCGGCTCGGCCAATGTACGAACCACGCCGGCGCGTTCCATCGCCCGCAACGTTGCGGTGACGGTATTGAAAGTGCCGTTCAGCGCGGTGTTGCTCAGTGTCTGGCCGGTCGCCGAGAACGGGTTGCTGGTATTGAAGTTCACGACGGCGGTGCCGTAGTTGAAGCTTCCCGAGAGGTCGATGCCGAGTTGCTTGATCACATCCCGTCGAACTTC
Organism: uncultured Alphaproteobacteria bacterium; assembly: GCA_963743405.1. Taxonomy (GTDB): domain Bacteria; phylum Pseudomonadota; class Alphaproteobacteria; order Rhizobiales; family Xanthobacteraceae; genus Pseudolabrys. The sequence goes on along the minus strand of CAVUPX010000008.1, from coordinate 73,685 downwards.
AGCGACCGTGACTTTGAGCATGACTTGATCGCGCCCGCGCACGGTAATGCCGTTCACAACCTTGCCGCCGTCGCCGACCAGCCGTGAGGCAAGGTCGAATGCGTGTTGGGATTCGGCGGCGCTCGCGGCGCTGCCCGAGATCATGATGCCGTCTGTGCCCACGCCTTCGATGTGAATATCGGCATCCGGCATCGTCTGCTTGAGGGCCGCACGCACACCATTGAGATCGCGTGTGACCGCGATATCAAAACCGGCAATTTGCTTGCCGTCTGCGTCGAAGAAGAAAATATTGGTCTGCCCGACCGCAACACCGATCATGTAGACGCGGCGCGATGAGCGGACCACCGCATTTGCAATCTTGGGATCGGCGACCAGCACATCCTTGATGTCGGCCGGCAGGTCGATAGCCACGGATTTGCCAATTCCGAGCGGAATTGAGCGAGACGTTGCTTCGCTTGCCGCTACCTGGATGATGGGAGTACGCACAGCCGCCTCGGCCGATATTGCAGGAGCGACTGGCGTCACTCCGGCGATAGCAATCAGTCCTGCTAGTGCGGCGGTACGGGTCAATGTCCTGGTCGCCATGTCCCCTTCATCCCCCAAATCGGTTATCGCGGCGTGGTCGTAGTGCTGACGCCAAACCGGACAACATTGATGTTACGGCGTGAATCTGCCGGATCTGAATTCGAATCATTGGACGAACCATCGGCGATGCTGCGCAGTGCCAGCGACAACGTGCCGAGTTGCTGCGATAGCGCCAAGGTTTCCGCCTGGCTCGACGAGAGTTCGAGCGTTGCGGTCTTGCCGACGACGACTTTTTGGCCGTTCTTTTCTTCCACAGTCTGATCGATTGCCAGGATGCGGATATTGCGAAGGATGGTTTCGCTGCTGGCTCCGCCGCCTTTGTCTGCGTCGCGGTTGGCACGCGGTGTCATGATGACGTCAACCCGGTCATTCGGCAGGATGAAGCCGCCAGCGCCCGTCTCCGGCGAAATTTGTGTCGACACCGCCCGCATGCCGGAAGGGAGGATCGCGGCCATGAAGCCGGAGCCCTTGGCATTGACCAGTTTTGCTTCACGAATTGGCTCGCCTGCGACAAATGGAGCGCGGACGATCATGCCGGTGAGATTTTCGAGCGCCTTCGGGCGATCTTTCTTGCGTATGAAATTGCTGCCGGCACTGCTCGACGGCCAGGCTTCCCAGGAAAAGTCTGCGGGTGTGAGCGTCTGACCCCTGGGGATATCGGCCTTCGCCACCAGGACGTCGACGGTGTCGAACTTCGGCGCCTCCACGACAGGCGCGGGCGTCTTATCGGAACGGCCAGCCAGCAGGGCGGCAACGCCACCTGCTGCGAGGGCGACTGTCAGCACTACGACGCGTGCAGCTTTCATACGCTCACTCTCACCGTGACAAGACGGCCGGCTTGGCCGCGTAAAACCACATGGCAGCCGATGCGGCTGCTTGCACCGGATTTCACCAGCTAAAGGTCAAGGTATGGTTAAGGAGCGGTATCTAAATCGAGTTAATATTGTATTGCGGCAGTAACGCCGTTGAATTCAGAGTCCGTATGCAGGCATCCAGCCAGTCTTGGGATAGACGGCGAGCGCCGCAGCGGCGAGCGCAATTCCATACGGAACGCCCCCGTCCATTTCATGCAGGCGTACGATCCAGGCTTGTCGTGCAAGTGGCGCCGGCAGCGGAAGCTTGCGGAACTGGAGGATAATCAGAGTGAGCGCGCCGCCAAAGAGCGACGCGTAAATCAAGTAATCGAGAAGAAAATCGAAACCGAACCACAACGCGGTCGCGGCCGCGAGCTTGGCATCGCCCCCGCCAATCCAGCCCTGCGAGAAGAAAATGAAGGCGACGACAAGCACCACAGCGGCAGCGGCGAGGTGCATCCCGAACGCATAAAGGCTCATGCCGGTAATCAGCGTGAGCAGGAAAAAGCCGCCGGCAAGCGCAAGCGACAACCGGTTAGAGATGGTCATCGTGAACAGGTCGCTCGATGCGGCAAACGCCATCAGGGCGGGGAAGAGCAGGAGCCTAATTCCGTCCGTTACCATCATCGCGCGTTCCTAGGCCACCGGTTGTCATGGGGTGGCGCCAACTTTATGCCGCTTAAGCTTGCGGTTCGGTTAGCACCGGCGACGTTTAACTGGCGTAAAAAGCAGTGCGGGAATTGCACGCAAAAACGCGCAATGGGAACAGAACCCCTGCTATCGATCCTGCGACGTCCGGTTATTTCAGCTGGGTGGAGACCGTGTTGAATTTGGCGTTTAGGTTCGTGCCAAGGCCGTTAACGACCGCGATAATCGCCACCGAAATCCCGGCGGCGATGAGGCCATATTCGATTGCAGTCGCAGCCGATTCGTCTTTCACGAAGCGCAACACATACTTCTTCATCGGGAACTCCAAAGATCCACACGCAGCATTCTGTTCGCTGAGTTGATTCCAGCGGGCGGACCGACACTTCGAACTCGGCTGACGCTGTGCAAAACGTAAATCGGCAGGTCTTGCGTGCGAGTTAATTTGAACGAAAAACCGTAGGGGTTTATTGTCTATATCCGCCGTATAATTCCTGTGGTTAACGAATTATAACTCAGAATAACCTAGAGTTAACAAAACGTTAATTGAAACTATACTGTTGAAACTCAAAATGAGGCCGACTAATACGTAATTTCTATTTTGGCTTTATTGTTCAATTTGTTGGACTACGCGTGAATTTTCGACGTTTCCCCTACGTTATTACTTGCGATGCGGCTCCCAGCGCCGCCCTTTCACACCATTTTAACCGGGCGATTGGATACCAAAGAGACCGCACACCAGCGTACCCAGGTTTCCGGCCATGCTCGCCGAGTTGCTCTCAGTCGTTAAAGTCGCCGGCGAAACGATGCTCAAGCTGATTCCGATTTCGATCGCTTTCGGCGTTGTCTTTGCGGTTCTCACCCACTGGTCTGCCTGCAACCCCGGTCGTCCGTGGTGGCGCAAGCGCGAGATCGTCACCGACATTTGCTATTGGTTTTTGATCCCTCTGGCGGCCCGCTTCGTGCGCATCGGCTTAATGGTCATGGGCGCCGCTTATATTTATGACATTCGCGGGACAGAGGCTCTCCTTAAATTCTACGACAATGGTTTCGGCCCGCTGGCAGAGATGCCGCTTTGGGCCCAGGCCCTAACATTTCTCGTTGTGTCAGACTTTCTGACGTATTGGATCCATCGAGGATTTCACGGCGTCAGCCTTTGGAAGTATCACGCCGTCCACCATTCTTCGGAAGAACTCGACTGGATTTCTGCGGCGCGATTCCATCCGGTCAATATCTTTCTCGGGACGGTTCTCGTTGACGTCGGGTTGTTGCTGGCGGGCATCTCGCCCAATGTGATGTTGTGGGTGGGCCCTTTCACCACCGCCACGTCGGCATTTGTTCATGCCAACCTGAATTGGACATTGGGGCCGTTCAAATACGTCATTGCCGGGCCCGTTTTCCACCGCTGGCATCACACTGCGGCAGATCGCGGCGGCTCCATGAATTTCGCGGGTACGTTTCCGATTTGGGATATCTTGTTCGGGACCTTCTACATGCCGGAAAAGGTGCTGCCGGACGACTATGGCGTCGAAGACACAAGCTTTCCGGAAAGCTTCGGCGCCCAAATGCTATATCCATTCCAGCGCTAGCTTCCGCCAACTCTTTGCACTTCGTTCACCATTTGCAGTCACCTTGATGAGTGGTAATCCGCCGGGGTTTACGCGGCGATCCTGTTGTCGTGCTTCGGGTGCTGGAGAGCGCAATGTCGGCCTTGTTGGGGCGGTACAGGCAAGTTCTGGGCTATTGGGCCTTGGCTTTAGCAGCCGCAGGCCCGCTCTGCGCGATGCCAGCGCAAGCCGACACTGTCTCGATCAACGTCGACCAGGCGCAGATCATGCAACTGCCTGACAAAGTCGCAACGATCATCATCGGAAACCCGTTGATCGCCGATGCCACCCTGCAGAGCGGGGGCGTTCTGATCGTCACCGGCAAGGGGTATGGGGCCACCAATTTGCTGGCGCTTGATCGGGCGGGTCACACCCTGATGAACAAGACCATACAAGTCCTTGGCGCCGGCGGTGAAGACATTGTCGTTGTCTATAAGGGTGTCGAGCGAGAAACCCTCAGCTGCGCCCCCGATTGCCAGCACCGGATTACGCTTGGCGACTCGCCGAACTATTTCAATACTGCTTTGACCCAGAGCGGCGCCCGCAACGGCCAGGCTCAAGCGGCGCCACCGCACTAAGCGGGCCCCAAGACGGTTAGCGATCGCTTAACGCGATAACCGCGGTTCCTTAGGATTTTGGCAAGAATTAAAAAAGGCGCTCTTGTTATGAATTGCGGTGTTTTAGCACCGTTTCAGCAATCGAGATGCCCGTCATGCTCGACCCCATACGCAGCAAGATCGCGACCGGTCTTAAACGGCTGATGCCCCTCCGCACAGCGCGCCGCTTTGCGCGCCAGCAAACAGGCGCCGTGGCCGTCGAATTCGGTTTGGTCGCGCTTCCATTCCTTGGGCTGACTTTCGCCATTCTTGAGACCGCCCTGGTTTTCTTTGCCGGACAGACGCTTGAGACCGCGGTGCAAGACTCGGCGCGGCTGGTCATGACCGGTCAGGCGCAATCCAATGGCTGGAGCAAGGACGACTTTAAAAATCAGGTATGCGCGCGCGTTGCCGGATTGTTCGACTGCGTCAACGGCGTTTACGTCGACGTCAGGACATACAGCAGCTTCGCCGCCGTCAACAGTGCGCCGCCGCCGATCAACAACGGCCAATTCGATACAGCAAATCTGAACTTCACGCCTGGCAGTGACGGCGATATTGAGGTCGTCACGCTCTACTATGAATGGCCGATCTACGTTTCGCTGCTCGGCAACAATCTGACCAACCTGAATGGAAACAAGCGTCTGCTGGTCGCGACAGCAGTTTTCTGTAACGAACCTTTCACAGGCGTAACGAGCCCCACGGCGGCTTGCCACTAGGTGGTGTGACATGACAGCGATGACGTTCTCTATGCGACGCGCTTTGCGTAGTCTTCGCCGTGATCGACGGGGCACCTCTGCCATTGAATTCGCAATTTTGGCGCCTCTGATGATCGGCCTCTATATCGGCTGCGTTGAGATTTCGGACGGTGTGGCCGCAGACCGCAAAGTCACTTTGACCGCGGGGACGCTCGCCAACCTCACGGCGCAAACTCAGACGCTCAACACGACGGTCATGAACAACATTTTGACCGCATCGACCTCGGTCATGTCGCCCTATACGGGATTTCTGACGGCCAAGGTGTCGTGCATTAAAATTGATGCGGGTGGCCACGCGACAGTGGCGTGGGGTGCAGCGACGGCAAATTCGACTCCCCGCGCACCAGGAAGCGCAGTCACAATTCCCGCTGATTTGTCGGTACCCAGCTCTTCTCTCGTTTTCAGCGAAGTGAGCTACAGATATGAACCGGTCACCGGCTATACCGGCTTCAATCACATCACCGGCCCGATCACATTGTCGGACGTGATGTACATGAGTCCGCGCATCACCCCGCCGGTTCTTAACGGCACCGCCTGCAGCTGAGATTGCCGGCCGTTCGCCTAGCGCGCGTCCGTGATCGGCAACGCCGTTGTCGATTTGATGCGCTCCATCGCAAATCGCGACGTGACGTTCTTTAGCGGCACCGTGGCGATCAGCTTTTTGTAGAACGCGTCGTATCCTGCGATGTCGGGCACGACGACGCGCAACATGTAATCGACGTCGCCGGCCATCCGGTAAAACTCCATCACTTCCGGCATCGCGCCGACCACGTCAGCAAAGCGTTTGAGCCAGTCCTGCGAGTGGTCGCCGGTCTCGATTGAAACGAATACGGTGATGCCGAGGCCGACCTTTTGAGGATCGATGATTGCAACCCGGCGCGTGATGACGCCGTCGGCCTCCAGGCGCTGGAGCCGCTTCCAGCACGGCGTGGAGGACAATCCGACGCGCTGGCCGATTTCGGCGACCGAGAGCGATGCGTCCTCTTGAACGACGGCGAGGATCTTCCGGTCGATGGCGTCCATTCTCTGAGGCCCCTAAATTTGGAACGTACATCCCATACGGATTTGCTAACTTGGAATAATATTCTTATTTAGACGACATACCTGTCTTTATAGAGAAAAATATTCTATTTCAAGCGCAATCTATCCATCAATGTCGAAGTCCATGCCATGAAAACATTATCGCGCTTCAACCCCGTCCGCTTCCTGCGCCGGCTTGGCGCTGCGATGCTCTTTAGCTGCGCACTGGCCGCGTCCGTGGCGTCTGCGCATGCCGAGCCGCTGGTGACGCCGCAATGGCTCAGCGCCCACCGGGCTGGTCCCGATTTGGTCGTGCTGGATATCCGTTCGGCGATCGACGGTGGCGGCGCGCAGGCCTACGCCGCGGGGCACATTCCCGGCAGCATCCACAGCGACTACGACAAGGCCGGCTGGCGCGTGACCCGCAACGACGTGCCGTTCATGGTGCCGACGGTGCCGGAGCTCGAAAAGCTGATTGGCGATCTTGGAATCGACGAAAACACCCACATCGTGGTGGTGCCGGCCGGCGTGAATGTGCTCGATTTCGGTTCAGCCGCACGGACCTACTGGACGCTGAAATATGCTGGCGTGAAGGACGTCTCGATCCTTGATGGCGGTGTCGCCGCATGGCGGCAGGCTCATCTGCCGACCGAAACCGGAACAAACGCGCCATCGCCGAAGATTTTCACAGCGGCGGTCGACAAGAGCATCCTGGCGCTCGCTTCCGATGTTGAGACCATTGAAGGGAAGGGCGGTGCCACGCTCGTCGATGCGCGGCCGGCGTCGTTCTTCCACGGCAAGGAGAAAGCACCGGCTTCGCAGGCTTATGGCCACATTCCAGGCGCTCTGAATATCGACAGCGCGGAATTCTACGATTCGAAGACCAATCGCCTGAAGCCGAAGGCTGAGCTCGCAGTCATTGCCAACGCTGTGCCCGCCGGTGGCGTTGTGAGCTACTGCAACACCGGACATTGGGCGGCAACCGACTGGTTCGTGCTGCACGAACTCCTTGGCCGCACAGAAGCAAGGCTTTACGCCGGGTCCATGGTTGAGTGGACCAGCAATGCAAGCCGGCCGATTGAATCCTCGCGCACGAAATGGGACGATCTGAAAAAGGCATTTGGCCTAGGATCCTGACCTGCGCTCTGGAGTTTCTATGTCCACAGTAAGCTTGGCCGCGTCCAGCTCGGGCGCGGCCGTTCGCATCGATCGGCTTTTCCTCGGGCTCGCGCTCGGCGCCACTGCAATTTTGCTTGCGCTCGTCCTGCTCGATCATCAACCGGCCTCAGCGGCGCTCATCCTCGGCGGCTTTGGTCTCGGCATTGCGTTCCTCAAGGCTGAATTCAGCTACACCGCGTCGTGGCGGCGGTTTCTAACGCGGGGCGAAGCCGGTGGCCTGCTCGGCGGGCTCATTGTGATTGCGATATGCGCGCTGGCGGTCGTTCCGGTCGCTGCACTGACGCCGAACTATGGCGGAGCCATCGCCCCGCTCGGCCCATCGCTCGTTATCGGAGCTTTTGTATTCGGTATTGGAATGCAGCTTGCCAATGGCTGCGGGTCCGGCACGCTTTACACGGTCGGCGGCGGCTCGGGGCGCATGCTGATTGCACTTCTGTTTTTTGTCATCGGCAGTGTGTTCGGCAGCCTGTCATTGCCCGCTTTTCTCTCGCTCGGCGGGGTGGATCCGATTTTGGCTTCCGACTATCTCGGCCCCTGGGGCGGGCTCGCGGCCACGCTCGTCAGTATTGGAATTGCCGCAGCGCTTATCATTGCGTTCGCGCGCAGCCGGAGCGCCAATTTCATGCCGTCACGCAATTACGTCATTGGCGGAATCGCGATAGGGCTGCTGTGTGTCGTGGTGTTCGCGGCCGGCGGCCATCCCTGGAGTGTGACGTTCGGCTACACCGTCTGGGGCGCGAAAGCCGCGACCGCGCTTGGCTTTGACTTGTCACACGCAGCATTTTGGCAATGGCCCGGCCCGAAGCGCGCACTTTCTGAGTCCGTTTTGTCCGATACGTCCAGCCTCACTGATTTTGGAATGCTGTTCGGCGCTATGGCGGCCGCTGCTGCCAGCAAACCGTTCGCCGCTGGCGCATGGCCACCGGCGAAGTCGCTGTTGGCAGCCGGCATCGGCGGCTTGCTGATGGGGTGGGGCGCGCGGCTTGGGTTTGGCTGCAATATCGGTGCCTTTGTCGGAGGTGTTGCCTCCGGCTCCCTGCACGGCTGGGTCTGGTTCTTTGCAGCTCTTCCGGGATGCCTGCTCGGCATCCGCATGCGGCCGTTGTTCGGCCTGTCGCGAGAGTAGTCCATGCGCGCGGTTTACATCGTCGTTGTGTTGGTCGGCATAGCCGCGATATTGGTCGATCACCTCTCGAGCCCGTCGAGCGGCCGTGCGGTGTCGCCAGAGGATTTTGCCGGCGCCTGCGCACCTTGCGGCGCGCCTTGTCCGTCAAAGAAATAAAGTTCTCAGCTGTTTTGCTTCAGGAAGGCATCAACTTCGGCACGCGTCGGCGCGCCTGAGGCGCCGCCGAATTTCGTGCATTTGAGCGCAGCAGTGGCGCTCGCAAAACGCAGAACGTCGGGAAGCTCGCGGCCTTCTGCAAGCGCAAGTGTAAAGCCGCCGTGGAAAGCATCGCCGGCACCGAGCGAGTTCGATCACTTTCACTTTGAAGGCCGGCAGATGCTTGAGTTCGCCGCGTTCGAGCCAATAAACACCGTTCGGCCCGTCAGTAATCGCAAGGAAGCCAGAAATGTGTTCAGCGAGCTTCTTGAGTGCGCCGCCATAGTCTTCGAGGCCAGTCGTTCCAAACAAAGCTTCCGCAGATGACACGACGTAAGTGCCGAGCGAGAGCAGGGGGTCGTCAACGGTCGTCGTCTGATCAAGATCGATCACAATCGGGATCTTGCGCTTCTGCGCGGCCCGGCAAACCGCCGTAACGAATTCAGGAAATCGATTGTCCACAAGGACGGCGTCGACATCCGCCACCAATCCCGCCGCGTCCTTCGGCAGCACGCTGCCAAGATTGGTGCCGCGGCGGGTCGCGATGGTTTTTTCGCCGGCCGCATCGAGCAGAATCAATGATACGGACGCCGTGCCGCGATCGACCCGTGCGACATCACTGCAATCAACGCCTTCTTTGCCGAGATCCGCGAGAATGCGGTTACTGACGGCGTCATCGCCACCACCCAACGGGCCGGCGAAGGCGACACGCCCTTTGAGCCGGGCGATCGTTACGGACGCATTTGCAGCGCAGCCGCCGCCGGTGATGATAAATTCACTTGCGGCCACCTTGGTACCGGGCACGGGGAAACTTTCGACGCGCATGACGATGTCCTGCACGGCGATGCCGGAGCACAAAATTTTCGGGATTTTATGGGCGCGCTCAGTCAAAGCTGATCTCGTTCTCCACCCAGGCGCGGATGATGTGGTGTGCAATTGCAACCGGCGGCGGCGTCGTGAGCCCTTGGGGATGTTTACGCATCAGCATGGCCTCGATCTCATCCTTGCTAAACCAGCGGGCGTCTTCGAGTTCCTCGCGATCGACCACGATATCGTGCGTAAGCGCTTCGGCGTGGCATCCGATCATCAACGACGTTGGAAACGGCCAGGGCTGCGAGGCAAAATAGACGACGCGCCCGCAGGAAATGCCGGCCTCTTCGAGGGTTTCCCGGTGCACGGCATCCTCGATTGATTCTCCCGGCTCAACAAAGCCGGCCAGGCACGACCACATCGTCGGTACAAATCTCGGTGAGCGCCCGAGGAGACACCGCTCGCCGTCAGACGCCAACATGATGACGACCGGGTCCGTCCGCGGGAAATGCTCGGCCTTGCACTGTGGACAATCGCGCCGCCAGCCGCCCTGCACCAGCCGCGTGGCGGCCCCGCAATTCGGGCAAAAGCGATGGCGCGCATGCCAGTGCAATACCGCCTTGGCTTCCGCGATTGGCGGAAGATGATCGGGCGCGACCAAACCTTGAACGGCGATCGAACGGAGGTCGGTGACGTGAAGGCCGTCGCGCGCCTTGAGGGCATCTGCGACTTGTGGACTAACGCCGTGGCCGAAGCGCGGCGCACCGTCGAGCAGGCCGAGGAATATCGTTTCGGTTGCAGGGCCGAGTGCTTCTGCCTCCGGCAATGTGAACAGCGGCTCGTGAATGCTCGAGCCTCTCTTCATCACGATCCAGTCGCCGCCAATCACGTAGGTTCGAGCACCCGCGTTTTGCGAAAGTCCGGCAATAGCGGCGGCATCCGGGCGCAGCTCCGCCGCGCGTTCGATGCGGCTATCGGAATATCCGAGACTGGGTTTGGGGCCGAGATCTGGACGAAAAGGCATGTGCGGCACAAATTCGCACGACGACTTCGTCGGCGCAATCCTTACTCAGCAGCCTCTGCGCGCGGGTACATGGCTTCGCGCAATTCCGGGCGTTGCCATTGCGGCCCGAGCACGCCCTGCTTGGCGCCGTAATTGAGCGCAGAGGTGACGGTGTCGGTGGTGGCGCGCATTTCGCGTGCGCGGTTGAGGCTCACGTCGACGACAAACATGCCGGCGGCCGTGCTCTCGAAAAGAATTTCCTCCGGTGTCGCGACCATCGCGAGCCCACGTTCGGCATGGCTGAATAAATTTTGCGTTGTGACGACGATGGCGAGGTTTTCGATGGCGCGCGACCAGATCAGGTTGCGCCAGGTTGCCCACAGCCGCCGCTTGTCGGTGCCGGCCGGCATAAAGATTAATTCGGCGCCACGCAGCGCCAGCGCACGTGTCACTTCCGGCATATAGGCTTCGCTGCACATGGCGAGGCCAACTTTGCCTTGTTGTGTATCGAATACCGGGAATGCATTGCCGGGAACGTATTGAAATTCCCACCACTGGCCGCCGGTGTATATCCACGGGCCATTCGGATGAGTGCGGCGATAGCTGACCGGCGCGCGGCCGTCGCCATAGGCCATGCAAATCAGATTATGCGCAGTCCCCTCGTTGTGGCTAAGCGGCTCGATGGTGCCGTAGACCACATTGATGCCGTGCTTTGCGGCCGCCTCAGCAACGCGCGGCGTAGGATCGAAGGTTGCCGGCATGCGCCACGGGCCCGGATAGGTTTCGGGAAAGCAGACGAACTCGGCGCCTTCGGATTTGGCGCGCGCGATGAAATCCACCGCGTCAGCGATATTCTTTTCGGCGTCCTCGATCGGATTGGCGATCGGCTGCACGAGAGCGATGCGAAACGTCATACGTCACTCCAAACTGGATGCAGGCGTCTGAGGGAGCTTGAAATGGCGAGGCGGTCCGGTCAAGCGATGGCCTGATCGACGGCGGCCAGGACCTGCTCGGGCTTGAGTTCATCAAGGCACACACTGCGGCTGCCGATGTGGCGTTCGCAGCCTTCGAAGGTGCAGGGCAGGCAAGGCAATGGGTTCTGTACGATCCATACGTTGCGGCGGTTCTGGATCGTGCCGCTCGCATCCCAGGGTGTCGCAAGGCCACCGACGGGCCAAGGTCCCCAAACGCGCGGATCCATAGGACCGAAGAGGGCAACGGTCGGGCGTCCGGCCGCCGCAGCAAGATGCGTGACCGATGTGTCGGGACCGATGTAGAGCCGCGCCTTCGCCAGCAGGGTCATCGTTTCGGCCCAGCCGACTTGATGAACGTCTGCGACGCCGCGCCAGACCATTTCGAGATAGCTTTGCTCGGCGTCGCCCGGGCCTCCGATGGCAACGACCTGAAGTCCGCGCTTTGCAAGGCCGGCAGCAACGGCGCGCCAGCCATCCGGTGTCCATTCCTTGTAAGCGAACATGGGCGCCGCATGAATCACAGCGTAGCTGTCGCCAGGTGCCACGTGTGACTGCGGTGCGGCGGCAGGGCACACCAATTCCGGGACACGCGAAATATCGAGGGCGTCGGCAAGCCGCAGCATCTGCTCGACGCGATGAAGCTTCTCCGCGGCGGGAACACTCCGATGCAGAGCGACGCGTTTGAGCGCGCGCGCGAGCGATGAGTCGCTGTCGGCCGTTACCCCCGCGCGCAGCCGCCCCGCAGCAAATGCAAAGACTGTCGGACGATCGCCGCTCTGGGTCGAGATCGCGATGTCATAGCGCCGCCAAAGACGCGCAAGCAGGCGCGCGCTCTCAATCATTGTCGGGCGCGGCGATAGAGTGAAGACCTGGTTGATATCGGGGTTGCCGGCGATAATGCCGGTAGTATTGCGAAACACAAGAACATCGATTTCGGAACCGGGCCAGGCGCGGCGGAGGCTGCGGATCAGCGGTGTCGTCAGAAGGACGTCGCCGATGCGACGCAACGAGATAACGAGAATTCGGCGAGGCGCAGCAACCATGATGATTTTCATAGAACCGATGCGAGCGGGCCCTGGATATCGCTTTATCGACGGCCGCCGCGCGTATTACGAGCGATCCTTGCAAGAATTTGGTTATTTTGTTTCTCTTCTGCTATCAGTATTGCCGCGTGCAGTCCATATTTCCGGCGCGCAAATGCAGGAAAGCGGAAAAGCAAGAATGTCAGCGCCCGACCCGGCACCGCAGAATGCGCCAATGGTGGCTTTGTCGTGGGGCGAAGTTATCGACAAGATCACCATTCTTGAAATCAAGCAGCAGCGTCTGTCTTCCACCGACGCCATTGCCAATGTCGAGCGTGAGCTTGCCGCCCTGAACAAAGTCGTTGCGGACGCTTCGGTGCCGGCCGCGTTGATGGAATTGAAGATGGCATTGAAAGCCATCAACGAAAAACTTTGGGATATCGAGAATCAGATTCGCGCGAAGGAAGCGCAAGGCACCTTTGATAGCGTTTTTATCGAGCTTGCGCGCTCTGTGTATATCAACAACGACCTGCGTGCGAAACTCAAACGCGCGATCAACGAACTTCTGAATTCAGAGTTGGTCGAAGAAAAGCAGTACACGACCTACGCAGCTCAGAAATCGCTGTCAGCTGTGTGATCAGCGCAGCAGCGCGCGCAGCGTACTGAGAAGCGCCTCTCTCCGGCTTGCCTCGTAAGCGCGCGGGGGTTTTATGCCCCACACCGGTTTCGGCCACGCTGCGTCGTCACGGCGGCGTGCAATGACGTGCACGTGCAATTGCGGCACCTGGTTGCCGAGGGCGGCGATATTGAGCTTGTCGCATTCGGTAACGGTTTTAAGCGCGCGCGCCACCTTGGCGATTTCGCCGAGCAGCTGAATCTGTGCGTTCTCCTCAAGGTCGATAAGTTCGACAAGACCGGGAAGGCGCGGCACCAGGATCAGCCAGGGATAGTTGGCATCGTTTGCCAGCAGGACGCGAGCAAGCGCTAGGTCGCAGATCGCGACAGTGTCCTGTTCCAACTGTGGATGGAGCGACCAATCCGAGTCCATATTGTCCACACCGCCGGGCCTGGCCCGGGCCTCTGCGACATTTCCACAAGCAGAATCGCCAGATGGACTGACGGGTCAAGGCCGTGCGTGACTGACCGCGCCTGGGCTGCTTGCTTTCAGCGGCCGTAGGACCGATATAGGACGCGGGAGGTTGGCGGTGGACGAGCCACTCGCCAACCGGGTCAGGTCCGGAAGGAAGCAGCCCTAACGAGCGCGGTTCGGGTCGCTCGTCAGCCTCCCACCAATTCCACGATTCGTTCGCAATGAGGCCGCGCGCGGCGCGGCGGCGAAGCGGATGGCACGATGAGCGAGCCGAGAAAATCCCCTGCTGGCGGTTCCGTTCCGGCCGATGGTTCGGCCGAGAGCTATCGCGTCCTTGCGCGCAAATACCGGCCGGCCAGCTTTGATGACCTCATCGGGCAGGACGCCATGGTGCGCACCGTCTCGAATGCTTTCGAGAGCGGCCGCATTCCACAGGCCTGGATCCTCACCGGCGTGCGCGGTGTCGGCAAGACCACGACTGCGCGCATTCTCGCGCGTGCGCTGAATTACGAACTGCCCGACGGCTCTGTGAAGGAGCCCACAATCAAGATGCCGGTGATGGGCGTGCACTGCCAGGCCATCATCGAAAGCCGGCATCCGGATGTGCTGGAAATGGATGCCGCGTCTCACAACAGCGTCGAGGACGTGCGCCAGATCAATGATGCCATTCGTTATGCGCCCATGAGCGCGCGCTACAAGGTCTACATTCTCGACGAAGTGCATATGCTTTCGGGCGCCGCCTTCAACGCGTTGCTCAAGACGCTGGAAGAGCCGCCGCCGCACGCCAAATTCATCTTTGCCACGACGGAAATCCGCAAGGTGCCGGTGACGGTACTCTCCCGCTGCCAGCGGTTCGATTTGCGCCGTGTCGATGCTGCTGTGTTGGTCAAACATCTCGAAAATATCGCCACCCAGGAAAAGGTCGAAGTCGAGCCCGCCGCTTTGGCCTTGATTGCACGCGCTGCCGACGGTTCGGTGCGCGATTCACTTTCGCTCCTCGACCAGGCAATTGCCCATGCCGCCGGCCCGGTGCGTGCAGAAGACGTGCGGCAGATGTTGGGATTGGCCGACCGCGTGCGCGTGGTCGATTTGTTCGAAGCCTTGATGAAAGGCGACGTCGCCGCTGCGCTTAAAGAATTGCGCGATCAATACGATGTCGGCGCCGATCCTGCGGTCGTGCTGGGCGACCTCGCTGAATTCACGCATTTCGTCACCCGCGTCAAAGTCGTCCCCGCAGTCGCGGACGACGTCTCTCTGTCCGAGGCCGAGCGTGTGCGCGGCCGCGCTTTCGCGGCGCAATTGTCAATGCGGGTGTTATCGCGCGCCTGGCAAATGCTGTTGAAAGGCGTTGCCGAAGTGCAGGCCTCGGGCCGTCCGGTCGCCGCTGCCGAGATGGTGCTGGTGCGCATCGCATATGCCGCCGATCTTCCGACACCCGACGAGGTGGTTCGCACGCTCAGCGACAACACTTCAGCGCCCGCGCGACCGCAAGGCAATGGCGGTCCGGCGCAGGCGCAAAGCTATGCCCCGCGCTACGAAGCGCCGCGCGGCTCGCCGCGGTCGTCGGCTGCGGTATCGCCGCGCCCGGCGGACGATCCAGTTGCGCAACTCGATGGACCTGCGGTCGCGGCACCCACGCTCACCATCGGGTCATTCGATGAGCTGATCGCGCTTGCCGCCGAAAAGCGCGATATCGCCGCCAAGATGGCGCTGGAGCGCGATGTGCGGCTCGTCCGCTGCGAAGACGGCCAGCTGGAGATCGCACTTGAGGCGAGTGCGCCGAAGACGCTGGTGCACGATCTTCAGCGCAAGCTGAGCGGCTGGACCGGCAAGCGCTGGATCGTGGTGGTTTCCAAGGAAGAGGGCGCGCCGACGATGCGTGCGCAGGCCGATGCCCAGCAGGCCGAGATCGAACGCGGCGTGCAGAGCGATCCTCTGGTCCAGGCGGTGCTCAACCGGTTTCCGGGTGCGAAGATTGTTGGTGTGACGCAAAATTCGGACGTTGGCGAGTCAGCGCCGGACGTTTTGCCCGACAGTGAGGACGAGTGATGGCGGATTTTCTGGGCCTGATGAAGCAGGCGGCGCAGCTGCAGTCGAAGATGCAGGCCATGCAAGCCGAACTCGACCAGATCGAGGTCGAGGGAACCGCCGGAGGCGGCCTGGTCTCGGTGACGTTGTCCGCCAAAGGCGACCTCAAGGGCGTCAAGGTCGACGATTCGCTCATGAAGCCTGCGGAAAAGGAAATCCTCGAAGACCTCATCGTCGCGGCGCACGCTGATGCGCGGCGCAAGGCGGAAGTGGTGATGCAGGAAAAGATGAAAGCCGTCACCGGCGGCCTGCCACTGCCGCCGGGATTGGGTTTGGGATGACTATGCTTCGTGGAAGCCTCTCGGTCGTCATGCCCGGCCATAGCCGGCCAAAGGACGGCGTGCTTTCGCACGCCTATGTGCCGGGCATCCACGTCTTGTGCGTCACAAAAAGCGAGACGTGGATGGCCGGGACAAGTCCGGCCATGACAGGTTGAACATGCCCACTGCTGTTGCCGGACCCGAAATCGAGCGACTGATTCAGCTGTTGGCCCGCCTGCCGGGTCTCGGCCCGCGTTCGGCGCGGCGCGCCGCGTTGCACCTGATCAAAAAGCGCGAATTGCTCATGGCTCCGCTTGCCGCCGCGCTGGAAACGGCAATGGAGAAAATCGAGATCTGCAAGGTGTGCGGCAATATCGATACGCAGAACCCGTGCACGGTCTGCACCGACACCAAACGCGATGGTTCCATTATCGTTGCGGTTGCCGACGTGGCTGATCTTTGGGCGCTGGAACGTGCGCACGCGGTCAACGGCCGCTATCACGTGCTCGGCGGTACACTGTCGCCGCTCGACGGCGTCGGCCCGCGCGATCTTGCCATCGATACACTGATTTCGCGCGCGCACGAGACGCCGGTGAAAGAGGTAATCCTGGCGCTCAACGCCACGGTCGATGGACAGACCACGGCCCATTACATCACAGAGCTTTTGCAAGACGCGAATGTGAAAGTAACGCGGCTCGCGCACGGCGTGCCGGTTGGCGGTGAGCTCGATTATCTCGACGAGGGCACGCTGACGGCTGCGATCAAGCAACGCACGCTGTTCTAGGATATTCTCGGTTCAAGCCGTCGGAAATGCCCGAGCCGTTGCAGCCATGCGAGCAGCAACAGGCTCGGAATGCCGGCCAGTGCACAAATCACGAAAAACCATGGCCAGCCCGTCGCCTCGGCAATAAAGCCCGCGCCCGATGACAAATAAGTGCGTCCCACCGCGGCCAGCGCCGTGAGCAGCGCATATTGCGTCGCCGTGTGAAGCGGGTTTTGGCAAAGCGCGGACAGGTAAGCAACGAACATCACCGTGCCAATGGCGCTGGTGAAATTCTCCACCGTGATTGCAAACGCGAGCATCGTCGTATTCGCGCCAGTCACGGCCAAAGCGCTGAAGGCAAGATTGGCGACGGACTGCAAAATAGCGCCGACCCACAAGCTCGGCGCGAGGGGAAGGGCACGCGCAATAAACCCGCCCGCAAAACCGCCAAGCAATAGCGCGGCAAGTCCGACGCCCTTCACGATCGCGGCATATTCGTTGCGGCTGAACCCGAGATCGATCACGAACGGCGCGGTCATGGCGCCCGAAAGCGCGTCGGTGAACTTGAACAAAACCACGAAGGCCAGCATCACCACGGCGAGCTCATAACTCAGGAAATCCTTGAAGGCGCCTACTGCGGCTTCGATGACGCGTGCAAAGGGTTTCTGGCCAACGTGCGCGGCCGCGGCCTGTGCCGAGCGTTCCGGCTCGGTTGCGACAAGCGCCGTCACGGTGCCGATCAGCACAAGCGCGGCCATTGCTATGTAGCCCCAATGCCAGGCCGCCGGTTTGTCGAAACCGCGGGCTTCGATTGCGCTCACCAGGAAAAGCGCCCCCGCGGTGGAGACCAGCATGCCGATGCGATAGGCGGCGACGTAACCCGCCATCCCGGCCGCCTGCTCGTTTTCGGGCAGGCTCTCGACCCGAAAGGCATCGACCACGATGTCCTGCGTGGCCGAGGCTGCGGCGACCAAAAGGGCACCGAAAGCGACAAGCCCCGGCGCCGTTGCCGGATTGCAGGAACCAAGGAAAATGATCGCCGCGATCAGCAGGAATTGCGTGAACACCAGCCATCCGCGGCGGCGGCCGAGCCAGCGCGTCAGCAATGGGACGTCGAGGGCATCGGTCAGCGGCGCCCACAGGAATTTCACTGTGTAAGGCGTGCCGACCAGCGCGAACAAGCCGATCGTCCCGAGGTCGACGCCGACTTCGCGCATCCACACCAGCAATGTCGCACCCGACAGCGCGAGCGGCAGGCCGGACGAGAAACCGAGGAACATCACGATCAGCACGCGCGGCTTGCAGTAGACGGCCATCGCGTCGAACCACGACGGCCGTGCCTGCGCGTCGGGGGAAACGGCCATTGGGCTAGTCGTTGGTTCCGAGCTTGAGGGTCATCGGTGCGGGAATGATCTGGGCACTCGACGGTTCGTCGCTGAATTCGACGCCCTGGATTTTCTCGCCACGGCTGAGGATTTTTTCGGCCGACGTGACAATCTGCTCGATGTCCTTGTTGACGTTGCCGAAGTGCTTGTCGAGATTCTCGACGCGCTCTTTGAGCCGCTGCACATCATCGATCATCAGCCCGACTTCTTTCAGAATCTTGTCCGCTGCCTCGCGCATGCGCGCGTCTTTCTGGATCTGCTGGACAACCTGGATCGCCAGCATGAGCAGAGACGGCGACACGATGATGACGCCGGCCCGGTATCCTTTCTGCAAGACATCGTCGAACGCATCATAGAGTTCGGCGAACATGGACTCGGAAGGAATGAACATAAAGGCGACGTCCTGCGTCTCGCCCTTGATCAGATACTTTCCGGATATGTCGTCGATATGCTTGCCCAGATTTTGCCGCAGCTGGCGCATCGCCTGAAGTCGCTCCTCGTCGGTCTTGGCATTTTCCAACGCGGTGGTCGCTTCCAGCGGGAATTTGGCGTCGATGATGAGATGACGGTTATCCGGCATATGGACGCAACAATCCGGACGCGAATTATTGGACAGCGTGAACTGGAATTCATAGGCGCCCTGCGGCAGGCCGTCGGCAACGATGGCTTCCATGCGGCCCTGGCCGAAGGCACCGCGGCGCTGTTTGTTGTCGAACACCTTTTGCAGCGACGTCACGGTCGTGGCCAGATCGGTGATGTTCTTCTGCGCCGAGTCGATCACGGCCAGCCGCGCATGCAATTGCTGCAGATGTTCGGTGGTGTTCTTGGTCGTGGTTTTCATCGACTCGCCGAGGTTCTGCGAAACCGCGTCGAGCCGCGTATTCACGGCCTGCTGCAATTGAACGTGCGAATTTTGCAGCCAGCTTCCCATGGCATCGAGCCGCGCGTTGAGTTCGGTCAAGCGCTGCTCGGCGGCTGGATCGGCCACCGGCGCGCGCGGGCGCAACTGCAGTACGATAATGACGACCACGCCGATTGCGATGATCGCGCCAAGAATGCCAAGAGCAATGAGTGCGGTTTCCGACATGAGAGTGCTTCTAGCGTGATTCGTTACGTCATGCGAACGAACGGCGAACGGTAAGGCGATTGTGCCGGTGGCTCAAGGGCAAAGGCACCAAAGGCACATTGACCGCGCGAGCCCTTGCCCTTACATCGCGCCCATGGCGGTTCGCGACATCCTCATCATTCCCGACAAGCGGTTGCGGCTTAAATCGGAGGCGGTAAAAGCCGTCGACAAGCCCCTGCGCGCGCTCGTCGACGATATGTTCGAGACGATGTACGCCGCGCCCGGCATCGGGCTTGCCGCGATTCAGATCGGCGTGCCGCAACGTGTCGTCACGATGGATCTCGCCAAAAAGGACGAGCCGAAGCAGCCGCTGGTCTTCATCAATCCGGAGGTCGTCTGGACCTCCGACGAAAAGGCGACTTACGAAGAAGGTTGCTTGTCGATCCCCGAATATTACGAGGAGGTCGAGCGGCCGAAGTCGGTGAAAGTGAAATACCTCGACCTCGAGCTCAAGCCGCAAGAGATTGAGGCGGAAGGGCTGCTCGCGACTTGCCTGCAGCATGAGATAGACCACATCAATGGCGTCCTGTTCATTGATCACATCTCCAAGCTCAAGCGCAGTATGGTGATGAAGAAATTCAAGAAGGCGGCGAAAAAGACGGACGGCGGAAAATTGCCGGCTGAGGACGGAAAGTTGCTGTCCGAGGACCAAGAGCCTTCGCATCATATCGGTTGATATTGGACGCACGCGCGCACCGGATGGTCATGCGCGCCAAAGGTACGCCTGAATGCGCCTGATCTTCATGGGCACGCCTGACTTCGCGGTGCCGACGTTGATCGAGCTCGCGGCTCGCGGCCATGAGATTGCTGCGGTCTATACCCGTGCGCCGAAGCCTGCCGGCCGCGGAATGGACATGCAGCACACCCCGGTCGAGCGCGAAGCAATGCGCTTGGGGCTTCCTGTCTGCACGCCGAAGACACTCAAGGACAACGACGCGCAACAAATGTTCCGCGCGCACGGCGCCGACATCGCTATTGTCGTCGCCTATGGTCTCATTCTTCCGAAACCGGTTCTCGAAGCCCCGCGACTCGGCTGCTTCAATGTGCACGCTTCGCTCTTGCCGCGCTGGCGCGGTGCCGCGCCCATCAATCGCGCCATCATGGCGGGCGATCGCGAGAGCGGCGTCACCATTATGAAGATGGACGAAGGGCTCGACACGGGCGCCATGGCAATGGCCGAGCGTGTGCCGCTTGCCGCCGACATGACCGCAGGGGAATTGCACGACGCCCTGTCGCGGCTGGGCGCCGATCTGATGCTGCGCACGCTGGCCGCCGCTGAGCGTGGATCTTTGTCACTCACGCCACAGCCTGCTGCCGGCGTGACCTACGCGCAAAAAATTTCCAAGAATGAAACGCGCATCGACTGGACGAGGCCATGGAAGCAGGTTCACGACCACATTCGCGGTTTGTCACCGTTTCCCGGTGCATGGTTCGAGCTCGACGGAAATCGCGTAAAAGTGCTGCGTTCGATGAAGGGCGATGGTTCAGCGGCGCCGGGTATCGTCCTTGGCAACAAGCTGACGATTGCTTGTGGCGAGGGGGCAGTTCAGCTCGTCCAAGTGCAGCGCGCCGGAAAACAGCCGATGAGTGCGGAAGAATTTCTGCGCGGCACATCGGTCAAGGCCGGGACGCGGGCCGGTTAACGTGTTAATCATCGAGGGCAATTAGAATCACTAAAAAGCCCGGATTGCCCGGCAACCGTGTATCTCCTCCCCGTCACGGCCCTATTGCGTGATCGATGCGCCGATCCCGGCGCGGCTGTGACTAACCTGGAAGAACGTCTTGAGCATCGGACATAACACCGACACTTCTGCCGCTGACGCGCGCCTGTGGACCCAAGTCCTCAACGGCTATCGCCAATCAAATCGTGCCCGCAGCGTCATTGAGCTGGCCATCACCGCGCTGCCATTGGTCGCGCTCTGGGTCGCGGCGTGGTTCATCTATTCGTTGGGCTACTGGTGGGTGACTCTGCTGATTGCGATCCCGGCTGCCGGCTTTCTGGTCCGCTTATTTATGATCCAGCACGACTGCGGCCACGGCGCATTCTTCGAGAATAGGCTGGCGAATGATTGGGTCGGCCGCGTCATCGGCGTTCTCACCATGACGCCTTATGATTTCTGGCGCCGCACTCACGCCATACACCACGCAACGTCGGGCAATCTCGATCGCCGCGGTATCGGCGATGTCGATACACTGACTGTGCGCGAATATTTTGCACGCTCGCGCTGGGGCCGGCTGAAGTATCGCCTCTATCGCAATCCGCTGGTGATGTTCGGAATCGGGCCCGCTTATCTCTTCTTGCTGCAACACCGCCTGCCAATCGGCCTGATGCGGGGCGGTTGGACGCCCTGGATCAGCACGCAAGGAACGAACGCGGCGATTGCGTTGATCGCGGTGGTCTTGATTTGGCTGATCGGCGTCAAAGCGTTTTTTCTCGTGCACTTGCCGATCATGCTGCTTGCCGCCGTCTTCGGGGTTTGGCTGTTCTACGTCCAGCACCAGTTCGAGGAGACATTGTGGGACGAGAACCGCGGCTGGAACCTGCACGAAGCTGCTTTGCATGGCTCGTCGCATTACGATCTGCCGCTGCTGTTGCGCTGGTTCACCGCCAATATCGGTATCCACCACGTGCATCACTTGCACAGCCGCATTCCCTATTACCGGCTGCCGCGTGTGCTGCGCGATCATCCGGAGCTGCGCAATGTCGGCCGCTTGACGCTGTTGCAAAGCTTCCGTTGTGTCCGGCTCGTTCTGTGGGACGAAGCACAGCGCCGGCTGGTGTCTTTCCGCGAAGCCCGGATTTCCAGCCGCACCGCGTGACATCTGCTGAATTCGTGTTTACTGGATCGTCGGGCCACGCCCGGTGATCGCAGGTCAGCCTATGCCCCGTTACAAGCTCACAATCGAATATGACGGCGCGCCGTTCTGCGGCTGGCAGGTTCAGGCCGACCAGATCTCAGTGCAGGGCGTGCTGACGGGGGCTATCGAAGCGCTCTCGGGCCAAAAGACTTTGGTGCAGGGGGCCGGGCGCACCGACGCCGGCGTACACGCGCGCGCCCAGGTCGCGCACGTCGATCTGGCGAAGGATTGGGACACCGATACCGTGCGCGATGCGCTCAATGCGCATCTGCGTCCGCACCCCATCGCAATTCTCTCAGCCGAACGTGCGGCCGATGACTTCAATGCCCGCACCTCGGCGGTCAAGCGCCACTACCTCTACAGGATCATCAATCGCCGCGCTGATCTCACGCTTGAGGCCGGCTATGCCTGGCGTGTGCCGCGTCCGCTTGATGCGAATGCCATGCACGAAGCGGCGCAGCGTCTGGTTGGCAAGCACGACTTCACGACGTTTCGTTCCACCGAATGTCAGGCGAAATCGCCCGTGAAAACACTCGATGTGCTGGCGGTCGAACGCAATGGCGAAGAGATAAATGTGTCGGCCAAGGCGCGCTCTTTTTTGCACAATCAGGTGCGATCGATGGTCGGCTCGCTGGTTGCGGTCGGTGAGGGCAAGTGGAGCGCGGACGACCTCGGCAAGGCGCTCAATGCGCGCGACCGCGCCGCGTGCGGTCAAGTGGCCCCGCCGGACGGGCTCTATCTGATGAAGGTCGATTATTGAGTTTTGACCGTATCGGTCCCCGCCGACAGCGGAGACACGTCAGCCGCCCGCAAAATAGCGATCGATAATTTTGCCGTAGATCGTCGTGAGTGTCCGTAAATCGGCGATCGGCACGCGTTCGTTCACCTGATGCATGGTCTGGCCGACAAGTCCAAATTCGACCACCGGGCAATATTGCGTGATAAATCGCGCATCCGAGGTGCCGCCGGTCGTCGATAGTTCTGGCTTGCGGCCGGTGACTTCTGCGACGGCATTTGCGACCAAGTCGGTGAATGGTCCCGGTTTCGTCACAAACACGCCGGCGTTCGATGGCTCCCACTGAAACGAAAATTTGATTTTACCGCCGGAGACTTTCGCGGCGCGCTGCTCGATCAGTTTCTTCAGCGAGTCGAGCGTGTGGTTATCATTGAAGCGGATGTTGAATCGTGCGCGCGCTTCACCCGGAATAAGATTGACGGTCTTGTTGCCCACATCGATCGTGGTGAATTCAAGATGCGACGGGCTGAATTGCGCACTGCCTTGATCGAGCGGGTCGCTTTGCAATGCTGCAACAAGCGCCGTCAATCCGCGAATTGGATTCTCCGCACGCTGCGGGTAGGCGACATGCCCTTGCTTGCCCGTTACGATCAGATGGCCGTTGAGCGACCCGCGCCGGCCAATCTTGATGGTGTCGCCGAGTTCATTCTGGTTGCTTGGCTCGCCCAGAATGCAATGGTCGAATGTCTCGCCGTGCTCTGCCGCCCATTTCAGAAGTTTTGGCGTGCCATTGACCGCGATGCCTTCCTCGTCGCCGGTGATCAGAAACGAGATCGAGCCTTTTGGCTTGCCGCCATGATGGCTGAGATGATCGAGGACGGCCGCAACCGCGCAGGCAAGGCCGCCCTTCATGTCGACCGCTCCGCGGCCGTAGAGTTCATCGTTCGTCACTTCGCCGGAAAATGGCGGATGCTTCCAGGTTTTCTCGTCACCTGGCGGCACCACGTCGGTATGGCCCGCAAACACAAGGTTCGGCTTTCCAGTACCAATGCGGGCGTAGAGGTTTTCGACGTCCTCCGTGCCGGGCTCGCGAAACGTCATACGATGCACGGTGAAACCGGCCGTTTTCAACACGCCTTCGAGAAACGTGAGCGCGCCGCCTTCCGCCGGCGTGACCGACGGGCAGCGCAGCAGATCGCGGGCAATTGCGACGGGATCGGCGGTCATTTGTCAGCCGCTCGTTCCCGCTTGCGCGGGAATGAGCGGAGTCCGGGTCGGCCTACGCGGGACATCGCTTAATCCCTCAACAATTCGTTGATGCTGGTCTTTGATCGCGTGCGTTCGTCCACGCGCTTGACGATGACGGCACAATAGAGCCCGGGCCCGCCACTCTTGCCGGGCAACGATCCCGGCACGACAACGGAATACGGTGGCACTTCGCCTTGCGTGATCGAGCCGGTCTCGCGGTCGATGATCCGCGTGGAGGCACCGAGATAGACGCCCATCGACAGCACCGCGCCAGTGCGCACGACGACGCCTTCGGCAACTTCAGAGCGCGCGCCGACGAAGCAATTGTCTTCGATGATGACCGGGCCTGCTTGCAAGGGCTCGAGCACGCCGCCGATGCCTGCGCCGCCGGAGATGTGGCAATTCTTTCCGATTTGTGCGCACGAGCCGACTGTCGCCCAGGTGTCGATCATGGTGCCCGAATCGACATAAGCGCCGAGATTGACGAAGGACGGCATGAGAACCACGCCTGGCGCGATGAAGGCCGAGTGGCGGACGACGCTGCCGGGGACAGCACGGAAGCCGGCCTTCTTGAATCGCGCGGCGTTCCAGCCTTTGAATTTGGATTCGACCTTATCCCACCACACGGCCTTCCCCGGCCCGCCCGGGATCACGCTCATATCGTTGAGACGGAACGAGAGCAGGACGGCCTTCTTGAGCCACTGATTGACGTGCCATTGGCCGTCGGCCTTTCGTTCGGCAACGCGCGCTTTGCCGGTATCGAGTAAATCGAGGGCGGAATTCACCGCCTTGCGCACGGCGCCCTTGGTCTTTGGGCCGATCTTGTCGCGTCCCTCGAAGGCCTCGTCGATGATGCTGGCAAGCTTGTCGTTTGACATGGTCGCTCCGGCTCGTTCGGCTGCGGTTTGTCGGGGGCGGGGCAGGGGATGTCAAGACGCGCTTGCCGGGCTAAACTTATGGCCGGAGAAACGCGCATGAATTGGCAATTGAATCGGCAATTCGTACGTTTGGCTTTAGGCTTGGCTGCGCTGGCGCTGAGCAATGCACCCGCGTTGGCCCATCACCTCATGGGCGGCCGCACACCGGCAACGTTTGGCGAAGGCATTTTGTCAGGGCTCGCGCATCCGATTATCGGGCTCGATCATCTCGCCGCGGTTGTGG
This sequence comes from uncultured Alphaproteobacteria bacterium, assembly GCA_963743405.1. GTDB lineage: Bacteria > Pseudomonadota > Alphaproteobacteria > Rhizobiales > Xanthobacteraceae > Pseudolabrys. Next base: position 48,595 of record CAVUPX010000008.1, on the reverse strand, counting down.
CGGTTGGCTGCCTCGCAGCTGCACACCGGGCGGCAGCAGCGCTCGCTGTTGCGTTCGTCGTAGCGATGATGGCCGGCGTCGCGCTGCATCTCCACGGAGCGACCGTCCCAAGCGCGGAAATTCTGGTCGCGCTGACCGTCATCGCGCTCGGCGTATTGATGCTCAGCCGGCGGCAAATGTCGACAAGGGCCGCGCTGGTGCTGTTTGCTCTCGTCGGCCTCGTGCATGGCTACGCCCTCGGCGAATCGATATACGGCGCCGAGCCGACGCCGCTGTACGCTTATTTGCTCGGACTGGCCGTCATTCAGAGCGTCGTTGCGCTTATGGCCATGATGATTGCGCGCAATGTCGCGGAACGCTCTGCGGATCTTTCGCCGTTGCGGCTTGCGGGCGCCGGCATTGCCGGCATCGGCCTTGCCATTTTGATGCAGCAGGTGGTTCCGGCCGCCTAATCAGCGCCGCACGATCTGTTCGAGAAATCCTGTGAGATTGTCGGTCATGTGATCGACGTATGGCGCATCGCGCCCTTCAAGCTCCCACGCCTCGCGAAACACTTCGCGCTGACCTTCCGGCACGACCAGCACCGTGGTCATGCCTAACGCGTGCGGCGTTTCCAGATTGCGCGCGAGATCCTCGAACATTGCCGCTTTTGTAGCGTCAACGTCATGGCGCACGAGAAAGCGCTGATACACCTGCGGCAATGGCTTGGGATCAAGATCGGCAGCAGCGATATCGAACACGTCTTCGAAATGCCGTTGAATTTCCAGCTTCTGCATTACCGCGTCGGCGTGCTTGCGTGTGCCATTCGTGAGGATGAGCTTGCGGCCGGGTAGTTTTTCAAGCGCGGCGCCGAGTGTCGGATTCGGTACCAGCGGCGAATGATCGATCTGGTGGACGAATTCCAGATAGTCATCCGGCTTCATGTCCGTGCTCCGACATCATCCCGCGCATCGTGGTGCCATAGCGTTTGTAATAGTCCTTCTGCACACGGAAGGCCTCGTCTTTCGACACTTTCAGGAAGTCAGAGACGTAAGCGCGGATGCGGTCATCGACCTGCTGCCAAAGATTGAGGTGATGCGGGTAAAGCGTGTTGTCGAGGTCGAATACCCACGTCTCGACGTGGCCGAAAGCTGCGCGGCGCCGGGCGTGATATTTTCGGCACGAATTATTGTTCCTTGAACCGGATGGTCGTTGTGGGCTGGCTGCCAATATCGATGACGGTAAAGCCGGCCGAATTCAGGCCGCGCGTTGCGCAGTCTTTGTGGTCGGCAAGCTCAAAGCGTCCATCGCGTGTGCAGAGCGCAACCGTTCCACCCCAGGCGAGTGGCACGTCGCCACGCTTGATGGTGCGGCCGTTTCCGTCGACTGCCTCCGCATAGCTGTAGAGCCGATGCGGATCGCCGCGCAGATCGGGCCGCACGCATTGCCCGGCGTCTACGCGATACCAGCCACGGGTAACGATCGCGCCCATCTCCACGATGCCGAGCGAGGCCATCACCGTGTATTTGGTGTCGTTACACCAGGAAAATCCGAGGCCTTCCGGCTTAAGTGCTGCGGCGACGAGTGTATCAAAGAAGTTTGGTGCGGACGCCGCGTCGGCGGCGAGCTTGCGGTCATTCAGGAATTTCGCGATCGCGGCCTGCGTCTTGGCGCCGGATACGCCATCGATCGGATAAGCGTCGTAACCGGCGATCACCAGCAAGCGCTGAATTCCTGCAAGCCGCGCCTGCACGTCGTCGTAGTCGGATTCTTCAGCAAGATTCACCACCGGCCCTTTCGGCGAGTCCGATGGTTTGACCGCACTGAAGCGCGCCTGTTGGCTGGTCGGACAGCCGCGGGCATTGGCAATGTCGAAGTCACCGTCGCGAACGCAAAATTCACCTTGCCCGTTTTGTGGCAGCGGTGCGGTGCCATAGATGGGCGGCGTGCGCGCGTGCACGTAAACCATGTCCGCATCGAGCGGCCCGTCCAGTGCTTGCCGGCACTGTCCCGGGTCGAGCCGAAACCAGCCGCGTGTCGCGACATTTGCGCGTTTTTCGATGCCGATCGCGGCATCCATTCGGTAACTGGTACGGTTGCAAAGCGCGAGTTCGGCTTGCGCCGGCGCTGCCGTCACGAGCCAAACGATTGACGCGGCAATTGTGGGGACGAAACCGCGAATCATGCGGCCATGCTAGTCGGCATCGGAAGGCCAGGGAATTGCTATGGCGCTCGTCTCGCGTCCGCAGGAATGAATGTCTTGGGCCGCTTTTACCGGTGCATCAGGGTGCCGACGCCATGATCGGTCAGCAGCTCGAGCAGCACCGCATGCGGCACCTTGCCGTCCATGATGACGACGCCTTCGACACCCTGATCGAGCGCATAGATGCAAGTCTCGACTTTGGGGATCATCCCACCGGATATCGTTCCATCGGCGATCAACTTGCGTGCGTCGGCGACCGACAATTCGGGGATCAGGTTCTTTGATTTATCGAGGACGCCCGGGACGTCAGTGAGCAATAGTAGACGTTTGGCCTTGAGCGCGCCGGCGATGGCTCCCGCAAATGTGTCGGCATTGACGTTGAATGTGCCGCCATCGGCCGAGGTCGCGACCGGCGCCAGCACGGGGATCATTTCCTTGCCGAGCACATGATTGAGTACCATGAGGTCGACTTTCTCCGGCTCGCCGACAAAGCCAAGATCAACAATCTTCTCGATATTGGAATCAGGATCGACCACCGTGCGCGTCACCTTTCGTGCCTGCACCATGTTTCCGTCCTTGCCGCATAGACCGACAGCTTTCCCTCCGGCGGCGTTGATATAGCCGACGATTTGCTTGTTGATTGATCCGGCCAGCACCATCTCCACAATCTGGATGGTGGGGGCATCGGTAATGCGCAGTCCGGCAGCGAATTCGGATTTGATGCCAAGTTTCTTGAGCATCGCTGCGATCTGCGGGCCGCCGCCATGCACCACCACAGGATTGATCGCGGCTTGCTCGAGAAGCACGATATCGCGGGCGAAATCGCGCGCGGTGTTTTCCTCGCCCATGGCATGACCGCCGTATTTCACAACGACGATCTCCTCGTCATAACGCTGCATATGGGGCAGCGCTTCGGAAAGTATCCGAGCCTGGTCCTGTGGGCTGATCCTGGGAGCTTTGCTCATCGCTTCGGCCTTCTCCGGTCGCTGGGGGTTCTAGCCGATGCGACCGGCCTCCGACAATGCGCATGATTCCGAAAAGTGGACACCAGTTTTCGGAAAAAATCACGCGCAAGCAATAGGCGTCAGCGCCGTCTTTCGTCCAGAAGCCTCGCGATTGCCGCACGCAATTCGGGGATTCCGGCCCCGCCATGGGAGGAAGTCGCCAGAACGGTTGGAAAGGCGGCCCGTCGTTTGGACAGCGCTGCTTCGACATCTGCAATACGGTTGCTGAGCTCGCTCGGTTTTACCGCATCGCACTTGGTTAAGACGATCTGGTGGCTGACTGCCGATTGGCTAAGCGCATCGAGTGCAGGTTCGTCAGTCGGCTTCAGGCCATGACGTGCATCCACCAGCACATAGATGCGGGCGAGGTTGCTGCGGCCACGCAAAAAAGCGTCGATTAGCGCGGTCCATGCCGCGATCTTTGTTTTTGCCGCTGCGGCATAGCCGTAGCCGGGCATGTCCACGACGTTGAGGCTCCCGCCTGCGGTGAAAAAGATAAGTTCCTGCGTCCGTCCCGGCGTCCGTGATATGCGCGCGAGGTTTTTGCGGCCTGTCAGCGCATTGATGAGACTTGATTTCCCGACATTGGATCTGCCGGCGAAGGCAATCTCAACGCCGCGCATCGGCGGGAGCGATGCGGGTGTTCCGGCCGCGGCAACAAAGTGCCATTCGCCGGCGAACAGCTGCCGGCCAGCCTCGATTTCCGTGCGGGTGAATGGGGCCGATGTCATTGGCACCGGTTATCCTTCGGCGTCATGTCCGCACGTGTCGCGGGCATCCACGTCTTACAGCATGGCAACAGTAAAGACGTGGATGGCCGGGACAAGCCCGGCCATGACGTGGAACGCGTTTGTCGGTGTTACGACGACGCCTTTTTCTTTACGAACAACGCCTTGATGTTGTCGAACAATTCGATCTTGGCGCCGTGCTTGCGCATGATGACGCTCTGCTGCAGCACCGATAGCGAGTTATTCCACGCCCAGTAGATCACAAGTCCGGCGGGGAAGTTTGCCAGCATGAAGGTGAAAATCAGCGGCATCCAATTGAAGATCATCTGCTGGGTCGGATCGGGTGGTGCCGGGTTGAGCTTCATCTGTGCCCACATCGTCACGCCCATAATCAGCGGCCACGCACCGAGATGCAGGAACTGGCCGATGACCGGCAGCACGGTCGGGTCGACGGGAATAAGGCCAAACAGATTGAAGACATTGGTCGGGTCTTGCGCCGAGAGATCGTGGATCCAGCCAAAGAATGGCGCGTGCCGCATTTCAATGGTTACGAACAGAACTTTATAGAGCGAGAAGAAGACAGGGATCTGGATCGCGATCGGCAAACAACCTGCGAGCGGGTTGATCTTCTCCCTCTTGTAGAGCTCCATCAACTCTTGTTGCTGCCGGGCCTTGTCGTTGCCGAAACGCTCGCGCAACGCGGTCATCTGTGGCTGTACCGCCTTCATTTTCGCCATCGAGGCGTAGGATTTATTCGCCAGCGGGAAGAAGGCAGCCTTGATCAGCACGGTCACGATCAGGATCGCGAGGCCGAAATTTCCGACCAGGCGGTAGAGATAATCGATCGCGATGAACAGTGGCTTGGTAATGAAATAGAACCAACCCCAGTCGATCAGAAGATCGAAGCGGTTGAGCTTGAGTTGCTTGTCGTAGTCGTTGACGACGCCGACTTCCTTGGCACCGGCAAACAATCGCGCGTTGACCGTTGCAGTTGCGCCCGGGGCAATCGTCTGGGCATCAAGCAGATAGTCTGTCTGATAGGTTTGAATGGTGCCGAGCGTGCCCGTCGAGAAACGCGCCTTCAGACGCGCGGTCGTATCCGGCAGCAACGTGGCCGCCCAGTATTTGTCAGTGATACCGAGCCAACCGTTCGTTACGTCGAAATTGACGACCTTTTTCTCGGCGATGTTTTTATAGGTGTATTCCTGCAAACCGGACTCGCCGAGTACGCCAATCAGCCCTTCATGCAGGATGTAGTAACCGGCAGTCTGCGGCGTGCCGTGGCGCGAAATGAGGGCATAGGGAAATAGCGAGACAGGATTCGCGCCCTTGTTGCTCACGTCATCCTTGATGGTGAAAAGATATTTATCGTCGACAGTGATGGTGCGGTGAAATTCGAGTCCTTCACCGTTGTCGTATGTCAGTGTCACCGGATGCCCGACGCTGAGCGGGCCGGATCCCGTTTGCTTCCAAACAGTCTCAGACGCCGGCAATTTGACAGTGGTGCCGGTAGCGCCCGTCCAGCCAAATTCGGCATAGAACGGATCGGCAGTGCCGGACGGGGAGAGCAAAACGATTGGCGGTGACTTCGGATCGACCGTTTCCCGGAACTTGACCAGCGCCAGATCGTCAATGCGTCCACCTTTGAGGGCGATCGAACCTTGCAGGGTATCGGTCGCGATCGTCACTCGCGGGGAGGCTGCGAGCGCTGCGGGCCGATCGACGGTGGTCGCCGCCGAAGGCGCGGCCGCCTGGCCGGGGATCTGGGGCGTTGCTGCTTGCGTGGGCGGCTGGCCGGGCTGCGCCGGCGTCGGCACGCTCTGTTTTTGCTGCTGAGCCTGCAATTGTTCCTGCCGTGCTTTTTCCTGCGGCACAGCAAAGAAATATTGCCAACCGAGCAGCACGAGCGCCGAAAGCGCAATGGCAAGGATGGTATTTTTATTGTCCGTCATCGAGATTCCATCTTCCCACTGCGACCTGCATGTACTTTCCGCAACGCGCCTTCGAAGTCTTCTGTCATCCGGGCGAATGGCAGATTGAGCGCCGCACGCCGTCCGATCAGCACATAATCATGTCCGGCACGCAGCCGGCTTGCGGCTGAGAGCCGCACAATTTCTCGCAAGCGGCGTCGGACCCGGTTGCGCTCGACGGCATTGCCCACTTTCTTCGATACCGTAAACCCGAACCGCGCCGGCCCCTCGTCGCGGCGGTTGCGAGCCTGAAGCACGAACGCCGGCCCCGGTACCTTGGTCCCGGCTGCCGCCGCCAAAAAATGCGCCCGTTGCCTCAGTCGTTCCATGGAAGCAATGCGCGGCTTCTTCGCCGCCGTCAGGCGGACAGCCGTTTGCGTCCGCGCCCCCGGCGCGCCGACAAGACCTTGCGTCCGCCCTTGGTCGCCATACGCGAGCGGAAACCGTGACGGCGTTTGCGTACGAGCTTGCTCGGTTGATAGGTCCGCTTCACGTTTCAGTTTCTCCGCTGGTGGCGCCGTGGAAAGGAGGACGCCGTCCTCAAAACGCCAAGAAACCCGAACTCTTTCGGGCCGGCATACGATTTGCGCGGCTTATAAGGGAGGGGCTTTAGCCCGTCAATGCGACCGCATGCCAGCCGGCCAATCGACGTCCAAAAGCCTCACAAGGCAGTGATGTTTGCCCGTTCCGGACTGCGCCTCGTGTATAAATCGTGAATGTCCGCCAAGGTGCCCCCAGCCTCCCAACCGCGCGGTCTTGCTCGCGGGCTGCTGCCGTTGGTCCTGGTCATCGTGCTTGCCGGCATAGCTTACCTCGCTGTCGGCGAAGGCGGCATTTCGCTTGAAGCTCTGGTTCGCCACCGCGCCACCATCGATACCTTTGTTTCCGGACACCACTTGCTGGCCTTGCTCGCCTATATCGTTCTTTATGTCGGCGCCGTCGCACTATCGCTGCCCGGAGCGACGTTCCTGACCGTTGCAGGCGGCTTTTTGTTCGGCACCGTGATTGGCGCTTCGGCGGCGGTGATTGGCGCCACCCTTGGCGCCACGCTCATCTTCCTTGTGGCGCGTACGGCTTTGGGCGAGCCGTTGCTTCGGCGGGCCGGCCCGCGCGCCAATCAGCTCGCCAAGGAATTCCGCGACGACGCGTTTAGCTATCTTCTTTTTCTGCGGCTGGTACCCGCGTTTCCGTTCTTCCTGGTCAATCTGGTGCCGGCTTTTGCAGGCGTGGGGCTTGCGCCGTTCGTCACCGCGACCGCGCTCGGGATCATCCCGGGAGCTATTGTCTTTGCTTTGGCCGGGACGGGTCTCGATAGTGTAATCGCCGCGCAGCAGAATTCGTATCAACAATGCATCGCATCCGGTGGATCCGGTTGCCGCATCGCGTTTGATACAATGGATGTCCTCACGCCACAGCTGATCGCCGCGCTTGCCGCGGTCGGTCTGCTCTCGTTAATGCCAGTCGTACTGAAGCATTGGCGCGCGCGCTCCCGCGCCGCCATGTGATTATGTGACACTGACGGTGTAATTTGGGAACAAGAGTTGCAGCGGCATGGCGGAAACACTCACACCCGATCTCTGTGTGATCGGCGGCGGCCCGGGCGGCCTGTCAGTCGCCGCGGCGGCGGCTGCGTTCGGCGTGCCGACGGTGCTCATTGAGCGCCACAAGATGGGCGGCGATTGTCTCAACACGGGCTGTATCCCGTCGAAAGCAATGCTGGCGGCGGCAAGACGCGCCGAGGCGATACGAAGCGACAATGAATTCGGCGTGGTTGCGCAAGGCGTCATCGACTTCACAAAGGTGCATGACTACGTCCAATCCGTCATCGCAGCGGTCGCACCGACGGATTCGGCGGAGCGTTTCGCCGGGCTTGGCGTCCGAGTCATCCGGGAGCACGCGAAGTTCAAGAATTGCAATACGGTTGTGGCGGGCGACATCGAAATCCGTGCGCGCCGTTTCGTTATCGCAACGGGGTCGAGGCCGGCCGTGCCGCCAATTCCTGGAATCGATAGCGGCCCTTATCTCACCAACGAGTTGATTTTTGATCTCAAGGAAAGACCCGCGCATCTCATTATCGTTGGCGCCGGGCCTTCCGGTCTGGAATTGGCGCAGGCGTTTCGTCGTGTAGGCAGCTCGGTGACCGTGCTTGAAGCGGGACAACCGCTCGCCAAAGACGATCCGGAATGCGCAGCGATCGTGCTCGACCGGCTGGTGCGTGAGGGTGTCGTCATCCGCAGCGGAGTGAATGTCATCGCCATCACCCATGCAGGCGCAACCGTGACGGCGACGATCGAAGCTGCTGGCGCGGAACAGACCATTACCGGCAGCCATCTGCTGATCGCTGCTGGACGCAAGCCTGCCATAGATGGGCTGGATCTCGACGCAGCGGGAATCCGACACGATCGGTCCGGCATCCTGGTGAACAGAAAGCTCAAGACCCGAAACCGGCGTGTCTATGCGATAGGTGATTGTGCAGCCGGGCAGTTACAGTTCACACATGCTGCGAATTATCATGCCGGTCTGGTGATCCGAAATGCGCTGTTTCGCCTTCCCGTGCGTGTGAACAACAACGCCGTCCCGTGGGTGACCTACACAGAGCCGGAGCTCGCGCATATTGGCCTTACAGAAAAACAGGCGCGTGCGAGCCGCTTGAAGATTTGCGTGGCGCGCTGGCCCTATTATGACAATGACCGCGCGCAGACTGAACGCGACACGCACGGTCACATAAAAGTCATCACAACGCGCAAGGGTAAGATAGTAGGTGCGACTATTGTCGGTGCGCAGGCGGGTGAATTGATCGGAATGTGGACACTCGCAATCGCTCAGGGGCTGAACATCCAATCTTTCACAGAAATTGTGCTGCCATATCCAACGCTGTCGGAACTCGGAAAACGTGCAGCCATCGACTTTTTCGCGCCAGGTTTGACGAGTCCTTGGGTGCGGCGCATCATTGGCTGGTTACGAATCTTTGGCTGAGGCGATTTTGGAAACGGCGACCGAACCAAATGCAGATGTGGTTGACGCGAATCCGCGCCCATCGCGGAAGCCGCGCGTCGGCCTTTCCGGAAAGCTGCTGGTCCTCACCATTCTCTTCGTAATGGTGGCTGAAGTTTTGATTTACGTGCCATCCGTCGCCAATTTCCGGCTGAACTGGCTCAATGACCGTTTGGCCGCAGCGCACACAGCCGCGCTTGTGCTCGACGCGGCGCCGAGCGGCATGGTGCCTGAAAGTCTCGCGAAACAAATCCTTAAAAGCATCGGCGCACGTGCGGTGGCCATGAAGATGGGAAATCAACGCCGCTTGCTCGCGGCGTCAGAAATGCCATCCGCGATTGCGCAGAACATCGACATGCGAGAGGTGTCGTGGTGGCGCGCCATTGTCGACGCGTTTGACACGCTGTTCACCTGCAAGCCGGGCGATGTCATACGTGTTATCGGGGCGGCGCCTATGGGCGGCGATTTCCTCGAAATCATTCTCGATGAGGCGCCACTGTGCAATGCAATGTGGTCGTTCTCGGTCAACATTTTGCTGCTCTCGCTCGCGATCTCCTGCATCACTGCGATGCTGGTGTTCTTTGCCCTGCATTATCTTCTGGTGCGCCCGATGTGGCGCATCACGCGCAACATGGTCGCATTCCGCGCCGATCCCGAGAATCCGTCGCGTATCATTGCGGAAAGCGGCCGGCTCGATGAGATCGGAACCGCCGAAGGTGAGCTCGCTGCCATGCAGCGCGAGCTTGCCTCAATGCTGCATCAGCAGAGTCGCCTTGCGGCGCTCGGGCTTGCGGTATCCAAGATCAATCATGACCTGCGCAATCTGTTGGCGTCCGCGCAGATCTTTTCTGATCAGCTTTCGACTTTGCCCGATCCAAAAGTGCAGCGCTTCGCACCGAAGCTGATGCACGCTCTCGAACGCGCAATCGCTTTCTGCCAGACGACGATTTCTTATGGTCGCGCGCAAGAACCGCCGCCCGACCGCAAAACCGTTCAGGTCGAACCGCTGATCGAGGAAGTGCACGAGGCCCTTGGGCTTGGTCTTGGCGTGCCGATCCGCTGGATTGTCGCGGTAGAACGTGGCTTGACGGTAGAAGCCGATCACGACCAATTGTTTCGCGTCCTCGTTAATATCGCACGTAATTCGATGCAGGCGCTGGAAACCCGGGGCACGCGCGACCCGGCGCGTGACCAGATTCGCATCACCGGACGCCGCGAGGGCAGTGTGGTGATTATCGAAGTGTCGGATACGGGGCCGGGCATACCGGAAAAGGCACGAGTTCATATGTTCCAGGCCTTTCAGGGCTCAGCCCGCGCCGGTGGAACCGGCTTGGGCTTGGCCATCGCTGCAGAGCTCGTGCGTGCCCATGGTGGCGAGATACGGCTCGTGCCGGGAACCATCGGCGCCACCTTCAGCATCACGATTCCCGACCGCGCGGTCGTTCTCAGTACACGACGTGGTGAACGCGTTCGCGCCTGAGCACGGGAAGAGACTGCAACCTGCGGTGTTCATCGGGTAAGGGCGTCATTCCTATTACGCGAAGGATATTGCATGGTCCCGCCGGTGAATATGCTTGCGGTCGCGACCGCAGTGCCGCCGCACAAGCTCGAACAGCAGGCGGTCGCAAATGCTGCGCGCCAGGTCTACGCGCGCACGTTTGCGCGCTTTCCGAGACTGGCTGACGTGTTCATCAATGCCGGTATCGAGCGGCGTTATTCGGCCCGATCCCTCGAATGGTTGAGTGCTCCACATGACTGGGCGGAGCGCACGGAGGCGTACCTCGAAAGTGCGAGCGAATTGTTCATGCAGACTGCCCGCGCAGCTCTTGATCGCGCTGGACTCTCTGCACGTGACGTCGATGTGATTGTGACGGTGTCCTCCACTGGTATCGCGACGCCCAGCCTTGAAGCGCGCGTTGCCTCCGAAATGGGGTTTCGACCCTCAGTAATGCGTGTCCCGGTCTTCGGGCGCGGCTGCGCGGGTGGCGTCTCCGGCCTGGCGCTCGGCGTCCGTCTCGCGCGCGCGGAACCAGGTGAAGTCGTGCTTGTGGTCGTGGTCGAGCTATGCACGCTCACGTCCCGGACCGATCGGGGGAGCAAAGCTGACGTGATCTCGTCCGCGTTGTTCGGGGATGGCGCTGCTGCCGCCGTGTTGCGTGCGGGCCCAGACAAGGCCGGTTTGCGCGTCGGCGCGGCAGCCGAACACACCTGGCCTCGCACGCTCGACATCATGGGGTGGGTGATCGATCCGATCGGCTTTCGGGTGATGTTGTCGCGGTCGCTGCCACGCTTTGTGGAGCAGCGGATGGCTGCACCGGTACGGCGCTTTATAAAGTCTGCACGCCTGCAAGCGCCGCAGCTCGTTTGTCATCCGGGCGGCGCCAAGGTGCTCGACGCGATCGAGGTTGCCCTTGAATTGCAAAAAGGCACTTTGCGTGATGAACGCGAGGTGCTGCGCGAACACGGCAATATGTCAGCGCCTACAGTTCTATTTGTGCTTGAACGCGCGCTGAAACGCGGTTTGCGCGGGCCGGCTGTGCTCTCGGCGCTTGGGCCAGGCTTCACGGCGAATTTTCTGGCGCTCGAGGTTGCGCATGCGTGACGGAGCGTGGCTGGTTGCATTCCTCATCGTGCAAAGGTCCGTTGAACTTGGTTTTACGCAATTCAACACCAGCCGGCTCCGCACAAAAGGCGGCATTGAATTCGGTGCGGCTCACTATCCGCTGATGATTGCGCTGCACGCGTCGTGGCTACTCGGCTTGTCGGTGCTTGCCTATGACCGGCCCATCATTCCATTTTGGCTGGCGCTCTTCGTGGTCTTGCAGCTTGGACGCTTGTGGGTGATTGCAAGTCTCGGCCGGCGATGGACCACGCGCGTCATCGTGTTGCCCGGCGCTACACCTGTTGCGCGCGGGCCATACCGCTGGCTCAAACATCCGAACTATTTGATCGTCGCGCTGGAGATTGCCGTCGTTCCGCTGGCGCTCGGATTGCCGGTGTTTGCGTTGATATATTCGCTCGCCAATGCAGCGCTGCTTGGGTATCGAATTCGCATCGAAAATGAGGCGCTCGCCTGGGCGCGCCAACCGACACAACCGGCATAAGCGTTAATAGCCGCAACCCTTGCCAATGCAGGATCAAGACGATAGCTATGCCCGGTCCCGTGCGCCGGTTTCCGGCAGCGGAATCAAGCGCCCGTAGCTCAGCTGGATAGAGCACCAGACTACGAATTTGGGGGTCAGGAGTTCGAATCTCTTCGGGCGCGCCAGCAACTTATTGATTTTGATTTAGAATTTATGCGCGATTTTTTTGCGCTTGACACTGGGCTGTTCAGGGCAGCACCGGGGTAGCACCAAATCATGGACCGCAATCCCTAAAAGCAGTGCTCGATGAGCAACGCGGAAAAGCCTGACAGAGACTTTCTGATTGAAGAGGCGAGGTATGGGCGGCTGAGTCCGGCCGATGCCGAAGCGCAGGCTGCGCAGCATGGCATCGGTCCATTGGCAGGCTGTCCGGATTCTGACAACTACGAAGTGCTGCGGGAGCCGTGGTGGTCATTGCCGATGGTGATGGCTTGGATTCTCTGGCGCAACGCCGATCGGGTCGTGGAGTTCTACGACCCGTTTCGCGCACAGTGTTTCGATTGGCACCATCGGAAATGGCAAATTGGTTTCAGTGGTCCGGTTCACGAAGGCCATTTTTTGGAGCCGCGACGGCCTGCTACGCTCACCACCGTGAAGATGTCGAAATGGTTTGATGACAAAAGTGGCAATCAGAACTCACGCGCGCAAAAAACGTCGAAAGCCGAAGAAGAGTTGATACGCGCATTGAAAGATGGGTCGCTGACAGTGACCGGTGTTCCCAGCGATGGTGAAAGGCGTCAGCCGATCCCTCCGCACGATTGGAACGATCTGAAATTGTTTAAAGAGCGGGGGCGCGACGTCGCGAAACGGGGACATATTGGGAGCGGATATTCGGATATCTTATTCAACAGTCAGGCGGTGGTGGCGCGATGGTCGAAGCCGCCTGCGGTCAAATTTGAACATTCGCTTCCCGAAACGATCAAGCCAGACGGCGACGGGTACTTTCCACTGTACTGTGCCGCACAGTGGATCGCGACCGCAGGTGGCCATAGGCAGTTTGATCCGGAAGATGCGGCAATCTGGGAGGACGCCTTTGGGCGTCTTCTAGATGCGATAGCTTCTGATCTAGTTCATGTGACAGGCAATTGCGATGGAGTCAGAGAAAAAATCGACGGGCACATTTTTGCGTCTCTGAACGTAGATTATCCGTACCGCGAAGCGTCAATTTCACTGATTCTGGGCGACGAATTGTACCTTTCTTCGTATCCTTACATTGATGAAGAGCATTGGCACCGCGGCTTCAATGACAGTCTCCAAGACAGAAGCGGGGCGCGGTGGTTGAAACTAATGGTACTCAAGTCGGATGTCACAAAGGCATGGCCATTTGGCGCCGACTCCGTCCGAACGGGTGCGCCGGGACGGCCGACGCCAATCCATCTGGTGCGAGCAGAGCATAAGAGCCGCGTTGCCGCGGGGTTGGCAGAGGATAGTGTGACTCGCGAGGCAGCGTACTTGGCTGATTGGCTTTCCAAAGCGCACCCCACGGTCCCGCAGCTCAAAGCAAAGACCATCGCAAACAACATTCGGGACAACCACCGAATGGCAAAAGGTCCGAAAAAATAATTTCGGGCAAATTTCGGGCAGCTATTTCGGGCGCGAACTTTGGCGCTTGATCCCCTCAGTCGGACCAGGATTCCCCGGCAGCGATGAAAGAGGATCAAATGACCGAGAATAAGACTGCCACTGCTGCGACCAAACCGCTCCTTCCGAAAGTAATCACCGCCCGCACAGCAGCGTGCTTCGTGGGACTTTCCGAAAGTACGCTCGCCAAGCTGCGTTTGAATGGTAACGGCCCTACTTACTGCAAATTAGGACGACGCGTTGTTTATCGACCAGAAGATCTTGATGCTTGGCTCCAGTCGCACGCCACCAGCGATACCTCGGATGCAGAGGCGCGTCTCTTAAAGGCGCTTACAACGCTCCGCGCGCGCTGAAATGGGTTACCGCCACCCGAACCCAAAATTGGCCAAAATCCATCGCAGCTATTCGGTGGAAGACATCTCGCGACTCTTCAAATTGCACAAAAATACAGTGCGCAGCTGGCTTAAGCAGGGGTTGGAGGCGATCGACAGTCATCGGCCGATCTTGATCCGCGGCGAGGTACTTCGCCGATTTCTCACCAGCCGGCGAACCCGATCGAAGCAGACCTGCGGTCCCGGCCGTATTTACTGTTTGCCGTGCCGCGCGCCAAAGGTGCCCGCAGGGAAGATCGCCGACTGTATCCAATCCGGCGAAACCAGCGGCACACTCCAAGGCATCTGCCCGGACTGCAACCGGATGATCTATCGCCGAGTGAATCCGCGGACACTCAAGGAGGTGCGCGGCGACTTGGACGTCACGCTCACACAAGCAGAACCGCGACTAGAAGATACTACGAAGCCCAACGTGAACTGTCACTCTGCTGGAGGGGGCCGACATGCCCAACCACAACGCTTCAAACGAGCGGATCAAGCGCCAGTACTTCGCCTACCTAAAGGAAGCCTTAGGCCACAACGAGCAGACGGTTGACTCCGTGGCGAAGGCGCTTGCCCGGTTCGAAGCCTATACGAAGTGGCGGGACTTCAAGAGGTTCCACATCGAGCAAGCAAAAGGATTCAAGCACAGCCTTTCCGACCAGCGCGGCAGACCGGAGCGGCGGAGCCATTAAGCAAGGCGACCCTCTACGCGACCTTGAGCGCGCTGAAACGTTTTTTCATTTGGCTTGCCGGTCAGCCTGGCTACAAATCCCGCATCTCCTATTCGGACGCCGAATACTTCAACCTTTCGGCCAAGGATACGCGCATCGCTAAAGCAACCCGTCCGGCGCGCGTGCCGACTCTGGAGCAGATTCGCCATGTCATTCAGGCGATGCCCGAGACCACCGAAATCGAGCGGCGAAACCGCGCGCTGATAGCGTTCACGATCCTGACCGGCGCGCGCGATGGCGCGATTGCCTCGTTTAAGCTCCGGCACGTCGACATTGCCGAAGGCAAGATTGATCAGGACGCCCGCGAGGTGCAGACAAAATTCTCGAAGTCGTTCGTCACCACCTTCTTCCCAGTGGGCGATGACATTCGGGCGTTCGTGATTGATTGGGTGAATTATTTGCAGCACGACAAGTTATGGGGTCTGGACGATCCGCTGTTTCCCGCGACCCGGATCACAATAGGAGCCGACCTTCGCTTCGCCGCGGACGGGTTGGACCGCAAGCACTGGAGCACCGCCGGCCCGATCAGGCGGATATTCAAAGAAGCATTTGCGGCGGTTGGACTGCCGTACTTCAACCCGCACAGCTTCCGGAAGACGCTGGCGCTTCTCGGTGGCAAACTATGTGGGTCGCCGGAAGAATACAAAGCGTGGTCACAGAATCTCGGCCATGAGCACGTACTAACGACGTTTTGCAGCTACGGCGACGTGGGCAGCTACCGCCAGGCGGAGATCATTCGTGCCTTTTCCGAGCGGGGCGAGCAAACTCGGCGGGCGAGTTAAAACGCTTTCTATTGGTTTAGCGTTGGCGGTTCTCGCTCTCGTGTCCAGCAGATCAATTATCTCATGGCCAAGACTCAGAATTTTTGGGCCACGCTGTCAAGCGCCTGACTTTGTAGGGATTTTTTGGTTCATTGTGAAGGTGTCGCGTTCGAATCGCTAGGGGGCAGCACCCGGGTAGCACCAGGACCGCATTCGATAGCGGACTGAGAGGCGTAAGGCGTGCACCCGAACAAATTTGCCTCAGATGGGCAATGCGAACGTGGCTCGGAGATCGCTGGATGTCTGCTTTTGACCCAAAGCGGATATTATTGGGACTAGGTTCAAGCGCCTGAGCGTCTTTTGTGGATACAATTTCTCGAACTACCGGTAAGGGGGTCTCATGAACCCGAACTTAGTTATTGCCATCTTGGTGATCGTCGCCGTGCCGCTCGGCTTTTTCAGCCTGCGCACACACCAGGTGACCAAGGCAGATGCGCAAGAGGTCCTCAAAATTATCAGTGGCGATAAGGCCAAGACCCAATCCTACTGCGATATGACCAAGCTCGATGAGCAGATCAAGCAAGCCAAAGAGAAAAAGGACAACAAAACAGTCATTGAATTGTCCCAGAAATTGGATTTTTTGGAAGAAAAACTGGGTCCCAAATATGTCGCACTGATGGACGGGCTTGACGACATCGATCCGAAATCTGAAGTTGCTCAGGAGATCGAGGCGGTACTGGATGACCTATACGACAACTTGTGTGGAGGGTAGCAGCGCGTCTTGCACGGGAGTAGTTGCTTCGCCACTGTGACAGCCGACGCGAGCCGCGGCCAAACCAAAGAGGCGTCCCATGAATTTTGTAGAAGCGATCAGCTCATGCTTTCGCAACTATGCCAATTTCTCAGGTCGAGCAGTTCGTTCGGAGTATTGGTACTGGTATCTTTTCGTAGCCATTATTTTGATTGTGTTTGGCGCAATCAATGGATCGCCCTATCCGGGACCGCTAAAGATGGGCCCCTTTAGCTACGTCACCGCGGCGGTCGAGTTGGCTTTGATTCTGCCCAGCCTGGCCGTTGCGGTCAGACGATTGCATGATATCGATCGCACAGGCTGGTGGCTCTTGATCGCAGCTACAGCCATCGGCACGCTTGTCCTGATCTATTGGGCATGCCTGCCAGGCACGTCGGGTCGCAACCGCTTTGGATAAATCGGGTCGCCTTTGCATGCTCGGCCTGCTGCAGTGCATGAGTGCGCTCATGGTACAAAGCGGACATCGGTAGTTGCACCGCACATGTTCGCTTTTGACCCATAGCGGGCATCGGGCCTCATGTTGGAGCTCGGTTACGTGCTATTTCTCACTCGCCGCTCGGACCGCGGTCGGGTGTCAAAGTTGCGAGTTCGATCGGTAGGAGCTTCCACAGGTCGGCGACGAAGCGCCGGCGGAAGCCAGTTTCGGGCTCGTCCCGGTAGCGCACCCATTGGCCGTTTCTTACCGTCTCCCAGACGATCTCGCCATTCAGATCGAGGAGGACGCGGTAACTGTCACGCGAAGTCAGAAAAAACCATGCAAGTATGACACTCAAAACACAATTCGATTGGATTTTTGGGAGATAGGCTATGATTCCGAAAAAAACGAACGAGCAGGCGCTTCGTTCCCGCATCGCCGACGAGATGGCGGACAGCATCGACGAAGAGCTGGAGTTGGAAATCGACGAACAGCGCCTCGATCAGTACCTGACCGAACTTTCCGAACGTCCCGAGCCGAATGCGATCGACCGCCGGGTGTATTTCGCGGAATTATTCCGGCTTCAGGGCGAATTGGTGAAGCTGCAGGACTGGGTGCAACACAAGAAACAGAAAGTGGTCGTGATCTTTGAAGGCCGCGACGCAGCAGGAAAGGGTGGTGTGATAAAACGGATTACCCAACGCCTAAACCCGCGCATCTGCCGGGTCGCAGCGCTGCCCGCACCAAATGAGCGGGAGCGTACACAATGGTATTTCCAGCGATATGTCGCGCACCTTCCTGCCGGCGGGGAGATCGTCCTTTTCGATCGAAGCTGGTACAACCGCGCCGGCGTCGAACGGGTGATGGGGTTCTGCACAGAAGCCGACTGTGAGGAGTTCTTCCGATCGGTTCCGGAGTTCGAGCGAATGCTAGTGCGCTCTGGAATCACTCTCATCAAGTACTGGTTTTCAATTACTGATGACGTACAGCAGTTTCGATTTACGATGCGCATCCAAGACCCATTGAAGCAATGGAAGCTGAGCCCGATGGATGTTCAATCGCGAAGCCGTTGGGAGCAGTATACTAAGGCTAAAGAAGCGATGCTGGAGCACACCCACATTCCGGAAGCACGATGGTGGATCGTTGAAGCGGACGATAAGAAAAAGGCCCGGTTGAATTGCATCAGCCATTTGCTGACCCAGGTCCCGTACAAAACGATTCCCCGCAAAACCATTAAGCTACCGCCTCGCGTCCGTAATCCAGATTATCTTCGGGGCCCGGTCCCCGAGGAGATGTACGTTCCGGCGCACTACTGAAAAATGAATTGGTTTTGTCATTGGACATCCCAACCGTCGCGGTGGATGTCCGCTTTTGGCACTTAGCGGACACCCCTAGCTACACCGCACATGTCCGCTTTCAGGGGTAAAGCGGACATGGCATTTTGTGCTGCAAATGGCTGCTTTTGACCCAAAGCGGACGCGGCTTAGGATTTGCCCAAGTGCATTCGCGCCAAGAAATAAGCCCGGCTCGCCGGAGAGCCGGGCCAAGTCGTATGGGAGGAACACCCCCAGCCGAGCATCAATACAGCTGAATCGCCAGCAAGCTTCCCCCGTATTTCACCCTGATTGGTGGTAACGGCTACGGAATTTCTATTTGTGTAACTTTTGGATCAGGTGGCATCATCGCAGCGATCGGAAGAGGGTACGATGCACCCGAAGTTGATTGTTGCGATCTTGGTGACCACCACCATGGCGGTGTATGTGCAGGCCCAAGAACCAAACCCAGTGATGACGGCCGCACGAAGGGTTGTTGAAATTATCAAGAGCGACCCTGCCAAGATCGAGACCCATTGCGCTATCGAGACACTCCGTGTGCAGATCGAAGATGCCAACAACGCAAAGGACAAGAAAACGGCTGATGTGCTGACGCAAAAAATGAGAGGGTTGGAAAAGCAACTAGGTTCAGAATATCTCTCATTGATGTACAAGCTTCAGGAGATTGATCCGGAATCCGACGACGGCGTCGAGATCGCGGCGATGTTGAGGCCACTCGACAGGTCGTGTGCACTGGAGTAACGGGCCAGACCACTTATAGCGACGAATGTCCGTTATTGGCACTTGGTGGACACGTCGAGTCGTGCTGCAGATGTCCGCTTTCGGGGGTAAAGCAGACATGCCTTTTTGCGCTGCAGATGTCCGCTTTGGGCCAAAGCGGACATTGACCACCCTCATTCCCGGTGCTTGTTTAAGCCGTTACGATGCACTGTCCTGAGCCTCGGGACGATATTGAAGGAGACATTCTGCCCCTCGTTGGGGGTCCTCGCCTCCTTGACATACATCAATCGACTGTCGCGTTTATTTTCCACGATCACGATACTGTCGGTTGGTTTGGGCGCATCTGACGCTGACCAAGTGTCCTTAGTGAGGACATTCGCATCTTTTTTCCTTTTGGGAGAATGACCTATGATGAAAAGTTTCATGGCAATTGGTACCATAGTACTTCTCTCCGCGCCGGTCGCGATGGCGAAGGAGCGGTCAGTTGGGGTCTGTGTGGCCGACATCAAAGCAAAATGTGCTGAAGTTAAGCCCGGCGAAGGCCGCATTAAAGACTGCGTTAAAACACACGCCGCAGAATTTTCCGACCCGTGTAAGGCGAGGCTTGCGCGGGTAGCAGAGACCAGCAAGGCCTGCGCGGCTGATATAAAGGAAAATTGCGCTGACAAGGAAAAAAGTAAGGGTAGCGTTCGGGCCTGCATCCAGAAAATTATTGCGAAAATCAAGAGCGACGAATGCAAGGAGGCACTCGCGCAGGCCGTGGCTGGGGGAAAATAGAACCCTCAAACGCCCATGACGTGGCTTAGGTCAGCTATTTTTGCCGCAGCGGACGATGCTGCTATCGGAATAACGCTTGCCCGCTTTAGAGGCCGCCTCATCCCTGCAGGCGGCCTCTTTCATTTCGTCTAATGTCCGCTTTGGGGATAAAGCGGACAGGCGCCCGGCCGGTCTCGGGTCAGGGGGCGAGATCGGGCACCAACTTTACAAGGAGTTCGGAGCCAGCAAGCTGGATTGCGTAAATTTCCAAAGTGTGCCGACCGATGAAGCGCAGTACGCCGGCTATGGCTTTTGGCGGTTGGATGCGGCTCGGGCCGCGCATGAACAGGCACAGGCTAGCGGCGAAAACGCCGAAGCCAAGAATAAACACGGCGAATTGGATCTGAGGAAACAAAAATTCCCTTTGTTCCTGCCAGACGTAGACGACCGCGGCGACAAAGCAAGCCAGGAGGCGTATTTGGCTCGCGTTCCCTGTCATTGCGTGCGCGGACGGTGCTGAGTTTGGCGCTGCGCCGTCCACGTCGGTAGCTGATCTGCCGTCGACATACATGCGTTGGTATAAGCCGAAGAGCGCCCACAGCCATCCCTCCGCGCCGTAATCGACAATTTTCGCAGCTATCGGCAGCACCGCGAGAAGTGCGGAGACGAGGAAGGCGAAGGCGATCCACTGATATTGCGCAAGCATTTGCACATAGGGACGCGCAATGCGGATGAGTGCCAAGCTCAAAAGAATGTTCGGTGCCACCCAAGTCCAGCCGGCGTTCCAACTTTCGAGCAGGGTCAGGCTGACACCGAGCCAAATCCAGTTGAGCGGGACGGTCTCGGTCTTGGCGTAGCCCAGAAGGAAGAAAAACGTCGGAGCCGCCGGGCGTCCGAAAACGCTCCACCAGCCCTCGTCCTCCATAAAGAAATGGCCGAAATGGCCAACCGAGACAGAGATGATTGCCACGGTTTTCAGCCAGTCGGCGTTGTCAACAGCGTGAGGCGTGTGCGGGTTTCGATGCGATGTGCTCGTCGAATGCATGGTGTCGTGCACTTCCGAAACCCACGGGATAGCTTGTTCCGCAAACGGTCAATCTTGCGCTACATTAGGCCACGCTTCGGACGACAAGTGCAGCGCAAATTTCTGTTCGCTCGATAACCCGGGCATTAAATCGCCACGGCCCGCCAGAATCAGGGGGCGCATGAACGACACGTAGATTTGGGGCTAATTCGAATTCGAACGCCTCCAGGCCGAAGGGTAATCCTTCTCCAATGGATTTCAGTGCTGCCTCCTTGAGGCTCCAAAGTTGACAGAAGGTCCTCAGGCGCGCCAAGCCGTCTACCACTTTAACAGCCCTCACCTCGGCTTCCGAAAAGAACTGTTGAGCAAGTTCTACCGCCTCCAAGTTCCTCGTTTGATCTTCGAGGTCTACACCGATCTGGTGTGTAGACGACCACGCGCCGACAAAACCGAACCGACAGGAGGAAAAACTAAACCAGACATCCGACAAATCTGGAAGGTAGGGACGCCCCTTCTCCGTCTCCTTGAAAGCGATCCGAGATAAGGGCCGCGGTGATCCGAGCGCGAAGGCTCCGCAATAGCGACGAAACGCACGCCGCTGTTTGAAATGAGCCTTGCCGTCTTCCGTTACGAAGCGGTCGGCTCTTTGCAGCTCTGTATCCGACAGGACTGACCCGCAACGCCTTGATGCCTCCGAATCGCGCAAAACTGGCGCATACAGAACGTAAGCCGCATGATGCGCCGACGCCGGCGTCCAATCGTGCGCGCTGGCGGCGAACAGATTGTTGACCCACTCACTATCGTCATCTGAAGTCATGAGCTTCGTAAACCAGTCCTTTTCGTACGATAGCTGCTTTCTCGATAAAGCTCAGGATCTTTATATGCCCGTCAGGAGGGTTGTACCGCCCACAGGCTCCGCGGGGCTCCCCTCGTATGTAGCTGTGATCATGTTCATCTCCTTGAGGACCAGGGACAACGGCAAGAGAGTTGTGTCCCGCTCAATGGCCGCTCCGCCCATCACCGTGGCGCCGGAGGCGACGGTGCAGCCGTCCTGGATGTGAGTTCGCTTCACCTTCAGCGTCATGTTCTCGAAGGTATGAAACTGCAGGAAGCCGTCGATAACACAGTCGTTGCCGAAGCTCACCGCGTTCCAGTCGGAGCACTGCATTGGCCGGACCACGATTGTCCCTTGGCCGATGTGACATCCCATCCACCGCAGGATGGGATTTGCGAGAATAGTCCCGGCGCAGAAAACGAGAGGACTCCTGCACCAGACGAAGAAGCAGTCCTGCGCGAAGAAGTAGGCGAAGTGGCGCCAGGACCAGAAGGGGGTCGAGTGATCAGTTCCCCATTCGCTGCCGACGAGGGACTTTTTGATCGCGAGGCTGAACAGGACCAGATTGGCTTCTGCGAGGATCAGGGCAATCGTCGCGCTGGCGATCGGGTGTCCGCCCAATCGCAGCAAGCAAACGTACAGAATCGGGAACACGATCATCTCGGCGATAGGCACCATGCCGATGCCGACGAAGTCGAACAGGAAGACCCGGGTCAGGAAGAGGAGGAAGTCCGGCGGTAGGTGGGTTTCATTCTTTGCCTCAAATGACGCGCTCGCGAATTTCACGGGCGGATTTCCCGCCACTGTGATTGGCTCGCCAAGTCGCGACCGCATTTGTCGTCGGAACTGTATTTCATTGCCCGGCGTGGAGACGCCTAGCAGAAAGTTGGACGGGAAATTCCCGTACTCCGCCACGCAATTATTACCGCCGAAGAAATTCCGGGGCATATCGAGGTGGTGTAGCTTGAAGTGCTCGGCGCCATAATCGAGCATATTCGTGAAACATCCATTGGAGAAGAACACTTGGGAGTCGGCGGTAGCAACCTCCGGGACGAGGTTGAACATGACGTCGCACTCGGAGGCGCCAAACCGCGGGAAGTGCATTCCAGCGAGCGCCCTCAGGTACTGCCCGGTGATGGTCCAGGTCCACAGTCTCTGGATGCTGTTGAACCTCTTCATTCTGTACATAAGGAGAGCGCCCCTGAGCCCGCGCGAGGGGTATAGACCCGGCGAAGCGGGCGTCCAGCGGATGAAGAGGCAGCCCAGCAAAGAGGTCACGACGATGGTGCCCCAGGTGGCGATGAACGCATAAAGAGTCAGGTGCCAGACGATCTCGAAAAGCGGCGTCAACCTGAAATATTCGTCGGAAAGTTCAGCTTCTCCGGCAGGTACTAAGGCGCGGGCGAGCCAGAAGATCGCGGCGGTGGGGACCACGATGAGCCAAAAGGATAGGAAGATCTGCATAAGGACGTTGAGGGTTTCCAGTAGCCAGATCGGATACACGTACCGGCAGGTGATCGCGGTGCGCTTCAGCTCGGTGCAGCGGCCGCTGCGGCGCGCGGGAGCTCCTTCCCACATCTCCTGCGAGCCCACGTTGGTGAGGATGGGGGTGAACGGAGTGATCCACGTGCCGCGGCCTACCGTCACATTGTTGGCGATGGCAGCTCGCATCCCGATCTTGCAACCGCTCTCGAGGTGAACAGGGCCGACGTGTAGGCGCTGCGCCGACCATCCGGTCGTTTGGATGTAGGCTCCAGTTTGAACGGCGACATCATCTTCGATGGAGATCAAATCCAGGGGCCCGGATAGGTCGGCATCGTGCGCGCACTGAAGGTTATCGCCCACGGTCGCGCCGAGCTGCCGCAACGCGAATGACCTAAGCGGCGCGCTGCGATACATCGCCGCCAACGGCACGAGCACAATGCTCTCTAGCCGTCCGATGCACCAAATTCGCAGATGCATCTTGCTCCACTTGGGGTACACACCCGGCGTCACATTGTTCTTGTAGATGTCACCGCTCAAAAAGAGCTTTATCATCATGACCCAGAGCAGGCTGACGAACGGCAGGACGAGGCCACCCAGGTACAGGAAGAAGCTGGCGACGATGAAGCCCCAGAGGCTGCCGGTCGCGAAGTACGCCTCGACGTCAATGACGCCGAGGACGCCGAACAACGCGACTAAGCCCGGGGAATACAACAAAGTCGCGAACAGGACCTGCAGGGTGGTGAAATATCCGATAGAGAGCACCTCCGCCGCGGCCTCGTCGCGCTCAGCGCTGTTCTCGTCGGATTTCACAGGGGCCGTAAAGGGCTTGGAGACCTGCTGGAATGCCCGCGGGCGGGTGGCCACCTTTCGAGCAGTGTTGCAGTCACTCAGTAGCGCCCGGACCTGCACCACCCATCCTGCAGTTTGCAGTTTCTGCGCCAAACGCGCGATGAGGATCGAGTGCCCACCAGCCTCAGCGAATCCATCGTCCAATCCCAACGGCGTCTCGAACACGGCCCGGCAGATCGACAGAACTTCCTCACAATCAGGATCCATGCCCGCTTCGGCAGCAGGCACCTTGACGTCCCCCTCTCGTGTGTCGCGCGCACTGGCCGGAGTGTGCCAACGAATGTCCTCAGCCTCCGGCTCGGCGTTTCTCAGTAGATGAGATAGGGTTGGCAAGCTCTTTCGGTCGATCTTCCCCGAAACCGGTTTCATAACGAATTTTTCTACAAGGAAGAACCTCGTCGGGACCGACGGCGCTGGAAGTTGTTTGGCCAGCGTCGCCGTCACCTTAGCGGCCCACACCGTCGGCGCAGGAGCGACCACCGAGATCTCTCCTTCGCAAACTGAAGGTGCGGCAACAAAGGCGACCAGCGTCTCGTTCTGGTAATCCAAAACGGCGGCCTCAATCTCACTGAACTGCGTCTGGAGAATATCCTCAACGGCCTGCGCCTCAACGCGATGCCCGCGCACTTTGAGCTGCGAGTCGATTCGGCCGAGGAAGTGCACGCGCTGCGTTTGGATGTCGATTTTGCATTTGTCCCCGGTGCGGTAGAGGCGGCCGAACTGAGGGTGCGTGATGAACTTCTGAGCGGTTTGCTCCGGCAAGTTGCGATACCCGCGTGCGACGTGCACCCCACCGATACAGAGCTCGCCAATCTCCCCGTGGGGCAGTGGTTGAAGTTGATCGGCCTCGAGGATGACGTAGGTGACGTTGGCGAATGGCGGGCCAATTGTGATGGGCTCCCCTGGCCGCAAGCTCTGGCGGCTCGTGTCGCTGCTCGCCTCTGTAGGACCGTAGGTGTTGATGATCTGGCGTCTGGCCCTGGTCCAAGGCTCCACGAGCGCACTAGGGAAGGCTTCGCCCGCTGGAACGATGTAGCGGCACAGCGGATAGGGGAGATCTAATTCGGGCGTTGGTGTAAGGGTAGTGAGCAGCACCGGCGGACAGAAGAGCACCGTGACCTCAGCTTCGCGGAGGACGGGGACGAGGTCCGGGCCAGATCGGATCTGCTCCTTGGTTAGCATTACCACAGCGCAGCCCGACACCCAGGCGCTGTACATCTCTGGGATGCTGCCGTCGTAGCCCAGCGACGAAGTAAGCGAGGTTGCGTCCATGCCCGGAAGGAGATCGAAGTAATCGGCATAGCTTAGGGCCAGGTTCACGTAACCTGCGTGCGGGCACTCCACGCCCTTAGGCACCCCAGTGGTGCCGCTCGTGTAAAAGATGGTCGCAAGGCGCTGAGCGGGGTTGTCCAGCCAATGCGGCGGTTCTCTTCGGGGCCGCCTCTCCGGCAACGTTAGGACGTCGAGCGCCGGCAGGTCGCGGAACTTGTCTTGCCCCCGCGTGAGAATAATTACCGGCTGTGCGTCGTTGAGCATGTGGGTGATCAGGGCGTCGGGCATGGTGGTATCGAGGACCATCACGGTGCCGCCAGCCTTGAGAATGCCGAGGTGGGAGGCCACGATTTGCCAATTGTCTTGCGACATGGCCACGGCCACGACCTGGTCAGGGCCTGTGAGGAAGGGAGAAAGGGCGGCGGCCACGCTTTCCGCTCGCGCGTCGAGCTCAGCGAAGGTCAGGGATTCTCCGGTGTGGGGAATCTGTAAGGCCGTGAGATGCGGAAACTTTTCGGCGGAGCGGCTGAAGACCTCTGTCAGCCAACGGATTCCTTTCTGATGCGGTACGTTCACTAGGGGACGGTCGCCGAAGACATCCGTTAAGGTGTATTGGCATGTATCCGCCTGCTCGTGCGGCACCTTCTCCGCCACCCAAAGGTACCGCGTCCAAGCCACAAACGTCAGTGCAAAAAAAATCGCGAGAGCAGTTGTTACAAAAATTGCCGCCAAAACACTTCCTCACATGCTCGTAAGTCTAGACCCCCAAGTTCTCCCAAGTTCTTAGAGACTCCAAGGTTCTCAGAGACATTTGAATCTTGACATCAAACGTCAAAGTTGCCCCCGCCGGTTGAGCGTGCCGAAAGTACGACATTAATCGAAGTATCGCTGTAGCGTTCCCGTTCTGCGGACGTCTAAGGTAACGCAATGGGGTCCACCGCCCAACAGTTTGGAGTGCCGCAATTTTAGGTGGATTACATCAAGACCCTCCTTCTCTAAGAGTTTTATGAGAGACGGCTGATTTTGATCGACCACGACTAAATTAGGATTGATGCTGAATGCATTCATGTCAATCCAATCACTGCCAATGCATTTGGACAGATAGTCGGCATCATATCTGTCTGTGTTCTCCATCGGCGAACTGTAAATGACTTTCCACTGCTTCAAGATTTTCGGCAGGGTGTCGTCATTGACACGAGCAGGATTGGCGAGGAGCAAGCCAGGGCGTAAGGCCACAATGGTCGAATCAATATGGCTGCCGTAGTAAACATCTTTGAGGAAATGGACCCGATATTTGTCGCCTAGAATCGACTGTAGCCAATGTCCACCCAATTCGTTACCCGTAGCGCTGACCAGATAGATTAAATCTTTGCCAAAACGCAGGACGTTAGCTGCATCAAAGACCGGCTCATCGTTGCGTGGCGTGGGCTTGTTTAGATCAACGCCTTCGAAGAGTGAGTCCAAAAGCATGGGCTTGGGGGCGCTGTACCACTTTGCGCCTGACTTCATATACTCCATCAGCAATGTGCGATAGCTGAACGTTTCCTGGGCGCGGCTGCGGATGACATTGGGCGTTTCGATAATGTGGTCGCCGACGATCAACAAAACATCGCGGGGACAATAATTGTAGTACCCCAGAGCCTCCCAATGGATCGTGGAAAATTTGGCAGCGTGTGGCCACGTCTGCGGACGTTTGACAGTGATGCCCAAACCTTCCAAGATTTTGGCAAATCCATTCAAATCCTCTTCCGTCTCTTCAATAATCCGCTGCGGAAAAGGACCGCGCGGAATTTTGGCCAATGAACGGTCAGGAAATTCCGCGAGCTGGGTGCTTCGGTCTGGCGTAGGATACCGCGCATTCAGCGGATTGCCTACAATAACTTCTTCCAGTTGATCCCACTCATTGCAACTCCATACGCCTGACACGTGTAATCTGCCCCTCGCTTGTTCTGAACGGGAATGCCCAGTCCTGTTTCCTTCGGAACACTTTTAGCTCTTGAGTGATCCGCGCTTGAAGTTGACGTATTTCAAATTCGAAAAGTCTGACATCTTCGTCACCATCGGGCAGAATTGCTGAAGAAGTCTGGTAGCGCAATTGCCGCACCGGACGATTTTGCTTCCTCGAGTACAAAATTGCCTACTGCAAGATCAAGAACGCCAAGCCCAAATGGTGAAAATATGCGGGGCCTGTTATGATCTAGTTTGAACTTCTTCTCTAGAACATCCACCAAACTACCCGAGACAAAGTCCCTATTTCCCATCGCCGTTTCCGTTAGATGGAGCGAAGTGTTTGCCTTGAGGCAATGATCCACATCATCGACAATGTTTTGCGATGTGAGAATCACATTCACGCAAATATCGCGGAGCGACAAATGTAGAACTGTGGGGTTGTGCTCGAACAGCTTTTCATCGGCA
This sequence comes from uncultured Alphaproteobacteria bacterium, assembly GCA_963743405.1. Taxonomy (GTDB): domain Bacteria; phylum Pseudomonadota; class Alphaproteobacteria; order Rhizobiales; family Xanthobacteraceae; genus Pseudolabrys. Next base: position 21,211 of record CAVUPX010000008.1, on the reverse strand, counting down.
AGATAAGGGTCCGGCGTGGTCGTGGTGAATAGTATCAGAGAAGAGCCGGATATAGCGCCCTCCAAACGATCTTGAATGTCGGCCTGCAGGTTGTGCTGATCGCGAAGCCACTTACTGAAGTGCTCCGCCTCCTTGCGGTCCACATCGTACAGACTGATTTTACCAAACTTCCAATTTCGAAATAAAAGCCACTCGACGGTTGTACGGGCGATTACCCCAGTTCCAATTACGCCGAGGGTTCCTTTAAAGGGGTTGAGGGAAATATGCTCTGCTGCCAACGCGGCAGAGGCGGCAGTGCGCGTAGCACTGATTAGCGATGCCTCGATACAGGCCAAGGGATAACCTGTCGTGGCATCGTTCAGAATCAGGACTGCCGACGCGCGGGCTAAGTTGCTGGCCCTGTTTTCCGGGAAACTCGATATCCATTTGATGCCGCTTTTTTGAACGGTGCCACCGAGATGAGCTGGCAACGCGATGATGCGAGCGCTGGGTCTATCGGGAAATCGGAGGAAGTAGCTATCCGGATTTAGAGTATTGCCGGAGCCGTGAAGACGGTATGCCGCCTCAACAGCATCGAAAACTTGTTTCTTATTGTCGTCAATTACACGCTTAACTGTCGAGCCGGAAACAACGTAAAATGTGGGAGCGGATGGCACGTTTTATTCTCCCATTACGCCCGATTGAGATATTGTTCGCCTCCGATCGCGTCGATCAGTTTGCTGGCGCACACCTGAGTTGTCATTCCTTGCGTCAGCGCGCCGACTGTGACCGCGACGATAAAACGCTTTTTCAGTGCCTCACTCAGCAGCGCGGAGCGCATGAGTTCGCACCGGCCTGTCATCTTCAGGTACAATGACCTGCTCTACCCAGGCTGGGTTATAAATGGTGTCTAAGTACTTTTCGCCTAGATCCGCGGATATGGCGACTATAGTGTCGCCGCGACTGAACTCTGGAGCTAGCTGTTGTACGGCGGCCAGGACGGTTCCGGTGCTTCCCCCAACAAGCATGTGATATTCTCGAACGAAAGAAAGACAAGCTTCAACCGTTTTTTCTTCGTTCACTACGACGATTCTATTCGGCTTCACGAGGTCCGCAAGCTTTGGTCGCGCGCTCGTGCCAATGCCAGGGATGTTTCTTTTGCCGGGCGCGCCTCCGAATGTGACAGAGCCTGCCGGGTCGACGGCCACAACCTTAATCTTTGGGAATTTCTGACGAAGTCGTTCTGAGATCCCGGCCAGGGTACCAGTAGTGCCGGTCCCGACAAAAACCCAATCGACTTTATCAAATTCGCGCGCAATCTCATTTGCCGTCTGCTCGGCATGAACATTTTTGTTGGCTATGTTTGCATATTGGTTGAGCCAGATTGCGTTTGGGTCTGATTGCAGTATTTGATCGATTTTCTTTAACCTACTTCCCAAGTATCCCCCAGCGGGGTCGTGATCTTCAACGACTATTACCTTCGCCCCGTAGACTTCCATGCCTCTTATAGTCGCGCGATTAGCGTTTGGATCGGTCACGCAAATAAATCTGTAGCCTCTGATGGCACATATCAAACTAAGCGCTAGTCCAAGATTTCCTGATGACAATTCGACCAATACGGTTTCATTTGGCCTAGCAAGACCTCGCTGTTCCAAGTTCTCAACAAGCCCTATCGCAGTCTTGATCTTAATCGAGCCCGTTATATTGAACCCTTCCAACTTTAGAAACACATCGTGACTTCCGGCAAAAGCTGCAAGACGATAAAACAAATCACGAAAAATTAACTGTAATGGTGACTCGATGATCATACGATACACCTTGAGGGTAAGGACCTGCCTTGTTTGCTCGGGGCACCAACTGAGTGCTCTACCTTCGTCTTTATTTCAGACCACCCCCGTTTACAATCATGCACGGTGCTCGTCCCATAGGCAATACTACAATAGGGCCTCGATCCCCGGCGCGGCGTTCAAGTCCGCACTTGTCGGGGTCAAGCTGATGTACGACTTCTCTGCGTACTGTCGGAAGCTACTCGCGCGTGCTGATCCAACGGTAAACAAGAGGCGCGCGCAATCAATATCTCTTATTCGCCGACCTCGCCTTCTTCTTTGACTTCAACACTTTCAATGCGCGAATAATCAACGGGTCGACGCCATTTTCAATATCGGTCCTCTTGTTGAGTAGTTTGATGTCGACTGGCACGCCCTTGCCTTCGTAGCACACCATCTCAGCTGAAAAGTACTTCTGGTACGACAAACAATAACGCCAGCCATTGGGGAGTTTCTTTTCGAGTTGGTACGAGAATATGCCGTTGGTATGATCACCTATGATCGTAACATGAGGCAGTTGCTTTATCGCCAGCGCAAAGATCTCTCCGCCGCTGAAAACAGAATCGCAGGTCAAGAGTACGATTGGCCCGGTGAATTGTGCGTCACCTTGCGGTTCGATGCGCCAGGTTTTCCGGCTTGTAAAGGCATCTTCGCCGGGGCCAATCTTTGTCTTCCTGTGGAACGCGACTCGCTTGCGGTCGCAAAACCGATTGATGATCGCGACGGCAGTACTATCGTCACCGCCGGGGTTGTTACGGATATCGATGACGACGCCGTCCGAGTCCTTGAAGTCACCGACAATCCTGTCCAGGGCGGCATTCAAACTCCCCTTTTTAACGCCTTCCAGCTCGAGGATCCGGATGTAACCAAATGCCCGTGACCTGCAATAGTGAAGCATCCAGGCCTGCGTTTCTGTAGGCTGCCCGAAACCATTGGCGACAAGAGTCTTCTCGGTCGTTTTGAAGAGCTGCTTGATCTCTCGGCTTGTAAATTTCTCCCAAAATTTGGGCTTTTTCTCTGGTGTGAAGTACCGTTTCTTCCGATCCCCGCTTGCTTTGGCTATCAGCTCAACATGCCCGTCATGCAACGGGGCGAGCATTTGGCAGAAAATATCAAAGAGCTCATCATTACTGGTGTTTCTTGTGACTTTTGATCTGTAGGTGTCATACTGTTTTTTCCAATCGACATTTCTCAGTTCGAAAAATGGATATCTATTGTGGAAGGTCTTCCACAACTCTTCGAAATTCTTTTCAGGGTTGCGAATGACCATCGCAGTGTCCTCTTAGCACAAGCGCAAGAAGTGCATCAGCTCCAGCATCGATCTTCGCTGCTTCAAATGCTTTCGGTAAATTCGTTCAAAGCCTCTGACGCACGATCGAGAGCCGGTCTGATCCACACCTGATCAAATTTTGGCTCATGCGCGCTTTGTGTCAGGAGCAGACATTCCGCCGTCGCCGCGGCACTTGCCGCCCTCAAGTGTACTCATCTCACCTCCGGCAGAAGCTTGGAGGCAATCTAAAATTGCGTCGGTGTCCGCTATTGGCACAAAGCGGACATAGCGAGTTGCACTGGCACATGTCCGCTTTCGGAGGTAAATCGGGCATCGTCGAGCGTCTCATGTTGCAGTAGCGAAGTCGGTTTCAGGCCTTCAGAATGCCAATTTGATCGGTTACGATGCAATGTCCAAAGCGTGAGGAATATCATGGCCACAGCAATAGCCGCTCGAACTCTCATCTCATTGCCGAAAGCGAAGCTCGTCCAGGAGGCACAACGAAAATCTGAGATCAAGAAATCCTGGGCAGGTCGGGTTCCCTACCTGAAGCCAGGCAAATATGCCGACGGTATGCCCCTTCACGAGGTCGAATACTTGGCATGCAAGCTTATTCTCAAACCCAACAGGTTCAGGTCGCGCCAGAACCTGTTTGATTTCGCAAAGGTGCTCCGAGCGCCTGCCGATAAGTGCGGAGTGAAATTCTCCACGGAGAATTTCGAAAACGCACCGCTCAAGGTCCGGGAAGTCCTGTTTGTGGATACCAAGGACTCCCGGCTGTACAACAACGCGTTCATTCTGCGCCGGCGCATCCCCTATACAGACGGCTTCCCCTCGGGCGAGCCCGAAATAGTGTTCAAGTTCAGACATCCGGACATACAGAAAGCCGCCGAAACCGATGTGCGCCCCGAGATCGTTGGCGATTATCGGGTAAAGTTTAAGTGCCAGGCGTTGCCTCTCAAAGACCAGCTTGGCGGGATCCGGCTGCTCTTTTCGCACAACGTGCAGTTCCCACGCTCACATATTGGTACCAACGACGTATTCCAATTCAAGGCGCTCACAAACATTTTCCCTGCGCTGAATGTCGTGCAGCATTCGCCGGAGGAAGAGATCGCGCTGGTCAACAACACCATTATCGAGGAAGTGCTTCAGGATATCGGGTCGCTTGATTTCGGTTCAGGACTCAAAGCCAAGACGAACGTAGCGATCTGGCGTACCCGGGGAGAACACAGGCCGCTGATCGGGGAGTTCGCCTACCAAATCCGATTCCGCGACAGGAAGCTATTGACCCTAGACGCGATGCAAAGGGCCGAGCGCTTCTTCCTAGCGCTGCAGTATGCCGCCAAGGATTGGATTGCGCTGAATGCCACGAAGACCGGTGTCGTGTACCGTCTCCTCGGCAATGCACCGACGGCTCACGAGTGACCGAGTGGGGAGTGATTGACCATGGGCAAGGAAATTGAACGCAAGTTCCTGGTGAGAGGTGATGCGTGGCGATTGTTGGCCAAAGGCACCACTTACCGGCAAGGTTACCTTAACAGCGTCAAGGAGCGCACCGTCCGGGTTCGGACGACCGATGCAAAGGCGTTTCTCACCATCAAAGGCGTCACGGTTGGAGCGACCCGGCCTGAATATGAGTATGAGATTCCCTTCGACGAAGGCAAAGCAATGCTGGACGCGCTTGCCGAGAAACCGCTGATCGAAAAGAAGCGTTACAAGATTCCCGGCGGCGGCGTCATGTGGGAGGTCGACGAGTTTCTCGGTGACAACGCGGGATTGATCGTCGCCGAAGTGGAGCTCACAAGCGAGGGCCAGGCCTTCGATATGCCCGCCTGGATAGGTGAAGAAGTCACTGGTGACCCCCGCTACTACAACGCGAATCTTATCAGAAATCCGTTCACACGGTGGTCATAATTCACCACGCCGCAGTTCAAGACTGTAACGAGCGCCGACCGCGGCACAGGGAGGATCTACTGTGACCGACGTTTTTGCGAAGAACACGGCGCTTTCCGCCGAAGCAGCCGCGAAAATCGCCCCACGAGCCGAGTTCCGCGTGTTCGGGCACGGGATCATCGAGACTGTTCAAAAAAAAATGTGGGACGCCGGAGCAGTACTGTGGAAGGTCCGGAAGATGCCGGCGGAGACATATTTCCTTTCCGTGCACACCGACGAAGCGAACGTGAAGGTGCGCGACGGCCTGCTCGACATCAAGACCAAGGTCGGCGAGACCCCGGAGGGGTATGAGATTTTCCAGCCTCGCGGCAAGTTCCAGTTTCCAGTGAAGAAGCCAGACCTCACGACCATTCTGTCGCACCTCGGCGTGAAGATGGATCTCGGTCGGGAAACCTGCGCGCTTGAGGAATTCACCGAAATAGCGCGGCGTCATCCCGATCTCGTGCCGGTAACGATCGAGAAGACGCGGTACGGGTTCACGGTCGACGGGATCATCTGTGAGTATGCGCAGGTATGGTTCAATGGCGCGCTCCTTGAGTCTGCGTGCAGCGAGAGTGAGAACTACCTGGGCATGCGCAAAGCGATCGTGGCCTTGGGCATCGATTCGATGCCCAACATCAACTACCTGAAAGCGGCCAAGCGCGTGGTTGGCATGGTATGAGCCGATCTTGCGCCATCGCTGAACTTTACGTATCGCCGACTTGACTGTGGCCCCTCTTGATCGAGGCAAAAACGAACTGGTTTGGGCAACGATTCGGAACTTACACACGTGATGAGGGCACCCATAACATGGCTCATTTCGATCCAACGAGAAATCATTGGGGCGATCCAACGAGACATCATTGGGGTGAGGTTCGCCGTCAATGTTTTTATCGGAACGACCGTTACTTGGTACGTGCTGACGCACATTCTCGACGATGAAAATCCAATCTGGGCCATTGCTTCAATGGTCGCGGCCTCTGATCCCCAGGTGAAAGAGGCGGTTCGGCTTTTCAAGAGTCGCCTCATAAACGTGTTGCTTGGTTGTGCGGTCGGGTTGATCTTTGTGGTCATGGGTGGATCGAGCGAGTGGAAGCTACCGATTGCATTGGCCGTGACTGTCCTTTTGTCGTCTTATTTGGTTCAAATCCCGACGATGTGGCGTCAGGCGCCGATTACGGCAGCGATTGTAATCGCGGCAGGACTGACACACCATTCCAAGCTGAGTGGTATCGAACATGGCGTGCACAAGGTTGCAGAGGTCATCTTTGGTTGTCTTGTAGGCCTGTTAGTAAGTTTGTTGATGTCGAAGGTCTGGCCGGTGGCCGAGCCTGAAAATCAACCATGACCGAAACCACGCTGCCTGCACGCGCCGACGCGGTGCGCGGTCGCTAGTGGCAGTTAGCGGACATCGGCTAGTGCACCGCACATGTCCGCTATCGGGGGTAAAGCGGACACGGTGTTTTGCACCGCATACGTCCGCTTTTGACCCAAAGCAGACATAAGGCCTGAATGGTATCTGGGACGGAGTGTGTCCAATTTGATCACTCTCCGTTTGGTCCAAAGTGCTAGGCCAAGCACAGCGTCAACATCGCTGACTTAGTCATGCACATTACTTGCGTACGCAATTGAGCCGACCGCTAATTGGTGCTGGACTAATGCCACGCCTAACAAGGGTTGTGGCAAAAAGATGCAACGCGAACACGCAATTCGACAACTGGCGAAGCTTGAAGGTTATCGTCTCGAAAAGAAGGACGATGATAGCTACTGTCTCATCAACGCAAGATTTAATGTCGCCGTTTACCTGCTTGACGGGGTGTCGCTAGAAAAAATCGCGGAGTTTTTAGAAAGACGCACAAGCCGAGTAAACGCGCCGGACCGTCGCCATCACTAGACTGAGTTTTGCGGCGGTGTTGCCGAGCGCGCACGGCGATTGCACTGCGGAATGTCCGAGGCTCAAGGTTCAGTGAGAGGCGCGGCGATACAGATTGCTGAGATAATTGTATCCACTTCGAGAGCGGAAGATAGTGAGGGATACATCACTATCGATATCAGAGACTTCTTGAATGACCGACGATCAGAAAAAAGCCTTCAAGAAAGATCTTATGGGACGCCTCGATAAGGCGAAAGACCGCCTACAACAGTCGTTTCCTGAAATACAGCAACTTATCAAGACATCCAATGTCGTCGAAGCAGCAAGAAAAATCATTGATTTAGCGCATTCAATTTTTCAACAATTTGCTAGCGACATTCAGCTGAAAGATCTGTCTGCAAAAGCAGAAGCATTAGTTGCAAAGGGTAAGCCGACTGTTGCGACAGTTGTTTTGAGAGATACTGCTCCAACGGAAGCGCCTCCGAGCGAAACGCCAACAAACGAATTGTCGTCAAAGAAGGCCGTTTTAAAGAAATCACCATCGAAGCGTGCGGGTATGAAGAAGCCGCTGAAGAAAACGCCATCAAAGAAGAAGACAAAGCGGCTGATAAAGCGAAAAATTAAAACGCTGTCCTGACTCACCTGTTCCAAATGCCCAAGTGACTGGATGTTTCGGGCGATTAAGCAATAATTAACCGGATTTAAGCGATCATTAACTCGATCATTCAAATAGTTCGGTGTTGCGGAGGTGCCTCATGAGAGCGGTTGTTGAGAGTAATGCTTCGCCTCCTGAAATTTACGTAGTCGAAATCGATGGCGAAACTAGCTTGGTATCTGAAGTTTTTATTGACGCATTGAAAGCAGGTTTGGAATTGAAGCAAAAGTTTCCGCATAGTCGTATCAAAGTACATGGTGCTGACGAGACATAACAAAGTTCAGTTGCTACACGGCCACGCTAGTCTAAGCGCCTCGGCAGCTAACTTATTGAAACTTTCATGCAGGCGAGCTGGGCGGGCGTCGATGTACTGCAAGACGATCCGGACACTTTGCATGGTGGTCGCCCCTTTGGGCGCACATGCGCCTGCCGCAAATTCAACAAGTGCTTGAACCGCGCCAGCACAATATCCCTGCAATAAAAGCTCATCTTTAGAACTGGAAAGATAACGTCGACACCCAACTATTTTCGAGTTGGCGCTCAACTGATCTTCCGCAATGGTTTCTCCGCAAGCAAGAAATAGCCCCATTGAAAGCACGGCAGCATATCGTATCGCCATAGCCGCCTCCGGTGGCCGCGCCGTTGTACCGAGCTTCTTGGCCTACGGAATGTCCGCGTTCATGGCCAAGTGCGGACATCGCAACGTAAGAGCATCATTTCGTTAGGGCAGAAACATGACCTCAGCGCTGTGTGCGCCTATTTCCCCGTAGGCTCTGAATGTCCGCTATTGGCACGTAGCGGACATACCGAGTTGCACTGCAAATGTCCGCTTGTAACCCAAAGCGGACATTCGGGCCGCAAAAATAGCAAACGCGTTATCACGCTACGCGATTGGACCACGGTCCAATGGCGCTGAAGCGACGGCTCAATCAAACTGGCAGAAGCAAGCCTTACAGCACGCCGTTTTTGTCAGTCTGTTGGACAACTCGGACTTGAGGGAGCGCTGAAATGAGCATCATTTGGACCATTATAATCGGCTTCGTTGCGGGCATTGTTGCTAAGTTCTTCCATCCGGGATCATCGAACGAACCATCTGGCTTTATTCTCACGGTTGCGCTTGGGATTGCCGGCTCTTTCGTAGCGACCTACCTCGGACAAGCTCTTGGCTGGTACCGCGCTGGCGAAGGGGCAGGCTTTATCGGCGCGGTCGTCGGGGCCATCATCTTGCTTCTTGTTTGGGGCTTTCTAGCTCCGAAACTACAAAAGAGCACATAAATGTCTGCTTTTGATCCAAAGCGGACATGGCGATGGCCACTCAAAATGAGCTGATACCCGGCCACGTGTGCGGGGCATAGGCGGGTTTTCATCTGCCTGCGTGATGGTTGAAGTGTTCTCATGGCCACTGCCAAGGACATAGCTCGTCTCAACATCGAACATTATCGGCGCACGCTCCCGGGGCAGCTGGACCGACGCGACGACAAATGATTATGCGCCTGCTCGCTGAGGAGGAGGCGAAATTTACTCAGCAGCTATAGAAGTTGCTTCCGTCTGAATTAATGGCTCAGCGGGCTTGCTAGCATTCAGTCGCTGTAGATCGACGATCAGATCGTGGAAGCATTCAAGCGGCACCGAATACTTTCGCTCCGCGGCGGAAAATTTTGCGCGCAAAGAAATAACGACGTTGCCATCAGGTGAGTAACTTTCGGCTCTCAATGCAACGACGCTCACCGGCAATAAATCAACTTGGCTCATGGCGCTCAACTCGTGACTAATGCCACAACTGATAAGCCTACCAAATTAGCCGATTGGCTACTACCTCGGCGTAGAAATTTGATGCGTCGATTAGTTTCCGTTTTGGCGTTCAATAAATAGCTCGCGACCAATTCCAGCCTCTCGCAGGCGCTGGACTAGCGCGATAGCCGTGCGCCACTGATCAAATTCTAGTATTTTCTGCGCGTTAAAGTTGTCGTCAGGTGTCGCTGAATTACGAAGAATACTGGATGGCACCCGAAATCCCCCCGCTGTACTGCGCCGTGGATGCTAGCGTTAGGTCTCGCAATGACATGACACAAGTTCGTGAACTGAATGCAGGCCGGCGGACATTCGGAGGTAAAGCTGTTAAAAAATGTGCTGCAATAAATCGCTTACACGACAAGGGCTCCAGCCCCCCATCCCGCCCTTGTCACACAAAGAGGCCACCTTACCCAAGGTGGTCTCTTTGTTTCTCATCCGTTGTGACATTCGAGGGCAAAAGGGATCGTGATGTCTCTCACAGAAATCTCCACGGATCGCGCCGTCGAACAGCGCGCCACAAATTCGCGCATCATCAAGCGGTCAATCATCCGCAACGGCCATAAATCGAGTGTGTCGCTGGAAGATCAGTTTTGGGATTCTCTCTGCGAAATCGCTAAAAGCAAAAAGCTCTCAGCGTCGAAGCTAGTTGAGGAAATCGACTTCCGCCGCAACAGCGACAATCTCTCGTCGGCAATTCGAGTATTCGTGTTGGAATATTATCAAAATGTTTTCAGCCTGAACGCTCGCCGGGATTAGCTACACACGCCGAGCCTTCGATCCGAAATGAACAAACCTTATTATTGCGACTATTTCGGTGTGCCGACGATCGTCGGTGAGACCCGCGCTTGGTCGTTTGTGGAAGGTGCGTGGAAAGAAATTGGTCGCATCGAAGCCTACGCCAGGGCACGACTCATCGGAGAGCATGAATTCCGACACCTATTTGGCGGACTGCCACCGCTGCCCCCGCCAATTCCGCGCCGATGAATGTCCGCTGTTGGCACTTAGCGGACAAATCGAGTTGCACTGCAAATGTCCGCTATTGAGGGTAAAGCGACATGGCGTTTTGCGCTGCAAATGTCCGCTAATGACCCAAAGCGGACATTCCGCAAAGACAGACGCGGCGCGTTAGGGACCAAGCGGGACGAAGGTCTAGGCGAAATATACTGAGGTATAAAGTTTCGTCACCGAGGGTTGATGTAACGTACAGATCGAAGTGAATTGTCACTTTGAGGAGCTAAACATGACGACATGGAAACAGCTCACCGACGCCACAAATTCCGTCGTTGAAATTGATTTGGACAATATCGCTTACATGTATTTGAACGGACCCGGGACCGAGATCACCTTTAAGACAGGGATGACACTAACGGTGAGAGAAAGCCCGGAAGACATCGCCATGCCGAAGAAGCCGCCCGAGCTAGCTGCCTAATTAATTTGTATTTGTGGCCCGGACATGAAGAATGCCACTTTGTATTCGCTCCCATACGTTGTCGGCCTTGCCAGCTTTCTGGCTGTGGCTCAATTAGTCGCGCCACCGATCGCATCGTTGGGCGTTTCGCACACCACCGTAATTAGCCAGACCATCCCCAGCCAGACAGTCTATCGTGCTCTAAAGCAAGATCGATCGCCCATCCACGGTGCGATTTTTACCCGCCCTTCGGAGATCGAGGTAAGACCAACCGAGCCAAGTGCGGTACGTCAAATCGTTGTTGATCCCGCAACTGGCTGAAGGGCGCGATGTCCGCTATCGGCACTTTGCGGACATTGCGTGAAATTGTTAGGGCGCGAGATCTGCTAAAACGAGACTATGCGTTTATACGTTGGTGTAGCTCTTCGATACGCACGCTCAGTATTTCCGAACAAAAAATTGCGCTGAAATAAATTAAGGTGGGTTTTTTCGCGACGTACTTAGGAGGTCTCTGATCGCCCGATCAGCATATTGGAGCAGCCCCATGGGCCGCTCGCATGTAGCGGGTGACCGCGGGGTTGGCTGACCAAACGAACGCAGTCCGACTCACATAAACGGCCAAGGACTGACAGGCTGCCCTTGGCTATTGCACGCAGTCAATCAAAACGACCGGAGGACAGTCTATGCAAAAGATTATTGTTGCAATCGGTGCCATCGTGTTGCTCTCGACAACATACACCATGGCGCAACAACGGGAGGTCGTAAGCGTATGTGCCGCTGACGTCAGGGCGGCGTGTGGAGACGTGCCGGCAGGCGGGGGTGCCATTAGGTCCTGCCTAAACTCGCATTTAGCCGACCTCACCCGGCCGTGCCAGGCACTGCTGGTCGGGTTGGCGGCAGTTGCGAGCGAATGCCGCGCCGACGTCAGCTCGAAGTGCGCCGGCGTAAATCCTGGCGGCGGCAGAATTGAAGCTTGTTTGCAGTCTCACCTCACAGAACTCAGCGCACCCTGCATAGATGTTATGGCTAGAACAGTCGGCAGCGGCAACTGACGTCGATTGGCTAGGAGAGACCCACCGCTTGTTGAGGCAAGCGGTGGGGGCGCTCTGCGCGATGCCAATCCAGCTGACCTTCCGGTCCAAGTACCGGCCAAATACGAAACAATTCTCAATCTAAAAACAGCAAAGACGTTTGGTTTATCCGTATGTCCGCTTTTGACCCAAAGCAGACATGGCGCGGTCATCGGTCGAGGGATGATCCTGCATCAAATGACAGGACCATGCACCTGGGCCAATCTGCGCACAGGTGCCGTCAGTCTGTGACTGCGGCGATTGCTAGGCTGCGTGTCGAGACACCACAAACGTCAAGCTCGCAGATGTGCACGATGGGATGGATCTACTGCGCGAAATACTACAGAACCGACACCGTGACCGCGTTTCGGGGCTGATTGGTGAAAGCGCGAGGTCGCCTCAGTTGGCGGCCTCTTTCATTTCAAATGAAACGTGCGATATCCGCTATTGGCACTTAGCGGACATGGCACAACCGTTCTCGCCGAATTCCACCGCGAAAGTTTGCACTCACTGGTTTTTCTTCAGCAGCTTCACGAAGGCCTCGGGCGCAGGACCAGACCCCCCGTCATCCGGACTTTCCACATGCCCGAGAAACTCGCCATCGGCTGAGTAGAGATCCCCCCCAATCATCAAGGCTACAACCGCGTTGGTAGTGACATCCCGAACCTTGCCGCTCGCGTCAGCGTAAGCGATCTGATGGCCGGTGGTCGGGTCACGAATAATACCGTTTGGCATCATAATACCCTCGGTAAATCCAGGAAACGCACTCCTTGGCGCACGAGTGAGTTAATTTCCGGGTGGCCGAACATGAAGCCGATAGTCACAAAACATGCGGCCAACATCACGCAGAAGGCAGTGATGACAAAAATCCGGCTCCACATCGGTGCAAATTAACAGGGCTGAGTGCGTCGTGCTCCCCACAAATACGTGAACAGGGGGCATGTACCGGCCGCCTAAAGCGAACTAGCTGCGACTTCGGGGGGCGAATGAAATTGCAGCCGAGGAGAACGAACGCCCGGCGACCGGCGAGCTTGAGATAAGCATCAAATTGAACGTGGCCAAGACCGTCGTGACACGTGCGCTTTGTCGCATTTAGCGCAGCAAGTGGAGGCCAATCCCGACGACGAATATCAGGGCTGCGGCGGCTATGACGACAATGTATTCGTTATTATCGAGCTTCACACCGTGAGCCTCTCACCAAGCCGGCCCGCTCACAATGTGGACCAACGGCGCGCAGTGAAGCAATAGCCTTCGGGTCGCCCGTGTCGCGGCGGGTGAACAGTTCACGCGCGCCGAGCGATGATCCGACGCTGATTGAGAAGTCCGAACTTTAACGCAAGCAAAGTCCTTAGCGCAGTCGCTGTGACCTATGCGATGCGCCTTAATTTCAGCGCGTCGGTGGCGGCACCCCCTTAGGAGAACAAGTATAGACCGCCGTAATATCATTCCCCAAAAGGGTTTTCTGGTGTGCTTGTGCTGCTGCTTCGCAAGCCTGCGGGGTGCCATACTCAGCGACAACGGTATGATTTTGTCCGGTCAAAATCGACATTAGCAATACCGTTATTGTCATCTCTAAGCCCTCCTAGTTGGGAAATTGTTTCTTCGACCATATTAGCGAGTGCACACCGTTTTCGCGCCTCTCATTCACGTTAAATTCAACTCACGAGAATTTTGAATCGACGCCTTGCGGCTGAACGGGCTTTTTGTTGACGCAGACACTGCTCACGATGTCCGCTATTGGCACAAAGCAGACATGGGCTAGCGCACTGCACAGGTCCGCTATTGGGGCAAAGCGGACATGGCGTTTTGCGCTGCAAATGTCTGCTTTTGACCCAAAGCTGACATGCAACCGGTGGCTATGTCGGTCATAGCCCCTTGAGGAATTCGCTGTGATCCCGCGACGCCGCGGGCATGAGCTCTATTTCTTTTTCTTCAGGTTAGACTTGCTGGGCGGCGATCCGGCGTGGCAAGCACCACACGGCTTACCTTTCGCTATCGCGGGCGTTGCCTGTGCACTCGACACCGTCAGCGAGTTCATCGAAAGTGTCACAAAAAATAAAGTCACAGCAACGATGACCGCACTTACGATGCCTGACCTGATCATTGTAGCAGGACGCATGTCATCCTCCGATCTACTGCATTGATATCGTCATTCCACTCAGACTGAGAGCGGCCTCAAGACCGATGGCCGGTCCACGCACCTTTATAACAACACCGTTTGCGTTCTGTAGTGCCACTCTTCCGCCGGTCTCTGCATAAGATTGCGATAGAGTGGCGATCAGCATGGCCGTCGCCGCTATAATCGCCGCACCGAACCTGGTTGGACGAACAAATTTCAACATGATGCCCTACTTACAAGCGTCTTCCCTAAAGGTTATCCTAGACCCGACGAGCTGGTGCTTTGGCTCAAACTCTCGTGAGTTGCTGCGCAAGTGAAATTAAGGGGGTAGCCCATGTTTCGTGTCGTGCCTCGCTTCGCGGAGCTGTCGTTCGTGAGCATCGTCACAATGGCGTTCTTCTGCGGCGCTGCAATGGTGCCGGCCTTTGCCCAGGAAAAGAAATTGTCAAAAGCCGATCAGGTTACGCTTAAACATGCGATCGCTTCCTGCAAGTCGGAGGCGAAGGCGAAAAAGATCAAATTGCTAGAGCGACGGCAATACGTAATCGACTGCGTTCAAGCTCTTAAGGACCGTCCCCAGGTAGACGTGCAGAAGGTGCTGAAGAATCACCCTGATCTGAAAGGCCTTCCGTGTCACCCCAATCCTGACCCTGGCTATAAATTGGCTTGTTGACCGGACTGACGACGCCGTTGTCGCATGTCCGCTTTTGGCACTTAGCGGACATTCCTCTTTGCACCGCACATGTCTGCTTTTGGGAGTAAAGCGGACATCGCGCTGTACCTGTGAGATGGCGCGCTATTTGTTAGCTCGCCGCCGGATTGGCACCACAGAATTTTGGCTATTGCCGTCAAGCGCCGCAGCAATCCGACCTGCAATGGATTCTGATGCACGACGCAACGGGTCATTGTCGAGATGTGCGTAGCGGGCGATGGTTGCCGTCTGAGTGTGCCCCAGCAGCCGGCCAATAATCGGCAAGCCTAACCCGCCACCGGCACCAAAGCTTGCATAGGTGTGCCTCAGATCGTGGAGGCGGACGCCATCAAGACCAGCGCGCTTTGTTATGGCATCCCACGGACGTTTGAGATCGGGACGCGGTTTTGCCGGATCGTTGCCGGGCACCACGTAAGGTCCCATTCGCTCCAAACTGTTCAGAATGGCGAGCGCAGGAGCGTTCAAAATCACGGTTTTTCTGCCGCTTTTGCTGTCAGAGAGGAACAACAAGCCTCGCTCTATATCCACGTGCTCCCAACGAAGGTTGAGAATTTCCCTCAGACGGCAACCGGTGAACGTCAGTAGCCGGAGCGCCGCCGCCGCGAACGGATTGATTTTCGTGAACCGCTTCTCACCCTTCGGCAGGTGCTTGGCTTTGAGCTTGGAGCAATCAACTATCCACGGGATGCCCGTCGTCTCGGCCTCGCGGATGGCGCTGCCAAGTCGCTCTAGCTCTACTGCAGTAAGGAAGCGTTCGCGGCAGCTCTCCTTGAATTTTTCGATCCCTCGTGCCGGATTGGTCCCTTCGGGCACGACACCGGCCCGTGCCGCGAATGCGTACATACTGCCAACTACCGCGAGTACACGATTGGCTTGGAACGGGGTATCGGCGAGCGACGAATGAAGCTTGCCGACCTGTTGCCGCGTGAGCTTGTCGGCTTTGGTAGTGCCGATCTCCGGCTTAATGAGCCGACACAAGAGATCCCGGTAAAATCCTGCCGTTCCCGCTTTGCGCTTTGGATCGACATGCTCTGCCATGAATTGATCCGCGAGTTCAGCAATGGTGGGTACGCCGCGTTCGGTAGTTTTCTGCCCGGCCGGATCGTGGCCGTGAGCCACCGAGCCCAGGACAACCTTAGCTCGTGCTCTTGCTTGTTCCGGTGCGATTTTCCCGACCGCGCCGATGGTATAGCGCCGAACCGGCGCGCCACGACCTGCGCCGGCCCTGTAGACGACCACGTAGGACATTGCGCCTGTGGGTCGCACACGAACGCCAAAACCGGACACAGTGTCATCCCAAACGGTGAACTCGCTTCCGTTGGGCTTCAGGGCGTCCACAGTGCGCTTAGTAATTCGTAGACCGGTCATTTTGGCTCGCTCGCTGCAATTCAGTCTGGGGCAACACCGGGGCAACACCGAATTGGAATCCACCGGAATTTCCCGATAGCAGCGTAAAAGCCAAAAGGCTCAAAACAATTGAGTTTTTATCGCTCAGGGAAAGTGTAGGAATGTCAGGGAAATAGATGTAATAAAACTACGAATTTGGGGGTCAGGAGTTCGAATCTCTTCGGGCGCGCCACCCTTCTCCTGCTAGGCGCCGGTAGCTCAGCTGGATAGAGCACCAGACTTCGAATTTGGGGGTCAGGGGTTCGAATCCCTTCCGGCGCACCACTAATCTCCGCGAAATTCCAGCGAGATGCAGTGCAGTCGTTCGAAGCGCCACGCAAACGAAAAACCGCTGGCAACCGCGTGGCAACCATCGTCCATGATTTCGCCGCCAGATGTCCAAAAGTGCGTTAAGCGAGCCCATTGGCGGTCGCAGACAAATAGCGCAATATTCCAGAGGTGATTTTTATCATTGCGGGGGCTATGCGATGAAACGAAGAATTGCATTTGCAATCATTAGCGCAATCTCTATCGGCTCTGTTGGCCAAAGCCACGCCAATTCCCTAAACCTTGCGACCGGTTTGAATAGCGTCGGCAATCTTCAGACTGCTGGCGGCTCTCTCGATGCTAATTGGACAGTTACGGGAGCGATCAACCCGCTGCAGCAGCCCAACGCCTATGTGGTGGATCAAACGGACGGTGATTGGTCTAGTGGCTGTGGCGGTCTGTGCGCCTGGCTAGCAAACGGACCTAATTCAAGCTGGATTGCCGCAAATCCCTTTGACGGAACCGCAAATGGACCTCTGACCTTCACACTGTCCTTCAACGTATCCGATCCATCAACTGCTTCCATCATCAACGGCGCTTGGGCGGTTGATGACTTTGGCACACTGTCGCTCAATGGTAATCTTCTTTCGACGTGGCCATATCTGACCGGTTCAAATGGTGGCGGGTGTTGTTTTAGCGCTCTCGTTTCGTTTTCGACGGTTCCAAGCGACTTCGTGGCGGGCGTAAATACATTGGTCATGCAAATAACTTCCACCGACAACTTCCTTGAAGGCGGTCGGCTCGAAGGGGAATTAGTTACGTCGCAAACGCCGCTTCCCACCGCCCTTCCACTTTTCGCTACCGGCATTGGCGGATTAGGTCTGCTCAGTTGGCGCAGGAAGCGGAAACAAGCCGCCTAGACAATTTGGTTTTGTGGCCGATCAACCCTCGGGCGAAACGCTGAAACGCCCGGGGGTTTTTTGTTGAGCGGTGTCGCTCACGATGTCCGCTATTGGGGGTAAAGCGGACACGCCATTTTGCGCTGCACATGTCCGCTTTTGGGGGTAAAGCGGACATCGGCTGTTGCACTGCATATGTCCGCTTTTGACCCAAAGCGGACATGATGACAAAACCGGCCAATGGGGTGTTATTTGTTCCGAGAAGGAGCAGATCGATGCCGGACGACATTATTCGCGACCCGAGTACCGGGCATCAAGTCGCCTATGTTGATACGAGCGGTAAAGTTCGGGATGTCAACACGAACGAGGTTGTCGCCCTTGTTATTGAGGGCCAGCTCTATTCAACGGACGGCAAGTTTTTGGGGCATCTAGAAAATTCGGACAACGTGCAGTCCGGGACAGCACCCGAAAGCTTGATGAAGCTGCTGAAGACAAGGACGTAAGGTGCGACCAAGAATTACGTAACAACCCTATCGACAGTGTCGGCCAGACAGTGGGAGTGCTATCTAGTTGGACGTGCCGGGGGTGTTGTTTTGGTTTGCCCCTTTACAGCGCCGTCGCACGCACTGAGCCGCTAGACGCGATGTCCACTATCGGCACAAAGCGGACATGGGCCTGACGTCGTCGGCGTCTAACCGAGAAGGCCTATTCAACGAAGCTGCGTAGATTTCTCAATCAAGGCCGCTCGAAAATCATTGTCGGGTTCGCCGGGTCGGGACAGTTCACATCCAAGCCGCGCCCAAGGTATCGCTGTTTCGGTGTACATCTCGCCAGCAACAGTTAACTGGCTCATTCTATCGATAGTCCCGCCGGCAAATATTTTGCGATGTGGAGCGGCCTTGATACTCCACCGAATGGTTGTCCCGCAATTCGGACAGAACTCATAGTCAACCGATCGTCCGCTCTCGGCCTTGCGCGTGAAGGTCTTCGTTTCACCCTGAAGATCAGTGACGCTTGCGTTATCGACTACAACAGAAACGCCAAACGCGCTTCCTGTCCGTTTTTTGCAAGCTTGGCAATGACAAGCCAGGACATACAAATAGTCATCAATCGCGTATCGTACGGAGCCGCAAGAACAGCCACCCACGTGGGAAGTCATGTACTAGTCCCTTGTATCTTGGGTAGCGACGAAGGACCGGAATTTCCGCTACCGCATTTGCCACGGCTTCGCACTATAGCGGATAAGCTGGATTTGGAGCCGGGCGGAATGTCCGCTCTTGGCACTTAGCAGACATCGCCCAGTGCACCGCACATGTCCGCTTTTGGGGGTAAAGCGGACATGACGTTTTGCACTGCATATGTCTGCTTTTGACCCAAAGCGGACATTGAGTCCCTTTAGCCGGTTCGCCAGTCGGGATACGATGCCAGGTGTTAGGCCTAGGGGGCGGCAGTGAGGCGGCGCGAATTTATCAAACTTTTCGGTGGCACTGTGGCGGCCTGGCCGATCGGGACGTCGGCACAGCAATCTGCCCCGCTAGTAGTTGGATTTCTTCACAGTGGTCCAGAATCACAATCTCAGCAATTAATCGGATTTAGAACGGGACTTAACGAAACCGGATTCGTGGATGGCCGCAACATCGCGATTTAGTATCGTTTTGCCGAAGGGCATTATGATCGACTGCCCGCTATGGTCTCCGACTTTGTAAAACAACATGTAGCGGTGCTCGCTGTAGGGGGTGGGGTGCAAACAGCCCTCGCAGCGAAGTCTGCTAGTGGAGCGATTCCAGTCGTTTTTGCAAATGGCAGCGATCCCGTTAAATTTGGATTAGTCGAGAGCCTCAACCGCCCAGGCGGCAATATGACGGGGGTAAGCTTCTTTACAGCAACATTGGAGACAAAGCGTCTGGGTCTCCTTTCCGAACTTGTGCCCACCGCTCGTTCCTTCGGAATTCTAGTCAATCCAAAAAACGAGACCGCCGAAGATCAATTGAAAGATATAGCACGAGGAGCGCTTACGCTGGGCAGGCCGATCACTATCTTGAAAGCAACCAACGAGAGTGAGATCGAAGCGGCGTTCGAGGGATTTGCACAGCAACGGATAGACGCACTACTAGTGGCTTCCGATCCGTATTTTAACGGCGAACGAAAGAATATCGTGGCACTGGCAGCGCGTTACAAGCTGCCAGCCATGTATGAATGGCGCGAATTTGCACAGGCGGGCGGACTTGCGAGCTACGGAACCAACCTT
Organism: uncultured Alphaproteobacteria bacterium; assembly: GCA_963743405.1. Lineage (GTDB taxonomy): Bacteria > Pseudomonadota > Alphaproteobacteria > Rhizobiales > Xanthobacteraceae > Pseudolabrys. Next base: position 1,773 of record CAVUPX010000008.1, on the reverse strand, counting down.
GTGGACAGCTATCGTTTGGCCGGCGTCTACGTTGGCCGTGTCCTAAAAGGCGAGAAGCCCGCAACTCTGCCAGTTGTGCAGGCAAGCAAGTTTGAATTCGTTATCAATTTGAAGACTGCAAAGACCCTTGGCCTAACCGTGCCGCCGGGCCCGTTATCGGCCGTCGATGAGGTGATCGAGTAAGACCGTCTATGTCTGCTTTTGACCCAAAGCGGACATTCAATACGCGCCGCCAATACGCGCCGCAGTCTCGCAATTGCCGAACCCTTGTAATCCCATTCAAACATTCAAGCTGAGAATTTCCGGGCTGTGAGGATCATCTGCCCAGCGTGCCAATATAGGCCGAGAGGTCGGCTGTTTCGCTACGGGTCGGCGAAAAGTTCATTTTCGGGTGGGGCCCGCTGATTGCAGCAACGAGCAATTCAAGATTTCCTCCGTACTTTCTTGCGATCGTCTCGAACGGCGGAGCTTGCGCGACTTCCTGACGTTGTCCGGGCGCCACGATATGACAGGCGGCGCACTGAACCTGTGCCAGGCGTCTGCCGTTTTTGGCATCGGCGGCGTGTGCGAACGATGCGACGCAAATTACAGCAAACACGATTATGATCGACTGCTTCATTGCTCACTTTGCCTCAATGGCACTTATTCGAGATCAATGAACTGCCAGCCAATGTCTGCTTGTGGAGCATGGCGGACATTGCAACATCAACCACTGATTTTCGAGGATTGCTGTAAAACGATCACCGGAGCACCAATCGGCACTCGTGTAAATAAATCGATGACATCCTGATTTAGCATGCGGATGCATCCGCTCGACACCGCTTTTCCAATTGAGTCCGGTTCGTTCGTGCCGTGGATGCGGAAATAAGTATCCTGACCATCTCTATACAGATAAAGCGCTCGAGCACCGAGTGGGTTGCCAAGTCCTCCGGGCATGCCACCGGCAAATCTGGCGTATTTTGGGATGTGTTCGATCATGCTCTCAGTAGGTGTCCAAGTGGGCCATTCCGATTTCCTCCCAATGACGGCAGAGCCTCGAAAATTAAGGGCTTCCTCTCGTCCCACACCAACCGCGTACCTGATTGCTGATCCGTTTTGGACCACGAGGTATAAACGGCGGCTTTCAACATCGACAACAATCGTTCCCGGGTGATACGGGCTGTTAAAATGAACAACAGAGCGCAGCAGGTTTTGATCGATTAAGTCCACAGCTGGTATTCTGTAGCCCCCATCAACAACTTCGCCATAGCGAAAGTCGAAACCAGAATTTCCAAAGCGTCCCTGCTCGATGATGTCGAAATCTGAAACAGAACAACCCGCTAACAGCGTGCTTAAACCAAACACGAGAGCTCGACGGGTGATACAATTTTTAGTTTCTGACATGCCTCGCGCCCTACAACCAATATATGCTGCACCGCTCGCTCATCTCGCTCGAGCAGATGACGCTTAGTACAAGCCAACCACAGCGTACGTCGCGCCGTGGAGAAATAAAGCCACCACAGGATAAGCCACTTTGGCTAAGACCACCGAGCAGACAACAAAGCCAATTATGGCAAGACCCGCTGTGACGATTTCCGCCACTGACGACGGTTCTTCTCTCGACGCCTCAGGAAGCGATCTCATGGATCCCTCCTCTTTTTTTAGTATGTTAGGCAATCACCACAGCGACTAACTGACATTGACCCAGATCAATTGGAGTCAGTCGCCGGCGGAATGTCTGCTATTGGCACAAAGCGGTCCTTGCTATCACGCCCACGAATGTCCGCTATCGGG
>CAVUPX010000007.1:0-506853 GCA_963743405.1 uncultured Alphaproteobacteria bacterium | reverse complement strand
GGCGGTGGCGGTCTGTTGCTGCAAAGATTCGCGCAGCTCGTTGAGCAGGCGCGTGTTCTCGATCGCGATGACGGCTTGATTTGCAAAGTTTGAGACGAGCGCGACCTGCCTGTCGGCGAACGGGCGAACCTCCTGGCGGTAGATGACGATCGCGCCAACCAGCTCGTCATCCTTGAACATCGGGACGGCGATCAAGGATCGCGCCCCGCCAAACTCGGCCGCCGGTCCGGGATGGCGTTCCGCCAATTCGTCGATCGTGAAGACAAGCTGCCTTGTCCTCAAAAGGCGATCGAGCGGAGCACCGTCCGTCGGGCGGAACTGCCCGCGTCGTCGAAGAAATTCTTCGTACTCGGGCGGCACGCCAGCCCATGCCGCGGGGTAAAACTCGACGCCTTGGGAGCGGAACAGAACGCCGAAGTTGGCCTCGCAAATCCGCACAGCATTTGCCAGCATTGTCTCAAACACCGGATCGAGATCGCCAGGCGACGAGCTGATGACCTTGAGCACATCGGCGGTGGCGGTCTGCTGCTGCAGGGACTCGCGCAGCTCGCTGAGCAGCCGCGTGTTCTCGATGGCGATGACGGCTTGTGCGGCGAACGTCCGCAAGAGCGAAAGCTGCTTATCCGAAAGCGGTCCGGGCGTACGGCGCACGACGCTGAGCAGGCCGATCGCCTCATTGCGGCGCATCATGGGCGTGATCGTGATCGCCCGGTAACCGCTGGTCAGAAAGTTCCGGGCTCCGGCGGACAATTCGGCCGGAGCACTCCTCGCGTCGGGAATGTCCACGATCCTGCAATCGAGCATGGCGGCCCCGTGCATGTACTCCCGCGTGAAGGGGGTACGGGAGATTGTGCGTCGCCACGCTTCCGCGCGCTCGGGATCACGCTCAGCAACGGCCGCGGCATTAATCATATCGCCGTACCTGAGCGCGAGGCTGATGAGAGCGTCCGGAAAAAGCTTCAGGCCACGCTGCACTATGGCGTCGAATACCGGCTGGGTATCGGTGGGTGAGTTGCTGATGATGTTCAGAATATCGTCAGTCGCGGCTTGCTGCTCGAACGCTTCGCTCAACTCACGGCTAAGCCGGGCGACATCTGTTTCCTGGACAGAGGGTGAGGAACTGCGACGCTTCAACGTCTTGGTGCGTTGCGCCTTTACTAGTTTACCGCCTGTTTTGTCGCGCCGTCTCATTGCCTCCCCCGAGGCTAGGAGAAGGCATCGTAGCGGGTCAAACTAGCACTCTGGAAGGGGCGGGCGTGACACCCGTCGATGTCCGCTTTGGGTCAAAAGCGGACATATGCAGTGCACAAGCCGATGTCCGCTTTGTGCCAATAGCGGACATTCAGCACCTCCAGGGTCTGTCCTATTTCAGCTTTGTGGCGAGCCAAGCGCGGCCGAGAAGGATTGACAGAACTGCGTGAAGCGCAACCGCGGGCCATAGAAAGACGCCAGCCAACCCACCTGCGATACCGAGGTAAGCAAGATACAGCGTGACCATTACGCTGTAGGTCAAAATGCCAAGCAGCGGCGGGCCCGGCCAGCAGGCGATCCCTAAACCAATCAGACCGAGGCCGGCCACGCGCGCGACCGCTACGGCGACGCCAGTAAGTCCCTCACCCAGCAACATCTGCCCGACGAACGAGGGAACGATCAGCAACGCCAATCCGGTAGCCGCTTCAGCGACAGCGGCGAAGATCAACACCTTTTTCATTTCCCCGATTTCACTCAATCTCTCGCGCTAGCGAACTTTGTCGCTCACGGCGCGAAGCTGCTAGCGCTTCGGTGCTTCGATTGGGTCCGGTTCTGGTGCTGCCATGGGCGCGAGTTCTGCTTTGGACTCCGGGGCTGCCTTAGGCTCCGGTCCGAGCTTGAACGTCAGCTTGTTGATCTTGCCGGTGAACTTGAAGGGAGGATCGTAGCGATACTCCAGCATCGCGACCCCGGTGCGGGTGTCCTGCCCGACGTCGAACGTCTCGTCCTCCGCGAATGTGATCGGCGTGGTGTGTTCCATGGATTTCCTATCCACTTCCTTACCGTCCACGGAGAGCACACCCGTGCCGCCTTTGCCCAGGCCCGGACCATCGGATTTGAAGTCGAAGACGATGGTGTGCTTGCCAGCGCCCAATTCCGGCCCTGACCATATCGTGCGCTTGAGGTTTAGAAGGTTGTAGAGGAACACCGGCTTTCCCGCGCGAACGCCTGCCACGCCTTTGCTCAGGAAAAGACCGTAACCGCCGAAGCGCCCGCCTTCGGTGACGATCATGCCTTCCGCACCACCTTTAGGGATCTCGACTTCGGCAGTGATGGTGTAGGACTTGTTCAAGATGCCCGGCGCAGCGCTGTCCGGCACGCCGGTCAGTTCACCAGAATATGTGAAGACGGTTCGTCCCGCCGTCAGGCTCGGGCGCGGCGTGTTCCAGCGCGGGAGCGTCGTGTTATCCAGGGGCAATACGTTGTACTTCTTCGCTTCGGAATCGAAGAGGGTCTGCATCTCCTTGACCTTGTCCGGCATCTGGGCCGCCAGATCGTTGAACTGGGTGGGGTCCTCCTGGAGGTTATAAAGCTCCCACTTGTACCCGGTGATGACATCTGGAGGCGGGGCGGAGCTCAGCTCCCACGGGAGAGTCACCGGTGTCGTGGAGGCTATCCACCCATCGTGATAAATGGCGCGATTGCCGAGCATCTCGAAGTATTGCGTCGTGTGTCGGGTTGGGGCGTTGGCGTTCACCTTATCCCATGTGTACGCCATGCTCGTGCCTTCCATGGGGCTCTGCTTGATGCCGTTGATCGTCTCAGGTTGCGGAATGCCGGTTGCTTCAAGAATGGTCGGCGCGATGTCAATGACGTGAGAGAACTGGCGGCGGATGCCGCCCAAGTCCTTGATGTGACCGGGCCACGACATCGCTACGCCCTGGGCCGTCCCGCCGAAATGCGACGGCACCTGCTTCACCCATTTGAACGGCGTGTCCATCGCCCACGCCCACGGCGCCGCAAAGTGCGGGAACGTCTTGTCAGACCCCCAGAACGGATACCAGAGGTACTGCGCCTTCACCGGCACAGGGACGCCGTTAAAAGTAGTGAACTCGTTTGGCGTGCCGTTGAGCATCCCTTCAGCGCTCGCGCCGTTGTCGCCGCTGATATAGATGATCAAGGTGTTGTCGAGCTCGCCGAGGTCTTCGACGGCCTGGATGACGCGGCCGATCTCATTGTCGGCGTAGGCAAGGTAGGCTCCGTAGACATCCGCTTGCCTGATAAAGAGCGTCTTCTCCAACCTGCTGAGAGAATCCCACTGTGGCAATTCTTTCGGCCAAGGTGTCAGTTTGGCGTTTTCGGGCATAATGCCCAAGCGCTTTTGGTTGGCGAAAATCGTCTCCCGCAGCTTGTTCCAGCCGCCATCGAACAAGTGCATGTCGCTGATCTTCTTGATCCACTCCGGCGTGGGATGATGAGGCGCGTGCGTGGCGCCGGGTACGTAATAGACAAAGAATGGTTTGTTGGGCGCGATCTCCTTGAGTTGCTTGATGTGCTGGATGGCTTCGTCGGCCATCGCGGTTTCCAGGTTCCAGCTGGGATTGCCCTGGAAGGGATAGATCTGTGTCGTGTTACGGAAGAGGTGCGGTTGCCACTGGCTGGTGTCTCCGCCGACAAAGCCGAAGAAATAATCGAAGCCCATCCCGTTGGGCCATTGATCGAACGGCCCGGCTTGGCTCGATTGGAAAGAGGGCGTGTTGTGGTCCTTGCCGAACCACGAGGTTGCGTACCCGTTCGCCCTCAGGATCGTACCGATCGTGCCCTTGTCAATCGGGATGATTGAGTCGTAACCGGGGAACCCCGTCGCTATTTCACCGACCACCCCGTTACCAACCGAGTGATGATTGCGGCCGGTAATCAGCGCTGCCCGCGTCGGTGAGCAGAGCGCGGTGGAGTGGAAATCGGTATAGCGCAGACCCTGCGCGGCGATACGATCCATCGCCGGTGTCGGAATCACCCCACCAAACGTGGACGGCGCAGCGAAACCGACATCGTCCGTCATAATGAGCAACACATTGGGCGCACCTTTCGGCGGCACGACACGCGGCGCCCACCAGGCCTTCGACTCCGAAGCCTTCTCCTCGATCACCCCGCCGAATTTCGGATCAGGTGGCGGAAGTTGTTTTCCGTCAATTGTGGTGGTGGCCTCGGGCGAACCTGGGACACCTGTGGTTTGCTGAGCCAATGCCGAAATGCAGCTAATGGCGAGAAGACCCGCGCCCGCAAGCGCGCTGCGACTGAGTTTCATAACGAAAGCTCCCTGCGCCATCAAAACGGAATACGTGCGCTTTGGCGCGGGAGAGTGCCCGCATTGAGCGAAGCACACTTTGACTCAGGTCAAATGGGAGCAGATGTGGAATGTCCGCTTTGGGTCAACAGCGGACATCGGCCGGCGACATCATCAACGCGGCGGCGCAAGACATGCCTGCAGCACAGCCGCTTCGCCAGCATCTTGAAATATTATGAGACACCCAGGAACAAGGCGCTGGCGGAGAGGGAGGGATTCGAACCCCCGATACCCTTGCGAGTATGCCGCATTTCGAGTGCGGTGCTTTCAACCACTCAGCCACCTCTCCGGAGGCCAAACGGGCCTGAAAAGGCCCGAATAGACGGCGCTATGTAACCAAGCGAGCCAAGACAGACAAGGGTCGCACAGCGTATATTCCGGTACCCGCAACGAAACTGGCGGCGCCGGCGTAGTGATGCAAGACGCTCTCAGACTGGACCGTATTCACAAGCAATTACCAGGCGTTTTCTGGACGCTCGGCCTTGTTGCCATTCTGACCGCAGTTTTGTTCGCGCTGGTGTGGCAAGTCGGCCTCGCCCACGGCTCGGTGCTTTTCCTCATCCCGGTCGTGATCGCCGCGACGCGCTGGGGAATTGTGCCGGCGGTCGTAGCGGCGATCTGCGGCGTGCTCGCGTCGGCGTTCTTCTTCTATCCGCCGCTCTACAGTTTTCGGATCAGGGACCCGCAAGAAGTCCTCGATCTGGCCCTGTTTATTTTCGTGGCGGTCGCGGTGAGCCAGCTCGCGACCCGCCTCAAGCGGCAGCTTGAGATGGCCCGCCAGCGCGAGATCGACTTGCGCGATCTTTATGCGTTCTCGCGCCGTCTGGCCGTGGCTTTCGATGTCTCCGACATTCATTCTGCCATTGAGGACCACCTCGCGAGCATCATGCAGCGCAACGTTGTGCTTTTCGCAAGTGCGCGCGAAGCGTCGAACAGCAACGGGCGGCGCGCGGGCGTGACTGTGCCGGAGCGCGTCCTCACAGAGGTTGTGGAAGTCGCATCGGGCCATCGCGATACGACGCCCGGAATGGTGACGGCTGCGAGCGGTGAAATCTGGCTTGTCCGCGCGGTGTCCCCGAAGAGCCTCGAATTCGGAGTGATCGCGATCAATCTCGGCCATGAATCGAAAGAGCGCTCTGATGAGCTGCGAATTCGCGTTGACGCGGTGCTGGCGGACGCGACCGCAACGCTTGAACGGCTCGGCGTCGCTCACGCGATCAGCGAAGCGCGCATGCGTTCGCAGACCGATCAGCTGCGTGAGGCGCTGATCGGGTCCGTCAGCCACGAGCTGCGCACGCCGCTCGCGTCGATTCTCGGCGCCGCCACGGTGCTGAGCGCGGCCCCTGCCCTGCAGAAAGAAAAGAAGCTGACCGCGCTTGTTCATGACGTGCGTGACGAAGCCGAGCGCCTCAACAACGATATTCAGAATCTGCTCGATGCGACGCGCATCAGCAGCGATGGCGTCAAGCCGCATGATGAATGGGCGGACCCGGCCGATATCATCAACTCGGCCGTGGAACGCTGCCGCCATCGCCTCGCGGATCGGCGTCTGGAGGTTAATTTGCCGCCGGACCTGCCGCTGATCCATGTCGACTCGGTGCTGGTGCAGCAGGCGTTGATTCAGATATTCGACAATGCGGTGAAATATTCCGTCGCAAACTCGCTGATCGCCGTTACGGCGCGCGCGCGCGACGGCCGTCTGGTGATCAGCGTGACCGACCAGGGCGCCGGATTGACCACCGCAGAAAAATCAAAGATTTGGGATCGGTTCGCGCGTGGCGAGCGGCATGCCGCAACCACCAGCGGCTCAGGGCTCGGGTTGTGGATTGCCAACGCCTTTATCGCCGCCAACGGCGGCAAGGTGAATGCCGTGAGCGAGGGCCCCGGCCTTGGCACAACGGTCGATATTGAACTGCCAGTGACACAAGCTGCCGTCCCACAAATGGAAAGCGATTCCGATGAGTGAGCCCGCCCCCATCGTTCTCGTCGTGGACGACGAGATTCAGATTCGCCGGTTCTTGCGCACTGGCTTTGAACTCAACGGCTTTGTCGTCCACGAAGCCGGCACCGGCACGGAAGCCATCCGTTCGGCGACATTGCGCCCGATCGATCTGGTGATCGTTGACCTTGGCCTGCCCGACATGGATGGCGCCGACGTCGTCGAGCGGATCCGCTCCTGGTCGAGCGTGCCGATCATTGTGCTGTCGGTGCGGTCGAACGAAGCGGAGAAAGTGCGATTGCTCGAACTCGGCGCGGACGACTACGTCGTCAAGCCATTCGGCATGGCAGAGCTGCTCGCACGTGTGCGGGTGGCGCTCAGGCGGCAAATGCGCGCGGTGTCCGGGGAGCCCACCGTCAAGGCTGGCCCCCTGACGATCGATCTCGCCGCGCGTGCGGTGTTGCTCAATGACAAGCGCCTCACTCTGACGCCGAAAGAATATCGGCTGCTACAAGTGCTGGCTCAGCACGCCGGTAACGTGGTGACCCACCAACATCTGCTCAAAGAGGTCTGGGGCTCCATCCACGTGCATGACACACATTATCTGCGCATCTTCGTGCGCAAATTGCGCCAGAAGATCGAGCCGCATCCGGATTCCCCGAAAATACTGGTCACCGAATTGGGGGTCGGTTACCGGCTCGTCCAGTCGGGCAACGAAGGCGACGCGGGGTCCTGGTCGGATTCAACGCCGGCCAAAAGCGAGACCTGAGCGGGCGGGGCCATCCGCCGCCATTGGACCACCCGCGGCCATTAACGCTATTTCTCGGCACCGGCAGCCACGCCGCTATTTCACGGCACGGTGCCAAAACGCCGTTTCGCGGCACGGTGCCAAAACGCTATTTCACGGCACGAGGAGCTACAACGCTGCTTCTCGGTACAAGTAGCTACGTACCAATGATGTCGGCTTTTCTTGACAGGCCCCGCTTTTCCCCGCCATAAGCATGGCGCGCGGGCCTTTGGGTCCGCGTGCTTTTTCAAGGGCTCACTAAGCCCTTAAAAACAAACAGCAAACCGACTGAAAGAAGCCGGTCCGGAACTATCCGAGGGCCGGGATCGAACACGAGGACGAAAGATGTTCGCAGTCATCAAAACGGGCGGCAAGCAGTACCGGGTCGCCGCCGAGGACGTTATCCGGGTCGACCGGGTCAATGGCCAACCGGGCGAGATCGTCGAGTTTGGCGAGGTGCTTGTGCTTGGCGGTGACACGCCGCAACTCGGCACGCCGACCATTTCGGGCGCGACCGTTGCCGGCGAAGTGCTCCAGCACACGCGCGGCGACAAGGTGATCGCGTTCAAGAAGCGCCGGCGCAAGAATTCGCGTCGCAAGCGCGGATACCGGCACGAGTTTTCGGTGGTTCGCATCACCGAAATTCTCACCGGCGGGGCCAAGCCGTCAAAAACAGCGGCGCCGCGGCCCAAGCGCGAACCCAAGCCTAAGGCGGAAGCAGAGCCTGCTTCGGCAGCGGACGCTAAACCGGCCAAGACCAAGAAGCCGGCCAAGGCGGCCGCAAAAAAGCCCGCCAAGGCCGCCACAAAGAACAAAAAGAAGTGAGATGATTCCGTCACGGAATCGGTGTACACAGTAAGAGAATTCGAGAGACCACTATGGCGCATAAGAAAGCAGGCGGATCTTCACGTAACGGCCGCAACTCGGCGGGCCGTCGGCTCGGCTTGAAGTCGACCGGCGGTGAGATCGTGCTCGCCGGCAATATTCTTGCGCGCCAGCGCGGCACAAAATGGCACGCCGGCCGCAATGTCGGTACCGGCAAAGATCACACGCTGTTCGCGCTCGTCGATGGAAAGGTTCAGTTCGCAACGAAAGCTAAAGGCCGCACCTACGTGTCCGTTGTACCGATGACGGAGGTTGCGGCCGAGTAAGACGGTGGACAAAATCGAGGTCCGCCGGTCATCCAGTCAAACCGGCGGGGCCTTGTAAGGGCTTCGAGAGGGGGAGACGGGTGACCGGCTCCCCCTCTTAACTTTTTAACCTGGAGCCCGTGCCATGACACTGCTGGAAGAAATACCGACCGGACGATTCCGCGAAGCCAGTATTCCCGTCCTCGAGACCAAGCGGCTTGCCTTGCGCGCAGCACGCCTCGAGGACGCTAAAGCGGTAGCAGCGCTCGCCAACGACCGCCGCATCGCGGAAAACACCGCGCGCATTCCGCATCCGTACAAGCTTGCGGATGCCGAGCAATTTATCGGTGGGGCAAACAAAAATGGCGAGGCCGCATTCCTGATTACGCTGCGCGATAAAACGATTATCGGCGCATGCGGAATCATGTTCCATTACGACGAGACGCCGGAGCTTGGCTACTGGCTGGGCGTGCCGTACTGGAACCAAGGCTATGGCACCGAAGCGTTGCACGCATTGATCGACTACGCGTTCACCGACTTAACGCACGAGGCGTTGCAAGCAGGCGCTCGCGTCACCAACCCTGCTTCCCGGCGGGTGTTGGAAAAGTGCGGCTTCCAATGGACGGGTGTCGGCCTTTATCGAATCAATTCGATCAAATCGTCGGCGCCAATCGACCGTTTCCGGCTCGAGCGCCGTATCTGGTCGGCGCTCAAAACCTGGGGCCGAATGAAGAGGGTCTCTTAGCACCGAGCGCGCCCTCCCTCGCTTGAGGGAGGGCTAGCCGGTGTGCGCCGAGCGCGAAGCCTGCTCGAATTTGGTGCCGAATTCCTCGAGTTCATCGGGGTTGAGATCGCTCACCGCCAGCAAGTTCAGCCCCTGGTCACTCCAGCGCCGGATATTGAATCCTTGGATACTCTCAACTCTGGGCGCCGGAAGTTCAGGTCCCATGCCCTGAGCTACGAACAGATTAATCACGTGCACGCGGCGGCGATAAACGATCGCAGCTACTGGCTTGCCATCGATGAAATCGAGCCGCCCGCCGATCAGGGTAAAACCCTCAGCGGTAAGGTCGATAATGGGCGGCGCCAAATCGATGCGCCCATTGAACCAGGGCTTTACGGTGTGCTGATCGCTGGAGAGCACATCGGTAAGATGGTCGGCTTGCAGCGAACGTAAATGCGCGGAAATCGCTTCACCAAGGATGCGCTTGTCGTGGTCGGCACGCACGATCACAAGAGTTACACTCGCCGCCGCAGCCGCGGAGACAACCCCGCCAAGCGCAAAGCCTTTAAGCAGCGTGCGCCGGCTCGTCATGACGGGTGATGGCACCGCCCGATCAATGCTGCGGCGCAAGGATGGCGGGGCCGCGTAGCGCAGATTGCCGCCTCGCACGGATTGATGCAGATCGCGATAAGCCGCAAGCTGCGCCGCGCACCGCTCACATTGCGCGACATGCGCTTCGACTTCGCGTGCGTGACCGGCATCAAGCTCGTCGTCGATCAGCGCATGCAACATAACTTCCGCTTCCTCGCAGGTCATGGCTTCTTCACCTCCATTAGCCATGCATTTCGCAACAACAATCGCGCACGCGCGAGGCGCGACATCACCGTACCAACCGGTACAGCGGTGACGTCAGCGATCTCGCGATAACTCAAATCGCTGATCTCGCGAAGCACGATTGCCTCACGGAACGCATCCGGCAATTGAGCGATCAGGTGCTGCATGGTTTCGCTATCGAGCCGATGCAACGCTTCCGCCTCCGGCGACCGCTGCGCTTCGCTCCACAGTCCCTCGGTGGCCTCTTCCGCCTCGTCGAGGTTATTTCCCACCAATCCCAGGAGTGCGCTGCGGCGGGCGTATTCGGAGCGGCACACATTACGCAAGATGGCGAGCAGCCAAGGCTTGATCGGACCGCCGCGAAACGTTTCGAAATGCCGGAATGCACGCAAATAACATTCTTGCGCAGCGTCTTCCGCATCAGCGGCGTTGCGCAACAGATAGCGCGCGAGCGTGTAGACGTCATCGAGATATGGCAGCACCGCGGCGCGGAAGCGCTCCGCCTTGCCATGATCACCGCCACCTTCGTACGCCATGCGTCCCGTCTGCACCGTTGCGTCATCACTGCGGCGCAATACTTCCGGTCGCCGCCTCCACGACGATTGTCCCAGTCATGTGCGGATGCAAGGAACAAAAGTACTTGTAGGTGCCCGGTGTCGTGAATGTGAACGAGAACTTGTCATCGCTATCGAGCGCTTTGGATCTGAAATTATTGGGCGAAACCACGGTATGGGGAATGTCATCTTCATTGGTCCAGGTCACCGTGGTCCCTGCCTTCACTTTCATCTCCTGCGGCCCAAAAGTGAAATTTCCAATCTTGACCGCTGCATCTTCCGCCCAGACCGGCGCGCCGCGGTCAGGAGGAACACGACCGCGACCGCCGCAACAACGCTTTTCATTCGAGATTTAGTTTTGCTCATGTCCGCACTCAGCCTTGCAGCGGCGTATCGACGATGGCGAGACGCTGTTCGTTTTGTTTGAAGGTGACACTGGCAATACCGAGCATGCTGCGCAGCTTGTCGTCCGGCACTTTCATCGGTCCGGCCGAAGGCGCCGAACCGGGCGCAGGCTGCGGGAAAGCAGTCGAGCGCGCGGTGTGAAAGGTGACGTTGCCTTCCACCTTCTGCATGACCTGATGGATGTGGCCGTTGAGAACGGTCACCGACCCAAAACGTTTCACTAATCCGAGCGCACGCGCGCTGTCTTCGGTGCCCCAGCCCCATTGCGGGTAGACCGTCCATAACGGGATGTGCGCGAAGAGCACGATCGGAGTCGAGGCGGATTTTCCCTTTAGGTCGTCCTCAATCCATTGAAGCTGCTCGTCACCCAGACTACCCATGCCGCCAGCTTTGAGATTGGCGACGTTGACCAGGCCCATGAAATGCACACCGTTTGCGTCAAAGCTGTAATAGCCCGAACCTTTGGTGCCGCGGCCGTAGCGTTCCTTGTAAAGCTTGATATCGGGATCGATAACGTCGTGCTCGCCCGGCACGTAATGCACGTCTAACTTTGCCTGCGAGATGATTTTCTCGGCGTCGTCGAATTCACTGTCCTTCGACAGATGCGTAATGTCGCCGGTGTGGATCATGAACGACGGTTTTGCGGGTAAGGCCTTCACCCGTCCAATCGCTTCTTCGAGCGTACCTTTGGCGTTCGGATTAGCCGGCTTGTCGAAACCCATGTGGCTGTCGCTGATTTGCAGGAAGGTAAATCCCTTGCTCCCCTGCGCGATCGCCTCATCGATGAGGCCGAGAGATGTCGGCACCCCGCCCGCAAACGTCCACAACACGCCAGTTCCTGCCCAGGTCATGCATTCGAGCACCTTGCGGCGGCTCGGGCCTTCGTCGTGATTTTGGGTCGTCATGTCCGATCTCCCTGCAATTTGGCTGCACGGGACTAGATCGGACTTCGCCAAGTTTTATTCCCGCCGGATCTTTGGCGAATGGCGGGGCAATGCGATATACCCTAAAGCCATGAAATTCCTCGACGAAGCCAAAGTCTATATTGCGTCCGGCGCGGGCGGGGACGGCTGCATATCGTTCCGCCGCGAGAAGTTCATCGAGTTCGGTGGGCCCAATGGCGGTGACGGCGGCAACGGCGGCGATGTCGTGGTGGAGGCGGTCACCGGCCTCAATACACTGATCGACTATCGCTACCAGCAGCATTTCAAAGCCCAGCGCGGTGGCAATGGCATGGGTCAGGATTGCGCCGGCGCTAACGGCAAAGACGTCGTGCTGAAGGTCCCGATCGGTACGCAAGTCTATGAAGAAGACGGCGAGACATTGATTGCGGATCTCACTGAGATTGGCGAACGAGTGAGGATCTCCAAGGGCGGCAACGGCGGCTTTGGCAACGCACATTTCAAGTCGTCCACCAATCGCGCGCCGCGACGCGCCAATCCCGGCCAGCCGGGCGAAGAGCGAACCATTCGCCTGCGCCTTAAGCTAATTGCAGATGCCGGCCTGATCGGACTGCCCAATGCCGGCAAGTCCACATTCCTGTCGGTGGTGAGCGCGGCGAAGCCCAAGATTGCCGACTATCCGTTCACCACGTTGCATCCGCAACTCGGCGTGGTGCGCATCGACGAGCGTGAGTTCGTGCTGGCAGACCTGCCCGGCCTGATCGAAGGCGCACATGAAGGTGTCGGCCTTGGCGACCGCTTCCTGGGTCACACCGAGCGCTGCCGTGTTCTCTTGCATTTGATCGACGGCACCGTCGAGGATGCCGGCGAAGCATACAAAACCGTGCGTGCGGAACTCGAAGCATATGGCCATGGGTTGATGGACAAGCCCGAGATCGTGGCACTATCGAAATCGGATGCGATGACCAAGGATGCGATCAAGGCTCAGGTCGCAAAGCTGAAAAAAGCCTGCAAGAAAACGCCGCTGGTGCTGTCGGCGCAGTCGCACGAAGGCGTGCAGGACGCGTTACGCGCGTTGCTCAAGATTATCGATCGGGCGCGCGACGACAGCGATACGACCACGACTAAAGAAGCGGCCTGGCAGCCTTAGTCCGCGAAGGAGACATTAATGCAAACGCGCGCGGCAGTCGCCTGGAGAGCCGGCGAGCCACTCACCATCGAGACCATCGAAATCGAAGGCCCAAAGACGGGCGAGGTGCTTGTCGAAATCATGGCGACCGGCGTCTGCCACACCGACGCTTACACACTTTCAGGCGCGGATCCGGAAGGCCTGTTCCCGGCGATCCTCGGTCACGAAGGCGCGGGCGTCGTGCGTGACGTCGGCGCAGGCGTAACCACATTAAAAGCGGGCGATCACGTCATCCCGCTCTACACGCCGGAATGCCGGCAATGCAAAACCTGCCTGTCGCGCCGGTCGAATCTCTGCACCGCCATCCGCGCAACACAGGGAAAGGGCGTCATGCCGGACGGCACCAGCCGATTTCGCTGCGACGGCGACCCGGTGTTTCACTACATGGGCTGCTCGACTTTCGCGAACTTCACAGTGCTTCCGGAAATCGCGCTCGCCAAAGTCCGCGAGGACGCGCCCTTCGACAAAATTTGTTATATCGGCTGCGGCGTCACCACCGGCGTCGGCGCTGTCATCAACACCGCAAAGGTATGGCCTGGCGCGAATGTCGTCGTGTTCGGCCTCGGTGGCATCGGACTTAATGTGATTCAAGGCGCGCGCATGGCCGGTGCCGATAAGATTGTCGGGATCGACACCAATCGCGCCAAACGCGCCATGGCTGAGAAATTCGGCATGACGCATTTCATCAATCCGGACCAAACCGGCCGCGACAAAGTTGTGCAAGCTGTCGTCGATGTTACTGGTGGCGGCGCCGACTTCTCGTTCGAATGCATCGGCAATGTGCACACGATGCGGCAAGCGCTCGAATGCTGTCACCGGGGTTGGGGCGAAAGCATCATCATCGGCGTTGCGGGCGCCGGCCAGGAGATCGCCACACGGCCATTTCAACTGGTAACGGGCCGCGTCTGGAAGGGCACAGCGTTTGGCGGTGCGCGAGGCCGCACGGACGTGCCCAAAATCGTCGATTGGTACATGGACGGCAAGATCAATATCGACGACCTGATCACCCACACCATGCCGCTCGAGAAAATCAACGATGCGTTCGAGCTAATGCACGAAGGCAAATCTATCCGCAGCGTCGTTGTATATTGAGGGCGCTTAGCGCGCCTGCCGGCGATTGGAACTTATGTATTAGTGTCGATGCGTGCCGGATTGACGGCCTTTTATTTCGCGCAGAGCCGGCGTGGTCCATTGCTCGGTTGGTAGGTGCAATCCGAAGCAGTGAAAGAATGATAGGCCGCGGTGCAGGCCTCAACGTTGCAACGAACCCGTGGCTCGGGTGCTGCAACCGGCGCAGGTGGCGAGTCCTGTGCTGCAGCGCCAGCCGAAACCGGTACGTCCGGACTTTTCGGTGCAACGAGACTCGGCGGAACGATCGGCACGCCGATGCTCGCCTTTGGCGAGGAAGGCGCCGTTGAAGCGGGTGGCGTAGGCGCGGCGATCGCCCGCAGCGGAGCGACGGCATGCAGACCCGCCTGGGTGTCAACCATCGGCGACATCGGCGCCGACAGCCAGTCGAGCCCCAGCAGAACGCTGCCAAGGGTAATCGCCAGCACGGCACCATAGACCGCTAGCCGCATCGCCTCGCCCTCTGTGCAAGGATAGCACGCTCGCCAGCCGGCAAGAACATGTGACCAAGAGCTTGCGGCCAAGAGCTTGCGGCCAAGAGCTTGTGGCCAAGAGTTCGCGGCCATGACGGCGTAGCAAGTCCCGTGCTACACAGCGCCCGCTATGAACACATCAGCCCGGCCCAAAACGCCGTCCCTCAAGGACTTTCGACGCATCGTCGTGAAAGTCGGCTCTTCGCTGCTGGTGGATTCTTCCGCCGGCGCACTCAAGCGCGAATGGCTCGCTTCGCTCGCCCAGGACATTGCCGAACTGCACAAGGACAAGCGCGATGTGCTCGTGGTCTCCTCCGGCGCAATCGCGCTCGGCCGCGCCGTACTCAAGCTACCGCCGGGCTCGCTCAAGCTCGAGGACAGCCAGGCAGCAGCTGCGGTCGGGCAAATCGCACTCGCGCGCGCGTGGTCGGAAGCACTCGGGAGCCACGGGCTTACCGCCGGACAGGTGCTGGTCACTTTGGGCGATACCGAAGAGCGGCGACGCTACCTCAATGCTCGATCCACCATCGCCAAGCTCCTGGAATGGCGCAGTGTGCCGGTCATCAATGAGAATGACACCGTCGCCACGACCGAGATTCGTTATGGCGACAATGACAGGCTTGCCGCCCGCGTCGCCACAATGGTGAGCGCCGACTTGCTGGTCCTGCTTTCAGATGTCGACGGCCTGTATGATAAGCCACCCGGCCCCGGAAGTGACGCCAAGCTGGTGCCGGTGGTCGCGCGGATTACGCCTGAAGTCGAGGCGATGGCCGGCGTATCCGGCTCCGAGCTTGCGCGCGGCGGCATGTTGACGAAGATCGAAGCGGGCAAGATCGCTACGACGGCCGGCACACATATGGTGATCGCATCCGGGCGAGTGCAGCATGCACTACGCGAGATCGGCCGCGGCGGCGCCTCCACGTGGTTCCTCACACCTGCCAATCCGGTGACGGCGCGGAAGAAATGGATCGCAGGTTCGCTTGAACCGCGCGGGGCTTTGCTAATTGATGCCGGTGCGGTGAAGGCGCTCCGGGGCGGCAAGAGTTTGCTGCCGGCTGGCGTCATCAAGGTTGAAGGTGAATTCGGACGCGGCGATGCTGTGGTTGTGCGGGGCCCGGATGGTCACGAGGTCGGACGCGGGCTTGTTGCGTACGATGCCGAGGATGCAGAGAAGATCAAAGGACGATCCTCAGCCGACGTTTTGCTGATCCTCGGCTATACCGGCCGCACCGAGATGATCCACCGCGACGATCTCGTTCTCGGTGGCGAGTAGCGCTCAATCGACTGCAAGGCAAACCGACGGTGGGAACCTGGAGTGTGTCCGGACGTTGTTCCGGCACGACGCGACACACGTGGCAAAGGCGATTGACCGATCGCCCGTCAACCCCAGCCCACCGGAGGCTGGGGTTTTCGCATCTGGACTAGGTCATTGGCCGACTCGGCCGGCCCGATTTGCCCGCGCGCCTTGCGCGGCGGATCTGCCGCTCGACCCGCGCATCAAACTCGGCCAATGGCCGAGGTCGGTGGGTCAATGGCTGCGCGAGCGGAAGCGCCTTGCACGCCGTCCAGCCGGCGGCGATTTCTGCTTGGCAGGGCGGGCCGGCAAAGGAAAAAACGTGCCGTCAGGGAATTCCAGATAGCGGTTGAACACGTGTACCTGGCCTTCCCCGGCGCGTTTGCCCTCGATCACGAATTTAGTGCCGACCGGGAACCGACTGGGAAGACGGCCTGAACTATACGCCATGACTACCTCCTGCAACGTCGCAACCCTGTCATTGCAATGTGTAGGCAATTAATTCGTTGCATGACCCCCTTGGGTTATCCACGTTATCCCCATCACAAGCCTACCATGTGGCAGCCGGGCGCGCCTCGCCGCCGGACGCCCGACGTGATAGGAAAATGCCTCGAATGAGGGGTTTTTACGGGTTTTCTGGGAAAAATGACCGCACCGCTCAAAAGCATCGAGGGATCTGGCGATATTGCCGCCGCCATGAGCGACATCGGCCGCCGAGCCCGTGCTGCTGCCCGGGCCTTGGCACTCGCACCAGCGGAGCAAAAAAACCATGCCCTGGAATTGATGGCGGCCGCCGTCCGTGGCCAGGCTTCCTCAATTCTGACCGCCAATGCCGAAGACGTGGCGGAAGCACGTTCCGCCGGGGTGACGGGGGCCTTCCTCGACCGCCTGGCCCTCGATGCCGCGCGCGTAGAGGCCATCGCAAAAGGGATCGATGCAGTCCGTGAGGTCAATGATCCCGTTGGGGCCGTTACAGAATCATGGACCCGGCCAAACGGCATGCGAATCGAGCGGGTGCGCGTCCCCCTCGGCGTGATCGGCATCGTCTATGAGAGCCGGCCGAATGTGACAGCGGATGCCGGTGTGCTCTGTTTGAAATCCGGCAACGCCGCGATCCTGCGG
Organism: uncultured Alphaproteobacteria bacterium; assembly: GCA_963743405.1. GTDB lineage: Bacteria > Pseudomonadota > Alphaproteobacteria > Rhizobiales > Xanthobacteraceae > Pseudolabrys. The sequence continues at coordinate 490,054 of CAVUPX010000007.1, read as the reverse complement.
GGCGGCTCCGATAGCATGCGCTCGAGCCGGGCGATCGTCGCCGCAATGACCGAAGGACTGCGCGCCGCTGGCCTGCCGGAAGCCTCGATCCAGCTCGTTCCGACGCGCGAGCGCGCGGCTGTCGGCCAGATGCTGGCCGGGCTCGACGGCAACATCGACGTCGTTGTCCCGCGCGGCGGCAAAAGCCTGGTGGCGCGCGTGCAGTCGGAGGCCCGGGTGCCGGTATTCGCGCACCTCGAAGGCGTCTGTCACGTGTATGTTCACAAGGCGGCGTCGCTCGAAATGGCCAAAAAAATCGTCCTCAACGCCAAAATGCGGCGCACCGGCGTCTGCGGCGCGGCGGAAACATTGTTGGTCGATCGAGACTGCGCCGCGACACACCTCAAGCCGCTCATCGAGATGTTGATCGATGCGGGATGTGAAATCCGCGGCGACAAGGCCACAGTTGCCGTCGACAAACGCGTGAAGGCCGCGACCGAAGAGGATTGGGGAACCGAATATCTCGACGCCATCATTGCCGCAAAGGTGGTCGACGGGATTTCCGCAGCGATCGAGCACATCGAGCGTTATGGATCGCACCACACGGACGCGATCATCACCGACGACCAGGCCGCCGCGGAAAAGTTCCTGCGCGAGGTTGATTCAGCCATTGTGCTTCATAACGCCTCAACCCAATTCGCCGATGGCGGCGAATTCGGCTTCGGCGCGGAGATCGGCATTGCCACCGGCCGGCTGCATGCGCGTGGGCCCGTCGGTGTCGATCAGCTCACCACGTTCAATTACCGCATCCGCGGCAGTGGCCAGACCCGCCCGTGAAAGCGAAGCAACCCGCCACTTCCGGGCGACTTCTGCCTCCGCACGCGCCCGGCATGAGGATTGGCTTGTTCGGCGGAACTTTCGACCCGCCCCACCGGGCGCATCTCGCGGCTGCTTTACTCGCGCTCAAACAACTCAGGCTCGACCGGGTCTGGTGGCTGGTAACCCCTGGAAACCCGCTGAAAAATACGAGCGACCTCGCGCCATTGCCCAAGCGAATCGCCGCTGCCCGCGCACTGACACATCATCCGCGCATCGATGTGACGGGACTCGAAGCTGTCATTAAGACGAGATACACTTACGATACGATATCTTGGTTGTTGGCACGGTGCCCGGGCGTCCGATTCGTCTGGATCATGGGCGCAGACAATTTGCGGAGTTTTCATCGCTGGCAGAAGTGGCGCAAAATCGCGGAGCAGGTGCCTATCGTCGTGATCGATCGGTTGGGACCCAGCCTTTACGCCGCCGCCAGTCCAGCGGGCAATGTTCTCGCCCGTGTCCGCATCCCCGAATACAACGCCGTCGCCCTGCCCGACCGAAAAGCCCCGGTTTGGACATTCCTGCACGGCCTCAAATCACCGTTGTCTTCGACGGCATTGCGGGCACTACGAACGATCCGGGGAAGCTCCGGACCCACGCGCCGCAAGACAAAGACCAAGACAAAGACCATCAGCAGATCGAAACGCGCAAAAACGACCGGTAAGAAACGTGGAACCAAGGCCCCGAAACGGAAATTGGCAGTTAAGACCCGCAAGCGCCGGGGTAGAAAGAAGCGAGCAAGGTAGTTACGTTGGTTAGAGCCCTGGTTCGAACCGGGGCGAGTGCAACGCATCGAAAGGATCAAAACCCCTGATTACACCTGCACTCTCTCGGGCGCCACGTCGTACGCCCGAACCCGTGTCCCGGCACCCCACTGCCGAGGAGACGCTCCGCACCGTCCTCGCGCGTCTTGAAGACATGAAAGCCGAGGACAGCGTCGTCATCGATCTCACCGGAAAATCCTCGATCGGCGATTATATGGTCGTGACCAGCGGCCGGTCACAACGCCATGTCGGCGCCGTCGCGGACCACCTCGTCAAGGACATCGAAAAAGCCGGCGTGGCCCGCGTTCGCGTCGAGGGCATGCGACAAGGCGACTGGGTGCTGATCGATGCTGGCGATGTGATCGTGCACGTCTTCCGGCCGGAGGTTCGTGGCTTCTACAATCTGGAAAAGATGTGGGCGGCGACGAGCAAGGACGCGCGGCGGCCGGGCTGATAGTCTAGACGGCGCGATGCGCATTATCGTTGCCGCCGTTGGGCGCCTGAAACAGGGCCCTGAAACCGAGCTGTCTGAGCGTTACCGCAAGCGCGCGGCACAGACGGGCCGCCAGCTTGGCCTGCGCGACATTGAAATTATTGAAATCCGGGAGAGCCGCGCGAGCGACGCGGGCAAGCGCATGCTCGAGGAATTGATCGCGCTCGCCAACATCATTCCCCAAAACGCAGTGGTCGTTCTGCTCGATTCTCGCGGGGCAAACCTCGACAGCGCGGGGTTTGCAACCCAGCTCGCAAAATGGCGGGCCAATGACCGACCGGCAATCGTATTCGTGATCGGCGGCCCCGATGGGCTGGCGGCCGGCCTGCGCGAAAAGGCGGAATTGCACCTGTCGTTCGGTACCGCCACCTGGCCACACCAGATGGTCCGGGTGATGCTCCTGGAACAACTATATCGCGTAACAACAATATTAACGGGCCATCCCTATCACCGGGCGTAAATTCGACCGGCTGCCCGCGTTGCACCCCGATTTAGTCGCAATCGCCATGAATACGTCTGACCGACAATGATCTTGCCGTACAAACCTGCGGGCGTAACGTGACACCGATGATTTGGCTTGGGGGATTCGGTGGCCTCAATCCGCGCGCCGCGCTCGTCGCGGGGCTTGGCTTTGCACTGCCGATTTCGCTTGCCGCGGCCGTATTGGCGCAAGAGCGGCAAGAGCGGCCCGTCCGGTTCGCGCAAAACAGCAACGTAGAAAAGCTCGACGCGCTCAAGCAGCATGACGAAGAACTCAAGGCTGCCCGCGATCGCCAGCGACAGTCGGCCGAAGCCGAAGCGAACCTCAAGCGCGAGATTGAGCAGATCGGTGCTGACCGGCGCAAACTCAATCAGGATTTAATTGATACCGCGGGCCGGTTGCGCGGCGTTGAATCCAAAATCGCCGCGACGCAAGAACGGCTCAAACCGCTCGACGACAACGAACTCAGCATTCGAAAATCGCTCGACGGGCGCCGTGCTGTCATTGGCGAGGTTTTGGCCGCGCTCCAGCGGATCGGGCGCCGTCCACCGCCAGCGCTGATCGCAAGTCCGGAAGATGCATTGCAGTCGGTGCGCACCGCCATGGTGCTCGGCGCGGTTTTGCCGGAGATGCGCCATGAAGTGGAAGCTCTCGCCAGCGACCTGTCTGAATTGCTTGCGTTGCGCAAGAAAATCGACGCCGAACGCGAGCAGCTCAAAAGCGAGGTCGCTTCGCTCGATGGCGAGCGCGCGCGCATGACAGCGCTGGTGGACGAACGTCAAAAGCAAATTGCTGACCGTGAGAAGGCCCTCGACGCCGAGCGGACGCGCGCCGGAAATTTGGCGCACGAGGTGGACAATCTCAAAGATTTGATCGCCAAGCTCGAACAAGGCCTCGACACGGCCACGCGCGAGTCGCGCGAGGCCGGCCGCTCGGATGGCCGCCCGGCGCTCTCGGCCTTTCGCGATCCGGGACGCTTAGCGCCGGCCGTCGCTTTCGCTTCCTTGCGCGGACAAGTTCCTATTCCGGTTAACGGCGTTAAATTGAAGGAATTCGGCTCTCCGGACGGCAATGGCGGCGCCGAAAAAGGCCTTTCTATCGCTACCCGGGCAGGAGCTCAGGTGACCGCGCCAGCCGATGGCTGGGTGGTATTTGCCGGGTCATTCCGTTCTTATGGCCAACTCTTGATCCTTAATGTCGGCGGCGGGTATCATGTCTTGCTCGCCGGGATGGATCGGATATCAGTTGATCTCGGTCAGTTCGTACTGACCGGGGAACCCGTTGCAGTTATGGGAAATGGCTCCCATATCGCGGCTATCCTGGCGACAGGTTCCAGCCAACCGGTGCTTTACGTTGAGTTTCGAAAAGACGGGGTCCCCGTCGATCCAGGCCCATGGTGGGCGGCTGGCGAAGGTGAAAAGGTTCGCGGATGATGCGCAAGACTTCACTTATTCTCGTCGGCGCGGCGGCGGGAGCGGCGATGACGCTGCTCGCGGTTCAGCCACGCATGATTCTCGTTGGTGCAACGGCCAAGGCAGCGGCGGCTGACACCTATCGTCAGCTCAATTTGTTCGGCGATGTGTTCGAGCGCGTACGCGCCGACTATGTCGAGAAACCGGACGACAGCAAGCTGATCGAAACGGCGATCAACGGCATGCTGGCCGGGCTCGACCCGCACTCGAGCTACATGGACGCCAAAAGCTTCCGCGACATGCAAGTGCAGACACGCGGTGAATTCGGCGGGCTCGGCATCGAGGTCACGATGGAAGACGGCCTGATCAAGGTCGTCGCGCCAATCGACGAGACTCCCGCTGCCAAAGCCGGCATCATGGCCAATGACATCATCACCAAACTCGACGATGAGCAGGTGCAAGGGCTGACCCTAAATCAAGCCGTTGAAAAGATGCGCGGCCCGGTGAACACCAAGATCAAGCTTACAATCACGCGTAAAGGCCAGGACAAGCCGGTCGAGGTGTCGATCACGCGCGATGTCATCCGCGTCCGTTCGGTGCGCTCGCAAAACGAGGGCGAAGACATCGGCTATATCCGGCTCACGCAGTTCAACGAGCAAACCACCGAAGGACTCAAGAAAGCGATCACCGACATCTCCGCGAAGATCTCGGATGACAAGCTGAAGGGCTACGTTCTCGATCTGCGTAACAACCCGGGCGGCTTGCTCGATCAGGCGATCTCCGTGTCAGATGCATTCCTGCAAAAGGGCGAAATCGTCTCCACGCGTGGCCGCAACGCAGAAGAGACCCAGCGCTTCAATGCTCGCCCCGGCGATCTCACGAAGAACAAGCCGCTGATCGTTCTGATCAACGGCGGCTCGGCTTCCGCTTCTGAAATCGTCGCCGGAGCTTTGCAGGATCACAAGCGGGCAACCGTTATCGGCACCCGTTCGTTTGGCAAAGGCTCGGTGCAGACCATCATTCCACTCGGTTCCGGTAATGGCGCGCTGCGGTTGACCACTGCGCGCTATTTCACGCCGTCCGGGCGCTCGATTCAGGCAAAGGGTATCTCTCCCGATATTGAGGTTTTGCAAGACGTGCCTGAAGACCTCAAGGCGAAAACCGACACCAAGGGCGAAGCGTCGTTGCGTGGCCATCTCAAGGGCGATGAGGGCAAAGAGCAGACGGGCTCACAGTCCTACATTCCACCCGAGGCCAAGAACGACAAAGCGCTAAACATGGCGCTGGACCTCTTGCGCGGAACCCAGGTGAATTCGGCGTTCCCGCCAAATTCCAAGGTGCCCGTGCCAAACTAAGAGATCTGGAGTTTTCGAAGAATTCGAGGGGCGGCCGAAAGGCCGCCCCGATCGTTTATGCATGGCCATAAGGGCCGGCACGAATACCAAACGTCCAGTGCTGAATCGTCGCGTGCTAAACTCTCTTGATGATTCGCGAGGATCTTGCGCCGTGGCATCAGACGACCTGAACGCCCCACTCGGCCAGGACAAACGAAAACGGCTACTGCCGAAACTACCGGTCTCCGCGCCTCAATTGGTGGCCGGAGCGCTGGGATTGTCTGGCCTTGTCGTGGTTGCATGGGCGACCTTCGTTCATGATCCACTCGGCGGCGAACCGGTCGCGGTTGTAACGACGAATACGCCAGCGGCGTCGAAGACTGCACGCGAGGCCGACAGCAACGGCAAGCAGCACGCCCGCTACGATGGCCCGCAAGGCACCGCGCCCGTTACACCAGCTCCGCCAGAACCGCCGCCCGGATCAAAAACCGTCACGATTATCGATGGGTCGAGCGGGGCCCGGCAGCAAGTCACGATCCCCGGCAATAGCGGGGCCGGCGCGGCCCTGCTTGATCCGAAGCTGCTCGAAACCACGCGCCATGGCACGATCCCGAAAATTGGCCCTGATGGCACGCGCCCCTCGGCCCGATATGCGCATCCGCGCCAACTCTCGTCGAATAAAAAGGATTCACCTGTCATCGCCATTATCGTCGGCGGGCTTGGCATCAGTGCGTCAGGGACTGCGGATGCATTCGTGCGATTGCCGCCGACAGTGACCTTTGCGTTGGCACCCTATGGCGCGGATCTTGAAAAGCTGGCCGAGCGCGCACGAGCGAGCGAGCATGAAGTTTTGCTGCAGGTCCCGATGGAGCCGTTCGACTATCCCGACAATGATCCGGGCCCGCAGACGTTACTCACGTCACTCACGTCGGAGCAGAATATCGATCGGCTCCATTGGCTGATGAGCCGCTTTCAGGGCTATGTCGGGATGATGAGTTATATGGGATCGCGTTTCACCGCTTCCGAACAAGGGCTGACGCCCGTGTTGCGCGACGCCGCCCAGCGCGGGCTCATCTTTGTGGACGACGGTTCGTCCTCGCGCAGTGTGGCCGGACAGCTTACCGGGAGCCACAACCTGCCCTTCGCTAAGGTCGACATTGTTCTCGACACGGTTCCAACGCCAGTTGAAATCGATCGCGCGCTTGCACGGCTCGAGATAAAAGCGCGTGAAAGCGGAACCGCTGTCGGTTTCGCTACCGCGCAGCCGGGCAGCATCGCGCGTATTGCCGAGTGGGCCAAGAAAGTGGAATCCCAAGGCATCTTGCTGGTGCCGATCACCATGGTGGCGATCAAGGCGAAGTCGTCGTAACGTTATTTTTTGCCACGAGAACTCGCGGCCGAAATAACGGAGCGTGAATGCCATCCCACGAATCGCTGCCCTATCGTCCTTGCGCCGGCATGATGGTGCTTAACCGCGCCGGACTTGTTTTCGTTGGACGGCGAACGGACGGGCCCGAGCACGTCGATGCCACTCATGTGTGGCAAATGCCCCAGGGCGGTATCGACGAAAACGAAGACCCTTACAAAGCCGCGCTGCGCGAACTCCTTGAAGAAACAAATATTCGCTCTGTACAAAAGCTTGGCGAAATCGCCGAGTGGCTGACCTATGACTTACCGCGCGAGGTCGCCCAACAAGCGTGGGGCGGGAAATATCGCGGCCAGAAACAGAAATGGTACGCGCTGCAATTCACCGGCAACGATAGCGAAATCGATGTCGCCAACCCCGGTGGTGGGCACAAACCCGAATTTGTGGAGTGGCGATGGGTTTCGATGCGTGAGTTGCCCGACCTGGTCGTGCCGTTCAAGCGGCACACTTATGACCGTGTCGTGAAGGAATTCGAGCGGTTTGCGCGCTAGTGTGCCGCCGTTCCGGTGAGGTGGCGGTCCACTTCCTTGAAATGATCAAGCCGAGTGATCAACTTGTCGAGCTCGAAGCCCGGATCCATTTTCTCGATCCGGCTTTTAAGCTCGTCAATGCGCGCTGTAATTGTGCCGCGATCAATGTCCTCCACCGCCTCGGCCACTTCGGCCAGCACGGTTAGTCCATCTGCGGATACTTCCGCAAACCCGCCAAGCACGACGATTTTCTGCTCACCGCCGGCGCCGTGCACCGTCAGGATGCCGGGACGCAGCGTTGTAACCATCGGCGCATGTTGAGCGAGGACGCCGAAGTCGCCCTCCGCGCCGGGCACATCCACCTGCTCCACATCGCCCGAGAAAAGAAGCTTTTCCGGTGAAACCAGTTCGAAATGAAAATTTGCCATTGTCTGATCAGCCTTTGCGCTTTGCAGCGGCGAATCCCACCGCCAGCCCAATGATGCCGCCGAGCGCAGTCAAGATCGCAATGTGCTGCACTTGGCTGCTTGTGAGTGGCCCGCCGCCGCGCGCCACTTCGTCACTGCGTACCTCGAAGCTCAGTGGCCCTAACTTGAACTCGGTCGAACTCGGGGCGCGTCATGTAGCCGGACAAACCGCCAATCACCAGCCCGATCAGCAAAAACGCAATCAGGCTGTTCCGCCCCTGCATCGCCGTTATGCCGCTTCGCCGGCGAGCTTCTTCCCCTTCTCGACTGCCTCTTCGATGGTGCCAACCATATAAAAGGCCGCTTCGGGCAGGTTGTCATACTTGCCTTCACACAGGCCCTTGAAGCCTTTGATGGTGTCCTGCAGATCGACCAGCTTGCCGGGCGAGCCAGTAAACACTTCGGCGACGAAGAACGGCTGCGACAGGAAGCGCTCGATCTTGCGCGCACGCGACACCGTTAACTTGTCCTCTTCCGACAATTCATCCATGCCGAGAATGGCGATGATGTCCTGCAGCGCCTTGTAACGCTGAAGAATTTGCTGCACCTGCCGCGCCACGCCATAATGTTCCTCGCCAACAATCAGCGGCGACAGCATGCGAGACGTCGAGTTGAGCGGATCCACGGCCGGGTAGATGCCTTTGGCGGCGATGTCGCGCGACAGCACGGTGGTCGCATCAAGATGCGCGAACGATGTTGCCGGCGCCGGATCGGTGAGATCGTCAGCTGGCACGTAAATCGCCTGTACGGACGTGACCGAACCCTTGGTGGTCGTCGTGATGCGCTCCTGTAACGCGCCCATGTCGGTCGCAAGCGTCGGCTGATAACCCACCGCCGAAGGAATGCGGCCAAGCAACGCCGACACTTCCGAACCGGCCTGAGTGAAGCGGAAGATGTTATCGACGAAGAACAACACGTCCTGGCCCTGGTCACGGAAATGCTCGGCGACCGTCAGGCCGGTCAGACCGACGCGGGCGCGGGCGCCCGGTGGCTCGTTCATCTGCCCGTATACCAGCGCGCATTTCGAGCCTTCGACCGAGCCTTTATGCGGGTCCTTATTGACGCCCAACTCGATCATCTCGTGATAGAGGTCGTTGCCCTCGCGCGTGCGTTCACCGACGCCGGCGAACACTGAATAGCCGCCGTGCGCTTTGGCAACGTTGTTGATCAACTCCATGATCAGCACGGTCTTGCCGACGCCTGCCCCGCCAAACAGCCCGATCTTGCCGCCTTTAGCGTAAGGCGCGAGCAAATCCACCACCTTGATCCCGGTGATCAGAATCTGCGCTTCAGTGGATTGATCGGTGTAGGGGGGCGCATCCTGATGGATGGCGCGCAAACTATCACCCTTAACTGGACCGGCTTCATCGACCGGATCGCCGATCACGTTGATAATGCGTCCGAGCAATCCCGGCCCAACCGGAACAGAAATCGGCGCACCGGTGTCGGTGACATCCTGTCCACGCACCAGCCCTTCGGAGGAGTCCATCGCGACGGTGCGCACTGTCGATTCTCCGAGATGCTGTGCAACTTCCAGCACCAGGCGGTTTCCGCCATTCGTCGTTTCGAGTGCGTTCAGGATCGCCGGCAAGTGGGTTTCGAATTGCACGTCGACGACGGCGCCGATGACTTGCGTGATTTTTCCGACTGCGTTGGGTGTGGCCATATCGTCCTCGTTACAAAACTAAAGCGCCTCGGCTCCGGAGATGATCTCGATCAGTTCCTTGGTGATCATCGCCTGACGGGTGCGGTTATAGGTAAGGGTCTGCTTGCGGATCATCTCGCCGGCATTGCGGGTGGCGTTGTCCATCGCGCTCATGCGTGCGCCCTGCTCGGAGGCGGCGTTTTCCAGAAGCGCGCGAAACATCTGCACCGACAGATTGCGCGGCAACAGCTCGTCGAGGATTTCCTCCTCTTCCGGCTCGTATTCGTATGCGGCGCCAGGGCCGTCCCCGGCGGCTTTTTCGAAGACCGGCGGAATGATCTGCTGCCCGGTCGGGATCTGCGCCATCACGGACCTGAAGCGCGAGAAAAACAGGGTGGCCACGTCGAAGGCTCCCTGGTCAAACAGCGCGATGATCTTTTTGGCGATCATTTCGGCCTGCTCGAAACCCATCGTACGCACACCGCGCAATTCGATGGTCTCGATGATCAACTTGCCATAAAGCCGGCGCAGCTGATCGTTGCCCTTGCGGCCGACACAAAGAATTTTGACTTCCTTGCCCTCGCCGATCAACTCATTGGCTTTGTCACGCGCAAGCCGCACGATCGACGAATTGAACGGGCCGCACAGCCCGCGCTCAGCGGTGCAGACAATGAGCAAATGCACCCGGTCGTTGCCGGTGCCAATGAGCAGCTTGGGCGCGGAATCGCTGCCGGCAACGGCACCCGCAATCGAGCCCAGCACATTGCTCATTCGTTCCGCGTAGGGACGCGCAGCTTCCGCCGCGACCTGCGCCCGGCGCAGCTTTGATGCCGCGACCATTTGCATGGCCTTGGTGATCTTCTGCGTCGCCTTGGTAGCGGCGATGCGAACGCGCATGTCCTTGAGGCTGGCCATTCTTCAGTCGCTCTTAACCCAACCGTCTGTTTCTTCCTTCGTCGTGCCCGGCCTTGTGCCGGGCATCCACGTCTTTTCCTAGCTGCCACGCGAGAAGGCGTGGATGGCCGGGACAAGCCCGGCCATGACAGAATTTAGACAAAAGTCGCGGCATAACCATCGACCGCGCCTTTGAGTTTGCCGCCGTCGGCGTCCGACAAATCGCCGCTCTTGCGAATGTTGTCGAGCAGATCGGCGTGTTTGCTGCGCATAAATGTCAGCAAGCCGGCTTCGAAAGCGCGCACACGCGCGACTTCGATTGTGTCGAGATAGCCGTTGACGCCGGCATAGATCACGCAAACCTGCTCTTCCATCTTGAGCGGCGAGAATTGCGGCTGCTTGAGAAGTTCGGTTAACCGCGCACCGCGCGCCAGCAGGCGTTGCGTGGTGGCATCCAGGTCCGACCCAAACTGCGCGAAGGCGGCCATTTCACGATACTGCGCGAGCTCGCCTTTAATTTTGCCGGCGACCTTCTTCATGGCCTTGGTCTGGGCCGCAGAACCCACGCGCGACACCGAGAGACCCACGTTCACCGCCGGCCGAATACCCTGATAGAACAGATCGGTCTCAAGAAAGATCTGCCCATCGGTAATTGAAATCACATTGGTCGGGATGTAGGCCGACACGTCGTTGGCCTGCGTTTCGATCACCGGAAGAGCGGTGAGCGAACCGCCTTTGTTCTCGTCGTTCATCTTTGCGGCGCGTTCGAGCAGGCGCGAATGCAAATAGAAAACGTCGCCGGGATAGGCTTCGCGGCCCGGCGGACGGCGCAGCAACAGCGACATCTGGCGGTATGCGACGGCTTGCTTCGACAGATCGTCATAGATGATGACCGCGTGCATGCCGTTGTCGCGGAAATACTCGCCCATGGTGCAGCCGGAGAACGGCGCCAGGTACTGCATCGGCGCAGGATCAGAGGCGGTGGCGGCGACCACGATGGAATAGTCGAGCGCGCCTTGCTCTTCCAGCACCTTCACGAACTGGGCAACGGTGGAGCGCTTCTGCCCGATCGCGACATAGACGCAGTAGAGCTTGATCTTCTCGTCCGTCTGCGCGTTGAGCGGTTTCTGATTGAGAATGGTGTCGAGCGCGATCGCGGTCTTGCCGGTTTGGCGGTCGCCGATGATCAATTCGCGTTGGCCGCGGCCGATCGGGATCAGCGCGTCGATGGCCTTGAGGCCGGTGGCCATCGGCTCGTTCACCGACTTGCGCGGGATGATGCCAGGCGCCTTGACGTCCACGCGGGCGCGCTTGTCGGCTTTAATCGGGCCCTTGCCGTCGATCGGATTGCCGAGCGCATCGACCACGCGGCCAAGCAGACCTTTGCCAATCGGCACGTCGACGATTGAGCCAGTGCGCTTGACGGTCTGGCCTTCCTTGATTTCACGGTCGGCGCCAAAGATCACGATGCCGACATTGTCGGTCTCGAGATTGAGCGCCATGCCGCGCGTTCCGTTCTCGAACTCGACCATCTCGCCGGCCTGCACATTATCGAGGCCGTAAACGCGGGCGATGCCGTCGCCGACGGAGAGCACCTGGCCGACTTCGGAGACTTCGGCTTCCTGTCCGAAGTTCTTGATCTGCTCTTTCAGGATGGCGGAAATTTCTGCGGCGCGAATATCCATCAGCGGGCCTCTTTCATCGCAAGCTTGATCGAATTGAGTTTTGTGCGGAGTGAACTGTCAACCATGCGGCTACCGACCTTCACGATCAGCCCGCCGATGATGGCAGGATCGACGTTGACGTCGAGGTCGATGTCTTTGCCACCGGTCACGGATTTAAGCACGCCTTTGAGCGTGTCGAGATTCTTGTCGCTGAGCTTTTCGGCGACTGTGACCTGGGCCGTCACCTCGCCTTTGTGCCGCGCGACCAACGCGCGGTAGCCGCGGATCATGTTGCGCACTGCGAACAGGCGACGGTTGGTCGTAATCGACTCTCAGAAAATTAGCGGCTAGCCCCGAGATGCCGGCCTTGGCAAGGATCGCCGAGAGCGCCTTGAGCTGCTCATCGGCGTCGAACACCGGGCTGCGGACGAGACGATTGAGGTCGGTGCTGCTGGCGACAAGCGCGTCGAACTGATCGAGATCTTTTTTGACGGCGTCGACAGCCTTATTGTCGAGGGCGAGCTCGAATAGGGCGGTGGCATAACGGCCCGCCATGCCGGAGATGATTGGATCTTCGCCTGCCACTGAAACGCTCGTTGCTTTTACTTCATTCGCAGCCAGGACGCCGTCGCGGAAGGCGGCGCAAACTATTGGAATCCAAGCGAGAATTCCGATCTCGGAGGACGTCGCGGGAGCCCGCGGAAACCCCCCAGAAATCGAGGGCTAGCTAACACAGCGAGGATGGCCGCGCAACAAGCCGGCAAGTTCGCCGCAGGCGCCTGACGGAAATACCTCTATGCGTGGAGTCACCTCGCCACGCGAGCATCTGCGCTATAGCGTGTACGCAGGCAGACGCGCCGACTCTCCCGCCGGACCTTCCTTCGCAATGTCAAAGCCGAAAACGAAAGCGACGCCGCCGCGACGGCCAAGCTGCTGGTAGTGCTGCTTGCATTCGCCTGGGGCCTCAATTGGATTGCCGCAGCAGTCGCGTTGCGCGAAGTGTCACCATGGAGCCTGCGCGTCGCTGGCTCCGGGATCGGTGCCGCCACCTTGTTCGCGGCAGCGGTCATTTCCGGCCACAATCTGAAAGTGCCGCGTGGCGAGTACATCCACGTCTTGGTGGCGGGACTACTCAATGTTGCAGCGTTTCAGATCCTCTCTGGCTTTGCGCAGCTCAGCGGCGCGACCACCCGCGCCATCATTATCACCTATTCGATGCCAATCTGGACGACGGTGCTGAGCTGGCTTTTCCTTGGCGAGCGGCTAAACGCGGTTCGCTGGCTGGCCTTCGCGCTGTGCGTGATTGGGCTGACCGTCCTGGTGTGGCCTCTGTTCGCCACCGGATTTCCGCTTTTCGTGTTTTATTCGCTGGGTTGCGCGCTGAGCTGGTCCGTTGCGACCGTCTACATCAAATGGGCCAGAGTCACGATTGAACCGTTGGCGAACGCGGCCTGGCAATTGCTGTTTGGCCTGCTTTTCATCACAGCCGGCTCCTTCCTGACGGAAGGCTATCCGCACCTTTGGCCGATCCAAATCGACACGATTTTGGCGATCCTCTTTGTCGGCCTGTTTGGGGTCGGTCTCGCGCATTTTTTATGGTGGTCGATTGTCGGGCGGTTGCCAGCCATTACAGCCTCACTCGGATCTTTGCTTGTGCCGGTCATTGGCGTCAGCGCATCCGCGATCGTGCTTGACGAGCGGCTGACCGTGCCTGACATCATCGGGTTTGCAATGATTTTTGCCGCTGCAGCCTGCGTCTTGCTGCAGCCGAACGTGCGCCACGACGAAATGCCGGAATAGCGTGTGGCGGGTCGCTGCATGCTTAGCCGAGCCGCAAAGTGATGCTTGACACATCAGAATAGCGATATAAAACTTTATATATCATATTCTAGACCACGAAGTCCCTTGGACTAACATGATTACTTCGGGACAGCTGCGAGCCGCACGAGCGCTATTGGGCCTCGACCAGCGCGAATTGGCGCAGAGATGCGGACTGTCATTGCCAACGATCCAACGCATGGAAGCCTCTGATGGCGTCGTCCGCGGTAACGTGGATTTGTTGATGAAGTTGGTCGATGCGCTTTCAGCCGGCGGCATCGAATTGATCGGCGAAGGCAGCACCAGCAGCGGCGGAGGCCGCGGGGTGCGGCTGAAAGGTGCGCCGCAATGATGGTCGCTTACGCACTTTATGGTGTGGCGATATTGCTGGTGCTGGCGCCGACAGCGGTCGCCTTCTGGACGTCGCCACGCGCCAGCGCGTTTGTCTACGGCGTCAGCTTTGTCGTGACGTTGACGCTGTGCATGATCGCACTGTTAAGCTTGTTCGGCAAAATCGACAGCGGCAACGTTACGTTACCGCTCGGCTTGCCGTGGCTCGGCGCGCATTTTCGCGTCGACGCTCTTTCATCGTTCTTTCTCATCGTGGTCAACCTTGGCGGCGCGGCGGCAAGTCTCTTCGCACTTGGCTATGGCCGCCACGAACGCTCGCCCGGGCGCGTACTGCCATTCTACCCGGCCTATCTCGCCGCCATGAACCTTGTTGTGCTCGCCGACGACGCCTTCAGTTTTTTGGTGTCATGGGAATTCATGTCGCTCACCTCGTGGGCGCTGGTCGTCGCACATCACCGGGAGCGCGAAAACCTGCACGCAGGCTACGTCTATCTGTTAATGGCCAGCTTCGGCACGCTGGCGCTGCTGCTAGCCTTCGGCCTGCTCGCGGGCAGCATTGGCAACTACGCGTTCGAGGCGATCCGCGCGTCCCAGCCCTCCGCCGCGCTGGCGGCAATGGTGCTAATCCTTGCACTCGTCGGCGCTGGCTCCAAGGCGGGCGTCGTACCCTTGCACGCCTGGCTTCCGCTCGCCCATCCGGCAGCGCCGAGCCATGTCTCCGCGTTAATGAGCGGCGTGATGACCAAGGTCGCGGTCTACGGCTTTGTGCGAATCGCGTTCGATCTGCTTGGCACGCCGGCCTGGTGGTGGAGCATGCTGGTGCTCGCCGTCGGCGGCATCACAGCCGTGATGGGCGTGCTTTATGCGCTGATGCAGCATGATCTCAAACGGCTGCTCGCCTACCACACGGTGGAGAATATCGGAATCATCTATATCGGGCTTGGCCTGGCGCTCGCTTTCAAGGCGCACGGCATGGGTGTCGCTGCGGCACTGGCGCTTACCGCTGCCCTGTTCCACGTCTTCAATCACTCCGTCTTCAAGAGCTTGCTGTTCTTCGGCGCCGGTGCCGTCCTTAACTCAACCGGCGAGCGCGACATGGAGCTTCTCGGCGGGTTGATTCACCGGATGCCGCAGACGGCTTTCGTGTTCCTCGTCGGCTGCGTCGCGATCTCGGCGCTGCCGCCGCTCAATGGCTTCGTGTCGGAGTGGCTGACTTTCCAGGCCATCCTGCTCAGCCCGCAATTGCCGTCCTGGGGTTTGAAATTCCTGGTGCCGGCGGTAGGTGCACTGCTGGCGTTATCGGCAGCGCTCGCCGCCGCCTGTTTCGTCAAAGCCTTCGGCGTGAGCTTCCTGGGACGTCCGCGCACCGCAGCCGCCGCCGACGCGCGCGAAACCGACAACAATTCGCTCGCCGCGATGTTCTTCCTGTCCGCGCTCTGTCTCGTCGCAGGCATCCTGCCTGGCATTTTCCTCGACGCGCTAGCGCCAGTGACAAAGGCGCTGGTCGGCATGAGCATGCCGCATCAGACCGGCCTCGATTGGCTAACCATTGTGCCGATCGCGGAAAGCCGTAGCTCCTATAATGGATTGCTCGTCTTCACCTTCGTGGCGCTGTCTGGCTCAATCGCCGCCTTCGCCATTCATCGACTGGCCTCAGACAAACTGCGGCGCGGGCCGGCCTGGGATTGCGGTTATCCGGACCCGAGCCCGTCAACGCAATACACCGCATCGAGCTTCGCCCAGCCGATCCGCCGCGTGTACGGGACCACCGTGTTCCGCGCGCGCGAGATCGGCGAAATGCCGCCGCCGGGCGCCACCGCGCCGGCGCGGCTCACCGTCGAGCTGAGCGATCTTATCTGGGAAGCCGTTTATGCGCCGATTGCCGCTTTCATCGGCTATGCGGCCGACCGGCTCAATGTCCTGCAATTCCTCACCATCCGCCGCTATCTCACACTGGTTTTCGCGGCGCTGGTGCTGCTCCTGCTGGTGCTTGCGATATGGCCGTGATCCGCGATTTCGCTTTTCAGGGCGCAGAGATGCTGCTGGTGCTGCTGCTGTCGCCGCTGTTGACTGGCTTTGTGCGCACGGTGAAGGCGCGGCTCTTACGCCGGCAAGGGCCACCACTATTGCAGCCCTATCGCGACCTCGTTCGGCTGATGCAGAAAGAGGTGGTTCTTGCCGAAAGCGCGTCCTGGCTGTTCCGTGTCATTCCCTACATTGTCTTCGCTGGCACCTGGGTCGCGGCATCGCTGGTGCCGACCTTCCGCAGTGGATTGCTGTTCTCCTGGTCGGCCGACCTAATCGCGCTAATTGCGCTGCTCGGCAGCGCACGATTTTTCCTTGCGCTCGCTGGCCTTGATGTCGGCACCAGCTTCGGCGGAATCGGCTCGAGCCGCGAGGTTATGATCGCCTCGCTTGCCGAACCGGCGATGCTGATGATCATGTTCACGTTGGCGCTCATTGCTGGCTCAACGCAGCTCTCCATCATGGCAGCCTACATGGCGTCGGGCGAAGCGGGCTTGAGGGTTTCGCTCGGCCTTGCGCTACTCGCGTTGATCATGGTGGCGATCGCAGAAAACGCGCGCATTCCGATCGACAATCCGGCGACGCATCTCGAGCTCACCATGGTGCACGAGGCAATGGTGCTGGAATATTCCGGCCGCCATCTGGCGCTGATCGATCTCGCCTCCGAGTTAAAATTGCTGCTCTACGTCTCGGTCGTCAGTTGTCTGTTCACACCTTGGGGTATCGCGCCACCCAACGGAAGCGCTGCCCAGATCGCCATCGGGGTTGCATCTTATGTCGCCAAGCTAGCCGCCGGCGGCTTCCTCCTGGCCGTGTTCGAGACATCGGTCGCCAAGATGCGTGTGTTCCGGGTGCCAGCTTTCCTGGGTGCTGCGCTGATGCTGGGCCTGCTTGGCACCTTGCTGCTGTTTGTCTCGCGGAGCCTTTAGAATATGCGCGGTCTCTCTTTCGACGTCGCTCATTTACTCGCCGGTTCGCTGGTGCTGGTGAGCTTCATGCAGCTTTACCAGGACCGGCTCTACGCGCTGCTCAATATCTACGCGCTCCATGCCTTGGTACTCGCGGCATCGGTCGCCTGGCAGGCCTTCGTCCAGGACGCACCCCACCTCTATCTTACTGCGGTGATAGCACTGGTGTTCAAGGCCATCGTCATTCCAACGGCCCTGCATCGGATCATCGTGCGGCTCGGCATTCACCGCGAGATCGAAACCGTGGTCGGCGTCGGCCCCGCCATGCTGCTCGGCATGGGGCTGGTCGCGCTCTCCATGGTGGTGATGCTGCGAGTGACCGCAGAGGCCGACCCGCTGGCGCGTGAGGATCTCGCCTTCGCGCTAGCGGTGGTACTGCTTGGCCTGTTGATGATGGTTACCCGGCGCAACGCAGTGAGCCAGGTGGTCGGCTTCATGTCGCTGGAAAACGGCCTGGTGCTAGCAGCCACCGGCGCGAAGGGCATGCCGCTGGTGGTCGAGATCAGCGTCGCATTCTCGGTGCTGATTGCTTTCATTGTGATCGGCATTTTCCTGTTCCGCATCCGCGAGCGCTTCGACACCGTCGACGTGCAGGCGCTAGACCGTTTCCGCGGAGAGCGGCGATGATAGATGCACTCACAGGAGTTCTCGTTATTCCTGCAGTGGCTGCCGGGCTGATCGCAGCGCTGCCCGGCTATCGGCTAACCGCGCGGCTCAACGTCCTCGCAACACTGCTCACGTTTTTGACCGCCGTATCGCTTTTCGTCGTTGCGCCAAGATCCGGTCCCTATCTCCTGGTGGACGACCTCAACAAGGTCTTCATCGTGCTGACCACCTTTGTCGGTTTCACCACCAGCGTGTTCAGCGCGAGCTACATCAGCCACGAGATCGAGATCGGGCGCCTGACACCGGCTTTCGTACGTTTCTATCATGCGATGTATCAGGCGCTGATGTTCGCCATGAATCTTGCGCTGGTCGCCAACAATATCGGTCTTATGTGGGTCGCGATCGAGATGGCGACCCTCACTACTGTGCTGATGGTCGGCATCTATCGTACCCATGAGGCGCTTGAAGCCGCCTGGAAATATTTCATTCTCGGCAGTGTCGGCATCGCGTTGGCACTGTTTGGCACCATCCTGATCTACATGGCGGCACGGCCGGTCATCGGCGAAGGCGTCGACGCCATGGTGTGGACTGTGCTCGTGACAAAAGCAGCGAAATTCGATCCCGCTTTGCTCAATGTCGCTTTCGTGTTCCTTCTGCTCGGCTATGGCACCAAGGTCGGTCTTGCGCCACTCCACGCGTGGCTGCCCGACGCGCACGCCGAAGGTCCAACACCGATTTCGGCTGTACTTTCCGGCCTGCTCCTGAATGTCGCGCTTTATGCGCTGCTGCGCTTCAAGATGCTGCTCGCGCTTAATCCGGCCGCGCTCGCGCCTGGCCCGCTGATGGTGACCATGGGCCTGATCTCCTGCGTGTTCGCAGCCTTCATGTTGTACCGGCGCCGCGACCTCAAACGCATGTTCGCGTATTCCTCGATCGAACACATGGGCATCATCGTGTTTGCGTTTGGCATGGGTGGCACTCTCGCGAACTTCGCTGGCCTCTTGCACATGACCATGCACTCGCTGACCAAGTCGGCGATCTTTTTTGCGGTCGGTCATATTGCCCAGGTCAAAGGCACGCAGAAGATCGCCGATATGGGCGGCCTTACAGTGACTAATCCGGTCCTCGGCTGGGGCTTAGTACTCGGCGTCGTCGCCATCGCGGGGCTGCCGCCGCTCGGCATATTCATGAGCGAGTTTCTGGTCGTGAGCTCAACTTTCGCGCGCGAGCCAGGGCTCGTGATGATCCTGGTATTCGGAATTTTGGTAGGCTTGGGCGGCTTGTTCCTGCGGCTTAACACCATTGCCTTCGGCGAACCGCGCGGGTCGAACGCGCCGGCCGAAGCGTCCTACGTGCCGATGTTCGCGCATCTAGCGCTGGTGTTCATGGCCGGGATCTATATGCCGCCAGCGCTCGTGGCCGGTTTTGAAAACGTCGCCCGGCTCCTGGGATAGCACCATGGCCTTGCTCGACCAGTTTACGCATCTCAAGAAGGCCGAGGAGCATCGACCCTGGCCGCGCGCAGTAGTTGCCGAAGAGGGCTGGCAGCAGGCGATCGGCTTACTTGCCTCCGGTCAATGCACGTTGCTCGGCCTGTGGGGCGATGCTCCGCATGTTTACATGGCGTTGCTGGATGGATCGTCAAACGACGTCGCAGTGCTCACCTACACCTGCAAGGCTGGAAAGTACCCGAGTGTTGCAGCGCGTCATCCGCCCGCGATCCGGCTCGAACGCGCGATCCAGGATCTGTTTGGATTGCAGGCGACGAATTCGCCCGATAAGCGACCCTGGCTCGATCTCGGGTTTTGGGGTGTCGCGCAGCCGCTCGGCAAAAACCGGCCGGAGCAAAGGCCTACGCCCTATGAGTTCCTCCCTGTCGAGGGCGACGGCTTGCATCAGATCGCGGTTGGACCCGTTCACGCCGGCATCATCGAGCCGGGACATTTTCGATTTACGGCCAACGGCGAATATGTGGTGCGGTTGGAACAACGTCTCGGCTGGGTGCACAAGGGCATCGAGTCCCTGATGGACGGTGCGACGCTCGACACCGCGGCCAAACTTGCGTCGCATACGTCCGGCGACAGCACGGTCGCTTACGCTTTCGCGTTTGCCCAAGCCGCGGAAGCGGCCTTGCAGGTGAAAGCGCCGCCGCGCGCGGCTTATTTGCGTGCACTGATGGCCGAGCTGGAGCGGCTGGCCAATCATTTCGGCGACGTGGGCGCGATCTGCAATGATGCTTCTTTTGCGCTCATGCATGCGCAATGCGGAATTCTGCGCGAGCGTACGCTGCGCGCGGCTGCGGCGTCCTTCGGCCACCGGCTGATGATGGATATCATCGTGCCGGGCGGCGTCGCTGGTGATATTGCCGACGAGGGGATTACGGAGATTGAATCGCTACTCGCCGAAGTGCGCCGCGTCTTTCCGCGACTGGTCGAACTCTACGACAACACCGCCTCGCTGCAAGACCGGACAGTCACCACCGGCATCGTGAAACCGGAATTCGCGCGGCAGTTCGCCGCCGGCGGTTTTGTTGGCCGCGCTTCCGGCCGCACCTTCGATGCACGACGGGCATTCGCTTATGCGCCATACGACAAGCTCTCTTTCGAAGTGCCGGTGCTCGATGCCGGCGACGTCAATGCGCGAGTGTGGATCCGTATCCGCGAGATCGAACAGAGCCTGTCGCTGATCGAACAGATCCTGGTCGCGCTACCGCAGGGAGCGCTCAAGACCACGATCGGCAAAGGTAAGGTTTGCGAGGGCATGGGTGTAGCCGAAGCCTTCCGTGGCGACGTACTGGTGTGGCTCAAGCTCAACAGCAAGGGGCGCGTCGCGCGCTGCCATCTGCGCGATGCCTCGTGGTTTCAGTGGCCACTGCTGGAAGCCGCGATCGACGGCAACATCGTCGCCGATTTCCCGCTCTGCAACAAATCATTCAACTGCTCCTACTCGGGACACGATCTTTAGCGATGCGCAAGACCTTGCTCGAAAGCCTCATTCACGGCCCGCTCACCGAGCCGGCGCCCAGCCCCGATGAGGCTGCGCTCGCCGAACTCGCGAAAACCGTCAACCGTGTTGCCCGTGCCAAGCTGGGCCGCTCGCTCTCTATTCGTCAGGTCGACGCCGGCTCCTGCAACGGCTGCGAGCTGGAAATCCACGCACTCAACAATGCGTTCTATGATCTTGAACGGCTTGGCCTGCGCTTTGTCGCTTCGCCGCGCCATGCTGACGTGTTGATGGTCACCGGCCCAGTGACGAAAAACATGCGCCAGGCATTGCTGCGCACCTACAACGCAACGCCAGATCCAAAATGGGTTATCGCAGTCGGCAGCTGCGCCGCAGATGGTGGAATATTTGCCGGCAGCTACGCTGTGGTCGGCGGCGTCAAAGACGTAATGCCTGTCGATCTCCACATTCGAGGTTGTCCACCATCGCCAACAGAGCTTTTAAGGGGGCTCATAGCTTTGCTCGAGAGTGTGACCGGGACCACGCGCTAGTCCGAATGCCTCAACAGCGGGCGCGCAATTGCACCGGGCTCAAGCCGCCGCTCGTGCGCTATTCGGCAACGGCCGCAGAGGCAACAGCCAACGCGGGCTAATAGAAGCTCTGCGGGTCAACGTCCACTTCAAGCCTGATGTTGCCGCGCGCTTTGGGTGCCGCGGCGAGCCATGCACGCAGGTAAACCGACAGGTCGAAGGCGCGCGGTGACTTCACCAACAGCCGGAAGCGATGGCGCCCGCGCACCACAGCGATCGGCGCTTCAGCGGGGCCGAGAATGCGAACGTGCTCGTCCTTTGGTGCAGCATTGGCGAGCGTGCGGCCGTAAGCCTCGGCTGTATTCCTCTCGTTGGCCGTAATAATCAGAGCGGCAAGCCGCCCAAAGGGAGGATAGCCGCTGCGCTCGCGCTGCTCGATTTCGTTCGTGTAGAACGCTTCACGGTCGCCGGAGATCAGCGCCCTCATCACCGGATGCTCTGGCTGGTGCGTCTGCAAGTAGCCTACGCCACGGCCTTCCTCACGGCCGGCGCGGCCAACCACCTGATGAAGCAATTGAAACGTGCGCTCGGCCGCGCGCGGATCACCATTCCCCAGGCCGAGATCAGCATCGACAATGCCGACGAGATTAAGTTTTGGAAAGTGGTGGCCTTTGGCAACCAGCTGCGTGCCGATAACGAGATCGAAGCGCCCTTCCGCGACATCGTCGAGCTCCTGGCGCAAGCGATCGACCGATTCGACGAGATCGCTCGAGAGCACCAGGATGCGAGCTTGCGGAAAAAGTTCGGCGGCCTCTTGCTCCAGCCGTTCAACGCCGGGACCCACTGCGGCAAAGCTCTCGGTAGCGTGACAATTCGGGCATTCGGCCGGAGGCGGCATGGAAAATCCGCAGTGATGGCAGACCAACCGGCGCTTAAAACGGTGATCCACCAGCCACGCATCGCAATTCGGACATTGCAGACGGAAACCGCAGGCCCGACACAACGTCAGCGGTGCGTAACCACGGCGATTGAGAAACAGTAAAGCCTGCTCACCGCGTGTCAGCGACACCGCCAACGGCTTCAGCAAGCCGTGGCGAAATGAACCGCCCTTTCGGCGGGGCCTCACGCCGCAAATCGATCGCTTCGATCGACGGCAGATGCGCACCGCCGAAACGCTCCGGCAAGTGAACGTGGCGGTAGCGGCCACGGCGCGCGTTGACTTCCGATTCGACCGAGGGCGTCGCCGATGCGAGCACCACAGGAATTTTTGCGATCGCCCCGCGCACGACCGCCATGTCACGGGCGTGGTAGTGGGCGCCGTCCTCCTGCTTGTAGGCGGGATCGTGTTCTTCATCGACCACGACAAGTCCGAGATCCGCATACGGCAGGAACAGCGCCGACCGTGCACCGACCACGACGGAGACTTCGTTAGCAGCAACCGCCGCCCACGTGCGGGCGCGCCTGCGCGGCGTCAGTTGCGAATGCCATTCAGCGGGCCGTGTGCCGAAGCGCTCTGAAAACCGGTCGAGAAATTGCGCGGTTAACGCGATTTCCGGCATCAGGATCAAAGTTTGTCGTTTGCGCCGGATATTTTCGGCCACCGCCTCGAAATAGACCTCCGTTTTGCCGGAGCCGGTAACGCCATCAAGCAGGGTCACTGTGTAACCGCCTTGCGTGACCGTCGTGCGCAAAGCATCGGCGGCGGCGAGCTGAGCAAGCGAAAACTCCGGCTTGCGAAAATCGGGGTCGGGTTGTCCGGCTACCGGCTCTGGCGGGAGCACCACCGTTTCCAGCGCACCTTCGTCAACCAAACCGTCAATAACGCCAGCGCTTACTCCCGCCTCCTGCGCCGCCTCCCCCTTCGAATGAACGAGGCCGTCAGTCAAAAGCTGCAAGACTCGCGCTCGTGCGGGTGTCATGCGCGCGGGTGCCGGGCCGGCACGCCTGACGCCGACACGCTCACGCCCCGGACCGAGGTGCTCGCCCATCCGCAACGCCATGCGCAGCACCATGCCGCGCGAGGCGAGCGTGTAACCGGACACCCAATCGACAAACTGACGGAGTTCAGCTTTGAGCGGCGGCACGTCGAGCTTTTCGTCGACATCCTTCAGGCGATTGTGCAGGCGCGGGTTCGGATTGGGATTGTCGGCCCAAACGACACCCATGCAATCACGAGCGCCCAGCGGCACCGCCACCAGGTCGCCGGGCGCAAGATCAAGCCCCGCTGGAACCCGATATGAGTAAGTCTGGTCGAGCGCGACCGGAACCAGAATGTCGACAACCCTGTTCATGTGCTTGGTCTGGCCGATTCCGGGCGCTTAAGGAAGAGTGAAGAAAGCAATGCCACTCTCCCGGCCATGAGCGCTTCCCACGCGAGTCCCGACGTCGCCGCCGAAATCACGCGCTGGATCGGGCATCTCGGCGCGGAGCGGCGAATGTCACCAAAGACCCTGGAGTCCTACCGGCGCGACGTCTCCCAGTTCCTTTCCTTTCTGGCGGATCATCTCGGTGGCGCACCGACGCTCAAGCAACTGGCCAAGCTGGCGCCGGCGGACGTGCGCGCCTTCATGGCGGCTCGGCGCAGTGAGGGCATAGGCAATCGTTCGCTCATGCGCGCCCTCGCCGGCACGCGTTCGTTTGCACGATTCCTGGAACGCAATGGCAAGGGCACGGTTGCAGCACTAACGGCAATCCGTTCGCCAAAATTGCCGAAGAGTTTGCCAAAACCGCTGGCGGTCTCGGCCGCCAGACAGATGACCGAAACGAGCCTGCGCGAAGGCGAAACACGTGAACCGTGGGTTATTGCCCGCGACGCGGCGGTCCTCGCGCTGCTTTACGGTTGTGGGCTGCGCATCTCGGAGGCGCTTAGCCTCAAGCGCAACGACGTGCGCGCAAACAGCGATGCCCTCACGGTGACCGGCAAGGGCAACAAAACCCGCATGGTACCGGTCCTGCCCCAGGTTGCTAAAGCAATTGCTGATTATGTGGCGCTCTGCCCCCTCGAACTGCCATCGAACAGTTCTTTGTTTGTTGGGGCGCAGGGAAGACCGCTCTCGCCTCGAATCGTGCAGCTGACAATGGCGCGTTTACGCGGTGCGCTTGGCCTGCCGGAAAATGCTACGCCGCATGCACTGCGTCATTCTTTTGCGACCCATTTGCTGGCGCGTGGAGGCGACTTACGCGCAATTCAGGAGTTGCTCGGCCACGCCTCGCTCTCCACAACCCAAATCTACACTGCGGTCGATGCCGAGCGTTTGATGGAAGTCTACGCAAGCGCACATCCGCGCGCGTAATCGACCCTCTTGCACGCGGCCGCCTTTCCGATCATCGTGGCACCAAGGTGGCCGGAGGGAAACGATGAGTGTCCACGAAAATCTCGAACACGCCGAACATGCTGAGCACGCGGCTCATTCAAACAAGCGGATTGCACTGCTAATTGCGGTGCTGGCGCTATTCTTGGCATTCTCTGAGACACTGGGCAAAAGCGCGCAGACTTCGGCAATCACCTACAACGTCGCCACCAATGATCTTTGGTCTTTCTTTCAGGCAAAGACCATTCGCGTGACTGTGCTGACAACGGCGGCCGAGCAGCTTCAGGTCGAGCTGGACCGGACAACCGACCAGGATGGAAAGGCGCGATTGCTCAAAACGATTGATGGTTGGAAGAAGACTGTCGCGCGCTATAACGATGAGCCCGAGACAAAAGAAGGCCGCAAGCAACTAGCGGAACGCGCAAAGGAAGCCGAAGAAAGCCGCGAACTCGCGCTGGCGCGCTACCATCAGTATGAATTCGCGTCAGCTGCATTCCAGATCGGTATTGTGCTCGCCTCCGCGCAAGTCATAACGGGCATAGCTGCGTTGGGCTGGATCTCGAGAATGCTAGGCGCCGTCGGCCTCGGCTTCATGGCGCTCGGCCTATGGGCGCCGCACGCGCTGCATTTGGGCTGACGCTGCTGCTACGCCGGATCGTCGCGGTAGGCCCGGCGGCGCAACCGCATGAACCGGCGCACAAACTTGCCGGCGCGCTGTGGCTTCAGTAACCATCTCAATCGACGGATCCGCTGCCGCACTGGCTCGGTGATTTCGCGTGACCAGCCGCGCAGCCATATGAACCAGTCGTACATTCGGTGAAACCAACCTATTTGCAGCAACTTGCCGCGTGTGACATCAAACACAAACGCGGTGACGCCGACGCCAAGGAATTTCGCGAACACCAACACCAGAATGACGCCGAGCCAGCCCTGTGTGGCAATGACGTAAACTTCAAGAAATTTGAGCGGTAGCAGGACGACAATGATCGGGATGATGAAAATCGTAAGCGCCGCGTAAGGCGGCAGATTATCAATCAACCGTCTAAGCCTGACTTTGACCCTCCCCCAGGGCACAATATTGACGACGCGAGCAACGACAGGCTCGAGGTGGTCCCATAGCCACGCCTCGAGCAAAAACAGCAGTGCGAGGATGACCGATAGAAAGCGGACAAGTTGGCGGCGCATGGGGCTGATAAATAGTACTTCGTTGGGCTTGCCGCAAATGAGGTGAAATAGCGTGATTTTACAAAGCTTGGTCGCTAAGTCCTCACCCGTCCGCCGTCGACATTGAGCGTCTGGCCAGTGATAAATGCAGCATCGTCGCTGGTGAGAAACGATACCGCGCCGACCAAATCGTCCGGCACCTCCACACGCTTGATCGCTTGCATTTGCGCGACTGCAGCAAATTCCTCGTCCATAGTCTTAAAACCGGGGCGTGGCGAGCGCACGAGAGTACCGGGTGAACGGGTAAGGCCTGGCGCGATTGCATTGACGGTGATGCCGTCACCGGCGAGATCGCTGGCCAGAGCCCGCGTAAAACCGACAATGCCGCCTTTGCTCGCGACGTAGTGCGCAAAGCCTGTCACGACCGAACCCAGCGTGCTCGATGCCATGTTGACGACACGGCCCCACTTGCGGGCGCGCATGCCAGGCACGAAGGCAGCGGTAACCAGGAATGTGCCATCGAGATTGATCGAGAGAACTTTTCGCCAATCGGCGAAACTCATCTCGGGGAAATTTTTCTGCGGAAAAACCCCCGCACAATTCACGACGATGTCGACCTGACTAAATTTTCCTTGCACCTCTTTCGCCATGGCGGCGACAGACGCTTCCGAGGACACGTCGCAATTTACCGCGAGCGCCTTGCGGCCGGCAGCTTCAATCAGCTTCACGGTATCCTTGCCGTCGGCGAGATCGGCAATCGCTACATGAACGCCGTCTTCCGCCAGCCGCCTGGCGAAGGCCTGCCCTATACCGTTCGCGCCGCCGGTGACGACTGCGACTTTGTCTTTGTGGCCTTTGGCCATGGGAAATTCCTCCGGCATGTTGTCATTGCCGGGCCGCGCGCAGCGCGAGTCCCGGTGATCCCGTTCAGGAAGCCGCGATGCCCTCCTAAGCGAGATGGCCGGGACAAGCCCGGCCATGACGAATGCTACATATGTATCGCCCGCTTGGCCACCGCCATTGCAGCTTCCTTGACCGCCTCCGATAGCGTCGGATGTGCGTGGCAAGTGCGCGCAATGTCTTCGGCTGAAGCACCGAACTCCATGGCGATGACGGCCTCGGCAATCATGTTGCCGGCGTCGGCGCAAATCAGTTGCACGCCGAGAACACGATCAGTTTTTGCGTCGGCTAGAATTTTTACAAAACCATCTGTCGTTAAATTGACCTTGGCTCGCCCGTTGGCGGTGAAGGGAAATTTGCCGACATTGTACGCAACACCGGCAGACTTCAATTCCTCTTCACTTTTTCCAACAGTGGCGATCTCTGGATAGGTGTAGACCACATTTGGAATGGCGTCGTAGTTCACATGCCCAGCCTGCCCAACCAGAATTTCCGCAAGTGCCACACCTTCATCTTCGGCCTTATGCGCCAGCATCGGACCGGCAATCACATCACCAATCGCCCAGATACCCGGCACGTTGGTCGCAAAATAATGATCGACAACAATGCGCCCACGCTCGTCGATCTTCACACCGGCTTCTTTAAGCCCAAGCCCATCGATGTAAGGGACGCGGCCAATGGCAACGAGAACAACGTCGGCCTCGACTGTCTCCGCCGCCCCGCCCTTCGCCGGCTCGATGGTTGCTTTCAATCGTTTTCCTGAGACGTCAATCGCTGTCACTTTCGACGATAGCTTGAACGCCATGCCTTGTTTCTCAAGCAAGCGTTGCGCCTGACGTCGCACTTCGCCATCCATGCCCGGCAATACGCCGTCGAGAAACTCCACGACTGTTACCTGTGCGCCAAGTCGCCGCCAGACCGAACCAAGTTCAAGGCCGATCACACCAGCGCCCACCACCAGAAGATGTTTGGGCACTTCTGACAGCGAAAGCGCGCCGGTGGATGAAACGATGCGCTTTTCATCGATTTCGATACCCTTCAGGCGCGCGACATCGGAGCCGGTCGCGATCGCGATGGACTTGGCTTCCAGTGTCTGCGTTTTGCCATCGGCACTTTTGACTTCGACTTTGCCGGGCGCGGCGATGCGCGCGCTGCCATGAAAGGCGTCAATCTTGTTCTTCTTGAACAGAAATTCGACGCCTTTGACGTTTCCATCGACGCCCTGATCCTTAAACGCCATCATCGCATTGAGATCGAGTTTGGGCGTGGATACACCAATGCCCATCTTCGGGAATGTGTGACCGGCCTCTTCGAACAATTCCGATGCGTGCAGCAAAGCCTTGGACGGGATACATCCGATATTGAGGCATGTACCGCCATACGTGGCGCGCTTTTCGACGACCGCAGTTTTCAGGCCGAGCTGTGCCGCGCGGATCGCACAGACGTAGCCGCCGGGGCCGGTGCCGATGACGATGAGGTCGTAGGCCATGCGCTTACAAATCCAGCACGATCCGCGCCGGATCCTCCAGGCTGTCCTTCACCCTCACGAGGAATGTGACCGCCTGCTGACCGTCGACAATGCGGTGATCATAGGAAAGCGCGAGATACATCATCGGCCGTGCTTCGATTTTGCCTTCATGCACCACCGGCCGCTCCTGGATCTTGTGCATGCCGAGAATACCGGATTGCGGTGCATTCAGGATCGGCGTGGACATCAGCGAGCCGTAAACGCCACCGTTGCTGATGGTGAAGGTGCCGCCTTGCATCTCGTCGATCTTGAGCGCGCCATCGCGCGCGCGGCGGCCGAGTTCGGAGATCGTCTTCTCGATCTGTGCAAGCGACAGATGGTCGGCGTCGCGCAGCACCGGCACAACGAGGCCCTTCTCGGTGCCGACTGCAACGCCGATGTGATAATAATTTTTGTAGACCATATCGGTGCCGTCGATCTCGGCATTGACGGCTGGAATTTCCTTCAAAGCCTGAATGCACGCGCGCACAAAAAATCCCATGAAGCCGAGCTTCACGCCGTGCTTTTTCTCGAAAAGCTCTTTGTACTGATTGCGCATATGCATCACGGCGCTCATGTCGACCTCGTTGAAGGTCGTGAGCATGGCGGCTGTATTCTGAGCATCTTTCAGCCGTCGCGCGATTGTCTGGCGCAGCCGCGTCATGTGTACCCGTTCTTCACGCGCAGCATCGTCGGCGGGCGACGGTGCGCGCATCTGCACCGGGGTAGAAACCGGCGTGGGCGTTGCCGCTGCACGCTCAATCGCCGCGATCATGTCGCCTTTGGTGACCTGGCCGTGCATGCCACTGCCGGCGACTTTTGACGCGTCGACACCGCTTTCAGCGGCCATCTTCCTCACCGACGGCGGCGCAGGCATTTCGGCTGGCTTCGCCGAGGGAGCGGCTGCGGATTTTGGCGCCTCGACGGGCTTGGGTGTGGGCGCGGCGGGCTTGGGCGTGGCGCCCGCCCCTTCCTTGATTTGCCCAAGCAGCGCACCGACAGCGACGGTGTCGCCGTTCTTCGCCGCAACGTCGGAAAGCACGCCTGCCGCCGGGGCGGGCACCTCCAGGGTGACCTTGTCGGTCTCAAGCTCCACCAGCGGCTCGTCTACTGCCACTGCGTCGCCCGGCTGCTTGAACCATTTGCCAACGGTTGCTTCGGACACAGATTCGCCGAGGGTAGGCACGCGAATGTCAGCCATGACCTGCTTCCTTTGTCGTCATGGCCAGTCCGGCATGACGCAATACGAATTTATCCAAGTGCCTCGTCAAGAAATTGCTTGAGTTGCGCCAGATGTTTCGACATCTGCCCGACTGCGGTTGAGGCTGATGCCGGACGCCCCGCATAGCGCATGGTGCGGTTCTTGGCGCCGATCTGATTGAGTATCCATTGGAGAAACACATCGACGAAGAACCATGCACCCATATTGCGCGGCTCTTCCTGGCACCAAACCATCTCGGCTTGCTTGAAACGCGAGAGCTCTGCGACGAGAGCCTTCGTCGGGAACGGGTATAGCTGCTCGATGCGCAGCAAATAGATGTCGTCGATGCCGCGCTTCTCACGTTCGTCATAAAGATCGTAGTAGACCTTCCCCGAGCACATAACGACGCGCCGTATTTTGTCGTCGGCCACAAGCTTGATCTTCTCGTTCGGATGCAGTTGAGCGTCATCCCACAGGAGGCGGTGGAACGAGGTGCCGGAAGCCATCTCGTCGAGGCGCGACACTGCGCGCTTGTGGCGCAGCAGGCTCTTTGGCGTCATCAGGATCAGACGGCTTGCGGATCTCGCGCTTCAATTGCCGGCGCAAGGCGTGGAAATAGTTCGCCGGCGTCGTGAGATTCGCCACCTGCATGTTGTCTTCGGCACACATCTGCAAAAAGCGCTCAAGCCGCGCCGAGGAATGTTCCGGCCCCTGCCCTTCGTAGCCATGCGGCAGCAGGCAAACGAGGCCGGACATGCGCAGCCATTTACGCTCGCCCGACGAAATGAACTGGTCGAATACGACCTGCGCGCCATTGGCGAAGTCGCCGAATTGCGCCTCCCACAGCGTCAGCGCGTTTGGCTCGGCGGTGGAATAGCCGTATTCGAAGCCCAGCACGGCCTCTTCCGACAGCATCGAATTGAGCACCTCGAAGCGCGCCTGCGGGTCACCGAGGTGATTGAACGGCGTGTGACGCGCTTCGGTGTTCTGATCGAACAGCACCGAGTGGCGCTGCGAGAAAGTGCCGCGCTCCGAATCCTGGCCGGATAGCCGTACCGGATGGTCTTCCTTGAGCAGCGAGCAGAACGCGAGCGCCTCACCAGTCGCCCAGTCGATGCCTTCGCCGGTTTCGATTGCATTGGCGCGATTGTCGAGAAAACGCTGGATGGTTTTGTGGACCTGGAAGCCCGGTGGAACGACCGTGATCTTCTTGCCGATTTCGCGCAGGACCTCAACTGCAACGCCGGTGTTGCCGCGGCGCGGATCGTCGGCGTCGCGCGCTGCTTTTAAACCAGACCAGCGGCCGTCGAGCCAGTCGGCCTTGTTGGCCTTGTACCCGCCGGCGGCCTCGAATTCGGCTTCAAGGCGCGCGCGCCAATCGGCGCGCATCTTTTCTACTTCGCCTTCAGTGACGACGCCTTCGGCGATCAATTTCTTGCTGTAGATTTCCTGCGTGGTCGGATGCGCGCGGATTTTCTTGTACATCAGCGGCTGGGTAAACGACGGCTCATCGCCTTCGTTGTGGCCGAAACGCCGGTAACAGAACATGTCGATGACCACCGGCCGTTGGAACTTCATGCGGTATTCGGTCGCTACTTTCGCCGCGAACACGACCGCTTCCGGATCGTCGCCGTTCACATGGAAGATCAGCGCCTCAATCATCTTTGCGACGTCGGATGGATAGGGCGAGGAGCGCGAGTAACGCGGATAAGTCGTAAAGCCGATCTGGTTGTTGACGATGAAGTGGACGCTGCCGCCCGTGCGGTAGCCCTTCAGGTCGGATAGGCCGAAGCATTCAGCCACCACGCCCTGGCCGGCGAAGGCTGCATCGCCGTGCATGAGCAGCGGCATCACCATCGTGCGCTCGTCGGGCTTCGCGTGGTGCTGATCTTGCTTGGCGCGCACCTTGCCGAGCGTGACGGGGTCGACGATTTCCAGATGCGACGGGTTGGCGGTCAGCGAGAGATGCACCTTGTTGTTGTCGAACTCGCGGTCGGACGAGGCGCCCAGATGATATTTAACGTCGCCGGAGCCTTCGATCTCGTCCGGCGTCGCCGAGCCGCCCTTGAATTCATGGAATAGCGCGCGGTGTGGCTTGCCCATCACTTGCGTCAGGACATTGAGGCGGCCGCGATGCGGCATGCCGATGCAGATTTCCTGCACGCCGAGATTGCCGCCGCGCTTGATGATCTGTTCCAGCGCCGGAATCAACGCTTCGGCGCCGTCGAGACCGAAACGCTTCGTGCCGGTGTACTTGACGTCGAGGAATTTCTCGAAGCCCTCAGCTTCCACGAGCTTGTTGAGAATCGCGCGCTTGCCTTCACGCGTGAAGGTAATCTCCTTGTCGCGACCCTCGATACGCTCCTGGATCCAGCTTTTCTGCGCGGCATTCGAGATGTGCATGAACTCAACGCCGAGCGTCTGGCAGTAGGTGCGGCGCAGAATAGTGACGATCTCTCGCATCGATGCGAATTCGAGGCCGAGGACCTTGTCGAGGAAAATCTTGCGATCGAGATCCGCTTCGGTGAATCCATAGGAGCGCGGATCGAGCTCTTCTTCGTTCTTCTCCGGCTCAAGCGCGAGCGGATCGAGTTTGGCATGGAAATGTCCACGGATACGATAGGCGCGGATCAGCATCAGGGCATGGATGGAATCCCGCGTCGCCTGCATCACGTCGGCGGATGTCAGCTCGACACCTTTTGCCTTCGCGGCCGTCGAGATCTTTTCGCCGATTTTCTTTTCGGTTTCCGCCCATTGGCCATCGAGGGCCGCAACAAGATCGCCGTTCGGGCGCACCGGCCAGTTCGGCGTCTTCCACGACGCGCCCTGCGCGCTTTTGAGGACGTCGGATTTCTCGTCTTTCAGGCTTTGGAAAAAGGCACGCCATTCCGCATCGACAGCCGCAGGATCTGTCTCGTATTTGGCGTAGAGGTCTTCGATGTAGGCGGCATTGCCGCCGTAGAGGAACGAGGTGTGGGCGAAGATGGCGTTGGCGTCCTGACGGGACATGGCGGTCTGATCCTTGCGCGGCTTGAAAATTCGCGCGTTTCCGGTCGCAATAGCGAAAGCAGCCAGCAATCGGCCGGTTTTGCTCTTTTAACTCTATTTATGACGTCTGTAAGTCTACGAAAGACCTAAGGACTGAATCAGGACTTCAATACTTCGACCAGAGTTTTCCCGATTCGAGCCGGGGACGGTGATACCTTAATTCCTGCCGATTCCATTGCCGCAATTTTAGACTCGGCGTCACCTTTGCCGCCGGAAATGATCGCACCAGCATGCCCCATGCGCCGGCCGGGCGGCGCCGTGCGTCCTGCGATAAAGCCAACCATGGGCTTCTTGCGGCCGCGCCTGGCTTCGTCCTTCAGGAATTGCGCCGCGTCCTCTTCGGCCGAGCCGCCAATCTCGCCAATCATGACGATCGACTCGGTCTTGGGGTCGGCGAGGAACATTTCCAGCACCGCAATAAATTCAGTGCCTTTCACCGGATCGCCGCCGATCCCGACGGCGGTGGTCTGGCCGAGACTTTCGCGGCTGGTCTGGAACACCGCCTCGTAGGTGAGCGTGCCCGAGCGCGACACGATTCCGACTTTGCCCGGCTTGAAGATATTGCCCGGCATGATGCCGATCTTGCATTCACCCGCAGTCATGACCCCGGGGCAGTTCGGGCCGATGAGGCGCGACTTTGATCCAGTGAGCGAGCGCTTCACCTTGACCATATCCATCACCGGGATGCCCTCAGTGATGCAGACAATGAGCGGGATCTCGGCCTGGATCGCCTCGCAAATCGCGTCGCCAGCCCCGGCAGGCGGCACGTAGATTACGCTCGCATCGCAGCCGGTTTTCTCCTTGGCCTCGGCAACGGTGTCGAACACAGGAAGGTCGAGGTGTGTTGAGCCGCCTTTGCCGGGCGACGTCCCGCCAACCATCTTGGTGCCGTAGGCAATTGCAGCCTGCGAATGAAAGGTGCCGTTCTTGCCGGTGAAGCCCTGGCAGATGACCTTGGTGTTCCTGTCGATAAGGACGGCCATTACGCAGCACCCTTCACGGCTTTGACAATTTTCTGCGCGGCGTCGTCGAGGTCGTCGCCAGAGGTGACGTTGAGCTTGGATTCGGCAATGATTTTCTTGCCAAGATCGACATTCGTGCCTTCAAGCCGCACGACCAACGGCACCTTCAGGCCCACTTCCTTGACTGCGGCAACAACGCCTTCGGCAATCACGTCGCATTTCATGATGCCGCCGAAAATGTTGACCAGGATGCCCTTCACGTTCGGATCAGAAGTGATGATCTTGAAAGCCGCTGTAACCTTCTCTTTGGTTGCGCTGCCGCCGACGTCGAGGAAGTTGGCTGGCGCCATGCCGTAGAGCTTGATGATGTCCATGGTCGCCATCGCAAGGCCGGCACCATTGACCATGCAGCCGATCGAACCGTCGAGCGCAATGTAATTGAGATCGTATTTCGAGGCCTCGGTTTCCTTCTCGTCTTCCTCGGTCAGGTCGCGCAGCGCGACGACGTCGGGATGGCGGTAAAGTGCATTGCCATCAAAGTCGACTTTGGCATCGAGGCAAACGAGCTTGTTGCCCTTGGTCACGACCAGCGGATTGATCTCCAGCATGCTCATGTCTTTGCTGGTGAACGCCGCGTAGAGTTTGGGAAGCATTTCACCGATCTGCTTGGCAAGATCGCCGGTGAGCCTGAGCGCCTGTGCAACGTAGCGGCCGTGATGCGGCATAATCCCGGTAGCCGGATCGACCGAGAAAGTAAGGATTTTTTCCGGAGTCTTGTGCGCAACTTCTTCGATGTCCATGCCGCCTTCGGTCGAGACAACGAAAGCGACGCGTGAGGTTTCGCGATCGATCAGCGCCGACAAATAAAACTCGCGGTCGATGGCTGAGCCTTCCTCGATATAAAGCCGATTGACCTTCTTGCCGTGCGGACCGGTCTGATGTGTGACGAGTGTCGAACCGAGGATGCGCGTTGATTCCTTCTTCACGTCATCGATGGATTTGACCACCTTGACGCCACCGGCCTTGCCGCGCCCGCCGGCGTGTATCTGCGCCTTTACGACCCAGACCGGACCGCCCAACTCTTCGGCGCCCTTGATTGCTTCATCGACACTGAAAGCGGGCACACCGCGCGGTACTGGCACGCCGAATTCGCGCAACACCGCTTTCGCCTGATACTCGTGGATATTCATCGTTCTGCCTTCGTGTCCCGGTCGTGTCCGGAAAATCCAAACTTAACCCGCCAGATTAGGCGCAATCTTCTTGCAGGCCTCGACCAGGCCTTCCACCGAAGCGACCGACTTCTCGAACATTGCGCGCTCGCCGCTGTTGAGCTCAATTTCGACAATGCGTTCGACGCCCTTGGCGCCGATCACCACCGGCACGCCGACATAGAGATCCTTGACGCCGTATTCGCCATTGAGCCAAGCGGCGCAAGGCAGAACGCGCTTCTTGTCGAGCAGGTAGCTTTCCGCCATCGCGATTGCCGAAGCCGCCGGCGCGTAAAATGCAGAACCAGTCTTGAGCAGGTTGACGATCTCGGCGCCGCCATTGGCCGTGCGCTTGACGATTTCATCGACGCGCGCCTGCGTGGTCCAGCCCATTTTCACGAGATCCGGCACCGGAATTCCGGCGACCGCGGAATAACGCGTAAGCGGGACCATTGTGTCGCCGTGGCCACCGAGCACGAATGCTGTGACGTCTTCCACGGAAACATGAAATTCGTCAGCAAGGAAATACCGGAAGCGCGCAGAGTTGAGCACCCCGGCCATGCCGACAACTTTCTGCTGCGGGAGGCCACAACTTTTCTGTAGTGCCCACACCATCGCGTCGAGCGGATTTGTTATGCAGATCACGAATGCGTCTGGCGCGTATTTCTTGATGCCGGATCCGACTTGCCCCATGACCTTAAGATTGATGTCGAGGAGATCATCGCGGCTCATACCGGGTTTGCGCGGCACGCCAGCGGTGACGATGCAGACATCGGCGCCTTCAATCGCGTCATATGTATTTGTGCCGGTGAACTTCGCGTCGAAATCATTGACCGGTGAAGATTCCGCGATATCGAGGGCTTTTCCTTGCGGAATGCCTTCCATGACGTCGAACATCACGACGTCACCGAGTTCTTTAAGTCCAATGAGATGTGCGAGCGTGCCGCCGATCTGGCCGGCGCCGATCAACGCAATCTTGTTACGCGCCATGGTGGGGAAACTCTCAACTTGCTGCTGCCGCCGAGCGCGGCCGGGTGGTGGTTAACCGGTTCGATTTGCCCCGACAAGGCGCCGAAAGGCGGGAGGATCTGCTCGCTTCAATCTTGTATACATTATACCACGGTGACCTTGAGTCCAGAGGGCGACTCGGTGTCTGCCTCACTGTGGATTGGTGTCTGCCTCCCTGTGGAAAGGCATGCCCAACGTGTTTCGAGGTGCCGAGAAATGAGCCGCGTTTCGCTACGTGGAATTTGGCGGGCCCTCGGGCCCGGCCTGGTCACCGGCGCCGCCGACGATGACCCGAGCGGCATCGCCACCTATTCTCAGGCAGGTGCGCAATTCGGCTTCGCGCTGCTATGGACCGTCTTTCTGACCCTGCCGTTCATGGCAGCGATTCAGATCATCAGTGCCTGCATCGGCTGGGATACGCGGCAAGGACTGGCCCGCAACATCGCAAAGGTGCTGCCTTCGCCGGTGCTCTATCTGCTGGTGGCATCGCTGCTCGTTGCCAACACCATCAACATTGCGGCTGATCTTGCCGCGATGGGCGAGGCTCTCCGCCTGGTCATCGGTGGCTCGGCGCTGATCTTTGCCTGCCTCTTCGGGCTCGCGTGCCTGATCGCCGAGGTCTTAATCCCCTATCACCGCTATGCCGGCATTCTGAAATTCATGACGATGGTGTTGCTGTTCTACGTCGCTGCCGCCTTCAGCGTGCACATTCCGTGGGGCGAGGTCGCGCGCGCGACCGTGATGCCGAGCTTCAGTCTTGATCGCGATTTGCTGTTGATGGTGGTCGCGGTGTTTGGGACCACCATCAGCCCCTATTTGTTTTTCTGGCAGGCATCGCAGGAGGCCGAGGAATCCAGGCTGAGCCATCGGAACCTGTACGCGGGGTCCCCTCAACTGAAGAAAAATTCATTCAAGAGCATTTCGATCGATACCTGGACCGGCATGTTTTTCTCCAATGCCATCGCCTTCTTCATCATCGTCACCACGGCAGCGACGCTGCACATGCATGGCGTCACGCATATCGATACTGCGGCCCAGGCCGCCGAAGCGTTGCGACCGATCGGCGGGCCGTTCGCTTTCGCGTTGTTTTCTGCCGGTATCATCGGCACCGGTCTGCTGGCGGTGCCGGTGCTGGCCGGATCGGCAGCCTACGCGGTCGCCGAGGTGTTCAACCTGCGTGGCAGCCTGGAGCTGCCAGCCAGCCGCGCCATCGGATTTTACGCCATCGTCGCCGCCGCCACGCTCGGCGGCTCGGCACTGCTCGCCACCAATATCGATCCGATCGCGATGTTGTTCTGGGCCGCAGTGATCAACGGCGTCGTGGCGGTGCCCATCATGATCGCGACCATGGTTGTTGTTTCCAACAAGCGCGGGGCTCGCAGGGTGGCAATTCCTCGCTGGCTCTTGATAATCGGTTGGCTCGCTTCGGCACTGATGGCAGTCGCGGTCGCATTGCTGATCTGGTCGAGTGTCTCGCTAGCCGCTCAGCGTTTTCGAACAGCCGGATCCACCATCATCTCCAGCTGGATTTGTGGATTTCCGCCAGCCGCTCCCATTGCCGCGTCAGGATATGGTCGATCTTTTCATGCAAGTGCCGGATAAATTCTCCGACCCGGCTTCGAAGGTCGCGACCGACCCGCGGCCGTGGCCGATATGGCGACGCCGGTTGTCGAGGCCCCGTCAGATTCGCGCTTATTGGCGCTTTTGGCAATGAAAAAAGTCTCGATGCCGGACCACCGAATTTATTTTGCGGCTATGTGGGGACGTTAGGTCTCGACGATTTTTTCCGGCTCGATTGACGGGCCTTGCCGCGGTCCGTGCGGCAGACCGAGGTAGGCCTGCGAACGCATCTCGATCAGGCGGGAGGCCGTGCGCTTGAACTCGTTTGCTTCGTAGCCATCGGTCGCGAGGTAGAGTCCATCCGGCTGCGCTTGCGCCGACGCCAGCAATTTCACCGCATTATCGTAAAGAGTGTCGATCAGAATGATGAAGCGTTTGGCTTCATTGCGCTGCGCATAGTCCATCACCGGGATATGATCGAGGATAATTGTGTGGAACTCGTGCGCGATCTTGAGATAGTCGATCGCCGCCAGCGGTTGCGCGCACAGGTCGTCAAAAGAAAAACGTGCCACGCCCATCGCCGCCTTGGGCACGCGCACGACGTGGCCTTTCACCATCAGCTCATGTGGCGCACCGACGTGATCGCGAGCCAGCCGTTCCCATGCATTATCCAGCGCGGCATCCGCCGTTGCATCATCCGGCACATACCAAGTCGGCACGCCGGTAAGTTTTTCCAGCCGGAAATCGACACGTGCGTCGAGCTGCACCACCACGCACTGACGCTCCAGCAGGGCGATAAAGGGCAGGAATAGCGAGCGGTTGAGTCCATCTTTGTAGAGGCCAGAGGGCGGCAGGTTTGACGTCGCGACCATGACAACGCCAAGTTCGAACAACCGCGTGAATAGGCGGCCGAGAATCATAGCGTCCGCAATATCGGTGACGTGAAATTCATCGAAGCACAGAAGCCAGCTTTCCTCCGCAATCGCAGCCGCGGTGCGCTGGATAGGGTCGTGTTCGTTGGCCTCTCCGTTCTTGATTTCCTGCCGGAAAATGTGAACGCGCTCGTGCACGTCAGCCATGAACTCGTGAAAGTGAACACGGCGCTTGCGAATGACCGCGCTGGTTTCGAAGAACAGGTCCATCAGCATGGTTTTGCCGCGGCCGACTTCGCCGTAAACGTAAAGACCTTTCAGCGGCGCATCCACTCGCTCGGTTTTGCCGAACAGCCAGCCGAGCGAGGATGATTTGCGTGCCAGGCGGTGTTGGTCGAGCCGCCGTTCGAGCGCGGTGAGTTGCCGCGCCAACGTCGCCTGTCCGGGATCGGCCTCGATCTTTCCGGCGGTAACCAGCGCCGCGTAGCGGGTGCTGAAGGTTTCGGACATCGGGGCTAGGGCGAACGGAGGGAGTGAAAAGGCCTGACTGCGACACCTAGGGTGATCCGTCCGGGCTGTAAATCAACCAGCAGAACGAGCAAATCATGTTGCGCACAAAAACTGCGGTAATTCATTGGAAGCTATGCATTTTTTGCGGGTGAGGGTTTCCGGGCGCTAGCTGCGGTCGAATTTTTGCTGCATTGCACCATATAGTATGGGGGTGGCGATTCGCGGCGTGGGGGCACCGTGCGCGTCAAGGGCACGAGACACGCGACGTGGGGCGACCTGACGTTAAGGAGACCAATATGCACGAGCCTTTGCCCGATGGCGGCCTGATCCGCAAATTGTGGATCAGCGAAACCGATGCCTATCGCGACCACCTGCTCCGTCTTGACCGCGAGAGCCGCACCCGGCGTTTTTCCGGCGCGGTATCCGATGAGTTCATCGCCCGGCATGCGGCCACAGCGAACGCACTCGGCGTGGTGGTGCACGGCTTTTTTGTCGAGGGGGCCCTGCGCGGCGCCGCCGAGCTGCGTCCGCTCGGCTCGATGTTCGCGCGTGGCGGCGAAGCCGCGTTTAGTATCGAGCAGCCTTGGCAAAGCCACGGCGTCGGGACCGAATTGCTCGAATGCACGATTTTGAGCGCGCGCAACCGCGGCATCAAATTGCTGCAAATGCACTGCCTGACCGAAAATCAACGCATGCAACAGCTGGCGCGTAAATTCGAGGCTGATCTCAAGTTCGATTTCGGGAGCGTGATCGGTGAAGTCGATCCGCCGCGTTATACCGCGATGTCGCTCATGCGCGAGGCCGTTGCCGATGCGCACGGAGTGGCAACCGCGATCCTTGATGTGCAGTCTCGGCTTTTGTATCCGGCGTAAATAGCTTAGGCGCCGAGCGGATAGCTCGCCTCGACCACATAGGGGCCGCCACCGACCGAAGCGCGCGACGAAAACAAAACGAAACGCGACACCGGGAACGGCGACGTCCGGAAGTAGCCGCGCGCCGATAGATATTCGGCAACCTGCTCGCTGGACGACTCGCGAAGCCGCGCCAATGTTACATGCGGAGTAAACTTCCGGCCTTCCGGTTCGAGCCCGATGCGCTGCATGAGCCGTTCGTGTTCTGACTGGACGTCAAGCAAAGCTTGCACGGGCGCAACGGTCGCAACCACTGCCCGCGGCTTGCGGCCGCCAAACGAAGTGAGCCCCTCCATGTGCAGCTCAAATGGCCCCCGTTTGACGCGGCCAAGCAAGGAGGCAACCTCGTGGGCAACCAGGTCGTCGACGTCTCCAATGAAACGCAGCGTCAGGTGATAATTCTCCGGGTCGATCCAGCGCGCGCCCGGTATTCCACCGCGCAGCATGCCAAGCGCTTGTCCGACATCGGACGGAATTTCGACACCAGTGAAGAGACGCGGCATGGCGAGACACTTTTTCAGTTGCGCGTGATCTTATCCGAGAACGGGTTTCCTCTTTCCGGGATCACGCGCTCCAATCACGATCCCCGCGCGGCCCGCGCCCGGGTAATCAATTCCTCAACCTGTGGCAGGATACGCGCCACGATCACGTCGACGCCGGCGACGTTCGGGTGCAGCCCGTCGGCCTGATTTAATCTGGGATCGGTGGCCACACCGTCAAGGAAGAATGGATAAAAGACGACCGGGTGAGTCGACGCAAGCGCCGGATAGATGGCATCGAAATCGCGCGCATAATCGGCGCCCAAGTTGCGAGGCGCCTGCATGCCGGCGAGCAAGACGGGAATATGACGATCGGCAAGTTTGCGCAGGATCGTTTCGAGTGCGCTTTTAGTGACCGCCGGATCGAGCCCACGCAGAGCATCGTTCGCACCCAGTTCAAGGATGACCGCGTCGGTGCCATCCGGAACCGACCAATCGAGACGGTCGAGCCCTCCGGAGGCCGTATCACCGGACACTCCGGCGTTGACGATCGTCACCGCCACGGATTTGGCTTTTAACGCCTCCGCGAGCTTCGAGGGGAAAGCGGCTTCCACAGGCAGACCAAAGCCGGCGCTGAGCGAGTCGCCGAGCGCCACAATCTTGATGGGGCGGTCAGCCGCCTTGCCCGCAACACCCAGCGTCACTGCTCCCAACACTGTAAGGATTGCCCAAAGCGCAAGGCGCTGGACCCGGACGGGGTTCCTCCCATATGAGCGGGGCTGCGAATAATGAGGTCCCATGACGAATAACTCTCAGGCGGCGCCGGCCATTTCACTTGCCGGTGTCAATCTTTCGCTCGGGCACGGGGCGGCCCGCGTTCATATCCTCAAAGACATTGACCTGCATATAGGCAGCGGCGAGGCCATTGGCCTGGTGGGTCCATCGGGCTCGGGCAAATCGACACTCCTGATGGTGATGGCGGGCCTCGAACGCGCCGATAAGGGAACGGTGACGGTTGCGGGCGTCAACCTGGGTTCGCTCGATGAGGATGCCTTGGCGCGCTTTCGGGGGCGCCATATCGGCATCGTATTCCAGTCGTTCCACCTGATCCCCACCATGACCGCGCTGGAAAACGTGGCGATCCCTCTAGAACTCGCTGGTGTCGAGGATGCGCACGCGCGGGCGCGCGACGAGCTTGCTGCCGTCGGCCTGAGCGAGCGGCTTTATCATTATCCGGCCGAGCTTTCCGGCGGCGAGCAGCAGCGCGTCGCAGTTGCGCGCGCGCTTGCACCCAACCCGCAGATTGTCGTCGCCGATGAGCCGACCGGCAATCTGGACGAAGACACAGGAAAGCAGATCATCGATCTGCTGTTCGCCGGCCACGCCAAGCGCGGTACCACGCTGGTGCTCGTTACTCATGATGCAGCGCTGGCTGCGCGCTGTGGACATGTGGTGCATCTGCGCTCCGGGCACATCGACGGTGCGAGCCACCATGAGCGTCGCGACACTTGAGACCCCACACGACCGGTGGCTACCGCTGCGTTTCGCGTTGCGCGAATTGCGCGGCGGGCTGCATGGGTTCTACGTCTTCCTCGCTTGCATCGCGCTAGGCAGCATGGCGATCGCCGGCGTGGGCTCGCTGGCCGGCAGCCTCGCCGACGGGCTTGCGCGCGAAGGCCGCGTCATCCTCGGCGGCGACCTCGCATTCACGCTGATCCAGCGTGAAGCCGCGCCGAACGAGCTCGCCTTCCTGCAAAGCCATGGGCAGGTGTCGAGCGCGGCAACCATGCGCGCAATGGCGCGTGCCGCAAACGGCCAGGCGACGCTGGTCGAGATGAAAGCCGTCGATCCCGCCTATCCTCTATTCGGCCGAGTGGTGCTCGATCCACCCGGCGCGCTTGCCGATGCCCTGGCGCAGCACGACGGCATTTTCGGCGCTGTCGCCGATCCGACGCTGATGGCGCGTCTCGACATCAAGCCGGGTGCGCGGCTCACGATTGGCAGTGCCATCGTCGAGATCCGCGCAGCGCTGACGAGCGAGCCGGACAAGCTCGCCGGCGGCATCGGCTTCGGACCGCGTCTCATGGCGAGCCAGGATGCGCTGCGTGCGACCGGACTTTTGCAGCCGGGCAGTCTTGTGCGTTGGCACTATCGTCTGCGCCTTCCGGAAAATGACGCCTCCGACGCCGCCGCGAAGGCGGTCACTGCGCAAGCCCGTGCGCAACTGCCGGAAGCGGGTTGGGATATCCGCGGCCGCAGCAATGCATCACCGCAGCTCGAGCGCAATGTCGAGCGCTTTACGCAATTTCTCACGATCGTCGGCCTGACCGCGCTTCTGGTTGGCGGCGTCGGCGTCGGCAATGCCGTGAAAAGCCATCTCGACCGGAGGCGGGAAACGATTGCCACGATGAAGGCACTCGGCGCCAGCGGACGCCGTGTGTTCGCGATCTATCTCACGCAGGTCTTGTTGTTGGCGCTCGCAGGCGGCGTCATTGGCGTGACGCTCGGCGCGATCCTGCCGTTCGTCATCGCATGGACGTTCGGGGCCATCATCCCCTTGCCCATCGAGCCGGCATTGCACCCGGGAGAACTGGCGCTCGCGATAATCTACGGCTTGCTGACGGCGCTTGTCTTCGCTCTTTGGCCGTTGGGGCGCGCGCACGACGTGCCTGTGGCGGAGCTGTTCAGGGATATGGTTGCGCAACAGCCGCGCCGGCCGCGTCCGCGCTATGTCGCCTTCACCGCCCTTGCTGTAGTCATTCTGGCGGTCTTCGCTGTGATGCTCGCCTATGACCGGCGTGTGGCAATAATCTATGTCATTACCGCCGCAGGCATATTTCTGCTGCTGCGGGTCGTCGCGAGCCTCTTGATGATGCTGGCTAGGCGCGCGCCGCGGGCGCGATCGACGGAGCTGCGCATGGCCGTCGCCAATATCCACCGGCCGAGCGCGCTGACGCCCACCATTGTCCTCTCGCTGGGCCTCGGTATCGCGCTGCTGATCACTGTCATCGAGATCGACGGCAATCTTCAACGGCAGTTTTCCAATGAGCTGCCGGCAAAAGCACCGTCGTTTTATTTCCTGGATATCCCGGCCGACCAGTCCGAACGTTTCGGCAGTTTCGTGCGCGCGCAGGCACCGTCCGCAAAGCTCGAAGAAGTGCCGATGCTGCGCGGCCGCATCATTTCAGCGGGCGGCACGCCGGCCGAGAACATCAAGCCGAGAGACGATGCGGCCTGGGTGCTCCAAAGCGACCGCGGCATCACTTACGGGAACGAGATTCCTGTTGGCTCGCGCCTGGTCGAAGGAAAATGGTGGGCTGCCGATTACGACGGCCCGCCATTGGTGTCGTTCGAAAAACGAATTGCCGACGGTTTGGGTCTCAAACTTGGCGATCCCGATTGTCGTCAATGTGCTCGGCCGCAACATCACAGCAACGATCGCAAATATGCGAACGGTCGACTGGGAATCGCTGGGCA
This sequence comes from uncultured Alphaproteobacteria bacterium, assembly GCA_963743405.1. Lineage (GTDB taxonomy): Bacteria > Pseudomonadota > Alphaproteobacteria > Rhizobiales > Xanthobacteraceae > Pseudolabrys. The sequence goes on along the minus strand of CAVUPX010000007.1, from coordinate 446,790 downwards.
TTAATTTCGTAATGGTCTTTTCGCCAAATTCATTTCGCGGGGCCCCGCACACGCATCTCGCCACCCTCGCCTTTCCCGGCGGCGGCACGCCGGCGCAGGAAGCCTCTCTCATCGGCGCAGTCGCGCAAACGTTTCCCACGGTCACCGCGGTTCGCGTGAAGGATGCTCTCGACGCGGTCGGGAGCATCGTCGCCAACCTGGTGCTCGCGATCCGCGGCGCCAGCGCGATAACGCTGGTCGTGGCGGCGCTTGTTCTTGGCGGTGCCCTCGCCGCCGGCCACCGCCATCGCGTCTACGACGCGGTGATCCTGAAAACGCTCGGCGCCACACGCGGCAGGCTGATCAGGGCATACAGCATCGAATACCTGTTAATCGGATCAGCCACAGCGCTGTTCGGCGTGATCAGTGGCTCGCTCGCCGCCTGGCTGATTGTGGCGCAGCTGATGCATCTGTCATTTGTCTGGTTGCCCTGGCCAGCCTTGGCAGCTGCGGCCGCAGCGGTCCTGGTTACCGTCGCCCTCGGGCTTGTGGGCACTTATGCGGCGCTAGGCCAAAAACCGGCCCCTATATTGAGGAATCTGTAGTTTTTGCGACATTCCGCCACGTGCCGTGGGGCGCCATTCCAGCCTGGAACATATCGGCTATAGTCGCGCCATCGAACGTTAACGATCCGCAATGGTATCTAGTCATCATCAAGCCATATCTGGCGCGAAGGCTAGCCAACCACTAGATTCGGACCACGAGCGCGACGGCACCATGCCGGCGCGCATGACTTAGCCGGCCAAGGCCGGAACATGAGAGAGGAAACTTCGATGTCGGACTACGACCGTAACGTAGCTGGCCGCGGCTTCGGTGGGACCGCGCGTGCTATCGCGATCGATGCAGGCCTGCGCGCCTACATGATCCGCGTCTACAATTACATGGCAGCCGGCGTCGCTCTAACCGGCGTCGTCGCCTGGCTTACCTACAACGCCGCTGTGATCACCGACGCGACCGGCCGCGTCACCGGACTCACTCAGTTCGGGCAAACCATCTTCAGCGGCCCACTGGCGATCGTGCTGTTCCTGGGCACGCTCGGACTGGTGTTCTTCATGAGCTTCCGCATTAACAGCCTGCAGCCAAGCACAGCGCTGATGCTGTTCATGCTTTATGCGGGATTGCTTGGGCTCATGCTGTCGTCGGTGTTTCTCGCTTATACCGGCGCATCGATCACCCGCACCTTCTTCATCTCGGCGGCATCGTTCGGCGCGCTGAGTCTGTACGGGTACACCACGCAGCGCGATCTCTCGCCGATGGGCTCGTTCCTGACGATGGGCCTGTTCGGACTGATCCTCGCGATGGTCGTCAACATGTTCCTCAAGAGCAGCGGGCTCGACTTCGCAATCTCTGCGATCGGCGTGCTGATCTTTGCCGGGTTGACGGCCTGGGATACGCAGAAGATCAAGGAAATGTATAGCGCCAACGATGACGGCACCATTTCCGGCCGCAAGGCGGTCATGGGCGCGTTGACGCTCTATCTCGACTTCATCAACCTGTTCCTGTTCTTGCTGCGCTTTATGGGCGATCGGCGCTAAGCCGACGCGAGTCAGAAACAAAATCTTCGGCGCCCCGGCTGGTCCGGGGCGCTTTGTTTTTGGTAACGTCCATAGCGCATGACCGTCGCTATTCGTCCCGCCAAACCCTCAGATATTCCTGCCATTGCCCGCATCTATGCGCATGGCGTCGTGTACGGCACATCGTCGTTTGAACTGACGCCCCCCGACGAAGCCGAGATGATGCGGCGCATGAACGACCTCGTCGGCGACGGCTTTCCCTATCTGGCAGCGGACGTTGACGGCAGACTCGGCGGTTATGCTTATGCCGGGCTCTACCGTACGCGCCCTGCCTATCGGCACACGCTGGAAGATTCCGTCTATGTCGCGCCCGACATACACCGCCGCGGCGTCGGCCGTGCCTTGCTGGCGGCCCTCATCGAAACCGCCGAAGCCCGCGGCTTCCGGCAGATGATCGCGGTGATCGGAGATTCGCCAAACCAGGCCGCTTCAATCGGCCTGCACCAAGCGCTCGGCTTCACCCGCGCCGGCGTGCTGCGGGATGTCGGGTTCAAGTTCGGCGGCTGGCGGGACACGCTGATGATGCAGCGCGCGCTTGGACCGGGCGCGTCGACCAGCCCCTAAGGCGACACGCGACGTCGGCCGCTCATTCCCGCGCAAGCAGGAATGCGCGCACGACCCCTCCGCCGTCATGGCCGGGCTTGTCCCGGCCATCCACGTCTTTGATCTCGCAAGGCCGCAAGACGTGGATGCCCGCGACAAGCGCGGGCATGACGGTCAAGTGCTGGGTCCCCGCTGGAGCCTGTCTGCGCTAGCGAGCGGAGGTCAGGTCAATTGACCACCACCGACAGCGACACATCGATCGAGCGCAACACCCGCTCAAGCTCGTGACCGCGGCGCACAATGTGCCCGGTGGCGGAGATCACGCTGTATGCCCCCTGACGGCGTTCAAGCTTTGGATTTTTCTCAATACGATAGAGCGGGACTTCCGAGGCTCTGCGAAACACCGAAAAGACCGCCCGGTCTTTCAGAAAATCGATGGCGTAATCGCGCCACTCGCCGGCCGCGACCTTGCGGCCATAAAGGTCGAGAATGCGCTTGAGTTCGCGCCGGCTGAAAGTCACTTGGTTTGCGAGGGCGGACGCTGTGCGCACCGGGATACCGCCCCCGGGGGACTGGCTTGGATCGACATCGCCGGAACCGAACGTCATGCGGCGCCTCCTTTTGTCTGCAGGCAATGATCGCGCCGCTGAAGGCCTACCGCAAGACCTTCATTCCGGCATGAGGTGACTTCAAAACAGGCAAATCCCGGCCGCCGGACGATCACGAACTCGTTAAAACCTCCCACAATAACGCCCAATTTCCGTCAATCGCTGGTCACGCTGGGTTGGGATAACAGCACCGTTGCCTCAAGGCCCGGTCCGGTACGAGCGCCGGATTCCTCAGCCCCCCAGCCCCCCGGGGTTCGATCGGCCGGGCCAGTTGAGTTCCGCGTACGGTTCAATCCCCTAATGCCTTCGGGCCGGCTTAAGCCGGCCCGATTTTTTTCGTCTGCAGGAATTAGATGTTCAGTTTGCCGGAGCTGTGCAGCAGCTCGTCGACGCGCTGCCGAGCATCAAACCGGGTTTGGCAGCAACGCCACCTTGCACAATGACGTCGAGCCTATCGATGTCTTTGAGCGAGGACGCGTCCTTCGGAAGATCGGTCAGCGGAATGCTGAATGTTTGCGCCTTGCCGTTCCACTCGCCGAGTTTCACCCAGCGGCGGACGACATTGTGATAGGTCAGCGTGTGGTCGCGGTTTTCGCCGCGACCGATTTCAACCGAAACTTTGCTGCTCACCGGGCAGAGCCAGACCTCGGCAGTGGGGTGTTCTTCCTTGGCGGCAGGTACATTCACCGTCACCTTGCCAGCGGCGACGGACATCGTCACTGGCAACGCGAGGACGCCGGGATTGCGCCGCGTCTGTGCAATTGCATTTTCGATTGCCGCCTTGTCGCTGCCGAGCACATGGACGACGCCATTGACCACAACCTGCGGCGTATAGACCTCGCGGTCCCCGCGCGCTTCGGCGTAAGCACGCTGCCGATCAGAATGGCCATGCAACGCCAGCGTGTCTTTCCAGCCGAGATAGTCCCAATAGTCGACCGGCAAACTCATGGTCAGCAACGAGGGATCGCGCGACAGCTCGCCGAGAAGTTTGTCGGCGGCCGGGCAAGATGAACAGCCTTGGCTGGTGAATAGCTCAATAACGGCGCGCGGTTCGGCCAAAGCCGAAGTCGCTGTAGCGGTGCTGATGATCGCGATGGCGAAGGTGACGTGGCGATAGTTCATATCGATACCGCAATCCCATGCCCCGCCCGCGACTTATAGAGGGCTTGGCCGATCACCCGCTACTCACTTCGCAGTGAGCAGACTAAAGGTTGACCGTTAACGGAATTGCCGGTCAACCAGCCAATTGCCGCAGGACGAACTGCAAGATACCACCATTTTTGAAGTAATCGAGCTCGTCCAGCGTATCGATGCGGCAGATCAGCGGCACCCGCTTGAGGGTCCCGTTGCCGGACACGATCTCGGCAATCAGCCGCTGATGCGGTTTGAGTTCGCCATGCAAACCGCGGATCGTGACCTGCTCGTCCCCTTTAAGGCCGAGCGACTGCCAGGAGGTCCCTTCCTCAAATACCAAGGGCATCACACCCATGCCGACCAGATTTGAACGGTGGATGCGCTCGAAAGACTGCGCAACCACTGCGCGCACGCCGAGCAGGATCGAGCCCTTGGCCGCCCAGTCGCGCGAAGACCCGCTGCCATATTCCTTGCCGGCGAAAACGACCAGCGGCACTCCGTCGGCCTTGTATTTCATCGCCGCGTCGTAGATCGGCATGCGCTGCTTGGACGGGTAATGAACGGTGACCCCACCTTCGACCCCCGGCACCATCTGGTTCTTGATGCGAATGTTCGCGAAAGTGCCACGCATCATCACTTCGTGGTTGCCGCGGCGCGTGCCGTATTGATTGAAATCGGCCGGCTTGACCTTATGCCCGACCAGATATTTTCCCGCCGGCGAGTCGACCTTGATCGAGCCCGCCGGAGAAATGTGGTCGGTGGTGATTGAGTCGAGCAGCAGGGCCAGCACACGCGCGTCGACGATGTCTTCGAGCGGCTTGGGATGACGGCCCATTCCCACGAAGTACGGCGGGTTCTGCACATAGGTGGACTTCTTGTCCCAGTCGTAGGTCATGCCACCTTTGACGCTGATCTTGCGCCACAGTGCATCGCCCTTGAACACGTCGGCATATTTTTTGGAGAAGATCTGCTTGGTAATGTTCTTGGCGACGAATTCACCGATTTCCTTGTTCGACGGCCAAATGTCTTTCAGGAAAACTTTCTTGCCCTTCTGATCGACACCAAGCGGTTCTTTTGCGAGATCGACGTTCATCGAGCCGGCAATCGCATACGACACGACGAGCGGCGGCGACGCGAGATAGTTGGCGCGCACGTCGGCGTTAACCCGTCCTTCGAAGTTGCGGTTTCCCGACAGCACGGCGGCGGCCACCAGATCGTTATCGTTGATCGCCTTGGAGTTCTCAGGCGGCAGCGGGCCCGAATTGCCGATGCAGGTCGTGCAGCCGAAGCCGACGAGATTGAAGCCGAGCTTGTCGAGATCCTTTTGCAGGCCGGACTTGTCGAGATATTCGCCGACGACCTGCGAGCCGGGTGCGAGCGAGGTCTTCACCCACGGCTTGGTCTCCAAGCCTCTCGCTGCAGCCTTGCGGGCAAGCAGGCCGGCGCCGATCATGACATTCGGATTGGAGGTGTTTGTGCAGGACGTGATCGCGGCGATAACCACATCGCCGTGGCCCAGATCGTAGTTCTTTCCGGGAACCTTGACGCGCTTCTTCGCCTCGGCGCTCTTGCCGAATTCTTTGTCCATCGAAACGGCAAAGCCGGCTTTGACTTCCTTCAAGGCAACGCGGTCCTGCGGGCGTTTTGGGCCTGCAAGCGAGGGCTCGACCGAACTTAACTCCAGCTTGAGGATGTCGGTGAACATCGGATCGGGCGTTGTCTTCACGCGGAACATGCCCTGCGCTTTGGCATAGGCGGCGACGAGGGCGACAAGCTCGGCCGGGCGGCTCGTGTCTTTCAGATAGCGGATGGTATCGTCGTCGATTGGAGAGAACCCGCACGTCGCGCCATATTCCGGCGACATGTTGCCGAGCGTTGCACGGTCGGCGATGGTGAGGTGCGCGAGACCCGGGCCAAAAAATTCCACGAACTTGCCGACGACGCCGCGCTTGCGCAGCATTTCGGTGACGGTCAGCACCAGGTCCGTGGCCGTGACACCCTCTTTCAATTTTCCGGCAAACTTGAATCCGATGACTTCAGGCAGCACCATCGACAGCGGCTGGCCGAGCATCGCGGCTTCGGCTTCGATGCCTCCGACGCCCCATCCGAGCACGGAAAGGCCGTTCACCATCGTGGTGTGTGAATCGGTGCCGACCACAGTGTCGGGATAGGCAACATCCATGGTGGCGGCCTTACCGTCGGCCTTCACCTTGTCCTTGCGATGCCAGATCACGCGCGACAGGTATTCGAGATTGACCTGATGGCAGATGCCGGTGCCCGGAGGCACCACGCTGAAATTGTCGAACGAGCGCTGCGCCCATTTCAGAAATTTGTAGCGTTCCTGATTCTGCCGATACTCTTCCTCGACGTTCTTTTTAAAGGCGTTGTTGTTGCCGAAGAACGTTACGGCGACCGAATGATCGATGACGAGATCGACTGGCACCTGCGGGTTGATCTTCTTGGGGTCGCCGCCGAGTTGTTTCATGGCGTCGCGCATGGCCGCAAGATCGACCACCGCGGGTACGCCGGTGAAATCCTGCATCAGCACGCGCGCCGGACGGAATGCGATCTCCCGCTCTGACGTCTTGGTCTTGAGCCATTCGGCGACCGCTTTGATGTCATCTTTGGTCACCGTGCGCCCGTCTTCGTTGCGCAGCAGATTTTCCAGAAGCACCTTCATCGAGAACGGCAGGCGGGAAATGCCCTTGAGTCCGTTTCGCTCGGCGGTTGGAAGACTGTAATAGGCGTAACTTTTGCTACCAACCTGCAGGGTCTTGCAGCATCTAAAGCTGTCGAGCGAAGTCATGTCGGCTGTTTCCATTCCCGGCCGGTGCACCGGCGCTGGTTCGGACTAAGCTTTTGGCAAGGCTATGTTTTTCTCGCTGGTAAGACTTGCGCCCGAATCCAAATTACGTAACGTCGCAAGTCGGGGCTTATAAGGTCTTTTCGCGTCCGACGCTATATTGACCGGGGAACAACGCCAAAAATGCTCATAATAACGGGGTTTTCCGCACTTGGCCGGGCCGCGCGGACCCGTTCAAAACCGCCACGGCAGCCGTGATGCAACTCCAGGCCGACGAGCTGACCTGTCATCGCGGCGGACGCGAGATCTTCCGGGGACTGAGTTTTAGCCTGTCCGCCGGCGAGGCGATGGTGGTGACCGGGCGCAACGGCGCCGGCAAATCCTCCCTGCTGCGCATGATCGCCGGTCTCGTGCGAATTGCCGGAGGGCGATTGGCGCTGCAGGGCGGCCAATCGGATACGCCGCTTGCCGAGCAGGCGCATTACCTCGGCCATCACGATGCGATGAAGCCCGGGCTGTCGGTCGGCGAAAATCTGCAATTCTGGGCCGACTATTTTGGCGCAGGAACCGGCGTCGTCTCCGCTTTGGAGGCGGTTGACCTTGCGCTCCTCGCCGGTCTCCCGGCGGCTTATTTGTCGGCTGGCCAGCGGCGGCGACTCTCCATTGCGCGCCTCGTCGCCGTGCCGAGGGCAATCTGGCTTCTCGATGAGCCGACCTCAACGCTGGATGCGCCGTCACAAAAAAAGCTCGCCGAGCTGATGCGCGGGCATCTCGCCGGTGGCGGGATGATCGTCGCCGCAGCGCACGGACCCATCGGTCTTGAACGTGCGCGCGAACTCAAATTGGGTCCAGCATGAGCGCTTTCACCGCGCTTCTCGTTCGCGATATGCGGCTCGCGGTTCGCGTCGGTGGCGGCGCATTTATGGGCGCGCTGTTTTTCCTGATCGTCGTCACCATGATGCCATTCGCCATCGGTCCGGACCTGGCGCTGCTTGCCCGCATCGGACCTGCAATACTTTGGCTTGGTGCATTGCTCGCAACCCTACTCGCGCTCGACCGTCTGTTTGCGACCGATTATGAGGATGGCTCGCTCGATCTTTTGATGATGGGCCCCTTGCCGCTGGAGTTGTCCGTTGCAACGAAAGCGATCGCGCATTGGCTGACGACCGGCTTGCCTCTCGTCATGATCGCGCCGGTTCTCGGGCTGATGCTCAATGTCGAATTGCATGCGATGGGCTGGCTCGCGCTGACCCTTCTCGCCGGCACACCCGCACTGACGTTTATCGGACTCATTGGCGCTGCATTATCTGTGGCGCTGCGTCGCGGCGGGCTACTGCTTGCTGTGCTGGTGTTGCCGCTCACCGTTCCGGTGCTGATTTTCGGCGTTGCCGCGGCGAACGCCGCGATCACCGGCCCTACGCCGTTCGGCCCACCTTTTACCATTCTTTGTGCGCTAAGCTTGGCAAGCTTGGTGCTCGGCCCGATTGCCGCAGCGGCGGCCCTGCGCCATGGACTGGAATAGAGAGTTGATATGTTGACGGCCTATGCACTTTCCGCTCATTTCCGCGCAAGCGAGCGGGGTTTAAATTGCGCGCGCTTCGACAGCCGACTAAGAGAGCGCTCATGGCTGTGATCGATCTCGCCAATCCGACGCGCTTCCTGAGCATCGTCAACCGCGTGCTGCCGTGGCTTGCGGCAGCGACAATCATTCTTTTCGCGGTCGGCCTGTACCGCGCGATGAATGCGCCCGACGATTACCAGCAAGGTGCGACCGTGAAGATCATGTTCCTGCACGTTCCGGCAGCCTGGCTGGGCATGTTCGGTTGGGGAGTCATGTGCGTCGCTGCGCTCGGCACGCTGGTGTGGCGTCACCCGCTCGCGGATGTTGCAGGCAAAGCGGCAGCACCGATCGGAGCTGCGTTCACATTTATCTGTCTGGTGACTGGCTCGCTTTGGGGCCGCCCGACCTGGGGCACCTATTGGGTCTGGGACGCGCGGCTGACATCAATGCTGGTCCTGCTGCTGCTTTACCTTGGCGTGCTCGCTCTTTATTGGACCGCCGAAGAGCCAGGGCGCGGTGCTCGCGCGGCTGCAATCCTGTCATTGGTCGGCGCGGTGAATTTGCCGATCATCAAATTTTCAGTCGACTGGTGGAACACATTGCACCAGCCTGCCTCTGTGTTCCGCATGGGCGGATCAACGATCGACCCGGCACTCCTCAGCCCACTGTTAGTTATGGCGTTTGCCTTCACGCTCTTGTTTATGACGCTCCATCTCGCCGTCATGCGGAACGAAATCTTCCGCCGGCGGGTGCGCAGCATGCGTTTGATGCAGGCGCAAGAATTAGCCGAAGCGCACCCATGAATTTAGGGCCGCACGCCGATTTCATCATCGCTGCCTATGCGGTAACCGCTGTCGTGGTCGCCGCACTGATCGCCTGGGTCGTGCTCGACTATTCGGCGCAGCGGCGCATTCTGGGCGATCTCGACGACCGCGGCATCACACGGCGCGCGCAGCGAAAGGCTGGATCATGAGCACCGCCTCAAACGAGAGCTCCGGCAAAAGACCGCGCAACATCCTGATTTTGTTGCCACTCATCGCATTTCTCGCCTTGGCAGCTCTGTTTCTTTACCGGCTCGGCACTGGCGATCCGTCGCGGATTCCTTCGGCCCTGATCGGGCGCCCGGTGCCGCCGACCGAATTGCCGCCGCTACCCGGCCTTGAACGTGACGGCAAGGCGATCCCGGGCATCAACCCCGCGACATTCCAGGGTGCCGTAACGCTGGTGAATGTGTGGGCATCGTGGTGCATACCCTGCCACGACGAAGTGCCTTTCCTCGATCGACTGTCGGAGGACAAGCGCATTCAGCTGGTGGGCATCAACTACAAGGATGCGCCGGACAACGCACGGCGCTTCCTCAACCGCTACGGCAATCCTTTTGTTGCGACCGGGCGCGACAACTCCGGCCGCACGTCGATCGATTGGGGCGTGTATGGCGTACCGGAAACATTCCTGGTCGGCCGGGACGGGCGCATCGCCTACAAGCTTGTCGGCCCGATTACCGCAGAAAATCTGACCGCAACGCTGTTACCGGAAATCGAAAAGGCACTTCGCTAGGATGAACGCCCGCGCGAAGTGAATGCAGAATAGGCGACGCCTAGCGTGACGCTGTAAATTAGCACCATCAAGAGAGTGAATAAGGTTGGTGCGATACCAAGCGCTGTTCGGGTCGCAAATAACCCCTTCCCAATCGCCGGAAAGAAAATCAGGCCCATCGCAATCCACATAACCAAACCAAAAACCAATCCCTTCATGGCTCCGGTGTGGCCGGGCAGGCTTTGATAGGAACGGCCAAACAGAAATCCGAGCACAACCGAACCATTGAAATACGACAATGCCCAGGGGATGACCGGATTGACAGAACTGCCGAAAAAAGTTGTCAGCAACGTTTGCAAGTCGTCATAAGGCTGAAAGCCCGGCAGAATTTGCGCCCAGGATTTTAACGCCATGAGAGCGGAATGAGCGGCGCTGCCGCAGAGCCCGGCCGCAACCGATTTCCAGGCGCGGTCGAAATCCATAACCAGCGCTAGTTCTTTTTCTCAAGACTGTATTTGTTGAGCAGCGGAACTTGCAGTGCGGCAAATACAAATGTCAGCGGCACGACGCCGAACAATTTGAAACTCACCCAGAAATCCGTCGTTTGGGTGCGCCACACAATCTCGTTCAGAATCGCAAGCGCGAAGAAAAAGAGCGCCCACCGCCAGGTGAGCTTGCGCCAGCCTTCTTCGCGAAGATGGAAGACGGAATCAAACACCATCCCGAGCAGCGGTTTGTTAAATGCCAGACCGCCAACAAGTGTGCCCCCGAACAGGACATAAATAATTGTGGGCTTGAGCTTGATGAACAGCTCGTCGTGCAACACGAGCGTCAGGCCGCCGAACACCAGCACTATGACTGCGGTGACCAGCGGCATAATGGCAACGTGTTTCGTCAATACGTAGGAAACCACCAGCGCGATCAGAATCGCAGCCATGAAAGCGCCGGTCGCAACGTAGATCCCTAACTTTGCGTTTGCGGCGAAGAATAACACCAGCGGCCCGATATCGAGCAGCAGCTTGAGAAATGGATTGAGTTGTTTCTTTTTCGTCATGCGTTTTCTGCGCCTATAGACTCCAGATTGACGACAGCCCGGGCAAAATCTCGCGCCGTGAACGGAGCAAGATCGTCCACCGCCTCACCGACGCCAACAAAATGCACGGGCAGACCAAATTTGGCGGCAATCGCAACCAGTATCCCGCCGCGGGCCGTACCATCGAGCTTGGTCATCACCAAACCGGTCACCCCGGCGATCTTGCCGAAAATCTCCACCTGGCTGAGCGCGTTCTGGCCAACTGTCGCATCGAGCACCAGCAGGACTGCATGCGGCGCAGCCGGCTCGACCTTGCGCATGACGCGCACCATTTTTTCCAGCTCGCCCATCAGCTCCGCGCGATTCTGCAATCGCCCGGCTGTGTCGACCAGCACGATGTCGATGCCTTGCGCTTTGGCGGCGGCGATCGCGTCAAACGCAAGCCCGGCCGCGTCGGCGCCGGGCTCGCGCGCCATCACGCTCGCGCCGGTGCGCTCACCCCAGATTTTGAGTTGGTCGATCGCAGCAGCGCGGAATGTGTCGCCGGCCACCAGCATCGTGCTCTTTCCTTGCGCCTGGAAGTGGGCAGCAAGTTTGCCGATGGTCGTCGTCTTGCCGGAACCGTTGACGCCGGCGACAAGGACGACAAATGGCCGCGCCGTTATTTCCAAAGGCCTGGCGACCGGCGCGAGGACTTTCTCAATTTCGTCGGCCAGCACGGCCTTAACCCCGTCCGGGGTCAATCCTTTATCGTAGCGGCCTTCGCTCAGGACGCCGGCGATGCGGGCGGCAAATTCAGGCCCGAAATCGGCGCGGATCAATTCGCTTTCCAAATCGGCAACCGTTTCGGCATCGAGCTTGCGCTTCGACACCAGATCGACGATGGGGGCGCCAAGCGACGACGATGTTCGCTTGAGCCCGCCGCTCAAGCGCTGCCACCAGCTCCCGTCTTGTGTGCTGTCGTTCATGCCGCGCCCGTGATAGCGGTTTCGGCATGACACCGGAAGAGATGCTCGGCCGCCTCCTTTATCGCGATGGGCTGATGCTGGTGGTCGACAAGCCGGCAGGATTGCCGGTGCATCGCGGCCCCAAGGGCGGCGATGCCTTTGAAGACTATTTCGACGCACTGCGTTTCGGTTTGCCGCGCGCACCCGCGCTGGCGCACCGCCTCGACCGCGATACAACGGGCTGCCTTGTGCTGGGGCGTCATCGCAAGGCACTGGCGCTGCTCGGCAAGCTGTTCAAGCAGGGTAAAGTCGGCAAATGCTATTGGGCCGTGGTCGAAGGCGGGCCCGAGGCCGATGAGGGCCGGATTGATATTCCCCTCGCAAAACGCGACGAGGCGCGCGGCTGGTGGATGAAGGCGGACAGCCAAGGGCTTCCGTCATCCAGCACCTGGAAGGTGATGGGCCGCGGACAAGGCCTTGCGTGGCTCGCGCTCGAACCATTGACTGGCCGCACGCATCAACTGCGCGTCCATTGCGCCGAAATGGGATGGCCGATTGTCGGTGACAATATCTACGGCAGCGCGCCACGGACGGGAGGGCCGGTGTTGCACCTTCATTCACGCGACGTGACTGTGCCGATTTCCAAGAACAAGCCGCCGGTCAAAGTGACTGCGCCAGTCCCCGAATCGATGCGCGAGACGCTCGCTGCGTGCGGCTGGAGCGGCGAGGCTCAGCCTTCCGCTCATTCCCGCGCAAGCGGGAACTCCAGCGCGATAAATACTATGATCAAGGTGGCTACTGGGTCCCCGCTTCCACGGGGACGAACGGTTGAATTCTGGCAGCGATCAATAAAGCATCGCCTTGATTTTCTCGGGCGCCTCACGATCGTAAGTCTCGCCGCCCAACTTTCCCTGGCTGAGTTCGGCAATGATGGTGCCGGTCGATGGCAAACTCTTGCGGTCGATCTTGGTCGCCTCATCCCAGAGCTTCGAGCGCACGATCGCCTTCGAGCAATGGAAGAAAATGCTCTCGATATGCACGACAAGCACACAGCGCGGCAGCTTTCCATTGACCGCAAAGCTCTGCATCAATTCCGGGTCGATCGAGATCGAAGCGCGGCCATTGACGCGCAGGGTCTCGCCGACGCCCGGAATGAGGAATAACAGCGCTATGCGCGGGTCGCGCACGATATTGCGAAAGCCATCGATGCGATTGTTGCCGGGACGATCGGGAATCGCGAGCGTCTTGTCGTCGAGAATATGCACGAAACCGGGGGCGTCGCCCTTGGGTGAACAGTCGAGCCCTTCCGGTCCGGAAGTCGCCACTGTGACAAACGGCGCCGCCTCGATCAGCTTTCGGTAGCCGTCATTGATGTGGTCGATCTCCTTGACGACCGAGGTTCCCAATTTTTCGCCGTAGAGCGACTCGAGCTGCTCGGTGGTCGTGATCAGATGTTCGCGGTAGCCCATCGTCTTTCCCCCTATGCAGCCAAAAGATGCCGGCCATCATGCGCCGTCATCGTAAGATCGAGAATAGTACCGGGCCGGACCGACGGCGGGAGCCGCACCGGCATGAATTGCTCCGTACGCCCGACTGAGCGGGCCTCTGCAAGGACGCAGCGGCGGCCGCCGATTTCACGATCGAGCGAGCGGCGGAATACCGTGTCGCCCTTTTCTCGCAGGCGGTGCGCGCGATGTTTGATAATCTCGCGATCAAGCTGCGGCATGCGTGCGGCCGGCGTGCCGGGGCGCGGCGAGAATGGGAAGACGTGAAGCTGGCTCAATCCACATGCGTCGACCAGTTCGAGCGAACGGGCAAACATGTCTTCGCTCTCGGTAGGAAAGCCGGCGATGATATCGGCGCCGAAGGCGACATCGGGGCGCAGGCGCCGGACCTGTTCACAAAAGGCAATCGCATCATGAGCGCGAATGCCGCCGCTTCATGCGCTTGAGGATCATGTCGTCACCGGCCTGCAACGACAAATGCAGATGCGGCATCAGACGCGGCTCTTCGGCGAGCGCGTCGAGTAAATCGCCATCGGCTTCCACCGAGTCGATCGAGGAGAGCCTCAAGCGCACAAGATCCGGCACGTCCTTGAGAATTCGCTTCACCAGCGCACCGAGACGCGGCGCCCCGGGCAAATTCGCGCCGTAGCTTGTGATGTCCACGCCAGTAAGAACGATCTCGCGATAGCCGTTCTCAACCACGCGCCGCGCTTGCGCGACGACCTCCTCCATCGGCAGCGAGCGTGAATTGCCGCGGCCAAACGGGATAATGCAAAAAGTGCAGCGATGGTCGCAGCCATTCTGAACTTGCAGGAAGGCGCGCGTGCGGCCCTCAATGCGGTCGATCACGTGCGGCCGCATCGCCGTCGCTGCCATAATGTCGGATACAGCGATTTTGTCGTGTTTCGCCCACACGCCGGCGTCGAATTTTTCCTCATTGCCGATGACACGATCAACTTCGGGCATCGCGGCGAAGGTCTTTGCTTCTGTCTGCGCCGCGCAGCCGGTAACGACAATCCGTGTGCCGCTTCGCTCGCGCCTGATGCGGCGGATGGCCTGCTTCGCCTGGCGAACAGCCTCCGCCGTCACCGCGCACGTATTCACAATGACCGTCTCGTTGAGGCCGGCTGCAACCGCCTCGCGCCGGATCACTTCCGACTCATAAATATTCAGACGGCAGCCGAAAGTGACGACGTCGACGCTCATGGCGCATCCGCCTTGGCAAATAGCGCGGGGTCGAAACGGCCCTTGAACTCGAATTCCACCGGGCCTGTCATGAGCACGTGATCGTCCTTTTCACGCCACTCGATGGTGAGTTCACCGCCCGGCAGAGTCACTCTCACCTTGCGATCGGTGCGCCGGAGCCGCGCCGCGGCAACAGCAGCCGCACAGGCAGCCGAACCACATGCTTTGGTCAATCCGGCGCCACGCTCCCACGTGCGGATAACGATGTGGTCGCGCGCGGTGATATGCGCGAGCGTAATGTTGGCGCGCTCCGGAAATATCGGGTGATTTTCCAGCAACGGGCCCAGGCGCGCGAGGTCATGCGCGTTCACATCGTCGACCCAGAAAATCGCGTGGGGATTTCCCATGCTCACAACGGACGGCGAATGCAGCACCGGTTTGTCGATCGGCCCGATCTGCAATTCGATCGCGCGCGTATCGCGGAATTCCTCCGCCAGCGGAATTTCGTTCCACTTAAATCGCGGCTGCCCCATGTCCACGGTGAACAATCCGTCCGTCGCTTTTCCAGCAATTGAGCAGGCCAGCGGTGGTCTCGAAGCTGAGCGTGTCCTTGCCGGTTTCCTTCGCCACCAGATCGGCCACGCAGCGCATGCCATTGCCGCAAGCTCCGGCCTCCGAGCCGTCGTTGTTATAGATGCGAATGAAGGCGTCCGTACCCGGCGTGCGCGGCGGATAGAGCGCCATGAGCTGGTCGTAGGGCACGGCATCCGGCCGCGCTGCCGCGCGCGCTTCTTCCGCCACGATCTTGCCCCCGCTCGAACGCAGATCGACCACGACAATCTCGTTGCCGACGCCGTTCATCTTCACGAAGGACTGATTGGCGAGAGCGCCCATATTTTGCTTTGCCCGGGTTCCGCCCGGTTTATATGGCGAATAAACGCAGATTGACCAGAGGGCATGCTAGAATGCGTTGTTATGCTGGCGAATCGCCGGACCGCCGCAACCGACGGAGAACCGTGATGTCGCCCCTACAGGTCGCCGCGACCGTGATCGCTTTAGCATTCGCCGTGGCGATGGACATGGCTGCCGCACAAAGCCCTGCGCCTAAACCAAGCGTCAATGAGACCATGCCGCCGGTGCCGCCGATCGCTGGCCCGGCTTCACCCTCACCCCTGCAGCCAGGCGATGCATTTGGCGAGCAGGTGACCCTGCCGGAGCGGACAATCGTTTACATCACGGGTCACAGCAATTGGGACACTGCTTTTGATACGTTGATCGACGCATTCAAATCGTTGCGCGAATATCTCGACAAGCAGGACGTCAAACCAACGGGTTCAGCGCTCACGATTTATACCCAGACTGACGACACCGGATTTTCGTTCAAGGCCGCACTGCCGATCGAGCAGGCGCCGAAAGATCCCCCGAAGGGCGACATCGGCGTCGGTCCGGCGCCATCCGGCCGGGCGCTAAAATTCGTCCATCGCGGCTCATATGACGCCATGGATTCGACTTACGAAGCGATCACCAATTTTCTCGACGACAAACAACTCGAAGCCAAAGACCTTTTCATCGAGGAATATGCCACCGACCCGGTGAAAACGGCTCCCGACAAATTGGTGGTCAACGTGTTCGTGCCGGTGAAATGATGTCGTTAGCGCGTCTTCTGTTCGCTGCCGTCGGAATTGTAATCGCATTGGCGCCCGCGCGCGCCGACGACAAGCTCGTAACAGTAACCGGTGAAGCTACAATTGCCGTCGCGCCGGACGCCGCTGTCATTCGCATCGGCGTCACCAGTCAGGACAAAACTGCGCGCGAAGCAAGCGAAGCAAACGCAAAACAAATGACGACCGTGCTTGCCGCCATCAAAGACAACGGCATCGCCGATCGCGACATCCAGACTTCGCGGTTGTCATTGCAACCGCAATACGATCCGAACAAAGCCGGCACCGCCCGTCTGACCGGCTTCCAGGCCAACAATCAGGTTACGGTGAGGATCCGCGATATCGACAAATTGCCCGCGCTTCTCGATCGCGCCATCGCAGCCGGAGCGAATGAAATGTCCGGGATCGAATTCGTGGTGTCTGAACAGTCGAAGCTGCTCGACCAGGCCCGCAACGATGCCGTCGCCGATGCCCGCCGCAAAGCCGAACTCTATGCGAGGGCAGCTGGCGCCAAGCTTGGTCATGTCGTCGCGATTACGGAAGAAGGCTCGGCTGCACCGCCGCGGCCAATGCAGGCCCTGCGCGCCAGCGCGGCTCCAATTGCCCCCGGCGAGCAGACGTTAAGGGCGATGGTCACCGTTAGCTATGAATTGACGCCCTAAATCAGCCGCATCTTGACTTGAATGTAGGCCAACCCTAGGTTCCGGCCGTTCTCGCTAGAGACGTGGAATTCCAACTTCGCCGCCCGGTCCGATACGAGACCGGAGGCCATCGCCCGACAGCGCAATGCGCCCTCGGGCGTAAAGGTGTTTGCAGACTGATGTTCGACAACCTGTCGGAAAAACTTGGCGGCATTCTCGACCGCCTCACCCGTCGCGGCGCTCTTAGTGAGGCCGATGTCGACGCTGCGCTTCGCGAAGTTCGCCGCGCGCTGCTCGAAGCGGACGTCGCGCTCGACGTCGCGCGCGCCTTCACCGACGGCGTGAAGAAGCAGGCCGTCGGCGTGGAGGTGATGAAGTCGGTGACGCCTGGCCAGATGGTCGTGAAGATCGTGCACGACCAGCTCGTGGCCACGCTCGGCGCCGACAGCCAGCCGATTGATCTTCATGCCGCGCCACCGGTCGCCATTATGATGGTGGGCCTGCAAGGCTCCGGCAAAACCACCACCACCGCCAAACTTGCGAAGCGCTTGACCGATCGGCAGCGCCGCAAAGTGCTGATGGCTTCGCTCGACGTGCGCCGTCCGGCGGCGATGGAACAGCTTGCTGTGCTTGGACGTGACACGCAAATCGACACGCTGCCGGTGGTCCAGGGACAAACGCCGCCACAGATCGCCCGCCGCGCCATCGAAGCTGCCAAGCTTGGCGGCTACGACGTCGTGATACTCGACACCGCCGGCCGCACCACGCTCGACGAAGCGATGATGAGCGAGGCCGCCGAGATTAAACGCGTGGTCAATCCGCACGAAGTGCTGCTGGTCGCCGACTCGCTGACTGGCCAGGATGCGGTCAATCTCGCGCGCTCATTCGACGAACGCGTGGGTCTTTCCGGCATTGTTCTGACCCGCGTTGATGGCGATGGCCGCGGCGGCGCCGCGCTTTCCATGCGTGCGGTCACTGGCAAGCCGATCAAGCTGATCGGCACCGGCGAAAAGCTCGATGCTATCGAGGAGTTCGACGCTGCCCGTATCGCCAGCCGCATCCTCGGCATGGGCGACATCGTCGCACTGGTGGAAAAGGCTGCCGCCAATATCGATGCCGAGAAGGCGATGCGCACCGCCGAGAAAGATGCGCAAGGGCGCATTCGACCTGGGCGATTTGCGCGAGCAGCTCACGCAGATGCAGGCCATGGGTGGCCTTGGCAGCCTGATGGGGATGATGCCCGGCATCGGCAAGATGAAGAACCAGCTTGCCGCCGCCAACCTCGACGAAAATGTCATCAAGCGGCAGATCGCCATCATCGATTCGATGACGGCCAAAGAGCGTCGCAACCCCGACATCCTCAAGGCGAGCCGCAAGAAGCGCATCGCTTCGGGTTCGGGCACGACACCCGAGCACATCAACAAGCTATTGAAAATGCATCGTGGCATGGCGGACATGATGAAGATGATGGGAAGCGCCAAGCGCGGCCCCCTCGCGGGCCTGGCGCAGGCCATGGGTTTTGGTGGCGGCATGCCGTCGCCGGAGCAAATGGCAGAAATGGCGAAGCAGATGCCCGGCGGACAATTGCCGGCGGGCATGCCCGGTCTTCCACCGGCCATGCCGACGTTGCCGCCAAATATGCCAGGCCTGCCGGGCCTCGGCGGAAAATTTCCTGGATTGCCGGGCGGTTTGCCGCCCGGACTCTGGAAAGAAGAAGTGAACAACGATCAATAGAGTGAGAAAGGACTAAAAGAATGTCTCTCGTTATCCGTCTTGCCCGCGCGGGCACCAAGAAGCGGCCGGTCTATCATATCGTCGTTGCCGACAGTCGTGCGCCGCGCGATGGCCGCTTCATCGAGCGGCTCGGTTATTTCAATCCATTGCTGCCCAAGGAAAAGGCCGAGCGGCTCAAGCTCGATCTCGACAAGGTGCAGGCGTGGATGAAGAAGGGTGCGCAACCTTCCGATCGCGTCATGCGCTTCCTTGACGCCGCGGGAATCATGAAACGGCCGAAACGCAACAACCCTGAAAAGGCGGTCCCGCGCAAAGAGCGCAAGGCCAAGGAAGAAGATGCGACCAAGGCCAAGGAAGCCGGTGACGCGGCCGCCAAGACCGCTGCAACCGCCAAGGCCAACGAAAAGGCTGCCGCGGACAAGGCCGCGGAAAAAGCGGCCGAAGCGCCGGCAGCGAGCTAAGGCTCGCTGCGCCTCGCCGTGGCCGACCGCATTTGCGTTGCCCGTATTGGTGCCGCACACGGCGTTCGCGGCGAGGTGAAGCTGTGGTCGTTCACGGAAGAGCCGGCGGCTATCGCAAACTATGGCCCGCTGGAAACGCTTGATGGCAAGCAACGGTTCGAGATTGAAGCGCTGCGCTCTGCGAAAGATCACTTCGTCGCCCGTATCGCCGGCGTCACCGGCCGCGAGGCGGCAGAAAAGCTTCGCAACCTCGAACTGTATATTCCGCGCGCGCGCCTGCCGGCGATCGAAGAGGACGACACTTTCTATCATGCCGACCTGGTCGGGCTCGACGTCGTGACGCCGGACGGAATGCAAGTTGGCACTGTGCACGCGCTGCTTAATTTCGGCGCCGGCGACATCATCGACATCGTACCCGTTGGCGGCGGTGATCATCTGATGTTGCCATTCAACGAGCAGTTGGTCCCCAAGATCGACCTTGCGGCAAAGCGGATTGTGGTCGTACTCCCCGCGGAGACCGAGTAGCCATGTGGCGCGCCAATCTAAATCCGCTCATTCCCGCGCAAGCGGGAATCCAGAACGACAATTCGCGCGCTCGGTATTTTGACTCCTGGGTCCCCGCTTTCGCGGGGACGAGCGGAGGTTAACGATGTGGCGCGCCAGCGTACTGACAATATTTCCGGAAATGTTTCCGGGCCCGCTGGCGCGGAGCCTCGCCGGCAAGGCGCTTGCCTCAAGCATCTGGTCGCTCGATACGACCGACGTCCGTGCGCATGCGCCGGACAAGCACCGTACAGTCGACGACACACCAGCGGGCGGCGGGCCCGGAATGGTTATGAAAGCGGATGTGCTCGCGCACGCGCTTGATGCAATCCCGCACGATACGCGCCCCCGGCTGCTGATGAGCCCGCGCGGCGCACCGCTCACGCAAGCGCGCGTAGCACAGTTGGCGCACGGGCTCGGCATCGTCGTCATCTGCGCCCGCTTCGAGGGTGTCGACGAGCGTTTGATCAAGGCGCGTCACCTGGAGGAAGTCTCGCTCGGCGATTTTGTGCTGTCCGGTGGTGAGATCCCCGCCCTGGCTTTGCTCGATGCCTGCGTTCGATTGTTGCCGGGTGTCATGGGCAAGGAGGCTTCCGCCGCCGAGGAAAGCTTCTCCGCCGGACTGCTCGAATATCCGCAGTACACCCGGCCGCCGGTGTTCGAGGGCGAACCGATCCCGGAGGTGCTGACCTCCGGCGACCACAGCAAAATCAAGGCCTGGCGGCAGGCACAATCCGAGCGGCTCACCGCCGAGCGGCGTCCGGACCTCTGGGCGGCCTACAATGCGCACAAAAAGCCAGAAAAAGGGCCTAAATCCAAAGGGTGACAAGCCGGAAGCTTTGTAATACAAGCTCGCCAACCCTTTCAGACCAGATCATGACCGCGCGCCGGTTGCTGGCGCTGCCGACGGAGAATTCGCGATGGACATCATTCAGCAGCTCGATAAAGAGCAGGTCGAAAGGCTCTCGGCCGGCAAAGAAATTCCCGACTTCCAGCCCGGCGACACCGTGCTGGTCAACGTGAAAGTCGTCGAGGGCGACAAGTCCCGCGTGCAAGCCTACGAAGGCGTCTGCATCGGCCGCTCGGGTCGCGGCATCAACGAGAGCTTCACGGTTCGCAAGATTTCTTACGGCGAAGGTGTCGAACGCGTATTTCCGCTTTATTCGCCAATGATCGACTCCATCAAGGTGGTGCGTCGCGGCAAAGTGCGCCGCGCCAAGCTCTATTACTTGCGCGGATTGCGCGGCAAAAAGGCGCGCATCTCCGAGGCACAGGGCGCGGCCGGGCCGGAAGGCGCAGAGGCCGCAGCGAAGGAATAAGGTTACGGCTATTCGGGGAAGCCGGAAGGGGCCGCATGTCGGCCCCTTCTTCGTTTGGATGGCCTTCGTTGTCGAACCCGGATCGATTGGCTATATAACTGGCATGGTTTCCAAAGCTCAGCGAATTGTTCTGGTCGACCACGCGCGGCTGCCGTGGCGGTTCTTCGGCCGGCTCACGGCGGTACAAGCGGGACTTTGATTGCGCCCGGCAATGCCGGACGTTTGCGAGCCGCCGCCTTCCCTTTCAAGCTGAACTAGGCAATCGAGTCATGAAACCGCGTACACTCTACGACAAGATCTGGGACGACCATCTGGTGGATGAACAGCCAGATGGAACCTGTCTTATCTACGTCGACCGGCATCTGGTGCATGAGGTCACCTCGCCACAGGCTTTCGAAGGCCTGCGCACGGCAGGCCGCAAGGTGCATGCCCCTGACAAGACTCTGGCCGTGGTCGATCACAACGTGCCGACCTCCGACCGCAGCAAGCCCAATCCCGACCCCGAAAGCGCTGAGCAGATCGCAGCGTTGGCGAAAAACGCCAAGGATTTCGGCATTGAGTATTTCAACGAGTTCGACAAGCGCCAGGGCATCGTTCACATCATCGGGCCCGAGCAGGGATTCACGCTGCCCGGCACCACGCTCGTGTGTGGCGACAGTCATACCGCGACGCATGGCGCATTCGGCGCCCTCGCCTACGGTATCGGCACGTCCGAAGTCGAACACGTCCTGGCGACCCAGACGCTGATCCAGAAGAAATCAATGAACATGCGAGCGGTGGTTGACGGCAAATTGCCGGCGGGCGTGACGGCGAAGGACATCATCCTTGCGATCATCGGCGAAATCGGCACCGCCGGCGGAACCGGCTACGCGCTGGAGTATGCCGGCGAGGCCATCCGCTCGATCTCGATGGAAGGGCGTATGACCGTCTGCAACATGTCCGTCGAGGGCGGCGCCAAAGCCGGCTTCATCGCCCCCGACGAAAAGGCCTACACCTATCTCAAAGACAAGCCGAAGGCACCCAAAGGCAAGGCCTGGGACGAGGCCATGCGCTATTGGGCAACGTTGTACTCCGATGATGGCGCGCACTTCGACCGCGAAATCAAACTCGACGCGGCGAAGCTCCCGCCTCTCGTCACATGGGGCACCAGTCCCGAGCAGGTCATTACGGTGAGCGGCCGCGTACCTGTGCTTTCGGAAATTTCCGATGAGAAGAAACGCATCGCCGCTGAACGCTCGCTCGGCTACATGGGGCTCAAAGGCGGCGAGAAGATCACCGACATCAAACTCGACCGCGTGTTCATCGGCTCTTGCACCAATGCGCGCATCGAGGACTTGCGTGAAGTCGCGCGCGTCGTTGAGGGCAAGACGGTCAATGCGAACGTCAACGCCATGATCGTTCCGGGCTCCGGGCTCGTGAAAGAGCAGGCGGAAGCTGAAGGGCTCGACAAGATATTCAAGGCCGCCGGTTTCGACTGGCGTGAGCCCGGCTGCTCGATGTGCCTTGCGATGAATCCGGACAAGCTCGCGCCCGGAGAGCGCTGCGCCTCGACCTCAAACCGTAATTTCGAAGGTCGCCAGGGTTACAAAGGCCGCACTCACCTCGTCTCCCCGGCAATGGCCGCAGCCGCTGCGATCGCCGGACACTTCGTCGACGTGCGCGAGTGGAAGTAGCATCGGTGCGTTGCTGAAACAAAAAGGCCTGCCGCCGGCAGGCCTTTCATTTCATGCGTCTCGGCTGAGAAAAATCCTTACCAGCAGCGCCAGGCGCGACCGAACCACCAGTGGCCGGAACGCCACGTCCGGACAGGCACCCAGCCGCAACGCGGACCTGCCCAGCCTGGGCCCCAACCCCAACCGGGACCCCAACCGAACGCCGGGCCCCAACCCCATCCACCGCCGCGCCAGCCACCCCAGCCACCGTGCCAGCCACCGCCATGCCAGCCGCCGCCGTGCCAGCCGCCACCCCAACGTGCGTCGGCACTGCTGGGCGCGAAGACTGTCACGCTGGCAAACAACAAAACGACCGCGAGAAACTTCACGAGCTTAGACATCGATGCATCTCCGATGCCGCCCCGACTGCCCACACTATAGCGCAAACCTTGCCAAGTATCTCGTCAAGTATAGCGCAGGCCGCGTCAAAGTGTTCGCTATTGCCACCAACAGCGCATTTGCGGCGTAATCACCGGGCCACTCACGCGATACTCCGTTACCAGCCAGGAACGGCATTGCCGCACGGCATTTGGCCCCGGATGCTGGCGGCGAGGATAGATGGTCACGCGCGGACGCTTGCCGTTGGCAGAGTCCTGGGCAGCCGGCGCAGCGAATTCAGTTTGCGTCGGTGCTGCCAACGCCGCGCCGACGGCTAAGGCGAAGATCGCGCCCGCAAGCGCCAGACTGGCCGTCATCTTTAGCATCTGCAATCCGCCACTCACGCTATCCGGGGCCAACCGTCGCCCATCCAGGGATATGCCGTCAACCGCTTGGTTGGTATGGAAACCTCCCCTACAACGTTGTCATGGCAAGCCAATTCGGCGGTTGGCAAGGTTTGGCCGCACCTTCTTTGGCAGACATTGAGGCGCTGGCAGCGGAGGCTTATGCACGCCTGCCCGAGCACTTCCGAAAACTGTGCGAAGGCCTCGTCATCCGCGTGGAAGATTTCCCCACGGCCGAAGTCGCAAATTCAATGCAGCTGGAGAGCGATTTCGATCTGCTCGGGCTTTTCCAAGGTGTCGGCCTGCCTTTCCAGTCGGAGACCGCTCCCGAACTGATGCCCAATATGATCTGGCTTTATCGGCGGCCAATCCTCGATTACTGGGCCGAACACGAGGACACGCTCGGTGAGATCGTCACGCATGTGCTGGTCCACGAAATCGGCCATCATTTCGGACTGTCTGACGAAGACATCGAAGCGATCGAAGCCAGCGCGGCATAGGCTTGGGAATACGACTTCGCCATAGACTTGCGTACTGATCTCGAAAACAGATGGCGACTATTCGAATTCGGAATTGGTGAACGCCGCCTGATTGCGCCAGCATCGTGCAACAAGGAGAGCCGCCATGATTGTCACGGTTTTTCGTTCCCGCCTGATGCCGGGTGTGCGCGAGGATTATGTCGCGCTCGTCGAGCGCATGGTCGAGCTGGCCAAAACCATGCCGGGCTATATCTCGCACAAAGGGTTCTTCGCCGAGGACGGTGAACGAGTCACGATCGTCGAGTTCGAACACGAGGAAGGCATGCGGGCCTGGCGCACGAACCCGGAACACCGCGCAGCTCAGAAAAAGGCGCGCGAAATTTACTATTCCGAATACAGCGTCCAAGTTTGCAATTTGGTAAGAGAATCCAAGTTCAAACGCGAAGAGCGAGCTGCAGGCTGATTTCGTGGGCGATGCCGCAATGCATATCTGAGTCCACGGCACCGCTATTGACCGGATCGCTGAACGCCTTATGAAAAGGGCCTGCAACCGCGGCCAGGAGCCTGGAAGCCATGGAAAAATTCACCACCCTCGAAGGCGTCGCCGCGCCGTTGCGGATTATCAACGTCGACACCGACATGGTGATCCCCAAGCAATTCTTGAAGACCATCAAGCGCACCGGTCTCGGCAAAGGGCTTTTCTCCGAGATGCGCTACAAGGACGACGGCAGCGAGAACCCGGACTTCGTGCTCAACAAGCCGGCTTATCGGAAATCCAAAATTCTGGTTGCTGGCGACAATTTCGGCTGCGGTTCGTCGCGCGAGCACGCGCCTTGGGCGCTGATGGACTTTGGTATCCGATGCGTCATCTCGACGTCGTTCGGCGACATTTTCTACAACAACTGCTTCAAGAACGGCGTGCTGCCGGTCCGCGTATCGCCGGAAGATCTCGAGAAACTGTTCGATGATGCCGATCGCGGCGCCAACGCGACGCTGACCGTCGATCTTGAGAAGCAGGAAATTCGCGGTCCGGACGGCGGCGTCGTTCACTTCGAGATCGACGCGCATCGCAAGCACTGCATGCTCAATGGCCTCGACGACATAGGCCTCACCAAGCAGAAGCAGAGCAAGATCGCGAGCTATGAGCAGAAGGCAGCCGCCGCACGGCCTTGGGCCTAGCTGCGCGCCGAAATCGCCTCGGCGATCGCCACCGTGCGCCGCGCCATGTCGGCGTGCAGGCGTTCAACCATGCGCCCTTCGATCGAAACCACGCCCTTGCCCTTGTTCTCGGGCAAATCGAATGCCGCAATCATCTTGCGCGCCTGTTCGACCTCGGCTGGCGACGGTGAGAAGGCCTTGTTGCACGGTTCAATCTGGTTGGGATGGATAAGCGTCTTGCCGTCGAAGCCGAGTTCGACGCCCTGCGTACATTCTTTCAAGAAGCCTTCTGCATTGCCGATGTCGTTGTAAACGCCGTCGAGAATGTCGATTCCATAGATGCGTGCAGCTGCGACGCACATCGATAGCCACGGCAGCATCGGCGCCCGCCCCGGCACCAGTCGCGCGCGTGTGTCCTTGGCAAGATCGTTGGTTCCCATCACGAAGCCGGAAAGGCGCGTTTCAGAATCGCGCGCCGCCGCGGCGATCGATAGAACATTGAAAATTGCGAGCGGCGTCTCGATCATTGCCCACACTCGCGTCTTGTGATCCGTGCCCATATCGAGCAGACCGCCGGCCGATCATCTCCAAAGTCTCGGCACTCGATACTTTTGGCACCAGGATAACGTCGGGCGCAGCGTGAGCGGCCGCAGAAAGGTCGTCGGCGTGCCACGGCGTATCGACACCATTGACGCGAATAACAACCTCGCGCGCGCCAAAACCGCCAGCCTTCACTACATCAACAACTTGCAGGCGCGCGGTTTCCTTGGCCTCGGGCGCGACCGAATCTTCGAGGTCAAGGATCACGCCATCGGCAGACAATGTCTTCGCCTTCTCCAGTGCGCGGGTGTTAGACCCCGGCATATAGAGTACGCTGCGATGAGGACGGACACTCATTGGGGGACAGCCTCCTGTTCGTCGAGCCCAGCCTATCGTCCATGCAATCGGTGCGCCACTCCTGGAACCGCGCGGGTTGCCAACAGCAATCCAGCCGTGATTGTGTGAATGCAGATGACGATTTTTAGCGAGCCGTAGGCATGGCACTTCCTCAGCAACTCATCGATGGCTACCGGGCCTTTCTCATCGGACGATTGCGGCACGAACAGGATCGCTATCGCGACCTTGGCGAAACCGGTCAATCACCGCAGATCATGGTGATTGGATGCTGCGACTCGCGCGTATCGCCGGAAGTCATCTTCGACGCGCGGCCCTGGCGAGTTATTCGTCGTGCGCAATGTGGCGAATATCGTCCCGCCTTACGCGCCGGATCAGAGGGCCCATGGTGTTTCCGCTGCGCTTGAATTCGGTATCGGCGCCCTCAAGATCAAGCACATTGTCGTGCTTGGCCATGCACAATGCGGCGGCGTCAAAGCTTACGTCGAAGATGCCGAGCCGTTGTCGCCGGGCGACTTCATTGGCAATTGGATGAAATTGATGGCGCCGGCGGCGGACAAGGTCGGGCCGCGCGGCGCATTGTCCCCAGCGGACTATCTCGCTCGCCTTGAGCAGGCGAATATTCTCAACAGCATCGAAAACCTCATGACGTTTCCGCGCTTGCGCAAGCTTATCGAACGCGGGCAGGTCGCGGTTCATGGCGCCTATTTTGGCGTCGCCACCGGGCAGCTCTCGGTGCGTGATCCCGCGACCGGCAATTTTACGCAGGTGGCACAAGATGATTATGCGCGGATATTCGCGCAGCCCCGATTTTGACCGGCCGACATTCCCGCCGCTTGCCGCGCCTTAACCGTGTTTCGCCGGATTTTCCTGCAGAATCCGATCTTGCACAGCCAAATACGGTTACTGCGAATGCGCGGTTTTCGCCTAACGTGATGGTAATTCCCGCCAGCTACAGCTAGCCGCGAATAGCCAGGACGGTTTAGTGCTGTGATTGAAGAGCGGTCGATTATCGCCGAGATCGAAGGCACTTTCGCGACCGGATCGGTCGAGAAGCAGGCGGAAATCGTTCGCCGCGTCACTGACCTGTTTCTCGCTGGCGCCGACAATTATTCCGAAGAGCACGTTGATTTGTTCGATGGCGTGATCTCACGCCTTGCTGACAAGATCGAGACCAAGGCGAGAGCCGAGCTCGCTCATCGACTGGCGCCCGCCGACAATGCGCCACCCATGACTGTGCGAAAGCTCGCGCGCGACCAATCGATTGAAGTCGCTGGCCCGATCCTGAGCCGTTCGAACAGATTGACCGACGAAGACCTGCTGGCAATCGCGAGCGACAATAGCCAGGAGCGGCTCCTCGCCATTTCAAAACGTTCGTCACTGAGCGAGAAGATCAGCGACGTGCTGGTGACCCACGGCAATCGCGACGTCGTTCTCTCGGTCACGCGAAATGAAGGCGCGCGCTTTTCTGACGCCGGCTACGGCAAACTCGTCGATAGATCTATCAACGACGAGGTGCTCGCGATCTGCGTCTCCATGCGCAAGGATATCCCGCAAGAGCATTTTAACGCCCTCATCGCACGAGCGTCCGAAGTTGTGTTCGAGAAGCTTGCGGCCAGCAATCCGAATGCGGTTTACGAAGTGCACAGGGTGCTGACCGATATTACCGGGCAAGATGCAACTGCACAGCCCAAGACCAAACGCGACTACCGCGAAGCCGCAGCGCAGTTCGATATGGTGCGGCGTTCGGGCGCTCCGGTGGATCCGGTTGTATGCGAAGCCGCCGCGAAGGGAAAATTTGAAGAGACGGTCGCGGCGCTTTCTGCGCTTTCGCAGGCGCCCATCAAGCTCGTCGAAAGCGTTATGAATGACTCGCGCGCCGAAAGCGATTTCGCGCTTATTCTCGCAAAAGCAGCGGACTTATCGTGGCCGACCGCAAAGCAAATCTGCATCTTGCGGCGCAAGTCTTTTCGCTATTCCCCGCAAGCGATTGACGCCGCGCGCCACAGTTTCGACCGGTTGCAGCCAGCGACCGCGAAACGGCTCGTTCGTTTCTACAACGAGCGCCACTCGGCCCTCGCGAATTTTCAAGAGCTGGCGCAACATATTCGGGCACAAGACAGTGCAGCGTCGCGTGTCAGCGGAGCATCCTGACCCCGATTGAGGGCGATTGGCTTGCCGGGCTTAGGCCGCCCTGCGCTTTGCCTGGATCAGCTTGCGGTTGATCAAGCATTCCGCGATCTGAATCGTATTGAGTGCGGCGCCCTTGCGCAGATTGTCCGACACCACCCACAACTGCAGGCCATTGTCGACGGTCGGATCGGTGCGGATGCGGCTGATATAAGTCGCGTCCTCGCCAACGCATTCGTACGGCGTCACGTAGCCGCCGTCTTCGTGCTTATCGATGACCAGACAGCCGGGCGCGCTGCGCAGAATCGTGCGCGCCTCTTCGACGCTGATTGGATTCTCGAACTCGATATTGACCGCTTCCGAATGGCCAACGAACACGGGCACCCGCACACAAGTGGCGGTCAGCTTGATGTGGGGATCAAGAATCTTCTTGGTCTCCATCATCATCTTCCATTCTTCTTTGGTGTAACCGTCTTCCATGAAGACATCGATGTGCGGGATCACGTTGAACGCGATCCGCTTGGGAAACTTCTTGGTTTCCACTTCACCGAGCGTGAACACCGCCTTGCTCTGCGAGAACAATTCGTCCATCGCATCTTTGCCCGCACCCGAAACAGATTGATAGGTCGCGACCACAACGCGCTTGATCTTGGCCTTGTCGTGCAGCGGCTTAAGCGCGACCACGAGTTGGACGGTCGAGCAGTTGGGGTTGGCAATAATGTTTTTCTTGCGGAAGTCCACGATCGCGTCGGCATTCACTTCCGGCACGATCAGCGGCACATCCGGATCCATCCGCCACGCGGACGAGTTGTCGATCACGACCGCGCCTTGGGCGGCGATCTTCGGCGACCATTCCTTCGACACCGCACCGCCAGCGGACATCAAGCAGATATCGACATCGGAAAAATCAAAATGGTCGATCGCCTTCACTTTCAAAGTCTTGTCGCCGAATGAGCACTCCACGCCCAGGCTCTTGCGCGAGGCAATGGCCACGACCTCGTCGGCGGGGAAATTGCGCTCGGCCAGAATGTCGAGCATCTCGCGCCCGACATTGCCTGTGGCACCTACAACGGCGACCTTGTAACCCATTGTTAACGCTCCGGAATAATTTACCGCTCGGCTGCTGGTAATGGGCAACCGGATGGCAGCGCCTTCTAGGCGAGAACTGCCTGTAACACAACGCCACTTACCGAAAACGAAAGCATGCACCCGGCGCTGCAATCATGGCGTGACGAACTGCCGTCCAGCTTTGTGCGCATCCTCGCATATCTGGGTGCTGTTGCGCTGTTGTCCATAGCCGCCGCGCGCGTTTCCCAACCGCCGGCGAGAATGAATAGCATCCCGCCAGCACACCGGCCGGAATGGGTTGCAATCGAACGGCCATTTCCCGCTTTCGCGCTGTCGATTCCCGAGGCCGCGGATGTGCCGGCGAACTACGCCATTCGCCGGCATGTGGAAGGCGGCGGACGCAAGGACGTGCTGATGCTGGGCGACCCCGATAGCGCGACGCCCTTCCTGCAAGTCGAGATCTACAGGCCGGGAAACGAAATCCATCGGTTTCCCGATCCGAAGGCGGAGATCGTCGCCAGCGCAGGCGCACTCGGACCCGTCGACCTGCAGCGTGGCGACAAACCTCTCACGAGCAAGTTCGGCGAACTAACGATCGTCACCTTCGCGGCATCAAAAGGGGTACCACGCCGCTGTCTGGGCTTCGCACGGACCTATCGAGATCCGCGGTTGCAAATATCCGGCTGGTTCTGCCAGGGCGGCGCCGAATTGATCGAACAAGGTACATTGGCATGTGCATTGGATCGATTGACATTGCTGTCCGCCGGAAGCGATCCGAAAATTGGCGCGCTGTTCGCACAGGCCGAACTCAATCGCAGCTATTGCGGCCAGCGCGACCCAATCCTCGCCGCAACGCCGAAATACCATTTGCTCTGGAAAGCACTCGCAAACCGGCCGGAGCCTCGGCGCAGAGGGCGATGAGCGACGCTGCTGCGTACGCCATCGCCAAAATCCCATTCGATGAGATTGCGCGCGTCGCGTGCAAACGATTTCGCGCAACGTCCCCGCGATGACAATTGACCGGCGCGCGAATCCGTCGGATCATATTCCAATAAAAATATCTGAAGCTGCGGTGATGACCGCAGGCTTTGGCGAACCTCTGGGGAGAGGAACGATGATCACTCGACGTCACCTGCTTGGAACAGCGGGCGCAGGCGCCGCGCTTGCCGTCTCCGGGCTTAACCCGAAATTCTCGAACGCTGAGGCTGCCATTGCCGAATTGACGGCCGGCCTGCCCGCAGGCGTTGCGAGCTACGCGACGATGGAAACGTTGCCGGGCAAGAAACCGCTGATCCGGCTTGCCGACCGGCCGCCGAATTATGAATTGCCGCTCGAATACCTGCGCACGCCGATCACGCCGAACGATCAGTTCTTTGTGCGCTATCACCTCGCCGACATTCCGGAAGTCGATGCCAAAACCTACAAGATCGCCGTTGGCGGTGACGGCGTGGATAATCAGGCCGAAATCAGCTTCGACGACCTTAAAAAATTGCCCGCTGTCGAAGTCGTCGCGGTCAATCAATGCTCCGGTAACCGGCGTGGTCTTTCAAACCCGCACGTCGCGGGTGTCGAGTGGGGCTACGGCGCTATGGGCTGCGCGCGCTGGAAGGGTGCAAAGCTCAAGGACATTCTCGACAAAGCCGGCCTCAAAAAAGAAGCGATCGAAATTTCGTTCAACGGCGCCGACGGACCTTCCGTCGACAAGACGCCGGACTTCATCAAGAGCATCCCGGCCTGGAAAGCCATCGAGGACACGACGATTGTCGCCTACGAAATGAATGGGCAGCCGCTCCCGCACCTCAACGGATTCCCCGCGCGTATCATTGTGCCCGGCTGGACCGGCACGTACTGGATGAAGCACGTCATCGCGATCAATGCGCTGACCAAACCGCTGGGTGGATTCTGGATGAACCCCGCCTATCGAATTCCGCTCGGAAAATTTCCGATCAGAGACCGGTTTATCAGTCAGGAGACAGCGGCCAACACCCCCATCACCGAGATGGTGGTCAACTCGCTGATCACCAGCCATCGCGACGGCGAGAAAGTGAAGGTCGGTAAAGTGAGAGTGAGCGGACAAGCATGGGACGGCGGTTACGGCATCCGCTCCGTCGAAATTTCTATTGACGGTGGCAAAAGCTGGTCTTCAGCAGCACTCGGTCAGGATCTCGGCCGATTTGCCTTTCGACCATGGACTTTCGATTTATCCGCCAAGCGCGGCAAGAACACCGTGATGGTCAACGCGACCAACAAGATCGGCCAGAGCCAGACGTCGGAACTGATCTTCAACCCGGCCGGCTATCACAACAACCTCATGCAAAATGTTTCCTTGATGGCAGGTTGAGGGGAGATCACCATGCGTGCATTCACAATCGCATTCACTGCCGCACTGATCGCGCTTCCAGCAGCCGCCGACGAGAGCCCGGTACAACTGAAGAAGGCGCCGGGCGTCGACAAAGTCGAAGCCAATTGCCAAGCCTGCCACAGCCTGTCCTACATTCCGATGAACTCGCCGTTTCTCAACGCGGCAGGCTGGGATGCCGAGGTGACAAAGATGATCAAGGCATTCGGGGCGCCGATCGATGACGCCGATGCCAAGACCATCGCGGATTATCTGAAGAAAAACTACGGCGTCTGACAGATGCTTCGCGACAACGATCGGTCATACCAGCCCCGCTTTTGTGCGGGGCTTTTTTTAAGGAATTACCGGCATATACCTATGTTCGGGCCTCTGTTACGTGAAACGGAACCCCGCTACACTGCGTTGCAACAGAGAGCACAGGTTCGAGGACCCCATGAAATTGAAAGTATGCGCTGCGGCGTTTGCCCTAGTTGGGGCTTTGGCCCTGGTGGCCGCATCGGCGAACGCCCAGACAAACCCGCCGGCGAAGAAGAAGCCTGTCGCCGCGAGCCGCGACCATACCGTTCAGGTGAGCCGCGACGAGGACGGCAAAACACGAACGCGCGTCATCATTCAGAAGCGTTCCTATCTCGACCCCGGCACGGAAACCTTCCCCGGCGAGCGCAGCAATCAGGATTATGCGGTTCTGCCCAATCACCGCGCGTCAGGCATACTCGACAACACGACTTTCGGCGGTCACACGACCTCGCTCCCGGGCCCGTGGACCTTGCCGAGCAAGAACAATCCCTGGCTGCAGTTCTAAGTACCGACTGACACGCTGAATGAAAAGGCGCGGCCACGAGGGCCGCGTTTTTCATGAGTCACTCAGCACAGCGCAGTCTGATCGAAATTTGCCCAATGCGACCTTTGGATTGCGGCGAATCGCAAACTCACGCAGCGAGCTTTTCCAGCTCCGTCAGAATCGCCGAGCCCATCTCCGAAGTGGAAACGACCTTGCTCCCCTCCGACTTGATGTCGGCGGTACGCAGGCCGCTGGCGAGGGTCGCGGAAATCGCCTGATCGATCCACTCGGCCTGTTTTCCGAGATTGAAGGAATAGCGCAACGCCATCCCAAACGAGGCGATCATTGCGATCGGATTGGCCACGCCTTTCCCCGCAATATCGGGAGCCGAACCGTGCACAGGTTCATAGAGTGCCTTGCGCTTGCGGGTCTTGGGGTCGATTTCTCCGAGTGAAGCCGATGGCAGCATGCCAAGCGACCCGGTCAATGTCGCGGCGATATCGGAGAGCACGTCGCCGAACAAATTGTCGGTCACGATCACATCGAATTGCTTGGGCCAGCGCACCAGTTGCATGCCGCCAGCGTCCGCCAGCATGTGCTCGAGCTGCACGTCCTTGAATTCGCGCGCGTGCAACGCCGTTGTCACTTCATTCCACAGCACGCCCGTCTTCATCACGTTGCGTTTTTCCATGGAGGTGACTTTGTTGCGCCGCTTGCGTGCAAGCTCGAAGGCCACGCGATCGATGCGCTCGATTTCATAGGTATCGTAGACCTGCGTATCGACGGCGCGCTTCTGACCGTTGCCAAGATCGGTAATGGTCTTGGGCTCGCCGAAATAAACGCCCCCGGTCAATTCGCGCAGAATGATGATGTCGAGACCTTCAACCACTTCGCGCTTCAAAGAGGATGAGTCAGCGAGCGCCGGATAGACGATGGCAGGTCGCACGTTGGCATACAGATCCAGGTCTTTTCGTAGCCGCAGAAGACCGGCCTCAGGACGCACGTCGTAGGGCACCTTGTCCCACTTCGGCCCACCAACGGCACCGAAGATCACGGCATCAACGGACTTTGCCTTTTCCATCGTGGCGTCGGTAATCGCGACCCCGTGCGCGTCGTAACAGCTGCCTCCGACAAGCGCCTCTTCGGTGTTGAACTTGTCCGGGCCATTCTTGTTGAAGAACTCGATAACGCGCTTCACCTCGGCCATCACTTCGGGGCCGATTCCATCGCCGGGAAGAAGAAGAAGATTGTGGGTCGCCATGTACGCCTCGCGGTTACAGACACGCGCGGATTGCTAAAGGCTTGCGGCAGGCTTGGCAACCGGCCATCCGCAGGCCGACACTAGACCTTCCGAGCTAATCGAGGACGAACGGTGCCTCAACGCAAAGCCAGGATCGTGATTATTGGAGCTGGGTTTGGGGGGCTGGAAGCCGCCAAAGCGCTGAAACGCGCGGCGGCGGACGTGATTGTGATCGATCGGCAAAATCACCATTGTTTCCAGCCGTTACTTTATCAGGTGGCAACCGCAGCCCTATCGCCGGCGGAAATCGCCTGGCCGATCCGCCACATTCTGCGCCCGCAGCGAAATGCCACTGTACTGATGGAAGAAGTGCAAAGCATCGATACCGAAAGGAAATGTCTCCAAACGCAGTTCGGTGACGTGGCTTATGACTACTTGGTGATCGCGACCGGCGCGATGCATTCCTATTTCGGTCATGACGCATGGTCGGACTATGCACCCGGCTTGAAGCGCATCGAGGACGCAACCCGCATCCGCCGGAGCATCCTGATTGCCTTCGAACGGGCTGAAGTCATCCAGGATCAGGATGAGCAGCGACGCTTGCTGACGTTCGTGATTGTCGGTGGTGGTGCCACCGGCGTCGAGATGGCGGGAGCGATCGCAGATGTGGCGCGTCAGACGCTTGCCGCCGATTTCCGCCGCATCGATCCCCGTTCAGCGCGAATCGTGCTGATCGAAGCAGGGCCGCGCCTGCTCCCGACATTCCCGCCTGCTCTTTCAGATTACGCGCGCGACACCCTTGCGCGAGGCGGCGTCGAGGTGAAAACCGGTGCGCTCGTTACGAATTGCGATGCGCGCGGTGTCGACCTGAAAGACGGGCGCATCGATGCGGGTACCATCATCTGGGCAGCGGGCGTGATGGCCTCGCCAGCCAGCCATTGGCTCAATGCAGAAGCCGATCGCGCCGGCCGGATTAAAGTTAGGCCCGATCTATCAGTGCCAGGCCATCCCGAAATTTTCGTCGTCGGTGATACCGCCGCGATCGCGAACAGCGCGGGTGATCCAATTCCCGGTATCGCACCTGCCGCAAAGCAAATGGGGAAGTACGTCGGCAAGCTGCTCACCCGCCGCATCGCTGGCCGCGAGACCGGCAAGGCATTTCGTTATGTCCATCTTGGTGATCTCGCGACAATCGGCCGACGTGCCGCGGTTGTGAAATTCGGGCCGCTTGAGCTCAAGGGATTTGTGGGCTGGCTGTTCTGGAGCGTCGCACACATTTATTTTCTGATTGGCCTGCGCAACCGCTTCGTCGTCGCCTTCAATTGGTTTTGGGACTACCTCACCTTCCAGCGCGGCGCCCGCCTAATCACCGATGTGCCCGACAACGAAGGCACTGGACCGCCGACTACAACCCGCTGAACCAGTTGTAGCCTTTGTCTTCCCAGTATCCGCCATGATCGGTGTTGGTGACTTCCATCGCCACAACGTATTTTGGATTTTTGAATCCCAATTTGGTGGGGATCCGAATTTTCATTGGGAAGCCGTAGGCACGCGGCAGGAGCTGGTTGGCGAATTTAAATGTCATCTGCGTCTGTGGATGTAGCGCGCTCGCCATATCGATGGTGTTTGTGTAACCCTCCGCGCACTTGAACCAGATGTATTTGGCGCGCGTGTCCGCACCGATACGCTTGAGGAACTCCGACAGTTGCGTCCCCTGCCAGGAGCCAATCGCGCTCCAGCCTTCGACACAAACGTGCCGGGTGATCTGCGAGACCTCCGGGAGAGCGTGCAGCTCATCGAGAGTCCACGGTTTTTTATTTTCGACGAGACCGGCTATCTCCAGTTTGTAAGTCTTGCCGTCGACGACGGGGGCTTCGTCTTCGTCGTAGTAGGCATTGAACGGGAATGGCTTGGTGATAGAGCTTTCGGGAAATGTCGGCGCGAGTTTGGTGCGACTGAAGAGCGCGGCCTGAGCCCCGTCATTCCACTCGGACACCTTGCGCAACACGCCTTCGGCCGTATCGCCATCAATAATGTCGCAACCGGTAAGGAATGCGAGTGCGCCGAGACTCGCCGCGCCACGCAGGAAGCCGCGCCGGTTGGCATCGGGCATCAATTTGGCGGCATCCTTGATCAACAGTTTCGGATCGACGCCTGGAATGATTTTGCGTTGGCGCATGATGATGCTCCTAGCGTCCGGTGATCATTGCGCGCAGGCTCTTTGGAACGATCAGCGCTAGTGCGACGTGCACAACAAGGAACCCGACGATCGCCGCCATTGCAATGAAATGCACATAGCGCGCGACATCATAGCCACCGAATAATGTAGTCAGTTCCTGAAATTGCACCGGCTTCCAAATCGACAGACCCGACAAAACGATCACGATTCCAGCAAGGATCACGCCGGAGTAAAGGATCTTCTGCACCGCGTTGTAGTGCGACAGGTCATCATGCGCGAGCTTGAAGGTCAGCGCCGCCTTGATGTCGGCGATGACGTCGCGGGGACGGATCGGAAGGAGCTTGCGGTGAAATCTGCCGGTGACGATACCGAGCGTGATGTAGACGATGCCGTTGATCACCACCACCCACATGGCGGCAAAATGCCAGAGCAGTGCGCCGGCGAGCCAATTCCCAAGCGCAAATTGAGGGGGGAACGTGAAGCCAAAGAGCGGTGAGGCGTCGTAAATCTGCCAGCCCGAACCGATCATCACCAGGATCGCCAGCGCATTGATCCAATGGCAAATCCGAACCCAGCGCGGGTGGATCGTTGTGTCGGTAGGCGCCATCGTCAGTGCTTCAGCGGTCATCGCCCTGCCCTGTCAGTCTGTTCCGTGGTCTTGAGCGAATATACGGTGTGGCCGAGCACGCGGATGCGCGAACCCGGCCATTTGCTGACCTTACTTCTTCATGTCGTCCTTGGACATATTGTCTTTCGACATACCGTCTTTCTTCATCGAATCCTTGGACATGCTGTCCTTGGCCATCGAATCCTTCTTCATCGAGTCCTTGGATGTATTCGACATATTATCCTTGGACATCGTGTCCTTTTTCATATCGTCAGCGAAGGCCGCCGGCGCAAAGGCCAAACCAGCCACGATGAGGGTCGACAACAGAATGCTCTTTTTCATGTGTTATCCTCCGGAAGATTGACGTTACGCATCCAGCGCTATCACAGCACCGATACACGTCCTCATCAGTTTCCCGTTGCTACAAGCTGGCGTTCGGCTCACGGTTTTGTGAGAATAGCCGCGCCGGACACGATCCGATGAAGGAGTGGGTTTTGTGAGCGCAGCCCCAAAAACGAGTCCGGGCAATTTTTTCGAAGATTTTCAGCTCGGCCAGCAAATTCGCCATGCGACACCGCGCACGGTCACGCTCGGCGACGTCGCACTCTACAATGGACTGTTTGGCGGGCGATTTGCGGTGCAATCATCCGACGCCTTCGCGCAGAAAATCGGCTATCCACGCTCGCCTATCGACGATCTGCTGGTTTTTCATATCGTTTTCGGCAAGACGGTTCCGGACATTTCCCTGAACGCCGTTGCGAATCTCGGATATGCCGACTGCCGGTTTCTTAAACCCGTCTATCCAGGCGCCACGCTGAACGCCGTCTCCGAAGTCATCGGATTGCGGGAGAATTCCAACAAAAAGACCGGCATCGTTTATGTGCGATCGCGCGGTTTCGATGAGAGTGGTGCCACCGTACTCGACTATGCCCGCTGGGTGATGGTGCGAAAGCGCAACGAGACGGCAACCGTAGCCGAAGAAAAAGTACCAGAACTCCCCAAGAGTGTAGAACCGGCACAACTTGGGGGCGCCTGTCCGGTGATTAATCCCGGGGCCTATGATGCGGCGCTGGCCGGCAGCCCATACCGCTTCAGCGACTACAAGGTAGGCGAAAAAATCGATCACGTGGATGGCGTTACGGTCGAAGAAGCCGAGCATCAGATAGCGACACGGCTCTACCAAAACACCGCACGCATCCATTTCAACCAGTTCGCAGAAAGCAAAGGTCGCTTCGGGCGTCGGCTGATTTATGGCGGCCATGCAATTTCATTGGCGCGTGCACTGTCGTTTAACGGCCTTGGCAACGCGTTCCATGTTGCGGCGATCAACGGGGGACGGCATGTGGCACCGCTCTTTGCGGGCTGCACCGTCTTTGCCTGGTCGGAAGTGCTTGCCATTGCCGAGCTGCCGGGCCGAAACGATGTCGGCGCGCTGCGATTGCGCACGATCGCGACCAAAGATCGTCCTTGCGCCGATTTCCCGGCCAAAACGGGCGACGCGGACGACCCGGCAGTAATTCTTGATCTCGACTATTGGGTGCTCATGCCGCGGTAGGCGTCATGTGCTTGCCCTTAAATGGTCCACCAGTTGCCGCGCGTAAGGCGGCAATGCTTCAACATCGCGCACGCAAATAGTCAGTTCACGCAACGCCCACGAGTCCGTCAAGCGTACCGCCTTAATCGCCATCGTGCGCTCGGTGCGCTGCACCGTCGTCTCGGGCACAATGCCCACGCCAACATTGCATTCAACCAGGCGGCAGATTGCGTCGAAGCTGCGCAACTGGACGCGCAGACGCAATGGTCGACCGATACGGTTCGCTTTGTCCGCAAGAAAGCGCTGGATCGCACTGGCGCGATCCAGCCCCACCATGTCGTAGTCGAGCACTTCGGCGAAACCGATACGCGATCGGCTCGCGAGCGGATGATTTTTCGCAACGACCAGTACGAACCGATCGCTGCGGAAGGGAAAAGTATTCAGCCCTGCATAGTCGACCGTGCCGGCAACAATGCCGATATCGGCATTGCCCTCCGCAATCAGGCCGACGATCTCGTCGCTGAGGCGCTCCTCGAGATCAACGCTGATGTCCGGGTAGGCCATGAGGAACGAACTCAGCGATTCGGGAAGAAACTCGGTAAGCGCATTCGTGTTTGGAAAGCACCCGAACCTGGCCGGCCAGCCCTCGGGCATACGGCGTAAGGTCCTCCTGTAGCCGCTCGGTCTGTGCCAGTATCCCGCGAGCATGCTGCAGCAAAGTGCGTCCGGCCGGTGTCGGGGTAACCCCGGCGCGCCCACGCACCAGAAGTGCCGTGCCAAATGCCAGTTCCATCTTGCGGATGCGGGTTGAAGCGGCAGCCAACGCCAGATTGGAGCGCGCCGCCCCATGCGTAATGCTCCCCGCCTCCACGATATGGCGGAACAGATGGAGATCGGTGAAATCGAACCGCATGGGGACTACCTTCTTATTTTACGAAGGCAGACTACGCAAAAGGCATATTGCAACGCATTATTTCCAGGTACAAGCTTCGTAATTGATGAAGTAATGGGTTATACCGCCGGGTCAAGGGAATTGATTCCAGCCCTTCGCTGCGGTCAAACGGCAGGTTCTTTGGAGGCAGACAATGGCCGAGCTTGAGGCCGGGACGACAGGCGCGGCACGGCCGCGTCCGCTGTCTCCTCACCTGCAGATTTACAAACCGATGCTGACGATGATGATGTCGATCGTCCATCGCGTCACCGGCGCTGCACTTTATTTTGGAATGCTGCTGCTCGCGTGGTGGCTGATCGCTGCGGCAACCGGCCCAAATGCCTACGCCTATGTCGAATGGTTCATGGGCAGCCTGATCGGGCAATTGGTGCTGCTTGGATATACCTGGGCGTTGCTCCATCACATGCTCGGCGGCGTGCGTCATCTGATCTGGGACACAATTAACGGCTTCGAGCCGGCCGAGCGGGAAATGCTGACGCTCGCAACTCTGGTCGGTTCGATCACGCTCACGCTCATTATCTGGGTGGTTGGCTATCTCGTCATGGGAGGCCCGCGATGAAAGACGCTCAGCTGATGCGTACGCCAGCGCGGCGCGTTCGTGGCCTGGGCGCGGCCCATTCCGGCACCGGCAATTTTTGGCATCAACGCGTGACGTCGGTCGCCGGCATTCCGCTGACCATCGGCCTGCTCCTCATCATCACGTCATTGCTCGGACGAAGCCA
This sequence comes from uncultured Alphaproteobacteria bacterium, assembly GCA_963743405.1. Classification (GTDB taxonomy): domain Bacteria; phylum Pseudomonadota; class Alphaproteobacteria; order Rhizobiales; family Xanthobacteraceae; genus Pseudolabrys. The sequence continues at coordinate 407,426 of CAVUPX010000007.1, read as the reverse complement.
CGCAGCAGTCGTCCAGATTCTCGGCTCGCCGATTGTCGCGATCATCTTGCTGCTGTTCATCATCAACACCGCCTATCACATGTGGATCGGCATGCAGGAAATCATCCTCGATTACGTGCATGACGAAAAATGGAAGCTGTTGAGCCTGATGGCTAATACGTTCTTCGTTTTCACTGTCAGCCTGGCGTCTGTTTACGCCATTCTGAAGCTTTCATTCGGAGTCTGATCCATGGCGACGAATGGAAAATCAAACGGCGCGCCCGCGGTCAATGGACGTGCCTATCCGATCGAGGATCACAGCTACGACGTCGTCGTTGTCGGTGCGGGTGGCTCCGGCTTGCGCGCCGTAGTTGGCTGTAGCGAAGCGGGCCTGCGCACCGCGTGTATCACCAAGGTGTTCCCTACCCGCTCACATACCGTCGCGGCGCAAGGTGGCATCGCAGCCGCGCTCGGCAATATGGGTGAGGATGACTGGCGCTGGCACATGTACGATACCGTCAAAGGTGCTGATTGGCTCGGCGACCAGGACGCTATCGAATATCTCTGCCGCAACGCACCCGCCGCGGTTTACGAACTCGAGCACTGGGGTCTGCCGTTCTCGCGCCGCGAGGAGGACGGAAAAATTTATCAACGGCCGTTCGGCGGCATGACGACCCACTACGGTAAGGGCACCGCGCAACGCACATGCGCCGCCGCCGACCGTACCGGTCACGCCATGCTGCACACAATGTATGGACAGGCGCTCCGTCACGCTGCCGAGTTTTACGTCGAGTATTTCGCTATCGACCTCATTATGGATGACGATGGCCGCTGTCGGGGCGTCGTGGCGCTGAATATGGACGACGGCACGATCCATCGTTTTTCGGCCAACATGACCATCCTCGCGACCGGCGGTTATGGACGGACTTACTTCTCGTGCACATCGGCGCACATCTGCACCGGCGACGGCAATGCGATGGTGCTGCGGGCCGGATTGCCGTTGCAGGATATGGAGTTCGTGCAATTCCACCCCACCGGTATTTATCCGGCGGGTTGCCTTATCACCGAAGGTTCACGCGGCGAAGGCGGCTATCTGGTCAATTCCGAGGGCGAACGTTTCATGGAGCGTTACGCGCCGTCGGCAAAAGACCTTGCATCGCGCGACGTTGTCTCGCGGGCAATGACCGTCGAAATCCGGGAAGGCCGCGGCGTGGGCAAAGAAAAAGATCACCTGTTCCTGCACCTCGACCATCTCGATCCCGCCGTGCTGCATGAGCGGCTGCCGGGCATCAGCGAAACCGCACGCATTTTTGCCAATGTCGATGTGACACGCGAGCCGATCCCGGTGTTGCCAACCGTGCATTACAACATGGGCGGCATTGCCACGAATTATCACGGCGAAGCGCTCACCAAAAAGAGTGGAAAAGACGATACTGTGATCCCCGGCCTGATGGCGCTTGGCGAAGCGGCCTGCGTGTCGGTGCACGGCGCAAACCGGCTTGGCTCCAATTCACTGATCGATCTGGTGGTGTTTGGCCGGGCGGCCGCGCTGCGTTGCGCCGAATTGTTGACCCCCGGGGACAAACAGGCCGACCTGCCGACAAATTCAGCTGACATGTCGCTGTCGCGGCTCGATAAATTCCGTAACGCCTCCGGTGGAACGCCGACTGCAAAATTGCGCCTGAATATGCAGCGCGTGATGCAAGAAGACTGTGCCGTGTTCCGGAGTGGCGAAGTGCTGGAGCAGGGTCACAAACGGATTCACGAAGTATACGAGGGCATGGCTGACGTCCATGTGAGCGATCGCTCTCTGATCTGGAATTCCGATTTGATCGAGACGCTTGAGCTCGACAACCTGATCGCACAGGCCGTCGTCACAATGGATTCGGCAAAGAACCGTACCGAAAGCCGCGGTGCACATGCGCGCGAGGATTACCCGGATCGCGATGACAAAAACTGGATGAAGCACACGCTGTCGTGGATGGACGAGAAGGGCAACGTGAAACTCGATTACCGCCCGGTGCATGCCTTCACGCTTACCAACGACGTCGCCTATATCGAACCCAAAGCACGCGTCTACTGACGGAACTGCGCCATGGTCGAATTCACACTGCCGAAAAATTCCAAGATCACTGAAGGCAAGAAGTGGCCGCGCACGTCACATGCGACACATGTGAGCGAATTTCGAATATACCGGTGGAACCCGGACGATGGTCAGAACCCCAGCGTCGACACCTATTACGTCGACCGCGATGACTGCGGACCGATGATTCTCGATGCGCTGATTTGGATCAAGAACACCGTCGACCCGACGCTTACCTTCCGGCGTTCCTGCCGCGAGGGCGTGTGCGGCTCTTGCGCCATGAACATCGACGGTACCAACACCCTCGCATGCACAAAAGCAATCGACGATATGCATGCGCCCGTGAAGATCTATCCGTTGCCACACCAGCCCGTGGTGAAGGATCTCGTGCCGGATTTGAAAAACTTCTACGCGCAATACGCGTCGATTGAACCCTGGTTGCAGACGAGTACGCCGACACCTGAGAAAGAGTGGAAGCAGAGTCACACCGACCGGGCAAAGCTTGACGGCATGTACGAATGTATTCTCTGCGCATGCTGTTCAACATCTTGCCCCAGCTACTGGTGGAATTCGGATCGCTATCTCGGCCCCGCCGCACTGCTGCAGGCAAATCGCTGGGTACAGGATAGCCGTGATGAATCGACCGGCGCACGGCTCGACAATTTGGAAGATCCATTCCGGCTCTATCGTTGCCACACCATCATGAATTGCTCGAAGGCCTGTCCAAAGGGTCTCAATCCGGCGAAGGAAATTGCCACGCTCAAGAAAGCGTTGGTCGACCGGCAACTGTGAGCCTTCGCAACAAGCGCCCGTACGAGCTGAATGATATTCACGGTTTGATCATCAGCTAAACGGATGATGCGCTGAGTTGCTGAGCGTAACAATACAACTTCTGCTTGATGCAATAATTTTGGTGGTGCAGGGTCTGCCTCGTTCGCAGGGTTGTTTGCGTGCGTTGGCATCCGACAAAATTTTTGGCAGCAAGTATTTTGCTTTGTGCGGCGTGCACGCCAGTCTCGAAACTACCGCCTCTGCCAGCCGACGACGTCGAAGCGGAGCGGCGCAAGCAACAGATAGATCAGATCCGCGATTACTTCGCTCAACTCGGCCGTCTCCATAGTGTCGCGTTTCGCCTTCGTGTCGCCAATAGCGACGATTGTAAAAACTGGGCATGGGCGCAGATCGGCCTGGACGCGGGCACTGTCGCGAGCTTGCCGCGTAAATATCGGTCGTTCGCGCACGAGGCTCTGTCCGTCAGCTGGACTCAAGCGACCGTGCTGTCGGTTGCCGAGACCTCGCCCGCCGCCGCCGCCGGAATCAAATCTGGCGACCACCTTCTGACGTTTAACAATGAGCCGGTTCCCCGGTACGGCACGGCTGGATGGATCGGCGGTTTTGTGCGCGACAACGGTTATCGAACGATACAAGTCCTTGTCCGCCGCGATGGCGTTGATGAAATGCACGCGGTGACGCCGGTAAAGGCCTGCGCAATTCCGATCGAACTCGCAACGGACTCCACGCCGAATGCGTTCACCACAGACGATGGCATCGTCGTCTATTCGAGCATGTTGCGCCTCGCGCGGACCGATGCGCAGCTTGCCCTTATCGTCGGGCATGAACTTGCACACGCCAATCTCGGTCATTTGGACAAGCAGCGCGTCAATACGGTCATTGGTTGGGCGGGCGGCGCAGCGCTTGACGCTGGCATCATGCTCGGCGGCATTTCCACGGGTGGCGCGTTTATCCGGCAGTTCACGCGCGCCGGCGCTCAGGCCTTTAGCGTCGCATTTGAACGCGAGGCGGATTATGTCGGCGCCTACTATGCCGCGCGTGCGGGCTATGATCTTGCGGGGGCAGAGGATATCTGGCGGGCAATGTCACTGGAAACCCCCGACAGTATTCGCATCGGCAGGGACCATCCCATTACGCCGGTCCGCTTCGTCCAGATGCAAAAAGCCGCCGCGGAGATTGCGGACAAGCAGCGCCACCATGCCCCGCTGATTCCAGAATTGAAAGTCATTCAAACAGAAACTGAGCCTGCGATGAGTTCGGGCGAGAGCATCCGTTAAGCAGGCGGCCGCTCGCCGCAGTTAAGCGCATTTTCTGGCTTGGCAGAGCTTCTCCAGCTCCGGGAACGGTTTGTAGGCGGCATTGCCACATTGCTCTTTTGTCGCATCGATCAACTGGTTGAGATGCCCGCCATAGAAAAATCCGATGCGATCCTTGCTTCCCGTGTACTGCTTGCCGGGATCGCGCGAGTCAGAGCGCACACAGACGCTGTATCGTTCGTCCAACCCGGCGCGCTGCAGCACCGGTTCGCTGATATAGGCACCCCGAATATTGGTCGGATCGTCGAGCGTCGTGGACAGAGTGTTCAGAACTTCGTTCTTATAGTCGGCCGGAAACACGTTTGGATTTTCCGGCGGCTCTTTGCCGCTCGACGAACACCCCATGAGAGCCAGGGTAAGACCTGAAAGCAACCATAGGCTCGCCGCGGGACTAGCCATTAGTTGCCCTCCATCAACGGCACCACACGCCACCGTTCAATCGAGTTTAAGCTTGCGCCGCCGTTGTCCGAGCGTGCGAAGCCGCAGCGCGTTGAGCTTGATGAAACCCTCGGCGTCCCGATGGTCGTATGCCACGGCGCCCTCTTCAAAGGTCACCAGCTCCTGGTCATAGAGCGAATATTTACTCTCACGCCCGACCACCGCCACGTTGCCCTTGTAAAGCTTGAGCTTTACGCGGCCAGTGACAAACTCTTGGCTCTTGTCGACTGCGGCTTGCAACATTTCGCGCTCGGGCGTGAACCAAAAGCCGTAGTAAACGAGCTCGGCATATTTCGGCATCAGCTCGTCTTTGAGATGCGCGGCGCCACGGTCGAGCGTGATCGATTCGATGCCGCGGTGGGCAGCGAGCAATATCGTTCCACCCGGCGTTTCGTACATGCCGCGGGACTTCATGCCGACAAATCGGTTTTCAACCAAATCGAGCCGGCCAATGCCATTGACGCGCCCAAGATCATTGAGCTGGCTGAGCAGCGTCGCCGGAGTGAGTTTCTTGCCATCAATCGCAGTTGCATCACCGCGTTCGAAATCAACAGTGACGTAGGTCGGCTTGTCCGGAGCTTTTTCCGGATCGACCGTACGGGAGAAGACGTAATCGGGGACCTCCTGCGCCGGATTCTCCAGGACCTTTCCCTCTGATGAAGCGTGCAAAAGATTAGCGTCAACCGAAAATGGCGCTTCGCCACGTTTGTCCTTGGCGATCGGGATTTGGTGCTTCTCGGCAAACTCAATGAGTTTGGTCCGCGAAGTTAGATCCCATTCCCGCCACGGCGCTATCACTGTTACGTCCGGCTTGAGCGCATAGTAAGTGAGCTCGAACCGAACCTGATCGTTGCCCTTGCCAGTGGCACCGTGCGCCACGGCATCGGCTCCCACCTTTTCCGCAATCTCAATCTGCTTTTTGGCGATCAGCGGCCGCGCGATCGACGTGCCGAGCAGATATTGGCCTTCATACAATGCGTTGGCCCGGAACATCGGGAAAACGTAGTCATGCACGAATTCCTCGCGCAGATCCTCGACGAAGATGTTCTCTTTCTTGATGCCAAGCAGCAACGCTTTCTGCCGAGCCGGCTCGAGCTCCTCACCTTGGCCGAGGTCGGCAGTGAAGGTCACCACCTCGCATCCATAGGTGGTCTGGAGCCACTTCAAAATGATCGACGTATCGAGCCCGCCGGAGTAGGCGAGCACGACTTTCTTCACAGTCCGCTTTTGGTCGGCCTTGGACATGCCAATCCTGCGGCAATGCCGCCCTTTATGGTGCTAGCCGGAGCCCAGCCGGGCGTCCCGGTTGAAAAACACAACGTTCCCTTCTCTCACCGGGATTGCCGGGTCAAGTCCGTGGATCCGGCAGGGGCTAACCGGTCACATCCTCATACACATCCACGTCCGCACTCCCGGCCAAAATAGCGCGCCAGCCCTGCAGGAAAGTCCGCACCATTGGGTCGCTTGCCAGCTTGTGTCGATTAAGTTCAAGCGCGGCGTCGGCTTCATATTCAATCTCGACGACGAGTTGCGCCGGATCATCGACATTTTGCAACACGCGAAAGCCGGCTCCGCCGAGCGTCCGATAAAATGGCGCGGCGCTCCGAATGAGCGTGAGGACTTGCGCCGGGTCGCCCAGCGCCCGCGCCTTGATCTGTAACACTCGTTTGATGCCAGGCTCTGCCACTGATCTCTCCTCGCACAATCGATGCGACTTTAACACAATGCGGCGTGGCCCTTACCATCGCCGCCCGATCCGCCGAACACTCTTCGCGTATCGCTCAAGGCTTGGATTTTCGTTTTCCGAACAATCCAACGATAAAAGTATAACCGGGCATGGAGATGCGCTCTAGCGACCCCTCGACATCATCATCCGAAAATCGCGTGCGCGGCCATCGATAAATAAACGCGTACGCAACCCAAATGACCAGAAACGTAAATACGCCGGCGAAAACAACATCGGATGGAAAGTGTGCACCAGCCATCATCCGAATTGCGGCCATGCCAGTACCCAATGTGAGCGCGGCGCCGTAGGCAATAGCGCGCCATTGTGGTGGCGCAAGCGCTGCCGGTGCGATTGTCCAGAACGCGCCGGCAACATCACCGGAAACAAACGCGCAATTTGCCGGGCAGTCGCCGCGCGGGTTCCACCAAGGCACGAAATGTTCGCTTCCTCCAAACTGAATCACATCGATTGGGCGCGGCCGTCCCCAGTGATCCTTGAGCAGAACGTTGACCAGAAGGCCAGGCGCAAGCGCCAATGTTGCGATCAGAAAGACAACTGCGCGGCCTGACATCAACATTTTGCGGTGCGGCAAGAGAAGCTTGATCACGAATGCAATGACCGCGGGCACCGCCAGCGCCGCTCCGATCCAAAGACCGATATCGCGCGCCAACATCACTGGCGGGTAGATACGAAAAGCAAATGTATTGTGGCCGGCGTCTTCAACCGCGTAGAAAAATCGCTCAACCCACAAATCGAGCTCTGGATAAAGCCCAAAGACCATGCCGGCGACCACAGCGATAGCGAGCGCGATTGTGAGGCCGGTTCGATTCATGCGGGTTCGTCTAGCCGACGTGCCACTAAATTGAAAGGCGACCGCCTATTATTCCGGCTAAGCAGCCGGCAAGCGTCGCTCGCGCCAACGACCGGCGCTGCGGCCAGCGATCAGCCAGTACGCCAATCCACCGATGATTCCCGCTGCGGCCGCAAGCTGCAATGAGTGGCCGACTGGCGGAACGTCAGTCGTATTTTCGAGCCGCACGGAAATATCCGAACCAAAATAAGATGCCAATCCGACAAGCGCCCCGCCGACGCCGTAGTAAAGGAAATTACGCATGCGTGCGATTTCCGCAAATAAGATCACGACCAATGCTGGCAGGAACGCTACCGCTCCGACGAAGCTGGTGGCAAAAAACGAGACAATGAAGAAGCTCACACGCTCGATGGGATCGGAATCGATGCCAGTCCAATCTGGTGCCACAATGCCGATGGCGAGTGTAATCCCCGCAACCATTGAAGCCACGATGAGAGCGAAAGCGATGACGATGATCCGACCGAGGAGAGACATAAATATCCTTTAAATGAGGGCGCTGCCGTCACTCGACCATGGCCATAGCACGCAGCGTCATACGTTCGCGCGCCGACAATTTCTCGGTCGCACTTTTAAGCTGGCCGCAAGCGGCCAAAATGTCTCGCCCACGTGGCGTTCGCACTGGTGATGCGTAGCCGGCATCGAATACGACTTGGGAGAACTTTTCGATCTGCTCCCAGTCAGAACACTCGTATTGAGTGCCTGGCCAGGGATTAAACGGAATGAGATTGATTTTCGCGGGAATACCTTTGAGCAGCCGCACCAGCGCCTTAGCGTCATCGATGGAATCATTCACGCCCTTCAGCATTACATATTCGAAGGTAATGCGTTTGGCGTTGGAAACGCCAGGATAGTTACGGCAGGCTTCCAACAGTTCTGCGATCGGATATTTGCGATTGAGCGGCACGAGCTCGTTGCGCAATTCGTCACGCACCGCGTGCAGCGATACAGCCAGCATGCACCCGATCTCCGCGCCCGTGCGGTGGATATTGGGCACTACACCGGAGGTGGAAAGCGTAATGCGACGTTTTGAAATCGCGATGCCCTCACCATCGGCCATCATAAGCAGCGCATCGCGGACTGCCTCGAAATTGTAGAGCGGCTCGCCCATGCCCATCATTACAATATTGGTAACGCAGCGGTCGCCACCTGGTACGACGCCATCGGTCGGCCGTGTTCCGCCGGGCCAGTCGCCCAAGCGATCACGCGCGGCCATCACCTGTCCGACGATTTCTCCGGCCGTCAAGTTTCTGACCAAGCGCTGTGTACCGGTGTGACAAAATGTGCAGGTCAGCGTACAGCCGACCTGACTGGAGACACACAAAGTGCCGCGCTCGGTGTCGGGAATGTAAACGCACTCGACCTCGTGCGGGCGTTCACCCTGCACCTCGCCGGGAAGCCGCAAGAGCCACTTGCGCGTACCGTCGACAGAAACTTGTTCGGCAATCACCTCTGGGCGAGCCAAAGTAAAGTGGTTGGTCAGCGCCGCGCGCAGCTCTTTTCCCAAGCTGGTCATTTGGTCAAATGACGTGAACCCGCGGAAATAGATCCAATGCCAGAGCTGCTGAACGCGCATTTTGCGCTGCGCATGCGGGACATCCAGCCCTTCGAGCGCATTTGCCAACTGGGCACGTGTCATGCCGATCAGCGACGGCTTTTCGGGTGCGACGTAGCGCTCAAGCGGTGCCTTCTCGACAAATTCCGTCGAGACCGTTGCGCTGTCTGCAAGGGTTATCATTGATTTACTCATTAACGCCGTTCGGCAATGACGGAAATATAGGGCGTAAGCGCCCTACTTGCACTCGTCGGCCACTTTGTCGAGCGCTTGAGCAAGACCCTTGAGCGAATAGGTGTCGGTCGTTTTCGTGCCCCGCGCCGACTCGCTTTTAACCACCAAATCGGAGCCTTTGCGCATGGTTTCTACCATCTGCGCCTCTTCGGCCGCGTTTTTGACCCATGCGCCGTCGTTCTGGCTGTACATGGCATAGCTCGCCGAACCGATGGCCGCCGTCGCGTCGTGGCCGGGCTTTTGCGGGTAGCCAACGATCATCGAAACTTCGTTTTTCACTTTCTCTGCCGGCCGCGTGGACACGAAAGCGTATGAAGGATCGCGATTGCGACCGGCCGGTTCGCTCGTGGCAGATGTCGGCTTCGATAACGCAAAGCAGACCTTCTTGCCCCCCGGTGATGCTCTGTAGGCACCCCACTCGCCGAATTGCCCAAGCAACACGGCCTGATCGGTCGGGTTGGCAGGCTTCTTCTGCTGTGCTGACGCAGAGAGAGTGAGTGCGCAAACTGCCGAAACGACAATGAAAGTACGCAATAATGGTGTGGTGTTCATCGGGCCCTACCGGAGACGATAATAACGGTTCTTGAGCTGCCCCAAAAGAATCGCTGGATATTAGCGCATTACGGGCGAATGTCGGCAATGTGAAGGCGGCAATCCATCGCCGGAGACCTCGGAATGGTGGCAGCCTGTGGGCTGACGGTCGGCGGCAGCGTGCTAGAACCGCGAGACTTTACTTGCTATTCGCGCTGCACAATTCTGCTGACGGAACATCATGAAAGCCCTGCTCTGCACCCACTACGGTACGCCGGACGACCTCACACTTGCTGATATCCCCGACCCTGCTCCACAAGCGGGAGAAGCTGTCGTTCGGATCGAAGCGGCCGCGTTGAACTTCTTCGATACGCTGATCATCGCCAACAAGTATCAGACCAAACCGCAACTGCCGTTCTCCCCGGCGGCCGAGTTTGCCGGGACGATCGAGACCCTTGGCGCTGGCGTAACAGGTTTCTCGGTCGGCGATAGGGTTGTTGCCTGTTCGGGATATGGCGCCGCGCGCGAGCGCATTGCGATCTCCACCGGCAAGCTCATTAAGATTCCTGATGGCCTCGATGCTAACCGTGCTGCCGGAATTTGCGTCACCTATGGCACCACGCTGCATGCGCTGAAAGATCGCGCCAAACTGAAGGAAGGCGAGACGCTCGCCGTGCTCGGCGCTTCCGGCGGAGTTGGGCTGGCAGCAGTCGAGCTCGGCAAGCTTATGCGTGCGCGCGTCATCGCGTGCGCATCGTCCGCAGACAAAATCGCATTTGCGCGCAAACATGGCGCCGATGACGGGATTGACTACAGCCGTGAAGACTTGAAAGAGGCGCTCCGCCGACTAACAGCTGGCCGCGGTGTTGACGTCGTCTACGATCCGGTTGGCGGCGCTCACGCCGAATCCGCACTTCGGTCGATTTCCTGGCAAGGACGGTTTCTCGTTATCGGCTTCGCCGCCGGTGAAATAACGAAGCTGCCACTCAACCTCGTGCTGCTGAAGGGCTGTGACGTTCTTGGCGTATTTTGGGGCTCATGGATTGAACGTGATCCGGCGGGCCACCGCGCCAACACCGAACAACTATTGACCTGGTGCGCGGAAGGAAAATTGTCGTCGCACGTCCACGCCGTCTATCCGCTCGCGGAAGGCCCGGCCGCGCTTAAGGCGCTCGCGGCACGGAAGGTGATGGGCAAGATCATATTGAAGCCCTAGCGCGACGTTACTGCCCGCTGAACTCCGCCAATTTGTTTCTCGCGGTAATTCGGTGCTCGGGGCGAATATGGTTTGCCACCAGCTTGATCGCGGTCGCGAGCACGGCCGCGTCATCGGTAAAACCAAGCACAGGTAACACGTCGGGAATGACATCGGTTGGCAATACGAAATAAGCGATCGCACCAATCAAGGTCATCTTCACCGGCAGCGGGGTCGCGTTATCGAACGCACAGTAATATGCGGCGAGCAAATCCTCCGCGAAAGGAATTGACGCGGCCACACTGCGCAACTTTCGCCAAAAACGGTGGCGGAACGCGGTTTCGTCGCCGGGGGTCTGCCAAAATGCGGATTGTGCGAAGGCCATACGCAGTTATCTGGTTAGCGATTGGGGCGACCGCAAGGCATAGCCTTTCTCGCGCCAATGGCGGACAAATCTAGCCGCCGGCGATCTTGTCCATGGCTTCGGCCAGCTTCACGTCGAGCTCGGTCAGCCCCCCGGCATCATGGGTGGAGAGCGTCACCTCGACCGTTTTGTAGACATTGAACCATTCGGGATGGTGATCCATTTTCTCCGCAACCAGCGCCGCCCGCGTCATGAAGCCAAAGGCCTGGTTGAAATCCTTGAATACAAATTTCTTTGCAATGGCATCGCGACCGGCGGTTTCGGACCAGCCATTCAGCCTTGCCACCGCAGATTTGCGGGCTTCTCCCGTGAGCTTTTGCGCCATGACGTTAATTCCCCTGCCGAAATGAACGCACCACCCTCGAAAAGGGTTCGCGACGATATTACCCCTTAAAGGTGTCCCCTGCGAAACTGTCGCACTGCGGAAATGGCACATTGGCCCAATTTCTGCATAGTTGAAGCCGGAGGCCCGGCTGCTTGTGAAACCGGGCGTCCCAAAGGGGGCTAAAGCGTGAATCAAATGCAGAGAAGCAGCCGTATAATGGCTGCGACGCCATCATTACCACTCGGTCAATTCATCGAGCACTGCCACGCGAGCTTCAGGACTGACGCCAGCGGCACGCCGGCCGACTACATTCCCGAGCTAAAAAAAGCCAATCCGGACCATTTCGGCGTCGCACTCGCCACCATCGACGGCCACATTTACGAATGCGGCGACACCGCGGTTGAGTTCACGATCCAGTCGATCTCCAAGGCCTATGTATTCGCGCTCGCACTCGAACTCCTCGGGGTTGAGCGCGTCAATGCAGCTATCGGTGTTGAACCGAGTGGCGAAGCCTTTAACTCAATCCGCCTGACGACGGACAATCGTCCGTTTAACCCGATGGTGAATGCCGGCGCCATTGCCTGTTGCGGGCTAATCCACAACGTCAAAGGCGCGGACGCCTTTGAGTGCGTGCGAGACACACTCAATCGCTTCGCCGGACGCGAGCTCGGTGTCGACGAAGCGGTGTATGCCTCGGAGACCGCTACCGGTGATCGCAATCGGGCTATCGGATATTTACTGCGCAACTACGCGGTCATCCAAGGAAATGTAAACGAAGTCTTGGAGACCTACTTTCGCCAATGCTCGATCCTCGTGACCGCGCGCGATCTTGCCGTGATGGCGGCAACGCTCGCCAACCGTGGCATCAATCCGCTCACCGGCGAGCAAGTGATTTCGCCTTACGTCATCGCTCGCACACTATCTGTGATGACCAGCTCGGGCATGTATGATTATGCCGGTGAGTGGATCTACCGCATCGGCATTCCGGCCAAAAGCGGGGTCGGCGGCGGAATTATCGCTGCAATGCCGGGACAATTCGGCCTCGGTACGTTTTCGCCGCGGCTCGATAGCCATGGCAACAGCGTGCGCGGTATCAAGGTGTGCGAGCTTTTCTCCTCGCATTTCGATCTGCACATGCTTAACCGCTCGACCGATCTACGCACTTCAGTCATCGCGGACTATGACATCAAAGGAATTTCATCGCGCCGCAGCCGGCAGCCGTATGAACAAGTTATCCTGGAAGAACATTTCCAGCATATCCGGGTCCTTGAACTTGTGGGAGCGATGTCGTTCGCGAACGTCGACTACGTGGCACGGAAAATCGCGAACGGTGTACAGCCAAGTTTTCTGATCATAGAACTTCGTCGCGTGCCTCGAGTGACCGGCGGCGCGACAAAATTATTCGCCGATATGGTGCGTGCGATCGCCGGTGCCAACTGTACCGTCCTGGTGTCGGGCGCCGAAAAGGTTTCGATGGTATCGCGAACAATCGACAAGGCACTTAAAGGCATCGCCAACGTGCGCCATTTCGATCACCTGGACGAGGCCATTGAGTGGGCGGAAGACCAACTGATCTACCGGTACGGCGGCTATTCTGACAGACGCGATTCATCGGCACTGAGCCAGCAAGCGCTGTTCGAGGGGTTAACTCCGCAGGAGCTTACGGAACTTACGGCGCTCATGGCGCCGCGCAGCTTCCACGCCGGCGACCGCATCATCGCGGCCGGCGATCTGGCATCGTCCATCTTTTTCCTGCAAAGCGGGATGGTCAGCGTGAAATTGCCGAGCGGCGTGCGCCTCGCAAGCCTGGCACACGGCATGGCATGCGGCGAAATGGCGTTGATCGAGCAGGTGCGCTCGGCCGATGTGTGGGCCGATACCTCCGTTACCTGCCTCGAACTGGGCCTCGAACAATTCGCCACGTTTTGTGAGCATCACAGCCGCGGCGGCCAGCGTATCGTGCATAACCTCGCCAAGCTGTTGTCACATCGGCTTATCCAGGCCAATGCCAAAGTCGATGTGCTGAGCGGTTATTAGCCGCAGCCCTGCCGGCACCGCGTACCCAACGGTTCCCGCAGCCGGGTCCACAGGATTCCGCAGCTGTCATCGATCCGTCATCGGGCCGTTGCCGATTTGTCAGCGACCCGAACCAGACTTCCGTGCTCATATACGAGGCGGAGGTTTTGATGGCGATACGCATTGGTTCGGCGGCCACGCGCCGGCGGTTTCTTGCAACAAGCGCTGCCGCAACGGCATTCACCACAATTGGCGGCATCGCTCGCCCGTTCATCAGCCGGGCCAACGACCGGCCCGTCATCACGCACGGTGTACAGTCAGGCGATGTCTCGGCCGACTCCGGAGTGGTCTGGGCCCGTGCCGATCGCCCCGCCCGTATGCTCGTTGAAGCCTCGACCACCGAAAGCTTCAAAGACATTCGTTATAGCGCGTTCGTCGACGCGCTGCCGGAAAGCGATTTCACTGCCAAGCTTCTGGTCGAAAACCTGCCGGCAACGCAGGATATTTTCTACCGCATTCGTTTTCAGGATCTCGCCTCTCCGACCATCGTGGGCGAACCTCAGGTCGGCCGTTTCCGCACCGCACCGAATGATCGACGTTCGATCAGTTTCGCATGGTCGGGCGACACGGCCGGGCAAGGCTGGGGTATCGACGAATCGCGCGGCGGCATGCGCACTTACGCAACCATTCTGAAAAATCGTCCGGATTTTTTCATCCATAACGGTGACAATATATACGCCGACGGTCCGATCTCCGCCGAACAGAAAATGCCGAACGGCGAGATTTGGAAAAACATCGTCACCGAGGACAAGTCGAAACCGGCTGAGACGCTCGTAGAATTTCGCGGCGCTTACAAATACAACCTCCTCGATAAGAACTTTCGTGCGCTCTACGCTGAAGTCCCCGTCTTCGCGCAATGGGACGACCACGAGGTGTTTAACAACTGGTGGCCGGGCGAGCCAATGACTCGCTCCGAACTGGTCGCCAAGAAATACGTGGACAAGAACAACCTTATCCTCGCCGCCCGCGCCAGCCGCGCTTTCCACGAATACATGCCGATGCGCGAGACGCAGGCCGAGCCGGGCCGCGTCTACCGGAAGATCTCCTATGGTCCTCTGCTCGACGTTTTCATGCTCGATATGAGGTCCTATCGCGGTCCGAATGCGGAGGACACCGAACAGACTTACGGCCCCGCCGCCTACTTCCTCGGGCCAACCCAACTTGCGTGGCTCAAGCGCGAGCTCGCAAACTCACGCGCGACCTGGAAGGTGATCGCAGCTGACATGCCGATCAGCCTTGTGATCGTTTATGACGTGCCGCGCAAATGGGGCATCGAAGCCGTCGCACAGGGCGACGATGGCGCACCGCGTGGACGCGAGCTGGAGATCGCTGATCTGCTCTCGTTCATCAAGCGCGCGGGTGTAAAGAATACTGTCTGGCTCACCGCAGACGTCCACTACACGGCCGCGCACTATTATGATCCGAACAAGGCCGCATTCCAGGACTTCGAGCCTTTCTGGGAATTCGTCAGCGGGCCTCTCCACGCCGGCACATTTGGGCCCAATGCGCTCGACAAAACCTTTGGACCACAACTCGTCTACGTGAACGCCCCTACCAAGGAGCAGGGTCAGAATTTACCTCCGAGTGAAGGCCTGCAGTTCTTCGGGCACATCGCCATCGACGGCGCCAGCCAGCAAATGACAGTGACGCTCAAGGATGTCGATGACCGGTCGTTATGGGCGAAAACCCTCGATCCGGTGCTGGGATAGCGGATTAACAAGCCTTCGATTTACCTTTCTGGTTCGCATGCGCCAGCCGGCGGTTGCATCCCGGCCGCGCGTGACTATATTGCGCCGCAATAGCGTCGCGTCGCGGGCTCCACCGGGGCCCGCGCTTTGATTTTCGGATCCTGCAATGAATCTTCGCAACGTCGCCATCATCGCCCACGTCGACCATGGCAAAACCACGCTGGTCGACCGGCTGCTACAACAATCCGGCGCCTATCGCGAAAATCAGCGCGTCGTCGAACGCGCGATGGATTCCAACGACCTCGAGCGCGAGCGCGGCATTACCATCCTGGCCAAGGCAGCCTCGGTGGTTTGGAACGGCACACGCATCAACATCGTGGATACACCCGGGCATGCCGATTTCGGCGGCGAGGTAGAACGCATTCTCAACATGGTCGACGGCGCGCTGGTATTGGTGGACGCCGCCGAAGGCCCCCTGCCGCAAACCAAATTCGTCGTCTCCAAAGCACTCAAGATGGGCCTCAAGCCTATCGTGGTGATCAACAAAGTAGACCGCGCCGACGCGCGCGCCGTCCAGGTGGTGAACGAGGTGTTCGACCTGTTTGCCGCGCTCGACGCCACCGACGAGCAACTTGATTTTCCGATCCTTTACGGTTCGGCCAAGCAGGGCTGGATGGCGACCAAGCTGGACGGGTCGCACGAGGACGGCATGAAGCCGCTGTTCGATCTCATCCTCAGCCATGTGAAGCCGCCGCAAGTGGAAAGCGGGCCGTTCCGGCTGCTCGGCACCATTCTCGAGGCCAATCCTTATCTTGGCCGGATCGTCACCGGCCGCGTGACATCCGGAACGGCAAAACCCAACCTGCCGGTCAAGGTGCTCGACCACGACGGCAAGCTGATCGAGACCGGCCGCATCACCAAAGTATTGGCTTTCCGCGGTCTTGAGCGCGTACCGGTGGATGAGGCGGACGCGGGCGATATCGTGGCCATCGCGGGATTGCCGAATGCGACCGTCGCCATGACGATCTGCGACCCGTCGGTGGAAACGCCACTGCCCGCCCAGCCGATTGATCCGCCAACGCTGGCGATGATCTTCCGCGTCAATGATTCCCCGCTCGCCGGAACTGAAGGCGATAAAGTCACCGGTCGTATGATCCGCGACCGGCTGTTACGCGAAGCCGAAGGCAACGTTGCGCTACGCGTGCGCGAATCCGACGAGAAGGACTCGATGGAAGTCGCCGGCCGCGGCGAATTGCAGCTCGGCATTCTGATCGAGACCATGCGCCGCGAAGGATTTGAGCTGTCAGTGTCGCGCCCCAAAGTGCTGTTGAAAGACGATCCGGCGACCGGCGAAACGCTCGAACCGATCGAAGAGGTCGTCATCGACCTCGACGAAGAACATGCCGGCATCGTTGTGCAGAAAATGGCCGAGCGCAAAGCCGAAATGCTGGAGATGAAGCCGTCCGGCGGCCACCGCCTGCGGCTGGTGTTTCACGCACCGACGCGCGGCCTTATCGGCTACCAGGGTGAACTGCTCACCGACACGCGCGGCACCGCGATCATGAATCGTCTTTTCCACGCTTATGCGCCTTACAAGGGCCCGATCCAGGGCCGCCGCAACGGCGTGCTGATCTCCAACGACAAAGGCGACGCGGTTGCCTATGCGCTGTGGAATCTGGAAGACCGCGGACCGATGATGATCGAGCCCGGCTGGAAAGTTTACAACGGCATGATCGTGGGCGAGCACACGCGCGGAAATGACTTGATCGTAAATGTGCTCAAGGGCAAAAAGCTCACCAATATCCGCACGACATCGAAGGACGAAGCCGTGCGCCTGACGCCGCCAATCCGCATGACGCTGGAGAAGGCGCTGGCTTATATCGAAGATGACGAGCTGGTCGAAGTGACCCCGAAGTCGATCCGCCTGCGCAAGAAGCTGCTCGACGAAAACGACCGCAAAAAAGAAGACCGCAAGAAAGAGGCCGAGACCGTCTGAGGCAGCCCCCGGCTGCTACAACTTCCATGACGCATCGTATTTCCATCACGCGTAATTCGAGTCCGGTAATCGAATCACTTTGCGCCATCCAGTAAGCACCTGGGTGGCGGCTGTGGCCGGATGCCTGCGGAACCGGCCTGCTCCGTCTGCAATCAGTCCGTCCGGCACCTTATTTTGGCGTCGCAGCTTGGCTTTTTACACCTGTGGCCAGTAATCCACACCGTTAACCCATCATTAACGATAGGGCTTGAAGGGCGCAAAGTTCGTTGCTTCTATCGCGCAATGTCTACGACCCTTATTGAGATTCGCCGCGCGAAGTCCGTCGACGCTACGGACGTTGCCGAGACGCACGACGAGGCGTGGCGCGCGGCCTATCAGGGTATCATCCCGGGCAATGAGCTCGAAAAGCTGATCAACCGGCGCGGTCCGGACTGGTGGGAGTCGGCTATCCGTAAAGGCAGCCGCATCACCATTCTCCAGTTTGGCGACCGGATTGCGGGCTACACAAATTACGGACGCAACCGCGCGCGCAGCTTGTTTTATGACGGCGAGATCTACGAGATTTATTTGCGGCCGGAGTTCCAGGGCCTCGGGTTCGGCCGCCGTCTGTTTTCCGCAGCACGCAAGGATCTCAACCACAGCGGGCTGAAGAGCATGGTCGTGTGGGCACTCTCGGACAACGAATTGGCGATGGAGTTCTATCGTGCCCTTGGCGGCCGCGCCGTGGCGCGATCATCGGAACGCTTCGGGGCCAAAACGCTCGATAAGGTCGCCTACGCCTGGCAGGCGTAAGTTTATATCAACAGCCCGGTATCTCTACTCTCGTGGGGAGGGGTGCAGCGAAGCTGCGCGCCTCGAACCATGAGGTGAAGAATCCCGTCTCACAACTTCGGCGCCGGCAAACCGTTCTGCGCGCAGGCAGCGCGCACAGTGTTTAGCAGCAAGCAGGCAATCGTCATCGGCCCCACACCACCCGGTACCGGGGTGATCGCACCGGCAATTTTCGCCGCCTCGGCATACGCGACATCGCCAACAATGCGTGTCTTGCCGCCCTCACCCGGCACACGATTGATCCCGACATCGATCACAGTTGCGCCCGGTTTGATCCAATCGCCGCGGACCATTTCAGGACGGCCCATGGCGGCAATGAGCAAATCGGCGCGGTGGCACACGGACGGCAGATCGTTCGTTTTGGAATGCGCGACTGTCACAGTCGCATTTTCGGCGAGCAGCAATTGCGCGACCGGCTTACCGACAATATTGGAGCGGCCGATAACGACGGCTTCCAGACCCGCGAGCGATTCATGCACTGTCTTTGCCAGCAGCACGCAACCCAACGGCGTGCAAGGCACCAATCCGGGCAAGCCGCTTGCGAGACGACCGACATTGAGCGGATGAAAGCCGTCGACATCCTTGGCGGGATCTAACGCAGCGATAATTTTTTGTGCGTCAATTTGCTTGGGCAGCGGCAATTGCACCAGAATGCCGTTTACTTCCTTATCGGCATTGAGATTTGCAATCAGGTCGAGCAGCTCGATCTCGCTTGCGGTGGCGGGCAATTTGCGATCGAAGGCATGCATGCCTGATTCCGCGACCGCCTTCGATTTATTGCGCACGTAGACTTCGCTCGCCGGATTGTCCCCGACCAGCACAACGGCAATGCCCGGCACGATGCCGCGATCGCGGCGCAGACGATGCACGGCATCGGTGACGTTGCCGCGCAAACCCGCAGAGATGGTCTTACCGTCAATGATGCGTGCGCTCATGGTCCGCTCGCCCGCTTCGCCAAAACAAGGCTTAGCGCGATGTAGCGACTTTCTCCAGCGCCGCAATCAACGTTGGGACATCGCCCGCAATCTTGAGGCGCTTGAGGCGGGCCGTGGCACCGGCCACCAGGGTGACATCGCGCCGTGGGACGCCCACCGTTTTTGCGATCAAACGAACAAGGCCATCATTGGCCTCGCCTCCCGAGGGCGCGGCACGCACGCGGGCTTTGAGGGCCGAACGCCCGTCCGTCAAAGTTTCCACACCGTCGATAGCGTCGCGGCCGCCCTTCGGTATCAGCCGGACAACGAGCGTTATGCCGCCGTCGTTCGGCGTCCATGGCGTGGCCGCCATAGGCTAGAAAACATTCGGGTAGATGTATCTGACAATGACATTTTCGAGGAACAGAATAATCAAAATGAGAATCACCGGCGACACATCAATGCCGCCAAGATTGGGCATCATCGACCGGATCGGCCGTAACACCGGCTCGGTAATGCGAAAAAGAAAATCGGCGATCATCGCCACGACCTGGTTGCGCGTATTGACCACGTTGAACGCGATCAACCAGGACAAAACTGCGGCCGCAATTAACAGCCAGATGTAAATCTGAAGGACCAAGAGAATAATATCGAGAATAGCGCGCATGAGTGTCTGCCTGTTCGCAAGCCTGGCGCAAACTAGCGGGTCAAATGGCCGCGAACAAGCCAACGCGGTCGCATCCTTGACAGGCCATACCCCTAGCCCTAAATGGCGCCCACTCGCCGCTTTTGTCGTGCAACGACAACTGTCGTTGCCATTTGGCGGGGCCGTAGCTCAGTTGGGAGAGCGCCTCGTTCGCAATGAGGAGGTCAGGGGTTCAAATCCCCTCGGCTCCACCAGCCTTCCATCCGAGAGGGCAGCCGGTTACTACGGCTTTCCCAGATCGGTCAATCCTCAGCTTTCTTTGTCCGAAAAACCGACGGTCGCCGTCTCAAGCGGAATAATAATTTCGCAGCGCAGCCCTTGAGCTTCAAAGCCAAGCCGGGCGGTCCCGCCCAGTTCAGCGGCGACGCTGCCCTCAATCAGTTTGGAGCCGAAGCCCCGTTGCTCCGGCTCAGCGACCGAAGGTCCTCCCTGCTCAATCCAGCTAATGCGCAGCATCGAGCGGCCATTTTCGGCGCGCACCGGTTGCCAGTTAATTTCAATGCGCCCGCCGGGCACCGACAGGGCGCCATATTTTGCGGCGTTTGTCGTGAGTTCATGCACCGCCATCGCCAGCGTCAACACCGCACGTGGCCGCAAAATTACGTCTTCGCCGCGCAGAACCACCCGTTCGGAGCCCGCGCCGGCATAAGGCGCAAGGCTTCCCGACAGCAGTTCTCGCAAATCCGCACTTTCCCAGTGGTGAATGGTGAGCTGGTCGTGCGCCTTGGACAGGGCGATGAGACGGCCTTCGAATTGCTCCCGGAAAGCAGCAGGGGTGTGTGCGCCTCGCGCTGTTTGCGAGGCAAGCGATTGCACGGTTGCAAGCGTGTTCTTCACGCGGTGGTTCAATTCATCCATCAATAGTTTCTGCCGCTGCTCGGCCGCTTTGCGTTCCGTGATATCCTGCACCACCCGAACCACGTAGCGCAGCTTGTCACCTTCGTCGCGCACCGGCGAGGAGCGCACCGACAGCCAGATCACGCGGTTATCCTTGCGGATGAAGCGCTTCTCCACCGAATAAAATTCGAGCTCGCCGGCGACTTGCTTGCGAAATCCCTCGCGATCGGGATCGGCATCGTCGGGGTGGGTGTGGGTAAACAATTTGTTTGCCAGCAGATGTTCGCGGCTGAAGCCGGTGATCGCGCATATTGCTTCATTGACGCGCAAGAAGTGGCCATCGGGTGAAATTTCTGAAATTCCGATCGCAGCATGTTCGTAAGTTGCGGCCAGCCGCTGTTCCTGCTCGAGCGCATGGAGACGTGAATGCTCGAGTGCGGCGTCCGCACGCTTGCGCTCGGTAATGTCGAGAAAGCAGTTCACTGCCCCGACCAGCTCTCCCTTTAAATTGCGCAAGGGGTCGATATTGACCGATACGATCAGCCGCGTGCCGTCCGCTCGTTCAACAATCCGCTCGACGTTGCGTACTGGCGTACCACTCGTCAGGACCTCGGATACCATCGAACGCGACACCGGCGCACCATCCATATCGTAGAAGCGCGCGCTTTCCCTGAATTGATCGTGCGTCTGGCCCGGATCCGGCGCCCGGCCCCAGACGGCGACGGCGTGACGATTGTATTGAAGGATCGTGCCCTTGGCGTCGCAGATGAACGTCGCGATCGGCAGCAGCTCGAGAATGCCATCGGAGGCGCGCAACATCGCGCTCATCACGGGCGGAATTTGCCGCGCGGAAGAGTGTCCGCGATCGCTGGAATCAACCATCCGCACGCCTCCGCGAGGATATTGTTCCCCTGACCGGTGCAACGATCAGGTTGGATAACGATTTGTCAATGCCGCGTCACATCCGAGCGCGGGGAACGCCGCCCGGTCAGGATGCGTCTTTCGCAGGCTGATTGGCGGGTGTGCGGCCTATCCAGTGGTCGATGAAAGAAGCGAGCCAATTGCGCGACGCCAAATCATGGACCGCCCTATCGGCGATGTGCTCATGGCGTTGCTTTGCGCCCGGCAATTCCATCCGGTGCGCGCCGCGCACGAGCCAGCGATACATCATCGCGTGCGTGACTTCAGGATGAAACTGCAACGCGTAGCCGCTGTCATACCGGAAGGCCTGGACAGAAAAGGCGTCGCCCTCGGCCAGCAGCTCGCTCCCGGATGGCAGATCGAAGCCCTCGCGATGCCATTGATAAACGTGGTCGGGCCATTCGGGACAGACCTTCCGACCTGCCTCAGTCGGGCGGATCGGATAATAACCAACTTCGGCGTGTCCCTGCGGATGCGGAAAGACGCGCGCGCCGAGGTGGCGCGCCATCATTTGCGCGCCGAGGCAGATGCCGAGATACGGCTTCTTGTCGCGCAGCGGCACGCCGATCCAGTCGATCTCCCGCCGCAGGAAGTCTTCATTGTCGTTGGCGCTTTGCGGACCGCCGAAAATTGCCGCGCCGGCATGTTCGTCCATGGTGTCCGGCAGCGGATCGCCAAACCGCGGCCGGCGGATATCGAGCGGATAGCCGAGCTTCGCCAGCGTCTGGCCAACGCGGCCGGGCGAGGAGTGCTCCTGGTGCAAGATGAGAAGGACGGGCTTCAACATGATGATTCGGCGTGTGCACGCGCGTTGCTGACTACTAACGGCTCTTCGGGCGTTTGCAAATATGATCGGCGGGACGCCGCTATGTCTGCTGCGCGGACCTGCGCCGGCTTTGCCGGGAATCCACAGCGGCAAGGAGGATACGGCGCGGGATCAGGCGTATCAGCACGGTAATCACCCTGTTAAGAAACCCGGGCACGATCGTCCGGTGGCCTTCCATAAGGCCGCGATAACCCGCTTCCGCCACATAGTCCGCCGATTGCGTGAGGATGCTCGGCGCCAAACTGCCATCTTTGACCCCGGCGCG
This sequence comes from uncultured Alphaproteobacteria bacterium, assembly GCA_963743405.1. Classification (GTDB taxonomy): domain Bacteria; phylum Pseudomonadota; class Alphaproteobacteria; order Rhizobiales; family Xanthobacteraceae; genus Pseudolabrys. Next base: position 384,900 of record CAVUPX010000007.1, on the reverse strand, counting down.
TTCGGCAAATTCTGTGGGCACGGGACCCGGGCACAAGACTGCGACCTTTATCCCCCGCGGCTTAAGCTCACTGTGCAGCGCTTCGGTGAACGACAGGACGTAAGCCTTGGTCGCGTAGTAGACCGCCATGCCGGGGCCAGGCAGAAAGCCCGCCATCGACCCAACATTGAGCAGGCCGCCTTTGTGGCGGGCGAGGCTGTCGACAAAAGCAAGCGACAATTCGGTCAGCGCCCGCACATTGAGATCGATCATTTGCAGTTGTTCGTTGTGGTCACGCGTGCTCGCCAAGCCAACCAATCCGAACCCGGCGTTGTTGACGACAAACTGCGGCTCAGCCCCCTGCGCCGCCAGGACTTCGCCGATTTGTCGCGCCGCACCGGTTTTCAGAAGGTCTGCCGGAATAACGATCGGCCGTTTCGCGCCAGTCGCCGCGATTTCGTCAGCCAGCGCGCGCAAACGATCTTCTCGTCGCGCAACCAGCGCCAATTCGTGACCACGACTGGCGAACACGCGCGCCAGGGCCACGCCGATACCCGCCGACGCTCCCGTAATCACCGTCACCGGCCGCATACCGGTCATTGCGCGTACCTCCTCATGCAATCGGCCGCCCGGTGTCATGGGCGGCCGATCATACCTTAAGAGGGCCCCTGTCAGGCGACTTTAGGATCGAGCCCCTCCAGCGAACGGCGCGCCGGCTCCACACCCCAGAAATAGATCGCGATGATCTGCACCACCAGCAAGCCAATCATCAACCAGACCACGCCCGGCAGCTGGTAGTTCACCATCAGATAGCCGACAACAAACGGAGAAACCACCGTCGCGCCGCGGCCCAACGTATTGCATATTCCGTTGGCACGCAGGCGGATTTCGGTCGGGAAAAGCTCGGGCGTGTAGACCCCGAACAGAATCGCGGTCTGGATATAGATCGCGACGATCAATATGAAGCCAACGCTCAACACGATGACCGGGTCGGACGCCGCATTAAAGTGCGCGTAGACCCAGCCGGCGGCGATCGTCAGGACAGAGGCGCCAATGATGCTCCAGCGTCGCCCAACGAAATCTGACAAGAAGGCGCCACACGCGCAGCCAACCAACGATGCGCCCGCCAGCACTACCGTGTAGCCAAGCGAGTTGGTAATCGTGAGGCCTTGTCGCAAGAAAAATTGCGGCAGGAAAATCACGAATCCGAAGATCAGCGTGTTGATCGTGATCAGGACCCAGCATCCGACCAATAACCTTTGCAGGATTGGCGGCTTGAACATCGAAGCGGCCGTAAGTTGCGGCGTCGGCGCCGTGATCACCGGCGCAGGCAGCGAACCGGCGGCGGCGGCCACTTCCTTTTCAATGGCCTGCATGAGCGCTTCGGCTTCGGCGGTGCGGCCCTGCGCTTCCAGCCAGCGTGGCGATTCCGGCAGGTTTTTGCGCAGATACCAGACGATCAACGAGCCGATACCGGCGATGACGAACATCGGCCGCCAGCCCCAGGTTGGGATGATCAGATAACTCAGGATCGCGGTGGTCGGAAATCCCGCAACAACCAAAAACGCCATGAAGGACAACCAGCGACCGCGCGATTTCGGTGGAACGAATTCGGTCAGTGTCGAATAGCCGACGACAATTTCTGCGCCGAGACCGAGTCCTTGCACAAAACGGCAAGCGATTAGCTGAGGCATATCCTGTGCAAAAGCGGCCGCAAGTGAAGCGAGCCCGAAGACCAGAAGGTTGATCTGATACGTAAACCGCCGCCCGAACCTGTCGCCGACGAATCCGGTGACCAATGCACCGATCGTCATCCCGACGAAGGTCAAGGACAGAAATTGCAGGTTTTGCGGCAGCGTCGAGAATTTGGTCTGGATCGTCGAGGCGAGCACGCCGCCGGCAACGTAAAGATCGTAGCCGTCGAAAAACATGCCGGCGCCGACCAGCCAGAATATCCGATAATGAAATGACGAAATCGGGAGCCGGTCGAGACGCGCGCCGGCGTTCACTGCGGTAGCCATTGGATCCTCCCCTCGGGACCGATTGTGACCGGTCTTCGCCGGTTCGCGCGAATGGTAAGCGATACGGCGCAAGGGCGCTATGGCCCTCGTGCGCCTGCCGCGCTTTTGTCGCGGCGTCTGTCGATAACAACCGGTTCGGGGAATTAGTCCACGCACACGCCGATATTGCCGGCGAATTTGCCGCCTCAAAGCCTACTGGACGGCCTTGCCCTTGCGATAGCTGTCCTCGAGGAGTCGGAGGTTGTTCTGTACGTATTTGTTGGTTGGATCTTTGCGTTGGGCAGCAGCGAGCGTCGCATGCGCCCGTTTGTAGTCGCCACGCAGCATGTATGAGTAGCCCTGGTTGTTGAGAATCTCGACGGTCGGCCCGAGGATTCCGACGGCCTGAGAGTAAGCGCGGTCGGCAAGATCAAACCGGCGCAAGCGGTCATACGACGCCGCAAGACCGAGCCACGCTTCAGCGTCGCGCGGATGCGTTTCGACTGCCTTGCGGAAATGCTTTTCGGCAAGGCCGAAATCGTTGGCGCGATAGTGCTTCTTGCCGAGACTCAATTCATCGTATGGATCGCTGCCAAGCAAACCTTTTTCGGCTCCCGGCGATACGCCCAGGGGCGGCGGCACCGTGCCAGTGGTTTCCTCAACTGTCCGGCGCGGCGTCGACGCGTCGGCAGGCTCCTGTCCCGTAGACGGATCGGCAGACGCCTGCGCCGCCGATGCGTCGGCGTTCGGTGACTTCGAGCTGAGCAAATTTGAAAAACTGGTGGATGTGCTGCACCCCGCCAGCCATATGCCGGCGGTAATGACAATCAATCCTCGGGCAATTCCAATAAGCATGCCAACGCCTTGCGGAGTCGCCCGGTAACGGGACGCCGTCAGGCTAGGTTAGGTTGGTTAACAAATCTTCACTTTGTCGGCCTTTCGGGGGATGTAGCCCCGAAATAACGCCGCAAACGCACTCACTGTCAGAAATAGTGCCCAACATGCAGCCGGACGATGACCGGCAGCAAAATGACCACGAACAGCACGGGAAAGATGCACACCATCATCGGCACCGCCAAGTTTGGCAGGCAGCGCATAAGCTTTTTCCTCGGCGCGCGAGAGCCTCTTGTGCCGCATGTCATCGCTATACACGCGCATCGCGTCGGTAATGCTCGAGCCGAGATCGATTGATTGGTTGATCAATGTCGCGAAAGCGCGAGCCTCTTCGAGCGCAAGGCGATCGGCGAAATGCTCAAGCGCTTCCTTGAGCGGCCGCCCCGCGCGGATCTCAAGGTTGGTCAAATGGATATTGGCACTCAGCGAAGGATAGCTCTGGCCAAGCTCCCGCCCGACGCGCTCGAGCGAGGCCTCCATCGACAAGCCCGAATCAGCGCACACGACGAGCAAATCCATGAAATCGGGAAAGCCAGATCGATGCTCAAGTTTGCGCGCGGAAATCCGGCGGTCGATATACATGCTCGGACCGACATAGCCCGCCATACCGCCGGCAATCGACACCAGCCACAACATTGAAGTGCTGGTCTGCTTTACGAGCGGAAAAAATATGAACATGGCGATGGCCAGACCGATCGCCAAACCGGTCCGCCCGATGAAGAAGTAGGCGACTCCGCGCGGATCGTAAATGCCCGCCTGAATCAGACGCCGGCGCAGCACCTTCATATTATCTTCGTTGGCCACCGAATAGTGCTTCGTGGTGTACTCGAGAAGCTTGGTAACGGCCTTGGCGCTGGAATTCTGCAGAGAGCGCCCGTTACGCTCCTCTTCGTTCATGATGCGCGATGTGCGCTTCCTGACCGCGCCGCGCACGCGTACAGCCACCATCAGCGAAAAGGCCAACGTACCGGCTGCAAGAAAGACCAGCAGCGCCATAACCATGGTGCTGCTGTCGTTGAACAAGCTGCCAAAAACGCTGAATACCGTGTCCATGGTTCAGATCCTGAAATTGACCATGCGGTACATGATGAAGTTGCCAACGAGCATCCAACATCCGGCGAGCGTGAGACAGATTTTGGTCAGATCTTCGCGCCAGACGTCCGCGTAAAAATTTGGCACCAGAACTTGAATGACCGCAAACATGCCGATCGGCAGCGATGATAAAATAAGCGCCGACGCGCGGCCTTCTGCTGCCAATGCGCGAATTTTGCGCCGCATCTTGAACCGTTGGCGGATCACCGACGAAAGGTTTTCCAGAATTTCACCGAGGTTGCCGCCGGTCGAACGCTGAATTGCGACCGCCGTGACGAACAACGGCAAATCGTCGGTGCCAACCCGGAAATAAAGATTTCGCATCGCGGTTTCGAGGTCGGAGCCGTAAGTCAACTCGTCGGAAACGATACCGAACTCGGTGCCGATCGGGTCCTTCATTTCCTTCGCCACCATATTGATGGCAATCGGGACTGGATGGCCGGCACGCAGGGATCGGACGATCATGTCGAGGCCGTCAGGAAATTGGGCGCTGAATCTTTTCTGCCGGCGGCCTCGCAAAAACTTCAGCACGAGCGGTGGCAATGCGATGCCACTGAACAGCGCAGCAAGAAATGCATGAAAAGTGTTGCCCTCAAAGGTCACAACGCCCACGAATGTCGCTATCGCGCCGACCGCAATCACGATCATCAGCCGACCGAAGCCAATTGTAAGGCCGGACTGCAGCAACAGGTTGTTGAGCTTGATGATCGGTAATCGATAGTCGCCGCCGCTGGTTAAACCGCGTTCGCGCCGCAACTGCACGAGCACGCTTTCGCGGTCCACCTTGTTGTCCATCACCTTAAGCCGGCGATTTATGTTTTTGCGATAGGACGCGTTGTTATAGACGACCAGATATATGCCTTCGGCGAACATCGCCGCCGAGATGCCGATCAGCAGGTAGAACAGATAGATTTGATTGAAATCGAACATGGCCGTTCAGAGCGGCTGCGAGGGATCAAAATAGTTGCCGGGAATCTTGATGCCCTGGTTCGCAAGGTGGGCAAGGAAGCGCGGACGCACACCAGTGGCCTGGTAGTGTCCGAGGACCGTGCCGTCGGCGGCGGTACCGGTGCGCACGTATTTGAAGATTTCCTGCATTTGAATGATATCGCCTTCGAGTCCGGTCACTTCGGCAATCGACGTTACCTTGCGCTTGCCGTCGGACTGGCGCTGAAGCTGCACAATGAGCTGGATGGCGTTGGCGATCTGGCTGCGAATTGAAGCCACCGTCATCGGCAGACCCGCCATGCCGATCATCTGCTCAAGGCGCGAAATCGCATCGCGCGGCGTATTAGCGTGGATCGTCGCCATCGATCCCTCGTGGCCGGTGTTCATTGCCTGCAACATGTCGAAGGCTTCTTCACCGCGGCACTCACCGAGGATGATGCGATCAGGACGCATACGCAGCGCGTTCTTCACGAGTTCGCGCTGACGAATTTCTCCCTTGCCTTCGATATTCGGCGGACGCGTTTCCATGCGGCCGACATGTGGCTGCTGCAGTTGCAATTCCGCGGCGTCCTCGATTGTTAGCAGCCGCTCCTTTTCGGAAATGAAGGCCGAGAGCGCATTGAGCATCGTCGTCTTGCCAGAGCCGGTGCCGCCGGAAATTATCGTTGTGACACGCGACTTCACCGCAGCCGCAAGCACTTCGGCCATTGGCGGGCGCAGCGCACCGACCTCGACCAGCTTGCTAATATTGAAGGGCTTCTTTGAGAATTTGCGGATCGAGACCAGCGGTCCATCGACACCGATTGGCCGTACCGCAACGTTGACGCGCGAGCCATCCTGTAGAGCGCGCGTCGCAGAGCGGATGAGATTCATCGACGCGGCGGCCGACTGCAGAGACGATTTTGTTGATGATGCGCAGCAAATGCTGCTCGTCCTTGAAGCGCACAGACAGTGGCTCAAGCACGCCATGGCGCTCCACATAAACGCATTCATGGCCGTTGATCAGGATATCGTTGATGCTCGGGTCCTTGAGCAATGGCTCAAGCGGGCCCAGGCCCGTCATCTCATCGAGAATTTCGGAAACGAAATCGTTTAATTCCTGGGTATTCAGCGCAAGACGTTCGACGACAACATACTGCGACACGAGCTGTTGAACGTGCCGGCGGAGTTCTTCTTCAGCGACCTTATCCAATGCGGAAAGGTTGATCTCCTCGATCAGCCGGCGGTGCAGGCGCACCTTGGCATCGAGCAATTTGTCGCTCAGGAGCGGACTCTCATTCTGTTGAGCAGGCTGGGCCGGGTCGGCGGTCCCTTCGGGAAATACGGTCCACGAAACGCCTTCGAGGGCCGACGACGACGGCTCTTCCGGCGCTGGCAAGTCGGGCGGCGCGGCGCGCCGGGCTGTGAAACGGCCAACCATCTTAGCCCACCATCGCGAGCTTGAGTTTCTTCATCAGTGGCACAGGCTGGCTGTCGGCCCCCGCTTTCGACGCCGGGGTATCCAGTACAAGCTTCTTGAGTTCGGCGGTGATCTTGTTGCCGGGCTTGACCTCATCCAGCGGGACTCCGCGGTCGATCGCCTCGCGGACGAGTGCATAGTCGTTGGGAATCGCACTCAAAAATGCGTCGCCGAGTGTATGCGCAAGGTCACCACGCCGCAGACCTGAATCGAACATGCGCTGACTGAAGCGGTTGACGATCACTCGCGGGTTTGGACCCTCGCCAAGGCGCTCGTTGATTGCGGCGACCAATTGCTTGGCGTGACGAAGCCCTGGCACGGTGGTTTCGCTGACGATGAAAAGTTTGTTCGAGCCGTGCAGGACGCTATCGGTCCATGAAAACCAGGTGCGCGGCATGTCGAACACGACATATTCGAAATTGCTGGACACAAGATCGAGCAGACGCGTCACCACGTCGGGATCGAATGAGCGCATTTCTGCCGGCCGATTAGGTGCAGCCACAACGGCGAGCCCCGAGGCGTGGTACGAGAGCATGACCTCCAGCAATTGCCGGTCCAGCCGATCCGGGCGCGGCTCGATTTCCGCAAGATTGAGGCGAGGCTCAAGATCGAGATAGTCGGCAACAGATCCGTGCTGGAAGTCGAGATCCACCAAGCACGTTGAAGGTTTCGCACGCTGGCCGCCGCTATTGAGCAATATCATGGCGGTCTGTACCGCAAGCGTCGTCACACCCGCTCCGCCCACTGCGGGCAAGAAGGTATAGATCTTTGCTTCCGTCGGCTCGGTGCCGCCGCCGGGGCCCTTGGCAACGCGAGCGCAGGCACGCACCAGATCGATCGGTTCGACTGGCTTCACCAAGAAGTCAGCGACCCGCATCTGCAACAAAGTGCGCGCGACATTTTCGTCAAAGGCTTGCGTCACCGCAATGACCGGCGGCCATGTTCCAACTCGTGTCATAAGCCGGGCGAGCGCCGTCATTTCATCAGCGCGCCCGGCATCAAGGTCAACCACCGCGACGGTGGCATTCTGGACCTCGAGCGTATCGCCCTGTTCAGCAAGACGTCCCGACACCATGACGAGTTCGATCGAAGACGACGCACCAAAAGTCGTACGCACCGAATTCTCAAACGCCGCGTCGGCGGTAAGAACCACCACGCGTGTCTGATTTGGACTTGAGTTACGACTAATGCGCATGGTGTCTTCGAAAGTCCTATTTCACAGCGGCTGCCGGCTGGGCCACGGTGGGTCCGACTGGCGTTGCGTTATTCTGCGCACCGCCCTGGCCTAGAATCCTGGTACGAGTTCGACGTGCCAACGCCTCGCGGCGCAATGACGCGATTGGTGCGGTAACGCTCGAACGCGCTTTCCATTCGCGGGCCATTGAAGGCAATGTTGCGGTTTGCACTTTCGGGCGGCCACGGATCGACCATTTGCGTCACGATGTTGGTTGCCACCGCGTTGCCACCTGACTTTGCGATGGTGTCGCGACGATCAAGGTATTCCGAGCAACCACCAAGCACGGCGAAAAGGCCGGCAAGCGCGAACGTCCGCGTGACGTTATTAAATCGCTGCATCGGAATCCCCCTTTGGCAGGTCGAGCATGTGTCCCGTCAGCGGCCGATCGCCTGCAACGGCGAAACGAGCGGTGGCGGGCGTGAGTGCGCGCGCTTGCTCCCTCGTGACCTCGGTCTTTCCAAGCAAGAAGAAATCGGGGTCATTTGGCTGCAACGTATCGTCCGCGGGAGTTTTGATTTCGTCGCCCGGCCGAGCCGGACGGACGAGATGCGGCGTCACGATGATGGCGAGATCGGTTTCGTTCTTCTGATAAGACTTGCTGGAAAACAACGCACCCAGTACCGGCACGCTGCCAAGCCATGGCAGCTGATCAATCTGGTTTTTGTTGTCGGTCTGCAGCAAACCACCGATCACGAAACTCTGACCGTCGCGCAATTCGACGGTGGTCGAAGCGCGGCGCACGATGAGTGCTGGCACCGAGACGCCGGCGCTCACCGAGATCGTATGCGTGGTGTCGATCTGGCTAACCTCTGGCTCGATCTTCATGTTGATCAAGCCGCGGCCGAGCACAGTCGGGGTGAAAGCCAGCCCGACACCGTATTTCTTGTAGTCGACCGTCACCTGGCCGAATGAGCCAGAGACCGGAATCGGATATTCACCGCCGGCCAAGAAGCTCGCGGTATCGCCGGACAGCGCGACCAGGTTTGGCTCCGCCAGGCTGCGGGCGATGCCCTTCTGCTCAAGTGCGTTGATCAGCACGTCAGTTGTGACGCCGTTGCCTACCATGCGCGCAATCATGAAGCCGAACGGTGACGCACCGGACAGCACGCCGGCGGCCACTTCGCCAACCGGGACATCGGTGGCGCTCGCCGGCGTCTTGATCGGCAGGGCTGCGGCAGGCAGTTGCGAGCCGATATTAGTCGTGCTGTGGCTACCAAAGCGGTTCCACTGGAAGCCCAGTTCTCGCCCGGCAGTGCGCGATATTTCGACGAACCGCACCTCGAGCAACACCTGCTGCGGCGACATCACCGAGACAGTATTGATGATTTCCGGTCCGAACTGGCGCGCGATGGTCACTGCCTTGTCGAGACTGGCCGCGTCCGCGATTTCGCCCGAGAGCATGATGCGACCGTTGACGGTGGACGCCTCAAGCCGCGATCCGGGGAATCGACGCATCAGCTCATTCTTGAGCCGCGTGATGTCATAAGACACTTCCACGTCGAAAATGCCGACCAGCTTCTTGCCTTCGGAATAGACCGAGACCCGTGTGGTGCCGATCTTCTTGCCAAGGATCGACAACGCGTGATCCGTGAGCGGATTGACGTCGGCAACTTCTGGATCGCCGACAGTAATGTCGACGAAGCTAGTATCGGTGCGGACGTCTTCCGATTTGCCTATCGGTACCGTCACCATAACGGTGCGATTATTGCCGCTGATCTGAATCGATCGCGACTGTGCATAGGCGTCACCGACCATAGCCAAAATCGATGCCGCCATGGCGATGGCCAACGCGATTGCAAGATCGCGCAACCAGTTGCCACGCTTCGTGGTCCTGTCCTCAGACCGCCAGCGAAAGCCGACGCTAATTTCGTTGTGTTTGTTCACGACACACTCCCCACCCCTTCATTGATCCCAAGCCCGGGCTTACCAGGCCACTTCCCTCCGCTCCGCCGCAGTCGAGACCCCATTACTGCCCTCGGCCGGGACGGTGTATTCCTGCTTTGCAGACGCGCGCGTCACCACCACGGTCGTCGTCGCCGACCTTGTCGGTGCTGACGGGTTCGTTGGTCCCCAAATCATTGAGCGTGACTTTGCGTGTACGTATTTCGGCTGTTTCGCCTGCCTTGCGCAGCAACAGCGAAAGGCTGCCAACCGATGAAGCCAGCCACAATTTCTGTGCTTCGACTGTGTCGACTTCCAACGTTACTGATTTTGCCACTGTCGCTTTGGCAGCGCGCTCGTCAGCGGTCTGATCGACCGCGAGCACGCGCGTATTCTGCAGCACGACTTGAGTAGTGGCCGATCCCTTTTCCAGCTGGCGTGTGAGCACGATGTCAACGTGGTCGCCCGGCAGGACGAAGCCGCCGACTCCTTCCACGTCGTTGACGCGGATGGTCACAGCCTTCATGCCCGGCTTGACGAGCGCGGACAGCGTCGCGCGCTGACCGGCACCAGTGATTTTGAGCGCGAGCACAGGCTCGTTCGGTTCGATTGCAGCTAACACCACGCGGCGGCCGCCCGTCATGATGTCGTTGATTTTTGCGAAGGCGCCGCCGGGCAGCGAGTCAGATGGCCACGGCACTTCCTGGAGCATGGAAGCAGTGAGTTCGGTGCCGAAGCGCAGCGCCTGTTTGGCGACGACAACCGTTTGCGATGCCACCTGCGTCCTGACCGGCTCCGTATTCTTCGCGCGTAGGCTGGCCTGATTGTTGAGCCAGACCTGGGCGATAAATACAGCGAGCAAGCCGAAGACGATGGCAAACCCGATCATGACGATGGTACTGGCACGCACGGCAATAAGCCCTGTTTGACGCGACCGAACTCTTCCCCGGTCTGTTCGCGTGAACACTAGAGGCGAGGAAGTATTGAATTACTAAAATCATTGCCGCATCTGGCTCTATGCTGAAGAGCCCATGAATTCGTAGCGTTTAAATCTGGTAGCGAAGGCGGGATAAACTTTAGAGTAACCTCTGACAAAATTAACAATACTGGTTCGTATACTTGCGTTACTGGTAACGAACGATTCAGTGTGATGATCGTCCGCGTCGTCAAAAGAGCCTGGAAATACAGGGCTATCGCTCACATTGCCGCTGGCGGCGCGCAGTGTTTGGATATCGTCAAGCCTAAGGCAGGGTTACCGAAATACAGTAGTCGCCGTTGCTCGTGCAGCGCTGTTGCGGCAACATGCCATACCCGTCGCCAGACTATGAACGTCGCATCCTAAGCCGGTGCGCGATGTCGTTTTTCCGGGAGCAAACTGTAGATGTCGAAACCTCGCATTAGTTATGTCGATCCGTCGACGATTAAGGATCCCGCGATGATCGCCGAATTCGAGCGGTGCGCGCGGGAGGGAACGCCACGGCCGGAAAGCCAGGCCGTTCGCGCACACGTCCCGGCAACATTCTGGTCGTTTGCGAATACCTGGCGCGACGTATTCAAAAACGGCGTTGCCGATCACAAGATCAAAGAGCTGTGCCGCATCTACGTGTCGCGCTCAGTCCTGTGCGAATTCTGCGGCAACCAGCGTTCGATCAAGGCTGCAAAAGCGGGCCTCAAGGAGGATGACTATTCGGATCTGATCAATTTCGAGAGTTCGACACGCTACGACGAGCGGCAGAAGGCCGCCTTAGCCTATGCCGAGGCGATTACGTGGGATCTGCCCGCCACCGATGAATTATGGGATCGGCTTCATAAACATTACAGCGAGCCAGAGCTGGTCGAGATCGGCTATTTCGTCGCGATCACCATGGGCCAGCAACGCTGGCTGCGTACACTGAACATCGAACATCACCAAATTCTCGCCGGCACCGATGGGTCGATGGCGCCTGGCTTCGAGACTTTAGACGCTCTCGAACGTTCGAAGCAGGCTGAAGATTATTGGGCCAAAATCAACGCCAAATCCGCCACACAGGCCGCAGAGTAAACAGAGTGACAAGTCAAACGACAGCGATATCAGCGATCCGCCCGATCTGCATCGCAAGCCGCCAAAGCTGAAGCACGCATTCGTGTACGGGGCCTCGGCAAGCATTACGGCCCGCTCGAAGTGTTCCGCAAGATCGATTTCGACGTTGGCGAGCGCGAAATCGTCGCGATTGTGGGCCCTTCCGGCTGCGGCAAGACCACGTTACTGCGATGTATCGACGGCCTGTTGCCTCACGATACGGGTGAAATTTGGGTCGGCAATGAACGCGTTACCGAACCGATTGCGGGCGTCGCCATGGTATTCCAACACTTCGGATTATTTCCATGGAAGACCGTATTCGAAAACGTCGCCTACGGCTTACGCATGGCCGGCGCGCCAAAAGCCGACATCGAACGCAAGGTGCCCGAATTTATCAAACTGGTTGGGCTCACCGGGTTCGAGAAAGCATTTCCGTATCAAATGTCGGGCGGCATGCAGCAGCGTTGCGGCCTCGCCCGCGCACTGGCAGTTGAGCCGAACGTATTGCTCATGGACGAACCATTCGCTGCGGTCGACGCGCAGACACGCGAAATCCTGCAATTCGAATTGCTGCGAATCTGGGAGCAACGGCCGACCGCCATGGTCTTCGTCACTCATTCGATCGAAGAAGCGGTGCTCCTTGGCCATCGCGTGATCGTGCTCAAGGGAAGGCCCTCAAGCATTCACGAAACCATCACCATAGATCTTCCGGAACCGCGCACACGTGAGACTCTGCGTGAGCCGCGTTTGCCGAATTGCGCGAAAGGGTTTGGGGCACGCTGATGCGGGAGGCTCGCGAAGCCGAATTCCAACTTGAACGCTAAATAAAAAAATGACGCTTAAAGGGAGGATTCAATGATCCGCAGGACCATCACGATGATGGCCGGATTTACACTGATGGCCGCATTGTTGGTGGGCATCGGTCCGGCCGCCGCGCAAGACAAGAAAGTCGTCGTCGCAATTCCCGGCATTCCGCCGATCTATTCGGTGACCATCGCCTTTGTCGCTGAAAAGCAGGGCTTCTTCAAAAAGCACGGCGCCAACGTTGAAATCCGTCCGTTCGACAATGGCACCGCGGCCGCGCGCGCGGTGGTGGCAGGCGACATTGATATGGCATGGTCGCCAACCCCACCGGTGATCGTGCAAGTTTCCAATGCCGACGTGCCGCTGGTCGCTGTCTACGGTATGCCGAACCCTGATTGGGTGATCGGCACCACCGACGAAGGCAAGACTTGTAAGGATCTCGTCGGGCAAGACGTCGGCGTCGATTCGATCAATGGCGCACGTTCGGTCGCGCTGCGCTCGATGCTCACCGGCTGCCCAGGCGTGAAAATCGAAGACATGAAGCAAATTGCACTTGGCTCCGCCCCGGGGCCGGCGCTGCTCGCCGGCCGACTGAAATACGCCGTGCTGCATCTTGATGATCTTTCCGAGATCGATTCTCAGGGCAAGAAACTCAACATCCTGCTGGCGATGAAGACCACCAACCCGACCAGCCACTACCTGGCCCTGGTGGTACGCAAGGATAATCTGGCGAAGAACCGCGACGCTATCGTGCGCACGATCGCGGGCATGATCGAGGCCGCGAAGTTCATGCAGGATCCCAAGAACTCTGATGCGGTGGCGGATGCGGCGTCCGTGACCGGCCATAACAAGGATGTGAACAAGGCCGCTCTCAAAGAATTCCTCAACATCGACTTCTGGGCAGCCAAGGATGACGGCCTGCCGCAGAAGAAGATCGAGGCGGTCTCCGCGCTGATGAAGAAGATCGGCTCCATCCAGCCCGATAAGGAAGCGGTGAGTTATGACAAATTCGTAGACGCCAGCGTCTGGAAAGACGCCAACGCGATGGTGAAGTGACCGCGCGTTTTGAGCCGGATATGCCGCAAACAATGAACCGTCCTTCCCCGCGAAAGCGGGGGCCTTGTTTCCCCGAACATTCGATATAGCCCGCAGCGTAGCGATGACTGGATCGTCCGCTTTCGCGGACGATGACACCGGAGTAAAAATAGACCCCGTGCAAACGACCTATCTCCGCCGCTACATACCGGTCTGGCTCAGCGTCTTTGCGGGGCTCGCGCTCTGGGAGATCGCCGGGCGCGCGACCAGCAAGGCCTTCATGGTGCCATTCTCGGAGACGCTGGTGCGGCTCTGGCAGATGATCACGCGCGGCGCCTTCATCGCGCAATTCCTCAATTCGACGCAGCTCTTCCTCACCGGCTTCGTGCTGGCACTCGTTGTCGGCGCGCCACTCGGCTTGTTGCTTGCGCGCGTGCGCGTGTTGCGCATCGGCATCGAGCCTTACCTGATGATCCTCTACGCCACGCCGATGGTGGCGTTGATCCCGTTCATTCTGTCGATGATGGGTTTCGGCTTCGCGCCCAAGGTGCTGGTGGTGTTTTTGTTCTCCGGTATTTCCCGTGCTCTACAACACAGTCGAAGGCGCGCGCAGCATCAAGCCGGAACTGATCGAGGTCGCCCGATCCTACCGCTCAAGCGAATGGTCGCTGTGGCGCGAAGTGATGCTGCCCTACACGCTGCCCTACATGATGACCGGCGTGCGCCAGGCAATCGGCCGCGCGCTCGTCGGCATGATCGCCGCGGAGTTCTTTCTCTCGTCGACCGGGCTCGGCCAGCTCATCATGGGTGCCTCGCAGGATTTCGACACCGCAGGCGTGTTCGCCTCGATTCTGGTGATCGGTCTGATCGGCGTCGGCTTGACGCGGCTCGGCTTGAAGATCGAGCAGCACTTCGCGCGGTGGAGACAATAGCAATGGCTGAGACCACCATCGGCTCCGTTTCGGTCCCCGCTGCACCGGACCGCTTTGCCGCGCTGCTGAGCGGCAGTTTCTGGCCCCGTTTCCTGACCGGGACGGTGATCCTGCTGGTGTGGGAGTTCGCGGTGCGCGCCACCGCGCCGGCCTACGTCGCCAAACCGAGCACCGTGTTGCTCGCAATTCCGCGTGTCATCACCGATCCGGCGTTCCTGCAGGCGCTCGGCTCGACACTCACCGCGGTGGCGGAAGGATTGGCGATCACCATCGTCGCCGGCACCACCATTGGCGTGCTGATGGGACGAAGCAACATCTTTGATCGGGCGATCCGCGTATACGTCAATGGCTTTAACGCAATGCCGATGATCATCGTACTGCCGCTGTTCTCGCTGTGGTTTGGCTATTCGGGCGCGGCGCGCATCGCTACGATTATCTTCGCCGCGATCTTCGCCATTACGATGAATGTCGCCGACGGCGCGCGTGCTGTGCCGCGCGAATATCTGGAAGTGGCCCACTCGTTCCGGTCCGGCCGCCTGCGCATGCTGATCGATATTGTGCTGCCGGCATCGATGCCTTACCTGCTTGCCGGCTTCCGGCTGGCCGCCGGCCGCGCGCTGATCGGCGCGGTCGTGGCGGAGTTCTTCCTCTCGGTCGGCGGGCTTGGCTACTACATCCTCTATAACTCGCGCTCCTACCACCACAACGAGGCCTTTGTCGGCGTGCTGCTGCTCGCTGCGTTTGGCGTGAGTTTCGAATTGATGGTGAACGGAGCGACCCGGCGTTTCATGCCATGGTATCGCCGCGACGAAAAAGCGAGCTAGCGCCTGTCTGACGTTCCACCACGAGGAAATTTGCATGTCATCTGACCCCTTGCTTAAGGCCGCGATCGCGCATTGGGGCCCTCGCTTTGTTGCTAATGGCGTCGTGCTCACGGACTTCGAGGAAGTTACCAGCTCGATGTCCTCCTACAGCGATTGGTGCGCCGCCTGGTCCGCGCGAGCCGCACATCACGAGCAGCTTGGACGTGAGGCGCTTGGAAAGAAGCATTTTCTGACTGCGGGAGAATGCCTGCAGCGCGCCGGTGTTTACTATCATTTTGCTTCGTTCCTGTTCGTGCAAGACCAGACGCAAATGAAAGCGGCACACAAGAAGCAAATCGAATGTCGGCAAGCGGCATTGCCTCACTTGCGACCGCCCGGTGAGCGCGTCGACATTCCATATCAAGGGAAAACACTTGCGGGCATTTTGCGAAAACCGGCAGGCATCGAACGGCCGCCGGTCGTTGTGATGGCGGTTGGTCTGGATTCCACCAAAGAGGAAGGTGACGCCTACGAGGCGCCATTTCTCGCGCGAGGGATAGCGACACTCATATTTGAAGGGCCTGGCCAAGGCGAAGCGCAGTATGACTTCCCTATTCGCGGCGACTACGAAGTGCCGGTGAAGGCGGTGATCGATTTCGTGGACAAGCGTCCGGATCTTGACCCTAAACGCGTCGGCATGTGGGGCGTGAGCCTGGGTGGCTACTACGCACCACGCGCGGCGGCTTTCGACAAGCGCATTAGAGCCTGTATCGCGCTTGGCGGACCGTTCAATTGGGGCGCCAATTGGGACAATCTACCGGAATTGACGCGTACGGCGTTCCGCGTGCGCAGCCACTGCCAGACTCCGGAAGAGGCGCGCAAGAATGCGAATACATTATCGCTTGAAGGCATCGCGCAAAATATCACGTGTCCGCTGTTCATCGTTAACGGTCGCCTCGACCGGATCGTACCGGCAAAGGATGCCGAACGCCTCGCGCGCGAAGCGAAAGGGCCGGTCGAGCTGATGATGATCGAGGACGGCAATCACATTGCGACCAATCGCGCCTATCGCTGGCGTTCACAAAGCGCGGATTGGATGGCTGAACAACTCAAATAATCTGAAAGCCGCGCGGCATCGAATGGAAACGTTCAACGCCCGTGTCGGTAATCAGCACCATTTCGCCCGTTTGCACGCCAGCCTTGCCATCATGAGTGACGACGTTCGGCTGGATCACTACGGTTTGCCCGGCTCGGAAAGGTTCTTGCGGCACTGGGCCACCTGGCCGGCTCTTGCATCCAAGAATCGGCGGCAGATAGCCACCACCATAGCCATGCAATAGATCGTCAATAATCGTGAAGCCGGCTGCTTCAATTACATTTGACGCCTCAATTACTTGCGCCGGCGTGGCGCCGGCCTTGAGCACAGCCGCAATCGCATCGAACGCAGCGTCCGCTGCCGCGTGCAGATCGCGATAGAGCTTGTTGGGCTCCCCTAGCGCAAAACTGCGCAGCACTTGTCCCGGATGCTCCCAAAACGCAGCACTGATCTCCGCAACCACCACGTCACCCGCCTGCACACGCCGTATGCGTGGAAACTGCCGCGGCACGCCAAGATCTGGCGCCTCCATCGATGTGACGCCGATATAGTGAATGACGTTGGTGGCGCCCTGCGAGATGTAAGCTCGCTCGACGAGGTCGCCCAGCTCACGTTCGTTCAAACCGGGTTTCAATCCATCGCGCAGCGCCGCCATGCCAAGATCGCTGAAATGCGCGCCAATCCGCAGCCAGTTCAGTTCTTCGGCAGACTTCACCTGGCGCAGCCGAATGTAATCGCGATTAAGGTTGTTCAGTATTCCAAATTTCGTCGTCAGCGCAGCATGCTGCTCCGCGCCGATCGGCCCAACCATCGCAACGCGATCCTGCCGCGCGCCGCGCCGCTCCAACACCTTGATCGCCGCGTTGATGGACGACTCGCCACCCCACGCAACATCCGCTTTTTCAGCGAGAAGCCGAGCCTGTGGCGCATGGTTGACGTATTGCACAAACAGCGCATCGCGCTCGTGCGGTGTAAGCACGCCGACGGCCTCTGCGGTCACCGGCCATTGCGTCAGCCACTGCACGGCCGAACCAAAACGGTTGGCACCGCAGAATACGAGATGATCGCATTTCGCTTGCGCGAGAAGCAATTCAATGGCCGCACGCCGGCGTGACATTTCCGCGTCGGAAAAACGCGGATACTCGGCTTCGACAATACCTGCGAGCTGTGGAGGAAGCGTCACGTGGCCTTCTTCGGCAATGCCACGATCATGTCGAGCTCGATGCGCGCGCCTGGCGACGACAGCTGATTGATGCACACAGTCGTGCTCGCCGGCCGCCAGTCCCCGAAATACTTTCCCATGGTCGCGTGCATCGCGTCTGCATCGCGGAAATCGGTCAGATACTTGGTCACTTTCACGACGTCACGCCAGCCGGCACCAGCCTCATCGAGGATCGATTTTATCGCTTCCATCGCGCGCGTGGTCTGTTCTTCGATCGAGTGCGGGTGCACGTGTTCGGCATCCACATGCGGATGTTTGTGGTAGAGCGGCGACGGCGTCGCACCGGAGAGGAACATAAGGTCACAGGCACCCACAATCCGCACGGCCGGCGCGTAAGGCATCGTGTGTGCCTCCTCCGGCTTCGGATGCACTGGTTCGAGCCGGAAGCTCTGTTGCGGTTTGGTCATCACGGTCATGGCGGGCCTCCCGTCGGCATAATATACGCGACATTTGGGACCGAAATGGCTGCCGACGCAACCATCACAGGTAAACGTATCGCGTGTTGATCGCCGCGCGGGAAACGCTAACGTGCGCCCGACAGGAGAGCCCGAATGCCTTCAACGATCCTCGATTCCGCGGTGTTCCGCGACATATTCACCACCGAAGCGATGCGGAATGTGTTCTCGGATGAGAACCGCGTGCAGAAATATCTGGACTTCGAGGCGGCACTCGCGCGTGCACAAGCCAAGCTCGGCATAATTCCGAAAGACGCGGCGGCCGAAATCGTGCGCCATTGCTCGGCCGACAAAATCGACATGGTGAAACTCAAGGAGGCCACCGAGAGAATTGGCTATCCGGTACTGCCGGTGGTGCAGCAGCTTGTAAAGCTCTGCAAAGACGGGCTCGGCGAATGGTCGCACTGGGGCGCCACCACCCAGGACATCACCGACACCGCCACGATCATGCAAATTCGCGAGGCGCTCATCATTGTCGAGAAGGACCTCGACGGGATTTGCGATGGCCTGGCAGCGCTCGCGAAGAAATATCGCGACACGCCGATGGCTGGCCGCAGTAATTTGCAACAGGCCGTGCCAATCACCTTCGGCTACAAGATGGCGACCATGCTCGCCGCCTTCGAGCGGCATAAGCAGCGCCTGAAAGAAATTCGACCGCGCGTGCTGGTCGGCGAATTCGGTGGTGCGGCTGGCACGCTGTCTTCGCTCGGCAAAGATGGATTGAAAGTCCAAGACGAGCTGATGAAAGAGCTCAAGCTCGGCCAGCCGGAAATTTCCTGGCACACGGTACGCGATCGCATTGCGGAAGTCGGCTGCTTCCTGGGCCTGGTCACCGGCAGCTGCGGCAAGATCGCCTTTGATGTAAAACTTCTGATGCAAACCGAAGTCGAGGAAGTGTACGAACCGTTCCATGCCGGCCGCGGCTCATCGTCGACGATGCCACAGAAGCGCAACCCGATATCTTCCGTTTACATCACCGCACAAACCGCAATGGTCCGACAGCTTGTCGCCGCGCTGCTGGACGCGCAGGTCGAGGATCATGAACGCTCGACCGGGCCATGGGAAATCGAATGGATAGCACTGCCGGAAATCTTCATGCTTTCGGCGGGCGCCTTGGCGCAGACCCGCTTCTTGGTCGAGGGCCTGCAGGTCAACGAAAAGAAGATGCGCGAGAACCTCGACATCACCAAGGGTCTGATCATGTCCGAAGCGGTGATGATGGGGCTTGGCGCAGACCTCGGCCGCAATAAGGCGCATGATCTCGTCTACGACATCTGCCGCGAGGTGGTGAAAACCGGACGGCCGCTGATCGATCTCCTCGCAGAGGACAAGGAGATCAGCAAACACGCCGACCGCAAGAAGCTCGAAAAACTCGTCGATCCGGCAAATTATCTCGGCGTCGCCGGCGAGATGGTCGATCGTGTCTTGAAGATGCGGAAATAACGCTACTCAACTTTCGGCATGGTTCCCGAGATGATCAGCGCCACGCCGAGCGTGGCAATGCCGACCAATATGAATAGCGCCGGAACAGTCGCGCCATATTTCTGCATGACGGCGACCAAGACGGTCGCACCGGTCATAAATGCGGCGTTGAGTACATTGACCGCGGCGATGGTGCGCGCACGCCGATCGACGCCGCTCCAGGCCTGCACCGCAGCGAACGTCGGCACGATGAACAGTCCGCCCGCGACTGCGAGCCCGCACAAATCCGCCGCGACGCGAATGCCGAGTGCCGACGTAAATACGGCCGTCGGGTCTTGCGGCAGTGTTGCGGCGCTTACACCCATCGTCGCGATGCCGAGATCGAGTGCAAAGCCGCCGAGCAATATTGCGCCCACAAGCGTTGTCTTGAGGACGATGCGCCCGCGCGCAATAGCCGCCGCCAAACCAGAGCCGGCACCGACCGCAATTGAAAATATTGCAAGGTAAGCCGTGACTGTCGCTTCATTGCCGCCGAGCAGATTTTTGATGAGCGGTGGCAGCAGAGACAACACCACGATGCCGACCAGCCAGAACCAGCTCGTCACCATTGCACCCCACCACAAGCGCGTGTCGGCGCGCAGGTGTTGAATCATTGCGGCTGTCGAGGCTGCAACATTTGCCTTGATTTTCAGGCCCGGGGCGCCCTCACCGGTTAGCGGAATCAGCAGCGCTGATAGCCAGCACGCAACCGCGAACGCCATCACGAGAATTCCAAAGGGCCCCGCCTCGCCACCGCGCGCTGCCAGCCCACCCGCGATTGTACCCAGAAGAATCGCTACAAATGTCGCACCTTCGACAAGTGCGTTCGCTGTTGGCAGCTGTTGCCGCAGCAAATGGTCGGGCAAAATACCGTACTTGATCGGCCCGAAGAGTGCGGCAAGCACGCCGAAACCAAACAGCACTGCAAACAATATCGGCAATGACGCCAGTGCGTAGCCGACGACGGCCAGCGCCGCTACGAAGATTTCCGCGAATTTCAATCGCCGGGCAACCCTCGCCTTGTCGTAACGATCGGCGAACTCGCCACCGAGCGCCGACAAGAAAGAAATAGGGCGCGATGAAAACGGCACTCGCAAACGTTATCAGAGCTTCGGAATTGTTCGTGTCGAACTGAAACAGAATGATAAAGACAAGCGCCGTTTTGAGAAAATTGTCGTTGAACGCCGCGAAAAACTGGCACCAGAACAGTGGCGCAAATTTTCGCGACAACATTAAAGGCGGTGACATGTCACCGCATTATGCCAAAGTTCCCGAAGAAGTGCTGGCGGTGGCGCAAAAAATAAGGCGGCCTACCGGCCGCCAAGGCTCGTGACTGCTCTGACCGCGGGGTCAGGGCCGAGCGTTTTCCTCGTAAGATTCGATGGCCATCGCCCCGATGCCGAAGCAAAGAGCAATGCCGATGACGACGCTAAAAAATGTGATCCACATGGTCGCCTCCTTCATCAGCGCGTCCGAGCGCGCAGGAAGTCCGGCCAGTAGAACGCGCCAACCCCATTCCGGTTCCCCGGATTAGGCGCTCAGGGTCCAAATCGGATGGAGGACCGCAAATCGGCGAGTAATATGCGTAAATCGAGTTCCCGGAACTCCAGGTGTATTCGGCGCAGCCATCGCTGAAGCTCGAGATGCACGTCCGGCGAGATGGCGCCCGCATCACTCATATTCGAACTTACGAATGAGAACGGAGGGGTCCCGATATATTTGCGAAGTCCCAGTGCCAACACCGGCAGGTGCACGAGGAGAGGACTGCCGGCGGCAAGCGGATATTTGTCACGGTGCTGCGCAGGTCCGAGCAATTCGTTATGCACCGGCGCCAGCGTCGCCCACGGAAAGCGTTCGCGCAGACTGCGATAGCCATCAACCGATGTCTTGTCCGGTGTCACCGTGAATAGAATTGCAACTCCGATCGAATGACGGCGTGCCTCCTCGACAAATCCAATCTCTTGAGCAACCGCGAAAAATGATTCGAACGACTCATGTCCGAGGTCGATCACTTTGGTGACGGTCTCGTCGGCGACCAGGCGATCGAACAAAGCCATCTGGCCGTTGATATCGCGCACGGTGGCCGACGTGGTGTGTTCAGGCAAAAACTGCGCTAACGTTGGCTCGCCAGAATTGAGATCGAACGCTGCGACCGATCGGCCCTCAGAGCGATGAAAGTCTGTCAGGAGTCGCGCCAGCAGCGTCTTGCCGACGCGTGGGCGCGGCGATGCGACAATAGTTATTGAGCTGCGGAATGACATCACCTGACCGGACGCCGCCCGCTCAATCGGCGCAGCTGGATGTAGCGGCTAGCCGGCGACTTGGCGAACGTTGCTTTCCACCTTTGGGGAGACCAGATCGACGAGCTTCACGCGGTCGAACTCGCCCCACACATTGCCGAGCCAATGGCGGACGTAGCCGCGCAGAACGAACGAGTAGTTTGCCGCGTCGCCCTTCGCGCCTTTGTTACCGACAAACGAAACGAACGGAACGCTGGCCACTTCCACCTGCTCGTAAGCCATCTCGTTGAGCTTCGGAATGACGATTTCCTCGGCACCCTTGATGCGCTTGAAATAGGAATTGTAAGTCGCCGGATCCCAATCGAAGAACGTCGTATTGTTGATGAAATTCTTCACCAGGAAATAGTTGGCATCACCGATGGTGCGGGCCGTCTCCGCGATCTCTTCGAGCGAGGCGATCGAGGGCCCGAGAATGTGGAACACGGCGAAGGTGATCTGTCCCTTCTTGGCCGATTCGAGAAAACCGATATCGGACAGCGCTTGCAGCGTCGACGACAGCAGACCCGCGCGAACATCGATCACCGTCACTTTGGCGTCCGCGCTGCCCAGCGTGTCGAAGATTTTCATTTGGTCGGGCACCGAGGTGACGTCCACAACCTCTGTCAACTCAGGATGAAATCGCTTGAGCGTGCCGCGCGGCGATTCGGTATCGAAAGCCCGGATCGGCGTTTGATGCGCGCCAAAATAATCGATCAAGGTACGGGCTACGGTGGTCTTGCCGACGCCCCCTTTATCGGCACCAACGAGGATGACTGCTGGTCTGGCCATAGCGTTACTCTACCGGACGAAGTGACTGATGCGACTGCTTAATATCTTACGTTATCGCTGTGGGAGAATGACAGGCTTTAATTCAGCGGGGTGATAGCGGCTCAATCTCATTTCAGGTCGAGATCATAAATTACGACGTGATTTCAAGCAATTGGGCAACAAGTGCCGCTTTTTCCTGCAACGCTTATGGCAAATCACCTGCTGGTTGCATTGGTGCCGGCGGAGGGATTTGAACCCCCGACCACCCGCTTACGAAGCGGATGCTCTACCGCTGAGCTACGCCGGCTGAAACCGCGCCACTGATATCGGCGCGGGCCTTTGTTGGC
The DNA here is from genome assembly GCA_963743405.1 of uncultured Alphaproteobacteria bacterium. GTDB lineage: Bacteria > Pseudomonadota > Alphaproteobacteria > Rhizobiales > Xanthobacteraceae > Pseudolabrys. The sequence goes on along the minus strand of CAVUPX010000007.1, from coordinate 362,149 downwards.
AAGCAATACAGCCTTTTCGTCATGGAACGCCTAACGAAACAGCTGGCGCAGCCGCTGCCAGGCGTCGCCGGCCGGTGGGCTCGTGGGTTCCGGAACCGGATCATGATCGAGGCCTGACTCGAGTCCCGGATCGTCCGGCGCATGGACGAGCGGAATCACCGGCTCAACCGGCTTCGCTTTTGCAGTCGCGCCGACTTTTGCTGCCTTGCGCGGTTTCTCCGCTGCCGCGGCTGGTGGCGCGGGCTTTACTTCAGACGCTGGAATGGCGACAGGCGATGGGGCAGGCCGCGCGACTTCGATCACGGGGCGAGTGACACCAATTTCCGCGAGCGGCACTTTCCATTCGAAGCCATCGAGCCGGCCATTGGGCGAAACGGGCAACCAGCGCTCGGATACCACTCCGTCGGCGGTCCACACCGGATCTCCTGACGCGCGCATGGCGCGGGTCATCCACTCGCGCACCCGGCCTTCGTCACTGTGTTCGCTTTCCTCGATTTCCGACATCAAGCTCGCAACACGCCGGGTCGGAGCCGACAAATAGGGTGCAAGTGCTGCTCGCGCGGTTGCAAATTCGCGCGCGTCGAGCGCGGCACGGGCAACAGCCAATGCCCCCTCAAGCTGACCGGGAACTTTGTCGGCGAGTTTCTGCATGCGCGCGAGCCGCTCGCGCGCGCTATCGCCAAGCCGGAGGTTGGCATAACTTTCGGCGATGTCCGGATGCGGATTGATTGTCCAGGCCGTTTCCAGGATTTTGCGCGCCTTGCGCACGTCGCCCGCTTCCGCGAGACGCCGGCCGGCCAACGCCGCCGCCGGCACCAAATCGGGCGCAAGCTTGACCGATTCCAACACAAGCGCGAGCGAGCTATCGCGATCAATGTCCTCCAGCGCCTGCGCGCGGGCAGCCAGAAGCACCGCACGTTTGCGGCGATAGTCGGCTTTTTCCAATGCACCTTTCATTTGATCGAGTGCGTCCAGAGCGCCCGCCCAGTCGGACGCACTGCACCGATATTCGAGGACTGCTTGACCGGCCCAAGCCACAGGAGGCTGCACCTTGGCAGCCTCTTCCGCGGCCAGCCGTGCGGCGCTCAAATCGTTGCGCCGCTGCGCCTCGATATAGAGACCGCGCAGCCCGAGGAGCTTGGTGTCGTCGCGCGCGGTCATTTCGCGAAATGCGACCCCTGCTGTACTTCGGTCTCCGGCCAATTGCGCTGCCTGCGCGGTGAGCAAAAGCGCGAGCGGGTCACCGGGCGAAAGACGCGCCGCATCACCGGCAGATTTGCGTGCGGTGCGCAGATCGCCGGCGCCAATCGCGATCAAACCGCGGCTGACGGCAAGGTAACCTTTGGCTGCGCGACGGTGGCGAAAGAACGACGATGCCTGTTCGGGCGAGTGCCAAATAGCGCGCGCAATCGACCACAGCAGCATGGCCGCGAGCACGAGCGCGGCGATGGCAAAAACGGCCACCATCACCGAAGTTTCAATGCGGTAGCCCATCCACGTGATGGCAACTTCGCCCGGACGGTCGGCGACCCAGGCAAATCCTTCGGCAACCGCCGCTACCGCAAGAAGAAAAAGGATAATCCGGATCATCCGCGCCTCACCGCTTGCCCAGCGCGTGCGCAGTCCTGCTTGCTAGTTGCCGCGCAGCGGCGAGTGCGTTCTGCCGTGCCCGAACTTTATCGATCCAGCCTTGCGCCGGCGCGCGGGCAGCTTCATTGAGCTTCCCGAGATCGGTCAGCGCGTCATCGATTGCTGCATGTGCGGCTTCATTTTCGACGCGCGCCAATACGGCGGATGTATCGTCTCCTGCCGGCGCGTCTAAGGGACGGATGCGCACGAGCTTGCCGGCATTTGCCTCGAGTCGCTCCAGAAAACCTGCCGCCGGCGCCTGCGCGCCAGATGCCTTTACAATAGCGGGGATCAGCGCGCGCAGTTCTTGCGCCAGCGCTGCCGAGCTTGGCACGCCAGTTGCCGCAAATGGAGCCAGCGTCGTCACGGTCTTTTCGTCCGCGCCGAGGGATTTTGCTTCGTCAAGTTCGGACGTGAATGGCGCACCGCCCACAACCGCGTCGCGCAACGCGGCCGCACTCAGCGCAAGCCGCGCGGCTTTGTCGGCCGGCGCGGCCTTGGTGACCTGTTCGAGCGCAGCAAGGCGCTTCTGCACGGAATCAAGATCGGAGGGCGAGAGCCCGGCCGAAGTGTTTTTGCTGAGATCCTGCACGCTATTGCGCAATTCGGTCACGGCTTTCTCTGCAGCATCCGCGCGCGTCCGCGCATCTGCGGCGTTCGCCGCAACGTCATCGCCTCGCTTGTTAAGCGCTGTCAATACGACGCCGAGAGATTTCATGGCATTGTCGGTGGCGGAAAGCCGTTCCAACACGCTTTGGTCATTGACCGGAAGTTTGCTGATGGCCCCTTCGATTTTTGCCAAACGGTCATTGAGAGCGCCAATCGATGCCGCGTCCGCACCGGCCGCTCCGGCGTAGCGATCGGGTACTAAACCCGCACGCCAAAGCGCAAACAACGCGGCGGTCATCATCGCCGCACCGGCAAACCCTGCAAGGAGGACTTGCCATGGTGCGCCCTGTCTACGCGGCGACCCATTGCGCTCGTCGGCACGTTCAGATTTGTGAGTGGCCTCGGGTTGTTCCTGTGGCGGATCCGGCTCGGGCGACGACGCAGCTGTTTCGCCTGCAGCAACCTGTGGTTCGCCTTCCGGCGCAGAGGCCGACACCTCGGTCGCGGTCAAATCGATCGTCGGCGCCGAACGCGTGCGGCGGCCGCCTTCGGCAGAGTCCGGCGTCTTGCGCTTATCGGCCATGCTCTATCCTCGGCGAATCGGCTCAACCCCGCAGGCAGGAAATAACGCAATTGGCACGGGCGCGCCAATATTCAAGGCTTCGACACCCGCAATAGCTCTATCAAAGCGGCCTCATTTGGGCGCGTAGCAATGGCGACATTGGTTGCGCCGGCATCGATGAGCGGCTCGGCAACCTGCGTCGAGAGGCAGAAATGGCGCACCAGGAGCGCCGGCGCAAAGACACCCGCTCGTTTGGCACCGGCGAGGTAGTTTTCAGCGCTGCGCCTGGAGAAGTGCAAAACGGCGTCGACCTCGCCGGCTTCAAGCGCCTCTGTCAGCTCCAGCGACAATGGCATTGTGACTGCGCGGTACACGACGCGCAGTTCAGCCGCGATACCACGCGCCGAAAGCTCTCCGATGAGATCAGCGGCGCGGTCTTCGCCGGCAATATAAAGTAGCGGAGCTTTGGCGTCAGCGCGCTGCGTGTTCAACATCCTGACGAGATCACCAACATCGCCGCCCGCCGTTGTGATGGCCGTGAACCCGGCTTGCTGCGCGGCATCGGCGCTGCGTTGGCCGACCGCAACCAGTGGCAACGTAACCAAAGAGTCGCGCGCGGAATTATTGGCGATCGCGCCTGGTGCATTCGCACTGGTTACGATGACGGCGCCCCAGTGACCGGAAAGATCGGCTGGTACCGCGTCGACTTTCATCAAGGGCGCGACCAACACTTCGTGTCCGAGCGTGCGCAGCGCGGTGGCACTGCGTTCTCCGTCGGCTTGAGGACGTGTGATCACAATACGCATGGCTTAATCAAAAAATCCGGGTCCGGCACGATGCTTGAGTTCGCGTCCGGAGTCAGACCCGATGGCAACTGCATCCTTGCGGCGGCCCGTGCCTGCAATGTCATGGGCCGCGCTGCCGTCGGGCCGCGCGATCAGCCCGTGAAAATGCACGGCATCGCCGGAGACCGTGGCGTGGCCGGCAATCGGCGTCTTGCAAGAACCGTCGAGCGCCGCAAGAAACGCCCGCTCACACGCAACAGCAATCGACGTTTCGGCGTGATCAATGCGCGCGAGACTGTCGCGCACGCGCTGATCGCTCGCCCGCACCTCGATTCCAATCGCGCCCTGCCCGACAGCGGGTAGAAATTCATCGGCACTCATAATGTGAGTGGCGTGTTTATCCAGGTCCAACCTTTTGAGTCCCGCGAGCGCAAGCAGCGTGGCATCAACTTCGCCAGCCTCGAGCTTACGCAACCGCGTTTCTACATTGCCGCGCAATGGCATGATTTGGAGATCAGGCCGCGCGCGCATGGCAATCGCCTGCCGGCGCAAAGATCCCGTCCCGAGGCGCGCACCTTGCGGTAGTTTGGTGAGCGCACTTGCCTTGCGGCTAATGAACACGTCGCGCGGATCTTCACGCTCAAGACAGGCCGCCAATATCAAACCCTCCGGCAAGATCGTCGGCATGTCTTTTGCCGAATGCACGGCAAGATCGACGCGTCCGTCCAGCAAGGCTTCTTCGATCTCCTTGGTGAAGAGGCCTTTGCCACCCTCCTCCGCCAGTGGCCGATCCTGGATTATGTCGCCGGTGGTCCGGATAACGACAAGCTCAATGGCCTCTTCATCCGCCCCGATCGCAGCCGCCAGCCGCGAACGCACCGTGCGCGCCTGCACCAAAGCGAGCGGACTGCCGCGCGTACCGATGCGCCAGGAGGCTGTGGATTGCGCCATATCACCTCGCGATGCTAGGCCGGACCGGGGTCGGCTCCGCCGTCAGGACTAGCTATTATTTGGGCCGCCGTCACCTCGCCCAATGTGGGCCTCGGCTTTAAATGAGGAACCATGATCGTCCTCGGCATCGAGACAACCTGCGACGAGACCGCGGCAGCGGTGGTCGAGCGTTTCGAGGATGGCCGTGGGCGGATTCTTTCCGATATCGTTCTTTCGCAAGTGAGCGAGCATGCAGCCTACGGCGGCGTGGTGCCAGAAATTGCCGCCCGCGCCCATGTCGAAGTGCTTGATACGATCATTGCCAAGGCAATGGCGCAGGCCGGCTGCAAATACGGTGGGCTCGACGGCATTGCCGCAGCGGCCGGGCCCGGGCTTATCGGCGGCGTGATCGTCGGCCTGACAACCGCCAAAGCAATCGCGCTGGTTACGAACAAGCCGTTGATCGCGGTCAACCATCTTGAAGCCCACGCACTGACGGCACGGCTGACGGACAACATTCCGTTTCCCTATTGTCTCTTCCTTGCGTCTGGTGGCCATACGCAGATTGTGGCCGTGCGCGGTGTTGGAGACTATGTGCGGCTCGGCACGACACAGGACGATGCCATCGGCGAAGCCTTCGACAAGACCGCAAAATTGCTGGGCCTCGGCTATCCCGGCGGACCGCACGTAGAGAAGGAAGCTGCAGGCGGAGACGCAACGCGATTTGCGCTGCCGCGGCCGATGCACGGACGCAAGAATCCCGATTTCTCGCTGTCCGGTCTCAAAACCGCGCTGCGGCTGGAAGCGGAGAAAATCGCACCACTCAGCGATCAGGATGTCGCCGATCTTTGTGCCGGTTTCCAACAAGCGATCGTCGACGTTGTGTACGATCGGCTCAGGGCCGGCCTGCTGTTATTCCGCGCCCGCTTCGGTGCGCCGACTGCGCTGGTTGCCGCCGGCGGCGTTGCGGCAAACCTGGCGATCCGCAAGGTGCTCAACCGCCTTGCCTTCGAAGTCGGTAGCACACTGGTAGCGCCGCCACTCGAGCTGTGCACCGACAACGGCGCAATGATTGCCTGGGCCGGTTGCGAGCGACTGGCGCTCGGGCTGACCGATTCACTTGATGCGGCGCCGCGCGCACGCTGGCCGCTCGATGAGGTTGCTGCCGCGGAGGGAGCACGGCGGCGGACGGCGGGGTACAAGTGAGCGAAACGGACAAGCAAGGGGCATGACCATTCAACGGATTGCGGTGCTTGGCGGCGGTGCATGGGGAACAGCCCTCGCGATTACCAGTGCGCGTGCCGGACGCGACGTCGTGCTGTGGGAGCACGAGCCCGGTAATGCGACAAGCCTCGACCAGAAGCGGGAAAGTCAATTCCTGCCGGGTGTCCGCCTTCACGATAAGATCAAGGTCGCACGTGACCTTGGTGCAGTCGCAGGCAGCGACGCGATTCTCATTGTGGTGCCGGCGCAAGCAATGCGTTCGGTTGTCATGTCTCTGGCGAAATGGAATATCGGACGCACTCCACTGGTCGCGTGTGCCAAGGGCATTGAGCACGGCACTCACAAGTTTATGACCGAGATCATCGCAGAGTGCGCCCCAAACGCGGTGCCCGCGATCTTGTCCGGTCCGAGCTTCGCCGCCGATGTTGCGCGCGGGTTGCCAACGGCGGTCACTATTGCGACGGCTGACGTCGCTGTCGCAGAAGCTTTGGCACAAGCGATCAATGCAGGGACCTTTCGTCCCTATCATTCGACCGATGTTCGCGGCGTCGAACTCGGCGGCGCCACCAAAAATGTTCTCGCGATCGCAGCTGGAATTGTCACCGGGCGGGATCTCGGCGCCAGCGCGTCAGCGGCGCTGACCACGCGCGGCTTCGCCGAGCTGGTGCGGTTCGGCAAGGCCTATGGTGCGCGGACGGAAACAATGATGGGCCTGTCCGGCCTCGGCGATCTGATCCTCACGTGTTCCACCCCGCAGTCGCGCAACTTCTCGTGCGGCGTTGCGTTGGGCAAAGGTGAGAAACCGGACACCGCCTCGCATGGCAAGCTGGCCGAAGGCGTCTTCACGGCTCCGGTCCTGCTGGAAATGGCGCGTACGAAAAATGTGGAGATGCCGATATGCTCGGCAGTTGCCGCCGTGCTGTCAGGAAAAATCAGCGTGGATGACGCGATCGAATCGTTGCTCACGCGACCGCTCAAATCGGAATAGCGAATGGCTTATTGGCTGATGAAATCAGAACCTGAGTCCTGGTCGTGGCAGCAGCAGGTCGGCAAGGGAGCCAAAGGCGAAACGTGGACCGGCGTGCGCAACCATCAGGCCAAGCTAAACCTGATGAAGATGAAGAAAGGCGACCGCGCCTTTTTTTATCATTCCAATGTCGGCAAGGATATTGTCGGCATCATCGAAATCATCCGCGAAGCCAAGCCCGATCCCACCGCCAAGGCAGGCGAGCCGTGGGTGGCCGTGGATGTGAAGGCCGTCGAGCCCATGCCAAAGCCGGTCTCCATTGACGCGATCAAGACCGAGCCTAAGCTCAAGGCGATGATCCTGATCAACAACACGCGGCTCTCGGTTCAGGCGGTCACGGCGGACGAATGGAAGATCGTTTGCAAGATCGGCGGGATCAAATAGGAGGCGGGGATGGGTTTCGCGAACGTCAATGTCCTGTCGATTGTGGTTGCCGCGGTGGCGGCCTGGATTTTCGGGGGCATTTATTACAGCGCGCTCAGCAAGCCTTGGCTCGCGGCGCAGGGCAAAACGCTGGAGCAGTGCAAGGCCGAGCAAGCTGCGAAATCCGGCGTGGCGAAATTTGCTCCGTTTGTCGTGGTTTTCATAAGCGAGGTCATTATCGCCTGGATGCTTTTTGGAATCCTGTTTCACCTCAATATGTACACGCTGCGCGGCGGCATCATTGCCGGCGTGTTTTGCTGGTTCGGCTTCGTGCTGACGACCATGGCGACCAACAACGCATTCGGCGGCCGCCGCCCCATGCTCACCGTCATCGACGGCATCGCCTGGCTCGGAGCTTTTGTGATTATTGGCGCGATTGTAGGTGCTTGGGGCCGTTAGAACCCCACCTAAAGTGGGCCAATCCGCGCCTTGTCGGTCGCGCAAGCGCCGTCGCATAATAGATCAACAAATGAGGCTACCCGCCGGTATGAAACGGGGGCCGGGAGGAAGCCATGTCCGAAGACAAGATTTATGACGTGCCAGCTGACTGGCGCAAACGCGCCTACGCAGACGACGCGAAATACAAGGAAATGTATGAGCGCTCGATCAAGGACCCGAATGGTTTTTGGGCCGAGCAGGCCAAGCGTGTCGATTGGATCAAACCGTTCAGCAAGGTCAAGAACACGACCTATGACCCCCACAATGTTTCGATCAAATGGTTTGAAGACGGCACGCTGAACGCCGCCTATAACTGCGTCGATCGCCACCTCGCCAAACGCGGCGACCAGACGGCGATTCTTTGGGAAGGCGACGATCCCAAAGACGACAAGAAAATCACCTACAAGCAATTGCACGCCGAAGTCTGCCGTTTCGCCAACGTGCTCAAGGCGCGCGGCGTCAAGAAGGGCGACCGTGTCACCATCTATATGCCGATGATCCCCGAAGCGGCGATCTCCATTCTCGCCTGCGCGCGCATTGGCGCGGTGCATTCGGTGATATTCGGCGGCTTCTCGCCGGATTCGATCGCCGGCCGCATCGAGGACTGCAAATCGACCTGCATCGTCACCGCCGACGAAGGCCTCCGCGGCGGCCGCAAAATTCCGCTCAAGGCAAATGTCGATACCGCCTGTGACAAGGCTGGCGGCGTGACATCTGTCATCGTCGTCAAACGGACCAACGCGCCGGTCAACATGAAATCGGGGCGCGACGTCTATTATGACGATATCGCGAAGACGGTCCCGGCCGATTGTCCGTGCGAAGAGATGAGCGCGGAAGACCCGCTGTTCATCCTCTATACGTCCGGCTCGACCGGCAAACCCAAGGGTGTGCTGCACACGACCGGCGGCTATCTCGTTTACACGTCGATGACGCACCAGTACGTCTTCGATTATCACGATGGCGATATTTACTGGTGCACCGCCGACGTCGGCTGGGTCACCGGTCACAGCTACATTGTCTACGGCCCGCTTTCCAACGGTGCGATCTCGTTGATGTTCGAGGGCGTGCCGAACTACCCGACCACATCGCGGTTTTGGGAGGTGTGCGACAAGCATAAGGTCAACATCATCTACACAGCGCCCACGGCCATCCGTGCGCTGATGCAGGGCGGCGATGCACCGGTGAAAAAAACGTCACGCAAGAGCTTGCGTTTGCTTGGCACCGTCGGAGAACCAATCAATCCGGAAGCATGGGAGTGGTATTATCACGTGGTCGGCGAAGACCGCTGTCCGATCGTGGATACGTGGTGGCAGACTGAAACAGGCGGCATTCTGATTACACCGCTGCCGGGCGCAACCAAACTCAAGCCGGGCTCGGCCACGCGGCCGTTTTTCGGCGTCCAGCCAGAGATCGTGGATGCCGAAGGCAAGGTGCAGGCAGGCGCGACCAGTGGCAATCTCTGTATCGCCAACTCCTGGCCGGGCCAGATGCGCACCGTCTATGGCGACCATCAACGCTTCATTGATACTTATTTCAAAACTTATCCTGGCAAATACTTCACCGGTGACGGCTGCCGGCGGGACGAGGACGGCTACTACTGGATCACCGGCCGCGTCGACGATGTCATCAACGTTGCCGGTCACCGCCTTGGCACTGCCGAGGTTGAGAGCGCACTGGTGGCACATCCCAAGGTCTCGGAAGCCGCGGTCGTTGGCTATCCGCACGATATCAAGGGCCAGGGCATCTACGCATACGTCACGTTGATGGCCGGCGAGAAGCCAACTGAAGATCTCCGCAAAGAGCTCGTGGGATGGGTTCGCAAGGAGATCGGCCCGATTGCTTCGCCCGACCTGATCCAGTTCGCGCCCGGCCTACCCAAAACACGCTCGGGCAAGATCATGCGGAGAATTCTGCGCAAGATCGCCGAGGATGAGTTCGGCAATCTGGGCGACACTTCGACGCTCGCCGATCCTGCGGTGGTCGATGACCTTGTCGACAACCGGCAAAACAAGAGGGCGGCGAAAGCCGGGGCCTGAGATCGAGTGGCGAGGCTGGCAAACTTTGCCAGCCTCATTTACTTGAACCTTAAAGCCAGGCCAATTCACTCATGAATATCGACCGGGAAGCGGGTGCGCAGCTATGTACCCGAGTGGGGCACCATGATCTCGCTATCTCGCATTGTTTCATACAAGCCAGCCTGCCGACTGCTGGCGCTCGCTGGCGTTTTGATCCTGACGCTCACGGTCGCGGCATGTTTCGACAACGAGCCGCAACAGCGGCGCGCTTTTATGACGTTCCTGCAAACGCGCGTCATCGACAAACCTGGCCTGCACATTCCAATTATGTCCGACAAGGACGTCGCAGACTTCGGGTCCTATGCCGACCACTACCGCGTCCTGAATGGTTTCCACCACAAGCTGGACGTATCGATTTCCAAGGATCTTGGGCGCTTAATGCAGATCGGCAGCCCGCGCTCCCTGGAAGACCTGCGGGATCACCGCGATGTTCTTCCAGTGCTCAAATCCGGCATGGCCACGATGAAGGCCGATCTGGACAAGGCCGAGAGCGAAGCAGACGCGGCGCATCGTGCGCTCAAGCAGCCGGCCGATTTGAAGGCGGTCTACGATGTCGCTTACGGACGCTTGGTCACAACGCCGGCGCGGGTATTTCGCGAACTGGGCCCGATGATCGAGGGCATGTTGCCGGCGATCGAGGAACTCGCCGCATACCTCGACGAACACCGGGACACGATTACATTCCGCGGCGGCACCCCGGTTGTTAGCGATCCAGCGACACGCACCAAGCTGGCCAATCTGATGGAAGCCGCGGGCAAAGCCGCGCAAGTCTCCGAAGAGGGCAAGCGCAAACTCCGTGCAATGGCGGAAGGCAAATAGGCCGCTATTTCCTGGTCACCCGCGGACCATGCGGCGGCTCGCCTAGTTACAATCACACGTTGTATGCGTAAAAAGCGCAAGCTGGGCGCAAGTGCCGCCATCTAAAGCTGTGTGCCGCTGACATTTTTGCCGAAAGCTTCGCGACGTGGACACAATTTATGGGCAACTATCGGGGTATGGCGCGCCCGCGCACTTCCCCCCAGCCGGAAGTTCCCGGCCTCGCCGCTCGAAGAATCGCCGCCGACATTCTCGACGGGGTTCTGCGGCGGCGGATTGCGCTCGACGAAATGTTGTCGGGTAAAAACGCACACCCGGGCCTGCCCTCGCTCGCTGATCGTGACCGCGCATTAATGCGCCGGCTTACCGCAACCGTATTGCGCCGGCTCGGAACGCTGCGGGAATTGGTGAGCGGATATCTTGAAAAGGGATTTCCATCCGACGCCCCACGTGCAGAAACCATCCTGTTGCTCGGGGCAGCGCAAATTCTTTGGCTTGAGGTTCCCGACCACGCTGCCGTCGATCTCTCGGTGCGACTAGCGCAAGCAGATCGCCGTGCGTCGCGATATGCGGGACTGGTCAACGCCGTGCTGCGCCGCGTGGCGCAGGACGGCGCAACGGCGCACGCTATTAGCGTTTCGCACGACACCCCGGAATGGTTGCTCAAGCGCTGGACCAAAACGTACGGCCGCGACTCCGCTCGCGCGATTGCTGCGGCGAATGGCCACGAACCGGCACTCGATCTCACAGTAAAGTCGGATGCTGCATCATGGGCCGAGCGCTTGCGCGGACGTGTACTGCCCACGGGGACTGTACGTACGCTTGCGCACGGCGCGGTCTCATTGCTGCCAGGATTTTCCGAAGGCGCATGGTGGGTGCAGGACGCGGCCGCCGCCCTCCCCGCACATTTGTTCGGTGACATACGGGACATGAAAATTGCCGACCTGTGCGCGGCGCCCGGCGGCAAAACCGCACAGCTCGCATTAGCGGGCGCCAGTGTCACCGCCGTCGATCGCTCTCCGGGACGGCTCAATCGTTTGCGCGAAAATCTCGCGCGCGTCTCCCTCCATGCCGAGACTGTCGCGGCTGACGCATTGGAATGGCAGCACGAGCCGTTTGATGCAGTGCTGCTTGATGCGCCCTGTTCTTCCACGGGTACGATACGCCGTCATCCTGACGTGCCATGGCTCAAGAGCGAAGCCGACATCTCGCTGCTCACGTCCTTGCAGCAGCGATTGCTCGACCAGGCTGTAGAGCTGCTCAAGCCTGGTGCATCGCTCATTTACTGCGTCTGCTCGCTGGAACCTGAAGAGGGCCAAAACCAGATCGAGGCTTTGCTCGCGCGCGATTCCCGGGTTAGCCGCAAACCGATCACGGCGCAGGATGTCTACGGCCGCGACGAATTTGTTACCGCCGAGGGCGACCTGCGTACGCTACCTTTGCACCTGCCTGATTCGGATCCGCGATGGGGCGGGCTAGACGGCTTCTATGCCGCCCAACTCATCCGCAAAGTGGCTTAATCCACGGTCCGGACTGGCATATTGGCCCTTCCCCGCCCCTTCGCTATCGTGTGGCGCGCACGAGCCGATCGGGACGTACGGCAGGGGACGAGCACTTTGATGATGCGGGTTTCGGTGGCGGAGCGGGCCAGGCTCTCAGTGCTCATCGGACGCCGCGCATTTCGCGATGTGATTGGCCGATTCAATGCCCATCCGCTGTTGCGGTGGCGCTTCGGCTCCACCAAGACCGACCGGGTGGTGATCGCGCCGCAAGATTTGCGCACGGCCGACGCGACTCGCGCCAGTGAAATTTATGCCGGCCGCTTTGCCTTCGCCGGCAAAGTCGTGATCTGCGATCGCAGGTCGCCCTTCGAGATGACACCGCCATCGGATGAATGGGCCGTTGCGCTCCTCAGCTTCGTTTGGCTTCGTCACTTACGGGCTGCCGATTCCGCCATCACCCGCGCCAATGCCCGTTCGCTGGTCGACGAATGGATCAACGTGCAAGGCGGATGGCATTCAACCGGCTGGCGTCCCGAAATTCTTTCGCGCCGCATTATCTGCTGGCTCAGCCAGGCGCCGTTTGTATTGCAGGATGCGGATGCGCGCTTCTATCGCCGCTACATCCGCAGTCTGTCGCGCCAGGCGCGCTACCTTCGCCGGACGCTTAACGAGTTGCGCGATGGCTTGCCGCGACTGCAGGCCGTCATAGCACTGACCTACGCAGCGCTTTGCATGCAGGGGCAATCTGGTTACTTGCGCGCAAACGTGCATCGGTTGACCGAAGAACTACGCAAACAAATCTTGCCGGACGGCGGTCATGTGAGCCGCAATCCCGGAGCACTGATCGAATTGCTGGCGGACTTGCTGCCGTTGCGCCAATTGTTCTCGGCGCGACAACTTCAGCCGCCGCAGGGGCTTAACAACGCAATCGATCGTATCATGCCGATGCTGCGTTTTTTCCGGCACGGCGACGGAAACTTTGCACAATTCAACGGTATGGGGCCGACACCGGTCGATCTTCTCGCCACTGTTCTCGCCTACGATGATGCGCGCGGCACGCCAGTGTCGAACGCTCCGCACTCTGGCTATCAGCGCATCGATGCCGGACAGACTGCGCTGCTGATGGACACAGGGCGGCCCCCGTCAGTGGTCTTAAGCCAGGAGGCCCATGCGGGTTGCTTGTCATTTGAGTTGTCGTGGAAACAGCACAGACTGGTGATAAATTGCGGATTGCCGGCAATCAACAAAGAGAATTGGCGTCAGGTCGCACGTGCAACGCCTGCACATTCGACAGTAACACTTAACGACCGGTCTTCCTGCCGCTTTCTGGAATCCAGTGCTGCCAAGAGGTTGCTGGGCGGCACGCCGATTATCTCCGGCCCCCACGATGTGCGGATCGAGAGAGATCATTTCCTGGCGGAACGATGGTGCGCGCCTCTCATGACGGCTATGCCAATGACTGTGGTGTGATTCACACCCGTGATATCCGGCTCAGCCCCGACGGCCGATCTCTCGACGGTGAAGACGGCTTTTCGCCGGCAGCAGGCGGGGCATTCTCCACTGATGCCAAAGATGAGTTTGCAATCCGCTTCCACCTGCATCCGGCGATCAAGGCCAGCCGCCTTGTGGATGGCCGCGGCGTGATCCTGGTGCTGCCGGATAAAGAGCTATGGACCTTTGCGACATTGGCTGACGCGGTGGCGCTAGAGGAAAGCGTCTATTTGGCCGGTTCGGACGGACCACGCCGCACAGTGCAAATCGTGATTTATGGCCAAGTGGGTCAGCAGGCGGCGGTGCGCTGGAGCTTCCGTCATACACCGCCGGCCCAGCCGGGCTCCCGGCCCGATCGGGCGTATGAGCCGGAATTGCCACTTTGAGAACGATGCTTGTGGATGCCCCGCGTAGAGGCGCCATTCGCGAATACACTTTTGCCCGCTTCATGTGCTAGCTCGTGCACTATGAGCAGCTACCCGCGCCGCATCACCCGCGCTTTGCTGTCGGTGTCCGACAAGACCGGGCTGGTTGAATTCGCCAAGGCGCTTGCCGGCTACGGCGTTGAGCTCATCTCCACCGGCGGCACCGCAAAGGCGCTGACGGATGCGGGGCTCGCAGCGCTCGACGTCGCCGATCTCACCGGCTTTCCGGAGATGATGGACGGCCGCGTCAAGACGTTGCACCCGAAAGTCCATGGTGGCTTGCTGGCCATCCGCGGCAACAAAGAGCATGCCGCCGCGATGCAAAAGCACCACATCAAACCGATCGATTTGTTGGTGGTGAACCTTTATCCATTCGAGGCGACGGTCGCAAAAGGCGCCTCCATCAACGAATGCATCGAGAACATCGATATTGGCGGCCCGGCAATGATTCGCGCGGCCGCCAAGAACCACGGCGATGTCACTGTCATTGTCGAACCTACGGACTATGAAAAAGTTCTTGGCGAAATGGCGCAGCACAGCGGCATGGTGTCTCTCGAATTGCGGCAGAAGCTCGCGGCGAAAGCTTACGCACGCACCGCCGCCTATGACGCAGCAATTTCGAACTGGTTTGCTGCAACCCTCCACGACGATGCGCCCGACTATCGCGCCTTCGGCGGAAAGCTGATGGAAGCGCTGCGTTATGGCGAGAACCCGCACCAAAACGCAGCGTTTTATCGCGCGCCCGGAGAACGCAGCGGCGTCGCGACCGCAAAACAACTGCAAGGCAAGCAGCTTTCCTATAACAACATCAACGATACCGACGCGGCCTACGAATGCGTGGCGGAGTTTGATCCGCGACGCACCGCCGCCTGCGTGATCGTAAAACACGCCAACCCTTGCGGCGTAGCGGAAGCAGACACTCTGCTCGAGGCCTATCGTAAAGCGTTGGCTTGCGATTTAACTTCGGCATTCGGCGGTATCGTCGCGTTCAACCGAAAACTCGATGCCGAAGCGGCAAAAGCGATCACCGAGATTTTTACCGAAGTTATCATCGCGCCCGAAGCAACTGACGAATGCCATCAAGATTGTTGCAGCCAAGAAGAATTTGCGGTTGCTGATCGCCGGTGGTTTGCCCGATCCGCGCTCTGCCGGACTGATGGTGAAGTCGGTTGCCGGTGGCCTGCTGGTGCAGTCACGCGATAACGCCGTGATCGATGATATGCAGCTCAAGGCCGTTACCAAGCGCTCGCCGAGCGAGGCCGAGCTTGCTGACTTGCGCTTTGCATTTCGCGTCGCCAAGCACGTGAAGTCGAACACCATTGTTTATGCCAAAGATCGCGCCACCGTCGGCATTGGCGCTGGTCAAATGAGCCGCGTCGATGCCGCGCGTATTGCCGCTCGCAAAGCCGAAGATGCCGCGAAAGAACTGAAACTTCCCGCGCCGCTTACCAAAGGTTCTGTGGTCGCCTCCGACGCGTTTTTTCCGTTTCCCGACGGCCTATTGGTCGCAATCGAGGCCGGTGCCACTGCGGTGATCCAGCCCGGCGGCTCGGTCAACGATCAGAAGGTGATTGACGCCGCCGACGCACACAATATTGCGATGGTGTTCACCGGCACGCGGCATTTCAAGCACTGAAGGGTCACTCTCGCGCCAGGTCGCCCAGCAGGCTGGCAGCGACGGAAAGCTTCGACAGCGTAAGCCCCGAACCTGCAATTTCGTGGATCGCCGAGCGAATGCGCTCGACCTCGGCCTGCCTTGGGCGCACCCATTCCTCAACTGCTCCGGCACCAGCATGGCCATTCCCAACCATGGCGGCGGTGAGCCGGCGTTCCGCATCGCCGATGGAATCCAGCGCACGGTCGAGCGCCAGGCGATCGAAATAATCCGACACAACAATGTTCGGCACCGCGCCGGCAACACGATCAAGCTGGAAGAAGGCTTCTGTCGCGAAATAGGTCGCCGTCACTTCGCTCACTGGTTTGCTGGCGCGGTCTGCCACCAGCGCGATGTCCGGCGCTGCCTTGAGGATGGCAAGGCTGGCGATTCGGCGCGCCAGCGCATCTGGAACGCCCGCTTTGGCAAGTTCCGCGACACGCGCCTCGCGCGCGGCTGCGGCGGGTTTCGAGAGCGCGCTATCGAGTGCCACAGCCACCTGCGCAATGCCATCACGGTAGTGGCCGATGATCTTCTCCAAACCTTGCGTGAGATCGACATTGCGCAGGAACCAAACAAGCCGGTCGAGCAGCAGGTCTTGCACGGCGGCATAAAGATTTAGCTGGGTTTTGCCGGCAATTTTGTTGTCGAGGGCGTCAATCTCGCCGTTGAGGGCGATCAGATCGTAACTGTTGCGTACCGCCGCAAAGGCGGCCGCAATCGAAGCCGAGCCTGCGCCAGTCTGGTCGGCAATCCGCACAATCAGCGTAGCGCCGCCACGATTAATCATCGAATTCGTCAGCTGGGTCGCAATGATCTCGCGCCGCAGCCGGTGCGCATGCAGCGCGTTGGAGTAACGTTCGGACATTTCCTTGGGGAAATACCGGTCGAGCTCGCGCCCCAGATAAGGATCGTCCGGTACTTTACTGTCGAGCAACTCGCTGTAGAGCGAGAGTTTCGCGTAGGCGAGCAGCACCGCAAGTTCCGGTCGGGTCAGGGCTGCGTTGCGCTTGCGCCGCTCGGCAATCACCATTTCGTCGGGCAGAAACTCCACACCGCGATCAAGTTCGCCCCGTTGCTCCAGCGTCTGCATGAGGCGCTGCTGGAAGCCAAGATCTTCCAGCCCGCGCCGCTGCGCCAATGAAAGGGCCAGGGTCTGCTGATAATTGTTGCGCAACACCAGCCGCGCCACCTCGTCGGTCATTTCAGCCAGCAGGGCATTGCGTGCATCGATCGTCAGAACGCCAGAACGGACCGGCCCGCTGAGGGCGATCTTGATATTGACCTCGACGTCAGAGGTATTGACGCCGGCCGAATTGTCGATTGCGTCGGTATTGAGCCGGACGCCGCCTTGGGCTGCCTCGATGCGTCCGCGCTGGGTCATGCCAAGATTGGCGCCTTCGCCGATGACCTTGCAGTTCAGTTCGGCGCCGGTCACGCGGATCGCATCATTCGCACGATCACCAGCGGCCTCGTCAGTTTCATTTGACGCGCGAATGTATGTCCCGATGCCTCCGAAAAACAAAAGGTCGACCTTTGCCGTCAAGATCGCTTTCATCAACTCCTGCGGCGTCACGGCCTCGCCCAGACCGAACAAATTGCGCGCCTCTGCGCTCAGGCGGATTTCTTTCGACGAGCGCGGATAAACGCCGCCGCCTTTGGAAATCAGCCCCTTGTCGTAGTCTTGCCAGCTGGAGCGCGGCAGAGCGAAGAGACGCTTGCGTTCCGCAAAGCTCGTTTTCGGATTGGGATCAGGATCGATGAAAATATCGCGGTGGTCGAAGGCCGCCACCAATCTGATTGTATCTTCGCGCAGCATGCCGTTGCCGAAGACATCGCCCGACATATCGCCAACGCCCACAACATTGAACTGCGTCTTGCCGATGTCGACATCCATCTCACGGAAGTGGCGTTTCACGGCCTCCCAGGCACCCCGCGCGGTGATGCCCATGGCCTTGTGGTCGTACCCAGCCGAGCCGCCTGACGCGAAGGCGTCACCAAGCCAATAGTCGTGTTCAACCGAAATCGCGTTCGCAATGTCAGAGAAGGTCGCGGTGCCTTTGTCGGCGGCAACAACGAGATAAGGATCGTTCCCCTCGTGACGAACCACACTCACCGGCGGAATGATCGTGCCGTCCGGGGCGAAATTATCGGTGATATCGAGCAGGGCCGAAATGAACAGTTTATAAGTCGCGACACCTTCGGCCTGCACGACATCGCGGCCCGCGCCCTTCGGCATCAATTTCGGCACGAAACCGCCTTTGGCGCCAACCGGCACGATCACCGCGTTCTTGACCTGTTGCGCCTTCACCAGCCCGAGGACTTCGGTGCGGAAATCTTGCGGTCGGTCAGACCAACGAATGCCGCCGCGCGCGACCTTACCGAAACGCATGTGCACCCCTTCGACGCGCGGCGAATAGACGAAGATCTCGTAAAGTGGGCGCGGCAGCGGCAAATCGGTGAGTTTGCGACTCTCATACTTGATTGAAATCAGAGGCTTCGTGTGACCGGCCTCATCGGTCTGGTAGAAATTGGTGCGGATCGCTGACTGCACGGCGTTGACGAACCGGCGCAAAATCCGATCCTCATCAAGACTCTCGACCTTTTGCAACTCTTCTTCGATGTGCGAAACAATCGCACCTTGCATTTCATTGCTGTCGGCCTTCGCTCGCGGATCAAACCGGGAGTGAAACAATTCGACAATGTTCGCTGTGATGCCAGCGTGCTTGACGAGCGTCGTCCACATGTAGTCTTGCGAAAATGGCACGCGTATTTGCCGCAGAAACCGCGACAGAGCGCGGATTAACGCCACATCACGCCAGGCCAAACCACCGTGTAGCGTGAGCGCGTTGTAACCATCGTTTTCGGCGAGACCGCGCATGATCATCAGGAAGGCCGACTCAAGCCGTGCCTTCCCGGGATCAAGATCGATCTTTCCGCCGTCGGCGCGCTCGAGCAGCATGTCGTGAAACCAGACGCCGGCGCTGCCTTGCGGTTCGACGTGATAGGTGCGCTCATCCACTACGCGGAAGCCCATGTTTTCCAGCACTGGCACGCGCTCCGAGAGCGGCAACGGCCGTGCAAAACTCCACACTTTCAAGCCTACGGTGCGCTGCTCTTCTTCAAGCCGGTGATGAAAGTCGACGCCAAGCGGACGTTGTTCGGAAAGGCCCTCGATGACTCGGATATCGATCGCTGCGACTGTCGGCGCATAGGCTTCATGGTAACCTTCCGAAAATGCTTCACGGAAACGAACGAACAAAGCGCGCGCCTTATCCGGCGGGTTGGACAGGGCCAACGCCTGGGTAAGGCCGTCGGTCCAGGTGCGAATAATGGCCGCAACTTCATGTTCAAGAGTTGCGCGTTCCACCACGGGCGTCGGCCCGCCTGAACGGCCGATGATGAAGTGCACACGCACCAGCGGCCCTTCGTCCGGAAAGAACGGATAGAAAGCAGAGACCCGCCCGATGAAAGCGCTCGCGAGGTAGGAACCAATCTTTGCGCGGATGTGGCTGTCGTAGCGCTCGCGCGGCACGAACACGAGCACTGAGACGAAACGGTCAAAACGATCGCGCCGTGCGAGGACACGCACGCGCGGACGCTCATCGAGCTGCAAAATCGCCAGCGCGAAGCTGTAGAGCGTATCCTCGTCGATCTGGAATAATTCATCGCGCGGATAGTGCTCGAGCACGTTCGCCAGCGCCTTGCCCGAATGGCTGCCCGGATCGAACCCCGCACGTTCCTCCACCGCTGCTATTTTCCGCCGCAGATATGGGATGCTGTGCGCGGCGCGCGTATAGGCGGTGGACGTGAACAGCCCGATGATGCGGTGCTCGCCGACAAGATTGCCCGACGCATCGAAGCGTTTCACCCCGATATAGTCGAGATAAACCCGCCGGTGCACGCGCGCGTGGATATTGGCCTTCGCAATAATCAGCGGGCGCGGCTCCTTCAGGAACGCCATGATCTCCGGCGTAATTTCCAGAAGCTCTGTGCCGCGTCTGAGCACGCGCAACTCCTGCGAACGCATGATGCCGAGTGCGCTATCGAAATTCGGCTCAAGGCCTTGACCCTCGACCCGGTAGTCGCGCACGCCGAGGAAAGTGAAATTGTCGGCCAAGAGCCACTGCAGAAACTGAATCGCTTCCGCGATCTCATCGACGCGGAGTGGCGGCGGATTTGTCTTCAGGTCCATGACGATCGCGTTGACGCGATCGAGCATGGCGCGCCAATCCTGCACAGCCAGCCGCACGTCGCCGAGCACCAAATCAAGCGCGCGCATCAGTTCTTCGCGTGCCTTATCCTCCATAGGGCTGAGATGAATTTGGATAAAGCTCTCGCGCGTGCTGTCAGCACTATCCGGTGCACCGAGCGCAACCAGTTTGCTGCCCTTGCGCCGCACGCCAAACATAGGATGCGCAACCAGGCGCACATCAAGACGGCGATCGGCGATCTCGCCCATCACCGAATCGACAAGGAACGGCATGTCGTCATTGACAATTTCGACCACCGTAACCGCCTTGCGGTCGGCCGACGCAGCGAGTGGCACAGTCTCGCAACGAATTTTCGGCGCGCCCGGTGCGCGGTCGGCGATGAAGTCGTAGGCGCGCTCTGCCAGCGCAGAGAGATCTTCGCCGCCATAGCGCACGACGTCCTCAGGCACAGCACGGCTGTACAGCTGCGCGATGAAGGTTGCCGGGATATCGCGACGCCGGCCGCTAAGCGATGTACTCGCCTGCTCGATCACGATGCGGGCGGCATCTTCTTCTCCGCTGCCGGGAAGGTCGACGGCCATGGAACCTCGCGCACTTGGTATTTGCGCATGATCTTTTCCGAAACCCGGTTCCCGCTTTTCGGGATCATGCGCGAGAGGGAATCGGTCGAGGCGAATTTGGAGTTTTCACGTTCTGCGCAGTCGCGTCGAGAGCAACACACCATTTGGTGACGCATCAATGACGGGCCGGGAAAAGGGGTGTGTTTTGCTGCCTTAACCCTCTGAAACGAAAAGCGAAAGAGCGACTGGCCGCTCGTATCGCGCACACGCATAACGATGTAGTCTGACGCGGGGTCTGCATCAAACAAGGGACGGGGAAATGCCTAAGGCCAATAAATCAGCCAAGGCCGCCGGTAAGGCGGCGGTTGCAAAAGCGAACAAAGGCAAGCCGTTGCTGCACTCTATCAAGGGTGGCAAAGCCGCGCTCACAAAGGGGCCAACGGCCAAGGCCAGCGCCCCAAAGCCGTTCCCGGCCAAGACAGTGACAAAACCGATCCCGCTGAAGCCAGCTTCGGCGGTGGCGGACGATGTGCCCGTCACCGGGCTCAATCTTGAAAGCGCCAAGCTCTCACCGGCGATGGCGGCCTATTTCAAGAAATGTCAGGACAAACTCGGCTTCGTGCCGAACGTCCTCGTTGCTTACGCCTTCGATATGGCGAAGCTCGAAACATTCGTTGCCATGTACAACGATCTGATGCTGGGTGACTCCGGGCTGTCCAAGCTCGAGCGCGAAATGATCGCTGTGGTCGTATCCTCGCAAAACCGCTGTTACTACTGCCTGACCGCGCACGGCGCAGCGGTGCGGCAATATTCCGGCAATCCACTCCTCGGCGAACACCTTGTGATGAACTACCGGGTCGCCCGGCTAAACAAGCGCCAACGCGCCATGCTCGACTTCGCCGTCAGGCTCACGGCTTCACCCTGGAGCGTTGAAGAAGGTGATCGCGAACGACTACGGCGGGTAGGTTTTAGCGATCGCGACATTTGGGATATTTCAGCCGTGGCCGGATTTTTCAATATGTCAAACCGCGTGGCTTCGGCCACCGACATGCGGCCGAATACGGCCTATCACGGCCAGGCGCGGTAATACCTTGTCTTTTTCGTCGACATGGCCGGGCTTGTTACCCGCAAGTCGCACTTACCCGACTTGCGGATAGCCATGAATCGCGCAGCCCGGGCAGCCCCGAGTTGCGTATGCCATCTTCGACTTTATTTTGCTGCACTTGGATGAAGACGTGGGTGCCCGGCACAAGGCCGGGCATGACGAGTTCACAATGAATCGTATTTCGCACCTCGCCGCTTTCGTTCTCGTACTCATCATGAGCACCGCCGCGGCGGCACAAGTTGCGCCGGCGGCGCGCACGCCGGCAATGGCTCCGGCGCAGACGATCCATGCGCACAATGGTGTGGTCGTCGCCCAGGAGCAGCATGCAGCGCGCATCGGCATTGAAGTTCTCGATCGCGGTGGCAATGCGGTTGACGCAGCGGTCGCAGTCGGTTTCGCGCTCGCGGTCACGTATCCGCGTGCCGGCAATATCGGTGGCGGCGGTTTCATGGTTATCCATCTCGCCAAAGATGGACGCGACCTCGTAATCGATTATCGCGAGACCGCACCAGCAGCAGCGACCGCAACCATGTTTCTCGATTCGGAGGGCAATGCCGATCCGACAAAATCGCGCGACAGCGCGCTCTCTGTCGGCGTACCAGGAACCGTGGCGGGTCTCGCAATGGCGCTTGAGAAATACGGTTCGGGAAAGTTCACGCTCGCGGATTTACTCGCGCCGGCAATCTATCTCGCGCAAAACGGATTTCTGGTCGAGGACGACACCGCAGACTCGCTACCAGGAGCGCGTGACCGGCTCGCGCGATGGCCCGCCTCGGCGGCGATCTTTCTCAACGGCATGGAGCCTTTGCGCGAAGGCGAGCGTCTGACTCAGTTCGACCTCGCCGACACCCTGCGTGGAATCGCGAAAGATGGGCCACGTGCGTTTTACGAGGGGCGCACCGCCGCGCAGATCGCCGGTGCCGTCGTCAAAGCCGGCGGCATCATGAGCAAAGACGACCTCGCGCATTATCGCCCGATCGAGCGGGCCGTCGTGCGCGGGAGTTATCGTGGCTACGATGTCGTCTCCGTGCCGCCGCCATCGTCCGGCGGTGTTCACTTGATCGAAATGCTCAACGTCCTCGAGGGATACGATCTCGCCAAATTGAATCGCGAGAAACAGCTTCACGTGATGATCGAGGCGATGAAACGGGCCTACGCGGATCGCGCTGTGTTTATGGGCGATCCGGACGCCGTCAAGATCCCGCTGGATGGATTGATTTCGAAGTCATACGCGAAATCGTTACGCGCCGGGATCGGCGAAAAGGCAACGCCTGCATCCGAAATTCGCGCGGGCGCGCCCGCCGATTTCGAAGGCCGAAACACGACGCATTTTTCCATCATCGATCGCGACGGCAATGCGGTGTCGAACACCTACACGCTGAATTTCTCATACGGCCTCGGCCTCGTGGCCGACGGAACCGGCGTGCTCCTTAACAACGAACTCGATGATTTCACATCCAAGCCCGGCACGGCGAATGCGTATGGCCTTGTGGGCTACAACGCCAATCTGCCCGGACCAGGCAAACGGCCGCTGTCGTCCATGACTCCGACCATCGTGCTCAAAGATGGCAAGCCGTTTCTGATCACAGGCTCGCCCGGCGGCAGCCGCATTATCAGCGCGGTGTTGCAGGTGATCGTCAATGCGATCGACTTTCACATGCCGATCGGCGAAGCCGTGAGCGCGCCCCGCCTCCACCAGCAATGGCAGCCTGAAGAGGTTTACGTCGAGCCGGGCTTTGCTCCGGATGTCCTCGAGGCTCTTGAGAAGCGCGGTCATAGCATTGTGCCGACGCAATCTTTTTCGTCGACCAACTCCATCGAAGTTACCGCAGATGGCTATATCGGCGCTGCCGACAGGCGCACCCGCGGTTCGCTGGCCGCGGGGCTCTGAGCCGCTAGTTATTGATCACGAGTCCCAGCTTTTTGATCACCGCCAGCCACTTGCCTTCTTCGCGCTGAATGTTCTGCGCATATTCCGCGGGCGTGCTGGCGAGCGGGTCGCCGCCGGCGTCGAGCAGCCGCTTCTTCATGTCATCCGACGTGACGATCTTGCGCAGTTCCTGGTTCAGCCGGTCGATGATTGGCTGCGGTGTGCCGGCGGGCGCGACCAAGCCGTAGTATTGCACGATCTCGAGGCCCGGCAGGCCGGATTCGGCGATGGTCGGAACGTTCGGAATTGCAGCCATACGTGCCGGTGAGCCGACGGCAATCGCCCGCAGCGTGCCGGCCTGGATATTGCCGATCGCTGGCGGCAGCGTGTTGAAGGCGATCATAACGTGGCCGCCGACAAGATCGTTGGTGAGCGGCCCGGTCCCTTTATAAGTGACGATGGTGATATTGGTGCCGGTCATCGCCTTGAATTGCTCGGCGCCGAAATAATTCAGCGTCGGCGCTGGCGGCGTGCCAACGGTGACTTTGTCGCCGTCTTTCTTGGCGAGCGCGATGAGTTCAGACAACGATTTCGCCGGCACTGCGGGGTTCGACATGATCACGATCGGAACCGACGCGACGAGACCGATCGGGGCAAAATCCTTCGCCATGTCGTAGCCGGGATTTTCCGGAAGTCCTGCACCGGTCACCAGCAACAGAAGCGTGTAGCCATCCGCCTGCGCTCTGGCGACGTCGCGCGTACCAATCACCGAGCCGGCGCCGGGACGGTTGACAACGATCACCTGCTGGCCGAGCGCGTCGGTGAGTTTCTGCGCAACGACGCGGCCGACAGTATCGACGCCGCCGCCGGCGGGGAAAGCAACGACCAAGGAAATGGTGCGGGATGGATAATCTTCAGCGGCAGCCGGTCTGGGCGTCGCGCAAACGAGTGCCGTGGCGAGCCCGGCGATCGCCGCCAAACCAATGATCCGCGAACGCACCAGAAATGCGTGCATGTCCTCCGCTCCCTCACAATTTTTTCTTTATGGCCATTGGCACATTGTGCGCACGGCGGCCGGCTTTGCCAACGCAGAATTGAGATTATCGAAACAACCTGCGGACGGGCGCTCGCGCGCAGTGCAGCGCTGAAACCGCTGCGCGATTTTCGACGTCCCGATTCCAGGTCAAGTATTGGAGCGGGCGAAGGGATTCGAACCCTCGACCCCGACCTTGGCAAGGTCGTGCTCTACCCCTGAGCTACACCCGCATCCGTTAGATATTTGGCCGAAAAGCATTACCGGCCGCCAAGGCCGTTCCTATAGCCAAAAGCGACGCCTCATTGCAACCACGGCGGCCTGCTGCCGGCCTTTAACCCTTCCGAGGCCGTCGCGGAGCGGCGTTTTCGTTCTGCCAGCGTGGGTTTTGGTTGCAGAAGCCGCGGAACCCCGCGATCACGGTCTCCCGGCATTCCTCGAATGTGCGGAATTGGCAATCTTCCGAAAGGTCACTGCCAAAGTTGCGGAGCGCGCACCAGGGTCCCTCGGCAGCGCGCGCCGGGTTCGGATTTGCCAATTGGATGCTGGCCAAAACGACGATTGCAAATGTCATGCGCAGCATAGTCGACCTCTTCGGTTTTTCGCGAACCAACTACAGTCATTCATCAATTCGCATCAATTCGCATCAATTCGGTTGAACGCGTTGCTTGTGCCGGACGCCCGGCTGGGGCATCGGTTCCACCCAGCGCGGGTTCGGATTACAGAAACCGCGATTACCGGCCAGGATCACGGGCCGGCATGCCTCAAACGACCAATACTGGCAATCCTCGTAGATCGCGCCCTCGGCCACAGCGATAAACGCACACCAGGGGCCTTCCTTGGCCAGCACGGGCTGCGCATCGAATGACATTGCGGCGATAATGACGGTCGCGATCAGGACAAGGCGCATTTTTCTACCTCCACGACAGCCTGGTTGATAATAACCCCCTGGAACGGGAATTATTGCACCGATGGCCAGCAATCCCGATCAGCTCTTCGCCGCGCTCGACGCCCTCGGCATTGCCCATACGACGGTCAAGCATCCGCCTCTTTTTACGGTTGAGCAGTCGCGAAGCCTTCGCGGGCAGATTCCCGGAGGGCACACGAAGAACCTTTTTTTGCGCGACAAGAAATACGCAATTTATCTGGTGGTCGCCCTCGAAGATGCCGACATCGACCTCAAGGGCCTGCATCGGCTGCTGGGCGCCAACGGGCGTTTTTCGTTCGGCTCGTCTGATCTGTTGCGTGAAGTGCTGGGGGTCGAGCCAGGTGCGGTGACGCCGTTCGGCGCCATCAATGATACGCAAGGCCGTGTGACCGTGGTCCTCGACGCCGGGATGATGGAGCACGAAACTCTCAACTATCATCCCCTGGTCAACACGATGACCACGTCAATAAAGCGCGCCGATCTGGTGAAATTTCTCGAATCCACCGGCCATTCGCCCCTAATCGAGCGCGTTTCGGGCCGCGCCTCGACCATGCCTTGATGGTTGCGTTAGCTTCGCGGATAACCCATTTAAGCCGGCATGGAACTCTAATGGTCGGGCCATTCGTGGCCGGGTGAGGCGAGGGAATATGTTGCAAGACGGCGGGGCAATGACAGCGGCCGAGGTGGTCAAGGATACGACGACCCAGGCCTTCATGAAGGATGTAATCGAGGAGTCCAAACACCAGCCGGTGCTCGTGGACTTCTGGGCGCCCTGGTGCGGCCCCTGCAAGCAGCTCACGCCCATTTTGGAAAAAACCGTCAAGGCGGCGAAGGGCAAGGTCAAGCTCGCCAAAATGAACATCGACGAACATCCCGCGATCCCGGGACAGATGGGCATCCAGTCGATCCCCGCGGTGATCGCATTCTCAAACGGACAGCCGGTCGATGGCTTTATGGGCGCACTGCCCGAAAGCCAGGTGGTCGCATTTCTCGAGCGGCTGACCAAAGGCGCCGTCGGCGCCGAGGAAAAAGATCTCTTGAAAACGGGTGATGCCGCGTTAGCCGAAGGCAATGCCACCGGCGCCGCCGAAATCTATGCGCAACTTCTCGCCGAGGATGGCGCCAATGTGCTCGCGCTTGCCGGGCTCGCGCGCTGCTACGTCGAAACCGGCGCACTCGAACAGGCCAAGCAGACCCTCGCGCTCGTTCCCGAACCCAAGCGCAATGAAGCGGCCGTCGCCGCCGCACGCGCCGCTCTCGAAGTTGCAGAACAGGCCAAATCGCTCGGGCCAGTGACGGAGCTCGAAGCAAAAGTGCAGGCCAATCCTCTCGACCATCAGGCACGCTTTGATCTCGCCGTCGCACTCAACGCCAACGGTAAGCGAGAAGAGGCGGTGAATCACCTGATCAACATCGTCAAGCGCGACCGCAAATGGAATGACGATGGCGCGCGCAAGCAACTCGTACAGTTCTTTGAAGCCTGGGGGCCGACCGATCCGGCCACCGTGGAAGGCCGCAAACGTCTGTCGTCGATTTTGTTCTCGTGAGTTTGAACTTGGAGTTTGTTTCTTGAATTGCCTCGCCTTCATCTTGAGGAGCCGCCGATGGCGGCGTCTCGAGGGATGGGGGCGGCCTCATCCTTCGAGACGGGCGCCAGGCGCCTGCCTCAGGTTGAGGCCGGGAGAGGTTTGTGCATGCCGATGAATGCTCAATATCGCGGGCCGATCGAATTGCCCGAAAACATCCCGGTGTTCCCGCTGCCGGGCGCGCTGCTCTTGCCGCGCGGGCAGATGCCACTCAATATTTTCGAGCCGCGCTATGTCGCGATGGTCGACGACACATTGCGCGACGGCCACCGGCTCATCGGCATGATCCAGCCTGAGACGGCTCAGGGCGGTCCCGTCGGCAAGCCGCCCCTCTACAAGGTCGGCTGTGCCGGCCGCATTACCCAGCTCGCCGAAAGCGGTGACGGACGCTATCTGCTCGAACTCACTGGTGTTGCGCGTTTTCGTGTCGAAGAAGAACTGAAAGTCGCGACACCCTACCGGCAATGCCGCGTGACCTACGCGCCGTTTGCCGACGATTTCATCGCGCGCAAGGGCGAAACCGCGGTGGACCGCGCCGCATTGCTTGTGGCGCTCACCGATTTTCTCAAAGCCAACGATCTTAAGGCCGATTGGGAAGGTATAGAGAAGGCGCCAAACGAAGCGCTGGTCAATGCGCTCTCCATGATGTCGCCTTACGGCACCGCGGAAAAACAGGCGCTTCTCGAAGCGCCCGATTTAAAGACGCGCGCCGAAATTTTGATTGCCATTACCGAGATCGAACTCGCAAAGAAGAACACCGAAGGCGAGCCGCAGCTGCAGTAGGTAGAAACTGTCATGGCCGGGCTTGTCACCGCAAGTCGGATATATCCGACTTGCGGAAAACCATTAGTTTACGCAATTCGGGCAAGCCCGAGTTGCGTATGCCATCCACGTCTTTACTGTATGAAACCTTGAAGACGTGGATGCCCGGCACGAGGCCGGGCATGACGAGTGGGAACCCCATGATCTCAGTCCCCCCTATCGAACGGCCGACCGGCAGCGTCGATCCGAAATTGCTGGAAATCCTGGTTTGCCCCCTTACCAAAGGGCCGCTCGAATACGACGCCACAAAACAAGAACTAATTTCGCGCAAGGCCAAGCTCGCCTATCCGATCCGCGACGGCATCCCGATCATGCTGCCGGAAGAAGCGCGCAGACTGGAGTAAGCCATCCCACGAATTGTCGATTTGTCATCGCCGGGCTTGGCCCGGCGATCTTGTTGAGGCAGGCATAACCGCGCCTCCCTTATCGGGATGGCCGGGACGAGTCCGGCAATGACAAGGTATGAAAAACAGAAAACGTGATCAGGGAGCGAAGGCAATGATTAAAATCTGGGGCCGCAACACCTCGTCCAACGTGCAAAAGGCCATGTGGGCGGTGGGTGAGCTCAATCTTGAGCATCAACGCATCGACGTTGGCGGCGCGTTCGGCAAGAACAAAGAGCCCGCCTATCTCGCCATGAACCCCAACGGCCTGGTGCCGACGCTCGAAGAAGAAGACGGTTTCCTGTTGTGGGAATCAAATTCGGTCGTGCGCTATCTCGCTGGCAAGCATGACAAAAGCGGTGCGCTTGAGCCGAAGGATCCCAAGCAACGCGCCCTCGCCAGTCAATGGATGGATTGGCAGTTGTCAGTTGTTGGGCCCGCGATCTTCCATGCTTTCTGGGGGCTGATCAGGACGGCGCCGGAAAAGCGCGACATGGCTGCGATCAAGACGTCGCAGCAAAAGACAACGGACGCAATGAAGATGCTCGACGCGCAATTGGGTAAAACCCAATACGTCGCCGGCCCCAACTTTTCTTACGGTGACATTCCGGTTGGCATCATGTGCTACCGCTTCGTGCAGCTGGTGCCAGATCGCCCGCCGATGCCCCACCTCGATCGCTGGTATGGGCTGGTTTCCAAACGCAAAGCGTTTCTGGATCAAGTCGGCAGCGTTCCGTTGTCGTGACGGCCAGCCGAATGATCTGACGGCATCACGACGATGATGGCCGCACTCGCGGCGAATTGAAACCGGTATGCTGCGAACGTCCGTTGCGTGCTGTCTGATGATTGTCGGTATTGCGCTGTGTACCGCCAACTTGTGGCGCATCGCACGGCCATGAACTCGGTATGACACAATATGTCGCGGGTT
The DNA here is from genome assembly GCA_963743405.1 of uncultured Alphaproteobacteria bacterium. Classification (GTDB taxonomy): domain Bacteria; phylum Pseudomonadota; class Alphaproteobacteria; order Rhizobiales; family Xanthobacteraceae; genus Pseudolabrys. The sequence continues at coordinate 333,130 of CAVUPX010000007.1, read as the reverse complement.
CTGCTTTTCTCCGTGATATACGTAAAGCATGGCCGAAGAAACACACTGCCTCGGTTTGATCGGCGGACTGGGGCCGGACGCAACGGTTCATTATTATCGCGAACTGATTGCCGCCATTGCTAAAAAAGACCGCGTCCCGCGTCTGCTGATCGCCCACGCGGAATACGATCGCGTCTATAAAGCGGTGATTGCAAACGATCTCGACGGGCTCGCGCGCTACCTCAGCGGCTTGATCGCGAGCATGGCGGCGGGCGGCGCGGAAGTCAGCGCCATCGTTGCGGTCACTCCGCACATTTGCTCTGCGCAACTCACCGCGATATCGCCGTTGCCGCTCGTCGACATGCTGAAAGAAGTGCCGCAGGCGGTGCGGGCGCGCGGCTTGAAACGGATAGCGCTGCTCGGCACCCGCTTCACCATTGAAACACGGATGTTCGGCTGCTTCGATGAGATCGATGTCGTCATGCCCAACGCGGACGAAATCGATAAAATTCACGGAGCTTATTTGAACTTCGTGACAGGACGCGCTTCAGATGTGGATCGTGAAACGTTGCGCAAGATCGCCCAGACTTTCGTCACACGGGACGGCGCGCAAGCCGTGCTGATTGCGGGCACCGATCTTTCCACGGTCTTCACGGAAAGTAATGCCGGGTTTCCGCTGATCGACTGCGCGCAGGTGCATATCGATGCAATCGTGCAGAGATTACTAACCTAGAGCGGAAGAGAGTTTAGAGCGCCTCGCCTCGCAGGAGCTTCGGCACGTCGCCAGTGAACCCGGCAGCCTCGCGAATGAACATGCGCTTGAGCGGCGGCATGCGTTCGACCAATCCAAGACCGATGTCACGCGCCAGCCGCAGCACGTCCGAATGATTGGAAAATAGCCGGTTCAATCCATCCGTCGCGACACCCATCGTCAATGTGTCGAAACGCCGCCAGCGCTGATAGCGTTCGAGCACATCCGGGCCGCCGGGATCGAGGCCGAGACGGGCCGTGTCCGCGATCGCTTCGGCAAGCGCCGCCACATCGCGCAGACCCATGTTGAGTCCCTGCCCGGCGATAGGATGGATAATGTGCGCAGCGTCGCCGATCAGTGCCAGCCTTTCCGCAATAAAGGTGCGCGCGGTAAACAGGCCGAGCGGAAACGCGCGGCGCGGCCCTGCCACGGTCAAGTCTCCGAGCTGCAAGCCGAAGCGCTTTTCGAGTTCGGCGTGAAATTCATCGTCCGGCAAGGCAACGATACGCTCGGCTTCGTGCGCACTTTCCGTCCACACGATTGAACAGCGTTTGCCTGTCAGCGGCAAAATGGCGAATGGTCCAGCCGGCAAAAAATGTTCTTCGGCGCGGCCCTTGTGCTCACGCTCATGCGCCACGGTGGTCACAATCGCTGATTGATCGTAGTTCCATCCATAGGTGGGAATAGCGGCCTGTTCGCGAATTTGCGACTTCGCGCCGTCGGCACCCACCAGCAGGCGCGAAGAAATCTTTCCGCCATCGGCCAGCACGACATCGATGGCGTCGCCGGCATGATGTTCAAAGCTGGCAACCGCGCCTGCGCGCAGATCGACGTTGAGCGCTTTTGCTTTTGTTACCAGCGCGTCGACCAGGTGCCGGTTTTCCACCATATGGGCGAACGGCTCCCCCGGCTCGACCTCGCCGCCGAAGGTCAGAAACGTCGGGCGCACCGCGTCATCAAGCTTGGAATCTGTCACCACCATGTCGAGGATCGGCTGGGCGTTGGCGGCAACGGCATCCCAAACCTCGATGGCCTCGAACAACCGCCGCGCCGCAGCCGCGATTGCCGAAGCGCGCGGGTCCCTGGATTGAGCGTGAGCCAATGCCGGGTCGATCACCGTGACCGTGAAAGGATCACCCAGTCCCTGGCGCAGCGCGATCGCCAGCGCCAGACCGGCAAAACCGGCCCCGCCGATGACCACGTCAGTTCGCTGATGCGCCGGACCGCGTTTATCCATGAGGATTCCTTGAAAATCTCGCCGCAGCATAGCAGGTTGAGGACGCCGTTTGACCTCCTTCCGGTGCCGCTCCATGTCCTCTGCCGTCCAGGATCTGCTCAATATTCTCGATCTCGAACCGCTCGAAGTGAACCTGTTCCGCGGCCGCTCGCCACAGGTCGGCTGGCAGCGCGTGTTTGGCGGCCAGGTGATTGGGCAGGCGCTGGTGGCTGCGGTTCGCACGGTCGAAGACCGCCCGCCGCATTCCATGCACGCGTACTTTCTGCTGCCCGGCGACCCAAAAGTCCCGATCATCTACGATGTCGATCGAATCCGCGACGGCAAGAGCTTTACGACGCGGCGCGTCACCGCGCGCCAGCACGGCCACCCGATCTTCTCGATGCTTGTCTCATTCCATACCGACGAGCCAGGGTTCGACCATCAGGCCAAGATGCCGGACGTGCCGCCGCCGGAAAAACTTCCGAGCGACGCCGATATGCGCGAGAAGTTGCTGCCAATGATGCCCGATCCTGTGCGCCGCTACTACGAGCGCGAACGGCCGATCGAATTGCGACCGGTTGAATTCGAACGCTACCTCGGCAAGAAAATTCCCGGCGGGCAATTCAACGTCTGGATTCGAACCACCGGTAAATTGCCCGATCTTCCGGCCATTCATCAATGCGTGCTTGCCTACGCATCCGACATGATGTTGCTCGACACCGCGCTTGCGCCCCACGGCCGCACGTTGTTCGAAAAAGAATTCATGGCCGCCAGTCTCGATCATGCGTTGTGGTTGCATCGGCCGTTTCGTGCCGATGATTGGCTGCTTTATGCGCAGGATTCGCCCAATTTACACGGCTCGCGCGGCTTCGCGCGCGGACTTATATTCACGCGCGAAGGGACGCTCGTCGCCTCGGTCGCGCAGGAAGGCTTGGTACGCGAGCGGCGAGAGATTTGAAGTAGATAATGAAGCGACTGCTGACGGCCTGCTTGCTCCTGGCTACGATGGTGGTGGCTGCGCTCGCCGCCTCGGATAGGGAAGCTGCGCCGTCGGGTTCATTTGAAGGTGCTCCGCCACAATACACCCGCTTTACGGCCGCCGAACTTTCACGCGGATTTCTTGCGCTTGCTTTCGGTTCCGATTTGCGCATCGGCGCGCGACCGCTCGGAATTCGCCGCTTCGATCATCCAATCAGCGCGCAAGTCATTGGCACGGGCAGCATCGATCGAACCAGTGCGATGACCCACGTCGTTGAAGAATACGCACGCGCGGTTCCCAATCTGCGTCTGAGTGTTGCGTCTCCGGGAGCAGCCGGGGATATCGAGGTGCGGTTGATCGACGAAAAAGATTTTAAATCAGCATTGCAGGCTGCATTCGGAGCCAAGGTTGCCGGAGCTTTTGTCAGCCGTACCGATCCACAATGCATGACCAGCGTCAAATCAACCGCCGACGGCGAAATTGTACATTCGATCTCATTTGTCATTGTCGACAAGGGCGACGACGTGTTTCGTGATTGCGCCTACCACGAACTTCTCCACGCCTTCGGCCTGTCGAACCACGACCAGCGTAACCCTTGGACCACGCTCAACCAGAAGCGCATGGTCGGCTACCTGACGGTCTACGATCGGTCTCTGCTGGCGCTGCTATACGACCGTCACATTAGACCGGGCATGAGGCGCGAGGAGGCGCACGCTGTCCTGCCCCGCGCGATTGCCGAACTCGGGCTGGCTCCAAAACCCACCCATGAGATGAGTCAGTAGCGCTGACCTAGTTTGCCCTCAAAATCAGCGACTGCCTGTGGGTAGGGCAACATGATGGCTTAATGTTTAGGCCATCAGCCGCTAGCGTGTGCAAACGAGCCAATGCCGGCCCAAAGCTGGGGCGGGTTTTCGAGTGCATAGCTCCCGGGCATCGTCCCCGCAAAGGGGGACGGCGCTGTTCGGCAAATGCCGTGCGCCGACTAAAAATTGCGCGAAACACCTGCGCGCCGGAGAGGAAATAATGAAGTTGGTCATCGCCGTCATTAAGCCGTTCAAGCTCGAAGAAGTCCGCGATGCTCTCACGCGCATCGGCATCCAGGGCATGACCGTCGCCGAGGTGAAAGGTTATGGGCGGCAGAAGGGCCACATGGAAATTTATCGCGGCGCCGAATACGCCGTGAACTTTCTTCCAAAATTGCGTCTCGAGGTTGCGGTAGCAAGCGAACAGCTTGAGCAGGTGGTTGACCAGCTCGCTTCCGCCGCACGCACCGGCCAAATCGGCGACGGAAAAATTTTCGTCACACCGATCGAGCAAGCCCTGCGCATTCGCACCGGCGAAACCGACGTCGACGCACTTTAAAAAAATCAGCAAATGAAATTGGGGGGATGACATGACACAGGCGTGCTTGCGCCTCGCACTCATAGCAGCGGCGACGATCGTCGCATCGCCGGCTTTTGCTCAAGACTCCAAGATCGACGGTGCCGACACCGCATGGATGATCGCGGCCACCGGACTTGTGCTGATGATGACGCTTCCTGGTCTTGCCTTGTTTTATGCGGGCATGGTGCGCAAGAAAAATGTTCTCGCGACAATGGCGCAAAGCCTCGCCGCCACTTTTCTCGTTTCCATATTGTGGGCGCTCGTCGGCTACAGCCTCGCCTTCACGGGAGATGGTGCATTCATCGGCACGCTCGACCGCATTTTCCTCAGCGGCGTGACGCTCGACGCAATTTCGCCGCTCGCCAAGACAATTCCCGAAAGCCTCTTCATGATCTACCAGATGACATTCGCCGTCATCACCGTGGCGCTCGTCGCAGGCTCGGTTGCCGATCGTCTGCGGTTTTCCGCATTCTTGTTATTTTGCGTGCTCTGGCTCCTGCTGGTTTATGTGCCGATCGCCCACTGGGTGTGGGGCGGCGGCTTCCTCGGCAGCTACGGCACAATTGATTTCGCCGGCGGTCTCGTTGTTCATCTCAATGCCGGCATCGCCGGCCTTGTCGCGGCGTACGTGCTCGGCGCCCGGCGTGGTTATGGCAGCGAGAATTTGGCGCCGCACGATCTCACGCTCGCCGTCATCGGCACCGGTCTGCTGTGGGTCGGCTGGTTCGGTTTCAACGGGGGCTCGGCGCTCGCCGCCAATGCTCACGCAGCGATGGCGATCGTGTCGACGCATCTCGCCGCCAGCGCCGGTGCCTTTACATGGATGGCGCTGGAATGGTGGACGCGTGGCAAGCCTTCCGTCCTGGGAATGATCTCCGGTGCAGTGGCCGGGTTAGGTACGATCACGCCGGCGTCCGGCTTTGTGTTGCCGATGCACGGCGTGGCAATCGGAATCATCGCCGGTGCGATCTGCTTCTGGGCCTGCACCTGGCTCAAGATGAGAATCGGCTACGACGACTCGCTTGATGTGTTCGGCGTCCACGGCGTTGGCGGCATCACCGGCACCGTCCTCGCCGGCGTGTTCGCAGTCGGCGCACTGTCGGCAACCCCCGAGCTACCGGGCGGCGTCAAAGGCCTGCTTGAAGGCAACCCGCAACAAGTCATCGCGCAACTCTTTGGGGTCGTGGTCACGCTCGGCTGGTCGGGCGCGCTGACATTCGTCATCCTCAAGGTCGTAGGTGCCATAGTGCCGTTACGCGTCAGACACGAAGACGAAGTGACGGGCCTTGACGTCAGTTTGCACGGCGAGGCGCTTCAATAGTTAACGAGACCTTAGCGCCTCGGCCAAAGGGCCGACGCAGAATTCATCAAAGCGTCATTTTCAGCCTATATTTTAGGCAGGACCCCGACGACGTGGCGCGTCTTTAAGCGCCAGCCTGGGGCGGCTTTTGGCCCGACGGCACTCCGTACCGATTTCCATCATTGGAACAAATACATAGGCCCCTGCCGGGCAACTGGCACGGCGTTTGATTCTATCTCCCCGGCCCTGCCTGCGAAGCATGCTTCGGAGGCCCGGCTCAGTGAAACTGCCCGCACTGCGTGAAGGTAGAAAACGGGCTCAAGCGGGGATCGAATCCATGAAAATCGTCATGGCCATTATCAAACCTTTCAAGCTCGACGAGGTCCGTGACGCTCTGACCTCCATCGGCGTGCAGGGGCTGACCGTTACTGAGGTCAAAGGTTACGGGCGTCAAAAGGGCCACACGGAAATCTACCGTGGTGCTGAATATGCGGTGAGCTTTCTGCCGAAGATCAAAGTCGAAGTGGCAGTGGACACCAAGCAAGTCGACAAGGTCATCGGAGCCATCACCGGCGCCGCCAAGACCGGACAGATCGGTGACGGAAAAATCTTCGTCTTCAATCTGGAAAACGCCGTGCGCATTCGCACAGGCGAGACCGATGCCGCGGCACTCTAGTCACTCGCACCGCAAACATTACGGACAGGAGTAAAACCATGACGTTGAAGAAATCCTCCCGTGCGGGGCTCGTGGCTCTCGCCCTCGGGATTATGCTTGGCCTCTTCCTGAGCGTGGCGTCGTTCGACGCTTCGTACGCTCAGGCGCCGGCCCCTGCGGCTGCGCCAGCCGCCGCACCGCCCGCCCCGGCTGCTCCGCCGCCGGCGTGCGCCAACGATCCGGATCCGAAAAAAGCAGTTCTCGAGAAGTGCACACCCAACTCGGGCGACACTGCCTGGATGCTCACGTCAGTCGCGCTCGTGCTGATGATGACCATCCCGGGCCTTGGCCTGTTCTACGGCGGTATGGTGCGCAAGAAGAACGTGGGCGACACCGTGATGACGAGCTTCGCCGTCACCTGTCTGGTCACGATCCTTTACGCGATCGTCACCTACAGCACGTCCTTTACGACCGGCGGGCCATTCCTCGGCGGGTTTAGTCGCGTGTTCCTGCAAGGCATCTTGAGCGACATCTCGACGGGTATCGGCACGCCGAACGGCTTGGCGGTGACGATCCCCGAGACCGTCTACATGTGCTTCCAGATGACCTTCGCCATCATCACGCCGGCGCTGATTGCCGGCGCTTTCGCTGAACGCATGAAGTTCTCCGCAATGCTTTGGTTCATCGGCCTCTGGGCGATCCTGGTCTATTCGCCAATCGCACATTGGGTCTGGGGCGCGGATGGTTTCATGTCTAACGGCAACAGCGACGCCATGTTCAAGGTTCTCGACTTCGCTGGCGGCACCGTCGTTCATATCAACGCTGGCGTTGCCGGTCTGATGTGCGCGATCTGCCTCGGCAAGCGTAAGGACATTGGCCCTGGCCACAACATGGTACTCACCTTCATCGGCGCCTCACTGCTGTGGGTCGGCTGGTTCGGCTTCAATGCCGGCTCCGCCGTCACCGCCGGCATGCAGGCGGGCATGGCGATGACCGTGACCCAGATCGCCACCGCAGTTGCGGCCTTCACCTGGATGCTCGTTGAATGGATTTGCCGCGGCAAACCCACCGTCATCGGCATCTGCTCGGGTGCAGTCGCCGGCCTCGTCGCCATCACGCCTGCTTCGGGCTATGTCGGACCGGTCGGTTCGATGGTGATCGGCATCGCTGCCGGCGTGTTCTGCTACTGGGGCGTCACTGGCCTGAAGCGGATATTGGGCCAAGACGATGCGCTCGATTGCTTCGGCGTCCATGGCGTTGGCGGCATCGTGGGTGCATTGCTCACCGGCGTCTTCGCGATCAACGAGTACGGCGGCACCGCGGGCCTGATCGAAGGCAACGCGGCGCAGATGATCAACCAGGTCAAAGGCATCGTCATCGTGATCGTGTACGACGCGATTGTCTCGCTGGTCCTGCTCAAGATCATCGACGCCGTCATCGGCCTGCGCGTCTCCGACGAAGTGGAACGCGAAGGTCTCGATCTCGCGCTGCATGGGGAGACTGTGCAGTAGGTTTTGCGCGCGTGATCCCGAAAAGTGGATACCGGTTTTCGGATTAGATCACGCGCCAACGAAGTAACGCGCTAGCGGTAGGGGCGGAAACCCGGCACTGTCCCTTCCGTTGAGGCCCCGGTTCGCAAGGACCGGGGCCTCTCTTATTTTTTGGGGCCCATTTCCACCGTTCAGGGCGAAAAGTGCCCCGATTTCCGATGGTTAACGGGGTCTTAACCTCGCCTTCCTTATTGTGTCGAAACCCTTCTACGGCGGGCCGCTCCCGTCTCGTAAACGCATGTCCAAGATGACCGCCAAGCGCGAGCCTGTCCCTACCACTGCTGCGGCGGTCGACTTCCGGTCGCCCTTCGTGCGCTTGACCGAGCTCATCGCCGGCATCGAACCCGGAAAGCCTCCCATCAATCTGTCGATCGGCGAGCCGCAGCACCCCATCCCGCCCTTCGTGGGACCGACGATTGCCGCGCATCTTGCAGACTTCGGCCGCTATCCCTCCAACAAAGGCATTGAACCGTTTCGCCGTGCCGTCGCAGCCTGGCTAAACCGCCGCTACAAACTCGCGCGGCCGGTCGATCCGGAAAGCGAAGTGCTGGTCCACAGCGGCACACGCGAAGGGCTGTTCCTTGCCGCGATCGTCGCGCGCCGCTGGGTGACGCGCCGCGCGGGCAAGCCGGCGGTGCTCATTCCCAATCCTTTCTACGCAGCCTACGCCGCCGGCGCACTCGCCGCCGAATGCGAACCGGTTTATCTGCCGGCAACACGCGCGAGTGGATTCCTTCCTGATCTCGACGCACTCGATGATGCACTGCTTGCGCGCACGGTTGCTTTCTACATCGCGTCGCCTTCGAATCCGCAAGGCGCAGTGGCCGATCGTGCCTATCTCGACAGACTGGCGACGCTTGCGCGCCGTTTCGGTTTCCTTGTGTTCGCGGATGAATGTTACTGCGAGATCTACAGTGAACATGCTCCCGCCGGAATGCTGGAAGCTTCGGGACCCGATTTTGCCAACACTGTCGTTTTTCATTCACTGTCCAAACGCTCGAACCTTCCTGGCCTGCGCGTCGGATTTGCAGCCGGCGACCGGCGTTTTCTCGCCCCCTATCTCGAATTGCGCAACATCGCTGCACCGCAGGTGCCGACACCGTCGCAACATGTGGCAGTTGCCGCCTATGCCGACGAAGCGCACGTGCAGGAGAACCGCAGGCTTTATTCCGCCAAGTTCGATCTCGCCGACCAGATCATCGGCGATCGTTACGGCTATAAGCGGCCGGCCGGCGGATTTTTTCTCTGGCTCGATGTTTCGAAATTCGGCAGCAGCGAAATCGTGACCAAGAAACTGTGGGCCGAGGCCGGCGTGCGCGTTGTGCCCGGAGGCTATCTCGCGCGTGACCAGGCCGACGGCAGCAATCCCGGCGCGGACTACATTCGGGTCGCGATGGTGCAGGACAAGGCGGCAACCGCGGAGGCGTTGCATCGCCTCGTCGCGGTGCTCGGTTAGCGCATGATCCCGAAAAGCAGACACCGGTTTTCGGACAAGACCATGCGCAAACGAAAGGACGCGTAACGCATGCGAGCAGCAGATCGCAGCCTCGACGTTATCGCTTTCGTCTCGGAGCATTTCCGCGACATCATTCGAAGGCGCCTGAGCGAACTTGCCGGGCTCGCGCTGATCACGCTCGCGCTGCTCGGCGCCGTCGCGCTGGCAACCTGGTCGGTGCAAGACCCTTCGCTCAGCCACGCCACCCAGCAGCCGATCCACAATCTGCTGGGTTTCCCGGGCGCGATTTTCTCCGACCTGGCGATGCAACTGCTCGGTCTGGCTGCCATCCTGCTGCTGGCACCGGAAGCGCTGCTCGGCTGGCGCCTGATTTCGCACAAGCCCGTCGGCGACAAATGGCGCAGCCTGCTGTGGATCGTCGCGACATTCCTCGCCGCCGCATGTGCATCGACATTGCCGCGCATCGGCTCCTGGCCGCTGCCGACCGGTCTCGGCGGTGTCGCCGGCGACGCTATATTGCGCCTGCCGGCTATGATATTCGGCGCGCCGCTTGCGGGATTGACGCGGTTTGTCCTGTGCATTGTCTTCGGCTTCGCGACCGCTGTGACGCTGGGTTTGGCCGCGGGCGCGGGACAGCGCATTAAAAAAGCGGCGGCACGCAGGGTCGAGGAAGACGACGACGGGATCGAGGACGACGAGGTCGACGACGACCAGGGCTCGGCGTGGCTTGGCATGATCGTGCACGCGCTGTTGAGCTGGAAGGCGCGCTTCGGCCGCATGTTGCGCAGGGAGCCTCGCACGCGTTTGCCGATGCCCGTAGCGCGCGGCCCGCGGCAGGAACCGCGCTTTGATGGTTACGGGCGCGCTCTGGACGAATACGAGGACGACCTCGAGGAGGACGATGAGGCGCGCGCGCCGCGTAAGCGCGCGGCGTCCCGGACGCCCGTCCGCCGCTCCACCAACGGCTATGCGCTGCCTTCGCTGAATCTCCTTGCCGCGCCACGCACGACCGAACGGACAACTTTGTCGCGTGACATCATCGACGGTAATGCGACCGCGCTGGAAAGCGTATTGCAGGACTTCGGCGTCCGCGGCGAGATCATCAATGCCCGGCCCGGCCCGGTGGTTACGCTCTACGAACTCGAGCCGGCGCCCGGCATCAAATCCTCACGCGTGATCGGACTTGCCGACGACATTGCCCGTTCCATGAGTGCAGTGTCCGCGCGTGTCGCCGTTGTCTCCGGCCGCAATGCCATCGGCATCGAACTGCCCAATCCGACGCGTGAGAAAGTCTATTTGCGCGAACTGCTCACCGGCCTGGATTATAACGAGAGCGCAGCAAAACTGCCGCTCTGCCTCGGCAAGACAATCGGCGGTGAATCAGTCATCGTCGACCTGTCGCGTATGCCGCATCTGCTGATCGCCGGCACCACCGGCTCGGGCAAATCAGTCGCCATCAACACCATGATCCTGTCTCTGGTCTATCGGCTCCGCCCCGACCAGTGCCGGTTGATCATGGTCGATCCAAAAATGCTCGAATTGTCGGTGTACGACGGCATTCCACATCTTCTGACGTCGGTCGTTACCGACCCAAAGAAAGCGGTCGTCGCGCTGAAATGGGCGGTGCGCGAGATGGAAGGCCGCTACAAGAAAATGTCGAAGCTCGGCGTGCGTAATATCGAGGGCTACAATGCGCGCGTCGCCGAAGCCAAGGCAAAGGGCGAAAAACTCACCCGCACGGTCCACACCGGCTACGACAAAGAATCCGGTCAAGCGATCTACGAAAAGGAAGACCTCGAACTCGAACCATTGCCTTTCCTCGTTGTTATTGTCGACGAGATGGCCGACCTGATGATGGTCGCGGGCAAGGACATCGAAGGCGCCATCCAACGCCTAGCGCAGATGGCACGCGCCGCTGGCATCCACGTGATTTTGGCGACGCAACGGCCGTCAGTGGATGTCATCACCGGCACGATCAAGGCGAATTTCCCGACCCGCATCTCCTTCCAGGTCACGTCCAAGATCGACAGCCGTACAATTCTCGGCGAACAAGGTGCAGAACAACTGCTCGGCCAAGGCGATATGCTTTACATGGCCGGCGGTGGCCGCATCAGCCGCGTGCACGGACCCTTCGTATCAGATGAGGAAGTTGAGAAGGTCGTGCGGCACCTGAAGTCACAGGGCACACCTGAGTACCTCGAAGAGGTCACGGCCGGAGGGGACGAGGAGGATGAGAACGGAAACCCCCTGTTCGATTCCACCGGCATGGGCCTCGCTGAAGGTGGCGACCTCTTCCAGCAGGCCGTCGCCATCGTGAAACGCGACCGCAAGGCTTCGACGTCTTACATCCAGCGTCGGCTCCAGATCGGATACAACCGCGCCGCCACCATCATGGAACGTATGGAAGAAGAGGGTATCGTTGGCCAGCCCAACCACGCTGGTAAACGCGAGATCCTGATTCCCGAGGATGGCGGCGAACGCTATTGAGAATCGCGGCCATCGCGACTAAGCCGGAATTGGCTTGAGGCAAGTGGGTCGCGAAATCGCCACAGCCAGCCCATATAGGACCCAACGAGATACCTCGGGGCGCGAGGCGGAGAACGTGATGGCGGCACAGCATTATTGGCAAATCAGCCACAAACTGGCCTTTGCCGCGCTGTTTGCCTGCCTTTCTCACCCCGCGCTGGCTCAGACCGTCCCGTTGCCGGCCCCCCGGCCGACGACGCAAGCCCAGCCCAACACCACCGGATTCGTCGCCACTCCGGCCAAACCTGCAATCCGGGCGCAAGCGATGGATGCGCGCGCGCAGGCGGCATCAGGGCCGCAAATGCCCAATCCGGTCACCAATCCGTTCGCCGCGCTGCTCGGCAAGGCGGATCCCGCAGGCTCACTTAATCCCCAGCAACGCGCCATCATCGAGCGCGTCAATGGCTATCTCTCCGGTGTACAGGTGCTGACCGGAAATTTCATCCAGATCGGCCCTGACGGCGGCCGAACGCAGGGCGATTTCTTTATTTCCAAGCCCGGGAAGGTTCGTTTCGAGTATGACGACCCAAGCCCGATAGAGCTGATCGCCGACGGCTCATCGGTCGTGGTTCGCGACCGCCGGCTGGCGACGCAAGATGTCTATCCTTTGTCGCAGACGCCGCTGCGATTTCTGCTCGCCGACCACGTCGATCTGACGAAGGACACGCATCTGGTCGCAGTCTATGCCGACGACGTTTTCGTGACCGTGGTGGTCGAGGAAAGAAACGGCATCGTGGGCACCAGCCGGCTGATGATCATGTTCAGCGCCAAGGACATGCAGCTCAAGCAATGGACGGTGACCGATCCGCAGGGCTATGACACGACGGTCGCGGTCTACAATCTCGATACCAGCAAACGGCCGGACCCTTCGCTCTTCAAGATCGACTACACGCGCTATCATAATTGATTCTGCAGCATCGCCCCTCGTCATGCCCGGTCTTGTGCCGGGCATCGACGTCTTTGCAACAAAATAAGACGTTGATGGCCGAGTCGAGTCCGGATATGACGAATGGAAATTTCGGGGTGAAGGTCATAAGTTATCGTCCATGGCTTTTAAAATCACCACCTGGAACATCAACTCGGTCCGCCTACGCATCGATCTGGTCGCCAAGTTTCTAAAAAGCGCACGGCCGGATGTGCTCTGCCTGCAAGAGACCAAATGCCCCGATGATGCGTTTCCGCTGAAACGCTTCAAACGGCTCGGCTACGAGCACGCGGCAATCAACGGACAAAAAGGCTATCACGGCGTCGCCGTGCTCTCACGCGTACCGTTCGAACAAACCGATATTCAAAGTTTCTGCGGCAAGACCGATTGCCGCCATATCTCGATCATTCTGGGCGAGCGGGCAAAACTGAAAAATCAGATTACGCTGCATAATTTTTACGTGCCCGCCGGCGGTGACGAACCGGACCCCGACATCAATCCAAAATTCCAGCACAAGCTAGATTTTCTCGACGAAATGCGCGCACATACCGCGCTGCGACCGGATAAGTCGCAGCGCGCGATCCTCGTCGGCGACCTTAATGTTGCGCCCCTTGAGCACGACGTCTGGAGCCACAAGCAAATGATCAAGGTCGTCTCTCACACTCCGGTCGAGTGCGAGAAACTTGTCGCAGCGCGCGAATCCGGCGGCTGGATCGACAGCATGCGCGTGCACACGCCGGAACCCGAGAAGCTCTATACATGGTGGAGTTATCGCGCGATGGACAATTGGCGCGCGGCCGATCGCGGCCGCAGGCTCGACCATATCTGGACATCGGATGCGCTCGCAGACCGTGTATCGGCAATCAAAATCGCCAAGGATTACCGCGGCGCCGAGCGGCCGTCGGACCACGTTCCGGTAACGGCAACAATCGAACTCTGAATGTTTTTGAACGGCTAGTGCTTGTCACCGGCCTCAAGCGCACGCTTCACGCCAGTCAGTTCCTTTGACCAGGTCTGCAAGCGCTGGCTCATGCTTTCGCGCAATAGTTCCGCGGCGGCCGGATAGCCTTCCAGCATTTTCCGGAACAGATTGCGTGGGATGCGAACGACCACCGTTGGTTCTTTCGCGATTGCCGTTGCCTGACAAACTGTATTTGTAAGAAGTGCGAGTTCTCCGACCAGTGTGCCGCGACCGACGGTAATTTCCTTACCTTCCGAAAGCGTGCCGGGCTCCAGCAGCAGTGAGCCCTCCTGCACGACATAGCCGCCATCGGCAAGTTCACCGGCATAGAAAAGCACCGCCCCGCTTTGCAGATGGCGCGTTTCGGCTCCGATGGCGAGAATTCGCAACGCCTGCTTGCCAAGCGCCGCCAACGGCGGCACTTGCTCGAAGAAGGCGATATCGTCTTCGAGTCCCATCGTCTTATTGCCGCTCTCGTATTGCCAGGATCAACCGCTCAAGGCCGTGCAATGTTCTCACGGCACCAGCTTATAGCCGCCGGCTTCAGTCACCAAGATCGCCGGCGCAGCAGCGTCCTTTTCGACTTTTTGCCTCAAACGATAAATGTGGGTCTCCAGCGTATGCGTCGTGACGCCTGAATTGTAACCCCACACCTCTTGCAACAGCGTCTCGCGCGATACCGGCTTCTGTCCGGCGCGGTAAAGATAGCGAAGGATGGCCGTTTCTTTTTCGGTGAGGCGAACCTTGCTGCCCTTTGGACTCAGCAACAGCTTCGAGCTTGGTCTGAATGTGTAAGGTCCGATCGCGAATACGGCGTCTTCACTTGCTTCATGTTGCCGAAGCTGGGCGCGGATACGCGCCAGCAGCACCGCAAAGCGGAACGGCTTGGCAATGTAATCGTTCGCGCCCGATTCGAGACCGAGAATAGTGTCGGAATCGGTATCGTGGCCGGTGAGCATGATGATCGGCGCCTTGAAGCCGTTTTTGCGCAGGATGCGCACCGCTTCACGACCGTCGACGTCCGGCAAGCCAACGTCCATGATCACCAGGTCGATTTGGCCGTTTTTGGCCACCTGTACGCCTTTTGTGCCGCTGTCGACGGCAGTGGCTTCGAATTCCTCGTGCAATGCCAATTGCTCGACCAAGGCGTCGCGCAGCTCGGTGTCGTCATCAACGATCAGAATCGTACGTTTATTCGCCATCGTCCAAAGGCCCCATCAAGGACACCGGCACACCCCTCGCCATAGTCGCGAAGTAGAACATTCAGGGGTAGAAGAGCAAGCGGGAACTGGCATTTAGGGGTCAGTTCACGATAGTGCCAGTAATGCAAAAACGATCTCTATCCCGAATTACGGTACGCCGAAAGCCGGGTGATTCACGGCGTGGCTGGCTCATCGCGGGGGCCCTCGTCCTGCCGGTGGCGCTGGGCCGCGGTGGCATCAAAGCCAACAAGCGTGAGGGCGACGGGGGCACGCCGCGTGGCCGCTTCCGGCTGCGGCGATTATGGTGGCGGGCCGACAAGCATCCGCGTCCGGCCACTTCGTTGCCGGTGAAACGAATAACGCAGGCCGATGGCTGGTGCGAAGATCCTGCCGATCGTCACTACAATCAGCCGGTCAAAGTGCCGGCCAATACGAGCGCCGACCGACTCGCGCGCAAAGACAATCTCTACGATTTCATCATTGAGATTGACCACAACACCCGGCCGCGCATCGCAGGCCGCGGCAGCGCCGTCTTTATCCATGCGGCGCGGCAGGGCTTTGCACCGACCGCCGGCTGCGTCGCGCTTGAGCTCACCACACTACGTCGGATGCTCACGCACCTTGGGCCACACACGAAATTCGTAGTTGAGTAGACATTAGCGCACTCGGAATTCGCGAGGTTTTTTCGTTCGCGTTTCGTCGAATTGCCCCCGAACTCCGGCCAAACAGCGACGCGGCCGGCAATACCCGCTCCGAAGCCGCCATCAATGGCAGCCGCGAACTGATCGCGTCGGTTATTGGCCGCTGGCGCAGCGCAACCATGGGCTATCGAGCGACAGACGAGGATCAGTTCGAAGCCGGCTCGCCCACGCTCCAGCCAGGCATCACGCTGTCACCTGCCACATCATTGCAACGTCAGCGCTAGGCGGCTCACTTCTCCCGCGTCCCGAAAATCGCGCTACCCACGCGGATGTGCGTGGCGCCGAACGCAATCGCCGTGGCGAAATCCGCGCTCATGCCCATCGATAATAATTTTAGGCCATTGCGCTTGGCGATGGTGGCCGTAAGGGCAAAATGCGGCGCCGGGGCTTCGTCGAGTGGCGGAATGCACATCAAGCCGGAAATTTTCAGACGGTATTTGTCGACGCATGCCGCGAGAAATCCATCGGCATCTTGCGGCAGGACGCCCGCCTTTTGCGGTTCGGCCCCCGTATTGATCTCGACGAACAGAACCGGCTGACGCTTTCGCTTTTCGATTTCTTTCGCCAGGGCCTCGCACAGACTTGTCCGATCGACGGAATGAATCGCGTCGAAAAGCGCCACAGCCTCTTTCGCTTTGTTCGACTGCAATGGACCGATGAGATGCAGTTCGATGCCGCTTTGCTTTGAAAGCAATGGTGGCCACTTTGCTTTCGCTTCCTGCACACGATTTTCGCCGAACACGCGCTGACCCGTGGCGATTACCGGCTCAATGGCATCGGCATCAAAAGTCTTTGATACCGCAACCAATGTCACCTCGTCCGGCGCGCGCCTTGCATCGCGGCAGGCGCGCGCGATTTCTGCACGGACGTATGCGAGGCCGGTTGTTGTATCGGCGGCGACCATGCCTGCCTATAACGCACCGCTACAGGCGCCGCTACTTCAAATGAACGGCCGCGCGCGAGCCCTGGCTATGTCACTCCCGGCGATGCCGGCGAGTGTCGCCCGGTCGACCATTTCAAAGATGCGATCCTTCCAGCGAACCGCTTTGCTGACGAACAGGCGCTTGAGCGTCTTGTTGGTATGCACCAGCGACATTCCGAGCGTGTCGGCGAGATGCTGCTGGGTGAACGGAAACTGGATGGTCCCGTTCTTGACGAGGCCGGCCTCGTCCGCCCGCGTGAACAGGTGGAGAAGCAGGTAGGCGGCGCGTTCAAGCGCCGTACGGCGCCCAAGGCTGACGAGGTGCTCGTCGATCAGCTGTTCCTCGCGCGCTGCAAGCCATGTGATGTCGAATGCTAGCGTCGGGATGCGGCTGTAGAGGTCCCACAATTTCGCGCGCGGGAATATGCACAACACCAGCGGTGTCAGCGCTTCGACCGAATGCTCCATTTCGTTCATGAGGGCGCCTTGCAGGCCGACCATATCGGCGGGCAATGCGTAATTGAGGATCTGGCGGCGCCCGTCGTCCAGCATCTTGTAACGAAATGCCCAGCCGCTGAGCACCGTATAGAGATGCTCGCTGCGCGCACCTTCTCGCAGGAAACTCGCGCCGGCGTCGACGCGCAGTTCGTCGACCTTGAATGTTTTCACGAATGCAAGTTCTTCAGCGGAGAATTCGCGCAAGCTCGGCCGCTTGCGCAGCGGGCATTGCTCGCAAGGCGTATAATTGCCGTTTGGCCGTCCGTTTCCGACGATCATGAGAATTCATACGTGGCTCGAGAAATCGCCCGTGCGCCAGACTATTGAAACGATGGGTCAAAGGTCCAAAGATGTATTTTCGTCGCCTATGTCTTTTTTTAATGCTGTCGGGATAAATTCCGGGCACAAGGGAAAGTTCCATTGGAGAAACTCTCGCGGCTATGTCGGACCCCTTGCTTAGCGGCAAACGCTGCTTCGTGCTCGACGACGAATTCCTGATCGCACTCGACATCCAGCAAATCCTCGAAAATGCCGGCGCCGCACACGTGGCGTGTGCCGCAACCGTGGCGGAAGCCATCGCACAGCTCAGCCGCGGATTGAATTTCGATATAGCCGTGCTCGACGTGAAGCTCAGCGGTCCGGACCGCAACAGTCTCGGCGTGGCGAGCCTGCTCGCTGAACAAGGCACGCCGTTCGTTTTCCTGACCGGCATGCGCGTCGATGACGTGCATGCGAAGCAATTCCCGCAAGCCCCGGTCATCGAAAAACCTTACGACGCCGCTGCGCTGTTGAACGCCGTGCGCCGCGCACTCGGAGGGCGCTGACCTAAAGTCGGTCAGGCGGCCGCCTGCTACTGCCCCGTCGCGCGCCTCTATTCGGGTGAGCTAACCCCGGCGGCAAGCGGCTGGTTCCCTTCCGGTTTTTCACGCGAATGCCGGTCCGCCGGTTGACCCTTTCGCCGCTTTCGTGTCAGTTCCGCGCGCCCTAAAAAGAACCGGAAATGACCGCCGATTCGAGCAAAACCGAGCGCTACAACGCCCGCGAGGCGGAGATCCGCTGGCAGAAGGCGTGGGCGGAGCGCGGCATCTTCGCGACAAAAAACGACGATCCGCGTCCGAAATACTACGTACTGGAGATGTTCCCCTACCCGTCGGGCCGCATCCACATGGGGCACGTGCGCAATTACACCATGGGCGACGTGGTGGCGCGCTTCAAACGCGCGATGGGCAATGCCGTGCTCCACCCCATGGGCTGGGACGCTTTCGGCATGCCGGCCGAGAACGCCGCGATCGACCGCAAGGTGCACCCGAAGGCGTGGACTTACGACAACATCGCGGCGATGAAGACGCAGCTCCAGTCGATGGGGCTGTCGCTTGATTGGGCGCGTGAGATCGCAACCTGCGATCCCGCATACTACAAGCATCAGCAGAAAATGTTTCTCGACTTTCTCAGCGCTGGGCTGGTCGAGCGCAAACAATCGAAAGTGAACTGGGACCCGGTCGATCAGACCGTGCTCGCAAATGAGCAGGTGATCGATGGCCGCGGCTGGCGCTCGGGTGCCGTGGTCGAACAGCGCGAATTGACGCAGTGGTTCTTCAAGATCAGCGATTATTCCGAAGACCTGTTGAAGGCGCTCGACACGCTCGATCGCTGGCCGGACAAAGTGCGGCTGATGCAAAAGAACTGGATTGGCCGCTCAGAAGGTTTGCTCTTGCGCTTCGCGCTCGATCCATCAACGGCGCCCAACAAAGAAAGCGAGCTAGAAATTTTCACGACACGCCCCGACACTTTGTTCGGCGCCAAGTTCATGGCGCTGTCGCCGGACCATCCGCTCGCGCAGGCCGCCGCAGTAAAGAATCCCAAGCTCGCCGAATTCATCGAGCAATGCCACCGCATGGGCACCGCGCAGGCGGAAATCGACACCGCCGAAAAACTCGGCTTCGATACCGGCATCAAAGCGGTGCATCCATTCGATGCAAACTGGAAATTGCCGGTCTATGTCGCCAACTTCATTTTGATGGATTACGGCACCGGTGCGATTTTCGGCTGCCCGGCGCACGACCAGCGCGATCTCGACTTCGTCAACAAATATGGACTCGGCAACACGCCGGTGGTTTGCCCGCCGGGCCAGGATCCGAAAACATTTGTGATTACCGACGTCGCATATGATGGCGACGGCCGCATGATCAATTCGCGGTTTCTCGATGGCATGACGATCGAGCAAGCCAAGGAAGAGGTCGCGAAACGCCTGGAAAAAGGCACGCGCGGCAATCGGCCCGTCGCGCAGCGACAAGTGAACTATCGCCTGCGGGACTGGGGTATTTCGCGCCAACGGTACTGGGGCTGTCCGATTCCGATCATTCATTGTGCGAAATGCGGCGTCGTCCCGGTGCCCGAAAAAGATCTACCCGTCACGCTGCCGGAGGATGTCACGTTCGACAGGCCTGGCAACCCGCTCGACCACCATCCCACATGGAAGAATGTGAAGTGCCCGAAGTGCGCCGGTCCGGCGCGGCGCGAGACCGATACGATGGATACGTTCGTCGATTCATCGTGGTACTTCGCGCGCTTCACCGATCCGTGGATCAAGACCGCGCCCACCGACCGCAAGATGGTGGACGAGTGGCTGCCGGTTGATCAATACATCGGCGGCATCGAGCACGCGATTTTGCATTTGCTGTATTCGCGTTTCTTCACGCGCGCCATGCACAAGACCGGTCATGCCGGCATGGACGAGCCTTTTGCCGGGCTATTTACGCAGGGCATGGTTGTTCACGAGACCTACCGGGCAAAGAACGGCGACTGGATAGAGCCTGCGGATGTCGATTTAAAAATCGCTCCTACAACAGCAGCCGCGCCAAGCGCAACTCTTCCTCCTGACGCGGCGACTTCTAAACCGATAAGCGCAACCTTGGAATCTTACTCGACAGTAATTCCCACGGCGGCAACCCAAACACGGCCCTTTACAACACCTATTAGCACCAGGCGTATTGCAACTTTGAAAAGTACCGGCGAGCCAATCGAGATCGGTTCGATCGAGAAAATGTCGAAGTCGAAAAAGAACACCGTCGATCCCGACGACATTATCGCCGCTTACGGCGCCGATACCGCGCGCTGGTTCATGCTGTCGGATTCTCCGCCCGAACGCGACGTGATCTGGACCGAAGAGGGCGTGCAAGGTGCGTGGCGTTTCGTGCAGCGGCTCTGGCGGTTGGTCAGTGAAATCGCGGCTATCGATGCACCTGTGGCGCGTCCGTCGGCATTCGGCGAACAGGCTCTTACGGTGCGCAAGGCCGCGCACCGCGCCCTTGCTCATGTTTCCGAGGATATCGATAAACTGCGCTTCAACCGCTGCGTGGCTCATATTTATGAATTCGCCAATGCCCTCAGCGACGCCATCGGTGCCGTCGAAAACGCACCGTCTGGCGATTTGTCCTGGGCCTTGCGCGAAGCGGGCGACATCCTTGTGCAGCTATTCCATCCAATGATGCCGCACCTCGCCGAGGAGTGCTGGGCGGCGCTTGGGCACAAATCCCTCGTCGCGACCGAAGCCTGGCCACGGGTTGAGCCCGATTTGCTGGTGGAAAGCACCATCACCCTGCCGGTCCAGATCAACGGGAAAAAGCGCGCCGACGTGACGGTGGCCCGCGATGCCGGAAATACCGATATAGAGGCTGCCGTTCTTGCTCTCGATGCGGTAAAAAAGGCGCTGGAAGGCAAAAGCCCGAAAAAGGTCATTGTCGTCCCCCAGAGGATCGTCAATGTCGTGGTCTGACATGAAGTGCTTTGCCAGGGTTTTCGGTGCTTTGGCGCTGGCCGGCATCACCGCCGGGTGTTTCCAGCCGCTGTATGGCGAGCACACAGCGACGACAGGCAGCGCCAGTCTTCCCGCGCAATTGAGTGCGGTCGACGTCGCGCCGATCGACGCCCCCGGCGGCAGCCGGCTGAGCCGCGTCACCGTCGGTGTCCGCAATGAACTTATTTATGATCTCACCGGCGGTGGCGGGGGTATCTCGCCGACCCACCGGCTGGCCGTAAAACTCACAGCCTCACAGCTTCAGGTGATCGTCGACATCAACACGGCGCGGCCGGACGTCAACAATTACGGCATCGACGGAACCTATACGCTGACAGAACTCGCGACTGGAAAAGTCGTCGTCAGGGGCCAAACTTTTGCGCGGGTCTCTTACAACATTCCAGGCCAAGAGCAGCGATTTGCGGGTGAGCGCGGCCTGCGCGACGCCGAAAACCGCGCCGCCAAAGAGATCGCTGAAAATATCCGCTCGCGGCTTGCCTCATATTTCGTGGCGGGTACGTAAGACCCATTTGACCTCATGGTGAGGAGGCGCGAAGCGCCGTCTCGAACCATGAGGCCGCCTCATCCTTCGAGACGCGCACTTCGTGCGCTCCTCAGGATGAGGTAGGATATTTATCCATGACCGCCATCAAAGCCTCCGATGTCGATCGTTTCATCGCAAAGCCGGATCCTGCACAGCCGATCGTGCTCGTGTTCGGCCCCGACGCCGGCCTGGTGCGCGAACGTGTCGATGCGTTGGTGCGCGCATCCGTCGACGACCCCAATGATCCGTTCGCACTGGCCCGCATCGAGGGCGATGAGCTCGCGGGAAATCCTGCCCGGCTTGTGGAAGAAGCGCATACAATTCCCCTCTTTGGCGGCCGGCGCGCCGTTCTGGTCAAAGCGGGTGCGCGCAATATTGCTTCCGCAGTCGAGACCGTGATCGCTTCGCCATCGAACGAATGCCGTGTGATTATTGAAGCCGGCAATCTGAACAAAAGTGCACCGTTGCGTGCGCTTTGTGAAAAAGCGAAAGTTGCAGTTGCGCTTCCATGTTACGCCGACAACGAACGCGCGCTTGCCCAACTGATTGACGAGGAAATGCGCGCCGCAAACCTGACAATCGCGCAGGACGCGCGCGCCACTTTGTTGGCCTTGCTTGGGGGCGACCGCCTCGCGTCGCGCAATGAAATCCGAAAACTTGCCATTTATGCGCAGGGACAAAAAACCGTCGAGCTGGCTGATGTGATGGCGGTCGTGGCCGACGCATCGCAGGTTGCACTCGACGGGGTCGTCGATGCTGTTTTTGCCGGACGAACCGGTGAAGTCGACAGTGAATTTGGCAAGGCCCGTGCCGCCGGTTCATCGCCTGCGGCAATCGTCTCGGCGGCCATCCGCCAGGTGGCCAATTTGCACAAGATGAAGCTGGCAATTGAAGGCGGCGACTCGGTCGAATTTGCCATGAAGCGCGCGGGACCGCCGGTCCATTTCAGCCGCGAGCGCCATGTCGGCGAAGCGCTGCGCAGCTGGACGCCGCCGCGGCTGCTCCGGACCATGGAGCAGTTGGCCGAGGCTTCCCTTGAGATGCGGCGCAACGCATCGCTGGCGGAAGCGATTGCACAACGCATACTGCTGTCGATCGCGGTGAATGCACGGAAAAAGGCCTGAATCCGGCGATCCGCGCCGCTGTGCTGAGATCGAATTACTGACACGTCCCTAATCCGAAATAAGCCCTTTAGAAGTGATCAATGCTTTTCCGTTAAGCATTTTAACATGAGCGTGTTTTCCTATCTCACGACAGGCGTCGGCAAAACGCAGACGCATGAGGCCCGGCACGATCTTTATCGATCGCAGCAGGCGCGCCTGGATTTTTGGCGTGCGGCCGTCGTGGCGTCGTTTTTCATCGTGGTGGCGGGAGCGAGCCTGTTTCTTGGCGCGGTGATCGTGATCGGCACAATTCGCGGCGTCAGCAACTCAAACGAGCTGACAGCCGATGGACGCACGGGCCGCATTGCCCGCACGCTGCACGACGGCACGCTTTGCCACTACATTGTTTTCGACAACAAGACCGCACAGGCCGTGGAAGATCGCATCGGCCGCTGCGACGAAGGCAAACCCAAGCCCAAACCGGAAAAGCCCCCGACGTTCAAGTGGGGCGGCCAATAAGCGTCGTCACGCTGTCGCGTCACAGATTGAGTTGATAGCTGTGCGGCACCCAGCGGTAGCCGCCCTGCCCTTTCTCCACATAGCCGATGCCGGGAAACGGCATATGAAAGCTGGCGAGAAACAGCCGGTCGGTCGCGAGCATATCCAGGATCCGCTTACGCGTCGCCACGGCCTTGTCCTTGTCGTCATCCATCTCGAAATGCCATTCGGGACGTTGCACTGCCATGACGTATTGCGTGCAGGTGTCGGCGGTGATCATGAAACGCTTGCCGCTGCTCTCGATATGAAACGCGAGCAGCCCGGGCGAATGACCGGCGGCGTCGACGGCGGTGATGCCCGCCACGACCTCGTCGCCCGGTTTGATGAACGTTGAACGCTCCGCCAGCGGCAGGCAGATCTTCACGAACAGCTCGCGATTGAACTTGCGCGCCTCACGCACGTTTTCGCCGCGCTTCCAGAAGTCGAACTCGGCAGCGCCAAAGACATAACGTGCATTCTTGAAGACAGGCTTTCCGCCTTCGGTCAGCCCGCCAATATGGTCGGGGTGGCCGTGCGTGAGGACAATGACATCAATGTCCTCAGGCCTGTAGCCCGCGGCCGCGAGCCGTTCCCCCGTTCGCCCCGGCGGCAGCCGTTTGCTGAGTTGTTCGTATTCGCGCGGCAGCGCGCCATTGCCGGTATCGAACAGGACCAGTTGCTTGCCCGTATTCACCAGTGTCGGAATATTGGGATGTTCGAAGCGCTGCGTATCGATGTTATTGGCGCGTGCGAGCGCATGCACCTCATCAACCGAGGCATTGCCACCGTAATGCGGATGCAGCCCCTCGCGGACAGCCTTGGCATCCAGAACGGTGGCGACTTCGAAGCCGCCAAGTTTGAAGCGATAGATTGTCGGCTGCAATTCGCCTTGAAGTGAAGCGGGCACCTGATCCTCCCGGATTGTTTTTCGCCGGAAGGATGCTTAGCAGTTGATACCATGGACGATCCAGCAGATACCGCAGCGATGCAGCAGCGGTGCTGGCAGCCCACCTTCCAGTCGGCGCCTGTTCGCTCTATGGTGGCAGTCACAAGAGCAAAAGGCATTGGGGGGATCGTTATGGCTCGAAAAAAGCGCAAGTCCGTTGCCGTCAAGCGCAAGAAAAAATCCAAAACCACCGCCAAAAAAAGAAAGCTTCGCAGCCGCCGGCGGCGAAGCCTGAGACAAAAAGTGTCGAGCGCCTATCGCACGGTGGTCGACACCATCAAAGGCACCGACCGGCTGCGTAACAAGATGGAGCCCACGGGCACTACGGAAACAGAATAGACCCGGCACTACGCTGCGTTAAATGCGGCCCATCAAGGCCAGGATCAGCACAATTACAAAAACCAGACCGAGTCCGCTGGAGGGGTAGTAGCCCCACTCGGCGTTGTACGGCCAGGTCGGCAACGCGCCGAGCACCAGCAACAGCAGAACAATCAAAAGAAGAAATCGCCTCCTCGCAAACACCCGATTGCGACGCGGCTTTTGCGGGGTTTGTTCCTTTCACTGAAAACTCACCATGGCTACGCAGAAGCTGCGCAGTAAACGCGGCACAATTCCGTATTTGATCTAGCGCAACGACAGTTTCGGCGAACCGTGCGAGAGAAGTGCTGGCCTTGTCTCTCGATGGAGGGCGCGATGTCCGCAGAAGTGCAACAGACGAGCTATCCTACGGTCGACTTCGTCATGCGTGCGATCGCCAGCTGGATCAATAAATATCGTCACATGACCGAAACGCACGACGCATTCGGGCAATGCAGCCCCGAAGACGTTTCCCAGATTGCCAAAGACCTCGGCGTATCAACGAACGAACTGCGCACTCTGGCTGCCAAACAGCCGGGCGCTGGTGACCTCGTTGAAAAGATGCTGCTCTCGTTGCACGTCGATCCGCAGGCACTGGCCAACACCCAACCGGCCGTCATGCGCGACCTGAAACGGTTGTGCGTCATGTGCGGCGAGAAGAGCCGTTGCGCGCATGAATTGAAAGACGGTACCGCTGACGGGCATTTCCACGAATTCTGTCCGAACGCTTTCACGCTCGACGCGCTGTTCAAAATGGAACAGTCCCCGCGCTGACACGCGGGACGATAGAACCAGACTTCGCCTATTGCGCGCTTGACCGGCCGTCGAGCACCTGGCGGATTTTTCTGGCCAAACTGCGCTCGATCAGCGGCTTCGGGATGAGTTCGGTGCCGGCGTCCAGGCGGCCGTGATGAACGATCGCGTTGCGCGAGTACCCGGTCATAAAAATAATTTTTACTTCGGGGCGCTTGCGTTCAACTTCATCGGCAAGCTCCCGTCCGTTCTTGCCAGGCAATACGACGTCCGTCAGCAACAAATCGAATTGCTTTTCTGCATCGAGCAGACGCAGCGCGGTGGCCGAATCCTTTGCCTCGATGATCTGGTAGTTCAAGTCCCTCAATATCTCGGCTGCATATTGGCGAACGCCGTCATCGTCTTCGACGATCAGGATCGTCTCCCCCTGACCGCGATCGGACCCTTCGCTGCTATCGCTGGAAATATCGGCCTCGTCGCCTTCCCGGCGCGGCAGATAGAGCTTGAGCGTGGTGCCTTCGCCGGGCTCGCTGTAAATTTTAACGTGCCCTCCGGACTGTTTCATGAAGCCATAAACCTGGCTCAATCCCAAACCGGTGCCTTTTCCGGCTTCCTTGGTCGTGAAAAACGGTTCGAATGCGTGATCGATCGTCTCGCGCGACATGCCCGCGCCACTGTCGGTGACAGCAACAAGAACATACTGGCCGGGCTGAATGCCTTCGTGGTGACGGCAGTATTCGTCATCGAGATAGGCGTTACTGATTTCGATCGTCAGCTTGCCGCCTTCGGGCATAGCGTCGCGCGCGTTCAAGGCAAGGTTGAGCAGCGTCGATTCCAGTTCCGAGGCGTCTGCTTCGACTTTCCAGAGGCCGGCACCGCTGATCGTTTCGAGCGCGATATTTTCGCCAAGCGTGCGGGTCAGCAGATCGGAAATGCTGACGACCAGTTTATTGACGTCGATCAGGCGCGGGTTAAGCGGCTGCCGGCGCGAGAATGCGAGCAGCCGCTGGGTTAACTGTGCCGCGCGCTCCGCTCCCACAAGCGCATTGTTGAGGGCCCGTTCTGCGCGCGCTTCGACCACCCCACGTTTTGCGATGCCGAGATTGCCGATGATAATCGTAAGAAGATTGTTGAAGTCGTGTGCAACACCGCCGGTCAATTGCCCGACTGCCTCCATCTTTTGCGATTGCCGGAGGGCTTGTTCGGCCATATCGCGCCGTTCGGCTTCCGCATAAAACGCCTGCGTACGCCGCATGGTCAGCAAAACAAGCATGAAGAGGAAGAGCGTGGCCGGAACACCAAAGATCAAATGGGTCGCCATCAAGCGGAGCCAGCCGGCGTAAACTGCCTCGGTCTTTATTCCGTCGGATACATACAAATCGGCATATCCGAGCTTGCGATAGGCGATACGCCGTTGCACGCCGTCGACCGAATTGTTGCTGGTAACAATGCCGCCCTCGGGATGACTGGTGACATTGAGCATAAATCCGCTAATGGGAGCGAAATGCGTGACGTCTCCGGGCGGGCTCGGGCGACGCGCCAGAATTGCACCGTCGCTTTTGGCGAGCGAAAAACTTGTGGAGCTGTCGGTCGCAAGCTGATCGTAAAAGTCCGAAAAGACTTTCGGCACAACGGAAACCATGATGATCCCGTTGAATTGTCCGTCACGCAACGGACGGCGCCGGCTGACGCCGAAAAACAATTCTTTTGTCACCCGCGATTGCGATACCGCGCCGACAAATGTCCCGGCATCCCGATCAACGTGCGCGAGAAAATAGTCGCGATCTTCAACACCGAGATCAGCGGTAACAGGAAACACCGCAGACGAAACGAGTCTCCGTCCCTTGCTATCGGCAACCACGATGGCGTCGACGCTGTTCAGCGCTTTTTCGAGTTTGCTTAACTGCAAATGCAGCGACTGTTCGGATGCCTTGATCTGTTCGTCGCTAAGATCCCCGAGAATGACGCCGACGCTTGTGAAGGTGAGGTCGACAGATTGAAAGACCTTCAACGCCTGTTCGGAGAGAATTGTCAGCGAGCCCACCAGATGCTCATCCGCGCGGGTGAGCGCAATCTCGTAATTGACCCAGCTTGCATAAGCAAAAAGCGATAAAGGGAAGACGATTGACGCCACCAGCATGGTTTTGAGGAGGCGAAGGGCGGCATCTCGGCGGGCGCGCATTCGATAAAACTCTTAAAACGAATGCCCCAATGTATTCGGGATAGCCAAGTCTGGGAAGAACAAAGCCCGATATCGCGCCATAGTTGTAACCACGGCCCCGCTGGGACGGTCTTTAGTCTCCTGCCCTGGGGCTGTTGCGGGCATCCCGATGCGATCAAAACCGGGAATCGGGCAAAGCGAGCCCGAGTGCGGCGTCAGAGCGTGTGTGCCCTGCCCGGAACTTTACACGATCGCAGCAACGAGCACGCCGCAGATGGTGTGTTGCACCTTCGCGCGCAAAAATAAGTCGCGGCTGGCGCCACGCTTCGATTGCGTTTCGATTGCGTTTCGTGAGCGCTCGATCCGGCACATCGAACGGCCCAGCCAGAAATTCGCGGTCCAAAAACGCCAGCCTCGATTCCTTGCGGCGCAACTGTTCAAAAGCGCAAACGCAAGAATTACTAAGACTCGCACGACAATAAACGCGGATTGTATGTCTGGGAGACCGCCGCAAGGCGGTCTCTCGGCTTTTCAGACGACAGACAGCGCATTAGCGCGACCTTAACTTTGAGGAGGACACCCACGGGACAACAGTTAAGCATTTGCATCCAATTCTATGAATATTATCACGACGTATTTTACGCGGGTTTTATCCGCATCCGGTAGTGAATTACTTCGCGAAGGTCATTCACGTCCGACGGTGTTGATGTCCCCGCCAGTGTCGTATTCCGAGCGTCATCGAAAACCGATAGGCCAGCCGGCACAGCGCCGCACGTCGGCGATTGTGTTTGTTCTGGCGCTTACTTTATTTGCCGGCACGGTTTCGAACGGCACAGCGAACGACTCGTCCATTGCGTCGGCCGATGTCGTCCAACAATTCGAAAATGATTCCGATGTCGTTGTGCTGTCGATTGCAGATGACGAACTGTCGGCTCCAGCCAATGTCGAAAGCTCGGCAACGGATGCCGCCGGCGTTGCGCAGAACCAACCCGACACATGTCCCTTCGAAACAACCGGGATGTTGGCGCTGGTCGAACCCCCGGCCGCTGCCGGCGATTTGGCGCTTTTTTCCGTCGCGCCACGGGCGACCCGCGGCGTGCTCGACGCGATGGGCGACATGTTCGCCAGTGCGCGCGATACAAAATCGGACTTGGTTGAATACGCGCGCCGTAAAGTGCTGCCGCAATTTTTTTCGGCGTACCGTTCGGTATTCAAACTCGCGACCCTGATGGGATTGCCGCGCACACAGGACGAGACGGCGCTCGCGCATGCAATGGTTGTGGGCACGGTCTCGACCTATAACCCCTACCGGGATGGAAAACAGGAGGGTGACGGGCTGACCGCTTCTGGCGAGCCATATGATCCCGCCGGATGGACAGCCGCGGTCCAGATCGATTTACGCAACCAGTTTGGCGGCGTTCGGTACGGCCGGCTCTATCAGCCTGCCTATGCGTTGGTCGAAAGCGGCGCCAAACAGCTCATTGTCAAGATCAACGATGTTGGACCGCTTAAGCCTGGGCGCGTGCTCGACCTGAATGAGAAAAGCATGCGGCACTTCGATCCGTTCCTGACCCGCGGACTTCTCGCCGGCGTCAGGATCACACTCTTGCCCGGTGAAGATTGGACGCCTGGACCGGTCGCCAGCACCTATGCGATCGACTTTGCTGCCTCCGAGCGGCGCGCGGCGCCGGCCCTGGTCGGATCTGTCGAATCGACCGAACTGGAATCCGAGGCGGATTTGGCGACCGCCCAAGTGCACTTGCCTCGTTCCTCTGCTGGGACAGCAAACCCAAGCCGAGAAGACCGCAAGCGAGGGCGGTTGAGGTTTATTGCTTGTGCGTCCCGGCCCTAGTTCCGTCTGCGCAGCCAGGCGTCGATGCTCAGGCGCCCGGCCCCGCAGGCGAACAAGAAGAAGATGCCGCCCAGCATCGCCATGTTCTTGTAGAAATTTCCGTCCTGGGCCCGCCGCGCAGCAGCTTCGGTGACATCCCAGTAGCGGTGGCTGCTGAAAGTCGCCACCAGCATAAATATGGTCATGACGACCGCGGCGTAACGGGTCGCAAATCCAAACATAATAGCGAGACCGCCGAAAAACTCCGCCGGGACGGAAATATAGGCCAAAAACGCGGGCAGCCCTCGGGCCGGGAATGTGGCGGAATAGGCGGCATATCGAAGATCTTCCCGTATCCGCTGCGCACGAAAATCCAGCCGAGAAGGATCCGGCCGATCAGCAGTGCAACGTCGGACATGCTGGTGGCTACGCTGTCTATCCCCGCCAAGGCGGGATGCGAACTGTTCTGCATGCTGGTGGTCATATCGAATCCTTCCTCGATCGAGGTTCGCCGGCCAGATCGGGCACGGGCTTTACATGCTCCCGCGGAATAAAACGCAGGTGCGGCCTATTATTTCAATCAGCCGTTTGAATGAAAGAAGCGCGGACTACACTTTAATTTGAACTCTGGCGCGGATTTCGTAGGGAATATCGAAGGGCTGCCTCGGCGACATACCGTGGGTACCCTTGGGCTTCACCTGAGCGAAATTGTCTGGTGAGCAAGCCTGGCTTTTCCCGGCCTATGGCCGGCACTAGCCGCTGAGCTTTTTCAGCACCGCGTCGAGTTGCTCCAGATCCCGGTATTTGATCCGCAACGTGCCGCCCTCGCCGCGATGGTCGACGCTGACCTCGAGCCCCAGCGCATTGGATAACCGTCTTTCCAGGGCGCGCGTGTCGGCATCCTTCGCGCTGGCGGTGTGACCTTTATCCTCGCGTTGCACATCGCGCACTTGTGCCGCGGCATCCTTGCGCATGTCGGTTTCGAGCTGCCGCACGCTCAGACCTTTATCGACGATCTCGCGCGCGAGCAGCTCGGCGTTGGGCTGCCCGATCAGCAGCCGCGCGTGGCCGGCCGAAATTTTGCCCGAACGGACAAGTTGCTTTACGGGCTCGGAGAGCTTGAGCAGCCGCATCGTGTTGGCAACGTGCGGCCGGCTTTTGCCGACGATCTGTGCGACGTCATCCTGAGTGCGATTGAAGTCGTCCATCAGTGCGAGATAGCCGCTCGCCTCCTCGATCGGATTGAGGTCAGCACGCTGCACGTTTTCGATGATGGCGAATTCGAGCGCCTGCGCATCGCTGGCTTCCACGACCGCAATCGGCACATCGTGCAAACCTGCGCGCTGCGCGGCGCGCCATCGCCGCTCGCCGGCGATGATCTCAAAGTTATCGCCTTGCAGTGCGCGCACCACAATCGGCTGGATGATGCCGCGCTCACGGATCGAATCGGAAAGTTCGCCAAGCTCGGCGTCTGTGAACAGCCGGCGCGGATTGCGCGGATTGGGCCGCAAATTTTCCACCGGCGCCCGGCGCGGCTTGCGGCCGCTATCAGTGACGGAGGCTTCATCGCCGACGTCGCCCATCAGCGCCGCCAGGCCGCGTCCCAATCGCGAATGATCCGCCATCGCCGCTCCTGAACTCCGTGCCACGCTATCCCTTTCCGTGTTCTGTGCCTATCATCGTTAGCCTGGGGCTTTTATGCAGAATGGCCGCTAGCCGGCTTTCAAGGCTTTTTCACGCTGGATGATTTCGGTCGCAAGCCGCAGATAGGCTTCGCTGCCAACGCACTTGAGATCGTAAACCAGCACAGGCTTGCCGTACGACGGCGCTTCCGAGATACGCACGTTACGCGGGATGATGGTCTCGTACACCTTGCTGCCCATGAATTGGCGAACGTCGGCGACAACCTGATTGGAGAGATTGTTGCGCGAGTCATACATCGTCAGCACGATGCCGTGAATTGACAATGTCGGATTGAGCGTTGTCTTCACCTGCTCGACTGTTTTCAAAAGTTGCGACAAACCTTCGAGCGCGAAGAACTCGCATTGCAACGGAACGAGGATCGAATCTGCCGCCGCCATCGCGTTGACGGTGAGCAGATTGAGCGATGGCGGGCAATCGACCAGCACATACGTGAAATCGTAAGTGCGCGTGCCACTGTTGAGTTGGCGGAGCGCGTTGCGTAATCGGAACGCGCGATCGCGGTGTTGGCCGATCTCGAGCTCCAGGCCGGAGAGGTCCATTGTCGATGGTGCGATGTAAAGTTGCGGCACGGCGGTCTGCAGCACGGCGTCGCGCATCGGCGCAGCACCGGTGAGCACATCGTAGGTCGACGTGCGGCGCGATTTGCGTTCGATGCCGAGGCCGGTCGATGCGTTGCCCTGCGGATCGAGGTCGACGATCAGCACGTGCTCGCCGATGGCCGCGAGCGCGGTGCCAAGATTGATGGCCGTCGTGGTTTTGCCGACGCCCCCTTTCTGGTTGGCGATGCCCAGAACGCGGGGCCGAACGGCCGCATCGGGCTTTGCGCCCGGCTTGCCGAAGGTGACAACCTCCGGGTCGCCAGTCTGGTCGGGGGTCGGGATCTCGGTCATGGGCGGCAGTCCATCGGTTGGGTCGGCGGTCGCTCTCTGGAAAGTTGTCCCTAAAACCTGGGCCCCGGCGCTTCAGAGCGGCCTGAGGCTGCGGATAACGACGATAGAACTCGAAGGACTGGTCCTGCTGGGTACTTTTATTGCCTCGAGTCTCCAATATTTAGCGGCATCGGTCAATTCAGCGTCTACATGTTGTCCCTTGGGGAACAGGCCGACCGCGCCGCGGCTGATGAAAGGAAACGCCTGATCGCACAGGGTTTTCAATGGGGCTAAGGCGCGGGCAGTCACGACATGCACGGTTTCTGCACAGCTTTCCCCAAATTTCTCAGCGCGCTCCTGATGAACGACGGCCGGCGCCCCGGTCACCCTCACCGCCTCCCGCAGAAAAGTTGCCTTTTTCCCAACACTTTCAATGAGATGGACGTTCGCGCCAGGTTGCCCCGCGAGCGCGCAAGCGATCGGCAGTCCCGGAAAGCCAGCGCCCGAACCGAAGTCGGCCCAGACGCGCGCCTCGGGTGCGAGCGGCAAGAGCTGGAGCGAATTGGCGATGTGGCGGGTCCACACTTCCTTCAGTGTCGAGGATGCGACGAGGTTGAATTTTTTTTGCCAGAGCAACAGCACGTCTACGAGCATGTCGAGCCGCGTTTCTGTTTCACGTGAAACAGGACAGAGCGCGAGCGCACGCGCTTTATCGGCACGCAGATCAAAAACCCCCTGCCCGCTTTTGCTCACGCAGACTTCGCGGAAATTTTTTTGCCGCGCCGAACATGCGCAACCAGCAACGTCAAAGCTGCCGGAGTCATGCCATCGATACGGCCAGCATGTCCGATCGTGCGCGGACGATGCGTCTGCAATTTCTGTTTCATCTCGTTCGACAGACCCGGCAACGCCGCGTAGTCGAAATCGTCCGGCAACTCAAAACTTTCGTCGCGGCGATACGCTGCAATGTCGGCGGCCTGGCGCGAAAGATAGACATCATACTTTGCGTCGATCTCGATCTGCTCGGCAATCTTTGGCGCGAATTCGCCAAAGCGCGGCCAGATTTTCGTAACGTCGGCGATCGTCACGTAGGGATACGACAACAGCTCGAACGCTGTCCGACGTTGTCCATCTTTGTTGAGCGACAATCCGTGACGCTCCGCTTCTTTTGGCGTGAGCGAAACAGATTTCGCAAACGCGCGGGCGTCATTAAGCGCCACGGATTTTTCTTGATGTGCGTGCGCGCGTTCAGCGCTCACGCAACCGATTGCAATTCCGATATCGGTGAGACGTTGATCGGCATTGTCTGCGCGCAGCTGCAAACGATATTCGGCGCGTGAGGTGAACATGCGATAGGGTTCGGTCACACCGCGCGTCACGAGATCGTCGATCATCACGCCGAGATAAGCTTGCGCACGATCGACGATGATTTCTTCGCCCTCGCCTGCCAGCGCAGCCGCATTGAGACCTGCAAGAAGTCCCTGTGCCGCAGCCTCTTCATAGCCTGTGGTGCCGTTGATCTGTCCCGCCAAAAATAATCCGCGCAAACGTTTTGTTTGCAGCGTCGGCGCAAGCTCGCGTGGGTCAACGTAATCGTATTCGATTGCGTAACCAGGACGAATGAAACGCGTGTTTTGCAATCCGGGAATTGTAGCGACCAGCGCGTGCTGAACGTCTTCCGGAAGCGACGTAGAAATTCCGTTCGGATACACAGTGTGGTCGTCGAGACCTTCCGGCTCCAGAAAAATTTGATGGCCGTCGCGATCACCGAACTTAACGATCTTGTCTTCGATCGACGGACAATAACGCGGACCACGACTCGCAATTTGTCCGGAGTACATCGGTGAGCGATGAACGTTGTCGCGGATAATCTTGTGCGTGGCTTCGACCGTGCGCGTGATGCCGCACTGGATTTGTGAATTTTCGATGCGCGTCGTCAACGTTGAAAACGGCTCAGGCGGATCGTCACCCGATTGCATTTCAAGCGCGGACCAATCAATTGTACGCCCATCGAGTTGCGGCGGCGTTCCGGTCTTCAAACGGCCAAGCGCGAAGCCAAATTTTTCCAGCGTGCGCGATAGTCCCATCGCAGGCGCTTCACCGACGCGGCCTGCGGGAGTTTTCATTTCACCGATGTGAATGAGGCCGCGCAAGAACGTGCCGGTTGTCAGCACAACAGCGCCGGCAGAAATCTCGCGGCCATCACCAAGTTTGACGCCGCAAACGCGATTGTTCGCGATGACGAGGTCGTCGGCTTCTGCCTCGATCACGTCGAGGTTCGGAATGGCCCTGATCGCGGCCTGCATCGCCGTTGCATAAAGCTTGCGATCGGCCTGGGCGCGCGGACCGCGCACGGCCGGGCCTTTGCGGCGGTTCAGAACGCGGAATTGGATTCCGCCCAGATCGGCGATTCGGCCCATAAGGCCGTCGAGGGCATCGATTTCCCGCACCAAATGGCCTTTTCCGAGCCCGCCAATGGCGGGATTGCAGGACATCGCGCCAATACTGGCGAATTGGTGGGTGACGAGGGCGGTTCGGGCACCCATACGGGCAGCCGCAGCCGCGGCTTCACAGCCGGCATGGCCGCCGCCAATCACCACGACGTCGAATTGATTGGGCATTTCTAGCCTCGGATGGCGCGTTGTAGCGGAGGCGGGGGGAGGGGTCAAAATCATTGCTATCACCCGAAATGTTTCACGTGAAACATCGCCAAGAGCCCAAAACGAGGCTTGAACCGGGCTATTTGGCTCGGGGAAGAGGCTTTCCAGGCGCGATGCTAGCGGCCTATTTGCCGATACAAAAATCGCGGAAAATCACGTCCAGGATGTCTTCGACATCGACCCGCCCCGTAAGCCGCCCAAGCGTTCGCGCAGCCGTCCGCAGCTCCTCAGCCAATAAGTCCTCATGGCCGGCCATATCACGCCCCAGGGCACCTCGCAGGGCCGTCACGGTATCTTCGAGGGCTTTGCGGTGCCGCGCGCGCGTTACCAAAGCCGATTCGGCGCCGGTCAGGAAACTGTCCGCATATTTTGCCAATTGGGCCAAGAGCGCGTCACAGCCGTCGCCGGAGGTCGCTGAAATATCGAATATCAGTTCACTTCTATTGAATTCAAATTCATTACTACCTGTTAACTCTTTTTTAACCATACTTCTTAATGGCTTGTTAGTGTGAGTATTCAGTTCATTCTTTCCAATAGATTGACATAAAGATTCATTCTTTCTGTTAACGCCTTGAACCAAATCAATTTTATTTCGTAAAATCCATAATGCCGACGTCGCAGCGCCAATATTCGGTGTCTGGGAGTCCGAAGGAGCGCCAGCGTCCACGACCCACAGCACGAGATCGGCCGCTGACGCGCGGTCGCGTGCACGTTTGACGCCTTCGCGTTCGACCGGGTCGTCAGTCTCACGAATTCCTGCAGTATCGAGCACGGTGACCGGCAGCCCGCCGAGATCGAGATGCACCTCGATCACGTCGCGTGTTGTCCCGGCATACGGCGAGACGATCGCCGCCTCACGCTTTGCGATGCGATTGAGCAAAGTCGATTTGCCGGCGTTCGGCGGTCCCGCAATCGCAACAACCAGCCCCTCGCGCAGCCGCTCGCCGCGGCCGCCATCGGCGAGCGCCGATGCGATTTCGCCTTCCAGTGCGCGTGCGATTTGCAACGCAGGCGTCACCAGATCCTGCGGCACATCGGCCTCATCGGAAAAATCAATCCGCGCTTCGACCAGCGCCAATGCCTGAATCAGCTGCGCGCGCCAGGCTTCGGCGCGGCCGCCAAGTGCGCCCGTCATTTGCCGCAACGCCAGCCGCCGCTGACCTTCGGTCTCCGCCATCACCAGGTCAGCGAGACCTTCCACCGCGGTGAGATCGAGCTTGCCGTTTTCGAAGGCGCGCCGGGTGAACTCGCCGGCCGCGGCGGGGCGCAGGCCCGTCAATTCAGAAAGGGCCGCCAGCACCGCCGCCACCACCGCGCGTCCGCCATGAAGCTGAAGTTCGGCGACGTCCTCTCCGGTCTCGCTGTGGGGCGCGGGAAACCACAGCGCTAACGCGTGATCGATAATCTCGTCGTCACGGCCGCGAATGCGTGCCAGCACCGCCTGCCGTGGCGTGGGACTTTTGCCCGTGAGCGCCTTAAGCGCCTCACCCGCTTGCGGCCCAGAAATGCGCACCACGGCGATCGCCGCAGGCGGCCGGCCGGATGAAAGCGCATAGATGGTCTCACGCATTGGCTCAGACATCGCGGCGCACGGAAGCGCCGAGACGGGCAGGGGGTCAAGCCCTAAGAGGTGCCTGATGACGTGCCAATGACCTACCAAGTGACCTGCCTAACGACCTGCCTAAAAACGTGCGCCGCGCGATTGGCGCAGATAGCAACGGTCTCGGGCTCAGCACGATGGGAGACCGTATATTCGGTCGGCCGGGGCTTCGCGTTATAGTTGGCGCCTGATCGTCACTCGGTCGGAGGGGACACCATGATTCGATATTCATCCGGCTTCGCAGGCTTACTGGTGTCGTTGACGTTGAACGCCAGCACCGTTCACGCCGAGCAAGATCTCGCGCGCGCCTATCGCGTGCTGACGTCGAAACAATTTGTCGATCTCACTCATAGCTTCGGACCGGAGACACCCGTATGGTCCGGTTTTGGCCAAGCCAAGATGGCGCCCGCGGCCGATCCGAAAACGCACCGGCCTTATACGATCAAGGACGATGGCTTCCGCACCACTTTCTACGAAATGGTTGGACAATACGGCACGCATGTCGATCCACCCGCACATTTCGACGAAAAGGGGATCACCATCGACGAGATCCCGCTCAAGCAGATGATCCTGCCGTTGGTCGTGCTCGATGACACGCCCTATCTGAAAAAGGACCCCAACCACGCCTTCTCAGTTTCCGATCTAAGAAATTGGGAAAAAAAGTATGGCACCATTCCGCGCGGTGCCTTCGTCGCGCTGCGCACCGACATGTACAAGGACTGGACGACCAACCCCGAGCGTTTCAAGCGCGCGCCGTTTCCCGCCTGGGCTTTCGAGACCATCAAATTCCTCTATGAACAGCGCGGCGTGGTCGCGACCGGCCACGAGTTGATGGACACCGACACCACCGACAAAATGGACTCGGAGACCTACATCCTCCAGCACGGGCACTACCAGATCGAAGTCATGGCGAACCTCGACAAGGTGCCTGCGAAGGGGGCGTTGATCGTTGTGACCTGGCCGAAAGTACAAAAAGGATTAGGCTTCCCTGCGCGAGCGTTCGCGATATTGCCTTGACGCAAACCGTGTGAGCGGTTTCCAGGCGGCGCCGATCCGCGCTAGGCTGTGTTGATGTCGGCCGCTCAATCCAGTGCGCATGTAAACCGCCTCAGCGCAGCCACCTCACCGTATCTGCTCCAGCACAAACACAATCCGGTGGACTGGTGGACCTGGGGGCCGGATGCCTTGGCCGAGGCGAAGGCTAAAAACCGGCCAATTTTGCTCTCGGTTGGTTATGCCGCATGCCACTGGTGCCATGTCATGGCGCACGAGTCGTTCGAGGACGAAGCCACCGCGCAAGTGATGAACGAACTGTTCGTCAACATCAAAGTGGATCGCGAAGAACGGCCGGATATCGACCAGATCTACATGAATGCACTGCATCTTCTGGGCGAGCAGGGCGGCTGGCCGCTGACGATGTTTCTTACGCCGCACGCCGAACCGATTTGGGGTGGAACGTATTTTCCCAAAGAGTCGCGCTTCGGACGGCCGGCGTTTGTCGACGTGTTGCGCGAGGTAGCCCGGCTGTTTCGCGACGAACCAAAGCGGATCGAGCAGAATCGCGCGGCACTGTTATCTCAGCTTTCTGACAAGGCGCGGCCAGCGGGCAAAGTTACAATCGGCTTGAAGGAGCTCAACGCTGCGGCCATGCAGCTCGGCAATATGTTCGATAACGTCAACGGCGGTTTGCGCGGCGCGCCCAAGTTTCCACAGCCGGCCATTCTGGAAATGCTCTGGCGCGCCGGTTTGCGCACGAACGACACGCGCTTCTTCGAAACGGTCGAACATTCGCTAGAAAAAATGAACGAAGGCGGCATTTACGATCATCTTGGCGGCGGGTTCTCCCGCTACTCGGTAGACGAAAAGTGGCTCGTGCCGCATTTCGAGAAAATGCTTTACGACAACGCGCAGCTGCTAGAGCTGCTGGCGCTTGCCTGGCAGCGCAGCGGAGCACCGTTATTCGCCAGGCGCGCGCGTGAGACGGTCGAATGGCTTCGACGCGAGATGACAACGGAGGAGGGCGCATTTGCTGCATCGCTCGACGCCGACTCCGAAGGCGAAGAGGGCAAGTTTTACGTCTGGTCTAAGAACGAAATCGTCGAATTGATCGGGCCAGAAGCCGGCGAATTCTTCGCCCGCCACTACGACGTCACCGACGAAGGCAATTTCGAGGGCCACAACATCCTCAACCGGCTCAAGGATGTGCAGCGAAATGAGGCCGATGAGGCGCGACTCGAGAGCTTGCGAGCGATCCTGCTGGGCGCGCGAGCCGGCCGTGTGCGCCCCGGCCTCGACGACAAGGTGCTGGCGGACTGGAACGGGCTGATGATCGCCGCCCTGGTCAATGCCGGAATCATTCTTGAAGAGCCGTCATGGCTCGCGATGGCAAAACGCGCATTCGATTTTATTGCGCAAACGATGAGCAAGGGCGACCGGCTGGGGCATTCCTGGCGCGACGGAAAATTACTATTTCCCGGCCTGGCATCGGATTTCGCCGCTATGATCCGTGCAGCGCTCGCTCTCTATGAGGCGACCGGCGAGCGTCGCTATCTCGAGCGCGCTCTTGCATGGCAAAACGCATTCGATACGCATTACACCGACGTCGATACCGGCGGCTACTATCTTTCCGCGGACGATGCCAACGACCTGTTGCTGCGGCCGCACGCAACGCAGGACGATGCGACGCCTAATCCCAACGCCGTGGCTGCACAAAATCTTGTACGGCTGGCCGTATTGGCGGGCGACGACAAGTGGAGGGAAAAGTCCGATAGACTGATCGACGGAATTCTTTCGGCGGCCGAGCGCAATTTGTTCGGCCACGTGGCGCTACTCAATGCGCTCGACCTGCGTCTGCGTGGTGCGGAGATTGTGTTGACCGGTTCAGAGGCCGAACGCTTCGCACAGGCCGCACTGAAGCTGCCGTTCCTTGATCGCATCGTGCTGCGTGCCGCCAGTGCGAACGACCTGCCTGCTTCACACCCCGCGCAAGAAAAGGTGAAGGCCACGCAGGCGGGCGCGGCCTTCGTATGCGTTGGCGAGCGCTGCTCACTTCCAGTGACAACCCCCGATCAGATTGCGCAAGTCGTCGCGGCAATGCGGAAATAAACTTGTCATGGCCGGGCTTGTCCCGGCCATCTCGATCAGGAAGGCACTGCGCTTCTAAGCGGGGTCACCGGGACAAGCCCGGTGACGACACGAAGTTCACACCCCGAAAAGCTTGCTGTAGCGCGCCCTGATCTCCTCGCTCTGTGCCAGCACAAGTTTGGGATCGGCCTGCAACAGCTTGAAGCTCGATAACGGCGCGCGGCCCGGCTTCTCCTTGGCCAGCGCATGAAACGACCGATGTGCGAACACGTCGATGAAGATTTGCTGCGCCTCCACGCTAAACAGAAAGCTCTGAAACAGCCGCGCGGCATTCGGATTGGGCGCATTGCGAAAAATGCCCGACGGCACAGGGATAACTGGCGAGCCTTCCGTCGGATGCACAACTTCGACCGGTTGTTTGTTCAACTTCGCAACTTCCAAACTGTAATCGTTACCGTCGGCCATCACCGCACGTTCGCCGATGGCAATTTTCTTCGGCGGATCGGCGGCCGATTGCAGCTGCATGACCTTCTGCTGCGCCAGCTTTTCGAGATAGGGCCAACCGAGATCCCGCACCCACAGATAAGTGTTGGTCAGAATCGCGCCGCTGTAACTGGGATGGCCTTTGACAAGCTTGCCCTGCCATTTCGGATCGAGCAGATCGGCATAACTCTTGGGCGCATCTTCGGGCTTCACCAGATTGGTGTTGTAGCCGATAACTTCCAGCCAGGCGCAGAGCGTCGCATGCATCCCGTTCGGATCGACCTGATCGCGCGGAAAATGCTTGGCCATGTCCTCAGTGATGTAAGGCTCGACCCAATCTTTGCTGCTCCAATCGATGAAATGCGACGGGTCGGTGCTACACACCACGTCGACGGCATAAATTCGGCTCGACTGTTCCTGTGCGATGCGCTGAAACACGCGTTCGGCGCCCGATCGCTCGACGCGGATGGCGATGCCGGGATATTTCGCCTCGAAGGCGCGGGCGAGACGCTCCGAGGTGTTGAGTTCGAGTGCGGTGTAAAACGAGGCTTTGGCTTCCTTGCGCGCAGCTTCAATCAGCGCCGGCGTCACCGCACTTGGCGGTGGCGGAGCGGCCTTGAGCGGTTGCGCAAAAACGGTCGCCGCCCCAAACGCCGCGCCGGCCTTTAATATGGTGCGGCGCGAGACATGCTTGTGGTTCATGCCGTCCCTCCCCAGGGCTGCCTGCCTCTGACGGGCAGATCTGACCGCAAGTCTATACCCGCTGTGCGGCGGTGGGCAGGGAGAAAAACGAAAAGACCGGGCGCAAGACCCGGCCTTTTCCCTCATTGGCGCAATGCGCCCGGTTTATGTGTTCATCGACTCAAAGAACTCGGCGTTGTTCTTGGTATTGCGCAGTTTATCGAGCAGGAAGTCGATCGCATCCATCGTGCCCATCGGGTTGAGGATGCGGCGCAGGACATACATTTTCTTGAGCACGGCCGGCTCGGTGAGCAGCTCTTCCTTACGTGTGCCGGAGCGGGTGATATCGATCGCCGGGAAGGTACGCTTGTCGGCCACCTTGCGGTCGAGAATAAGCTCCGAGTTGCCGGTGCCTTTGAACTCTTCGAAAATCACCTCGTCCATTCGGCTGCCGGTGTCGATCAGCGCAGTGGCGATGATGGTGAGCGAGCCGCCTTCCTCGATGTTGCGCGCGGCGCCGAAGAAGCGCTTCGGCCGCTGAAGGGCGTTGGCGTCGACACCGCCGGTCAACACTTTGCCTGAAGAGGGAACGACGGTGTTGTAGGCGCGGCCGAGGCGGGTGATCGAGTCAAGCAGGATCACCACGTCACGTTGATGTTCGACCAGGCGCTTGGCCTTTTCGATCACCATTTCGGCGACTTGCACGTGACGCGAGGCCGGCTCGTCGAAGGTTGAGGAGATCACCTCGCCCTTGACCGAGCGCTGCATGTCGGTGACTTCCTCAGGCCTTTCATCGATCAGAAGCACAATGAGGTATGTTTCGGGGTGATTGGCCGTGATCGAATGCGCAATATTCTGCAGCAACACGGTTTTACCGGTACGCGGCGGCGACACAATCAATGCGCGTTGGCCTTTGCCGATTGGCGCGACAATATCGATGACGCGGGCGGAGAGGTCCTTCTTGGTCGGATCCTCGTATTCCATCTTGAGCCGCTCGTCGGGATAGAGCGGTGTCAGGTTGTCGAAGTTGACTTTGTGGCGCGCCTTTTCGGGATCTTCGAAATTGATCGTGTTGACTTTGAGCAGCGCGAAGTAGCGCTCACCCTCTTTCGGGGAGCGGATGTGGCCTTCGACGGTGTCGCCAGTGCGCAGGCCGAAGCGGCGGATCTGGCTTGGTGAGACGTAGATGTCATCAGGGCCGGACAGATAATTCGATTCCGGCGAGCGTAAAAAGCCGAAGCCGTCCGAGAGCACTTCGACAACGCCTTCGCCGATGATATCGACTTCCTGGGTCGCGAGCTGTTTGAGGATAGCGAACATCAGCTCCTGCTTGCGCATGGTGCTGGCGTTCTCGACCTGATGTTCTTCAGCGAAAGCGACGAGTTCGGCAGGGGTCTTGGACTTAAGGTCCTGAAGTTTCATTTCCCGCATTGGGGGTTTACGTCCTTGGGAGAGTTAACGGGGAAGCTTAGAAAACAAAAAGACTTCCGCCGTGTGACTTAGGAGAGAGATCGCAGGTCTGGGGTAACGAGGGAGTTGGGAAATAAGGGCCCGGAACCCGATGCTGCGACCGGCCCAAACTATGGGAGCCGGAACGCGACAGCATCCGCCTGCGTTCGGTGGGATAACATCAAGATAAGTTGAGCCGACGTTTCGCGCAAGAGGCGAAGCGCCGGTTGCGCAAGTACGGGCTGGTATCAGAACGGTTTGACAGTCGCGAGCACCACAATAATGATCAAGAGGGCCGTTGGTATCTCATTGATAATACGATAGAATTGTTGGTTGTGCTGGTTACGATCAGCATGAAATTGTTTAACCAGTCCCGCAAAGAAACCGTGCAATCCGGTCATCGCGAGCACCAGTACGAGCTTGGCATGCAACCAGCCGGACTGAACAAATGCCTCGTTTCCCATCAGCCAAATGAGTGACAGGCCAAGCAGCCAGGTCGCGATCATCGCGGGGTTGATAATGAGCTTGAGCAGCCGGCGCTCCATCGTCTTGAAGGTCTCCGATAACTCGGAACCGGGCTTGGCTGCGGCGTGATAGACGAACAGCCGGGGCAGATAGAGCATCCCGGCCATCCAGGCGATGATGGCGATGATGTGCAAAGCCTTGAGCCAGAGGTACAACATCAGAAGGATCCACGTACCCGCTTGAGCATGCGCTCGACATGAGCGATCGGCGTTT
The DNA here is from genome assembly GCA_963743405.1 of uncultured Alphaproteobacteria bacterium. Taxonomy (GTDB): domain Bacteria; phylum Pseudomonadota; class Alphaproteobacteria; order Rhizobiales; family Xanthobacteraceae; genus Pseudolabrys. Next base: position 290,830 of record CAVUPX010000007.1, on the reverse strand, counting down.
CGGGCAAGATGCCATGCCCGAGATTGAAGATCAGCGGACCATCGCCAAGTTCCTTCATGACATCGTCGACCTCCCGGTCGAGGGCCGCGCCGCCAGCTAACAGTGCTAGCGGATCAACGTTGCCTTGGACTGGCACGCGCGATTGCAGGGCATCGCGGGCAATCGACCGTTCGAATGTCCAGTCAATGCCGATTGCGCTCACGCCAGTCATCTCCACGTATGGCAAAGCCATCGCACCCGCCCCGCGTGGGAAACCAATAATCTTGGCGTTGGGAAATTGCCGACGAACGCTCTCAACGATTTTTTGCGTCGGCGCGATACACCACCGCTCGAATTGGTCGGGCCCCAAAACACCAGCCCAGGTATCAAATATTTGCAAAACGTCGGCGCCAGCTTTCAACTGACCGACCAGATAATCAATTGACGCTTGCACGAGGCGATCGATCAGGCGCGTAAAATTATCAGGATCACGATGCGCAAACAGGCGCGCCGGTGTCTGATCTGGCGTTGCATGACCGGCTACCATGTAAGTCGCAACAGTCCAGGGAGCACCGCAAAAGCCAATAAGAGCGGTTTTTTCATTCAGGTGATCTTTTACCCGGCGCACCGTATCGTAAATGGGTGCTAGTACATTCTGGTCAGCCGTTTCTCGTAACGTTGCAAGTCCCGCAACATCACCAAGCGGCTCAAGCTTTGGCCCTTCACCAGCCACAAACTCGACTTTCCGCCCAAGCGCTAAAGGCACCACTAAAATATCGGAAAATAAAATTGCAGCATCAAATCCAAAACGATGCACCGGCTGCAGCGTCACTTCCGCCGCCAGCGCTGGATTAAAACAAAGGTCGAGGAAACCGCCCGCCTTTTCACGCGTTGAGCGATATTCCGGCAGATAGCGGCCGGCCTGCCGCATCAGCCAGACTGGTGGGATCGCCTCGCGCTTGCCTTCCAGCACACGCAACAGCTTTTTCCCCATGGCTCTGCCAATCACGGCTTTATCCATTAAGAATCTTCTTAGAATTTGTTGTTGTAGTTAGACCGTTGATTGGACTCATGCCTGTCGATCAACACTCTGTCCACCGGATGACTCCGATCGATCCAGAATCACATGTAATTCCGTCCTTTATTGCCCACACTGGTAATGGCCGTATTATAAGGCTTTTACGATACTTTCCCCATCTGTCCCCAGACGAGTATCCACATCACGGCAACGCAAAGACATCGGGATGCAAATGTCGTCCCGCTGTCAGCAATGTGGATGGAAATTGAACTCATCATCAATAGTGGCTTGCTTGTCGGGCTGAGCCATGGCCTCCTCCCCTAATATCCACATGCTGTCCGGCTGCTATACAGATGCCTGAGACCGGTTATTTCCATCTGCACCTGGTATCCGATGCTACCGGTGAAACTCTGATCACTGTCGCGCGCGCGGCCGCAGCGCAATACGCGAATGTGTCGCCGGTCGAGCATCTTTACCCGATGGTACGGTCGAAAAAGCAACTCGACCATGCGCTGGCGGAAATTTCCGATTCGCCCGGGCTCGTCCTGTACACTTTGCTCGAAGAGGACCTGATTCAGTCGCTGGAGAAAAAATGCCGGGAGCTCGGCTTACCTTGCATGTCTGTATTGGGACCGGTCCTGCGCCTATTCCAGTCCTATCTCGGCGCCGAAACGATCCACCGCGCCGGCGCCCAGCACGTGCTCAATGCAGAATATTTCCAGCGCATCGACGCCCTCAATTTCAGCATGCTGCACGATGACGGTCAGCATGTTGAGGGGCTCGAAGATGCCGACGTGGTGCTGGTAGGAGTCTCTCGTACTTCGAAGACCCCAACCTCGATTTATCTTGCAAACCGGGGAGTCAAAACTGGAAATGTGCCGCTCGTGCCTGGCGTGGCAGTAGCGCCTGCAGTGGAAAGTCTGAGCCGTCCACTGGTGGTCGGGCTTTATGCCAGCCCCGAGCGCATCGTCCAGATCCGCGAAAACCGGCTGCTCGGTCTCAAGGCTCATCGAGACGACGATCAATACATCGACAAAAATGCAGTGGCTGAGGAAGTTTCCTTATCGCGCCGGCTGTGCGCAAAGCACAATTGGCCAACAATTGATGTGACGCGCCGGTCGATCGAGGAAACGGCAGCTGCGGTCATGCGATTATTGAGCGAGCGGCGCCGGCATCCGGTAGCGTGACCCATGGTGCTCTGGCTTGCCCCCCAGCCGCTGGTACTTGCGTCCAGGAGCGACATCCGCGGCAAGATTCTCGCTGCGGCTGGTCTGCGCTTCGAAATAAGGCCTTCGCAGGTCGATGAACGCGCTGTTGAAGCCAAATCCGGCGTCAGCGATGCGGCCGCGGTCGCCCGTCATCTGGCGCGCGCCAAGGCCGATGCGGTTGCGGCCTCGCTGCCCGGTCGGATGGTGCTCGGAGCCGACCAGACGTTAGCGCGCGGTGCAATTCGCTTCAGCAAGCCGCCCACCCGCGATGATGCCGCCGAGCAATTGCGCACCTTGCGGGGCAGGACCCACGAGCTCCACTCCGCGCTCGCTTTGGTGCGCGATGGCACGGTGCTGTTTGCCTGTGTTGATACTGCACGACTGACGATGCGCAATTTTTCGGATCGTTTCCTGAATGATTACCTCGACATGGCGGGAGACTCCGCGATGAACAGCGTCGGTGGCTACCAGCTTGAGGGGATCGGCATTCATCTGTTCGAGCGCGTCGAAGGAGACTATTTCACTGTACTCGGGCTGCCGCTTTTGCCGCTTCTCGCATTCCTGCGGGAAAACGGATTTGTGGATGGTTGAGGTCTGAATGTTCATCCTCGGTCTCACGGGGTCGCTGGCTATGGGCAAATCCGCCACGGCGAAGATGTTCGCCGAGGCGGGCGTCCCGGTTTACGACGCCGACGCCGCGGTCCATCGCCTGTACGAAGGCGAGGCTACTCCCTTGATCGAAGCGGCATTTCCGGGGACGACCACCGAGGGGAAAGTCGATCGCGACAAGCTCGCGCAGCGAGTGTTGGGTGATTCCGCTGCTATTAAGAAGCTTGAATCAATTGTGCACCCACTGGTGGCTGCTGCACGTGAAAAGTTTCTCAATGAAGCCGAGCACAAAGGTGCCAAGATTGCCGTCCTTGATATCCCGCTACTTTTCGAAACCGGAGGCGAAAAGCGCTGCGACGCGGTCGTTGTGGTTTCGGCGCCCGCCGCCGTGCAGCATGCGCGCGTGTTCGAGCGCGCCGGCATGACCGAACAGAAATTTGCTGCCATTCTCGCTAAACAGATGCTGGACGCGGATAAGCGTGCGCGGGCGGATTTCGTGGTGGATACGTCGCAGGGTTTTGACGCTGCCCGCGCCCAGGTGCGTGATATTCTCGATCGCATTGATACAATGCCGAAACGGCGGAAATGATTCTGCCAGTCAGAAAATAATGATGCGCGAAATCGTACTGGACACTGAAACGACAGGCCTCGACCCCGGCCAGGGCCACCGGCTGGTCGAGCTTGGCTGCATCGAATTGCTCAATCGGATACCGACAGGGGCGACTTTCCACGCCTATTTAAATCCGGAGCGCGACGTTCCTGCTGAGGCTTTCGCGATTCACGGCCTTTCCACGGAGTTTCTCAAATCGCACAAACGCTTTATTGAGGTTGCCGACGAGTTCCTTGCCTTTATTGGGGATGCACCGCTGGTAATCCACAATGCCAGCTTCGATCACGCTTTCATTTGTGCGGAGCTCAAGCGTGCTGAACGCGTACTGATTTCACGCGAACGGCTTGTCGACACGCTGTTGTTGGCACGCCGCAAACATCCGGCGGGCCCCAACCGGTTGGATGATCTGTGCGTGCGTTACGGCATCGACAACTCACGCCGCACCAAACACGGTGCACTGCTCGACGCCGAAATCCTGGCCGAGGTTTATCTCGAGTTGATCGGCGCGCGCCAGGCGCAGCTTGGTCTCGCCGAAAGCGCCAAGCCGCGCGCGAACGCAGCCGACGGTGTCATCGTGGTGCGCGCGCGGCCACAACCGTTAGCTCCGCGGCTGGGCGACACCGAAGTCGCGGCGCACCGCGATTTCGTGGCTGGGCTCGGAGAAAACGCGCTGTGGCGAAATTACCGGACAGACGGAGCCTGACCGTCTAGCTGTTCGCCAATGGCGCCGGAGCGGGCTGCATCTGCGCCATCTTCTGGCGATACAGGCTGACGAAATCCACCGGATCGAGCAGAAGCGGCGGGAAGCCGCCATTCCGCACGGCAGTAGCGATGATCTCGCGCGCAAATGGAAACAGCAGCCGCGGACATTCGATCAGCACGACCGGATTCAGAACTCTCTTGCGGAACGTTACGAATGCGGAATACGCCGGCGTATTCCAGGTCGAAGCGGAACAGCAATGTACTTGCAATTTCCGCTTTGCCTTCGACCTTGATGACTACTTCGATGTCCGTGTCGGACAATGGCGTGGCGCCGACATTGATCTGGATGCCGATCTGCGGCTGTTCCTGACGATTGCTGAGCGATTGCGGCGCGTTCGGATTCTCGAACGAAAAATCTTTGGTGTACTGGGCCACCACAGTGAGTTGCGGTTGGTCCTGTGCCGCAGATTGGGCCGGCCCGCCATTCGTCGTCGTCATGAACACTCCTTGCCGCTAGCTACGGCTCGCGCGGCGGTTGGCTAACATAGGGTCCCGATGGGAACAAGGATGCTATTATTTTGCGCACGGTTGAGCTTTTCGAGAAACGCTCGGACTTCCGGATCAGGTCGCACGGCAGAATTTTTGACGTTATGCGCCACTCACCGGTCGCGTTCGTCTCGACGCCGGTCGGGCAGCGTAGGATCCGGTATTTGGTGCCACTGCTCGGGGGTAAGGTCGACCACGCCGTCATTGCGCGCGGTCGCTGCGTCGATTGCGTATGCGCGCCTCCAGAGGCTCGCCGCTAGGACAGCCAAGCCCGCGACGTCGGTGATAAATCCCGGAATTAATAGAAGAATTCCGGCCAGCAATATAAGGCCGCCGGACCCATCAGCCTGCAGCGCCGTAAAGCTCCCCTGGCCCATGGCGACACGCACGCGTGCGATATGATTGCCACCGGCGTGGCGGAGTATGAGCGCGCCGGCGAGCGAACTTGCGAGGATCAGGCCCAATGCCCACCCAAAACCGAGGGCAACCGCCACCGCGATGAATGCCGCCAGTTCCAGAAAAGGCAGCATCAACAGCACCGATAACACCCATTTTGCCACATTCATCGGCGTTTCTCTGGTTTGGCGATGTTGGCCTAGGCGTCCTGATCGTCTAAGGTCCGGCCGAGAGACTTGGATTGCGCCGAGCTTCTGGCGCGAGTTCCGGCCCTAAGGATTGGTGCGGCCACCGGCTGACGCAAGAGCGGTGGAGGCCGGTCGCTCCGCCGTCAGCCGGCGAGGGCCGAAACACTGATCCGGCCAATGTGCCGTTACGGTAGCCGAAAGCATGCGAGACGTGTTCGATATCTACACCATCATATTCTTAGCGCTCGCAGTGTTCATATTCCTGCGGTTGCGCAGCGTGCTCGGTCAGCGCACGGGGCGAGAGCGTCCGCCTTACGATCCTTATTCCGCGCGCGAACCAGTGCGCCCCGCACCGGAAAAAGTTGTCGCCCTGCCCAATCGCACCCCGGAATCGGTTGCGCCCAAGCCGGCTGAGCCAGCGGAAGCTTCTCCCGAACGTTGGAAAGGAATCGCCGAAGCAGGGTCGCCGATTGCAACCGGGCTTGATGCCGTCGCCAGCGCCGATGCCAATTTCGACGGCCAGCATTTCCTCACGGGCGCGCGCGCGGCTTACGAAATGATCGTCAATGCCTATGCCGAGGGCGATCGCCGGACTTTGAAAAATCTACTCGCACGTGAAGTCTATGACGGCTTTGAGAGCGCCATAAACGAGCGCGAAAAACGCGGCGAGACAGTCGAGAGCCGTTTCGTGTCGATCGATCACGCGGACATCACAGCTGCCGAATTGCGCGGCCGCAACGCGCAGGTGACCGTACGCTTCCAGTCCAAGCTCGTGTCGGTGACGCGCAACAAGGACGGCAATGTGATCGACGGCAACGCCGAAAAGGTTACCGACATCACTGATGTCTGGACTTTCGCGCGTGACATATCTTCGCGCGATCCGAACTGGAAATTGCTCGCCACCGAAGCCGGGCAATGATCGCATGCCGGTGATCACTCTTCGATCTCCCGTCAATTTCATTTTTGGATGCTTGCTGATAGCCGCCACGAATGCTCCAGCGTCGGCAAGTGCTATGAACTTGCGAAATGCGCGGGTCGAAGTGCAGTCCTTTGCCGAGCTCGATGGCTGGAAAGACGACGATCAGGCCGCCGCGTTTTCAGCATTCATGAAAAGCTGCGGCGCCATTCTCAATGCCGGCAAAGCGGCGCGTTCAGCACGGCCTTTCCTCGGCGCGTTGTTTAACGTATGCGGGCGCGCCGCGTCAGCCGGCCAGCTCGATCGCGACCACGCGCGCGCCTTCTTTGAGGATAATTTCAAACCGGTACGGGTCATGCCGGTTGGCCAGACCGAAGGCTTTTTTACCGGCTACTACGAAACCGAGGTGGATGGCTCGCGCTTCCCCAGCGATGAATACACAATCCCAATTTACGCTGCGCCGGCCGAGACAGTGAAAAAACATCAGAGCAAGGTTTTTGCCGATCTCGATCGAACCCGGATCGAAGATGGTGCGCTCGCGGGCAAAAGCCTGGAAATTTGCTACATCAAGAATCCGGTCGATGCTTTCTTCGCCCAGATTCAGGGTTCAACCCGGGTGAAGCTCGATAACGGCAAACTGCTGCGCCTCAACTATATCGCCAGCAATGGTCAGCCTTATACGCCGGTCGGAAAATTTCTGATCGACCGTGGCATCGTCTCCAAGGAAGAAATGTCGATGGACAAGATCCGCGATTTCATGGAGGCCAATCCGGAAGAAGGTAAAGAGTTGCGCCACAAGAACCGTTCATTCGTATTCTTCCAGGAAACACCATTGGGCGCGCAAGATGAGTGCATCGGCGCGCAAGGCGTGCCGCTCACGCCCGGACGCTCGCTCGCGGTCGACAGGCGCGTCCACGTTTATGGCACGCCGATCTGGATTGATGCCGATCTGCCGATCGAAAGCGAGAAGCCCGAAACCAAGTTTCGTCATCTGCTGTTTGCGCAAGATACCGGCTCCGCGATTGTCGGTCCCGCGCGTGCCGACATTTATTTCGGACACGGCGAGGAAATCAGCCACATCGCAGGCCGTATCAAGCAGCACGGGCAATTCGTCATGCTGGTACCGCAGAGTATGGCTGTAACGGGCACTCCGGTAGCGTCGGCCGCGGACGTTCCGTTGCCTCGGCCGCGCCCCGCGTTAATCGTCACGGCAGCCGCGCGAACGACCACCACGTTCCCGCTGCGTGGGCCAGCGCCGCTTCCCAAACCACGCCCCTGATACGATGAATTCCGGCGACGGCAAGCGGCGTCGCGTTCTTTCTTCGGAAGAGCGTGTGCTGTGGACGGCCGTGACCAAATCGATTGCACCGCTGCGCAAATCTTCGGTGCCTGACGAAGATGTTGCGACGGAGTTCGGGCCGCCGCGGCCGGCGCCGGCTGCCGCGAAGCCCCTGCGAAATACGCCTGCGCGGCCAGCGCAAAAGGTCTTGTCGCCCCTTGCGCCTCTCGCACCCCTTGGCCGCCGAATGAAGCAAAGGGTTGCGCGCGGCAAGGAAGCGATCGATGGCCGCCTCGATTTGCATGGCCTGACGCAAAGTGAAGCGCACGCGGCGCTCTCGCGGTTTTTGCGTACGGCGAGTTCACGCGGCGCGCGCCTGGTGTTGGTCATTACCGGCAAAGGTGTACGGGCAAGTGACGGCGAGCGCGGCGTGCTCAAGCGCCATGTGCCGCAGTGGCTCGGCCTCCCCGAGCTTCGCGCCTTTGTGATTGGCTTTGAGAGTGCGCACATTGCCCATGGCGGCGAAGGCGCACTTTACGTGCGGATCCGGCGGGCTAGAGAATAAACCGGCTCAAATCTGCGTTCTTGGCGAGGTCGCCAATGTGCTTCTCGACGTAAGCGGCGTCAATTTTTACCGTTTCGCCGGAGCGATCCGGCGCCGCAAATGAAACCTCGTCGAGCACGCGTTCCATCACCGTCTGCAAGCGACGGGCGCCAATGTTTTCAATCGATGAATTCACCGCAACCGCAATGTCGGCAATGGCGTCGATTGCGTCCTCGGTGAATTCGAGCGTGACACCTTCGGTGCCCATCAGCGCCACATATTGCTTGATCAGCGAGGCTTCCGGCTCGGTCAGGATACGCCGGAAATCATCGCGCGTGAGTGCTTTGAGCTCTACGCGGATCGGCAAGCGGCCCTGCAACTCAGGCAAGAGGTCCGACGGTTTCGAAATATGAAACGCACCGGAGGCAACAAACAGAATGTGGTCGGTCTTCACCGGCCCATGCTTGGTATTGACGGTGGTACCCTCGATCAGCGGTAACAGGTCGCGCTGCACACCTTCGCGCGACACGTCGGCTCCGCGCAGGCCGTCGCGGCCTGCGATCTTGTCGATCTCATCGAGAAAAACGATCCCATTCTGCTCAACCGCTCTGATCGATTCCTGCACGAGCTGTTCATTGTCGAGCAGCTTGTCGGATTCCTCATTGATAAGGATATTGTGTGACTCCTCGACCGTGACGCGCCGGGTCTTGGTTCGGCCGCCGCCGAGCTTTCCGAAAATATCTCCGATATTGATCGCGCCCATCTGTGCGCCGGGCATGCCGGGGATCTCGAACATCGGCATGCCGCTGCCGCCGGCCTGCACCTCGATCTCGATCTCTTTATCGTTGAGTTCGCCATCGCGTAATTTTTTGCGAAAGCTTTCGCGCGTCGTCGGGCTTGCACCGGGTCCGACGAGAGCATTGAGCACGCGCTCTTCCGCGGATTGTTCCGCCCGCGCCTGCACATCCTTGCGTTTCTTCTCGCGAACGAGGGCAATGCCGATCTCGACGAGGTCGCGCACGATTTGCTCGACGTCGCGGCCAACGTATCCGACCTCGGTGAATTTGGTTGCTTCAACCTTGAGGAACGGCGCGCCGGCAAGCTTGGCCAGGCGCCGGGAAATCTCGGTCTTGCCGACGCCAGTGGGGCCTATCATCAAGATATTTTTCGGCAACACTTCTTCTCGCAATTTATCGTCGAGTTGCAAGCGCCGCCAACGATTGCGCAGAGCGATCGCGACCGCGCGCTTGGCGTCGCCTTGGCCAACGATGAAACGGTCAAGCTCGGAAACGATTTCGCGGGGGGAAAAGTCGGTCAACGCGCGTACCCGGTTACGATTTGAGGGACTCGATGGTCACGTTGCGGTTTGTGTAGACGCAAATTTCGGCCGCAATATCGAGTGACTTGCGGACAATGGCCTCTGCATCGAGCGGGCCGTCGAGCAGCGCACGCGCCGAAGCGAGCGCGTAGTTGCCGCCCGAGCCGATGCCCATGACACCGTTTTCAGGCTCCAGCACGTCGCCGGTGCCGGTGAGCACCAGCGAGACGTTGGTGTCGGCGACGATCATCATCGCTTCGAGGCGGCGCAGATAGCGATCGGTGCGCCAGTCCTTGGCAAGCTCGACAGCGGCGCGGGTGAGCTGACCCGGATACTGCTCGAGCTTTCCTTCGAGTCGCTCGAACAGGGTAAATGCGTCGGCGGTGGCGCCGGCAAAGCCGCCGATCACGTCGCCTTTTCCGAGGCGGCGCACCTTCTTGGCGTTGGATTTGACGATGGTCTGCCCGATCGTCACCTGGCCGTCGCCGCCGATAACCACGTTGCCGCCTTTGCGGACAGTGAGGATGGTGGTGCCATGCCAGGAGGGTAGTTCGTTGGATGCCATATGCTTAAAGCCCCGCGACCAGCGTCATCTAGGCACGACGATGCGCATTTGCAAACCATTCGCAACGGCTGTGGCGAATCCGGCAAACCCCTGATAAAAGTCGCGCGAATAAAGGATATTCGCCATGCGCAAGGGCGCCGTAAAGCGCAAGACCAAGGAAACCGAGGTCGAGGTCGAAGTCGATCTCGATGGGACCGGCCGTGCATCGGTCGCGACCGGTATTGGCTTTCTCGACCACATGCTTGATTTGCTTGCGCGCCATTCGCGCATCGACATATCGGTCAAAGCCAAGGGCGATTTGCATATCGACCATCACCACACGACCGAGGATGTCGGGATCGCGCTCGGTCAGGCGGTGAAGCAGGCGCTTGGCGACATGAAAGGCATCACGCGTTACGCGGATGTGCATGTGCCGATGGATGAGGCGCTCACCCGCGTCGCCGTCGATATTTCCGGCCGGCCTTTTCTGGTGTTCAAAGCCGAATTTGTGCGCGACAAAGTGGGCGAATTCGACACCGAACTTGTGCAGGAATGGTTCCAGGCTTTTGCCATGAACGCTGGCATTACGCTGCATGCCGAGACTTTATACGGCAGCAATGATCACCATATTGCAGAGTTGTGCTTTAAAGGTTTGGCACGTGCTTTGCGCGCCGCTGTGGCGATCGACCCGCGTGCCAAGGACGAAGTCCCGTCTACGAAAGGTACCCTTGGCGGGTAGCAAGTACGTCATTCCGAGTTCGCTCGGTTCGCTCGCGCCCGGAATGAGCGAAGATGAGTTGAGAGTAACCGAATGCCCACTTTTACCGTGCACTCACCTCCGCCACGTCAGGGCGAGACAACAAGCGCTCCTGAGCGCTTCGTTTTCGTGCGCGACGGGTTTCATGCCTGGGCCTTTCTGCTGACGCCGCTGTGGTTATTGCTGCACCGATTGTGGCTGGCTTTTGTGATCTATGTCGTCGGCTATGGCCTGCTGGGAGTAGGACTTGCTCTACTGCGCGCTCCGTCCAGCACGCAATTGCTGGTCGCGCTTCTCGTCGCCTTGTTGATGGGTTTCGAAGCGTCCAGCATATGGCGCTGGACTTTGGCGCGCCGGGGCTGGAACACACTCGGATTCGTCGTCGGTGATGATGCCGAAACTGCCGAGCGTCGATTTTATGCCGAGTGGAGCAAGCGTGCGGCAAATTCTCCGGCGACCCAGCCACCAATCGAACCAAATTATTCAACGCCGGTTCGGCGTGGCCCACCTTCGTCAACGGACGTGATCGGCCTTTTTCCCGAGCCGGGAGGACAGCGGTGAGCGTTGCCATTGTCGATTATGGCTCTGGAAATTTGCATTCAGCGGCCAAGGCGTTCGAACGCGCAGCGCGCGAGAGCAAACACGAGCAACCAATTGTCGTAACCAGCGATCCCGACGCGGTCGCGCGCGCCGATCGTGTCGTGCTGCCCGGTGTCGGCGCCTTTGCCGATTGCCGGCGTGGCCTCGACGAAATTCCCGGCATGATCGATGCGCTCGAACAGAGCGTTCGGAAGAACGGCCGGCCATTTTTTGGAATTTGCGTTGGCATGCAATTAATGGCGGAGCGTGGGCGCGAATATCACGTGACCTCAGGCCTCGGATGGATCGCCGGTGAAGTCGACCGCATCACCCCATCCGATCCGGGTTTGAAAATTCCGCACATGGGCTGGAACACGCTCAACGTGCTAAAGCCGCACCCGCTTCTCGACGGGATTACTGTCGGGACAAGCGGATTGCATGCTTATTTTGTGCACTCGTTCGAACTTAAAACGGCGAAGCGGAGCGATCTGGTGGCGCAGGCCGACTATGGCGGCCCGCTCACGGCAATCGTGGGACGCGAGAACATGGTCGGCACACAATTTCACCCTGAGAAGAGTCAGAAGTTGGGTCTTGCGTTGATTTCGAACTTTTTGAAGTGGGCGCCGTGATTCTCTTTCCCGCCATCGATCTGAAGGAAGGACTCGCCGTGCGGTTGGAGCAGGGCGATATGGCTCGTGCGACCGTCTTTCATCGTGACCCGGCGGCGCAGGCCCAAGCGTTTGAGCAACAGGGCTTCGAATATCTGCACATCGTCGATCTCGACGGTGCCTTCGCTGGCAAGCCGGTGAACGCGGCGGCTGTCGACCGAATTCTTGAAACTGTGGGCGTGCCCGTGCAACTGGGTGGCGGCGTTCGAGATACAGCAACTGTGGAGGCCTGGCTCGAGAAAGGTGTTACGCGAGTCATCATCGGCACAGCAGCTGTGCGCGATCCGCCCTTTGTGAAGCAGGCGGCGCGTGATTTTCCCGGCCGTGTCGCAGTGGGGCTCGATGCGCGCGACGGCAACGTTGCGGTGGAAGGTTGGGCGGAAAACTCGAAACTGTCCGCGCTAGAGATCGCACAGCGTTTCGAGGACGCCGGTGTTGCGGCAATTGTCTATACTGATATTGCGCGCGACGGCATGCTGCAGGGGATCAACATTGATGCGACTGTTGCCCTCGCCGAGGCGATTTCGATTCCAGTGATTGCATCGGGCGGCCTTGCTTCGATTGCGGATATCAAGGCGCTGCTAGAGCCACGCGCCCGAAAGCTCACAGGCGTCATTGCTGGCCGCGCGCTCTATGATGGACGGTTGGATGCGACAGAAGCACTCACGCTGATCCGCGCCGCGAGGACAGCTGCCTAATGTTCAAGGTCCGCGTCATTCCATGCCTCGACGTAAAAGACGGCCGAGTCGTCAAGGGCGTCAACTTTGTCAATTTGCGTGATGCCGGCGACCCGGTGGAAGCGGCGATCGCATACGATGCGGCGAGCGCGGACGAACTTTGCTTCCTTGACATCACGGCCAGCCACGAAAACCGCGATACGATCTACGACGTAGTGACGCGCACGGCCGAGGCCTGTTTTATGCCTCTGACCGTCGGCGGCGGTGTGCGCACGGTCGACGACATTCGCAAGTTGCTCACCTGTGGCGCCGACAAAGTCTCGATCAATACTACGGCGGTTGCGCGTCGGGATTTCGTCAAGGAAGCGGCCGAGAAGTTCGGCGATCAATGCATCGTCGTGGCGATCGACGCCAAAAAAGTATCGAAGCCGGGTGAAAAAGATCGCTGGGAGATTTTCACCCATGGCGGCCGCAATCCGACTGGCCTCGATGCCATTCGCTATGCTGAGGAAGTCGTCGCACTGGGAGCGGGTGAGATCCTGCTGACATCGATGGACCGCGATGGAACCAAGAAGGGCTACGACATCCCGTTGACCCGGGCGATTGCAGATGCGGTTACTGTGCCTGTGATTGCCTCCGGAGGCGTCGGCTCGCTCGATGACATGGTTGCGGGCATACGCGAAGGCCACGCCACCGCCGTGCTAGCCGCATCGATTTTCCACTTCGGCGATCACAGCGTGCGAGAAGCCAAGGCTTATATGGCAAAAGCGGGTCTAGCCGTGCGGCTCGATCCATAGCCGCAACAGTGCTATTGAGCGGCCTGAAGAGGCTTCCATGAGCAAGTTCACCCTGGCCGATCTGGAAAAGCGGGTTCACGAGCGCGCCAAAGCGAGCGCGTCGGAATCTTATACGCGCGCACTCATCGACAAAGGTGTCGCTCATTGCGCCAAGAAGCTTGGCGAAGAGGCCATCGAGACGGGTCTGGCTGCCGTGCAGGAAGATAAGGGCCGGCTGATCGCCGAAGCGGCGGATCTTCTCTATCATCTGCTGGTGCTGTTGGAAGCACGCGGCATCGCACTATCAGAAGTCGAAGCGGCGCTTGAAAAGCGCACAGCGCAATCCGGCCACGAGGAGAAAGCCTCGCGTTCTCGCAGTTAACGGCAATGATGGAACAGCGCACCGAAGAAAACCTTTCTCCTTATCGCACCTTCTCGCGTGCGGAATGGGCAAATTTGCGCGAGGACACGCCCATGACGCTGACCTCCGAGGAGGTTACGCGTCTGCGCTCGTTGCACGACCGGCTTGATATGGCGGAGGTCGAAGAGATTTATTTGCCGCTGTCGCGGCTTCTCTCGATGTATGTGGCGGCGACCCAGCGGTTATTCCGTGCGCAGGAGCGATTTCTCGGCACCACCGACGTGAAGATGCCCTACATCATCGGCGTCGCTGGTTCAGTCGCAGTCGGCAAATCGACGACGGCGCGTGTGCTGCAGGCGCTGTTGGCGCGCTGGCCAAACGTGCCGCAAGTCGACCTCATTACCACTGACGGTTTTCTGTTTCCGAATACGATCCTTGAACGCGAAGGCCTGATGGAAAAAAAAGGCTTTCCCGAAAGTTACGATCTGCCTGCGCTGCTCCGGTTTCTATCGGACGTGAAAGCGGGCCGCCGCCCGGCTCGGGCACCGGTCTATTCGCACCTCATCTACGATGTGATGCCGAACCAATCGATCGAAGTCGATCGGCCGGATATTCTCATCGTCGAAGGATTGAACGTTCTGCAAACTGGCCGCCTGCCGAAAGATGGAAAGGCGATTCCGTTTGTCTCTGATTTTTTCGATTTCTCGGTATATCTCGATGCCGATGAAGACGTACTAAAAGGCTGGTACGTCGATCGTTTCTTGACTTTGCGCGGCACTGCTTTCCGCGACCCAAAATCATATTTTCATCGTTATTCGAATTTGTCGGACAAGGAGGCGACAGAAACCGCGTCGTCGATCTGGTCGCGGATCAATCTCGTCAACTTGCACGAAAATATTCTGCCGACGCGGCAGCGGGCCGATCTCATATTGAAGAAAAGCGAAAGCCACCTGGTCGAGAACGTTTCGCTCCGGCGGTTGTAGTCACGCAGCCCATCGGCTCAGATCGAAATGCTCAAGGTAGCGTTTCTTGATCGTGGCCACCGGCAGCACCATGAAAACGTCAGTCGTGCCAAATTCATGATCAACGACGGCGCCATCGCCGATATAGGCGCCGAGTCGCAGATATCCCTTAATCAGCGGTGGCAGGGCGCGAAGTGCCTCTTTTGGATCGATTGATTCTTTCGACATGCGATTCATCTCGACGTAACGCCCGGGCAGCGCACGCGCGCGCCACTGTTCCGGGGCCGGTGCGTAATGATGCAAGAATGAGAGCGGGAGCGCGAGCCGCTGGATGTCGGTGCCATCGAGGCTCGCGCATCCAAACATGACATCGCAACCATTCTGCAAATTGTATGAGTGGATACCGTGCCACAGAAGTTCGACGGTGCGCTTGTTACGGTAGGGCGCGAGCACGCAAGATCGCCCAAGTTCGAGGAACTGCAAATCTCTGTGGCTTGCGAGAAGTGCGCCGATATCAAATTCAGCGGCGGTATAGAAGCTGCCGAATTCTTCAGCCAAAGGTTGCCGCAGCAGCCGGTAGGTACCGACGACGGTCGGCCGGTTCAGCGCGCCGCGATCGCGCGATGCGTGATCCAGCACCAACAGGTGGTCGCAGATGGCGTCATAGCCGTCGATATCGCGACGCGCGAATAGCCGCGCGGGGTTCGGTATCGCTGCACCCTCTTGGTAGAAAACGCGATAGCGCAATTTTTGAGCCTGACGCACTTCGGCTGCCGTTTGCGCCAGCCGAACCTCTAAGGAACCGAGACGGCCGAGGCTTTGCGATGGCCGGTGAGTACGTGCTGCCCAGGCCTGCAAACCACCATAGGCCTGAAGCGAAGAGATGATGCCAGGCATGCCGGGCCCGGCGGGCGCCGGGCGAAACCGCTCGAACAGGCTGCGCTGGGGTTGGATGCTGGCGCGTGAGGGCATGGGTCCTCTTCGGGCACAACCGATTGCGATGACGCGGGGTTCCAAACGGACGAATCAGAGGTCAACCGCTGATCATCCCTAGACCACGCACCGACCACGGAATTATGACAATGTGAGGAAACCTGCGTCACGCCGCAAGCGGATTGGATGCAAGCTCCACAGTGGCCTGCAATACTTCACGCAGCCGTTCGCGATCGAGCGGCTTCACCAGGAGCCCATCCAGGCCTGCGTCGAGCGCTGCCTCCCGGTCTTCTGATTGTGCGTTGGCGGTGAGTGCGAGCATACGCGTGCGTTTGTCGCCGGCTTGTGCTTCCGCCGCGCGGATCGATCGCGCAGCATCCAGGCCATCCATCCCCGGCATCTGCACATCCATCAGCACCAGATCGTAAGGAGAACCTGCAGCGCGCGCCGCGAGCCAGGATTCCACGGCGTCTTCGCCATTGATTGCAATTGTGGGGCGGTGTCCGAGACGTGTGAGCAATGCGCGCGCGAGGAGCGCATTGATTTCGTTGTCCTCGGCCACCAGAATCGAAAGGCCTTTGCCGGCGGTGACTATTTCGGACTCCTTGATGACCTCGGCTGGCGTGTGCTCGAACGCATCCGCAGTTACGAGCCGCGCAGCGAGTGAAGCCGCTCGCACTGGTTTTACAAGATAGCCGGTGAATCCAGCAGCTTTCAGCGCCGGCAATTCGTGCCGCTCGGTCGGACTGATCAACACAACGCGCTTTGGCACGCCGAGTTTAGTGAGATCGCAGTTCGCAGTTATGTTTGACGCGAGTGGATAGTCGACCAGCAGCGCGTCCCATGGTCTTTCCGGGAGCAATGCCAAGGCTATTCGCTCATCGATTGCCGTGCAGGTCTTGGCACCCCAACGGCCGATTCGCCGGGCCAGCAACGAAGCCTCGATTTCCGCCGCTGCGATGATCATGACGGCAGCAGAATTGAGATCGGGCGGAACGAAATTCGCATCTTGTACGTCGAGCGACGGGGGCAACGGTACCTCGACGCTGAAAGTCGAGCCAACACCTTCTTGGCTTGTCACGGCAATGCGTCCGTCCATGCGCTCGACGATGCGCTTGGAGATCGCAAGTCCAAGACCGGTACCTCCATATTTTCGCGTCGACGAACCGTCGGCTTGCTCAAAATCGAGGAAGATACGCGCCAGGTCATCCTGTTTCATGCCGATGCCGGTATCGCGCACTTCGAAATGAATTTCGTTTTTGTGCTCGCTCGGTTCGACGATGACAGCAATGCCGCCCTTTTCAGTGAACTTGACGGCGTTGCCGACCAGATTGAGAAGAACCTGCCGCAAGCGCGCTGCATCACCCACGACTTGCGCTGGAACGCGTTCGTCCACGAACGAGGCGATCTCAATACCCTTCGCTTGCGCGCGTGGCGCCATCAGCTCGACCGCTTCTTCGACCATGGCCGTCAGCGTGAAGGGACGTGCTTCCAGGTCGAGCTTGCCGGCTTCGATTTTCGAGAAATCGAGGATCTCTTCAATCAGCGATAACAATGTTTCGCCCGATGTCTTTGCAGCCTTCGCATACGTGAGCTGCTCCGGCGTAAGCGGCGTGTCGAGCAGCAAATCCGCCATGCCGAGCATGCCGTTGAGCGGCGTGCGAATTTCGTGGCTGACCATTGCAAGGAAACGTGATTTGGCGCGGTTTGCGGTTTCCGCCTGGTCGCGTGCCAGGGAACGAGCATGCTCGGCTTCGACCCGGCTTGTAACGTCGCGTCCCACGCCTTGGTTCTCGCTGCCTGTTTCGCCACGCACCGCGACTTCTCGCCAGGCAATCCATCGCGCGCTGCTGCCGCAAGAAATTTTCTGGTCATAGACGCGCGTGCCATCAGCTTGGACCGCGACGGCCCCTTGCTCGAGAACGGGCAGCTCCACAATGGTTCCTATCAGGACTTCCCGTGGCTTGTTCGCGAGTGCGCAAAAAGCGTCGCTCGCATAAGTGACGCGGCCGGAACTATCCCTGCGCACGATCACATCGCCTTGTGCTTCCAGCAAACTTCGGGCGCGCTCTTCCGCTTCGCGCAGCTCCCAATTGTGGTCGGAAAGCTCGTCATTGCGCGTTTCAAGCGCACCGAGTGCTTTTATGGTTTGCCGCAGGCGCAAATACATAAAGACGATCACGCTGCACGCAGCCGCGAATAGTGCACCGGCAATGGCATAGTCTGTCAGATCGAGGGCCGCATTTTGTATGCGCGTGCCGACGAGGTAGCTCAACGCAACTGCGATGACCGCGCACGCAAAGACAATCGCACGGCTAAACGGCAGCGCCCCCGGGCGACCGTCTGCCGCTGCCTTCGTCGGTCGTTTTGTTGATTGTGGTTCGGGTCGCATGGCTCCGGTGTCGCCGGGTCCGGCCTCGATAGTTCGGCCATCCACGATAGCGACCATTTGGCGCCCCGAATCTTGCAATTTTATTCCTGATTAACCGAGCGGTCGCCGTTCGCGCGAATATGGTAAACGCGACGTTAACAGGCATCAGCTGCGCCGGATTATGCTGCCCGCCGCAAATCGTCGGCGAGCGCGCGATAGGACAAAGCTTCCGCAAGATGAACGCGACCGACACGTTCGGCGGCGTCGAGATCGGCGAGTGTCCGTGCGACGCGCAATATCCTGTGATAGCCGCGCGCCGACAGACGCATTGATTCGGCAGCGTCGCGCAGAAGCGTCATACCAGCAGCGTCCGCGCGCGCTACCTCCTCCAGAGCCGACGCGCTCACCTGCGCATTCGTCCGTACATTATTCATGCCGAGAGCTGCGTAACGCGCGACCTGCGCGTCGCGCGCGCGCGCGACGCGGGCGGCCACCTCGCGGCTTCCCTCGGCCGGCGCCGGCAAAATCAGATCGGCGGCTGTCACCGCCGGGACTTCGATGTGCAAATCGATACGATCGAGCAACGGGCCGGACAGCCGGCCTTGGTACTCGGCCGCGCAGCGAATGTTGGCGCCGCGTTTACAGAGAAAGCCAGGGTCGCTGGCACGTCCGCAGCGGCAAGGGTTCATTGCTGCGACCAGCATGAAATGCGCCGGATAGGTGACGCGGTGATTGGCGCGCGCGATCGCGACTTCGCCCGTTTCCAACGGCTGGCGCAAAGAATCAAGGACCTGACCGGAGAATTCCGCCAGCTCATCGAGAAATAAAACTCCGTTATGAGAGAGCGAGATTTCGCCCGGCCGCGCGCGCAAGCCGCCACCGACCAAAGCCGGCATCGAAGCTGAGTGATGTGGCGAGCGAAACGGCCGCCGGTTAGTAAGTGCGCCCCCCTCGATTTCGCCGGCAACCGAAGCAATCATCGATACTTCCAGCAGCTCGGTCGGCGAAAGTGGCGGCAAGATCGTCGGTAATCGCGCCGCCAACATGGATTTGCCAGCGCCGGGCGGGCCGATCATGAGCAAGTTGTGTCCGCCGGCAGCTGCGACTTCGAGCGCGCGCTTTGCACTTTCCTGACCCTTGATGTCGGCGAGGTCGAGCGGTACGTCGTCACGCTCGCGGATTTTCGGCTGAGGGCGCGCCAGGACCTGCGTGCCTTTGAAATGATTGGCAAGCTGGATCAACGATTGTGCGGCAATGATCTCGATTTCGGGACTGGCCCAGGCCGCTTCGGGCCCGCATACGCTCGGACAGATCAGGCCTTGGCCGCGTCCGTTGGCGCCAATCGCGGCGGGCAATACGCCGGCGACTGCGGCGATGGATCCATCAAGCCCAAGCTCGCCTAAAACCGTAAAACTGTTCAAGGCATCGTGCGGAATGGCGCCGATCGCCGCCATCAGGCCGAGCGCTATTGGAAGGTCGTAATGACTGCCTTCTTTCGGGAGATCGGCGGGCGCGAGATTGACCGTGATTCGTCGCGCGGGAAGCGCGAGACCTGATGCAACGAGAGCCGCGCGCACGCGCTCCTTTGCCTCGGATACTGCCTTGTCGGGTAGCCCCACAATGTTGAACGCAGGCAAGCCCGGCGCGACTTGCACCTGCACGTCGACCGCGCGGGCTTCAATGCCCTCGAATGCCACTGTAGCAACGCGTTCGACCATACAACCGGACCCCGTACGATACCCGCAATAGTAGTATCCGACGCCGGACGGTTGTACAAGAACAATTCGGGAACATAATTCAGGGCTGGAGGCTCAACGATATGATTGATCTGAGAGTTTTAGCCCCCGATCATAGTCTCCCAAAGCCGGAGGTTCCCCCGATGACTTGCGCGCGAGCTCTTTTCTTGGGTCTCTTGTTGGCGGCGGCGGCACTACCGGTCCGTGCCCAGGAGGAGCTCAGGCCCTGGAAGCACGGGGTTATCGAGCCCAAAGGTGATGCCGGTTTCATGCTGATGCTCGGTCAGCGTGACTTTGCATCCAAGCGCGGTTTGAAAATAGAGATCGTCCCGCTGAAGAATGGCGCCACCGCACACAAGGCGCTGCTGTCGGGAGAACTCGACAGCATCGAATCAAGTCCCGGCGCCACCATCCTGGCCGGCGCACGCGGCGCTGACATCAAGATCGTCGGATGCGATTGGCCGGGTGTCCCCCACGGGCTGATGGTGAAATCGACGATCAGCAAGGTCGAGGATCTTAAGGGCAAGACGATTGCGGTAGCGGCGCCGGGATCACTGCCCAATCTGCTGATCAACGCGATACTCGAGCAACACAAAATCCCGGCTTCAGAAGTCCATTTCGCAAACCTCGGCGGCGACCTCGATCGATTCAAAGCGGTGGTCGCTGGGGTTGCTGACGCCGGCATCGTCGCCGCGGAATTCATGGCAGTCGCACCCAAGGACGTGACCATGCTTGTTGCCGGAAACGAAGCGCTGCCGAATTATGTACGCCTATGTTTGACCTTGACCGGAAAAACAATTTCTGAGCGTCGTGCCGACGCCGTCAATTTTGTCGCTGCCCAAATGGAAGCGCTGAAATTCGCGGTCACTCATCGCGCCGAAACGATCAAGCTGACCGAGGACAGCATTCATGCCAAGCCCGATGATCCGCGTCCGGCTTACGCCTACGACGATACACTCAAACAACATGCGATCGATCCCGACGTCACACTGCCGCTCGACAAGTTGAGCTGGATGCAAAACGAGCTGGTGAAGGCAGGCAATCTGAAAGCGCCGATCGACCTCGCCAACATCGTGGATGCGAGCATCCGCGGCGAAGCGATAAAACGCGCGGCGAAATAGTCAAATTTTCACGGACGCCATAATACCAGCGGGGAAAATGTCTTCGGGCGTGGCAAGGCGGTGCGCGATGCCTTGTTCGTGTGTATAACGTAGAAACAGCTCCAGTGTCGGCCGGTTCGCCTCGATGCCGTAAGGAAAAAGCTCTCCGAATGTTTGCTGCATGCGCTGCGCATAACTCGTCAGCCACGGCACTGGATATCGGGAGACGGCTGGATCGAGAATGCGCTCAAGACTGCGGCGTTTTGATTCTTCGAACGCGTTATAGAGATTGCGCGCAACCCAGGGCCGACCGTCGAGGATCGACTTACGCATCGCGATAACGTGCATGATCGGGTAGACGCGAGTCTGCTCGTAATAGCGCTGCTCCATTGCCTCGTAGTCGGGAAACAAACGCACAACGTCCGGATGTTTTTCACGAAACGAGTTCGGCGGCCGCGCAATGATGACGCAATCGAGTTCACCAGAAGCGATCATGCCGCTGAGGGTTTTCTCGGGCCTGCTGGTGAGTTGAACGCCTTTTGGCAGCGATAATTCTACCTTTTCGATGCGCCCGGCCTCGTTGGTACCGGCCTGGATCCAATCGATGTCGGAAAGTGCGAGGCCGCCCTCGTGCATCAGCCATCCGCGCATATAGACGGCGGCAGTGTGCGCCCATTCAGGAACACCGACGCGCTTTCCGCGCAAATCCTTGGCGGTTTTGATGCCTGCTTTGCGGTTCACATAAAATGACGCAAAGCGAAACAAGCGCGAAGCATAGACTGGCAACCCAATGATATCGGAATTCGGACGCGTCACCTGCGCTACGAATTTCGCGAAGGAAAGTTCGGAGACTTCCCATTCTCTATTGAAGGTGAAGCGCGAGAAGATCTCGTGATGGCCAAGTGTCAGCCAGTTCGTTTCGATACCTTCCGCACGAACCAATCCCAGGCGAAAATCGCGGAAGTGATCGTAATCGGTGGTGGCGATGGTGAGAGCAACGCTCATTGTCTCAGCGTGTCTTCCGCTTTGCCTCGATATTGTCCCAGATCAGCGCCGCCACATCTGGCCCGCCAAGATTTTTAATGGCACGGATTCCTGTGGGCGAGGTGACATTAATTTCAGTCAGGTAGCCGTCGATCACGTCGATGCCGACGAACAGCAATCCACGCTCGCGCAGCGCGGGGCCGATACGTTTGCAGATTTCAGTTTCGCGCTTGGTCAATTCTGTTGCTGCGGGCACGCCGCCACGCACCATATTCGAGCGCAGGTCGTCGGCCGCTGGAATTCGGTTGACCGCGCCGGCAAATTCGCCGTCAACCAATATGATGCGTTTGTCGCCGTGTTTGATGTTGGGCAGAAATTTCTGCACCACCCATTGCTCGCGAAATGTGGTCGTGAACAGATCGTACAGAGAACCGAAATTGAGATCCTCGCGCGCCAGGCGAAAAACTGCCTCGCCGCCTTTGCCGTAGAGCGGCTTCATCACGATATCGCCGTGCTCGGCGCGGAATGTTTTGATTTCGGAAAGGTCACGCGTAATGAGCGTCGGGGGCATCAGGTCGGGAAATTCGGTGACAAAGACCTTTTCTGGCGCATTGCGCACATGCGCCGGATCATTGACCACCAGCGTCTTGGGATGGATGCGTTCCAGAAGGTGCGTGGTCGTAACATAGGCCAGATCGAAAGGCGGATCCTGCCGCAACAGCACCACGTCGAACTCGGTCAACTCAACCCGTCGCGGCTTGTCCAGCGTGACGTGATCGCCGGCCTTGTCGCGCACGCTCAGCGACTCGATATGGGCGAATACGCGGCCGTCGAGCAAAGCGAGCCGGTCAGGCGTGTAATAGGAGAGCTGGTGTCCGCGTTTTTGTGCTTCCAGCAGCAGGGCGAATGTCGAGTCGCCCTTAATGTTGATCCGCTGGATCGGATCCATTTGCACTGCGATTTTGAGGCTCATGACTACCTATAGGCGAATAAAGCGTTAATACATTATGCGCACTATAGCCGCTTGGGCACGTATATGGGACGGCCGGGGGGCCATCGGTGATTCTGCCAAAGCTTTCGATTGCTGCAAGGCTTTATGCGATCTTCGCGTTGATGGCCGCCACCACCGTGGCGCTGTCGATGGTTGCGGTGTCGCAGGCGCGCGACCATGCCGCGCTGACCGATGAATTCGAATCCGCCAATGCCGGCAGCTGGAATGTCGAACGCATCAACGGCTTGATTTATGCCTCGGTCATGGAGACGCGCGGCATATATATGTCGGCCGACCGGGCTGAGGCCGCCAAATATGCCGATTCCCTGGTTAAAGTCACCGATCAGATCAGTGGCGTGATTGGCGATTGGCAGCGGAGCGTGCGTAACAGCGACGCGGTCGCATTCAGCCAATTCGCTGTTCGCATTAACGAATATCAGGATTCGCTCTACGCGCTTGCACCCGTCGCCAAGAAGTCGGGGCCGCAGGCCGCCCGCGAATGGGCGGAGAAAAACCAGCCCCCCGCGATTCGCTCGGTGCTCAGCAAGGACCTTGAGACGCTGAGCCAGCACTACACCGACACAGCCAGCCAGATTTATACGCAAATCGACGAGGGAATCGATCACACCGCCATGCTGCTGACGGTTCTAGCATGCATCGCGGTGGCGCTCGCGATCATCGGGGTCATGATCATCGCCCGTAGCGTGACCAAACCGATCGCCGACATCACGAGCATTACTGAAGCCGTTGCGGCGGGCGACAGTGGAATCGCCATTCCGTTTAGCGATCGCAAAGATGAAATCGGTGCACTGGCGCGATCTATCGGCGTGTTTCAGAAGGCCATGCGCAGCAACGAAGAACTCAATCGTACCGTCCTCGGCGACGCCGAGCTGCGCGCCCAGCGCCAACAGAAAATGTCGAACGAAATCTCATCCTTCTCTGCCGAGGTCGAAGCAACGCTTGCCCAACTTGGCCGCATCTCGGACGAGATGCTGTCCGCATCGACCCAGCTCGGGACCGCCGCCGACAATGCCTCTAGTAAAACTGCGCGCGCGGAAGAAACGTCAGCCGAGGCGTCGTCCAATGTGCGCGACATCGCGTCGGCTGCGGACGAGCTGTCGGCGTCGGTCAATGAGATCGATCGGCAGGTGGCACAATCCAACGCGATTGCGACCAAAGCGGTTAATGAGGTCGAATCCACCAATCTCGCGGTCAAGGAGCTGGACGAGGCCGCGGCGCGCATCGGCGACGTGGTCAAGCTCATCACCGACATTGCCGAGCAAACAAATTTGCTCGCCCTCAACGCAACGATCGAGGCGGCGCGCGCCGGCGAGGCCGGCCGCGGATTTGCTGTAGTGGCCGGCGAAGTGAAGGCGTTGGCCGGACAAACCAGCCGGGCCACCGAAGAAATCGGCGCGCAAATCGCCGGCATGCAGCGTGCAACGCAGCGCTCGATCACGGCAATCACTGGTATCGAGCACACGATCCGCGAAATCGGCAACATCAGCAGCGCGATCGCCGCCGCCGTCACCGAGCAAGGTGCGGCCACGCAAGAAATCGCGCGCGGTGTCGAGGTTGCCGCCGATCGCACTGCGGAGACGGCTACAGAGGTCAATCTCATGGGCGCCGCGACGCAAGACACGCGCTCGAGCGCCGCCGCGGTCAAAGCGGTCGCCGACGACCTTGGCAGTGTTGCCAGCCGGATCCGCGCGCAAGTCGACCAGTTCTTTGAGCGGCTGAGCGCCTGATACTTTAATTTGCTTCGAACGCGGCCGGGATGTGGTGCGGAATTTTGCCGGGCGCCACCAGAATCGCATCAAATCGAATATCGCGGAAAGTCTGGTCGGGGTTGGCAGCGAGCCAAACCTCCGCTGCGGCGGCGATGCGCCGGCGTTGCCGCTCGTTGACAGATTCGGCAGCTTCATCGAGCGTGGCGCGCGCTTTCACTTCGACGAAAACTAAAAGCTGGCGCCGGCGCGCGACGATGTCGATTTCGCCGAGTGGGCTTCTCCAGCGCCGCGCCAAAATACGGAATCCTTTCGCTATCAGGAAGGCAGCAGCACGGCTTTCGGCCGAAATGCCAACCCGAAACGCCGCCTGACGCTCGGGACGGGGGGCAGCCTTTGCTGGACGTGGCGGTTGATCACTTTGACTCATCGGCATCCTTGGCGAGCGCGAGTGCGCGTTGATAGACCTCGCGCCGCGACCGGCCGGTGGCGAATGAGACTTCGCCGACTGCATCTTTTACCGACACCCGCGCCAAAGCGCGCCGAAGCAGATGATCGACATCGTCGGCGTTTCCTTCGTCGCTCGCGGGTGGTGCGATCACGATCACAAACTCGCCACGCGTTTCCGCTCCCTCCGCATAATCGCGCGCCAGCGATTCAAGATCGCCACGCCGGACTTCTTCGTGCAACTTTGTAAGCTCGCGGCAAATCGCGGCCTCGCGCGGCCCAAGTGCTGCGGCAAGATCCGCGGTCGTCGAAGCAATTCGCGGCCTGCTTTCGAATAGCACGAGTGTTGCGGGAATGTTGGCAAGCGCTGAAATACGCTTTTGCCGCGCCGCTTGTTTGGGCGGCAGGAAACCTTCGAAGAAAAATCGATCTGTCGGCAGCCCCGCGACCGATAAGGCTGTAAGGACGGCTGATGCTCCTGGAATTGCAATCACGGCGTGGCCGGCGTCATGAGCCGCCCGCACCAGCTTGTAGCCGGGATCCGATATCAGCGGCGTGCCCGCGTCCGACACCAGTGCGACCGCTTGGCCGTCCGCGAGACGAGCGAGCAACTTTGGCCGCGCTTCGGTGGCGTTATGTTCGTGGTACGCCGTGAGTGGCGTTGCAATGCCGTAACGTTCGGTCAGCTTGCGGGTGACGCGGGTATCCTCGCAGGCAATGACATCGGCACCCGCGAGCAGTTCCAGCGCACGCAAGCTGATATCGCCCAGGTTCCCGATTGGCGTGGCGACGAGATAAAGGCCAGGTACGGCTTTTGCGGCCTCAATCGTTGTGCCGAATAGGGCATAACGGCGGGGCCGCGCTGTGCTGTCATTCGCCATAAAGGGCACTCTAGACGGCCGTGTTTCGCGCGTCATCGGCGGCAGATTCTTTCGGTCCTTCATACCCTTAACTTTTGCGCGACAAAATCGGTGATACCGGTTACGACTGACACCAAGGCGTCGCGTGGGGAGCGACTATGCCGGGCAAGTCGCGTGAGGAGGGGACATTGATGTGTGTGTGGCGCGACACGCGCACGGTTTTATCCGTTACAGCGACAGCGCTGGTTCTTGCCGCTTGCACGACCCAATTCGGTGGTGGAGCGCCGGGTCTTCCCGAGCCGGGCGACCAGGTCACGGCCGCACCCATCGGCGAAGGCCAGGTCCGCGTCGGCCTCGTGTTGCCGTTGTCTGCGCAAGGCAATGCTGGCGTGGCCGCGCTATCGATGAAGAACGCGGCCGAAATGGCGCTCGCCGAGTTCAAAAGCCCGAACATTCAACTGCTGGTAAAAGACGATGGCGGCACCCCGCAAGGTGCGCAATCCGCGGCCCAGCAGGCGATTAGCGAAGGCGCCGAAATTATTATCGGACCGCTGTTTGCGCAATCGGTCAGCGCGGTTGGCCAGGTCGCGCGCTCGCGCAACATTCCGGTGATCGCGTTCTCCACGGATGCCAGTGTCGCCGGGCGGGGTGTGTATCTACTGAGCTTCCTGCCGGAGACGGATGTCCGCCGGATTGTTGATTTTGCGATCTCGCGCGGCAAACGATCCTTCGCGGCACTGTTGCCGGACAATGCCTACGGCACCGTCGTGGAAGCGGCATTCCAGCAGGAAGTGTCCCGCCGCGGCGGCCGCGTATTGGCGCTGGAAAAATATCCGAGCGATGCGAGCAAAATAGCCGAAGCTGCGCGCCGCGCGGGGCAGGCCGCGAACCAGGTCGACAGCATTTTCATTCCCGATGGCGCCGATGCCGTGCCGCAAGTCGTGCAGGCGCTCACCGCCGCCGGCGTCAATCTCAAGCGTGAACAATTGCTCGGGACCGGATTGTGGGACGATCCTCGCATCTTCTCGACCCCGGCCCTCGACGGTGGCTGGTATGCGGCGCCGGAATCGACGGGCTTTCGCAATTTCTCGGGACGCTATCGCGCGCGCTATGGACAAGATCCGGTGCGCACCGCGACGCTCTCTTATGATGCAGTCGCGCTGGTCGCAGCGCTTGTGAAAACACAGAGTCCGCAGCAGCGCTTCAGCGAGGCGGTGCTGACCAACGCATCGGGGTTCGCAGGCATCGATGGAGTTTTCCGTTTTCGTCCTGATGGACCGAACGAACGTGGCCTGGCCGTGCTGCGCGTGACGCCGTCCGGCGGCCAGGTGGTGAGCCCGGCTCCACATACATTCGCGCCGGGCACATAGTTTCTTCGTCATGGCCGGGACGAGCCCGGGCATGACGATCGAAGGCTACGCTGCTAAATCCGCGACCACCGCGTCGAGCAGCGGGAACCCGCTCTGCGTTACGCGGAGACGGCCATCGGCCGTCGTTTCCACGGCACCTTCCTCGCGCAAGATCGAAATGCGCTTCGGGCTGAGCGCGCGGCCAGACAGCGCGCTGTAGCGCGCGGGATCGATGCCCTCGGCAAGCCGCAAGCCCATCAGCAGGTATTCGTCGGCCGTTTCACCCGGCGTGAGTTTTTCATCGATCGTCAGGCCGGTGCCACTGTCTTCCACGCGCATCAGCCAGGCTTCCGGCCGTTTCTCGGTTGCGGTCGCAACGCGCCGGCCATCAATCGTCAGCCGTCCGTGTGCGCCCGGTCCGACGCCCGCGTAGTCGTGCCCGCGCCAGTAAACGAGATTGTGCCGGCATTGCGCACCAGACCGCGCATGGTTGGATATCTCGTAAGCCGGCAACCCGGCGCTGTCGCAGACGGTTTGCGTCAAATCGTAGAGATCGCGCGCGAGGTCTTCGTCGGGAACGGCGATTTTGCCGGCCTTGTGCAGGCCGAAGAACGGGGTGTCCGGCTCGATGGTCAATTGATAGAGCGAAAGATGTTCGGCAGCTTCGGCGATGGCCCGTTTCAATTCAGCTTCCCAGGCCTCGGTTGTCTGGTGCGGCCGGGCGTAAATCAGGTCGAACGAATAACGGTCAAAAATCGAGCGGGCAACTGCAACCGCATCGAGGGCCTCTTGCGCAGTGTGCAGGCGGCCAAGTTCTTTCAGTGACGCATCGTCGAGCGCTTGCACCCCGAGCGACACACGATTGACGCCGGCGGCGCGGAAGCCCCGGAAGCGCGTTGCTTCGACGCTGGTTGGATTTGCTTCCAGTGTCACTTCGACGTCCGTCGCAACGGTCCAATGTTTGGCGATGCAATCAAGGATCGCCTGCACCGACGAGGGTTGCATCAGCGATGGCGTGCCGCCGCCGAAGAAAATGCTCGATACTGTGCGGCCTCGTGCACGAGCGGCAGTTGCGGCGATTTCAGTTTCATAGGCGCGAAGAAAGCGCGCCTCGTCGATGCCGACATGACGCACGTGACTGTTGAAGTCGCAATACGGGCACTTCGACAGGCAAAACGGCCAGTGCACGTAAACTGCGAATGGTGTTGGTAAACTCATGTTAAGCATCATAGGCCGCGAGGTGCACGGCAGCTAGCGTATAAGCGATCTTGCCGGCAACAGTTGATTAAAATTGTAGCGATCGGGAACAAGCTCAAGCCAGCAAGCTCAAGCCAGCAACTCAAGGCTTGGATAAATTGGATAAACACGCCTCGGCCAGCTTCATGAACGCTCGTGCGCGGTGTGACAAGCCTTGCCCTCGCGGCGGCAGTCCGTGCTTTTCTTCTGCGCTCATCTCGCCGAACGTTCGATCGAATCCGTCGGGACGAAAAAGCGGATCGTAGCCGAAGCCTTTGTCGCCCCGCGGCGGCCAAACTACGATACCGTCAATGCGTCCTTCGAATTCCTCAAAGTGTCCGTCGGGCCATGCGAGACACAGCGCGGCGACGAAATGGGCGCGGCGTTGCTCTTGCAACTTCGCGCCGCGATTGATCAGCAACGACTGAATGCGATTCATGGCAGCGCGAAAATCCTTGTCCGGGCCCGCCCAACGTGCGGAGTGAATGCCGGGATCACCATCGAGCGCATCGACGACCAGGCCGGAATCATCGGCAAAGGCCGCGCTGCCGCTCACGCGCGCCGCGGCTGTTGCTTTGATGCGTGCATTGGCTGCGAAGGTTTTGCCGGTCTCTTCCGGCTCGGGCAGTCCGAGTTCGGCCGCCGACTGGGTGGCGATGCCGTAAGGCGCGAGCAATTCGCGCATCTCGGTGAGCTTGCCCGGATTATGGGTGGCGATGACTACCAGCCCTGTAAGTCTTCTGGCCATTGCTAGTCATGGCCGGGCTTGTCCCGGCCATCCACGCCTTTCTTTTATTTAGCGTTATAAGACGTGGATGCCCGCGACAAGCGCGGGCATGACGAGTCGGAACGCGGTACTTGCGTCTATCCCACCGCCAGCTTTTGCAAGCCAACCAGTTTCTCGATGCCTTTGCGCGCCAGCGCGAGCAGCGCGGCGAATTGATCTTCGCTGAATGGAATTTTTTCGGCAGTCGCCTGGATTTCAACGATGTTGCCGGAACCGGTCATGACGAAATTGGCATCGGTGTCGGCTTCGGAATCCTCGGCATAGTCGAGGTCGAGCACTGCGGTGCCCTTGCACACGCCGCAGGAAACCGCCGCGATGTGATCGCGCATTACCTCGGCCTTGAGCATGTCGCGCGCTTTCATCCAATTCAGGCAATCAGCGAGCGCCACCCAGGCGCCGGTAATGGAAGC
The DNA here is from genome assembly GCA_963743405.1 of uncultured Alphaproteobacteria bacterium. GTDB lineage: Bacteria > Pseudomonadota > Alphaproteobacteria > Rhizobiales > Xanthobacteraceae > Pseudolabrys. The sequence continues at coordinate 261,262 of CAVUPX010000007.1, read as the reverse complement.
GGTGCGGGTGCCGCCATCGGCCTGAATCACGTCGCAGTCGAGCGTGATTTGCCGCTCGCCCAGAGCCGGCAGGTCCACGACCGAGCGCAGGCTGCGGCCGATCAATCGCTGAATCTCGACCGTGCGGCCACCCTGTTTGCCGGCACTGGCCTCGCGTCGCGTGCGTTCGGAGGTCGCCCGGGGCAACATGCCGTATTCGGCCGTAACCCAGCCGCGCCCCTGGCCTTTGAGCCAAGGCGGCAGCCGCTCCTCCAGACTGGCCGTGACCAGCACATGGGTATCGCCGAATTTCACGAAGCAGGAGCCTTCGGCGTATTTGACTACCCCGCGTTCCAATGAAACCGCACGCAATTCATCGACTTGTCGGCGGCTCGGCCGCATCGGGCGCGCTCCCTTGATATTGGCCGCACACCATAACGATACGTCCGGCTTGAACAAGACCGCCCTAATGGTCAATTGTGGGCTGGTTCTCGAGGAGTTGGGCTTTGGCCTCTCACGACATTCCGATCGGTGCGACACAGGTCAGTCTTGCGGCGCTCAACGAGCGCTCGCGCGAGATATTCCGCCAAATCGTCGAGAGCTATCTCACGACCGGTGAACCAGTGGGCTCGCGCAATCTGTCGCGGTTGTTGCCTATAACGCTGTCGCCCGCCTCGGTCCGCAATGTGATGTCGGACCTGGAACAGCTCGGCCTTATTTATGCGCCGCACACATCGGCGGGGCGATTACCGACAGAAATCGGCCTACGGTTTTTCGTCGACGCGCTCATGCAGGTCGGCGACCTCAGCGAGCAGGATCAACGCTCGATCGAAGCGCAGGTGGCGGGGACGCAAAACGCCAAATCGATCGAAGCCGTCCTGACGGAAGCGTCACAAATGTTGTCGGGACTGACGCGCTCGGCCGGCGTCGTGCTCACCACGAAAAATAACGTACGGCTCAAACACGTTGAATTTGTCCGGCTGGAACCGGAGCGGGCACTCGCCGTTCTTGTCGCGGAGGACGGGCAGGTCGAAAACCGCGTCCTGAATGTGCCCGCGGGGCTGCCGACGTCGTCGCTGACAGAAGCCGGAAATTTCCTCAACTCACGTATTCGCGGCAAGACGCTGGCCGATTTGCGCGGCGAGATTGAAAAAGCAGTGACTGAAGGCCAAGCCGAACTTGATCAGCTGACACAAAAGGTGATCGCGGCCGGGCTTGCCAGCTGGTCGGGTGGTGAGAGCGAAGATCGCCAGTTGATCGTGCGCGGCCATGCCAATCTGCTGGAAGATCTCCACGCGCTTGAAGATCTGGAGCGCGTCCGTTCGCTATTCGATGCGCTGGAAACCAAGCGTGGAGTGATCGACCTGCTCGGCCGCGCCGAACGCGGCGATGGCGTGCGCATCTTCATTGGGTCGGAGAACAAGCTGTTTTCGCTTTCAGGATCCTCCACCATCGTGGCACCCTATCGCGATAACAAAGGCCGGATCGTCGGTGTGATCGGCGTGATTGGACCCACCAGGCTCAATTATGCCCGCGTCATTCCGATGGTTGATTATACGGCGCGCGTGGTTAGCCGGTTACTCGCGCTATAAACGCTTGATTTTTGGCGCTGGAGCCCTGATATCCCTGGCATCCGGATATTGCTGAGGATGGATTGAGCACGATGACGGACCCGACTGCCCGTGACGCCGAAACTGTGACTGACGAGACCGGCAATACCACGGCTCCAGAAGCCGCCGATCCCATAGTCGAAGCCAAGCGCGAAGCCGCCGAATTCAAGGACAAGCTGCTGCGTACGCTTGCCGAGATGGAGAACTTGCGCAAACGCACTGAGCGTGAAGTGCTCGACGCGCGGGTCTATGGCATTGCCGGGTTTGCGCGCGACGTATTGGCGGTCGCCGATAATATGCATCGTGCGCTGGAAGCGATTGGGCCCGAGTTGCGGGAAGCGGCCGACGCCAAGATGAAAGGGCTCATCGAGGGGGTCGAGCTCACCGAGCGTGAACTCATGAAATCGCTGGAAAAGAATGGCGTGAAAAAATTCTCGCCGGAGGGCGAGAAGTTCGACCCAAACATCCATCAGGCAATGTACGAAGTGCCGACATCCGATCTGCCGCCCGGTCAGGTCGCGCAAGTCATTCAGGCCGGCTACATGCTTGGCGATCGCGTCCTGCGTCCGGCAATGGTTGCGGTCAGCAAGGCCGCACCAAAATCGAAAGCGAGCGCGAACGATAATCCGCAGCCGGACGACACAGCCCGCTAGTTTTTCAATGCATCTCGATGCCGTCGCGCACCGCACGGAACCGGTCGAACATTTGGTCCCATTTTTCTGCCGGGCTTACGCCAATCACGCGCAAAAAGCCCCCGGACCCGAACCGTAGCCACTGCACAACCGACACCGATTCACCGCCCGGCGCTTTGCCCTGAGCCCGGATCTCGTGACCTGCCAAACCGTTGACCCGCATCGGCTCCGAGGATTGCATCCGGAGGTCGCGCACCGGTGCAGTCGACAGCAGGTCGCGGGCGAAAAGGGCGCGGTCGCTTGCTTCAGGCGGTCCGCCGCGGCCAACTGAAATAATCATGAAAGGCTGCGGCGCGTTGGGGTCGGCCGTTGTATCGCCGAGGATGACGCCACCGCCGGGCAACACCTGCATCACCCGAAAGCCTGACAGGTCGCCGAGCTTGAAGGGCAAAAGACTGAGTTGTTCCTGGATAGGCGACGGCCGGAAGGTGGCGCTCGCGAGCATTTTACGAATGACTGCGTCTGAATAGATGGCAAGCGCGCTGTCGGGCACCTCCACGTTGATCAGCATTGTGAGATTTTGCACCGATCCGCCGACCGCCTGCGCCAGGAGCGACCAGCGATGCAGGCCGACACCGCTTTGCTGCGCGACACCGCTGATCAGAAAACCGATGCCGCTCTCGAAGGGGAAGCTTTCCCGCTTCACCTCCTGAAGCTCCTGCTGGACCTTGTTGAAGGCCGCGGTTTCAAGCTGGGCGTAGGCACTGATTGGCAGGTCGAGAATGGCGACCGACACCTTGCGGTCGAGATCCTCAAAACCGGGAAAGCGCGTGCTCAGCTTCAGTTCGCCAGGGGGCTCCAGGCCGATCCGCAGGCCGGTCGGGAAAACCGGCTCGGCGCGGGCGAGGGGGGCGAGGCCCGCCAACCCGGCCCAGGCTGCGAACAGGTAAACAAACAATCGGCTGCACATGGACACGAAGACTTTCCAATGAGTTGGGGTGGGTCTGCGTAACCGGCCTTGCCGGGTGCGGCAATGGCCCGATAACCATTTGAGGCGGTCTAAAGCCGCCTCCTCGCGAATTCGTGAGAAGCTGGCTTGCAGGCACCCGGGGCCCTCCTATATGAGCCAGTAAGCCGTGAAAATACGGCGAATAGCGTATCCAGGGGGCTGGATAGGGGGTCTGCGGATGAGCCGCTGACATACCCACACGGGCGCCAAGTGGCCCGGCCGGCCTGCCGCAATTGAGAGGAAGAACCATGGGCAAGGTCATCGGAATCGACCTCGGCACCACCAACTCGTGCGTCGCCGTCATGGATGGCAAGACGCCGAAAGTCATCGAGAACGCCGAAGGTATGCGTACGACACCTTCGATTGTCGCCTTCACTGACGACGGCGAGCGTCTCGTCGGCCAGCCGGCCAAGCGCCAGGCGGTCACCAATCCGGAAAAGACCATCTTCGCGGTCAAGCGCCTGATCGGACGGCGCTACGACGACCCGATGGTGGAGAAAGACAAAAAGCTCGTCCCCTACAAGATCAGCAAGGCCTCGAATGGCGATGCCTGGGTCGAGGAGGACGGCAAGCAATATTCGCCCTCGCAGATCTCCGCTTTCATTTTGCAAAAGATGAAGGAGACGGCGGAAGCCAATCTCGGGCAGAAGATCGAACAGGCTGTCATCACCGTTCCGGCTTATTTCAACGACGCGCAACGTCAGGCCACCAAGGATGCCGGCAAGATTGCCGGCCTCGAGGTGCTGCGCATCATCAACGAGCCGACCGCGGCCGCGCTCGCCTACGGTCTCGACAAGCAGAAGTCCGGTACCATCGCGGTCTATGACCTCGGCGGCGGCACTTTCGATATTTCGATTCTCGAGATCGGCGACGGCGTGTTCGAAGTGAAGTCCACGAACGGCGATACATTCCTGGGCGGCGAAGATTTCGACATGCGGCTCGTCAACTATCTTGCCGACGAATTCCAGAAAGAGCAGGGCATCGATCTGCGCCGCGACAAGCTCGCGCTGCAGCGGCTCAAGGAATTGGCGGAGAAAGCGAAGATCGAGCTCTCATCGACCACGCAGACCGAAATCAATCTGCCGTTCATTACGGCGGATGCCTCCGGTCCCAAGCATCTGACCATGAAGCTCACCCGCGCCAAGTTCGAGGCGCTGGTTGACGATCTCATCCAGAAGACCATTCAACCCTGCAAGCAGGCGATCAAGGATGCCGGCATCTCGGCCGCGCAGATCAACGAGGTTGTGCTGGTCGGCGGCATGACGCGCATGCCGAAGGTGCAGGAAGTTGTGAAGCAATTGTTCGGCAAGGAGCCGCACAAGGGCGTCAACCCGGATGAGGTGGTCGCCATCGGCGCCGCTATTCAGGCTGGCGTGTTGGCCGGCGACGTCAAGGACGTGCTGTTGCTCGACGTCACTCCCCTTTCGCTCGGCATCGAGACGCTGGGCGGAGTGTTCACCCGCATCATCGATCGCAACACAACGATCCCGACCAAGAAGTCGCAGGTGTTCTCGACCGCAGAGGACAACCAGAATGCGGTTACGATTCGCGTGTTCCAGGGTGAGCGCGAGATGGCAGCCGACAATAAAATGCTCGGCCAGTTCGATCTCGTCGGCATTCCGCCTGCGCCGCGTGGCGTGCCGCAAGTCGAAGTCACTTTCGACATCGACGCGAACGGTATCGTCAACGTTCAGGCCAAGGACAAAGCCACCGGCAAAGAGCAGCAGATCCGCATTCAGGCTTCGGGCGGGCTGTCCGAAACCGACATTGAAAAGATGGTCAAGGACGCGGAAGCTCACGCCGAGGATGACAAGAAACGCAGAGCCGCGGTCGAGGCCAAGAACCACGCCGAGGCACTTGTGCACTCCACCGAGAAGGCGCTGTCCGAACATGGTTCGAAGGTCGGCGATGCCGAGCGCACCGCGATCGAGAACGCCATTGCCGATCTGAAGGAAGCGCTCAAAGGCGACGACTCCACGGCAATCCAGGCGAAGACGACTGCGCTTGCGCAAGCGTCGATGAAAATGGGTGAGGCCATGTACAAGCAGCAACAGGATGCACAAGGAACTGGTCCTGGCGCCGCTCCTGGCGCTGGCGAGGAAGGCTCAGCCGAGAAGAAAGAAGACGTGGTCGACGCGGAGTTCACCGAGGTCGACGACGACAAGAAAAAATCCGCCTGATCGCAGGGCGCAAGCCATGCGCAGGTCGTCTGTGAACGGTGTCACCCCCGGGTATCGCACCCGGGGGTGCATCTTTGCAGGGACCTTGGGTGGCCGAATCAAGTACGGCTATTCCCGCGCGGTGAATTAGGGCGGAATCCGAATGTCCAAGCGCGACTACTACGAAGTTCTGGGCGTTACCCGCAGCTGCACCGAAGTCGAGCTGAAGGCGGCATTCCGCAAGCTGGCCATGCAGCATCACCCGGATCGCAATCCGGGGGATAATGATTGCGAACACCGGTTTAAGGAAATCAACGAGGCTTACGACGTGCTCAAGGACGGCGATAAGCGCGCCGCCTATGACCGCTTCGGCCACGCCGCATTTGAACACGGCGGTATGGGCGGCGGGGCGCATGGCTTCGGCGCCGATTTTGGTTCGACATTCGCCGACATCTTTGAAGGTATTTTCGGGATGGGGTCGGCGCGCGGACGTGGCACAGGCCGCGAACGCGGCTCTGACCTGCGCTACAATATGGAAATCAGCCTCGATGAGGCTTTCACCGGCAAAACCGCACAAATCCGCATTCCGACGTCGGTGACCTGCGAGGCCTGCTCAGGCAGCGGCGCCAAGGCGGGAACCAAGCCAAAACCGTGCGCCAGTTGTGGCGGCGCCGGCAAGATCCGGCATGCGCAAGGCTTCTTTACGCTCGAGCGGACCTGCCCGACGTGCCACGGCCGCGGCCAGGTTATCGACGATCCCTGCAAAGTTTGCGGCGGCGGCGGTCGCGTAACGCGCGAACGCACGCTATCGGTCAACATTCCCAGCGGTGTGGAGGATGGCACCCGTATACGACTGGCCGGCGAAGGCGAAGCCGGTTTGCGGGGCGGTACGACCGGCGATCTTTATATTTTTCTCGAAGTAGCGCCGCACGAATTCTTTCAGCGCGATGGGGCGGACCTGCATTGCCGGGTACCAATCTCCATGATCAGCGCGGCATTGGGCGGAGAATTCGAGGTGCCAGCCATCGACGGCAGCAAGGTCAAGGTCAAAGTGCCTCCTGGCACCCAGACCGGCCGCCGTTTCCGCCTGGGCGGAAAGGGAATGCCGGTCCTGCGGGCGAAACAAACCGGCGACATGTACGTTCAAGTAGCGGTGGAAACGCCGCAAAACTTGACCAAACGCCAGCGCGAGCTGCTGGCGGAGTTCGAAAAGCTCTCGTCTGAGGACACTCAACCGGAATCCGCCGGTTTCTTCAGCCGAGTCAAAGAGTTTCTTGACGGGCTTGGAAGCCGTGGCAGCCAATCGGGGTAACCCATCTTGACCCCTCGCCTTGGTCACTATACCCGTGAGTGTTGCGGCGGGGCCCGCCGCGTGTACGCGTGAAACCTCGCAGCAATGCCATCACATACAATCGCCCGCGTTGAAAAGAAGAGCCTGCGTCTCGATGATGAGATGCAGTTCATTCGCACGTGGTTCGAAAAGCCAATCTCGACCGGCGCAGTAATGCCGTCCAGCCGTGTGCTGGCGCGCGCCATGGCGCGCTATGTCGATCCGCTATCGAGCGGACCGGTGATCGAGCTTGGACCCGGTACCGGCCCCGTGACCGCGGCACTCGTTCGGCAAGGTGTCGACCCCGCACGCTTGATCCTTGTTGAATTCGATCCCGACTTCTGCCGCCTGCTGCGCACGCGCTATCCGGCGGCGACCGTCGTCCAGGGCGATGCGTATCGGCTCCGACGTGTGCTTGAAACATATGTCGATGTGCCGGCTGCCGCCATTGTTTCGGGCCTGCCGCTCGTGACCAAGCCGCTGCGCACGCGGCTGCGTCTGATTTCAGACGCCATGTCGTTGCTGGCGCAAGGCGCACCGTTTGTGCAATTCACCTACGCGATGTTGCCGCCCATTCCGAAAGAATTGTCCGGAGTGCGGGCGGAAGCCTCGGAGCTGATCTGGATGAACCTGCCGCCTGCGCGCGTGTGGGTCTATCGCGGCCGCTGATGGTGTGGTGTCATCGCCCGCGAAAGCGGAGTCGCTGATGCCGATCTCAAAAATTCTGGTTCTCCCCGGATCGACCCGGATCGGTTCGCATAACGTCAAGCTCGCTGCTTTGGCCGCGAAAGAATTGACGCTGCTCGACGTTGATGTGACCCGCATATCGCTCGCCGACTATCCGCTGCCGATCTACGAGGCCGATCTCGAAGTGCGCGGGGGCCCGCCTGCCAATGCGATCAAATTGAAACAGATGATCATGGCGCATCACGGCGTGTTTATCGCCAGCCCCGAATACAGCGCCTCGGTGACGCCGATCCTCAAGAATGCGATCGACTGGGTTTCGCGCGTGCGCGAGCGCGGTGATCCGACGTACGCGGCGTTCAAAGGCCGCGCGTTCGCAATCAGCTCGGCGTCGCCCGGGCGGATCGGCGGCCTGCGTTCGCTGATGGCGTTGCGTCAGATTCTTGAACTTGGCTGCGGGGCGCTGGTGATCCCCGAACAGGTCAGCATTCAGCGCGCCGAGAGCGCTTTCGACGACATGGACAATATCGCCGACGCGGGTATCGCCAGCCAGTTTCGTACGCAGCTCGAGCGGCTAGTGGAGATGGCGCGGCTGATGGTGCGGGGAGGATGAGGTGTTGGACGCACGCGAACGGCTGATCGTGGCACTCGACGTGCCGACGGTGAAGGCGGCCGAGGGCATGGTTGCGCGGCTCGGCGAGTTGGTCTGTTTCTACAAGATCGGCTATCAGCTTGCGTTTGCCGGGGGCTTGCCGTTCGCCGCCGATCTGATCGCGGCAGGCAAGCAGGTCTTTCTCGATCTCAAGCTGCACGACATTGGAAATACCGTGGCCAAAGGCGTCGAAAGCGTCGCCCGGCTCGGCGCGACGTTTCTCACCGTGCATGCTTATCCGCAAACCATGAAAGCGGCTGTTGAGGGCAAGCAGGGCTCGACGTTGCGCATTCTCGCGGTCACCGTGCTCACGTCCTATGATGACGCCGATCTTGCGGCCGCGGGTTACGAGCTGACCGTGACGGAGCTTGCCGCGGCGCGCGCCGCGCAGGCCCGCGACACGGGCATCGATGGGCTCGTCTGTTCGGCCGAAGAGGCGGCGGCGTTACGCAAGATCGCCGGGCCGGGCATGGTGCTGGTCACGCCCGGCATCAGGCCAGCCGGCAGCGCCACCGGCGACCAAAAGCGCATCATGTCGCCTGCGCGCGCAATCGCCTCCGGCGCCAACTATTTGGTAGTTGGCCGGCCGGTCGTCGAAGCCGGTGATCCGAAAGCTTCGGCAGACGCAATCGTCGCCGAGATCCATGCCGCGGCAAAATAAGGGGGACCGATGGTTAAAGGTTACTGGGTTGCAAGCGTCGATGTTTCAAATCCCGATGGCTATAAGCAATATGTCGCGGCCAATGCGGTGCCGTTCCATAAGTATGGTGCTCGATTTTTGACGCGCGGCGGCAAATCGGAATTGGTCGAAGGTAAGCTGCGCTCACGCGTCGTGCTCATAGAATTTCCGAGTTTTGAGGCAGCTCTCGCCTGCTATCGCTCGCCCGAATATGCCGCCGCCAAGAAGCTTCGCGAATCCGCGTCCATTCGCGGATATCGTGGTTTTAGAGGGCTACGACGGCCCGCAACCATAGTGCCTTTTCGGCGTTGCCGCGCTATATCCACGCCACGTTCCGGGAGTTGAACCTATGGCCGAAATGCGGCTTGTGATTGCCGGTGCCGGCGGGCGGATGGGCCGCACGTTGGTGAAGGCAATTGCCGACAGCAAGGAATTTGCGCTTGCGGGTGCGTTGGAAGACGCACGCTCACCGCTGATTGGCTGGGATTCCGGCACGCTCGCCGGCCTGCCCGAGAACGGCATCAAGCTTGCGGCGGATGCCGGCCCGCTGCTTGCGAAAGCCGATGGCATCATCGATTTCACGGCACCGGTAGCGACTGTTGCATTCGCCGCGGTCGCCGGATCCGCGCGCAAGGTGCACATCATCGGCACGACAGGCTTGAGTGCGGCCGACGAGGCCAAGATCAAGGACGCCGCCAAGTGCGCTGTCATCGTCAAGTCCGGCAATATGAGCCTTGGCGTCAATTTGCTAGTGGCGCTGACCAAGCGCGTCGCCAAAACGCTCGACAAGTCATTCGACATCGAAATCCTAGAAATGCACCATAACCAGAAAGTCGACGCGCCCTCCGGCACGGCACTGATGCTCGGCCGCGCGGCAGCGGAAGGCCGCGGGATCGACCTCGATAAAAATTCCGTGCGCAGCCGAGACGGCAATACTGGCGCGCGTCATGCTGGCGATATCGGTTTTGCGAATTTGCGCGGTGGCAGCGTGGTTGGCGAGCACAGCGTGATCTTTGCAGGGCCGGCGGAGCGCATCGAGCTCGCGCACAAGGCCGAGGACCGCATGATCTTCGCGCGCGGCGCGCTGCATGCAGCGCTATGGGCGCGCAACGCAAAAGCCGGGACTTTATTCGATGATGGACGTTCTCGGATTGAAGGACTTCTGAGGAATACCGATGACGGATCGTCTTCTCGTACTCGTGCGCCACGGCCAGAGCGACTGGAACCTGAAAAACCTGTTCACCGGCTGGCGCGACGTCGACCTGACTGACAAAGGCGTTGCTGAAGCGCGCGAGGCGGGCCACAAGCTCAAGGCGCAAGGAATAAAATTTGACGTGGCTTTCACGTCGGCGCTCAAGCGCGCGCAGCGCACGCTCGATTTGATGCTCACGGAGTTGGGCCAGACGGCAATACCGGTGATTAAGGATCAGGCGCTCAATGAGCGCGATTACGGTGAACTCGTCGGCCTCAATAAAGATGATGCACGCAAGAGATGGGGCGAAGAGCAAGTGCACCTCTGGCGACGTTCATATGACGTTGCGCCGCCGGGCGGCGAAAGCCTGAAAGACACGCTCGCGCGCACGTTGCCGTATTACGTTACGGAGATTTTACCGCGCGTCATGCGCGGCGAGCATGTTCTGGTGTCAGCTCACGGAAATTCGCTGCGTGCGCTGGTGATGGTGCTCGACAAGCATACGCCGGAGACGATCACCAAGCTTAATTTGGAAACCGGCGTGCCAATGATTTACCGGCTCAATGCCGATTTGACCGTCGCATCCAAACTCGATCTGGCGGCGTAACTAGGCGGCGGCCATTCCCGCTTCCCATCCGAGCATTGCGCGTTTGCGCGTGATGCCCCAGTGATAACCGGTGAGATCGCCGTCCTTGCCGATGACGCGGTGACACGGCACCACAAAGCAAATCGGATTCTTGCCGACTGCGGCGCCAACAGCGCGTGCCGCCTTGGGAGAACCGGTCTTCGCAGCGAGATCCGAATATGTGGTGAGGCCACCCATCGGAATGGTGAGCAGTTTTTCCCACACACGCACTTCGAAATCCGTGCCGATCAAAACGACACGCAACGGCTGATCCTTGCGCCACAGCGCCGGATCGAAAATGCGGCGTGCAGTCGCTGCGGTTGCGGCGAAGTCTTCCACGTAGCGTGCTTTGGGCCATCGCGCCCGCATGTCTTTGAGCGCCGCGCGTTCTTTGCCGGCATCGGCGAGCGCAAGCCCCGCGAGCCCGCGCGGTGTGGTCATTACCAGCGCCATGCCAAACGGGCAGGGATGATATCCGTAAGAAATCGTCAGGCCCTCGCCGCCCGCTTTCCACTCGCCCGGCGACATGGCCTCATGCGTGACGAATAGATCGTGGAGCCGGCCGGGACCGGACAACCCGACTTCGTAGGCGGTATCCAGCACGCTTGCGGACGAACGGAGTAATTCTCGCGCATAGTTGAGCGTCAGCGCTTGCAGGAAAGCTTTCGGCGTGAGCCCACACCAACGCCGAAACAGATGGTGCAGGTCGGTGGGAGTGACGCCGGCGGCACCTGCAATCGTTTCGATTTCCGGCTGAGACCGCCAGTTCCCGCGAATATGGGCGATGGCGCGACGTACGATGTCGTAGTCAGCCGCCGCGGTCGATAGCGGTGCGAATTCGGTGAAGCGATCAGTCACGGCCGATTTTTCGAGGGTCATTGTCATACCGCCTATCTAAGCCTGCTACGCGCGGCCAACCACCCGATTTCTGCTTAGTCGAACACGGTTCTTGTCGGTCCGCGCCGGGCTTCGCCAAGCGCGTTGCCGAGTTCCTTTGCAAAACTGGCCTTTTCGTCGGGGCCCAGAAAACTGGCGATGGCGAGCTTTTTGCCGCGCGAGACCAAGAATAGCCGGTCGATGCCGAATTCCTCGAGTTCGACCTTGTCGAGTTGCACCCAAAGCGGATTGAGCACCCATTCCCGCGCGCGGCCCAGATGACTGACCTTGCGGATCTTGAGCGAAGACGGAGTGACAATGACCTGCTCGTAGGCTTCAGCGTGGCGATAGTTGAGGCGAAAGGCCCAGTACAGCAGTAACACGTCAAGCCCGAAGAAGCCGAAAACCGGCCAGGCGCCGAGCAGCAAAAAAACCACGCCGGTGATGAAGCTGACGCCACCAAACAGCAGCATCAAAACCAGAAATCCCACGCGCCCGAGAGAGCGGTGCGGTGTCAACGTCGCCGAAAAAATGGTGGGTTCGAGATCGTCAGCGTTGTCGGCCATCATCGTGAACAGTATACCGAAATCATGGCGAAAAAACCTGCTCGCAAGGCATCGGCGAAATTGCGCAAAGAGAAACCGCGCAAAACGAAACGCATCAAGGTAAAGCCTGCACTCAAACGGGCAGCGGCGGATGCCGAGGCTGCCGCCGGCGCCTTGCCGCAATGGACGGCGGTGCAAATCGAGGAGGCGTTTCGCCGCTTCAAAGCCGCTAATCCAGAGCCCAAAGGCGAGCTTCAACACAGTAATCCATTCACGCTACTAGTCGCTGTGGTGCTCTCGGCCCAGGCGACCGACGCAGGTGTCAACAAGGCCACGCCTGCGTTATTTGCGCTTGCTGATACCCCGGAGAAAATGGCTGCACTCGGGGAAGCCCGTGTCCGCGAATTGATCAAGACCATCGGCCTTTTTCGCAACAAGGCTAAAAATGTCGTCGCACTGTCGCAGCAGCTCCTCGCCGAGCATGGCGGGCAAGTGCCGCGCTCGCGTGAGGCATTGGAGGAGCTTCCTGGAGTTGGCCGCAAGACCGCCAATGTCGTCCTCAATATTGCTTTCGGCGAGCCGACGATTGCTGTCGATACTCATATTTTCCGTGTCGGCAACCGCACCGGAATGGCCACCGGCAAGACTCCGTTTGAGGTCGAAACCAAGCTGGAGCAGGTGGTGCCGGCGCAATACAAGCGCCACGCGCACCATTGGCTTATTTTGCACGGGCGCTACACTTGCGTGGCGCGCAAGCCGCTGTGCGAAAAATGCATCATCAGCGACTTGTGCCAGTGGCCGGGTAAGACGGTCGAGTAAAAGAATAAAAGTCCGGGAGTGTGCGTATGGAAGGCTCCGCAATCGCAAAGACAAGAGAAATCATTCGCCGTGACACGCATGAGATCCTTCGGCGGGCTGGGCTACCTGCAAACGCCGCCCTTGCTTGGACAAAAGCGCGGCCGCGCGTAACGAACGCTTTCAAGCGGGATACTTCGGCCGGAACAAAATTCTGGCGCCGCGGTGCCGAGCTTCTTGCAAAACTGCCGGTAAAGCCCAAGAGGACACCGGAGCAACAGGTGGCGGCGGACGTCATTCTTTCTGATTGCCGCCGGGCTCGCGAAGAATTTCTCACGCGTCACGCCGAAACGGTTTATCGCAAGCTCACCAAAAATCTTTCGGAATTTCGGCGCGTGGACGAACTGGCATACGCTGCAGCGAAAATGGTCCCCGGGTTATCGCCGACCCAAAAACAAGTCGACGCCGAAAGCGCGTTGATGCAGAGCGAAAAGGATGGCGTCGAGGTCGATCAGGGCATTTTCCTGTCGCATGTGCTGAGCAGATCCGATACCGGCATGCATTTCTGCCAGGCGATGCTGCTCCCCAAGTTTGAAGCGATCGAACGCTCGGCAGAGTTTATCAAGCACAACGTCATCGATTTCGGCCCGGCAAAAATTGAGCGGCAGGGCAAGGCTGCGATTGTCACCATCAAAAACCCGCGCTTTCTCAACGCCGAAGATGACGACACGCTCGATGACAGCGAAACCGCCGCCGACATCGCTATTCTGGATCCGACAAGCGAGATTTGCGTATTGCGCGGCGATTTTGTCGATCATCCGAAATACAAAGGGCGCAAGATCTTTTCGAGCGGCATCAATCTTACCCATCTCTATCGCGGCAAAATTCCGTATCTTTGGTATATCCGCCGCGATATGGGCATCGTGAACAAGATGTTTCGTGGCCTTGCAATCGGCAGCGCAAGTCCCGACGAACTTTACGGCGGCACGCGCGAGAAGCCGTGGGTTGCGGGCGTCGATGCGTTCGCAATCGGCGGCGGGTGCCAGTATCTGCTTGCGATGGACTACGTGGTTGCCGCAAGCGATGCCTACATGACGCTTCCCGCACGCAAGGAGGGCATCATTCCGGGGGCGGCCAATTTGCGGCTGACGCGGTTCGTCGGCGCACGCGCAGCGCGTCAGGCGATCTTGATGGGTCGTCGGTTTGAATGCGATAGCCCCGAGGGTCGCATGATCTGCGACCTAATCGTGCCGCCGGATCAAATGGAGCAGGCGATCACGCGCGTAGTCGATGACTTTACCGGTTCGGGTGTGGTCAGTGCCGCCGGTAACCGGCGTGCATTTCGCGTCGGCGAAGAACCACTCGACACCTTCCGCCGCTACATGGCGGTCTATTGTCGTGAGCAGGCCTATTGTCATTTCAGCCCGGCCTTGATCGCAAATCTTGAGAAACACTGGAACGCTGCGCATCGAAAAATCTGACGTAACAAGTGCTTGGGGGGCGTATGCCGCGTCTACACCTTAAGGGCGTTAATCTCACACCGCGCAGAGAGAATTTCGACGCGATCGAAATCGCCTCACGCGACGAGATTGGCGCGCTTCAGCTGAAACGGCTGAAATTGACCCTCAACCACGCCTACAGCAACGTCGCGCACTACAAGAAGACGTTGGATAAGGCGGGTGTGCATCCCGATGACCTGAAATCACTGGATGATCTGCGAAAATTTCCATTCACGACAAAAGACGATTTGCGCAGCCATTACCCTTTCGGGATGTTCGCCATACCGCGCGAACAAGTGCTGCGCGTACATGCCTCTTCCGGCACCACCGGCAAGCCGACCGTTGTCGGCTACAGCCGCCGCGATCTCGAGACCTGGGCCGATCTGATGGCGCGCTCGATGCGTGCGGCCGGCTGCCAACCCGGCATGCTGGTGCAGAACTCCTACGGCTACGGGCTTTTTACGGGGGGTATCGGCTTTCACTACGGCGCCGAGCGGCTCGGCATGACAGTGGTGCCGGTGTCGGGCGGCATGACCGAACGGCAAGTGCGGTTGATTGCGGATTTCAAGCCCGACGTTATCTTCGTGACGCCCAGTTACATTCTCGCGATTCTTGATGAGTTTCGAGCGCAGGGTGTCGATCCGCGGCAATGTTCGCTCAAGATCGCCATGTGCGGTGCCGAGCCCTGGACCAATGCCATGCGCGCGGAGATCGAAGATGCCTTCGATCTGCATGCCATCGACAACTACGGATTGTCCGAGATCATCGGACCCGGCGTCTCCTGCGAATGCATCGAGAGCAAAGATGGCCCGCATATTTGGGAAGACCATTTTTACCCGGAAGTGATCGATCCGGTGACCGGCAACGTCGTAGCGGATGGTGAGGTCGGCGAACTGGTGTTCACAACCTTGACCAAAGAAGCGATGCCGATTGTGCGTTATCGCACGCGGGATCTCTCGCGCTTGCTGCCAGGCACGGCGCGCTCAATGCGCAGAATGGAGAAAGTGGCCGGGCGATCCGATGACATGATGATTGTGCGCGGCGTCAACCTGTTCCCCAGCCAGATTGAGGAGATCATACTGAAAGATGAGCGACTGTCGCCCCATTTTGTCATCGAACTACGCCGTGTTGAGCGCCTCGATGAAATTACAGTGGTTGTTGAGTCGCGTCCGGATGCCGACGATGGAATATTTGCCGCATGCGACCGTGAGCTCGCACATCACATCAAGGAGTTGATTGGCGTGACCGCGGCCGTGCGGACGGTCAAGCCCGGCACCGTCGAGCGGTCCCTCGGCAAAGCCAAGCGGGTGATCGATATGCGGTCGAAGAGCTGACGATCAACGCGCCGCTTCGACCACTTTAAATCGTGGATCCGACAGCTTCTTGTGAATATGCACCATGAACGCCATGGCGAAAACGGGTGTTGCGAAATTGAGAATCGGTATCGATACGAATACCGCCACGATCAAACCGGCCAAGAACACATAGATTGCGTTGGCCTTTCGCATCGCTTTTGCCTCGCCCGGCGGACGGAATCGCATCGCGGCAAGCTCGAAATATTCTCGACTGAGCAGATAGGCATTCGCCAGAAACAGAATGACCACGCCGAGGCCGGCAAACAGGATAAACGGCAGCGCGCAGACATAGACCAGCAGCGCCAGCGCAGCGAATTTCAGGCCTTCAATCAGTGCGCGGAAAAACGGCAGGGCGCGGCCAAGCGGCTCGGCGGGGTAGTGCTCGCGCTCGACGGCGTCGGCGATCTCGTCGACAAAAAAACTGCCGACAAATGCGGCCACCGCCGGCATCAGGAACAGCGCGCCTGTGATGATGCCCAGCCCCGCCATGATCGAAAGCACCCAGGCGAGCGCGGACCAGGCCGCGTGGGGCGCCACACCGGTGGTTTGCTCGGCCCAATTGGCGCCGGTTTCCGCCCAGGCAGACAACATACGCTGCAGAAAAATGCCGATAAGCGTGATGAGAATCAAGGCGAGGCCGACAGCCTTGAGCAGCACGTGCCGCAAGGCCGGGGCGAACATTTGCGAAAGTGCTTTGGTGGCGGCGTCGATCATGCCGGCACAATTAAGCTGTGCCACGACGCAGGGCAAGGCCGGCGGCTATGCGACCGGTGAAAGCGTGTCGTCGTCTACCGGAACCAGCGCGATCATTTCGTCGGGGTCAGTAGCTGGCAGATCCGCCCAGGCCATTGCCTTGTAGTCGAAGCCGCGGACGAGCGTCGGCTTCACAACCTCGAAGTAGGGGGAGATATCGAAGTCGCGCGGTGCATAGAGCGACGAATGTCGAATCTCCAGAATCTCCTGCCGCGCCGCTTCGCTATCAAGCCGTGTGACCTTTGGCAGGATCGGATAGCGCACCGTTTCGAAGGCCTGCGCGATCAGTGCCGAGCAGATGATCCGCGTGGGATGGCCGGACCCGAGCGAGATCATGCGCCGGCGCCAGCGTTGCGGCACCGGAAGCGGAAGTAGATAGCGCAACAGGTCGATGACGTTTTTGAGATCGTAGTCGAAGCCGATGCGCTCGGCAGCGTATGCACAAACGCGCGCGCGATCCTCATCGTCGAGTTTGGTCGGACGGCAGATACGGGTGTGAAAGCGAGCGTATTTGGACAGCGGCGCTGCCACGACGCCGTGCCCGATATTGGCTTCGACCAGCACGAGCGGTTCACCGTCGGCGGTGGCGCGATCGCCTATCGCCCCGACATACAACGCTGCATGCGACCAGGTGGATTGCGTGAGATATTTGATGACGCCGGAGATGTGGTTATTGCCTTCGACCAGCAAAACGTCGCCGGGTTGCAAGGTCGCGCGCAAGGCTTCGGGGTCTGACGGCGTGAAAGGCTCATAGCCTTGTGCCGGCTTCTCCAGATAATGGGCTAAAAATCGCCCAACCCCATCGACCATCCAGCTCATGACCGGCCCTCGGCGCCAGTTCTTGGCGCGCAAGACGTTCCCCTTGGCGGTACCTTCGTGTTCCCGCCACGTCTCTTAATCGGCGAATTTAGTGAGAAGTCATTGCAATTTGGTTCATTGTTCCCGCGGTTTGCGGGCGGTTCGTCGGCGTTACAGATCGTTAGCCATGAAATTTGCGGCGCGACACGTGTTCGGGCATTCTGCCGCCTTACCCAGAAAGAATTTGGATACCATGTCGGGGTTTAGCCGACGCTCGTTCCTCGCCGCCTCCGCGGCCATTGTTGCCGCGCCGGCACTCGTGCGCGCCCAAACTGCAGCAGATGTCGATGTGGCGATCGTGGGTGCCGGTGCTGCTGGCATCTCCGCCGCGCGCCGTATCGCCGGCGCCAACCGCCGCGTTGTGTTGCTTGAGGCGACCAATCGTATTGGCGGGCGCTGCGTGACGGATACCACGCTATTCGGCATGCCCTTCGATCTTGGTGCGCACTGGATTCACCGAACCGATGGAAATGTATTCGGTGGGGCCGCCGCGAACAGTGGGTTCGACATCTATGCGGCGCCGCGCGGACAAGTCGTGCGGATCGGTCCGCGCAATGCGCGCGATTCAGAACTTGAAGTCCTTCTCAGCACACTGGTGCGCTCACGGCGGGCGATCGTCGACGCCGGTCGAGGCAGAGCTGACGGTCCGGCGTCGCGGGCGTTACCGGGCGATCTGGGCGTCTGGCGCGCCACCACCGAGTTCATGCTAGGACCGTACGTTTGCGGCAAAGATCTCGCATCCGTGTCGGCTGCCGATCTTGCACGCATGCCCGAGCGCGAGAACGATGCATTCTGCCGGCAGGGCTATGGCGCGCTGCTCGCAAAACTTGCCGCCGGTCTGCCGGTACGGTTATCGACACCAGTAACGCGCATTGATTGGGATCGAAGCGGCGTTTATGTCGTTACCACTAACGGCACCGTGCGAGCACGAACGGTGATCGTGACTGTTTCCACCAATGTTCTCACCTCTGGAAAAATTGAATTCAAGCCGGAATTGTCCAGGCGCCAGCTCGATGCTGCTGCCGCTCTCTCGCTCGGCAGTTATGATCACATCGCGCTGGAATTGCCGCGAAATTCGCTCGACCTGCAACGCGACGATCTGGTATTCGAGCAATCGTCGAGCCCGCGCACGGCAGCGTTGCTTGCCGGTGTGTCGGGCACCAGTTTGCATCTGGTCGAGGTGGCGGGAGATTTTGGTCGCGACCTGTCGTCGAAAGGCCAGCCTGCGATGATTGAATTCGCGCATGATTGGATGGGATCGCTGTTCGGCACCAGCGTGAAAAAGGCCATCAAGCGGAGCTACGCGACACGCTGGAACCAAGAGCCCTTCGCGCTTGGTGCGATGTCGGCGGCTGCGCCAGGCGGTGCCGATGCACGGAAGAGTCTGGCAGAGCCGCTCGGCGGACGGGTATGGCTGGCGGGCGAGGCCCTTCACGAGACGCAATGGGGTACGGTCAACGGCGCGTGGGATTCCGGGCAACGCGCCGCAGACGCGGCCTTGGGGCAGATCGGCGCGCTAAAAAGGCCCGAGGATGGCGGACAGCCGCGCAGCCGGCGTGGAAAGAGAAATTGATGGCGCGGCCGAAAGCTCTCATCGCCTGGTCGAGCGGCAAGGACAGTGCCTGGGCGTTGCTCGAGGCGCGCCGCGCCGGCGATTTCGACATCGTGGGCGGCTTAACCACGGTGACCGATACATTCGGCCGCGTCAGCATGCATGGCGTCCGCGAGGCACTCCTGCATGCGCAACTCGAGGCCGCCGGTCTGCCGGCGATCGTGGTGCACATTCCCTTCCCGTGCCCAAACGAGATTTACGAACAAAAAATGGCGCTCGCGATGGACGAGGCCAAATCATCCGGCGTGACGCACATAATCTTTGGCGATCTATTTCTCGAGGATGTGCGGGCCTATCGCGAGCGGCACCTTGCAGGCACTGGAATTTCTCCGGTTTTTCCCGTGTGGGGCCGACCGACGTCGGCGCTTGCTCGTGAAATGATTGATGCCGGCGTAGAGGCACGCCTGTCTACGGTCGATTTGAGGAAATTGCCGGCCTCGTTTGCCGGTCGTTGTTTCGACGGCACCTTGCTCGACACATTGCCTGACGACATCGACCCGTGCGGCGAGAATGGCGAATTTCATTCCTTTGTTTCAGCTGGCCCGATGCTGTCGCGCAAAATCGCGGTCAAAGTCGGCGAGACGGTTGAGCGGGACGGATTTGCCTACGCGGACTTGTTGCCGGGCTAGGCGCGTAATACGCCGCCGGTCCGTTTGGTCACTTCGGCGACAATCTTTGCGGAAAGTGTTTCGATCTCCGCGTCGGTCATGGTCTTTTCGCGCGGCTGGATCGTAACCGCGATGGCAACCGATTTCTTTCCGGGCTTGATGCCTTTGCCTTCATAGACATCGAACACGTTGACGTTGCTGATCAGTTTTTTGTCGACGTTCTGCGCAGCACGAACGATATCGGCTGCCTTCACCGCGCTGCCGACGACGAAAGCAAAATCACGTTCGACCGGCTGGAATGGCGAGAGCTCCAGCAAAGGTTTTGCGCGCGTGGGCCGCGCTTTCGGTTCAGGAATTTTTTCGAGAATCACCTCGAAGCCGACCAGCGGCCCCTCAGCTTTCAATCCGGCGATGACGCGCGGATGCAACTCACCGAAATGACCCAAGGTATTTTGCGGACCGATCTGGATCGTGCCACTGCGGCCGGGATGGAACCATGCCGGCCCGCCGGGCACGACCTGCAACGCCTGCATTGGCGCGCCCGCTGCCGCCAGCACCGCGAAAGCGTCGGCCTTGGCATCAAAAATGTCCACGTTTTCGGGCTTATTTGACCAATGCCGCCCGCTCCCCGCGGGCTTTGCGAGCGCGCGGCGCAGGCCGCTGGCTGCAGTGAACTGATCTTCCGGTTTGTCGCCTGTGAAGATCTGCCCAACTTCGAACAGCGCCGTGTCTGGAAAACCGCGGTCGGCATTGCGTTGTGCCGCCATCACCAGTCCTGGAATGAGGCTCGGCCGCATGTCGGATAATTCGGCCGCGATTGGATTGGCGAGCGCGAGCTCAGCTTTGCCGCCACCGAACAGTTCGGCCTCGCGTCTGGATACGAACGACCAGGTGACGGCTTCGACCAGCCCGCGCGTTGCAAGGGCACGTTTGGCCTTGCGGGTGCGGTTCTGGATCGCCGTCAGCACCGGCTTGCGTGCATACTCCCCGCGCGCGAAAGGCGTCGACGGGACACGGTCGACGCCGACGATGCGCACAAGCTCTTCGACAATATCGGCACGGCCGTGCACGTCGGGGCGCCACGACGGTACCGCCACTTTCATGCGTTCAGCCTGGCCGGCCGCGAAAAATCCGAGCTTGTCCAGTACGCGGCGCGCGTCGACGAGCGATAATTTCAGGCCAGCGAGCCGCGTCAATTCGCTCAAGGGGAAGTCGATAATTTTTTCCTTCGGCGCCGGGTCGCCGGCGACAGCGATTTCTGAGGCTTCGCCGCCGCAATGGTCGAGCACCATCTGCGTCGCCATCTCGAGGCCGGGCAGCATGAAGTTGGGATCAACACCGCGCTCGAAGCGATAGCGCGCGTCAGAATTGATACCAAGCTTCCGACCGGTTTGCGCGATGTTGAGCTCGTCCCACAGGGCCGATTCAATCAGCACGTCGGTCGTCGTCTCGGAGCAACCGCTCGCTTCGCCGCCCATAATGCCGGCGAGCGACTCGACACCCTTTTCGTCAGCGATCACGCAGATGGCTTCGTCGAGTGTGTAGGTTTTGCCGTCGAGTGCAACCAACGTCTCGCCATTTTTCGCGCGGCGCACCGTCAGATTGCCATGCACTTTGGCGGCATCAAACACGTGCAGCGGGCGGCCGCGGTCGAACGTGATGAAGTTGGTGATGTCGACCAGCGCATTGATCGGCCGCAATCCGATTGCTGTGAGCCGCTTTTGCAGCCAATCCGGCGATGGGCCGTTCTTGACGCCCTTTACCAGACGCAGGCCGAAGGCCGGGCACAGCGACGGTGTTTTTCCGAAATCGAGCGTGACCTTGACCGGGCAGGTGAAGTTGCCCTTCACCGGCTTCGGGAGTTTGTTTTTGTAGGTGCCGATCGTCGTTGCGCCGAGGTCGCGCGCGATCCCGGAAACGCCGGTGCAGTCGGGCCGGTTTGGCGTGAGATTGATTTCGATGACGGGGTCACTGAAACCCGCCCATTCGAGATAGGGTTTCCCGACCGGCGCGTCGGCAGGCAGGTCAATAATGCCGTCGTGGTCGTCGGAGACCTCGATCTCCGCGCCGGATATGAGCATCCCCCGGCTTTCAACGTCGCGGATTTTGCCAATGCCGAGCGTGATTTTTTTACCCGGAATGTAGGTGCCGGGCGGAGCGAAGACGCCTTTCATGCCCGCACGCGCATTGGGCGCACCACAGACAACCTGGATCGGCTTGCCGTCGCCGATATCGACCATGCAGACCCTGAGACGATCCGCATTGGGATGCTTTTCGGCCGAGACGACTGACGCGATGACCAGCGGCTTGAGCTGCGCGGCCTTGTCTTCGACATTCTCGACCTCAAGCCCGATCATAGTGAGCTTGTCGACGATTTCCGGCAGGGGCGCGTCGGTGTCGAGATGTTCCTTCAGCCAGGGCAAAGTGAATTTCATGGACTCAAGCCCCCGGCGAGCGTCGGGAAATCGAGCGGCCGGAAGCCGTAATGTGCCAGCCAGCGCACATCCGCTTCAAAGAAGGCGCGCAAGTCGTGCATGCCGTATTTGAGCATCGCGATTCGGTCGATCCCCATGCCCCAGGCAAAGCCCTGATATTCGTCCGGATCGAGGCCGCAACTGCGCAGCACATTGGGGTGCACCATGCCGCAACCGAGGATTTCCAGCCAATCCTCGCCTTCGCCGAAGCGAATTTCGCCTTTATCGCGTTTGCACTGGATGTCGACTTCGAGTGATGGCTCTGTGAACGGAAAGTACGACGGACGAAAACGCATCTTCACGCTGTCGACCTCGAAGAACGCCTTGCAGAACTCTTCGAGAATCCACTTCAAATGGCCAAGATGCGAGCCTTTATCGATCACCAGGCCTTCGACCTGATGAAACATCGGCGTGTGGGTTTGGTCTGAGTCGCTTCGATAGGTGCGGCCCGGGCAGATCACGCGGATCGGCGGCTTCTTCGTGAGCATCGTGCGCACCTGCACCGGTGAGGTGTGTGTGCGCAGCAGCAGGCGCGAACCGTCGGGTTTCGGCGGGAAATAAAACGTATCGTGCATTTCGCGCGCCGGATGACCTTCCGGAAAATTCAACTTGGTGAAGTTGTAATCGTCGGTCTCGATGTCCGGACCTTCGGCAACCGCAAATCCCATATCGGCGAAGATCGCCGTCAACTCGTCGGTCACCTGGCTGATCGGATGCACGCGGCCGGCTTCTGCCGGCGTTTCGCGTACGGGCAAGGTGACATCTACGCTTTCGGTGTTGAGTCTGGCGTCGAGTGCCGCGGCCGTCAGCGCATCCTTCGCGGTTGCGATAGCCGCGGTGACGCGATCCTTCAATCCGTTGATCGCAGGGCCCCGCTGCTTGCGCTCGTCCGGCGTCATAGTGCCGAGCGTCTTAAGGAGCGCCGACACTGAGCCGCTCTTTCCGAGCGCCGCAACACGGACGGCCTCGAGCGCCGCCTCGTCCTTGGCCGAAGCGACGGCAGCAAGTAATTCTTTTTCCAGTTGCGTGATGTCGGTCATGGTCGGCTGCGTTTCTTCGACGGCAACAAGCCGCTGCACCATGCACCGATGATGACAAGCAGACCCGCGGACATCAGCAGCACGTCATGGAGCCAGGCGCCAATGACCATCGCCAGATCGCCAAACAAGCGGATGCTTTCGATCGTCCTCGTCATGTTGCGTCCGATATAACAGCCGAAGGCCGACTGCTTGAACGGTTCGAGGTCAGCGTAACGGATGAGGAGCGCCGATGCGACCAACGGCGGTACGAAGTGGACCACCAAAGCGGGCAGCAACTGATGCAGCCAGAAGAAATACAGCGAGACCGCCGCTGCAAGGATGTCTGTCGACAGCTTGAGTGGGTGAATCTGGTTGTAGAGCGCCTTTTCCTTCAGCGTCATCGGCGCGCCGTCGATCTGGCCCCCGCCGGTCACGCCGGCAACGCGGCCTTGGCCTTTTCCACGATCGCCTGGAATGCTGCGGGCTCGTGAATTGCGAGATCCGACAGAACCTTGCGGTCGACCGTCACACCGGCCTTGGCGAGCCCGGCAATGAATCGGCTGTAGTTAAGTCCGAAGGGCCGCACCGCGGCATTCAGGCGCTGGATCCAAAGCGCCCGGAACGTGCGCTTGCGCCGCTTGCGGTCGCGGAAAGCGTATTGGTTCGCCTTTTCGACTGCCTGCTTGGCAATGCGGATCGTATTTTTGCGCCGGCCGTAATAGCCCTTGGCGGCCTTGAGAACCTTTTTGTGTTTGGCGTGTGACGTGACACCACGTTTGACGCGGGCCATGGAAAATCTCCTTGCAGTGCGTGCGAATAGTTGACGAAGACAGCCGCGTTCAAGCGGCTATGGAAAACCGGTTAGCCGTTGGGCAACCAGTATTTCTTGATGTTGTCGCCGTCGGATTTGAACAGCACATTGGTGCCGCGATGCTCACGGATCTGCTTCGTGGTTCGCTTGATCATGCCGTGGCGCTTGCCGGACTGCTGGTATTTTACCTTGCCGGTCGCCGTGATTTTAAAGCGCTTTTTAGCGCCCGATTTGGTCTTCAACTTGGGCATTTGGCTCTCCTCATCGGCGCGCAACGGGCGAACCCGAACGGCCGGGATATGCTCATAAAGGCGGTTGGCCTTCAGAGCGGTGTGCTCGGGATTGAGCGTTAATCGCCGCCACGGCAGCCCTTACTGGCCGGGCGACGATGGCCGGCGTTATGGCAGAGGCGGCGCAGCCATGCAACCGCCCGCCATTGCGACCCGGATTGGCGCTAAAATGTTGACGCGCCACCGCAATCCGGCGTGTGGCGCGTTTGCCCGTTTGCTCAGTATGCGTCTGGGAGTTAACGCGGTGTCAGCACCATGACCATCTGACGGCCTTCGAACCGCGGTTCGGACTCGACCTTGGCAATCGGTCCGGTGTCCACCTTTACCCGGTCCAGCAATTTGAAGCCGAGCTCCTGGTGGGCCATTTCGCGGCCACGAAAACGCAAGGTGATCTTGACCTTGTCGCCTTCTTCGAAGAAGCGCTTCATCGAGCGCATTTTCACCTGATAGTCGTGGTCGTCGATCATCGGCCGGAGCTTGATCTCCTTGATCTCGACGACTTTCTGTTTTTTGCGGGCCTCCGCCGCTTTTTTCTGCGCCTGGTATTTGTATTTGCCGTAATCCAGGATCTTGCAGACGGGCGGTGTCGAGTTGGGGGCGATTTCGACGAGGTCGAGGCCGGCAGCCTGCGCCATGTCGATCGCGGCTTGGATCGGTGTGGGACCGTGGTTGTGACCACTGGCATCGATTAGTTGGACCTCGCGGACGCGGATCTCCTCGTTAATGCGCGGGCCGTCCTTTTGAACGGGCAGCGCGGACTTCATCGGACGACGAATGGCTATTTTCTCCTCGTACTGTTGCAACGGTCCTTAGGCGCTAAAGACGCCTCAGGAATAGCGAAAGATTGGTAGAAACGGTGAAGAAGTCAACGCAGTTCCGTCACGAATATCGAAAATCGGATCGGAATCGGCGGTCAAAGTGTTCAAATTACCCTGATTTTGTCTTGCTTTAGTTTGGTCCGGCCGGGGCGGCGGGTCCGCCGATCTGGCCGTACACCCGTAAAGTCTGTTCGGCAACGATTCCGGCATTGAAATGATCGGCCACCCAATCGCGGCCACGCCGGCCGATTGTCGCGCGGTTTTGCTCCGGCATGGAAAATAGCCGAAGCAGCGCCGCGGCGAGGGCGGCATCGTCGCCCGTGTCGAAGCGGAATCCTGCGATACGGCTTTCGGGCACCGCCGGCGCAGTGAGCACGACGTCGGTTCCGGCACCAAGATCGGACACAATGATGGGCCGTGCCATGGCCTGCGCTTCCAGAATTGCGCGTTGCACGCCTTCCGGCTGCACGGCCGCAGACACAACAACGGATGCGGCAGCATATGCGGCCGGCATGTCAGCAACCGGCGCAGCCATGCGGATCACGTCCATAGTGCCGGTCGTCAGCACCAGGTCCCATAACTCTCCCGTGTATCGGGTGCGCCCGCGATCCTCGCCGGCGAAGACACACAAGAAATCCTTCAATCCCATTTCCTTCAGCCGCTTTATTGCCTTGACCACCACATGGTGGCCCTTGCGGCGCAGAATGCGGCCGGTGATCAGAATAACTTTGGTGTCACGTTTGACGCCCCATGCGCTGCGCATCGCTTCAATGCGCTCGCGTGTTACGCTTTCCGGATCGAAGCGATCGAGATCGACACCGCATGGCACGACAGTGATTTTATCCCAGGGCGTTCCATAGCGGTCATTGATCAATTGCGCGATCTGCTCGCTCGATGCGATCACGCGATCGCCGCGCGCCATGACGCTGTTATACAGACGCTTGAAGACATTCTGTTCGCGAAAGCCCTTGTAGCAACTTGTTACGAAGGGAATGCCCGCAAGGCGCGCGGCCATGAACGCGCTCCAGGCGCCCGCACGGCCAAAGGCGTGAATGACATTGCATCGCCGCTCGCGCGCCAGCCGCAACAGAATAAATCCATTGCGCAACATGACGATCGGATTGTTGCTTGACACATCAAGCGGAACGAATTCGCCACCGCACCCGGTCACGTCGGCTACGAGACGCCCGGCACGCGAAACGACGATTGCCCGATGACCCGCCCCGGTGAGAATGCGGACCAACTCGACCGCGCCGGCATCGGCAGCACCGCCATCGAGCGCGGGGACGACAATGAGCACAGTCTTCGAAGCAGGCTCCGATTGAGGCGTGTAGGAGTCATCGTCCGAATAAATATTGTGCGGACTATTTTTGCTCGCCGTCGGAATTGCGGTCGCGGGCAAGCTCGACATGACGTTACAACCTCGAAACCCCGATATTTTTCCGGTGCAATTTCACGCGCCTTTTCGTGCGGCGCCTACCAATAGGAGGTATAGACTTCGCAAATAGCATCGGCAACAAGCACTCATGAGCGAAGCGCGTTTGACGTCCCTGACGATACATTCATCTCCGCTCGACCGTAAGATCGCGGTGCGCACGAGAGAGGGCAAGAGCCCGGGCCTGTTCTGGCTGGGTGGCTTCAAGTCCGACATGAACGGGACAAAAGCCGAAGCGCTTGATCGGTGGGCCGAAAATGCGGGCCGGGCATGTGTGCGGTTCGACTATTCCGGCCACGGTGAATCGGGCGGGGAATTTACCGAAGGCACCATTAGCCGGTGGCTGGAAGAAAGCCTCGCAGTCTATACCCGCTTTGGCCAGGGCCCGCAGATTGTCGTCGGTTCATCCATGGGCGGCTGGCTGGCATTGCTGCTGGCGCGAGCGTTGGCCGCGCGAAAGGACGCAGCGCCAATTGCAGGCATGGTGTTGATTGCGCCGGCAGTCGACT
Source organism: uncultured Alphaproteobacteria bacterium (assembly GCA_963743405.1). Taxonomy (GTDB): domain Bacteria; phylum Pseudomonadota; class Alphaproteobacteria; order Rhizobiales; family Xanthobacteraceae; genus Pseudolabrys. The sequence continues at coordinate 234,454 of CAVUPX010000007.1, read as the reverse complement.
TCACCGAGGCGTTGATGTGGAAGGAGTTTTCTGACGCGACCAGACTCGAAATCGAGCAAATGGGCTTCTGGATGCGGCCATCGGCATACGGCGAAGAACCTTATCCAATTACACACGGGCTGATCGAGGATGGCCGCAAGCATTTGCTCCTGGGCGGCCTGATCGAAACGCGTTGTCCGGTGCATATCCTCCAGGGCGTGCAAGACCCCGATGTGCCGTGGCGGCATGCGGTCGAATTGGTTTCGCGCTTCTCGCGAGATGACGTGGTGCTGACCCTGATCAAGGACGGTGACCACCGCCTCTCGCGTCCAGAAGACATCGAACGGCTGATCGTTGCAGTTAAGGAATTTTAGAGCGCCGCTGTCCATTCCTCCTGGACAGTGGCGTCGGAATCGCGGCGTTGTCGCGATAGCGCCGAAAATTTTTCGTGTGGCAGAAGCTGCGACAATGCCCACACCGCGGCGCCGCGCACCAACGGTGATGCGTCGTCGAGTAGCCTTTCAGCTTCTGTCGCCAGCGCCGCGTCACCAGAGTTACCGATCGCAATCAATACGTTTCTGACAAACCGGTCCCGGCCGGTGCGCTTGATCGAGGTCTTTGAAAAAAGTTTGCGGAATTGGATATCGTCGAGGCGGACGAGGTCGACAAGGCGAGGGGCGCGCAGAACTTCGCGCGCCGCGAGCTTGGCCTCTCGTCCCTGGCTTGCGAACTTGTTCCACGGACAAACGGCAAGACAGTCGTCGCAGCCATAAATGCGGTTGCCCATCGATGTCCGCAGATCGCGCGGTATTGGGCCCTTGTGCTCGATGGTGAGGTAGGAAATGCAGCGCCGTGCATCGAGCTTATAAGGCGCGGGAAATGCCGCTGTCGGGCAGATGTCGAGACACGCGCGGCAACTGCCGCAGTTATCGGGCTCGGCATTGTCCAACGGCAGATCGAGCGTGGTGAAAATCGCGCCGAGAAAGAGCCATGATCCATATTGGCGGGAAACAACATTTGTGTGCTTGCCCTGCCACCCCAGGCCGGCGCGCTCGGCGATCGGCTTTTCCATAACCGCCGCCGTATCGACGAATACTTTCACGTCGCCGCCGGCGTTGGACGTGAGCCACCGGGCCAATTCCTTCAGCCGCGCTTTGATCAGCTCGTGGTAGTCGTCGCCTTTGGCATAAACTGAAATGGCGGCGCGTTCCGGGGCCGCTAAAATCGCCAGCGGGTCTGTGTCAGGGCCATAGTTCATTCCGAGCATGATGATCGAGCGCACATCCGGCCAGAGTACCAAGGGCGATGCGCGGCGCGCGGCGGTGTCTGCCAGCCAGGTCATGTCGCCGTGTGCGCCATCGGCGAGAAAACTGTCGAGCCGTGTTTTGAGTTCTGGTGCAGCGTCCGGGCTGGCAACCCCGAATGCGTCAAACCCGCGCGCGCGCGCCTGCTCCGCAATGGCCGTTTTGATCGCGGCAGGATCGGTCAAAAGTCGAGGTCGGCGTAGTTTTGCGACGGCGGCAGACCTGCCAGCGTGTCGGCGAGAAGCGTCCGGAATGATGGACGCGACTTCACCCGCGCGTACCAATTTTTTGTCGCTTCCTCGTCGTTCCACGGTACCTCGCCCAAGTAGTCCGCAACGGATAGATGTGCCGCTGCAGCGAGATCGGCCAGGCTCAGACGCTCGCCGGCGAGCCAATCGCGGGTTTGCACCAGCCAGCTGATATAGGCCAGATGATAGCGAATATTGTGGCGGGCGGCGCGCAGCGCTTCGGTATCTGGCGGTCCGCCGCCCTGTCCCTGCGTCATGTGACGCTTGAATGCCCGCTCGGTCACCAGCGGACCGCTGACCTCCGCGTGGAATTTCTCATTGAACCAGTTCGCCAGCCTGCGCACCTCGACACGACGGCCGGGGTGTGACGGCAGCAAACGATCCTCGACATTTTCTCCCGGGTGAGTTTCTTCGATGTATTCGGCGACGATCCCGGCCCCGGGGATCGGCGGGGTACCTTCCGTCACCAGAACGGGCAGCTCCCCTGCCGGATTGAGCAACAGGAATTCTTCCCGCCGTTCCCAGAACCGTTCTTCCACAAGCCGCGCCGGGATGCCGTACTCTCCAAGAATGAGCCGCACATAGCGTGATCGGGGACAGAGCGGGTGGTGAAACAGTGTCAGCATCGGTGCCCGGATTGACGCGGCGAGGCCGCTCGCCGGCGGGAATCAGTATTGGCACTATAGAAAGGCGCGGAGGTGGCGCAAATCGTCACGAATTTTCGCGTTTTTTCGTTGCCTCGCTGGCGCGTTTGCGCCAAAAGCGCTGGCCCGCACCGCCCGTATATTCCCGGAGCAATTCATGAATTTCGATGCCATCAAGGCCGTTCTTGGTCCGGCCGCGGCACACATGGACCTGATCAAGGCCGCTGTGCTCGGCATTGTTGAAGGCCTCACCGAATACCTTCCGGTGTCATCGACAGGCCACTTGCTGCTGATCGAACACTTGTTCGGTTGGGGTGATGATGCCTTCGGCAAATCGTTCGCGATATTGATCCAGCTTGGCGCCATTCTGGCTTTGCTGACGATTTATTTTGGCCGGCTCTGGGCGCTTGCCAAGGCTATGTTCACGCAATGGGCGGCGGCGCGTTTTGTTATCGGCATTTTGCTCGCCTTCCTGCCGGCGGCAGTCATTGGAGCCGTCGGCTACCACATCATCAAATCATATCTGTTCGACATCCGTATCGTCTGCGTTTCGCTCATTGTCGGCGGCTTTATCTTGTTGTGGGTCGATCGGCTGAACTTGCAGCCGCGCTATCACGAAGCAACCGAGTTTAGTCTGCCGATGTATTTTGGCATTGGGGTTATGCAGTGCCTCTCAATGGTGCCGGGCGTGTCGCGCGCAGGCGCGACCATTGTGAGTGCAATGCTGTTTGGTGCCGACCGCCGCTCGGCGGCGGAATTTTCATTCTGGTTGGCGATGCCGACGATGGTCGGCGCATTCGCCTATGAAGTTTACAAGAGTCGCGGAGAGCTTGCGCTCGGCAGCAACATCGCGGTGACGGCCGTTGGCTTCATCTTTTCGTTTATCTTCGGATGGATCGTTGTGAAAACATTTCTGGGCTATGTGCAACGCCACAGCTTCGCGCTTTTTGCGTATTGGCGCATTCTGGTCGGTAGCGTTGGACTCGTTGCCCTGTACGCTATGTAAGGCTCACGCGGCCCGACTGCGGAATTGCCCGGTCTTGCGAAAACGCCAAAGGTAAGACGGCACAATCGCCTCGACCGGCTCCGGCTCGATGCCGAGACCCGATAGAGTGCGCCCGTCCGACTTGGCGGATTGCGACACCACATTGTCGGTGCGCAGTAGCTCAACCTGATCGGGCGTAAGCAACGGTTTCGGGAGATACTGCAAGAACGTCGCCTGGAATTTCGCCAGGAAGAATGGCAGCGGAACCAGCAACCGTTTGCGTTCGATCGTGGCGAGTACAAATTGCATGAGCTCTTTGAACGTTCGTACGTCCGGGCCACCCAATTCGTAAATCGTGCCGGGGCGCGCCTTGCCATCGACGGCGTTGGCGACTGCGGTGGCAACATCACCGACGAATGCCGGCTGAAAGCGGGTAAGGCCCCCGCCGATGAGCGGTAACGCGGGCGAGAACCGCGCAAGTGCCGCGAAGCGGTTAAAGAAGTCGTCTTCGGGTCCAAACAGGATCGATGGGCGCATGATGGTGGTTGACGGTTGCGCCGACAGCACCAGTTGCTCGGCATTGGCCTTCGAGCGGGCATAGGCGCTGGCCGATTTCTCGTCAGCGCCGATCGCGGACACGTGCACCAAATGCGCACCATGGGCGCTAGCCGCGAGGGCCACTTGCTCCGCACCATAAGTGTGTATGGCATCGAAGCGCTGGCGGCCCCGTTCAAACAGGATGCCGACCAGATTGATCAACACCTGGGCGTCGCGCGCTGCCGCGTTCACCGAAGGTGCGTGGCGCAGATTGGTCTGCACTGCATGGATCTGGCCTACACGGCCCAGCGGCTGCAAAAAGCCGGCGAGTTCTGGCCGGCGCACCGCCACCCGAATGCGATAGTTGCGTTTGGCAAGGGCGCGCACGACGTGACGGCCAAGAAAGCCCGAACCGCCATAGACGGTAACCAAGGTGTCATAGGGGCTACGTGCGGTCATGCCGCTCTCAATTCCATGCCGGCGGGGATGCCTCGAAACCCGGCAGATACAGGATAGGCCGAAGGCTGTACAGGGCCAAACCCCTTTCATTGACAAGGCGGAAACGGCTCCGTATCTGGTCCCGAGCAGCCCAGGTGGCGGAATTGGTAGACGCACTAGTTTCAGGTACTAGCGGTGAAAGCCGTGGAGGTTCGAGTCCTCTCCTGGGCACCAACGTTCCGAGCCTGAGAAACTGAATGACCATCCGTCTGCACCGCGGCGACCTGCCTGACCTTATGGCCTACAAAGGCGCAGTGGCGATCGACACTGAGGCCATGGGGCTTGATCCCAATCGGGACCGGCTTTGCGTTGTACAGCTGTCGCCCGGCAATGGCTCGGCCGACGTCGTGCAGATCGGCGCTGGTCAGCGCAAGGCGCCGAACATAGAGCGGCTGCTCGCGGACAAGTCGATTCTTAAAATTTTTCACTTTGCGCGGTTCGATATCGGCCTCCTCGCCAAGACCTTTGGCGTGATGCCTGCGCCAGTCTATTGCACGAAAATAGCCTCGCGCCTCGCCCGCACTTACACCGACAAGCATGGGCTTAAGGATTTGGCGCGCGAGGTCCTCGGCGTCGATCTTTCAAAACAGCAGCAATTGTCTGACTGGGGCGCCGACGAGCTTAGCGATGCGCAGGTGTCCTACGCCGCGACAGATGTTTTGCATTTGCATGCGCTTAAAGAGAAGCTGGACGTTATGCTCGCGCGCGAAGGCCGCGCGGATCTCGCGGCGGCATGCTTCCGCTTTTTGCCCGACAGGGCGCGACTCGACCTCGCTGGCTGGGCGGCCGAGGATATTTTTTCTCATTCTTCGTAAGACGTTGAATTATCGTTGTTATTGTTGGTCGGCAAGCAGGTCTTGTTGCCGTGTCGGAGCCATATTCGGACGGCATGGTGGCTGATGGGGCATGAGATGATTTTCAAGACCATCTTTGAACGAGGGCGGGCGTCAGGCTTGCTATGAGCCGTGTGATTACAGCCAGAACCGATCCCGAAGCTCCGCGGAGCTATTGGACCACGAGCCGGGGCAACGCTGATCGTGCCTTCAAGGCTGCGCGCCGTCATAGCTATCTGGTTCGCATCTTGCGCATTGCCGTCCCGGCCAGCGTGGCTGTGGTGCTCGTCATCACGATGCTGATCACATATTTTAACCCGCTGCGTATGCTCGCAAAGCTACCGATCAATATCGACAATCTGGTCGTTTCGGGCACCAAGGTCACCATGGAGGCGCCGCGCCTTTCCGGATTCACGAGTGACGCGCGCGCATATGAATTGACCGCCGACACCGCAGCACAAGACATGACCAAGCCGGACATGGTCGAGCTGCACAACATTCGTGCCAAAGTGGAAATGCAAGACAAGACCACAATGGAAATGACGGCGGTCACCGGCCTGTATGACGCCAAGGGGGAAACACTCCAACTCGATCGCGACATCGTGCTCAACTCGTCGACCGGGTATCAGGGCCGCTTGAGCGAAGCGATGGTCGATATCCGCAAAGGTAATGTTGTGTCCGAACATCCTGTCGAGGTGAGGATGTTGCAAGGCACGCTGAATGCCAATCGGCTGAACATTGTCGACTCTGGAGACATTATTCGTTTCCATGGCGGCGTCGTCATGGACATGACGCTAAACCAGCCGGCACCACAAACGAAGCCGGCTGCGCAATGATCGTTATGCGTAATACGAAATCGCTTTTGTTGATTGCCGCCGCGTTGGTTATCTGCCGGCCTGATGTGCATGCACAGCCAACTCCGCAAGGTCCGCCGAACGCGTTGCAAGGTTTTTCGCAGAACCGCGATCAGCCGGTGCATATTGAATCGGCCACCCTGGAAGTTCGTGACAAACAAAAAGAAGCGACGTTCAGTGGCGATGTGCGGGTGAAGCAGGGCGACACGGGCCTGCGCTGCAAATCGCTAGTGGTCTTCTATGAGCAAGACGCCGTTGACAAGACCAAAACCTTGCAGGCGGCGGCGCCCGGGCCCGGCGGTGAGCAACGCATCAAACGGCTGGAGGCACGGGGTGGCGTTGTGGTGACACAGAAGGACCAAACCGCTACCGGCGAACTTGGTATCTTCGATATGAAGAGCAACACCGTCACGCTAACCGGCAATCCCGTGGTTATGACACAAGGACAAAATGTGCTGAGAGGTGAAAGACTGGTCGTCGATCTGACTAGCGGTGTTTCGCGCGTCGAAGGTGGTCGTGTGCAAGGCCTTTTCAATGGCTCCGGGTCTGATTTAAATATCAAACCCGGCGGCAATAACGCGGCTTCGCCGCGGCCAATTCCTGTGCGGCCGTTTTAGTCGAGCTGCAGCGCTTGCACAGCAACTCCAGCCACTGGCATCTTCGGGAATCAGCTAGAGTTGCGCTTCCAGTCTTGCGCCGCGAGGTAGCCCGGTGAATATCCTCTCGCTGTTTTGGCGCCGACCGTCACAGCCTCGTCGCGTTCTGACTCCAGAAGCCCGCGCGCACCAGGCTGCTGCACGCAATCCACAAATTCAGCCATCGCCGCAAATGCGCGAGGCAGCGCCGAGCCCGGCTGCTGCTCGACCGCGGCGGGACGGTGATGGCCGTCAGGCAACCCGTCATGCCTATCTTGCTGCACATGGCGTGGAGAAAAGCTTCGGCGGCCGCATGGTGGTGAGGGGCGTCACGCTTTATGTGCGACGTGGCGAAGCGGTCGGCTTGCTTGGCCCAAATGGTGCCGGCAAGACCACCGTGTTTTACATGATCACCGGTTTGATCAATGCCGATCGCGGTCGCATTGAGCTCGATGGCTACGATGTTACTGCGCTTCCGATGTACCAACGAGCGCGGCTTGGCATCGGCTATCTGCCGCAGGAGGCTTCAATCTTTCGAGGCCTCAACGTAGAAGACAATATCCGTTCAGTGCTGGAAGTGGTGGAGCCCGACCGGAGACAGCGCGAAACCGATCTCAACGCGCTGCTTGAAGAATTCAATATTGCTCGTGTGCGAAAGACGCCAACCATCGCGCTATCGGGCGGTGAAAGACGACGCGTGGAAATCGCACGGGCCCTGGCGACGCGGCCGAGCTACATGCTGCTCGACGAGCCATTCGCCGGAATTGATCCGATCGCGGTCGGTGACATCCAGGCACTGGTTCGCCACCTCACCAATCGCGGCATCGGTGTCCTCATCACTGATCACAATGTGCGCGAGACGCTCGGTCTCACGGACCGCGCTTACATCATCTATTCCGGCGAAGTCCTGATGGAAGGGCGCGCAGAAGACATCGTCAACAATCCGGATGTACGCCGGCTTTATCTCGGCGAAGAATTTCGGCTCTAAGACCGGCAATCCTGATTGGTTAATCCGCACATTTTTTGTGCAACAGCGTGTTGCGAAAATGCGTATCGCTGGCGCATGTGACCTGATATAAATTTATACAAGCAAGAATCGGACCAGTTCGGCCGGAAATTTTATGGCGCTTTCGCAGAGATTGGAGTTTCGCCAGACGCAAGGGCTGGTGATGACGCCGCAGCTGATGCAGGCCATCAAGCTGCTACAGCTTTCTAGTCTTGATTTGGTGGCCTACGTCGAAGGGGAACTTGAGCGCAATCCGCTTCTCGAGCGCGCCGAAGATGAAGGGCCGGCCCCTGGTGCGGAGGCGAGCGCCGCCGTCGCAGAGGGTGAGGGCAGCGACGATGTTTCCGCCACGTCCGACTGGATCGGGGCCGATCTTGAGACCAGCCGCACATCGATGGAGCAGGGGCTAGGGACCGAACTCGAAAACGTCTTTCCCGACGACAGCGGGGAAAAAACCTCGAAATCGGCTGAGGCCCCGCCGCCCTCATATTCGGAATGGTCGGGCGCAGGTTCACCCGCTGGCGAAGACTACAATCTTGAAGCCTTCGTCTCAGCCGAAACGACGCTCGCCAATCATCTGGCTGAGCAAATGGCGCTGGCGATTTCCAATCCGGCCGGCCGCATGATCGCGCAATACCTGATCGATATGGTGGATGAGGCCGGCTATCTCACCGGTGACCTCGATACGGTTGCGGAGAAACTTGGCGCCGAACGCAGAGACGTAGAGCTTGTGCTCGCAGTCTTGCAGACATTCGATCCGGCCGGAGTGTGCGCGCGCAATCTTACCGAATGTCTTGCTATCCAGCTGAAGGAGCGGGACCGCTACGACCCGGCAATGCGAGCCTTGGTCGAACATCTCGATCTGCTGGCCAAGCGCGATCTCGCCGGACTGCGCCGGATATGCGGCGTCAGCGACGACGATCTTGCCGACATGATCGCCGAGATCCGCATGCTCAATCCCAAGCCCGGCTTGGCCTTCGGCTCCACAACGGTGCAGCCGATTGTCCCGGATGTCTTTGTGCGCTCTGCGCCGGACGGCACCTGGCAAGTCGAACTCAATTCCGACACGCTACCGAAAGTGCTGATAAACCAGCGTTATCATGCGCAAGTTTCGAAAACGACACGCAACGACAAAGAGAAAGCCTACATTGCCGATTGCCTGCAAACCGCCACGTGGTTGGTACGTGCACTCGATCAACGCGCGAAGACAATTCTTAAAGTGTCGAGTGAAATCGTACGGCAGCAAGACGGCTTCTTTGCCAGAGGCGTGCAGCATTTGCGTCCGTTGAATCTGAAAACGGTTGCCGACGCTATTAGTATGCACGAGTCAACGGTTTCCCGGGTCACCGCCAATAAATACATGGCGACTAACCGTGGTATTTTTGAATTGAAGTACTTTTTCACTTCGGCGATCGCTGCAGCCGATGGCGGCGAGGCGCATTCGGCCGAAGCCGTGCGTCATCGCATCCGTCAATTGATCGACAGCGAGAGCGCCGCGGAAGTCCTATCCGACGATACCATCGTCGAGAAGTTGCGCGGCGCCGGAATCGACATCGCGCGCCGTACCGTCGCGAAGTACCGTGAAGCTATGCGTATTCCGTCATCGGTGCAGCGCCGGCGTGAAAAACTGGCAGCCGGCGCCTGAACTCGCGTGTCCTGACACATTGACGTCCGGAACATTTTTAAGCTGAAATCTTTACTGCCGGACGGGCAACTGGCGCCACTTACGCGCCAATGGAGGCAATCGATGCCTTTACGCGTTTCGGGACGGAACATCAGCATCGGCGCGGCCCTACAGCGCAAAATCACTGACCGCGTTGAAGAGGCCGCTTCAAAGTATTTTCGTGGTGGCTATTCAGGGCATGCCACCGTTGGAAAGGATGGTTTCGGATTTCGTACCGAATGCGTGCTGCATCTCGATTCAGGCGCGTTGCTTGAAGCTGAGGGCATGGCCCCGGATGCGTACGATAGCGCCGACCAAGCGGCTGTTCGTATCGAAAAGCGGTTGCGGCGTTACAAACGCCGGCGCAAGGACCATCAAGGCCGCCGCGGTGGCTGAAAATGCCCAAAAAAGCAAGAAAAGCTGCCAATAACGGATCGACTTCGCCCATTGACGGCAGGACGGACCACTCTTATGGTCCGCCGCCTTCAACACCCCCTTTGCAACGCGGCGCCGATATTCCCGATCATTGGACACGTCCATGACGCTCACCGATCTCGTAGCGCCGAACGCGGTTATCCCGGCTCTGAAGGTTAACGGCAAGAAACAGGCGATCCAGGAATTAGCCGCGCGTGCGGCCGAACTTACCGGCCAGAACGAAAAGGCAATTCTGGAGATCCTTCTTCAACGCGAGAAGCTCGGCTCAACCGCAGTTGGCAACGGCGTAGCGATTCCTCACGGCAAATTGCCCAAGCTTGGGCGGCTGTTCGGTCTGTTCGCAAGGCTGCACAAACCAATCGATTTTGAGGCGCTTGACGGCCAGCCGGTTGATCTGATTTTTCTGTTGCTCGCGCCGGAAGCTGCCGGCGCCGATCACCTTAAGGCACTTGCGCGAGTCGCACGGCAATTACGCGATCCGGAGGTCGCGCGACGCCTCCGCGAATTGAGTGACGCGAACGCGGTTTACGCTGTGCTGGCGATGCCGCCGGCGAGCAGCGCGGCGTAGAATTTTCGAAAGAGTGGCCGCCTTCGTCATGGCCGGGCTTGTCCCGGTCATCTACTTTGCTTTCCGAATTCTCGACTAAGACGAGAATGCCCGGCACAAGGCCGGGCATGATGTCGTGCGGAGTGGACAGCCTTCAGTGCACGCTGACCGCTTCGAGCTCCTGGCTCCAGGCATTCGCGACAGCGGCCTCGCGCGTGTCGGTGAGCATGATCGGTGTGCCATCCGCCGCGTGCAGCGCGAATAGTTTGATGCCGGGTTCGATTTTCGGCGCCTGCGGAAACAAGTTGGCGACATCTTCGGAGCGGATCGACTTGACGTAGGCCAGGCGGCCATCGCCGAGCTGTGCCAGCGCTTCCTGGGTGATCGCCGGATGAGTCGTGTTCGGTTCAGTCTGTTTGTCGTTGGTCATGGCCCTCGACTCCTTTCTGAGTAAACGCTTGACGCGGTCGAGTCCTGCTTCACGAGTTCGTCATTCCTGTTCATTTTCATTGATCGAGATCGATTTCACGATCCGTTCCGGCTGTGGCCGCACCAAATCAATCGACAACAGCCCGTTTTTCAGGTCTGCGCCCATGACCTCCATGCCGTCAGCCAGCACAAATGTGCGCTGGAATTGGCGTGCGGCGATGCCGCGATGGAGATATTGGCGGGTCTTGTCGTCCTGTTGCCGGCCGCGAATCACCAACTGGCTTTCCTCGACACTGACATCGAGTTGCTCACGGGTGAATCCGGCGACAGCAAGTGTAATGCGCAACCGCTCCGGGTTTTGCCCGTCACGCGGCAACCGCTCGATGTTGTAGGGCGGGTAGCCGTCGGCTCCCTTGGCGACACGGTCGAGCACACGCTCGATCTCATCGAAACCCAAGAGAAACGGGCTGGAGAGGGAAGGAACTCGCGACATTGGTCTCAAAGCCCTCGCTTGAAGCGACTTTGACGGGGCCCCTTTCAGGCACCCCAACCGGGCGGCAACTGCCGATCGGTCGCTCCTAATATGGGCAGGGCGGGTTAATGGTTCAAGAACAGGCGGAAACTGGCCTGTAGGTCGCTATAATCAGCCGCCAGCAGGGTTTTTCATGCCTAAACAGATGCCGATACCATCGTTGAACGTTCGCGCCCTCCGGGTCACGCCGGTCGAAGTTCCACCTAATTTCGTGCTGGGGACCACCATGGGGGCGTTTCGCCAGGTGCCTCTGGTCCTGATCGACCTGGAGACCGACGAGGGCATCACCGGCCGCACCTATGTGTTTTGCTATCTGCGTGCGGCGGCGCCGGCGATCATCAGCCTGCTCGGCGAGGTCGAGCACGTCGTACGGGGCGCACCGGTCAAGCCGGACGAACTCTGGGCGAAGCTCACAAAACGCTTCACATTGATCGGCGTGCAAGGTGTTGTGCGCATGGCAATGTCCGGGTTCGACACCGCGTGTTGGGACGCACTGGCGGTCGCGGCAAATGTCCCGCTTGCCACGTTGCTCGGGGCTGCGCCACGGCCCATCCCCGCCTACAACAGTTGCGGCCTCGGCCTCATGGATGATCTTGGAGCGCTGGCGGCCGAAGCGGAGAAACTGCTGTCCGGCGGATTTCGCGCAATCAAGCTTCGCCTCGGCTACCCGGCACTGCAGACCGATATCGCTGCTGTACACGCAGTGCGCAAAAGGGTCGGTGACGGCATTGCGTTGATGGTCGATTACAATCAGGCGCTCAGCGTGGATGAGGCGCTCGCGCGAGGCCAGGCGCTCGATTCTGAAAATATTTATTGGCTGGAAGAGCCGATCCGACATGACGACTATGCCGGTGCCGCAAAACTTGCGCGCGAACTCCAGGTCCCGATTCAAATCGGCGAAAATTTCTCGTTGCCGGCCGCAATGTCGGTTGCGATCGAGCATTATGCGGCCGACTACGTGATGCCAGATCTTGAGCGCATCGGTGGTGTCACCGGCTGGCGCCAGGCCGCCGAGATTGCGCGCTCACACGGCATAAAAATGTCATCACATCTTTTCCCCGAGGTGAGCGCGCATTTGCTCGCCGCCACGCCGACTTGTCATTTTCTGGAATATGTCGACTGGGCGAATGTGCTGGTCGAGGAGCCGCTCGCGATCATCGATGGCCACGCCGTGGTGCCAGCGCGCCCGGGCAGCGGCATGGTGTGGGATGACAAAGCAATCGAGCGCTACCGCATGCGTTGACTAGAGCAGCGGCAGCCGAAATAATTTGATTGCATTGTCGCGGCCGACTTTGACGCGATCGGCTTCGTTGATCTCCGCTTGGTCGAACCACTGCGCGCCCTCACCGACATCCTCGAAGGGCCAATCGACCGAAAACATGACGCGGTCGGCGCCCATCACGGTCATGGCATTGACGAGCGCAGGTGTGTCGAAGTTACCCGATGTCGTCAGGTAGAAGTGCTTTCGGAAGTAGTGGGCCACGCCCTGCTTGGCCGGATATTTATGCGGCGCCTTCATCCAGCCGTTGCGATTATCGATGCGCCAAAGATAGACGGGAATACCCTCACCGATATGGCCGAGTACCATCTTCAGTCGCGGGCAATCGTCAAACAAACCGCTGCCGATCAGGCGTAACGCGTGCACAGCCGTTTCCGCTGCGAACGCCCAGTTCGGCCCGAGCATCCAGTTGTGGCCTTCGTAGAATTTCGTCCAACTCGGAAGAGGGTTGCGCGGATGCAGGTAGAACGGCACATCGAGCGCTTCGACTGTGCGCCAGAACGGCCGGTATTGCGGGGCATCGTAATAGGTGACGTTATCCGCCGTTCCGATTTGTGAAAATCCATTGACCAGCGCGCCAACCATGCCGAGATCCTTGACGCAGCGAGTGAGTTCCGCGGCTGCAGCGTCGGGATCCTGCATCGGCAACGCCGCGAAAGCGGCAAAACGGCTCGGACGTCTGCGCACTTCGGCGGCGAGGGCGTTATTCGCTTGCTTGGCAATTGCAATCGCGTTTTTGACATCGTGGATTGCCTGGATTGCCGGCGCGTTGAGCGACAGGATCATCATTTCAATTCCGTGCTTGTCCATTTCTCGTAGGCGCGTTTCCTGGATATCGAGCAGACGATGGCCCAGGTCCTTCCACACATGTCCGCCAAACACCTGTGAATCGCCGAGTGTCGGTTCGATAGCGAAATGTTCTTCCAGCGCGATCTTGCCTTGCATGTCTGATCCCCGGTTTGCCGCGTATAATGCAATGTCGCGGTACGATTTGTCAGCAGCGTCACCGGCGCGCGCGCAACAAAAAAGCCGTCCACTGGACGGCTTGCGAAGCTATCATTTGCGAAGACTGGTGGAGCCAGGCGGGATCGAACCGCCGACCTCGTGAATGCCATTCACGCGCTCTCCCATCTGAGCTATGGCCCCAATCGTCGAATTCGATTGCCGCCCATTGAGAAACGCGAGCGGCCGCGTGCTCAGGTCTCCTCTTCTTTCTCGATAGACTCGCCGATGATGTCTGTCACATCGGGATCGCCTTCTTCCTGTTCCTCGATGAAGGCAGCGTCGTCGAGGCTCTCATCCATCTCGACTTCTTCCTCTTCACCTGCCGCAGGCGCGCCTTCGGCCGTTGCCGGCTTCTTGCCCTGTTGTTCGGCCTCGGCATCCTCGAGCGAAACAAATTCGGCGTCCGCTGTTTCGGGGATAATGGCTTCGGTCGGTACGACCGGTGCCGGCTTCACAGGCGCTGCAGGTTCGGCCCGCGCGCGCGGAGGCGCCGGCGCCGCTATCGGAACGACTTTACCGGTATACGGTGAAATCACCGGCGTCTTGTTGAGATCGTAAAACTTACGACCGGTATCGGGGCAGACGCGCTTGGTGCCGAGATCAGGTTTCGCCACAGTCTAGGTTCCTCGGGACAGGGTCGTTTAAATCGGTGTTTCACTTGGCTAGTTGCAACGCCCCTGTCAATAGCGCACAGGCGCCTGATGAGCCAAAAGCGGCAGGATGACGGCATGCGCGGCTGCGTGGTAGGACGGCGCAGATTTTAAGGATACCACCCGGTGAACTCTGCAGATTTCACGCCGCTGACCGCCCGTCAAAGCGGTCCTGTCCAGGGCCGCACGCGGGTCCCCGGCGATAAATCGATCTCCCACCGCGTCCTGATCCTCAGCGCACTTACGGTTGGCGAAACCACGATCTCGGGACTGTTGGAGGGCGAGGACGTATTGCATACCGCCGAAGCCATGCGTGCGTTAGGCGCCCGGGTGGAGCGCACCGGCGATCACGCATGGCGCATTCACGGTGTTGGCGTTGGCGGTTTTGCGCAGCCGGCCGGGACGCTCAATTTTGGCAATTCCGGCACCGGCGCGAGGCTAGCGATCGGCGCCGTAGCAGGCGCTCCCGTGACGGTTACTTTCGATGGCGACGACTCCTTGCGCAGCCGGCCGATGCGCCGCGTGCTCGACCCGCTAGAGAAGATGGGCGCGCGCGTCGTCCAAATCGCCGATGACGGACGGCTGCCGTTAATTCTGCGGGGCGCGGCCGATCCGATTCCGATCATTTACGAGTTACCGGTCGCGTCCGCGCAACTCAAATCGGCGGTGTTGCTCGCTGGGCTCGCGGCGCCGGGCGAGACGACAGTCATTGAATCAGAAGCGACCCGAGATCATACCGAACGATTGCTGAAACACTTCGGCGCCAAGATCAGCAGCAAGCCACACGGTGAGCACGGCCGGCGAATTGTTTTGCAAGGACAACCCGAACTAGAGCCCGCAAATGTTCTGGTGCCGGCCGATCCTTCGTCTGCTGCATTTCCGCTTGTCGCTGCTTTGATTGCACCGGGCTCCGAACTCATTCTCGAAGCGGTGATGACCAATTCGTTGCGCACCGGTTTGCTGACGACGTTGCTTGAGATGGGCGCGTCGATTGAGACGCTGGAGAAGCGCGATGATGGCGGAGAAGAAGTCGCGGATCTGCGCGTGCGCACCTCTACGCTCAAGGGCGTGGACGTGCCGCCGGAACGCGCGCCATCGATGATTGATGAGTATCCAATCCTCGCGGTGGCCGCATCCTTCGCAGAGGGCGTGACGCGCATGCGCGGTTTGAAAGAGTTGCGCGTGAAAGAGTTCTGATCGTTTGGCCGCGACTGCCGAGATGCTACGCGCCAATGGTGTGACGGTCGAAATCGAGAGCGACGATCTGATCGTGCAGGGTAAAGGGCGCCCATTCGGCGCAGGCGAGGTGAAGACCCACATGGATCACCGCATCGCTATGGCTGCGCTGGTCATGGGGCTCGGCACTGAAAATCCGGTGCGAATCGACGATAGCGCGTTCATCGCGACCAGCTTTCCGGGCTTCGTCGAATTGATGCGCTCGGTCGGCGCGGATTTCACATGATCATTGCCATTGATGGGCCGGCCGCCTCGGGCAAAGGCACGCTCGGCAAGCGGCTTGCCGCCCACTATGGCCTGCGCCATCTCGACACCGGACTGATCTATCGCGCCGTCGCCAAAGCGGTGCTCGATGCCGGTCGAAGTCCTGCCGACGTCGCCGCCGCCGCGTCTGCGGCAAATGCGCTCGATCCTTCGCGCTTCGATGAAGCTGCACTCAAGGTGCACAGCATCAGTGAAGCGGCTTCGATCGTCTCCGCCATCCCAGAGGTGCGCGATGCGCTTCTCTCATTCCAGCGCGACTTTGCCGCCACGCCGCCGGGTGCTGTGTTGGATGGGCGGGACATCGGTACGGTCATATGTCCTAGTGCCGATGTTAAAATCTTCGTGACCGCGACCCCGGAGGTCCGGGCCCGCCGCCGGGCCGCCGAATACACGGCGCAGGGCCGGAATATCGACGAAAACGCGGTTCTTGCCGACATCCGCAAGAGAGACGAACGCGATAAAAGCCGCGCCGCAGCGCCCCTAAAACAGGCACCGGACGCGCACTTGCTCGATACAACGCATTTAGATATAGACGCGGCCATCCGGGCCGCCATCGACATCGTCGAGGCCACCCGAGCGGGCCGAGGGCGCGGTTGACCGTCCCTCGTGTTGGAGGACAAAGCCCCGCTCGAGTCTCTACGTAAGGCGCGCCTGACCGCTCAATCGTTCGACAAGCACGGTATTTGCGCCGGCCATCCGGATTTCCGGAGGCCGCCTTTGGTCTTGCGGGACCAATGGCCCGAGCCTGTTGAACATCATTCCAACCCGCCGGCGCCCGCTTACAGGAGACTCCATGGCCACCGCTACAGCACCCTCGCGTGAAGACTTCGCCAAGCTACTCGATGAAACCTTTGGCGGCGGAAACCTGCAGGAAGGTTCCGTCATCAAGGGCAAGGTCGTCGGCATCGAAAAGGAATTCGCCGTCATTGACGTCGGTTTGAAGACGGAGGGTCGTGTGGCCTTGCGTGAATTCACCGGACCTGGACGGCAAGCCTCTCTCAAGGTGGGCGATGATGTCGAAGTCTATCTCGAGCGCGTCGAGAACGCGCTTGGCGAAGCGGTGCTGTCGCGCGACAAGGCGCGGCGCGAAGAAAGCTGGGGCAAGCTGGAAAAGGCATTCAACGGCAGCGAAAAAGTCCAGGGCGTCATCTTCAATCAGGTCAAGGGCGGCTTCACCGTTGATCTTGACGGCGCAGTGGCGTTCCTGCCGCGGTCGCAAGTCGATATCCGTCCCATCCGCGACGTAACACCGTTGATGAACGTGCCACAGCAGTTCCAGATCCTGAAAATGGATCGCCGTCGTGGCAACATTGTCGTATCACGCCGGACTGTTCTTGAAGAGACACGGGCCGAGCAGCGCCAGGAACTGGTGCAGAACCTCGAAGAAGGTCAGGTCATCGACGGCGTCGTGAAGAACATCACCGACTACGGCGCGTTCGTGGATCTTGGCGGCATCGACGGATTGCTGCACGTCACCGATATCGCCTGGCGCCGCGTTAATCACCCGACCGAGGTGCTCAACATCGGTCAGCAGGTGAAGGTCAAGATCATCAAGATCAACCATGAGACCCACCGCATTTCGCTCGGCATGAAGCAGCTGCTGGACGATCCGTGGCAGGGCATCGAGGGCAAGTACCCGGTCGGCGCCCGTTTCAAAGGCCGCGTCACCAACATCACCGACTACGGTGCTTTTGTGGAGCTCGAGCCCGGCATCGAAGGTCTGATCCACGTGTCGGAAATGTCCTGGACCAAAAAGAACGTTCATCCGGGCAAGATCGTCTCGACCTCACAGGAAGTAGAAGTGCAGATCCTCGAGGTCGATCCTGTCAAACGCCGCATTTCGCTTGGCCTCAAACAGACCATGCGCAATCCATGGGAAGTGTTCGTCGAGAAACATCCGCCCGGTTCTACCGTCGAAGGCGAGGTCAAGAACAAGACCGAGTTTGGCCTGTTCCTCGGTCTCGATGGCGACGTGGACGGCATGGTCCACTTGTCCGATCTCGACTGGAAACGTCCGGGCGAGCAGGTCATCGAGGAGTACAAGAAGGGCGATATGGTGAAGGCCCAGGTCCTCGATGTTGATGTCGAAAAAGAACGCATTTCGCTCGGCGTCAAGCAGCTGGCGGGCGATCCGATGGAATCCGCGAGCGATCTCAAGAAGGGATCGGTCGTGACCTGCGAAGTCACCGAGGTGAAGGAGTCCGGCATCGACGTGAAAATCGTCGGGACCGACCTTCTCGCCTTCATCAAGCGCGCCGATCTGGCGCGCGAACGCGGCGATCAACGCCCCGAGCGTTTTGCGGTTGGCCAGAAAGTCGACGCCCGGGTCACCCAGTTCGATCGCAAAACCCACAAGGTCGGGGTTTCCATCAAGGCGCTTGAAGTCGCCGAGGAAAAAGAAGCGATCGCCCAATATGGGACCGCCGATTCAGGGGCTTCCCTGGGAGACATCCTGGGCGCTGCCCTCAAGCAGCGGGCCGGCGACAAGCCTGAAGCCGAAACCGAAACTGAAACAGCAAAAGCCGAGGAATAGGCTGCGGACGGCGTCCTGCATGAACAAATGACCCCTGGGGCCCTGTGCTCCGGGGGTTTTTGTAAGGAAGGCGCTCTTGACCGCTCTTGCCAATGAGCTGGCGTTCTTGCCAAAACTCTGCCGCATGACCAAGCAATGCCATGTGGTGATAAGTACAATTCACGTTCGATTCGACTGAAGGAACGCACCCATGTCGCTCGATGCCGATGCCATCGTCGATCGCCGCCGCATGCGGCGCAAGCTCACATTCTGGCGCGTCGGTGCGTTGGTGATCGCATTGCTCGCGATCATCGGGGCAGCCGCAGTGCTCGTGCCGGGCAGCCGCTTGATGCCGGCCGGCGCCTACATCGCCCGCATCCAGGTTCAAGGTTTGATTAGGGGCAATCGGGAGCGCGTCGAGGCCCTCGCGCGCCTTGGTCGCTCGCGCGCGCGTGCAGTTATCGTCCATATCGATAGCCCGGGCGGCACGACGGCCGGCTCCGAGCAGCTCTACAACGCGTTGCGCGAGTTGCAGGGCAAGAAGCCGATGGTGGTGGTGGTGGACGGGCTCGCGGCGTCCGGCGCGTATATCGCTGCACTCTCTGCCGAGCACATCGTGGCGCAAGAAACCTCATTGGTCGGTTCGATCGGGGTGCTGTTTCAGTACCCGAACTTCACGGACGTCCTCAAGACGATCGGCATCAAGGTCGAGGAAGTGAAATCTTCGCCTCTAAAGGCCGCCCCTAACGGTTTTGAGCCGACCAGCCCTGAGGCGCGCGCGGCGATTCAGGCGATCGTGCTCGATTCCTACGCCTGGTTTAAGGGTCTGGTGAAGGATCGGCGCAACATGGACGACGCGCAGCTTGCGCAGGTGGCGGACGGGCGCGTCTTTACCGGCCGCCAGGCCGTCGGCCTCAAGCTTGTCGACGGACTGGGCAATGAGAAGACGGCGCTGGCATGGCTGGAGGCGGAAAAGAAGGTGCCGGCCAATACGCCGGTGCGTGACTATTCGTTGCAGCCGCGTTTCAGCGAGTTTTCCTTCCTCCATGTCGCCGCCTGGTCCTTCGAAGCGGTGGGGTTGAGCGCTATGGCGCGTCACATTGAGGAATGGGGTGCGGTGCAAGCGGTCGAGAGACTCAACCTTGACGGTCTCTTGGCGCTTTGGCACCCTCCCTCCACCAATTGATTTCCAGTTGACCGGGCAGGGCGGCATCAATGATCAAGTCAGAGCTTGTCCAACGAATTGCCTCCCAAAACCCCCATCTCTATCAGCGCGACGTCGAGAATATCGTCAACGCCATCCTCGGAGAAATCACGAGCGCCATGGCCAAGGGCGACCGGGTCGAGTTGAGGGGATTCGGAGCCTTTTCGGTCAAGCACAGGCCGGCGCGGACGGGCCGAAATCCCCGGACCGGTGCCCATGTTGCCGTCGACCAGAAGTCGGTGCCGTTCTTCAAGACCGGCAAGGAAATGCGTGAGCGGCTCAACAGGCCGGGCGCGATCTAGGGTCCTTGAGTCCCGGTCAAGCGACGGCGAGCACGGTGCACTCGTTCGTGCTGTACCGCATCCGGGGCACGAATCCGGAGCCGAATGGTGCGCAGAATCATCGCGACGCTGATCCTTATTCCGCTGGCCGTGGTGATCATCGCCTTTGCGGTGGCCAATCGGCAGTGGGTCACGGTTTCATTTGATCCGTTCTCTTCGACAAGCCCGGCCTATGCGGCGACCCTGCCGCTGTTCGCATTTATTTTCGTCGCGCTTATTTTGGGAGTTGTGATCGGCGGCGCCGTCGCGTGGGTCGGCCAGGCCAAATGGCGGCGAACGGCCCGCAAGCTCGACAGCGACGTTCGCGTTCTGCATCAGGAGCTCGATGCCGTTCGCCGGCGCTTTGCACCTGAACCGCCGCCGGCTTCGCCGGACCCTTCCCCATACACTGTTATTCCGCCGCCAATTCCTTAACTCAGCCCCGCGGTTCTGCTTTGCGGCCGCATGGAGAAGGCGGTAGAACGCGCTTCACAATGCCTTTGTCGATCAAAATCTGCGGCCTTAAGACCCCGCAAGCGCTTGATGTGGCGCTTGATTCCGGGGCCGACCTGGTTGGATTCGTGTTTTTCCCGCCAAGCCCGCGCAACCTCGGGCTCGAGGCGGCGCGCATGCTTGGCCAACGGGTCAAGGGGCGCGCCGGTAAAGTCGCACTCACGGTCGACGCCAACGACGACACGCTGCTCGACATCATCGCGGCGCTCAAACCGGACATGTTGCAATTGCACGGGAGCGAAACCCCCGATCGTGTGATCGCGGTGCGCACGCGCTATGGACTGCCGGTGATGAAGGCGCTGCCGATTGCGGAGCGGAAAGACCTGTCGCCGATCCGTCAATATGCGCAGGTGGCCGACCGCCTGATCTTCGACGCGCGTGCGCCGAAGGACGCGACGCGTCCGGGCGGCTTGGGTAAAGCATTCGACTGGACGCTGCTTCGGGACATCAATTTCGGCGTTCCGTTCATGCTGTCTGGTGGACTCGACGCAGGCAATGTCGCCGAAGCGCTGCGCATCACGCGCGCGCCGGGCGTCGACGTTTCCTCCGGCGTCGAACGCGCGCCCGGCGAGAAAGATCCGGAAAAAATCCGTGCCTTTATTCGGGCTGCGCGCGCTGCCGAAGCCGAGCTGTTCTCGCCGCCGCTCCAGCTTGGCGAGACGTCGATCGTTCGCTCGGTCAAGTAAAGGCAATCCGATGACCGCGCAGCGGCCCAACTCTTTCCGAACCGGTCCCGACGAGGGCGGACATTTCGGCATCTATGGCGGGCGCTTCGTCGCCGAGACGCTGATGCCGTTGATCCTCGATCTTGAAAAGGCCTATGCCGAGGCCAAGGCAGATCCAGCCTATCAAAGAGAAATGGACGGCCATCTTACGACGTATGTCGGACGGCCCTCGCCACTCTATTTCGCCGAGCGTCTGACGCAGCACTGCGGTGGCGCCAAAGTTTATTTCAAGCGCGAGGAACTCAACCACACCGGCGCGCACAAGGTGAACAATGTGCTCGGCCAGATCATGCTGGCATTGCGCATGGGCAAGACGCGCATCATCGCCGAAACAGGCGCCGGCATGCACGGCGTCGCGACGGCCACGCTGTGCGCGAAATTCGGTCTGCCCTGCATCGTCTATATGGGTGCGGTCGATGTCGAGCGGCAGCAGCCGAACGTGTTGAGAATGAAAATTCTCGGCGCCGAAGTGCGCGCGGTGGAATCCGGCGCGCGTACGCTCAAAGACGCCATGAACGAAGCGTTGCGCGATTGGGTTAGCAACGTCACCGATACATTCTATTGCATCGGCACTGTTGCCGGTCCGCATCCTTATCCGGCCATGGTACGCGACTTCCAGTCGATCATCGGCCGCGAA
Source organism: uncultured Alphaproteobacteria bacterium (assembly GCA_963743405.1). Taxonomy (GTDB): domain Bacteria; phylum Pseudomonadota; class Alphaproteobacteria; order Rhizobiales; family Xanthobacteraceae; genus Pseudolabrys. The sequence continues at coordinate 212,980 of CAVUPX010000007.1, read as the reverse complement.
ACGCGCGAGCAAATGCAGGCCGCTGAAGGCCGGCTTCCCGACTCGCTCGTTGCCTGCATCGGCGGCGGTTCGAATGCGATGGGGCTGTTCCATCCGTTTCTTGATGAGCGCGCAATCGAGATTTACGGCGTGGAAGCGGCGGGACATGGACTCAAGAGCGGCAAGCACGCCGCCTCGATTGCCGGCGGCCGGCCGGGGATTTTGCACGGCAACCGCACGTATTTGCTGATGGACGACGACGGCCAGATCGAGGAAGCGCATTCGATCTCCGCCGGTCTCGACTATCCCGGCCTCGGCCCCGAGCATTCCTGGCTCAAAGATATGGGCCGCGTCACATTTCTGTCGGCCACCGACGACGAAGCGGTGGCGGCGTTCCAGTTGTGCAGCAAGCTTGAAGGCATCATTCCGGCGCTGGAGGCGGCGCATGCACTGGCCAAAGTGCCGGAAATTGCGGCGAAAAAGCCGAAGGATCACCTGATGGTGGTCAACTTGTCCGGCCGCGGCGACAAGGATCTCGCGTCGGTCGAAGCCTTTCTCGGCAGTAAAAGCCGATGACCACGCGCATCGAACGCCGCTTCGCATCGCTCAAGGAAGAAGGGCGTGCCGCACTGGTAACCTTCACTATGGCAGGGGATCCAGATTACGAGACGTCACTCGCGATCGCCAAAGCCCTGCCGAAAGCTGGCGCCGACGTCATCGAACTCGGCATGCCGTTCACCGATCCGATGGCGGACGGTCCGGCCATTCAGGCCGCGGGCTTGCGCGCTCTCAAGTCCGGCCAACGCATGACCAAGACGCTGGCGCTCGTGCGCGAGTTTCGCAAAGACGATAACGAAACGCCCATCGTGCTGATGGGGTATTACAATCCCATCTACATCTACGGCAACGACCGCTTCCTCAACGATGCCAAGGTGGCGGGCGTCGACGGTCTCATTGTCGTCGACTTGCCGCCGGAGGAAGACGAAGAACTCTGCTTGCCGACGCTCAAGGCGGGGCTCAATTTCATTCGCTTGGCGACCCCGACCACGGACGACAAGCGCTTGCCCAAAGTACTCACCAACACGTCCGGCTTTGTCTACTACGTCTCGATCACCGGAATAACGGGCGCGGCAGCGCCGGATGCCACCAAGGTCAATGCGGCGGTTGCACGCATCAAGCAGCATACCAAGCTGCCGGTGGCGGTCGGCTTTGGCGTAAAAACCGCCGAGCAAGCCCGCGCTATTGCTGAGGGGGCCGATGGCGTCGTGGTCGGCTCTGCGCTTGTCGATGCGTTGCGCCAAAGCCTCGACAAGAGCGGTAAAGCCGGGCCGGGAACGGTCAAGGCGGTCGCGAAACTGGTCTCTACCCTCGCAGAAGGTGTGCGTTCTGCCCGCCGATTGGCGGCCGAGTGAACATTTGGCTGGGCCAGCGGTTATAATTTCGCCGAATCGCGTCTATAGAGACGAACCATGAATTGGATATCCAACGTCGTCCGACCGAAAATTCGCAGCTTCTTGCGCCGCGAGACACCGGAAAATCTATGGATCAAGTGCCCGGAGACCGGGCAACTTGTCTTTTACAAGGACGTCGAGGCCAACCAGTTCGTCATCCCGAGCTCCAACTATCATATGCGCATCAGCGCGCCGCAAAGGCTCAAGGCGATGTTCGATGGCGGCGAGTTTGAAGATATCGCCTTGCCGGAAGTACCGCTCGATCCGCTCAAGTTTCGCGACGAGCGCCGCTACGCCGACCGTCTGAAAGATGCGCGCGCTAAAACCGGATTACAGGACGCCGTAAAGCTCGGCATCGGACGGCTGGAAGGCCAGATGGTGACGATCGCCGTTCAGGACTTCGACTTCATGGGCGGATCGCTCGGCATGGCCGCGGGCGAAGCGGTTATCACCGGCCTGGAGACCGCCGTACGCCGGCAGACGCCGTTCATTATGTTTGCGGCTTCCGGCGGGGCGCGCATGCAGGAAGGCATTCTCTCGCTCATGCAGCTCCCGCGCACGACCGTCGGGGTGCAGATGCTGCGCGAAGTGCGCAAGCCTTACATCGTGGTTCTGACCAATCCAACGACCGGCGGCGTCACAGCATCCTACGCGATGCTTGGCGACGTGCAGATCGCGGAGCCCGGCGCACTGATCGGATTTGCCGGCCCGCGTGTAATCGAGCAGACCATCCGCGAGAAATTGCCGGAAGGCTTCCAGCGCGCGGAGTATCTCGCCGAGCACGGCATGGTCGACATGGTCGTGCACCGGCACAAATTGCGCGGAACGCTTGCCGAGCTTTGCCGGCTCCTGACACGGGCGCCGGCAATCGCCAGCCAGCAGCAATTGCCGGTGCCTGCGCACGCCTAGGATAAGCCTGGAATTGCCGCTATCTGTCGTGCCGGGCTTGACCCGGCGATCCTGCTTGGCGAAGCAAGGTCGTACCGTTCATTCGGGGATTGCGGATCTGCGCCTGTCGCAGATCTGCTGATGACAATTGAGAGATTGCAATACGTACATGGCTCCCATCGATTCCATCGTTGCGCGTTTAACCGCATTGCATCCCAAGCGTATTGATCTATCGCTTGATCGACTGCAGCACCTGCTTGCCGCACTCGATCACCCTGAGAAAAAACTGCCGCCGATAATTCATGTTGCCGGGACGAACGGGAAGGGATCCACCATTGCTTTCCTGCGCGCAATTTTGGAGGCCGCAGGCAAGCGCGTGCATACCTACACCTCGCCGCATCTGGTGCGTTTCAATGAGCGCTTCCGGCTCGGCGCGCCGGGTGAGGGCAAGCTGGTGAGTGACGAAGAGCTGACAGCAGTGATGGAGGAATGCGAGCGCGTCAACGCCGGCGCACCCATCACCGTATTCGAGATTACGACTGCGGCAGGCCTGCTGCTATTCGCACGCCATCCTGCGGATGTGTTGCTGTTGGAAGTCGGTCTTGGCGGGCGATTGGACGCGACCAATGTGATCGAGAATCCGCTGGCGACGATCATCACGCGCGTTTCGATCGATCACACCGATTTTCTTGGCGATTTGCTCGAAAAAATCGCGGCGGAAAAGGCCGGCATCCTCAAACGCGGTGTGCCGGCTGTCATCGCCGCCCAATCCCGCGATGCCTTGGCCGTGATCGAGCGACAGGCGGCCAAGGTCCATGCGCCGTTGAAGGTCGCCGGCGAGGATTGGACTGCGACGGAGGAGCGCGGGCGTCTGGTCTATCAAGATGAAGCCGGATTGCTCGACTTGCCGCCACCGCGGCTCTACGGCCGGCATCAATATGAAAATGCCGGATTGGCCATCGCGGCGCTGCGAACGATTAAACAATTCACGATACCGGCAGCCGCATTCGATACCGGCATGGCGAAAGCCGATTGGCCGGCGCGGCTGCATCGGCTGGGACATGGCCCGCTGGTCGATCTCGCGCCCGCCGGGAGCGAATTATGGCTCGACGGCGGGCATAATCCGGATGGAGGCCGCGCAATTGCGGCGGCACTGGCCGATCTGGAAGAGCGTGTCTCGCGTCCTCTTGTGTTGATTGTTGGAATGCTGGCCAACAAGGATTGCGAAGGGTTTTTGAGCAATTTTGCCGGGCTCGCGCGCCGTACGATTGCGGTGCCGGTGCCAGGTGCCGAAAAGGGCCTGACCGCGGAAGCGGTGGCTGGCACCGCGCGTGCCATCGGCCTGTCGGCGACAAGCCGCGATAGTCTTTCCGAGGCGCTTGACGCCGCAAGGAAGCTCGATCTCGACCCGCCGCCGCGCATCCTGATTACCGGCTCGCTTTATCTGGCCGGCGAAGTGCTGCGCGAAAATGGAATGTCGCCTGCCTAAATCAAAACGGCCGGCGTTGCGCCGGCCGTTGAGGAAAAGCTTTTACCGGCGCGTCAGACCGCGCCGCTGATCCACTGATGCAGCTTCTGCTTTGGCGCCGCGCCAACCTGGCGCGAGGCAATCTCGCCGTTCTTGAACAACATCAGCGTCGGGATCGACATGATGCCGTATTTGGCGGCGGTATTTGGGTTCTCGTCGACGTTGAGCTTGACGATCTTAACCTTGTCGCCGAGTTGGCCCGCGATTTCTTCCAGCGCCGGCGCGATCATGCGGCAGGGGCCACACCATTCCGCCCAGAAGTCCACGACGACCGGTTCGGCAGATTTCAATACGTCCGATTCAAAGCTGGCGTCCGACACCTTGCCGACGGTCATGGCATTTACCTCTTGTGATTGAGCGGGGAGAATCGCCCCAGAATCTGCGAGGGCAGGAAGCTATGAACGAGGTCCGGCAGCGTCAAGGCGGTCTCACGTGGAGGTGACCCGAGTGAACGCCGCATCCATGTCGGCTTCGGAAAGCTCCATAAGATCAGGGACTTCGGTCCAGATCAAAGCCGCACGAACGGGCCTGTCCGGGTATAACTGTGCGAGCACCGCGCGGTAGAGCGCGAGCTGGCGGACGTAAGCCTCGGGCACGTCCTCGATTCGGCGCGGCGGCTGCCGGTTTGTTTTGAAATCGCCAATCAGCACAAAGTCTTGCGTCACCGCGAGGCGGTCGACCTGGCCGGGGACGCGGATTTTTTTGCGGCCACTGTCGACCCATCCGACGACGGGGACTTCGGCCCGGCTACCGGGGGCGAAAAGCTCGGAGAAGCGCGGATCTTCGAGAATGAGCATGACTTGTTTGGCGATCGAGGATTGTTCGGCCGCATCAAGTTCGGTGCCCGCGCGCGCGAGGAAAGCGTCCATCACTTTGGCGCGGCTCTCGCGTGGAATATCCGGCAGCGACTGGAGGAGGCGGTGAACGATGATGCCGCGCGCAATCGCGCGTTGTCGCGTCGGCGCGGACCGCAACCCGTCCGCCGCCATCCGTGATTCCGTCTTCTCGACGGCTTGATCGACAACGTGTGCGAGGCCGCTGCGGCGACCGGCTTATGCAGCCACGACGGAACGGAGACTGACCGAACGCTCTCGCGTGTATCCTTCTTCAGCCGCGACTGAGTTCGCCTGGCATTTTCCGGAAACGCAGTACCTCGCCTTGACCATCGTCGGCCGGCTCCAGCTTGCTCTCCGCCTCGAGTGCGCCGCGCACAAGCTCGTACCAGCATCCGTCCGGAAGCTTTCGTCCGTTATCGACGCCGCATACAACCAGCAGCTCAATGGCCCGCGTCATCGCAACGTAAAGCAGCCGCCGATATTCGTCACCCGCACCGCCGACGCGCCGTCGCGCGCGCGTCAGTCATGGGTCCGACATCTTTGTCTTTCGATCCTGCCCAGATCATCCAGTCGGCGGCGCCGGGCACAAGCTTGTCTTGCGTCAGATGCAGCAGTCGTGGTGGGTGCCATCCCTGCGCAGGTGTCGTGGTGTCGGCGAGAATAACGACCGGCGCTTCAAGTCCTTTGGCGCCGTGGACGGTCAACACGCGCACCTCATCGCGATCCATCTCCATGTCGCGTTTCACCTCGGCGCCGGCAGCGCGCAGCCATGCGATGTAACCTTGAAGTGAGGGAATTTCGGTGCGCTCGTAATCCAGCGCAAGATTGAGAAACTCATCAAGCGCGTCACTCGCCTCGTGTCCGAGCCGCGCAAGAATCTTCTTGCGGCCTTCTCCGGCGCCGAGGAGCCAGGCATAAAACGTAAACGGACTCATCGCGCGCGCAGCATTGCGTATGTGTTCGAACAGGTCCGCAAGTTCGGGCCGTTGTGAATTTCGCAAGGCGCTGAATAGAGTTCCTTTGCGACCCTCAGGCGAGTTTGAACAGCGCATCGTCGTCGCAGACCGAACAAAGGGCTCTTGAGCGTCGTCGCCAAAGCCAGATCGTCGTCCGGCAAAAGGATTGCATCGGCGAGCGTCATCAGGTCCATAACCGCAATATGCTCGGTGAGGACCATACGATCGGCGCCGGCGACCGGGATGTCTTCGCATCTTGAGCGCGCGGATAATCGCCTCGAACAACGCACCGCGGCGGCGCAGCAAAATCAGCACATCTTTCGGGCGGCGGCCTTGCCGCCGCCAGGCCGCGACAGTGCGAGCAATACGGCTTGCAAGTTTGGCGATGCCGCTGGTGACGGTCTGGGTATCGAATGGCGCGGCCCAGCCTTCTTTCTTTTCGACGCCTGTCGGATTTTTCGAGGTCCCATATTTCGACAAGTCCCGGTGCCATGTCCGGAAGCGCGCTCATGCACGGGCGGCACAGGATCGGCGGTCAGTCCCGCATAGGCTTCAGTTCGCGCAAAGACCGTGTCCACTGCGCCGAGGACGTTTACTCCCGAGCGGAACGAATGCTTGAACTCGGTGGTGACGAACCCCAGGCTTGCGCGTTGGTGGGCCCGCTCAAAGTGCGCACGCATTGCGCCAAATTCGCGCGGTGCGGCGCCCTGAAACGAAAAGATCGACTGCTTCTCGTCGCCGACCGCAAAGATCGTGCGCTGCCGTTCGTGGGCGCCGAGACCTGCAAAAAATTCGCTCACCAGGGCCTTCACGATTTCCCATTGCTTCGGGCTTGTGTCCTGCGCCTCGTCGATCAAGACATGATGGATGCCGCGGTCGAGCTTGTAGTGGACCCAGGCGGCACGCTGGTCCTTGAGCAATTCAAGCGTCTTGTCGATCAGGTCGTCATAATCGAGCAACCCGCGCCGGTCCTTTTCAGCCCGGAAACGCGCAATAACCGCGTAGGCAATGGTAAAAAGCGCGCTGCTGCGGTCGCGCGCCTCGATTGCGCGTTTTCGCTGCATCAGCGTCCAGACCCGGTCGCGCTCACGATTGAGGCGTTGGCATAAATCGGGGTCTGTCTTCTCGATTGCGCCGGTGGCGATCCGTTCTTTGGTCTTCTCGCGCTTTTGGGTGCAAAAAATGTCGAGATAAGTCTCGAGCAGCGTCGTGCCGTTGAGCGTTGCGAGTGCGTGGAAACGGGCGCCTTGCTCCTTATCGGTCTTGGAGCCGCCCATCATCGTGGCGCCAACAGCCACCCATTCCGATCTGGCGATGAGGCTGTTGTGGAAAATCGCCGCGTCGATGTCCGCAGCGGACTCGTTTGGCCCGACGCCGAGCGCTTGCGAAAGCTGTGCCATGGCTTGCGGCACGCCGCCGACCTCATCGACCCAGCGGGTGAGGGTGTCGCGGTTGCGGATTGCTTCGCGCACCATGTCCTGAAACGTCAGGTCGGCTGCGGCGAGCACGGCCTGCGCAAGCGCGCGGCCGAGCAGAGTGTCCGGCGATTCCGCGGCCTGAAGCAGAATTTCGAGGCTGAGCTTGCCGAGCATCTGCGTCTTGGTGATCTCGTCCAGCACCTCGAAACGCGCCGGCACGTTGGCCTCGAAGGGAAACAAATGCAGCAATTGCGTGCAGAACGCGTGGATGGTCTGCACTTTCAGTCCGCCCGGGGTTTCGAGTGCGAGCGCAAAGAGCTGGCGCGCGCGCGCCCTGAGCTGCGGATTGATTGTCTTGACGCCGGCCATCGTCATGGCGTCGTCGAGTGCGCCGTCGTCCAGCATCGTCCATGCGCGCAAATCCTGAAACACTCTGTTGGCCATATTGGCTGCGGCGGCCTTCGTGAAGGTGATGCACAGAATGCGCGCGGGATCGACGCCGGAAAGCAGCAGCCGAATAACGCGTTGCGCGAGAACATAAGTCTTGCCCGAGCCGGCGTTGGCGGAGACCCATGCCGAATAGTCCGGATTCGATGCCGCGATTTGGCGCTCAGTGATGGCGGAGGGGATTTCGCGCGGCGCGTTCATTCGCCGTTACCGTCGTCGTTTACGCCGCCGGTAAGCGACCATTCCTTCACGCGGGCGAGATGATCGTAGGTGCCGTAATGCGTGGTCCACATCGGATGCAGCAACGACAAATACGGTTTTGTCGGATCGGCGAATTGCTGCAAAAGCTTAGTCAGCTCTGCGAGCGCGTGGTCGGCGTGCTCGTCGGGCGTGCGATCCTTGAGGTCGACTTTCTTTTCTTCGCCGGCCTCCGCGCCACCGCGCAGCCGTACATATAGTAACTCTGCCACCGAGCCGCCGGCCGGAATGTCCTTAAAGCCGCCATTTCGCAAGATCGCGGCTTCAAGCGTGAGCTGCGGCGCGAGGCCGGCAACCACCTGCCGGTCGGTCGGCGGCGCCCCGGTTTTGTAGTCGAGAATGGCGTAGCGTCCGTCCGACAGGCACTCGATCCGGTCAGCGCGGACCGTCAGCGTGAACGAGTCCTTGCCGAAGGGAATCTCGATACGTCCACCGATCTCCACGTCGAATTTTGTTAATCTGGCGCGCCGAGACATATCAAAGGCTGCGAACCATTCCGCGATGCGCTCAAATCGTGGCATCCAGAATGCGCGCACCTCAGGGTAATCGGACAACGGCGCGAAAAGTTTTCGGCCGATGTCGATGAGGACCCGCGCTGGCTCGTCAGGAAGTTTATCGGCGTAAGTCTTGTCGAATTCGCCGATAGCATCATGAATGACTGTGCCGCGCTCGGCTGCGCCCGGTGGCGTGTCGATCGCTTCGAGCGGTACGAGCTTGAGGACATGTTTGGCGTAGATCGTGTAAGGATCGCGCAGGAGATCCTCAATTTCAGTGACGCTGAGTTGCCGGGGACGTGCTTCGAACGGCGGCGTCGGCGCGGGACGCGCGGTGTGGACGGGCATCCCAGTTTCGTCGAGCTTGCGCGCTAGGGCAGCATAACGCGCACCCCGCGCAAGGGCTGCGTCCCAGCGGCTTTTGCCTGCGACCGCAGCGAGCCGCTGGGTGAAACGGGATGCAACGGTGGGCGCACCGCCGAGTTTTGCCGCGCGGCTGAGGATCACATCCGAAGCGCCAAGCGCCTGCGCAAAATCATGTGCCGAGAGACCAATGCGCCGTTCCGGCAAATCGAGCCCGAGGTCGTGCCGCATCGGGCGGCTGAGCCATGGATCGCCGCGGGTTTCCGGCGGCCAAACGCCCTCCACCAGGCCTCCAAGCACAAGCCGGTCGACAAATTGCAAGCGCGCTTCCAGCGGGCCGAATATGTGAACGCTAGCGTCGGGCTCAGCGGATTGCGTAGATCTTCTTACCGGTGATGGCGGCGTGGAAAAGTTCGACATAGTCGCCGGGACTGACGTCGAGTGCGCCAGCCTCCTCGATCTCGTCAAAAGCGTCGGCGAGCTCCGGCGTCATGCCACCGATATCCGAGACCACCCGCGCATGCAGTCTGGCGATCGCGGCGATCGCGTGCTTGCCGCGCTGCAGGTGTTCCAGCGGCGCCAGCGCCGTTTTGAGCTGCACGATCAAGGCGGCTGCTGCATCAAGTTCGGCGTCGGTGAGCGACAACCGCGGATCGGATCGATGCAACGAACAGGACTTGTGCGCGCGAAAGCGGGCGAGCTCGCCGCGGAACGTCGTCAGCGCGCCTTCAAGCCCGGCGGTCCCGGCTTCGGGCGTGACCCGCGCAGGATCGCGCGTTCCAGTGCGGCAACGCCTGTCGCGTTAAATTTGCCGGCAGGATGCTTGAGCAGTGCCAGCAAAGAAACCGGCGCAAGACCGCCAAGACCCGCTTCCGCCGCAAGCCGTGCGAAAACGCCGGCCGGTGCGTCGGCGAGAGAAACGCCGCGCGAATCGTCCACTGGCACATTCCACCGCTTCAACGCCGCCAGCACGCGCCGTCCCAGCGCAACATCCGGCGTCACCAGGGCGGCGGATTTCTTGGCGGTCTTCGATCGTTTCACGCAAAGCAACCGCGATGGCGAGCGCTTCTTCCTCGGCGTTGGCGGCTTCGATCGCTGCGATACCCTTCATCGCCTCGTCCAGATGCGTCGCGAATCCGGGGGCGCTAAGCCGGCCCTTCCAAAGCTCGCTCGATGCAGCAGGACGTAGCACCTCCGAAACCAGCCGCTCACGGCCGTGCGCTTCGGCCGCGCCGAGAATTTCGACATCGCGCCGCGATCGATTCCGATGCGCTTGAGGAGCGTGGCCATCGCAAATTGCGGATGGCCATGGCCGGCTTCGGCGTCTTCGGAAATAGCGAGCCCATGTCTTGTCATCGAGTTCGGTATCGAGACCGGGGAGAACGACCGCGCCTTGCGGCAATTGCGCAATTGCAGCCAGCAGCGTTGCAGTTGCGGGGATCGATCCGGTCGATCCCGCCGCGATCACCGGGTCCGCGCTTTTGGAAAGACGGAGCGTCTCCGCTGCGATCAGTCTATTCTGCGGCGATCGGCCGGCTCCATGCGGCCTTGTTCGGCCAGGATAGTCCGGCCACTGCGCGCGAATGAATTTAAGAAACGCGAGCGTGACTCTCCCAGTATTTGTCGAACTCTTCCGGCACGAGCCCGTCCAGGCGCTCCCAGCTTACTTGCCGCGTCGTCATGTCGTCCATGAGACGCTCCAGATCCTGCGCCAAAGCGAACGCGGTGGCCGGGTTGTTGGCGACGAGGGGTGCATGGCCGCGTTCGCGCGATGCCATCGTTTCCGCCCAGCGCAGAATCAGCGCGGCCAACGGCATGGTGCGCGCAAGCCCACTGAGCTCCATCGGGAGTGAAAGCGCTTCGGCGGCGACGGCCGCCGGTCGCCGCTTGCGCAAAATTAATCTCGTCCTCGTCAATATCGCCCAACGCAACAATGCGCGGCAGGATCGCGGCATTCCCGTCGAAGGAATCGAGGAACACGTCGCGGGCAAGGCGGCAAGCACGTCTCGTCGGCAGGTAAAGCGTCGCGCGGGCAAGCTCGAGCGGATCATTCGACGAGGGAAATCCGGGTACCAGCTTGCCGTCGCGCAGCGCGCCGATCAGCACCCTCAGAAAGGAAGCGGAAGCAGGGATGTTGAAGACGCGGGGACGTGGGGCGGGCATATGGGAATCATACACGCTTAAGCGTGCAACCGATCAACTTGTGCTGGCACGGATCGCAGCCTCCGCCGCGCCGACGGCGTCGGGGGTGCCAACGTGCATCCACAGCCCTTCCAGCCGCAAGGCCGTGCAAGCGGCCCGCGCCCGCGGCGCGATCGAACAGCGTTGTGAGTGAAAATTCGCCCGACGGCGTACCGGCAAAGAGCGCTGGCGACAGAATTGCGGCGCCGGCATAGACGAATGGCGCTATTTCCTGCTCGGCGCGTTGGCGCAGGCGGCCGTCCGGAGCCATCGCGAAATCGCCGCGCCCTGCGTAGCCGACGCTGCCGGCCGTTGGTGCCAGCAGCAGCAGCCCATCCATCGTGGACGGATCAAAAACGTCGGCCAGCCGCGCCAAATTAGGCTTCACGCCATCGATCCAGATGGTGTCGGAATTGATGTGGAAAAATGGCGCATCGCCCAGCTCGGGCAGGGCCTTTTTGACGCCGCCACCGGTTCCCAGCAGCAGCCCGCGTTCATCGGAGATTACGACCTTCGGCCGGGTGCGAGATGCCAGATGCCTGATCAGCTGGTCGGCCAGGTAATGCACGTTGACCACCGCACGCTCGACCCCGGTTTGCGCGAGCCGGTCCAGGACATGATCGATCAGCGGTTTGCCGGCGACCGCCACCATCGGTTTCGGGATTTTGTCGGTGAGCGGCTGCATGCGCGTGCCGCGGCCGGCGGCCAACACCATGGCGCGGCGCGGAGCAGCTTGCGGCGATGCGTTCATGCGTCAGACTTTCAAGGGCGGCACGTTGGCGCGATACCAGGCCGCGAGTGGCGCCAATGCCGGGTGCGCGAGCGAGCGCTGCAAATAAGCCCATACCCGCGGCAGGTGACGTAAATATTGCGGCTTGTGATCGCGCCGTTCCAGTCTTGTGAAGATGCCGAGGATTTTCGAGGCGCGCTGCGCGGCAAGCGTCGCATATGAGCGTACGAATGTCGGCGCGTCGAAGGCGGAATTGACCGACAACCGCGCGCGGGTATATCGCGACAGAAGCGCGATCTCCATTATCTCCGGAACGTCGACGCGTGCATCTTGCAGCAGCGATGCAACGTCATAGGCGGCAGGCCCCATCACCGCATCCTGAAAATCGAGGAGGCCGATGCGCGCTGTGCCCTCGCGCTCCGGCAGCCACAAAAGATTGGGCGAATGAAAATCGCGAAGGACCCACGTCTGTGCGCCATCCGTCACCGGTAGCAGCGCATCGCGCCAAAGGGAGCGATAAGCCCCGCGTTTGGTATCTGTGATTTTGGCCTCAAGCTTGGGCAGGTACCAATCGAGCAATAATTCGACCTCGACCTGAAAAGCGTCCATGTCGTAACGCGGCAGCCGGTAGTCGGCGCCCGGCTCGACCGCAAGGACATCTTGCAGCGTTTCGGAATGCAATTCGGCGAGCAAGTCGACGGCTGCCTCGTAGCGCTTTTCCATTGGTGCCGGTGGATCGCCTTCGACAACAAGTTCGTCGCCGAGATCCTCGATCACCAGCAAGCCGGCTTTGCGATCGGCAGCAAAGATCGCCGGCGCAGAAAAGCCGTGTCCCCGCAAACCGTGCGCCATGGCGACGAACGGTGTCACGCTTTCGGCAAGATGCGCGATTGCGCTGTAGGGTTTGCTTTCGTGCACGGGTGGTCCGTCGGGACGCTTCGGCGAGTTCATCAGAATGTAAGTGGCGCCATCGCGCGTCAGTCGTTCGTAACTGCGGGTCGAGGCATCGCCCTGAATGCGGCGGCGCGTGGCCTGCCTAAAGCTCGAGCGATCGAGAAATTGGCGGATCGCCAAGATACGCTCCGCCCTGGGTGTGAAGGTGCCGTAGCCGCTGATCCGCGCATGCCGCGCGTTCGGCCCTTGCTGCGGCGCGAGCGCAAACGCGATGTCCAGGCGATCGGCCGGCAAGAACCCGGCGGCGCGGTCCGGCCATTCCAATAGCGTCACTGCGTCTTCGCCCGCGTCGTCGAAACCGAGTTCGGTCAGTTCTGCCGCTCCGGACAATCTGTAGAGATCGACATGCACAAGCGGAAAACGGGGCAGCGTGTAGGTCTGCGTCAACGTGAAGGTCGGGCTCGGGACTTCGATACTTTCATCGGCTGCAAAATAGCGGATCAGCGCTCTGGCGAATGTGGTCTTGCCGGCGCCGAGATCTCCGGACAGCGTGATCAGATCGCCAGGCTCAATCAGCGCGGCAACATCCGTCATCAGACGGTATGTGGCTGCCTCGTCGGCGAGCGCAACCGTAAAGTTATAACCGCCGGCGCTGGTGGGAAACATCGAATCATCCGTTGCAGTGCCGCTATCTTATAAACGGATCGCGGGCCCGCGCCAGAATCGTCAGGCACAGGTGGCTTTGCGTGCGCGATGTTTGCTGTCGCTAAGCGGCGGTCTGTTTTGCTGCGTGCTCGACCGGAAACGAGCAAGTCACCGTGGTGCCGGCCCCTGGCATGGACTCGATCGTCACCGTACCGCCATGCAATTCGACGAAGGAGCGGACAAGGGAGAGACCGAGACCGGGGCCCCGATGCTGCGAGCCCATGGAGTCGGTTTCGAACCATTCGAACACCTTGTCAGTCGCCTCCGGCGGAATCCCCGGTCCGCGATCTGTCACGCTGAAAGCCACCGCGTCTGTACGCCGTTGCGCCAATAACGTTACGGTCTCGCCGGCGGGTGAAAATCCGACGGCGTTTGAAAGCAGGTTGAATAGAATCTGCCGCAGGCGCCGTTCATCGGCCGTAAAGCTACCGATGCTGGGTTCCGCGCGAATATCGAGCGTGATGTTGTTGTTGACCAGACGATCCTGCACACCCTCCGCAGCAGCTTCCATGCTGGCGCGAATGTCGACGTCGCCGAGATTGAGCGTCATAGCGCCAGCGTCGATAGTGGCGAGGTCGAGGATGTTATTGATCAGCGCGAGCAGGGCGTTAGTCGATGCGGTGATATAGCTGAGGTATTCGCCCTGCTTTGCCGTCAGCGGGCCAAACGCCGGGTCGCCGAGCAAGTTCGCAAAGCCGATGATGTTGGTGAGCGGTGATCGCAGTTCATATGACACATGGTGCACGAAATCGATCTTGATCGAGTCGGCGGTTTCCAGGGCCTCGTTGCGCTCGCGTAAGGCACGCTCGACGTTGACCGTGTCGGTCAAATCCTGGAACGTCACCAGCGTGGCGCCGTCGGGCAGCGGCACGGTGGCGAGGTCGATCACAGCACCGTCTCGTCGCTCGATCCGAGCCGTGAGCGATTCCCGGTTGTCGATAGCCGTGATAGCCGTGCGCAAATTCCGCCAGACCGTATTGTCGTCGTGCAACGCCTGGCACCAGGCGGTCACGGATTCAGCATGCGGATGCTGATCGAGCGCCTCAACCGATAGCTTCCACATTCGCTGGAATGCCGGATTGTGCAGCCGAACGCGTCCGTCACTGCCGAATACCGCAACCGCTTCGGCAAGATGATCGAGCGTCTCGCTTTGCACTTTGATGAGTGCGTCATAGCGGCGATACATATCGAGCCGCTCAGTGACATCGTCATAGAGATATGTGACGCCGCCCTCGGGATTGGGCGTGGTGACGACCCGCAATGCGCGCCCATCCGGCAAGTGCCACATGTGCTCTTTCGGCTCGACTGCGCGGTAGGCCTCGTAGAGTTGCTGCTTCCATTGCCGGAAGTCCTGCTCTTCCGGCAATTTGTGCTTGCTGCGCAGGGTGTCGAGCACGGAGGCATCGGTCGGGGTCTGGTCGAGGAAGCCGGCGTCGAGTTCGAACAGCGATCGGAACGCGCTGTTGTAGAAAGTCAGTTTGCGGTCGACATCGAAGACAGCGACGCCGGTCGCCAGCTGGTCGAGCACGCGGCGATGCGCTTCGACCATACGCGCAAGCTCGGCGCGCATGGTTTCTACTTCGGTGCGGTCAATCGCGATGCCCGAACTGCCGGATCCACTCGTTGCATCGACGACGTCGAAAATTCGTCGTACGCCGGCGGTGATTGCCGGCAAGCGGCCAACATATGTCTCGCGCGATGCGCGCGCGCGTGCGACATCCTCGCGTGCGGGCCTATCCAGCAATTCAAGCTCACGCGCAACGGCGTCGGCCGGGCTCTCGGCTTCAACTGCGCGTGCATAAGCCGAATTCACAAAAGCCAGCCGCCCGTCGTTGTCGCGCGCCCAGACCGGAGAAGGCAGCGAGTCGAGGAGGGCCTTCATGGTCTCCACGTCGCTCAGCAACTGGTCGTGGCGGGCAGCAAGATCGAGCAGCTCTTGCTCGATGCCGCTGACATCGCGCAGGCGAAGCACCGCACGGCCGCCGATGGCCCGGCCCTCCGCCTCGATCGGACGCCCGCTGCGGCTGGTCAGTGTCATGACGAATCCGCGGCCGTCACGCCGCAATGTATCGACCGCCTCTTCCATGCGGTGCGCCGCGGTGGGGTCCAGCCAGGTGCCGAATGCGAGGACTCGTTCAGGCACACCAGCGGGCGTGACCATGGCGATATCGCCGAGAATTTCCGGTTGTTGGGCAGCGGCCGCCCAGGTCACAAGGACCTGCGGCTCGGACAGAAGCAGCGCCTTGAACCGATCGATCTCGGCTTGCAGTGAGCCTATTTCGTCACGTGAATCAGTTTCGAAGCGATCGGCGATCCTGCGCGTGCGAAGCAGCACAAGGGTTGCGAGCAAGGTGATGCCGATCAGCGCAAGAATAAGCGTGAGAGCGGTGATTTCCTGTGCGCGAAGTGCCGCCACGGTGCGGCGGACGGCATCGACCGCGGTTGCACCAAGGTGCATTTCGGCACGTGCCATCGTGGTGAGCACGATGGAAAAAATCGCGGTCACGACGGCGACGAGGAATCCCCCCCGCCACGGACGAGAACGCAGCCTCTCGTTCGCCGTCCGGATCGTCTCCGGCATTCAATGGTGCCCCAGGGATGCGGGCGGCGTCCGCCACGCCGTTTCCGCGAATCGCTGGACTTTACTCCCAAGGGGAATCGCGCCGAAAGAGTCCAGACCGTGAACAGGCCTCGGGCATGCCAGTGTTTTCAGGCTTAGTTGCTATTTCAGCGTTGCTGCGCGCTTGACCATGTCGTCAACATTGATGCGACCGAGCGCGACAGACAATGTGCGTTCCGTTTCGGCGAGCGCCGGACGCACGACGTCGTTGACCAAGGCCGAGCCCGGGAGTGGAAGCTCGTCGACGTCTTCGACGGTATCGGCCGCGCGGAGGATATCGTCCGCCGAAATACGGTTGCGCTCGCGAGCTAGCTCGTACCCGCCGTGCGGCCCACGGATACCTTTGAGGATGCCATCCCGGACCAGCGCTTGAAGCACCGGCTCGAGATGTCGCGGTGGCAATCGATGGCGCGCGGCTAACGCCTTCGCCGACACCGGGCGGGCGCTCGCGTTGATCGCAACATCGATCACTGCAGCGATGGCGAGGACGCCCTTACGAGATACCAACGGCATTTCAGGACCGGTCACGATAGCAGCGAAGGTGAGCGGTAATAGGCTACGGTCCCGCATCCGTCTAGCTGCAAACAAAAATTTTGGCGTTTCAACTTCCGGTAGAGCCAAATCCCCCACTTCCGCGTGGGGTTTTATCAAGAGATGCGACCTCGGATATGTGTCCGCGCACAACCGGAGCGATTACCAATTGGGCGATGCGCATACCTCGGGCGATGGTCACCGGTTCACCGCCGAGGTTTATCAGCAGCACCTGGATCTCCCCGCGGTAGTCGGCATCGATGGTGCCAGGCGCGTTAAGCACGGTCAGCCCGTGTCGGGCGGCGAGGCCGGATCGGGGCCGCACCTGAGCTTCGTAGCCTGGCGCAAGAGCGATCGCGAGCCCGGTCGGGACCAGCGCGCGGCTCCCGGGCGAGATCACGAGCGGAGCAGTCTCCGGCACCGCCGCGAGCAGATCGAGGCCGGCTGCGTCAGCGCTCTGATAGGACGGCAGTGGCAAATCCTTGCCGTGAGACAGGCGCGTCATTTGGATTTCGATATCGCTCACGTCTTTTCTCCGCTGAGCGCATCGGCGATGCGCGCGACCAACATGGCAGCGACCTCGTCCTTGCTTTGCGGCGGCCAGGCGTCAATCCCGGACGCACGCACGAGCATAATCGTGTTGCGGTCGCCGCCCATCACGCCTGATTGTGGCGACACATCGTTGGCCAGAATCCAGTCGCAGCCTTTGCTGGCAAGCTTTGCCTTCGCATTGGCCGCGACGTTTTCGGTCTCGGCAGCAAAGCCGATGACAAGTTTCGGACGCTGTGTCTCCCGTTTTGCGATGGTGGCAAGAATGTCGGGATTTTCCACGAGCGGCAAATCCGGTGTGGCTTTGCCAGTGTGCTTCTTGAGCTTTTGTTCGCCGGCGTTGGCGACACGCCAGTCGGCGACTGCAGCGGCAAAGATCGCAATGTCCACAGGCAGCGCGCGCTCGACCGCTTGCAGCATTTCCCGCGCGGTCTCGATTTTGACCATCTTAACTCCGGGCGGATCCGGCACATTCACCGGGCCACTAATCAGCGTAACATCTGCACCGGCGGCGGCCGCAGCGCCGGCAATGGCGTGTCCTTGCTTGCCGGACGAGCGATTGGCGATGTAGCGCACGGGATCGATTGGCTCGTGCGTCGGGCCGGACGTGATCAACACGCGCTTGCCTTTGAGTGGTTGCGCCGAGCTGGCCGACAGCAATTTTTCTACGGCACCGGCGATCTCCAGCGGCTCGGCCATGCGGCCGAGCCCATGCTCATGTGCCTCCGCCATCTCGCCTTCGTTCGGACCGACAAGCGCGATGCCGTCGGTCACGAGTTGCGCCAGATTGCGTTGCGTCGCTTTGTTCGCCCACATGCGGGAGTTCATAGCGGGTGCCAAAAGAATTTTCGCCGTCGTCGCCAATAACACGGCGGTGGCGAGATCATTGGCGTGGCCGCCGGATATTTTCGCCATCAGGTCGGCGGTCGCCGGCGCGACGACGATCAGGTCGGTCTCGCGCGCGAGACGAATATGGCCGACATCGAATTCACTGGCTGGGTCAAACAGATCAGTGAACACACGTTCGCCGACGAGCGCACTCGCTGAAAGCGGCGTCACGAAATGCTCCGCAGCTTTCGTCAGGATGCATCGTACGGTGATGCCGCGTTCTTTCAGCCGGCGAATGAGATCGAGTGATTTATAGGCGGCAATGCCGCCGCCGATGATCAGCAGGACGCGTTTGGTACCCACCGCCTCATCGTCGCGCGTGCGCAGTATTCGTGACGTCCGCGCACCTGGCTTTGGCGGGGAGGGCGGGTTGATCAGATCGAGCGCTTCGTGCCCGGTCTCCTCGGCCGCCTCGCGCAGGATGGTGCGCACCTCATCTTCGACCGAGCGCCCGCTTTTTGCCGCGCGCAGCCGCAGCAGTTTCTTGAGCCGTTCGTCGAGCTGGCGGACCGTGAGTGATGCCATAAAATCTCTTTATATTGAGCACCTTAACATAAGAATGATCTCAGTGCAATCAATGCAATCAAAGCGCTGGTTTTCGCATGCTTGACGCCAATCATCCGGACCTGTATTTAACCATACAGTTATTTAACTGAAAGGTTCAATACATCAATGACGCCGGACCGCCTCAGTTCGACTTTTGCGGCGTTGGCCGATCCCACGCGGCGCGCAATCCTCGCGCGGCTCGCTCTCGGCGAAACCTCCGTCCTAAAGCTTGCCGAGCCCTTCGCCATGAGCCTGCCGGCGGTTTCAAAACATCTGAAAGTGCTGGAGCGCGCCGGTCTCATCACACGCACGCGCGATGCTCAAATGCGGCCCTGCCGTATCGATGCGCGCGCGCTCAAGGAAGCCGACGACTGGCTCGAGGAATATCGCCGGCTTTGGGACGAACGTCTCGATCGCCTGGGCGACTATCTGAAAACCCTGCAGGCCGAACAAAAGCAAAGCAAGCGGGAGACGAAGCATGGCCGAAGAAAATAATGTCGACCTCGCGCAAGATCCACGCTCAATCATCGGAACGCGCGTATTCGACGCGCCGCGTGAACTGGTGTTCGCGGCGTTTACTGATCCCAAGCATCTGGCGGAGTGGTGGGGACCAAACGGATTCACCACCACGACGCACAGCTTCGACCTGCGGCCCGGCGGAAAGTGGCGGTTCGTGATGCACGGGCCGGACGGTCGTGACTATCAGAATCTCATCACTTACGACGAAGTCGTTCCGCCGGAACGCCTCATCTATCATCACGGCGGTGGCGACGACGTCGAGCCAGTGCAGTTCACGCAATCCGTGACCTTCGAGGACCTTGGCAACGGTAAAACCCGAATGATCTGGCACGGCAAGTTCGCATCGGCCGAGGAACGCGCGCGTGTCATCAAGGAATACGGCGCCGACAAGGGACTGGTACAGACCATGGCGCGGCTAGCCGATTATTTGCCTGTTATGGCGGCAAAGAGCGCGTAACCGACAATGCAGAACAGCTCCACCTCACGCGAGAGTCCGCAACGCGCCGCGCAAATCGTCGGCGCGGACATTCAACATCGACTGCTCGATTTCGGCGTGGGTCTGCACCCACACCGGAAAGGATTTGGTGAGGAGGGCGCGGCCCAGCGAAGTGATCGTGAGCCTCCGGCTGCGTTTGTCCTCTTTGTCGACCGAAACTTTCACCAACTTGCGGCGTTCAAGGGGCTTGAGCGCGGCTGTCAGCGTGGTTCGGTCCATCGCAAGCAAAGCTGCGACGCTGCCAATACTTGGAGGTTCCGGCCGGTTCAGTGACATTAAAAGCGAGAACTGCCCATGCGTCAGATCGAATGGACGAAATACATCATCGAAACGCCGCGCCAGTGCGCGTGCCGCCCGCTGGACGTGCAGACAGAGGCAAGAGTTGCGCACCTGATGTGTAGCCGAAAGTGGCAATTCCTGACGGGTTGACATTGTGTATATTATGTTGATATCAACCTATTTGTCAATGATGGAAACCTAAGGAGGACGAGTTATGCAGGTGCAATCTTATTTATTTTTCGATGGCCGCTGCGAAGAAGCGATCGACTTCTACAAAAAGACGCTTGGTGCCGAAGTCGGCATGCTGATGCGCTGGAAGGATAGTCCTGACAAATCCATGTGCACGCCATCGAACGAGAACAAGGTGATGCATGCCTCGCTCAAGATCGGCGAAACCAGGGTCATGGCCTCCGATGGGCGTAATACGGGAAATCCCGAATTCAAGGGTTTTGCGTTGTCGGTCAACGCAAAAGACGAAGCCGACGCTGACCGGCTTTTCAATTCACTCTCCGCCGGCGGAAACGTGATGATGCCGCTCGGCAAAACATTCTTTTCGCCGCGCTTCGGAATGGCGACAGACAAATTCGGCGTGAACTGGATGGTCATCGTCGAGCCATAGTTTCCGCAGGCTTCAACGAAAACGTAGTGGAGGAACCACCGTGGCCGAAGATTTTGTCATGTCGCGCGTATTCGACGTACCGCGGGATCTGCTGTGGAAGTGTTTCACCGAGCCGGAACGCATGAAGCAGTGGTGGGGCCCGAAAGGGTTCAAGGTCCTTTCCGCAAAAATGGATTTGCGCCCGGGCGGCAGCTACCACTACGGCATGCAATCGCCGGATGGACACGCGATGTGGGGCAAGTTCGTCTTCCGCGAAGTTGTCCCGCAAGAGCGCCTCGTGTTCATTAATTCGTTTTCAGATGAGAAGGGCGGCATCACGCGCCATCCGGGAAATGAAAACTGGCCTCTGGAATTGCTTTCGAGCTTCACGTTCGAAGATATGCCGGGCGGCAAAACAAAGTTCACAGTGCGCTGGGCGCCGCATAATGCCAATGAGGAAGAGCGCAAGACCTTCGATACAAACCGAGACAGCATGCGTCAGGGTTGGGGTGGCACGATGGATCAGCTTGAAGCTTATTTGACCAAGGCGAAATAACGCTGGATCCGTCGGTCATACGTTGCGTCATGAAAGGACCTTACGATGCATATCGCCAAACAAAAAATCACGCCCTGCCTCTGGTTCGACACACAGGCCGAGGAGGCGGCGAAGTTCTATTGCTCGGTCTTCAAGGATTCCAAGATCGGCGCGATCAGCCGTTACACCAAAGCCGGACAGGAGGTTCACCACAAAAAGCCGGGCTCGGTGATGGTTGTCGAGTTCGAAATCGAGGGGCAAACATTCACGGCCCTGAATGGCGGTCCGAATTTCAAGTTCAGCGAGGCGATCTCGCTGCAAATTCGCTGCGAAACGCAGGCCGAAGTCGATTATTTCTGGGGCAAGCTCACGCAGGGCGGCGAAGAAGGCCCCTGTGGCTGGCTAAAGGACAAGTATGGCCTGTCGTGGCAAGTCGTGCCCGCCGTGATCCCAAAAATGATGACGGACCCGGATACCGAGAAATCCGAGCGGGTCATGAATGCATTCATGAAAATGAAGAAGCTCGACATCGCGGCGATTGAGCGGGCTTACGCGGGGCGACAGCAATGAGCGCAATGGCAAAACGAGCGCCCTACGGAGAAGGGAGCGTCACTCTCACGCGTATATTCGATGCGCCACGCGCGCTGGTATGGAAGGCATGGACCGATCCGAAGATGATGGCGCAGTGGTTTGGGCCACGTGGCTTCACCAACCCGGTCTGTGAACTTGACGTGCGCGTAGGTGGCAGCCTGCGCATCGTGATGCGCGGGCCTGACGGAAACGACTACCCCATGAAGGGTGTTTTCCGCCAGGTCGTACCGCTCGAACGGCTGGTGTTCAGTAATATCGCCACCGACAAAGATGGCAATCATCTGCTCGAAGGCGAGACGACCGTGATCTTCGCCGAAAATGACGGGAAGACGGCGCTCACTTTGACGACGTACGCTGCTGGCCTCGTGCCGATTGCGTCGAAAATGCTCGCCGGTATGGAAGCGGGCTGGACGCAAAGCATTGATAAATTGGAAGAGTTCGTAGCTCGGTCCGGCTGATCGCAGTTACACCAGCATCCAGGCGATCCAGGCGAGCACTGCCGCGATCACCCATAAGGCGACCGCGGTCCACCGGTTGCGTCGTGCTTCAGCCGCACCAATGGCCGCGACCGTCTGGGGTGAGAGCACGAGACCATCACGGGTAATGTCGTCGAACTGGTCGAGCAGCGTCCCCGCGCGCGTCAACAAGCCTGGCACCTGGCCGAGGAACCGTCCGATTTCGCCGGCGCCTTCGACCGCGTCTTCCAGACGGCCGACAGGACCGAGGTTGCGCGCAATCCACTCCCGCACGACCGGGTCGGCAGTATTCCACATGTCGAGCTTCGGATCGAACGAACGTCCGACGCCTTCCACCACCACCATCGTCTTTTGCAAGAGCAATAGCTCGGGCCGAGTGCGCATGTCGAACAGGCCGGTCACCTCAAACAGCAGCATCAGCAACTTTGCCATCGAGATATCTTCGGCGGTCCGGTTATGAATTGGCTCTCCGATGGCGCGGATGGCTTGCGCGAAACTTTCGACCGAATGCTGGCGAGGCACGTATCCGGCATCGAAATGGACTTGCGCCGTTCGATGATAGTCCCGCGTGATGAAGCCAAAAAGAATCTCGGCGAGAAACCGGCGTTCTTTCGACCCAAGCCGTCCCATAATGCCGAAATCCACGGCAACGATCCGGCCATCGTCGTCGACGAACAGATTGCCCGGATGCATATCGGCGTGAAAAAAGCCGTCGCGCAATGCGTGGCGCAGGAAGCTGCGAATTATATTGCGGCCAAGCGCAGGCAAGTCGAAGCCCTTGGCGGCAAGTGCACCGTGGTCGCTCAGACGAATTCCATCGATCCACTCCAGTGTGAGCACTTCGCTTGCGGTACGGTCCCAATCAACCGTAGGCACGCGGAAGTCGGCGTCTTCGCGCGTATTTTCGGCCATCTCGGAAGCGGCTGCGGCCTCCAACCGGAAATCCATTTCGATCGCAACTGAACGCGCGAGTGTCGACACCACCTCGATAAGCCGCAGCCGGCGCGCTTCCGCAGAAAATGCTTCCGCCTTACGTGCTGCAAAGAAGAATGCATCAAGGTCGGATTTAAAGCGGCGCTCGATACCGGGCCGAAGGATCTTCACCGCCACCGCTTTGCGCCCGCTGTCTGTTTCGATCTCGGCCCGGTGCACCTGTGCAATTGACGCGGCAGCGACCGCTGGGCCGAAACTCGCATAGACAGCGGAAAGCGGCTTGTCGAAAGCGGCGGCGACGGCGGCTTCAGCTTCGCTCTGCGGGAACGGCGCCATCTTGTCCTGAAGACTCTCCAGGTTGCTCGCAATCGCCGTACCGACCACGTCGGGCCGCGTGGCGAGAAATTGACCGAGCTTGACGTAAGTCGGCCCAAGCTTGCTGAGCGCAGCGGCCAGCCGGCTTTCGCCGGTTTTTGTGCTTGGGCGTTCGAACAAGCGCGCAAAGGCAACGGCGGTCTTGGCCGGTAACGGCAAAGGCCGCGTGTCGACCAACGCGAAGACGCCCTCGCGCGCAAACACGAAGCCCGCGCGGCTCAAGCGAAAAAGATGAGAGACGGCAGTGATCACAAACGCCAGCCCGAATGTAGTGCCACCACGCCGCCGGTCATCGGCGTGAATGACGCGCGACGAAAGCCGGCAGCCTCGATCATCGATGCAAAGGCTTTCGGTTTGGGAAATTTCCGAATCGATTCGACCAGATACCGATACGCTTGGCGGTCACCGGTCACCGCTTCTCCAATGCGCGGGATCACCTGAAAAGAATAGAGTTCATAGAGAGAATCGAGGCCCGGCATATCGACCGAGGAAAATTCGAGGCATAGAAACCGGCCACCGATCTTCAGGACGCGATACGCCTCTTCAAGTGCGCGCTCGATTCTCGGTACATTGCGGATGCCGAAAGCAATTGTGACGCAATCGAAACTGCGATCGGGGTAATGCAATTCCTCGGCGTTTCCCTGCTCAAAGGTGACGATGCCATCGACCCCACGTTCGGCCGCCCGTGCACGACCAACCTCAAGCATTTCGGCGTTGATGTCGCAAACGGTGACATGTGTGCCCAGCCCGCCTGCCTCAACCACGCGAAAGGCGACATCACCGGTGCCGCCGGCAAGATCGAGCACTGAAAAGTCGCGGCCGTTTTTCGGCGGGTTTACTGCGGTCACCAATGCGTCTTTCCACGCTCGGTGAAGGCCACCTGACATCAGGTCATTCATCAGGTCGTAGCGGCGCGCGACCGAATGGAACACGTCGTCCACCAGCCCCTGTTTGTCATCGAGCGGCACGCTTTCGTAGCCGAAATGAGTCTGTTCGCCACCACGGGCCATGGCCAATAATCCTTTTCTGGCAGGACCATAGCGCGGGTGGCCGGAGGGCGCTATGTGTCAGCACGGGAGCGGTTAATCATGCCCGAATTGCCTGAGGTCGAGACCGTGCGCCGAGGATTGGCGCCGGCCATGGAAGGCGCGCGTTTTGCCAAGGTTGAGGTTCGCCGTGGCGATCTGCGCTGGCCGCTGCCCAAGGGGTTTGCTCAACGGCTGGATGGCAAGACCGTGGAGGGTCTGGGCCGCCGCGCAAAATATTTGCTTGCCGATCTTTCTTCCGGTGAGGTGCTGCTCATGCATCTCGGCATGTCCGGCTCATTTCGGGTCGGCAAGGATGCAAAGCCTGGCGTGTACTATCACGAGCGTTCCAAAAGCACCGCGCACGATCATATCGTTTTTCATATGTCGAATGGAGCGACGGTGACGTTTAATGATCCGCGCCGCTTCGGATCGATGAAGCTTGTGCCGCGCGCCAAGCTCGACCAAGAGCCATTGTTGCGGTCGCTTGGACCGGAACCGTTGGGAAATGAATTTGATGCCGCGATGCTGGCGAAAGCTTGTGTCGGTAAAAAGACCTCGCTCAAGGCTGCTCTCAGTGATCAGCGCGTCGTTGCAGGCCTCGGAAATATTTATGTTTGCGAAGCGCTGTTTCGCGCGCGGCTATCACCCAAACGGCGCGCCTCGACTATCGCCGATCGCCACGGAAAGCCTAATGAACGCGCCGAAGGATTGGTCGACGCGATCAAGGCGGTGCTTGGCGACGCCATCGAAGCTGGAGGCTCATCGCTGCGTGATCATCGCCGCGCCGACGGTTCGCTCGGCGATTTTCAGCACAATTTCCGGGTTTATGATCGCGAGGGAGAGCCATGTCCCAATTGCAAGGGCCGGATCAAACGCATCGTGCAGGTTGGCCGTTCGACCTTCTATTGCCCATCGTGCCAGAAGTAGGCCACGTTATGTCACCTTAAGGCATGGGACCGATGACATGCGCAAGGCTGTCCTGATTGTTCTAATGCTCACCGCAACACTGGTCGCCGTGCAGGCTGCGGACTATCCGGACCATCCGATCCGGTTCATCGTCCCGCAAGCGGCGGGAAGCGCGACCGACACCGTCGCCCGCATCCTTGCCGCTGAGTTATCAAAAGAATTGGGCCAGCAGGTTATTGTCGACGACCGCCCGGGTGGCGCGCTGACCATCG
This sequence comes from uncultured Alphaproteobacteria bacterium, assembly GCA_963743405.1. GTDB lineage: Bacteria > Pseudomonadota > Alphaproteobacteria > Rhizobiales > Xanthobacteraceae > Pseudolabrys. Next base: position 187,710 of record CAVUPX010000007.1, on the reverse strand, counting down.
GGCTCGATCTCGTCGCGAAATCGCCGCCCGATGGATACACGATAGGAATGGGCCCAATCGGCGCATTGGCCATCACGCGTCACATGGTGGCGAAGCTGCCTTACAATATTGAGCGTGATTTCCAGCCGATCGCAATGGTTGCGCGCGGGCACCTGCTGCTCGCAGTTTCCCCGAAGCTCCCGATTCACTCGGTGAAGGAGCTGGTCGACTACGCCAAGAAAAACCCCGGAAAACTTACGAACGCTTCGTCCAGCAACGGCTCGCCCGGACATGTCGGCGGTGAACTGTTCAAATACATGACCGGGACAGAAATTGTTCATGTTCCCTATCGCGGCGGTGCGCCAGCGATTACCGACCTGATCGCGGGACACGTCGATATTATGTTCGAAAGTTTGCAATCGATCGCGACCTTCGCCCGCGACGGCAAGGTGCGTGCGCTTGGTGTGAGCGGTGCTATGCGCTCGCCAGCATTCCCCGATCTTCCAACCATTGGCGAAAGCGTTCCCGGCTATCTCGCGCCCACATGGACGGGCGTCATCGCGCCGGCCGGCGTGCCAAAGCCGATCGTCGTCAAGCTCAACGCCGCGATCAACAAGGCGCTCACCTCAGAGGCTTTTAAAGAGAAGTTTGCCAAGATCGGCGATGAGCCGGCTGGGGGAACGCCCGAAGAATTCGCAGCGACGATCAAAGCCGATTCCGCCAAATGGGAGGAGGTCGTGCGGCGTTCCGGTGCACGACTTGAGTAAACCAGGGATTTAGCCATGACGTACCAGAACATTGTTGTCGAAACGAAAGGCCGCGTCGGCGTTATTCGCCTCAACCGACCGCAAGCGCTCAACGCACTCAACAAACCGCTCATGGCCGAATTAACACAGGCAATTGAAGCTTTTGACGCGGACGACAAAGTCGGCTGCCTACTGATTACGGGCAGCGACAAGGCATTTGCCGCGGGCGCCGACATTAAGGAAATGGCGGATAAGCCGTTCATCGAGGCTTATCTTGGCGATTTCGTTTCAAACTGGAATGCCGCGGCGCATGCGCGCAAGCCGGTCATTGCGGCGGTTGCAGGTTTCGCACTCGGCGGTGGCTGCGAGCTTGCGATGCAATGCGACGTCGTAATCGCCGCGGATAACGCCAAATTCGGTCAGCCTGAAATTAAACTCGGGGTCATTCCCGGCATCGGCGGTACGCAGCGCCTCGCGCGTGCTGTCGGCAAAGCCAAAGCCATGGATTTGATTTTAACCGGGCGCATGATGGATGCCGCGGAGGCGGAAAGGTCCGGGTTGGTCGCGCGGGTTGTTCCCGCCGCGAACCTGATGGACGAGGCTATGAAAGTTGCCGATACCATCGCCAATATGTCGCTGCCGTCGGTACTGGCGGGAAAAGAAGCCGTCAACCGTGCGTCCGAAAGCGGGCTGTCGGAAGGCATGGCATTCGAGCGGCGAATCTTTCACTCGCTATTTGCAACGGAAGATCAGAAGGAAGGCATGAAGGCCTTCATCGAAAAGCGCGCGCCGAAGTGGAAAAATAAATAGCTATTGGCGCACGCAAATAATTCTCACAACTGACGCTCTCGCGTCGGCGCCTTGTGGCGCAGATGAACCATGCGGAACATTGTGTGCGGTTAAAAAATCGCGGATCGCATCAGTTGTGATGAGCCGCACTGGTGGCGCCGTCGGTTCAGTGCTTGCAAGCACGAAATTGCGCATCTCCATCATGCCGAGAAATTGACCTTGCGAGTCGATTGCTGCAGCGCCGGAAAATCCGGCCATCGGCACTGGTTGACGTAATTCGATTGCGTTGCCCTCGGCGAGGCGGGCTTTGATTTCGGTAAGTTTCTTCGCGCCATTTTGCTCTTTTGGATCGGGAATGCCGATGAGCGTAACGTCGCCTTTCTTGGCAGCGTCAGGCACGAGTGAAAGAGGTGACAGTTGACGCGGGCCATAGACGCGCAAGAGAGCCAGGCCAGTATCTTTGTCTTCGGAGATACGCTCGGCGTCGCCGAGACCAGCGGCAACGATCACTTGGCAACCCGCCGTAAGCTTACGATCAGTCACAATGTGGCCGCGCTCACTCACAACAAGGCCGGTGCCGTATTCAACCGATTTCGCCGTGGCCGCGAAGGGCGAAGTGCGTTCAGGGAATGGTGAAAAAGCGCTGACCATTGCCGCCGTCACCGGCGCGACAATCGTTTCCATCATCTGGTCGAACATCATTGTAAATCCGCGGATTTCACCATCACGCGCATATGCGCGCACCGAGAATATCTTTAGACCCTGCATGCCGCTGATATAGAAATTGTCGTCGCGCAGTGCACTGGATTCAATCTTACGATTGGACGGTTCTTTCTTTTGTTGTTCGAAAAAAGCCGCAAGCTTGATGTCGGCATCCTTGATACGAAAGGTCTCGACCTGCACTTCTCCGTGGGCTGAAGACCAGCGCGTGCCCCGCGCAGCATCGCGCGCTTGCGACACAAGTTTGATTGGGAGACCGATGCGCACGCCGGTTGCCGGATCGATGACCACGCTCCAGCCAAACTCGTCCTCGTGATTTTTGGCGGCGGTCAGAAGATTGACGCGCTCGGTCGGTGAGAGCACGCCTGTGATTTTGGACTTCACGCGCTTTTGGAAATTCTTGATCGCGGAAAGGAGCGGATCTTCGCCACCGATCGATGCCGTGTAATCACCCGACCACAGCAGCGCCGACTGGATTTTCTGGCGCTCGCCGGGCGGCAGTTCAAAGGCCGGCGCGGGTGTTGGGGCAGCTTTGGCGGGCTCGGAATTTAACGCAGCGGGATTGGCCGGCACGGTCGCCGGCGCGGCAATCTTTGGCGCCGCTACGGCTGCGACCTTTGGCTTGATGGCTGCCGACTTTGGCGCAACATGAGGGGCTTTCGATGTTGCTGCGGGTTGCGCGGGGGCCGGATTGAGTCCGGGCGACTCCTGCGCCAGGGCCGGAACGGCACCGAGCAGAAGCGCGAGCATTACTGTCGACCCGCCAAAACGCATCACCACCGGCCCCGATCGCATTTGTGGCCACAATATCCGATGCCAACAGAGGTGCAAGCAGGGCTGGGGATGCGCGCGAATCCGCGTAACGTTTTGTCCGCGCATGATCTTTTCCGAAAATCGGTCCCCCTTTGATGGTTCATGCGCTAGGTTAACGCCGATGCTCGATCCAAAAGAACTAGAACGCTATGCCCGCCACATCGTCCTGCGCGAAGTCGGCGGTCCAGGCCAGGCAAAGTTAAAGGCCGCGCGAGTGCTGGTCATCGGAGCTGGCGGGCTTGGCGCACCTGCGCTGCTCTACCTTGCCGCAGCGGGGGTCGGCGTGCTTGGCGTGGTCGACGATGACAACGTGTCGTTGTCGAACCTGCAGCGCCAGGTCATCTTTGCGACCGGCGACATTGGAAAACCCAAAGTCGAGCGGGCGGGCGATGCGGTGAAGGGCCTCAATCCGCACGTGAATGTCGAGCCGCACCGCGTGCGCCTGACGGCGGCCAACGCACTCGAATTGATTGCTCGTTATGACATCGTGGCCGACGGGTCCGACAATTTCGACACGCGCTATCTTGTGTCGGACGCCTGTTACTTCGCCAACAAGCCACTCGTGACCGCTGCTGTTGGCACGTTCGACGGTTCGCTGACTTCAATCCGCGCACATGAAACGCAGGCTGACGGAACACGCAATCCGACCTATCGCTGCCTGTTTCCCGAACCGCCACCGGCGGGCACCGTGCCAGCCTGCGCCGAAGCCGGCATCCTCGGCGCGCTCCCCGGCGTGCTCGGCTCGCTCATGGCATTGGAAGTGATCCGCGAAATTGTCGGCTTTGGCGAAGGTCTGGTCGGCCGGCTGCTGATGGTCGACGCGCGTTCGATGCGCTTCGAGACGCTGAACTATGCGTGGGATCCGGACAATCCGCTCAGCGGCAACAAGCCGACGATCAGGGATCTCTCACAGCATCGACGGTAGGACGCGATCTGGCGGACGGTGACCGTCCATGAAGGTCTTGATGTTGATGATGACCTTCTCACCCATGTCGACGCGGCCTTCGATTGTCGCCGAGCCTGTGTGAGGCAACAGCACGACTTTGCCGGTGCGGGCAAGCTTCACCAGCTTGGGATTGACTGCCGGTTCGTGCTCGAACACGTCGAGGCCTGCGCCAGCGATATCACCGCTTTCAATCAGACGCGCGAGGGCGTTTTCATCGATGACCTCGCCGCGCGATGTATTGACGACGAAGGCCTCGGGCCGAAGCATCTTCAGCCGCCGCGCCGAGAGGAGATGATAGGTCGCCGGCGTGTGCGGACAATTGACCGAAACGATATCCATGCGGGCCAGCATCTGATCGAGGCTTTCCCAATAGGTCGCATCGAGTTCTTGTTCCATCTTGGGCGCCACCCGGCGGCGGTTGTGATAGTGGATCTGCAGCCCAAAGGCGCGCGCGCGACGGGCGACCGCTTGTCCAATTCGCCCCATGCCGATGATGCCGAGACGCTTGCCCCAGATCCGGTGTCCCAGCATCCAAGTCGGTGACCACCCGGTCCAATCTTTTTCCGAAGTCAGCACGTGCGAGCCTTCCACCAACCGGCGCGGCACCGCGAGGATGAGTGCCATCGTCATGTCCGCGGTATCCTCTGTGAGGACACCCGGCGTGTTGGTGACGGTAATGCCGCGCTGAACCGCCGTCGCGACGTCAATGTTGTCGACACCGTTTCCAAAATTGGCGATGAGCTTGAGCTGGTCCCCTGATTTGCTGAGCACCGATGCATCGATGCGGTCGGTTACGGTAGGGACCAGGACATCGGCGGTTTTCACCGCTTCGGCGAGCTGACTCTGGGTCATCGGCTTGTCGTCGGGGTTGAGCCGGGCGTCAAAAAGTTCCCGCATCCGCAGCTCGATCGAATCGGGCAGCTTGCGTGTCACGATGACCAGCGGCTTCTTCTTGGTTTTCGACATCTGCTCTCAATCACGGCGATTGGCGGCGCTGCCGCCAGATGAAACGCCGATTCAGCCCTCATTAACCGTGCTCGCCCACACTGCAGTCAGGCGAAATCCCATTCTTTTTTCCTACCAGATGGCCGTGACAACACAAAGCTTCCGGACGGTGTTCTGCCGATTCGCATTAGCCATGGGAATTGTGGCGATGCAGGGCGGTATCGCCCAATCCGCTGGCGACGGCGGGATGGGCTCTGTCAGCGGTCTGCCAATTCCACGCTTTGTCAGCCTCAAATCGGACCGGGTTAATGCCCGCTCCGGGCCGAACAAGGATCAAGAGGTACGATGGGTCTATACCCATGCGGGCATGCCGGTGGAAATCACGGCCGAGTTCGAAAACTGGCGCCGGATTCGCGACTGGGAAGGGGCGGAAGGTTGGGTCTATCACACGCTCTTGTCGGGCAAGCGCACGGCTGTGGTGGTACCAAAATCGAAGGACGACCTGGTGCCGCTCTACGAAAGTGCCGATACGAGAATCCTCGGTGTCGGCCCGTTTGCAGTCTGGCGTACTTGGGCGCGATCAAGTCTTGCGATGGCGCCTGGTGTCAGTTTAGCGGCAAAGGCTTTGACGGCTTTATCCGGCAAGAACGGCTATGGGGCGCCTATCCAAACGAGAAAGTCGATTAGACGTCGCCTCGAAAGCCCATCGGACCCAATCAACTTTTGATCGCTAATTCGGTTGTGTGTTTCTGTTCGACGTCCACTGAACGCACGATATGGTCGCCGGCAAGCGCAATATTTTTTGATAGATGGTCCAGCCGGTCCAAATAATCAGCGCAAGGGACAAACGCGGATATCTAAATGCAAAACACCGCGGCGAGCGCGGTGCTTCATTGGACAATTTCTTCAATTACAGGCTATTTAGAAGCGGTCTTGCGACGCAGGCGGACAACGACGTCAACGCGCGCGATTTCATAGCCTTCGGGTGGCGACGGCGTCTTGCCGACGATGACTTCGGCACCCGGGATATCGAGCACCTCGTCCTCGCCTTCGACGAAAAAATGATGATGCGCGGTGACGTTCGTATCGAAATAGGCTTTCGAGCCATCGACAGCCACCTGCCGCAAGAGCCCGACTTCGGTGAACTGGTGCAGCGTATTGTAAATGGTTGCCAGCGACACCGGCACTTTCGCGCGTGTTGCTTCTTCGTAGAGCATCTCGGCGGTGAGATGGCGGTCGCCCTTGCCAAAAAGTATCCAGCCTAGCGCCATTCGCTGGCGCGTCGGGCGCAGGCCGACCTCACGCAACATTGCCTTCACGTCGTGCCAGGGACAGCCTGTCAGAGATGACCTGTCCGGCGAATGCCCGGCGTCGGGCTTCATTGGTACGATCGTAGTACGCGTTGGCATCATTCGAGTTACGCCTTATGGCCGGCACAAAACTAAGGCCGAAAATACCGTTTCAATCGCAACATATACGCAATTGACCCCTCAGATGCAACCGCATCGCAATTGAGGCCAAAGGCCGTGGAGTCGCAATTTGTCGCGGTAAACTCACGGCAATCGGCGGTTCCACCATCTTTGCCCGCTAGCTTTGGTATGTTACCAACGCGGGTATGGGAATTCAGCCAAGCCCCATCCATGGGGATATGACATCGATGGACACCCGGCGGCACAGCTTCGAATACGAAGATTTGCTGGCCTGCGGCCGGGGCGAACTGTTCGGTACCGGCAATGCGCAACTGCCGCTGCCCCCCATGTTGATGTTCGACCGCATATCCGAAATCTCGGAACAGGGTGGCGAGCACGGCAAGGGATTGCTTCGTGCAGAACTCGACGTAAAGCCGGACCTCTGGTTTTTCCTCTGCCACTTTAAGGGCGATCCGGTGATGCCGGGTTGTCTCGGCCTCGATGCGCTCTGGCAGATGGTCGGCTTCTTTCTCGGCTGGCTCGGCGCCCCGGGTAAGGGCAGGGCACTCGGCTTGGGGGAAGTGAAGTTTTCCGGTCAGGTTTTGCCGAACGTAAAGAAAGTCATCTACGGGATCGACATTAAACGCGTCATGCGATCGAAACTGGTGCTGGGCATTGCCGATGGCTGGCTGTCCGCGGACGGCAATGTGATCTATCGCGCCAGCGACCTTAAAGTAGGTCTGTTCAAGCAAGACGAAGCATTGCAGCCGAGCGGCGCTTGAGCCTGGCGGAGAGCCTTGCGGGATTGCCTTGGCGGCTCAATCTGTCGTCCAATCACCATCACTTCTACGGCGTGAACTAGGGAAAACACGGCTATGCGGCGGGTCGTCGTCACCGGAATGGGCATTGTCTCATCCATCGGCAACAATACGCAGGAAGTTCTAGCGAGCTTGCGTGAAGCGAAATCCGGCATCAGCCGTGCTGAGGAGTACGCCAAGCTCGGATTCCGCTGTCAGGTGCAGGGCGCGCCGACGCTCAATCCGGCCGATTCAGTCGACCGGCGCGCCATGCGGTTTCTTGGCGGCGGAGCTGCCTGGAACCACGTCGCCATGGAGCAGGCGATCCGCGATTCCGGCGTCGATGAGAAGGACATTTCAAACGAGCGCACCGGCATCATCATGGGATCTGGCGGTCCTTCAGCGCGCGCCATTGTCGATGCCGCCGACACCACCCGTGAAAAGGGACCCAAGCGTGTCGGCCCGTTCGCGGTGCCGAAGGCAATGTCGTCGACTGCCTCCGCAACGCTTGCCACCTGGTTCAAGATCAAGGGCGTGAACTATTCGATCTCCTCAGCCTGCGCCACGTCCAACCACTGCATCGGCAATGCCGCCGAAATCATTCAGTGGGGCAAGCAGGACATGATCTTCGCCGGCGGCTGCGAAGAGCTCGACTGGACGCTCTCGGTATTGTTCGATGCCATGGGTGCGATGTCGTCAAAATATAACGACACGCCGGAAAAATCGTCACGCGCCTATGACCGGGACCGCGATGGCTTTGTCATCGCCGGTGGCGCGGGCGTGCTCGTGTTGGAAGAACTCGAACACGCCAAGGCGCGCGGCGCCAAAATCTATGCCGAAGTTGCAGGCTATGGCGCAACCTCCGACGGTTTCGACATGGTTGCACCATCAGGTGAAGGCGCGCAGCGCTGCATGAAGATGGCGCTGGAGACCTGCAAGGCGCCGATCGATTATATCAACCCGCACGCCACGGCGACGCCGGTTGGCGACGTGAAAGAAATCGAAGCAATCCGTGCGGTATTCGGCGCAAAATGCCCGCCGATCTCGGCTACCAAATCACTCACCGGCCATTCGCTCGGCGCCGCCGGCGCGCAGGAGGCGATTTACTCGCTGCTGATGATGCAAAGCGGGTTCATCTGCGAGAGCGCGAATATCGAGAACCTCGACCCCGCCTTTGCCGATATGCCGATTGCGCGCCAGCGCAAGGATAACGTTGCGCTCGGTGCCATTTTGTCGAATTCGTTCGGCTTTGGCGGCACCAATGCCTCGGTTGTGTTCAAGCGGCTGGACGCGTAACCACGAGCGGAAAGTGAAGACGGCCGTCACCTTCGAAGCTCGCTTCGCAAGCATCTCGGGGTGATGGAACGGGGAATTATTATGCCGGGGCTGATGGACGGAAAACGCGGGCTGGTGATGGGGGTCGCCAACGACCACTCGATCGCCTGGGGAATTGCCAAGACACTCGCGCAACATGGCGCAAAGCTCGCTTTCACCTATCAAGGTGACGCGCTCGCCAAACGCGTGAAGCCGCTCGCCGAGCAGGCCGGCTCGTCTTTCGTGATGCCCTGCGATGTCGAGAATATTGCTTCGGTCGATGCCGTTTTCGGCGAGATCAAAAAGCAATGGGGCACGATGGATTTCCTCGTGCACGCGGTTGCCTTCTCCGACAAAAATGAATTGAAGGGCCGCTACGCGGATTCGACCCGCGAAAACTTCGTCCGCACGATGATCATTTCCTGTTACGCCTTCACCGAAGCCGCCAAGCGCGCAGCCGCGCTGATGCCAAACGGCGGTGCGATGGTAACGCTGACCTATAACGGCGGCTTGCGCGCAATGCCCAATTACAACGTGATGGGCGTGGCTAAGGCGGGGCTCGAAGCCTCGGTACGTTATCTCGCAGTTGATTTCGGCCCGCAGAAAATCCGCGTCAATGCGATTTCCGCCGGCCCGATCCGCACGCTCGCCGGCGCCGGTATCACCGACGCGCGCTATATGTTTGCGTTCCAGCAGAAATACTCGCCGCTTGGCCGCGGCGTGACATTGGAGGAACTGGGCGGAGCCGGACTTTACCTCCTGTCTGATCTTTCGACCGGCGTGACCGGCGAAGTCCACTTCGTCGATTCCGGCTACAACGTTATCGCCATGCCGCATCCGGAGGCGCTCAAGAGTGCCGGCGGCGCCGTGGAAGGCAACAACGGCGAATAGCGCCTCAATAGACCTGAGACCTTGTATTGGCGGCTCTCAGCCGGCCGCGGTTGCTGTTCCGGGCTGGTTGTTGAAGCATGGCGAATCGGATTCGAATTTGGTCACGACCTTGGCCACGGGAGATTCAGGCGATGCAACGGGAATTGGCAGCAGAGTTCGTCGGTACGTTTTCACTTGTCAGCGCAGTCTGCGGCTCCGCACTGTTTTCTGCGCCGTCGGTAGGGCTGGTGGCGATCGCCTTCGCAGTGGGCCTATCGGTTATGGCGATGGCATTCGCTGTCGGGCATATCTCGGGTGCTCATTTCAACCCGGCGGTCACTTGCGGCCTGGTTGCTGCGGGCCGATTTCCGGCTGAGCGGGCACCGGTCTATATCGTCATTCAGTTGCTTGGCGGCGCGGCGGCTGCGGTCGTCTTCTACCTGATCCTCGGCGGCGCGCCGAAGGGCCCATGGAATTCCTTCACCTTGATTTCCAATCTCTATGGTGGAACCGGGTTTTCAATGGGCGCGGTCTTCCTGACCGAAACGGTGATCACGGCGCTATTCCTGGTCGTGATCGTCGGCGCGACCTCCAAGAGTGCTCCGGCCGGATTTGCGCCGATCGCGATCGGTCTTGCGCTGACCTTTTTTCATCTCGTCGCCATTCCGATATCGAATGCGTCGCTCAATCCGGCGCGTTCGACGGCGACCGCCATCTTCGGCGGGGCTCAGGCCATCAATTCGCTGTGGCTGTTCTGGGTGGCGCCGATACTTGGCGGCGTTATCGGCGGCGCATTTTGCCGCTGGCTCCAAGACGAGATGCCAAAACAGCGGCGGCGCTAGGCGGCAAACGGGATCGAAAAAATAAAAGGGCGGCCGTTTGGGCCGCCCTTTCGCATTTGAATTGCCGTAGGGTTTACTCGGCGCCGGCGGCCTGCTGGCGATCGCCGCCTTCCGCCTTTTGCTTGGCTTCCAGATCCTCGCCGGTCGTCTGATCGACCGCTTTCATCGATAGCCGCACCTTGCCGCGCTCATCCATGCCAAGGAGCTTGACCTTGACCACATCGCCTTCCTTGACGACGTCGTTGACCTTGTTGACGCGGTGTGACGCGAGCTGGCTGATATGGACGAGGCCGTCTTTGGCGCCGAAGAAGTTCACGAAGGCGCCGAAGTCCATGACTTTCACCACCTTGCCCTCGTAGATCTTGCCGGGCTCCGGATCGGAGGCGATCGACTTGATCCAGTTGATCGCCGCCTTGATGGATTCGCCGTCGGCCGACGCGACCTTTACCGAACCGTCATCTTCGATATTGATCTTGGCGCCGGTCTTTTCGACGATCTCGCGGATCACCTTGCCGCCGGTCCCGATGACTTCACGAATCTTGTCGGTCGGGATCTTGAACGTCTCGATGCGCGGAGCGTGTTCACCGAGCTCGGCGCGTGCAGCCGTGAGTGCCTTGCCCATCTCGCCAAGGATATGCAATCGGCCGTCTTTCGCCTGCGCGAGTGCGACCTTCATGATCTCCTCAGTAATGCCGGCGATCTTGATGTCCATTTGCAGGGACGTGACGCCCTGCTCGGTACCGGCCACCTTGAAGTCCATGTCGCCGAGATGGTCCTCGTCGCCGAGGATGTCGGAAAGCACGGCGAAGCGTTTGTCCTCGAGAATGAGGCCCATGGCGATGCCCGCGGTCGGCCGCTTGAGCGGCACACCTGCATCCATCAGAGCGAGCGAGGAGCCACACACCGACGCCATTGATGAGGACCCGTTCGACTCTGTGATCTCAGAGACGACGCGGATGGTGTAGGGGAACTCGGCCGGCGACGGCAGCATCGGGTGAATCGCCCGCCAGGCGAGCTTGCCGTGACCGATCTCTCGCCGTCCCGGCGCGCCCATGCGGCCGGTCTCGCCCACCGAATAAGGCGGGAAATTGTAGTGCAGCAGGAACGTCTCTTTATACGTGCCCTGCAGCGCGTCGATGAATTGCTCGTCCTCGGCCGTGCCGAGGGTGGCGACCACCAACGCCTGGGTTTCGCCACGGGTGAACAGCGCCGAGCCGTGGGTGCGCGGCAGAACGCCGACTTCTGCGACGATCGGGCGCACAGTTTTGAGGTCGCGGCCGTCGATGCGCTTGTTGGTATCGAGAATGTTCCAACGCACGATTTTGGCTTCGAGCTCTTTGAACACGCCGGCGACCGCCAGCTTGTCGTGTTTCGGTTCGGCGCCTTCCGGGAAGAAATGCGCCATCACCTTTTCTTTGACGGCGGCAACCGCATCCTGGCGATCCTGCTTGCGCACGATCGAATAGGCGGCGCGCAAATCCTTCTCGGCGAGGCCAAGAATTTCCTTTTCCAATGCTTTGTGATCAGGCGCGGCCAGATCGCGCGGCTCCTTGGCGGCTTTCTCGGCGAGTTTGATAATGGCCTCGATGACCGGCTGCAGGTGCCGGTGTCCGAACATCACGGCGCCTAGCATGATATCCTCGGACAGCTCCTTGGCTTCCGATTCCACCATCATCACGGCGTCTTGTGTGCCAGCAATGACCAGATCGAGCTGGCTTTCCGGCATCTCGTCGATCGATGGATTCAGGACATACTCGTTGTTGATGAAACCGACGCGGGCGCCACCAATCGGGCCCATGAACGGTGCGCCTGAGAGCGTCAGTGCGGCCGACGCCGCGACCATCCCGACGATGTCGGGATCGTTTTCCATATCGTGCGAGAGCACGGTGACCGTCACTTGCGTGTCGCAGCGCCAGCCATCGGCAAAGAGCGGACGAACCGGACGGTCGATCAAACGCGAGGTCAGCGTGTCCTTTTCGGTCGGGCCACGCTCACGCTTGAAATAGCCGCCGGGAATCCGGCCGGCCGCATAATATTTTTCAGTATAGTTGACGGTCAGCGGAAGGAAATCGATGCCTTCTTTCGGCTGTTTCGCCGCCACCACGGCGGCAAGTACGCTTGTCTCTCCGTAGGTAGCGAGCACGGCTCCGTCGGCCTGCCGTGCCATCCTGCCTGTCTCGAGGGTTAGCTTGCGCCCACCCCAATCGAGTTCAACTCGGTGTATATCGAACATTTTGTTTTTCTCTCATGGTTTACGGCTAGCCCCGAAAGCCATGAGCAAGACGGCGAGAAGCTGTCGCGCGTCACCGCGATGCGGAGAGCAACAGCGTCTGGCGATCCTGCCATGGCGTTTCGAGCCTTGCCTTGTCGCAAGAGGCGATCCTTATCGGCTCTTGCCAAATCGCCGGCCGCGCCTACCGCCACCGGCTCAATCGAGCGACGCGTTTTCGCGCCGCACTACGAAACGCGCCGGGCTCGATCGCCCCGCGCGGAACAAATCATCGGCGAATACCAAGCTTCTCAATCAAATTCTTGTAGCTCGCTTCATTCGTGCGACGCAGATAATCGAGTAGCTGGCGGCGCTGGCCCACCATCTTGAGCAGCCCGCGACGAGAATGGTTATCCTTGACGTGGGATTTGAAATGATCGGTGAGATTGTTGATGCGCTCGGACAGGATCGCCACTTGCACTTCGGGCGAACCGGTATCTCCGGGCTTCTTGGCATACGACTTTATGACTTCGGCCTTGCGGCCGGCGGTTACCGACATCGGTCATCCTTTCTTACGCTCGGCTCTGCCCATCAGGCCGGCGAGGTTGAACACGCGCTTGGGGACGATTTCGCCACGATCCACTTCGGCCAGGGCCAACAGCTGGCCCGATACCGTTACGTAGATTGTGCCGCGGAAATTGGGTGCGTCCCGTCCGCGCAACAAAACGGCTTGGCCTCGTTGAAGCCTTGCCGCATCTGCCCGGCTGACGGCCAGCGCCGGGATGTCGTCCAGCGCGGTCTCGACGGGCAGTAGAGCGTCGGCGAGGCTTGCCTCACCAGACGCGGCTCTATGGCATAGAGCCTCCAGTTGTTCCAGCAAAATCATGGTTTCTTCGCTGAATGGCCCGACCGAGGCCCGGCGCAGGGCGCTAACATGACCAAAACAGCCCAAAGTCCGGCCGAGATCGCGCGCAAGTGAGCGCACGTAAGTACCTTTGCCACATTCGGCTTCCAGCACCGCGTGGTCAGGCCCGGGAACGTTCATCAGCTCGAGCCGGCCGATCTCGACCGGCCGGGCCGCCAGCTCCACCGCTTCGCCTTCGCGGGCAAGGTCATAGGCCCGTTCGCCCTCGATCTTGATGGCCGAATAGCGTGGGGGCACTTGCTGGATGAGCCCGGTGTAGGCAGGCAGCGCGGCGCAAATAGCGTCAGCCGTCGGCCGCGCTTCGCTGGTTTCGGTGACGCGCCCTTCGGCGTCGTCGGTATCCCGCTCTTCGCCCCAGCGGATGGTGAAGCGATAGAGCTTGCGGCCATCCATCACGAAAGGAACCGTCTTGGTGGCTTCGCCCAGTGCGATCGGCAGGGCGCCTGAGGCCAGGGGATCGAGCGTGCCGGCGTGGCCCGCGCGCTTTGCATTGAACAGGCGCTTCACCACGCTGACGGCATGCGTTGACGTCATGCCGACCGGCTTGTCGAGCACGACCCAACCGTGAACGTCACGCTTGTCGCGCTTTTTTTGCTGGTGGCGCGGCTTTTCTCCGGCCCCATCCTGCGATTGGCGCGAAGCGTCTGTCTCAAAAGACGAGGATAGCCGATCGAGGTTTTTCAAATCGTCTTCGTTCACTCGCTGTCCTCATCGTGATCCAAATCGCGCTTTACTTCTGGCGAGCGCAAAAGCTTGTCGATTCGCTCCGCTTCGGCGAACCGCTCATCGACGCGGAAGCGGATGTCGGGCGCGAATTTCAAGTTGATGCGGTGGGCGATTTCGGTACGCAGGAATTTTTTATGGCGCTCTAACGCAGTCACCACTTCTTCCGCGTCGCGGCCGCCGAGCGGCATTACATAGATCGTGGCGAGCCGCAGATCGGCGCTCATGCGCACTTCCGGCACGGTAATGAGGTGGCCCTCGATGACCGGATCATGCACGTCGCCGCGTGTGAGCATCTCCGCCATCGCATGGCGCACGAGTTCGCCGACGCGCAGCTGACGTTGCGAGCCGGTGGGTGAAGAGTCGCGGTGCTTCTGACGCATATCAAGTTCTCTGCCGCCATCGTCCGCGAAAGCGAACGATCCAGTAGTCGCCGCCGTTGCGGGCTACTGGATGCCCCGCTGTCGCGAGGCGTGACTTGGTTGGTGTTATGGTGAGGCGTCTAGCGCAGGCCTGAGACTTGGACTCATAGACTGCGTTGAATCTGCTCCACCCGGTAACATTCGATTACATCGCCTTGCCGCATGTCCTGGTAATTTTCAAAGGCCATGCCGCATTCCATGCCGGCGCCAACTTCGCGCACGTCATCCTTGAAACGCTTGAGTTGCGATAGTTTCCCTTCGTGGATTACGACGTTGTCGCGGATCAGCCGCACGTTTGCGCCGCGCTCGACGGTGCCATCGGTGACCTTGCAGCCCGCGATCTTGCCGACCTTGGAGATATTGAAGACCTCGAGAATCTGCGCATTGCCGAGCATGGTTTCGCGCAGCGTCGGGGGCAGCAGGCCGGACATCGCTTTCTTAACGTCATCCACCAGGTCGTAGATGATGTTGTAATAGCGAATCTCGATGCCGGCACGTTCGGCCGCTTCGCGCGCTTCCTTGTTGGCGCGCACGTTAAAAGCGATAATCGGAACGCCCGACGCCTCGGCGAGGGTCACATCTGATTCCGAAATGCCACCGACGCCTGCGTGCAGCACGCGTGCGGCGACTTCATCGGTACCAAGTTTGTCGAGAGCGCCAATGATGGCTTCCAGCGAGCCTTGCACGTCGGCCTTGATTACCAGCGGGAATTCCTTGCGGCCAGACGTCTTGGCCTGCGCCATCATCTGCTCAAGCGAGCCGCGCATGCCGGTGGCGCGCGCAGCGGTCTTCTCGCGCTTTTGCCGCGCGCGGTAATCGGTGACTTCGCGGGCACGCGCTTCGCTGTCGACCACGGCCAGGCGGTCGCCTGCGTCCGGCGTGCCGGAGAAACCGAGCACCTCGACGGGCATTGACGGGCCGGCTGTATCGATCGGCGCGCCGGTATCGGACACCAGGGCGCGCACGCGCCCCCATTCGGCGCCGGCCACGACGAGATCGCCGACGCGAAGAGTGCCGCGCTGGATCAGCACGGTTGCTACCGGTCCGCGCCCGCGGTCGAGTTTGGCCTCAATCACGGTGCCTTCGGCCGGACGATTTGGATTGGCCTTCAGGTCGAGGATTTCCGCCTGCAAGCCGAGCATTTCGAGCAACTTGTCGATGTTCGTCTTTTTGGTGGCGGATACTTCCACGTCAACAACTTCGCCGCCCATGGATTCAACCTGGATCTCGTGCTGCAGCAGATCGGTGCGCACGCGGTCCGGTTTGGCGTCGGCTTTGTCGATCTTGTTGATGGCAACGATGATCGGCACCTTCGCCGCCTTGGCGTGATGGATGGCCTCGATCGTTTGCGGCATCACACCGTCATCGGCAGCGACGACCAGCACGACGATATCCGTGACTTTGGCGCCGCGGGCGCGCATCGCCGTGAAGGCAGCGTGGCCGGGCGTATCGATGAACGTAATCTTGGCACCGGACGGCGCCATGACCTGATACGCGCCGATATGTTGCGTGATTCCGCCAGCTTCGCCGGCGGCGACGTCGCTCGATCGAATAGCATCGAGCAGCGAGGTCTTGCCGTGGTCGACATGGCCCATGACGGTGACGACAGGAGCGCGGGGCTCGGCTTGCGCCGGATCGTCCGCTACGTCGAACAAACCTTCTTCCACGTCGGCTTCCGCCACACGTTGCACGCTGTGGCCCATTTCTTCGGCAATGAGTTGTGCGGTATCGGCGTCGATCACGTCGTTGATCGTCACCATCTGGCCTTGCTTCATGAGCAGGCGGATCACGTCGACCGCGCGCTCCGACATTCTGTTGGCGAGATCCTGAATGGTGATCGCTTCTGGAATCGTGACCTCGCGGACCAGCTTTTCTTTTGGTTCATTGGAAGCAGTACCCTTGAGTCGCTGGGTGCGGCGTCGGAACGAAGCAACTGAGCGCTCACGGACTTCATCGGCGCGCAGCGCAGTGACGAGCGTAAGACGGCCGCGCTGTTTCTCAACGCCAGCGCGCGGAGCAGGACGAGGTGCGGCGGGTGTGCGCGCCGCGCCGGGCCGGCGGGGACGCGGGGCCTCTTCTTCGTCGGCCTCAAGCGCGAGGCGGGCGCCTGGCCCGGTCCGCGGAGTTTCTTCGACGCCAAAACGTTTCTTGGCGACTTCGCCGGCCTTGCGTTTGGATTCTTCGTCGTGTTTGCGACGATCTTCTTCATCGCGCTTGCGCGCGTCGGCGGCTTCGCGCTCGCTACGATCAACCGATTCACGGCTGGCACGGCGGCGCGCTTCTTCTTCGGCAATCTTGCGCTCTTCGGCCTCGCGGACACGCGAGTCCGCAAGTGCGTGCGCGCGTGCGCTACGCTCCTCTTCAGTCAACGTCCGCAGCACAACACCCGACGGCTTTGGCTTGGCTTCCGCTTGCGCCAGGCCTGCGCCAGTAGCAGCAGCAGGCGCTGCGACCTTCGCCTTGCTAACGGGCGCCTTTTTCGTTTCTACCGGCGGTGCGGGTTCGGGCTTGGCTTCAGCGGGGCCACCAGCGAAACGGCGTTTGACCTTTTCGACGACGACCTGCTTGCTGCGGCCATGGCTGAAGCTCTGCCGCACCACACCCGTTTCGGTGCGCGGCTTGAGCGTCAGCGTCTTGCCGGAGACGCTCAGTTTCTTTTCGCCAGGGTTCTTCGTTTCGCTCATTCCGTACTGTGTCCTTATGCGCCTTCCGTCGGCGCATGCGCGCTAACTGCATCGGGCGAAAATCCGGTCCGAAAGCGCATCAAACGCGCCGCGCGCGTCAGAAAAGTCTCGCTTCCCGGCCCGGCAAGCAGGGCTGCATGTACCACATTTGGCCGGTTGA
Organism: uncultured Alphaproteobacteria bacterium; assembly: GCA_963743405.1. Classification (GTDB taxonomy): domain Bacteria; phylum Pseudomonadota; class Alphaproteobacteria; order Rhizobiales; family Xanthobacteraceae; genus Pseudolabrys. The sequence goes on along the minus strand of CAVUPX010000007.1, from coordinate 170,417 downwards.
GTGCCAAATCCAATTGGGCGCCGGTAAACGCGTCGATCATCGCGATTTCCCGCGATTTTCCGGCCGTATTGCGGCGCAAAGCGCCCGCCAGCTTGCGCTTGCCATCGTCGCTCGCATCAGAGGCGTGGATCAGCGCGAGAGTACTTTCCTGGCCGAGCGCGGCTTCAACCTTGGAGAAACCGCTGACCACCGTGCCGGCTTTGCCGGCAATTGCCAGAGCGTCGAGCGCGGCGCTTTCGATGAGCTTCTCGGTTTGCACGGCCAGATCGCCGGCGACGCGAACCTCCCGCTTGAAGCCGCGGGCGAAGACGTTGTGCTTGGCCGCATCTTCGATCGCCGCGCGGGTCGCCGTGATCCAGATGCCGCGGCCCGGCAGCTTGCGCTTGACGTCCGGCACTGCATCGCCGGCTGGCCCCACCACGAAGCGGATCATTTCCGCCACCGGTTTAAGCTCGCGGGTGAGCGCGCAGGTGCGCTCAGTCTCCGGGGAGACTTTGGTCGCCCCGCGGTCAAGCTCGCTGTCCTGCGCAACTGCCAGCATTGCTACTGCCGTTCTCCTTTAGGCCTGTGGTTGCGCCGCTTCTTCGGGCGCTTCTTCAGCGGCCGGCGGTGGCGCAAGTTCTGCCTCCGTTACCCAGCCAGCCTGCAAACGCGCCTGCATGATCATGTTCTCGGCGTCCTCGCGCGAAATGTCGAAGCCGTCGAGGAAGCCCGGCTCGTGCTTGGATTCGCCGTCCTTGCGCTCGGTCCAGCCGGTGAGATCGTCGGTGGCACAGCCGGCGAGATCCTCGATCGTCTTTACGCCGTTCTCGCCTAAGGCCACGAGCATCTTGGTGGTGACGCCGGGCACGTCCTTGAGTTCATCTGCAACACCAAGTTCAACCCGCTTGGCGTCGAGCTCTGCTTCCTGCTTGTCGAGATATTCTTTGGCACGCTCCTGGAGTTCGCGAGCGGTATCGGCGTCGAAGCCCTCAATGCTGGCGATTTCTTTTTCGTCCACCAGCGAGAGTTCCTCGATCGAACCGAAGCCTTCGGAGGCGAGCAGTTGTCCGACTACTTCGTCGAGATTGAGCGCCTCGACGAATATCTTGGTGCGATTTTCGAATTCGGCCTGACGGCGCTCGGATTCTTCCTGTTCGGTCAGGATGTCGATGTCCCACCCGGTAAGCTGAGACGCAAGCCGCACATTTTGTCCGCGTCGTCCGATTGCCAGCGACAGTTGCTGGTCCGGGACCACGACCTCGATGCGCTCCTTGTCTTCGTCGAGCACGACCTTGGCGACTTCCGCAGGCGCGAGCGCATTCACCACGAATGTGGCGATGTCCGGTGACCATGGAATGATGTCGATCTTCTCGCCTTGCAATTCGTTTACCACCGCCTGCACGCGTGAGCCGCGCATACCGACGCAGGCCCCGACCGGATCGACCGAGGAATCGCGCGAAATCACCGCTATTTTCGCGCGTGATCCAGGGTCGCGTGCAACAGCCTTGACTTCGACAATGCCGTCATAAATTTCCGGCACTTCCTGTGCGAACAGCTTGGATGTGAATTGCGGGTGTGTGCGCGAGAGAAAAATTTGCGGACCGCGTGGTTCACGCCGCACGTCGTAGATATAGGCGCGGATACGATCGCCGTTACGGAATACTTCACGCGGTAACAATTCGTCGCGGCGCACGATTGCTTCGCCGCGACCGAGGTCGACCACCACGTTGCCGTACTCAACACGCTTGACGATGCCGTTGACGATATCGCCGATGCGATCCTTGTATTCGGCATATTGCCGGTCGCGCTCGGCCTCGCGCACTTTCTGCACGATCACTTGCTTTGCCGACTGCGCGGCAATGCGGCCATATTCGAGCGGCGGCAACGGGTCGGCTATCGTGTCGCCGACTTGCGCGGCGGGATGTCGTTTGCGCGCTTCTTCGAGCGTAATCTGGTTGGATGGGTTCTCGACGGCCTCGACCACCAGCATGTGGCGGGTGAGGCGGAGATCGCCAGTTTTTGGCTCAATCTCGGCGTGCACTTCGGTTTCCGCGCCGTAGCGCGAACGCGCGGCCTTGGCGATGGCGTCTTCCATCGCCGCGATCACGATGCCTCGGTCAATTGCCTTTTCACGGGCGACGGCGTCTGCGATCTGCAAAAGCTCGAGCCGGTTGGCGCTAACTGCCATAGCTCACTCTCCTCCTCTGGCGGCAGGCCTCTGCGGCCGATGCCGTGATTGTCTCTCTACTCGTCGTTCTTCCTTCCGCGCTTCGCGTGCTTCGCGTTTTGCGGACTTTTCTCGTCGTAAAGCTTCGGTCACCAGCTCATCGGTGAGCACAAGCTTGGCTTCGCTCATTTCATCGATGGGGAGCCGGACTTCCGCCTCCTCGCCTTCTACGGCGTCATCGCGGCGGATGCGTGCATCATCGCCTTCCGTGCCGACGAGCTCACCACGGAAACGCTTGCGGCCATTGACCGGAATTTCCATTTCGACTTTGACCAGATAGCCGATGTAGCGCTCGAAATCCGATTTGCGGACCAGCGGCCGGTCAATGCCAGGCGAGGAAATTTCCAGCCGATAGGCGCGCTCGATTGGATCGGCCATATCGAGCACCGGCGAAAGCGCACGAGAAATGGTCTCGCAATCTTCCACCATCATGCTGCCGTCCGGCCGCTCCGCCATGATCTGGACGGTGCATCCTTCGGCGCGGGACACGCGCACCCGCACCAGCCGGTAACCGAGCTGCTCAATCACCGGCTCGGCGATTGCTGCGACACGCGCGGGCAAGCCCGGCTCGATGATGAGCCGCGGTTCACTCGGCGCGGCATTTGAAGCCGCATTGGTCTGCACAGTGTCGTCTAAGGCCATTTGGTAACAAAAAAGAGCGGGCCCCGCAGGACCCACTCTCAAAACCCATCCGGTTATGAGGGTGTCTAGTAACGTTGAGAAATATAGCGATTTCGCGAAGCCGTGCAAGGGCGCCGCCGTGTTAACGACTAACCCTTCCTTCAGAATCTGCCCTTAAATTTGCGTAAAACCGCTGGTTCGCCAGATTTTTTAGCGTTTTGCAGGTTCCGTATGGGTGTTCCCGTCTCGCTGCTTCCCGAGTTGGAGGACGTCGTCCAGCATGGGTCGGCGGATAAGCGCGCCGAAACATTGCGCCGCATTACGACCCTGTTCCTTGACGGTGCGCCTAGCTTCAACGCCGAACATGTCGCGCTATTCGATGACGTTATCGGCTGTCTCGTCGTAGAGATCGAGGCCAAGGCGCTGGCGGAACTCGCGCGCCGGATCGCACCCGTTCCGAATGCACCGGCCGGCGTGATCAGTGTGCTTGCCAAGAACGATGATATTGAAGTGGCGGGCCCCGTGCTCAAGCAGGCAAACCTTCCCGATCCCGACTTACTGCGCATTGCCGAAACCAAGGGTCAGGCGCATCTGCTTGCCCTGTCGACGCGGCGCCGGATCAGCGAAGCGCTATCGGACATGCTGGTTGAGCGAGGCGACCGCGACGTGGCGCGCTCGATTGCCAACAACCAACATGCGCAGCTGTCGGTCAACGCATTCTCAACGCTGGTGAAGCGCGCAGAAGAGGACGGTGTGCTGGCCGAGAAGGTTGGCATGCGTACTGACATTCCGCCGCGGCTGTTCCGTCAGCTGCTGATGCAGGCGAGCGACATGGTGCAGAGGCGCTTGCTGGCAAAAGCCAAACCGGAAACCCAGTCTGAAATCCGGCGCATTCTTGCGCAAGTTACCGACGAAGTTGCCGCGAAAGCTGCGCCTCGAAATTACACTGCCGCAATTGCGGCTGTGCGCGCCCTCCATAAAGAGCGCAAGCTCGGTGAAGCCGATGTTGCCGAATTCGCCAAAGCTGGAAAATACGAGGAAACGATAGCCGCGCTCTCAACTTTGTGTGCGGTTCCGGTCGAGGTCGTCGACAGGCTTATGAATGGCGAGCGCGCCGATCCGGTTCTGATCCTCGCCCGCGCGGTCGGGTTTAGTTGGCCGACAGTGAGGGCAGTTCTTAACGCACGGCCTGGCGCAAAACCATCACCTCAGACGCTCGATGTCGCGCGCGAGAATTTCGACCGCCTGACTGCGACGACAGCGCAGCGCGTCGTGCGCTTTTGGCAGGTGCGGCAAGGCACTGGCGACAACTAGACGCGCCGGAAAATGAAATATGCCGGGCGGCGCCCCTCGCGCTTTGCCTTTGCTTCGTAGCGTGTTCCGGCAAAATCTGGCCAAGCCTCGCGCCAATCATTGGCACATTGCGCGGTCCAGAAAAAGTCTGGCGACCGCAGCACGCGCGCTAATGCATATGCGGCATAGTCTGCGATGTCGGTAGCGAAGCGCAGTTCCCCGTTTTGTCTCAGAATCCGCGCGAGTCGAGTGAGGGTTTCGTCCTGAATGAAACGCCGCTTCCAGTGCCGCCGCTTCGGCCACGGATCGGGATAAAGAAGATCGATCCGCGACAGTGACGCATCGGGCAGCCAGTCCAGCAATTCGCTCGCATCGCCGAAATAAAGACGGATGTTTGCCAACGCATCGTTCTCAATCGCAACCAGCGCCTTGGCCATCGCATTGACGAATGCATCGGTGCCGATGAAACCCATGCTTGGAAGTGCCTTTGCTTGCGCAATCAAATGCTCGGCGCCGCCAAACCCGATTTCGAGCCGCACGTCGTCGACGGGCGTCGCAAACAGTGCACGCAGATTGGCGGGTGCGGGCGTGGCGAGATCGAGTGCAAGCCGTGGCAGCAGCGCGTCGAATAGGGCTTGCTGGCGCGGCTTGAGCGGATGCCCTTTGCGGCGCCCAAAGAAAGCGCGTTGAGATGGTGAGCCGTCGTGATCCATCAGTCGTCATCCCCGGCCTTGACCCGGGCATCCACGTCATTGCTGCTTTGTAACTATCAAAGACGTAAATGGCCGGGACAAGCCCGGCCATGACGGAGTCTTTAGCAGGTGCGCCCCCGCTTTCATGGGGACGAGCAGAAGTGAGCGTTACTTCACGGCGCTCCGGATTGCGGAAGCGAGGTCAGTCTTTTCCCACGAGAAACCGCCGTCCTTGTCGGGCGCGCGGCCGAAATGGCCATAGGCTGCCGTGCGCTTGTAGATCGGCCGGTTGAGCTTGAGCGTGCGGCGGATATTGGTCGGGGTCAGGCGGAAGAGCTCAGGCAAGACTTTTTCGAGCTTCTTCTCGGCAACCTTGCCGGTGCCATGCGTGTCGACCAGCACCGACATCGGATCGGCCACTCCGATCGCGTAGGCGACCTGGATGGTGCATCGTTCGGCTACGCCGGCGGCGACCACGTTTTTGGCGAGATAACGCGCGGCATAGGCGGCCGAGCGGTCGACCTTGGTCGGGTCTTTGCCAGAGAAGGCGCCGCCACCGTGCGGCGCGTAGCCGCCGTAGGTATCAACGATGATCTTGCGGCCGGTAAGACCACAGTCGCCATCAGGTCCGCCGATCACGAAGTTTCCGGTTGGATTGACCAGGAAGTCTGACGGCCTCTGTGGCATCCAGCCCTTCGGCAATGCGGATTCCACCGCGTCGGAGATCATCTCCTTGATCAAGCCAGGCGTATATTTTCTGCCATTGCGGCTCTGCGCATTGTGCTGCGTGGAAACCACCACCTTGGTGCAGCCGACGGGTTTGCCGTCGACGTAGCGGACGGTGACCTGGCTCTTTGCATCGGGCTGCAGGTCGTAAAGCTGGCCGTTGCGGCGTTTGTCGGACAGAACTTTCAGGATCTTGTGCGCGAAGTAGATCGGCGCCGGCATGAACGAGTTCTTTTCGTAGACTTCGCTTTCGGTGCAGGCGAAGCCGAACATCATGCCCTGGTCGCCAGCGCCTTCTTCCTCGCCGCCTTTTTTCTTCTTGGCGTTCACGCCCATCGCAATATCGGGCGACTGGCCATGCAGCAGCACTTCGACGTCGGCGCCGTAATAGGAAAATCCGTCCTGGTCGTAGCCAATGTCCCTGACCACGTCGCGTGCAATCTTGGTGATCAACTCGCGATCGACCACGGCCTTGTCACCGTGCTTGCGAAATAGCGGCGCCTGACCCCGGCCTTCGCCGGCGATGACAATCTTGTTGGTGGTCGCTAGCGTTTCGCAGCCGAGCCGCGTGTTCACCTGGCTGTCATCGGCGATGCCGAGTTTGATGTCATTTTCGAGAAACGCGTCGAGCACCGCGTCGGAAATCTGATCGCAGACCTTGTCAGGATGGCCTTCAGAAACAGATTCGCTGGTAAACAGAAAATTGGTGTGAGCCACCGCTACAACTCCTCAAGTGGCGCGGCCGTACTGCCGCGTCGTGTCATGGTCCGGGTGGTTCTTGCAGTGGCGGCGAAGCAGGTCAAGATGCGGGCAGCGGTGGGCAGATGCCTCGAAAACGTTGGGATTCGACCCCTTAAATCATTCGGTTCCGGCGATCTGCTCGACCAAATCAACGATGCGTCGGCGCAGCTTGCTATTTTTTATGCGCATAAACGCCTTGGTGAGTGAAAGGCCATCGGATGTCGCGAGAAAGTCGGCGACATAGGCTGGCGATGGCGCTTCGCTCATGCCGCCCGTATGGCCCGGCGAATGGGGCGCACCCTCAAAGAAAAATGAAACCGGCACCTGCAGGATCTGAGCGATCTGTTGCAACCGGCTGGCGCCGATACGGTTGGTACCCTTCTCGTATTTCTGGACTTGCTGAAAAGTGAGGCTGAGGGCGTCGCCGAGCTTTTCCTGACTCATGCTCAGCATCATCCGACGCATGCGCACGCGCGAACCGACGTGCTTGTCGATCGGATTCGGTGCCTTCTTAGCCATCGATTTCTCCTGTGCCCCCATTTTTAGGCGTAGTTGTCACAAGTGAACGCGCCAATGCAATCCGCGAATTCCCTGTAATCGGGAATGTCAGTGTAAATAAGTCATAGATTTCAGCAGCGTTACGTATGCTGATAATTCGACGTTCGGCGTAGATTGCGGCCCATCTAGCGTTTTTTGCGGGCAACAACTTTCCTAATACGTAATTAGTATGCTCAATTTATGCGCGAAACCGGCGCTGCCCGACAATGATCAGGCTGACGACCAACACGAGAACCAAGAAATAATTGCCGTATCTCACATAAATGGTCGGCTCGATTGCGGTCGGCAGACGCGCATCAAGCACGCCTTCGATGCCCAACGGTAACGCGTTAACGACCCGTCCAACGGGATCGATGACCGCCGAGATTCCGGTATTGGCTGCGCGCACCAGCGGCAGACCTTCGGCAATCGCCAGTACGCGCGCTTGTTGGAAATGCTGGTAGGGGCCGGTACTGATCCCAAACCAGCCGTCGTTGGTCACGTTTACCAGCCAGCCCGGCCGCTCACCCGGCTGGCACTGCGGCGCCAGGGAATATCGCCTCGTAGCAGATCAGCGGCAGCATTTTCGGAGCGCCGGGAAGGTCTATGGCCCGCCTGCGATCGCCCGACATAAAGCCGCCGGCAACTTTGGTGAGTTGCATCATGCCAAGCCGTTCCAGCAGGCGTTGAAACGGGAGATATTCGCCGAACGGAACCAGATGAACTTTGTCGTAGATGTCGCGGATCGAGCCATCGGGATCGACCACGTAAATTGAATTATATGCTTGCGGATTGCGCGCGCTCGCATTCGACGCCGCGCGCACCGCGCCGGTGATCAATACGGTTGACGGTTTTAGCAATCCGGCAATCTGAGCCAGCGCATCCGGCTCACGAGTGAGGAAAAATGGAAACGCTGCCTCCGGCCAGATCAAATGCGTTACGTCGTGTACGCCGTTCGATTGCGGACCGGTTGCGCGGTCGGACAAGCGCAAGTAGCGGTCCATCACCTGCGCTTTTGCTGAATAGTTGAATTTATCGTCTTGCGGCAGGTTGGGCTGCATGATGCGGAGCTTGACGCCGCTGACGTATTCGGTCGGATGCGACCACAATCTTGTCGCGCCATAGCCGAACGCCGCCGCTAACACCACGAGGCCTAGGAAGAGCGGTCGATATGGATGCCGCGTATCCGCTTTGTCGTCGGCGGTCACCGCCGGAGTTGCGCAAATGGCGATGCAGAAGAACGTGAGAGTCCAGACGCCGACCAGAGAGACGCTCTGCGCGAGCGCGAGGGGTTCGGTGAGTGCATAGCCGAACGCGTTCCAGGGAAAGCCGCTGAGCAGATGTCCGCGGAGCCACTCGGTGATGGTTAGCGCGGCGGCCAGCGCCAGCACCCGTTCGGGTCCGCGCACCCACATCAGGCGCGCAATGGCCAGGCCCAGTGCCGTGTAGAGCGCGAGATAGGCCGGCAATCCGGCGACGGCGAGCGGCAGCAGCCATCCGAACGTCTTCACATCGACCAGAAAGGCGTAGCCGATCCAGTACAAGCCCGCGAGAAAATAGCCGAAACCAAAAAACCAGCCGGCTATCGCCGCCGTTATCGGACCGCTCCATCGGCCTGCGGCGGAGCCGTCGATAAGCCAGACCAGGACCGGAAATGTCAGGAACAGAATCGGCCAGGCGTTGAAGGGTGCTATTGCCAGCGCGGATATGGCTCCCGCGGCGAATGCGGCGAGCGCGCGCCGCCAGCCAGCGGAGAGAACGATGACGTGGGAGAGAGCGGGTGGGCGTCACGGCCGCCGCACATCCGCTGGGGACCCCGCACTCTTGGATGCGGAGGAATTGTCGCTTGCTGGCGATCCTGCATCTTTGGGTGCAGAGGAATTGTCGTTGGTGGTGTAGGTCGCGCTGCCGGATGCACTTTCTGCCTCGCGTCGGCGCGGGTCGCGCGGTCGGTCGCGTCTTTCCTTCAGCCGGGTAATGCGCACGCGTTTGACGCGGCGCGGGTCGGCATCCAGCACCTCGAATTCGAACAGGCCGGGACCTGGGACGATTTCGCCGCGCACTGGCAATCGGCCCGCGCGCGTCACCAGATATCCGCCAATGGTGTCGACTTCTTCGGCGGCATCGCCGACGTCGAAATCGTTGCCGACTGTCCCGACCACGTCCTCGATCTTGGCGCGCGCGTCGGCAACGAACGAGCCGTCAGGTTGTTGCGCCACTGCCGGCAATTCGTCTTCGTCGTGTTCATCGGCAATCTCGCCTACGATTTGCTCGACGATGTCTTCGATCGACGCCAAACCGTCGGTGCCGCCGTATTCATCGACTACCAGCGATAGATGGATGCGGGTCGCCTGCATCCGCGCCAGCAGGTCGATCACGCGCATCGATGGCGGCACGAAAAGGATTTCGCGAACGATCTTGGTGCCCGACAATGGCATAGCGAGGTTGACGGCTTTGAGATCGAGGCCCGCCGGCAAAGGCTTTTTGCGTTTGGCGTTTTTCTCTGGATCGACGGCCGCGCGCGCGGTCATGAAGGCGATTAGATCGCGAATGTGAACCATGCCTACAGGATCGTCGAGCGTGTCGTTGTAGACCACCAGCCGGGAGTGACCAGCACCTTCGAACACGCGTACAAGTTCGCCGAGCTTGATGTCCTGCTGCACGGCAATGATATCCGCGCGTGGAACCATGACATCGCCAACCCGGCGCTCGCGCAGGCCGAGAATATTTTTGAGCATCCGGCCCTCTTCCGGCGAAAAGCCGGATTCTCCGGGGCTCATCGCGTCGAGGATATCCTTCAGGTCGGCGCGATTGGTCGTCGGCTTCCATCCGAACAGCGCGCGCAGAGCGCGCATGAACCATCTCTCGCCGCCTTCCTGCGACGGCGGCAAAGGTACCGGCAGATTGCGCGGCTCAAATGGAGCGCCAGTTGGGCTCGAACTGGATGGGTCGCTGTCAGGCATGGCTGTCAGGCGCCGCCAAGATCGCGCGAAAGATAAGGGTCGGGGATATTCAAGCGCGCCATGATTTTGCTTTCGAGCCTTTCCATCTCATCGGCTTGCGCATCGGTCTGGTGATCGTAGCCGATGAGGTGGAGAAAACCATGCACCGCGAGGTGCGCGAGGTGATGAAGGAAGATGCGGTTTTCATCGTCGCACTCCCGTTCAAGCGTTTCGTAGGCAATGATGATGTCGCCGAACAGCGGAGCATTATTGCCAGCCTTTTGACCGGACGCCGGGAACGAGAGCACATTGGTTGGCTTATCGATGCCGCGCCAATCGCGATTGAGCTTGGCGATCTCCGAATTGTCGGTGAGCACGATACTGACTTCGCCGGCCCCTGTTGAGAGTATGGACGCAGCCGCCACAATTGCTTCGCGCACGGTTTGGCCCGCCAAAGGCTGCGCTTTCCAAAGCGGCGATTGCATCTGGATATCGATTTGCGGCGCCGTGCGGTGCTCTCGCGCCGGCTTCATCCTTTGCCCTCGCGTGCGGGCATTTTGCGGTCGTAGGCCTCCACAATCCGGCCAACCAATTCGTGACGGATCACATCTTCATGGGTGAAGAAAACGTGCCCGATTCCTTCGATGCCATCGAGCAATTTGACCGCTTCAGCCAATCCGGACGTCTGGCCTGGCGGCAAGTCGACCTGGCTGGGATCGCCGGTGACGATCATGCGGCTGTTCTCGCCGAGGCGCGTGAGGAACATCTTCATCTGCATCGAGGTGGTGTTTTGCGCTTCGTCCAGGATCACCGCGGCATTCGATAACGTACGTCCACGCATGAAGGCGAGTGGTGCGATTTCGATTTCGCCGGCCTGTAATGCGCGCTCGACGATACGCGCATCCATCAGATCATAAAGGGCGTCGTAGATAGGCCGCAGGTAGGGATCGACTTTCTCGCGCATGTCGCCGGGAAGAAAACCGAGGCGTTCGCCGGCTTCTACCGCCGGTCGCGAGAGGATGATGCGGTCGACTTCTTTCCTCTCGAACATCTGGACTGCCTGAGCGACTGCGAGCCAGGTTTTGCCTGTGCCCGCAGGCCCAGTGCCGAACACGAGAGCGTGACGTTTAAGGGCGCGAATGTAAGCGTCCTGCGCGGCGGTGCGTGCGCGCACGGGTCGCTTGCGCAGATTGATTTCCTCGAATGCCGGACGCGGCGAAGCGGGGTCATAGTCGAATAACGAGCCTTGCGCGATCGCCTGCCGGATCGCGCCTTCGACGTCACCCTGACTCAAATCGCGTCCGCGCTTGAGTTGCTCGTATAGACCTTCCAGGACACGGCGCGCTTGCTCACAAGCACCTCGCGAACCCTCCATGGTCACGTGATTGCCGCGCTGTTCCGCGACAACGCCGAGGCGCCGCTCGATCAGCGCGAGGTTCTGGCCGTACTGGCCGAACAGGATTGAGGCGAGCCTGTTGTCCTCGAAGGCGAGGACAGTCTGCGTGGTGGCCGTCTCTTCGGAGGCGGCGGCGGGCGGGATCACTGGATCCGTCGTGCGCAAGGGTTTTTCAAGCTCCTGCTGGTGCTAGCGCCGGCGCGCTGGTTTCATCGGCGAGCGCGCCGAACAGACTGTTTGTGCCGACATTGGTGATAGTCACGCGCCGAACCGAACCGATAAGCTCGGAAGCGGCCATAATCTGGACTGTCTGCAAATATGGGGTGCGGCCGACGAGTTGCCCAGGCAGCCGGCCCGGCTTTTCGACCAGGACGTCGACGGTGCGCCCGGCAAAGCCAGCGTTGAAATCGCGCTGATGGCGTGTGATCAGGGCTTGAAGCCGCTGCAGGCGTTCGGACTTTTCTTCGTGGGGCACCTGGTTTTCCATGTCAGCGGCCGGCGTACCCGGGCGCGACGAATAGCTGAAGGTATACGCGCCTGCGAAGCCGATCTCCTCGACGAGCGTTAGCGTGTCGCGGAAATCGTCTTCGGTCTCGCCAGGGAAACCCACGATGAAATCGGACGTGAATGCGAGATCGGCGCGGCTTGCGCGCAAGCGCGCGATCGTGTCGATGTAGTCCCGGCGCGTATGCTTGCGGTTCATCGCTTCCAGAATGCGATCGGAGCCGGACTGCACGGGCAGATGCACATAAGGCATCAGCGCCGGCAGCTCGGCATGTGCCGCTATCAGGTCGTCATTCATGTCGCACGGATGACTGGTCGTGTAGCGCAGACGCAATATCCCGCGTACCTGCGCGAGGCGTCGCAGCAATTTTCCGAGCGTTGACGGCGAGCCGTCGGACGCCGTCCCATGATAGGCATTCACGTTCTGGCCGATCAGTGTCAACTCGCGCACACCGGCGTCTGCCAGCCGCTCGACCTCGGCGACAATCTTTTCAACAGACCGCGAAACTTCAGCGCCGCGCGTATAGGGCACGACACAGAAAGTACAGAACTTGTCGCAGCCTTCTTGCACAGTGACGAATGCGGAAATGCCACGTTTCGCGATGGCGTCTCGTTTGGGTGCCGCCAGAACATCGAACTTGTCCTCGACCGGAAACTCTGTGTCGACGACTTTCTCTCCGCGTTGCGCGCGGACGATCATCTCCGGCAGGCGGTGATAATTCTGTGAACCGACCACCATGTCGACGGCGGCGGCGCGGCGAATGATCTCTCTGCCTTCCGCCTGCGCGACACATCCGGCAACCGCGAGCAACATGCGGCGGCCATCGCGTGCCGCGGCTTCCTTTAGCTCGCGGATGCGACCGATCTCGGAATAGACTTTGTCGGCGGCTTTTTCGCGAATGTTGCAAGTATTCAGGATGACGAGATCGGCGTCTTCAGGCCGTGCCGTCTCGCTGAACCCCGCGGGCACCAGGGTGTCCGCCATACGATGGGAATCGTAGACGTTCATCTGGCAGCCGAAGGATTTGACGTGAACTTTGCTGGGTTTGCTCATGCCGTTCCGGGACGAACCAGGCTCCAATCTAGCCTGTCACAGCGGGATTTGTCGCGCTGATCCATATAGTTGAATTTGTTGCAATTTTAAGACGGATCACTCGGCAGCCTGGCCGGCAAGCTGGCGACCGCGCAGCGTTCCTGCACTTAGCCGGCGCACCGCGCCTTCGAGCCGCCTGGTCATCGCTTTCCGGTCCGCGATCTGGTTGGCCGGAATCGGATCGCCATAGGTTACCACCGCATCGACCGCGCCGCGGTCCATTAGCGCCTTGATGTGCGGCATGAAATCGAGGTCGCCGTACCATGCGACAATCGGGCGATGCTGACGGCCCATCGGAATGCCGTTGATGCGGGTGTAACTGATCGACATCGGCTGGATCAGCACTTGCGATGCATCGCCACCGGTGGCCGCCGCTTCCTCTACAGCCCCCAACAACGCAGAGCGGAACGGCAGCACCCGATTGCCATCGCTCGACGTGCCCTCCGCGAATAAAACGACTGACGTGCCGCCCGCCAGGCGCTTCACGATTTCACCAACCGCCTGGACCGATTGATGGCGGCGCGTACGGTCGACGAATACGGTGCGCTGCAGGCGTGCGGTAACTCCGACCAGCGGCCATTTCTCGACTTCGCTTTTAGACACAAAAGCGATCGGCACGACCGAACCGATCACCAGAATATCGGCCCAGGACACATGATTAGAAACGAATAGCACAGCGCGATCATGAACCGGCGCACCTACGACGCGCACGCGCATGCCGAGGATGCCGCACAAGACACGATAATAGTGTGTCGCGATAATGCCCCCGCCCGGCAAGTTCATTTTGGCGAGCAGCCACTGGATCGAGATCAGCAACGGCGTCACGGTAAAGAAAAATGCCGCGATCGAAAGCGCGCGCAGCATCAGCCGCCCTTGTCGTCTTTGAGCGGCACCGCATAAAGCTCAAGCCGGTGATCGACAAGTTTGTAACCGAGTTTGCGCGCAACCTCGGCCTGCAATCGTTCGATCTCCTCCGACTGGAATTCGATCACCTCGCCATTGCGCAGGTTAATCAAATGATCGTGGTGGGATTCCGGGCTGGTCTCGTAACGCGCGCGGCCATCGCGGAAATCGTGGCGTTCGATAATGCCTGCATCCTCGAATAGGCGCATCGTGCGATACACCGTGGAAATCGAAATACGGTCGTCGACCTTGGCGCAGCGGCGATAAAGTTCTTCGACGTCGGGATGGTCGTCAGAATCTGCCAGCACGCGCGCAATCACGCGGCGCTGTTCGGTCATGCGCATGCCCTTTGCTGCGCAAAGCGCCTCGATATTCTTCCTTTCGAGAATGCTCTTGCCTGTCGTGCTCACGTCACGTCTCTGCAGTTGGTCGGCCCCGCCCTTATGGCTTTTCTACCACATTGAACGTCATCCGGCACGCGTTCCGAGGCATCACGAAAGGTCGCGCCGCAGCACCAACGCGGCCACGCCGCCGCTGGCACCGGGGTAGTAATTGGCGCGACGCGCCACTTCGTGGAAGCCGGCACGGCGGTACAGCCGGATTGCGGGGTCGTTGTGCTCATCAACTTCCAGAAATACGGCGCGCGCGCCAAGGCCGGCAAGGCGGCGTAGATGCAGATTGAGCAGGTTGCGCGCCAGCCCGCGGCCACGCTGCGGCCCGGCAACCGCGACCGAAAGAATTTCCGCCTCGTCCTCGACCACTCGCGACATAATGAATCCGGCAAGCCGGGTCCCGGTCAGTGCGCGATGTGCAATCACGTGCCGGTCGATTAACAGAGCATCGACTTCCTGTTCGCTCCACCCACGCCGAAACGACGCATCGTGCAATGCTGCAAGTGCGGCCGCGTCGCGTGCGCTCGCCTCCGATATGGCCGGCTCACGGCGCGCAAACAGCCTGCTGATGAACCCGATCATCGACGGGCCAATTGCACGGCGTCTTGCGGGTGAGCATCGGCTGCCCGCAGGTACAACGGTTTCGGTGGTGTTCCTGTGTCCGTCGCTGCAGCGCCAAGCCGAGCCACCCAATTAATGTCGGGTGCGCCGCGCTGCTCGACCGCGGTTGGCGCCCGCTCACCCTCTGGCCACATGCCCGCAAGTATTTTGGCCGCGGTGCCGGTGATACGCGGTGCGCCAGTTGCAGAGACGCGTAGCGCTTCGCGCAACGGAGCCACACGAGGCGCGACAAGCGTGCGGCCTCCGGGGCCGAACACTTGCAGATAGACGTTGTCGTGCCGCGCGTCGATCGCGACCACTACGGGCAGTGTGTCGTCGGCAGCGATAAATGGCGCAGCAAAGGCCGCGAGTGTTGACAGGCCGATCGCCGGTTTGCCGGCAGCGAGGGCGATACCGCGCGCCGCGGCGATGCCGACGCGTAAGCCGGTGAAGCTTCCAGGTCCAGTGGTGACAGCAATGCGATCGAGATTGCTGAAGTCGAGCTGGGCGCGATCGAGCACACGTGCGACCAGCGGCATCAGCGCTTCGGCGTGGCCGCGCTGCATCGGCAGCGATTCATGCGCGTGGCGCCCGTGCATATTTGCGGTGTCGATCACCGCAACGGAGCAGGCCTCGAGGGCGGTATCAATTGCAAGGACGCGCATACTTCGAATTTAGCACCGTCGGGGCGGGGATTGCCCGGGCTTCCATGCATTTGTTGCAGATAAGCCCTAATACGTGAATGCCCGGCGCAGGGCCGGGCATGACGCAGCAAAGGCGTTAAAGGCCGCAAATCACATCGGCCGTACTTCGACCACATCCGGCACAAAATGGCGCAGCAGGTTCTGGATGCCGTGCTTGAGAGTGGCGGTCGATGACGGGCAGCCGGAGCAGGCGCCCTTCATGTTCAGATAGACGATGCCTTCCTTGTAGCCGCGGAAGGTAATGTCGCCGCCGTCGCTGGCGACCGCCGGACGCACGCGCGTCTCGATCAGGTCCTTGATGGTTGCGACGGTCTCCGCGTCTTTGGCGTCGAAGAATTCGTCCGTTGCGCCTTCGTCCGACTTCGCATTATCCGCCAACAGTGCAGCGCCCGACATATAATGTTCCATGATGGCGCCGAGAATCGCCGGCTTCATCTGTTGCCAGTCGCCGTTGGTCTTGGTCACTGAAATGAAATCAGAGCCGAAGAAGACGCCACCGACATTCGGAACGTCGAACAGCTTAATGGCAAGCGGCGATTGCGCCGCGGCCTCTTTCGTCGGCATATCGAGCGTACCGGACTCGAGCACAGATCTCCCCGGCAGAAATTTCAGAGTTGCCGGATTCGGCGTTGCTTCAGTCTGAATGAACATCGAGCAGCTCCTTGCCTCAACGGGTTCAAAGGCCCGCGGGTCGTCGGACTATAGCGCATAAATGGCGATTGTGGTGGCTGCGGTCAACCGGCACAAAACCGGCGTTAATCACGAACTTGCGTCGATGTCATCGTCGCTCAGATGTCCTGGAACCAGGGCCACGGGGATCGGGAACATGCCGGCGGTCTTGGCCAGGTTCGTGACCAGTGGGCCAGGGCCTTCGCTGCCGATGCCGGCAGCCAGCACCAAAATGCCGATATCGGCGTCTTCGTCGATCAGCTTGATGATTTCTTCGGCAGTATCGCCTTCGCGGATTACTCTGTCGGGTGTAATGCGGGCGATCTTTTTCGCGCGTGCAGCGTATTTGTCGAGGACCGCGTTCGCGGCCTCTTGTTGCTCGGCTTTCATGATATCGGCAACGCCAAGCCATTGCTGATTGCGATCGCCCGGCTCGATCACCCGCAACATGACCATCTGCGACTTGGTGCGCCCCGCGCGTTTGGCCGCCCAATAGACGGCGCGGTCACACTCCTGGGTGTCGTCGATGACCACCAAATATTTGCGCTTGTGGCCTGCCTCGTAACTGCGGCGCTTGCTACTCATGGTCGCGACGCTCCCGCCCGAACATATCCGCAATAGTGGATGCACAAGCGGATGATGGTGGCACGGCGGCCGTCACGCCGACAAGGAGGGTGTCCCGCGCCGCAAACTATCGTCTCACAAAACCGACGATATCCTTGACGGCCTTCATGGTTTCGGCCGCGATCACTTGCGCGCGGTGCGAGCCATCACCCAACACTGAATCGATATAGACCGGATCCTGGACCAGCTTCTTCATCTCGGCGCCGATTGGTCCGAGTTTTGCGACAGCGAGATCGACCAACGCCGTCTTGAAGGTAGAAAATTGCCCGCCGCCAAATTGTCCGAGCACCTCGGCTTTGCTCACGCCTTGTAGCGCGGCGTAGATCCCAACGAGATTGTCGGCCTCGGGGCGCGGCGCCAATCCCTTCTCTTCGCTCGGCAGCGGTTCGGGGTCGGTCTTGGCCTTGCGAACCTTCTGCGCAATAGCATCGGCGTCGTCGGTGAGATTAATGCGCGAGTAGTCGGATGCCTCCGACTTCGACATTTTCTTTGTGCCGTCGCGCAGCGACATCACTCGTGTCGCCGGTCCTTGTATTAAAGGCTCGGGCTGGGGAAAAAATGTTTCGCCATAGCCGTGCGCCTGGATCGACGCCCCGAAGTCATTGTTGAATTTCTGCGCAATGTCGCGCGACAGTTCGAGATGCTGCTTCTGATCTTCGCCGACCGGAACATGAGTTGCGCGATAGGCCAAGATGTCCGCCGCCATCAGGTTCGGATAGACGTAGAGACCGACTGAAGCGTTCTCGCGATCCTTGCCGGCTTTCTCCTTGAACTGGGTCATGCGGTTGAGCCAGCCGATGCGTGCAACGCAATTGAATACCCAGGCGAGCTCCGCATGCTCAGCGACCTGGCTCTGGTTGAAGATGATGTTTTTCTTCGGATCGATGCCGCACGCAAGAAATGCGGCGGTCACCTCGCGCGTGGCGCGCGGCAATTCGCTGGGGTCCTGCCAGACTGTAATGGCGTGCAAATCAACCACGCAATAGATGCAGTCGTAGCGCTCCTGCAGCGCCACGAACTTGGTGATCGCGCCGAGATAATTGCCGAGGTGCAGATTACCGGTCGGCTGGACGCCCGAAAATACGCGTTCCTTGAACGCCATCGCCTATCCTTTTCAGTTGCGCGGCGACCCATGCCACGCCGAAGGCGCGCGGCGCAAGGCCCTCAAACGCTGGTGTGCAGAGCCGCCGCGATATCCTTGAGCTTCGCCACACCGAATACATGCAGCGCCGCCGCATAAACGGCTACACCGAGTGCGACCAGCGCGGCGAGCAACTCAAGGCGTCCGAGCGACGTGGCGGGCGTTCCCAAGGCGTAAGTGGGGTAAGCGACGACGGCCGCCATAACGATGGTCGCAAGGACAATGCGTGGGAGACGCCGGCGGGCGTCATTGTCGAGACGCAGCCAACGCCGCCAATAAAGTACGGCGCCAAGCAACGAGGCGCCAACCCAGCCCGAGATCGCGATTGCCGCGGCGACGCCGGTGGGCCCGTATTGAGGAAAAAGGATAACGCCACCGGCGATGGCGGCTGCAAGACCACACAAGGCTGAGTACATGGGCGTATGTGTATCTTCGTGAGCGAAGGATACCGCCCCGAACGCTTTTTCCAGGACATGCCCCGGCAATCCGGCGCAAATAGCGGCAAGTGCAGCTGCGACGGCGTCTGTGTCTTGTGATCCGAATGCGCCGCGTTCGAAGAGGCCGCCCACTATCGGATTGGCCAGCAGCGCAAAGCCTGCCGCCGACGGCAGCGCGAGGCCGAGCGCAATTTCGTAGGCGCGCGATTGAGCGTCTGTGAGTGCCGCAGCGTCGCCTGTCTGAACACTAGCAGAAATGCGCGGCACGATCACGGCCGCCATGGCGGCGGAGGCGACGCCGAGTGGCAGTTCGTACAGTCGGTTGGCGTAATACAGCCATGCCACAGCTGCAGGTGAAGCGGACGCGATTGCGGTTGCCGCGATCAGCTTGAGTTGCGGGATGCCGGCGGCAATCAGGCCGGGCAGGGCACGTTTGAAAAATGCGAATGTTTGGTCGGGCACACGCCTGCGCGGGCGCCGCCAGCTCCGGCCGCGCGCCAAGGTCACTACCACGATCAAGAGTTGGCCGAAGCCGGCAACGACGACTGCCATCGCCAGCCAAATGGTGATCCACATGCGATCGATCTCGCGCGCGACAAGCGTGAGGGCCAGCAACAAGATCAGATTAAATATTGCGGTACTGACCGCGACGATGAAGACACGCCCTTGCGCGCTGAGCACGGCAGCACCCACGGCGACCAAACCCGCCAGCGCAATATAGGGCGCTACGATCATGAGCAGCAGCGTCGCCTGGTTGCGCAGCGCCGCTTCGAATCCGGGCGCGATAACGGTGATGAACGAGGGCGCGAAGATGGTGACAATCAAAACGACGATGCCGGTGAAAATCCCCATCATCACCATGGCCCGGAGGGTGAACCGGCAGGCATTGGCCACTCCATCCTCGCCGCCGCGCAACTTGAGCCAGATCGGCACAAATGCGCTATTGAGCGCGCCTTCCGACAGGAGTCGCCGAAAAAAATTAACGACCTGCAACACCGCAAAGAATGCTTCTGAATATGCTCCGGCGCCCAACAGCGCAGCAATCCATGCATCACGCAAATAGGCCAGCAACCGCGACACCAAGGTGCCGCCGCCGATTGTGGTGATATCGCGTGCCAGCGACATAAAATGATTCCCCGGCGGGCACTCTAAGCCTGTGGGCACGCGCCCGTCACCCATGCGATGTGGTCGCTTGCCGCCGCGCGTTCGCTCGATATAGTGCGCGCGCCATCAACGAAGGATTACGCATGCCCGCTCCCCGCTACGACGTGCTCGGCATCGGCAACGCCATTGTCGACGTTATCGCCCGCACAGAGGACGACTTCCTCGTGGCACAGGGCATGCAAAAAGGCACGATGGCGCTTATCGACGAGGCGCGCGCACAGGCCATCTATTCGGCTATGGGCCCGGCGGTGGAGAGTTCTGGCGGTTCCGCAGCCAACACCATCGTCGGTGTCGCCAGTTTCGGCGCGCGCGCCGCTTTCGTCGGCAAGGTCAAAGATGACGAGCTTGGCCGCGCCTTCGCCCATGATATCCGCGCCGCCAACGTTGCCTTCGATACCAAGCCGGCGCCTGGTGGACCGTCGACCGCGCGCTGCTACATCATGGTGACGCCAGACGGCGAGCGCACGATGAATACGTTTCTTGGCGCCGCGCAGGACCTCAAGCCGAGCGATATCGACGAGGCGCAGGTCGCAAGCGCTGCGGTCACATACCTCGAAGGCTATTTGTGGGATCCGCCGCAAGCGAAAGACGCATTCGTCAAGGCGGCGGGAATCGCGCACAAGGCTGGCCGGCAAGTCGCCCTCACATTATCCGACGCATTTTGTGTCGACCGCTACCGGGCGGAATTCCTCGAGCTGATCCGCAAAGGTACCGTCGACATCGTGTTCGCTAATGAAAGCGAGCTGCACAGCCTTTATGAGACGGCCGAGTTCGATAGCGCGGTAAAGGCGCTGCGCGGTGAGGCGAAACTCGCCGTGGTGACGCGCAGCGAAAAAGGTTGCGTCGTGGTGTCGCGCAACGGCGTCGAGGCCGTGGCAGCGGAGCCGGTCGAACAAGTGGCGGATGTTACCGGGGCCGGCGATCTATTTGCGGCGGGCTTTCTGGTCGGGTTGGCGCGCGGCAAGGATCATCGCACCGCCGCCCGTCTCGGCGGCCTCGCGGCGGCAGAAGTTATCCAGCACATCGGCGCGCGACCGGCTGTGTCATTAAAAGCTCGCGCAGCCGAAAACGGCCTGCCACTTTAGAGCAAGTCTTCGAAATTGCTGGCGGGGGAAGCGGACGTGAGACGCCGGTACAAAACCCCGCATCGCACGCTGACCGGCGGATATCCTTCGTCAGGATAGGATGCAAGGTCCTCGAATACCTCAGCAGACGCTGCGCCAAGGCGATCGCAAGCAATTGGTAACCAATTGGTAACCGAACGTGGTTACCGATTGGTGAATAGCCAAGCGAGGACGTCGGGCCATGGAAAAGCGCAAAATCGAGATTACCGGCAACGAAGCGCTCGCAAATCCGGACAGCAAGCCAGATCAGGCGCAACCCAAAATCGAGTTGCCGTCCGTCGAGTCTCCGTCGATCTCCCCGGCAATGCCGGAAGCGGCGGCCGAACCGGCTACGGCAGAACTGCACCCCGCAACGCAGGCGGAAAAAATTGTGCACATTGCCGCTGATGTCGTGCCAGCCCAATCGTTTCTTTCGCGATTCACTCTACGGCCACGCCACAAACGCCATGCCCTGCTTGTCGCTTCGGTCGCGCTTGCAGCCGCGCTGGGCGCAGTCTTTGGCGCGGCAACCAGCGGCGGTTTCTCCAGATCCACGACCAATGATGTTGCGGTCGGGGAGAACAAGGCGACACAACAATCTGTCGCTCTGCTCACAAGGGAAATTGCAGCCCTAAAGGCGAGCCTCGAAACGGCGAACAAATCTGCCTATAGTCAGATCGCGAAAATCAGCGAACGCCTCACGCGCGACGGCGCGGGCATCACAGGCTCAATCACGCCGCCGCAAACGATTCCGCCGGCAGCGCAAGCGACTCCGCCGCAGCAGCAGGCCGCCCCTCTTCCGGTGCCGCGTCCCGCGTTCACCGCAGAAGCGTCACTGCCAGCACGTTTGTCCATCGTGGCGGATTGGTCGATCCGTGAAACGCGCGACGGCTATGTCTATGTGCAGGGTCATGGCGACGTCTATCAGGTCGTGCCGGGCGCGCCACTACCCGGACTCGGTCCTGTCGAACAGATCAAGCGGCAAGATGGACGCTGGTTGGTGGTGACCCCGAAGGGGATCATCGTCTCGATGCGCGACCGTCGCTATTTCGAACAATTTTAATCGCACATAGCTTATGACACGCAATTGGCGGCGTCTTCGGGCGCCGCTCTTCATTTGCGCGTGAGGCCGGTAGCGGGCCTCGCAAAAGCGTGTCAGATTTCCTGCCGCTCGAGGTGGCGCGGGTTTGTCATGTATGGCACTTTGCTGAAAATCCTCTCGGCTGCGGTGTGGACCATCGCGGTGGCAACGCAAGCCGCTGCGCAGGGGGCGGCGCCTCCTGGCAAGCCTGAAATGACGCAAAGCTGTCCGGGCCTGATCGCGGCGCGGCCACCCTTTGCAGAGCCAGCCGTGCTGCGCCTTGCTGCACTCGAGCGCGATCAGGTGCGCATCAGCTACGTCGGACATTCGACCTTCCTGATCGAAAGTCCACAGCTCGTTCGGATTGCCACCGACTATAACGACTATGTCAGGTCGCCGATGCTGCCCGACATCGCGACGATGAACCACGCACATTCGACGCACTACACGTTATCACCGGACTCCGGCATCAAATACGTGCTGCATGGCTGGGCTGACGACGAGAAGCCGGCACGCATCGATCTGCAATACAAGGACGTGCGCGTGCGCAACGTGCCGACCAACATACGCACGTTCGAGGGCGGCACCGAGCGTCACGGCAATTCAATTTTTATCTTCGAAGTGGCAAATCTCTGCATCGCGCACCTCGGGCATTTGCATCACACGCTGACCCAACAGCAGCTCAACGAAATTGGCCGCGTCGACATTGTGCTCGTGCCGGTGGACGGGTCTTACACGCTCGATCTCGACGGCATGGTGGAAGTCCTGCATGCGCTCAAGGCGCCGCTTATGATCCCGATGCACTATTTCAGCGCCTATACGCTTGATCGCTTTTTGCAGCGCGTGCGCCAGGACTGGGACGTCGAAGTCGCCGAAATACCATCATTGGTAGTATCCAAGACAAGCCTCCCGGCAAAGCCGAAGGTGCTTGTCCTGCCCGGCCATTAACTTCCGCCATTAACCGCGCTAGATAAGAGTAAATACGCGAATTCTAATCGCCGCCTAATTGCAGCCGCGATTGTACCTTTATCAACAGGCCCGGTTGACCCGGCGGAACCAATGGTTAGTTGTCGCGTTCCTGGTGCGCGTTTTTGAACGATAGCGATATTGAGGGATTTTTATGGTTCAGACTTGGAGTACTTGGAAACGATTTCCCGATGCACAGAGCGGAGAGCACGTCGAAGCCCCGATTGGCCCTGGCGTTTACGAAGTCCGCCACACGATGACCGGCAGGGTCGTTGCATTTGGTCATTCCGGCAATGTCGCCAATTCGCTCGCTGACCTGAAATTGAACGGCGGCGTGAGCACATTTGCCCGGCTCTTCCGCAAGGAGCCGCTGGTGTCGCGCGTGGCCGACCTCGAATATCGGACGTGCGCGGCAATGAGCCGTGCTGAAGCCAAGACCGCCGCACAACGGCTGACCGGGCTGCGGCAGACCGCCTGGCGCCGGCGCATGGACTCGGGTTGGACCGCGCGCCATTCAGGCTGAAGGGCCTCTTAGCGCCAATGAATTGCGGCCGGCCCTTGTGCCGGCCGCTTTGTTTTGCGGCCTTCGGCATATCTTCCTGTCCGTTGCGGACTTCGTATAGAGTTGCCTTCCGGTACAGGAGGGCGGCTCTCGATGTTGAGTTCAGAGCAGAACGATTTCATTACCCGAACCGGAGCGGGCACGCCGGCGGGCGCCTTGATGCGCCGCTATTGGCAGCCCGCGGCGCTGGTCGATGAGCTTTCCGGCAACCGCCCGGTCAAACCGATACGGTTGTTTGGCGAAGATTTGGTGATCTTCAAGGACGAGCAGGGCCGGTACGGCTTGATCGGCCGCCGCTGCCCGCATCGCGGGACCGATCTCGCTTACGGTCGGCTAGAAAACGGCGGCCTGCGTTGCGCCTTCCATGGCTGGCTGTTCGACGTGCATGGAAAGTGTCTCGAAACACCGGCCGAACCCGACGACAGCAATCTCTGCGCGAATGTTCGGCAGAAATCATATCCGGTGGTGGAGAAGAGCGGCATTCTCTTTGCCTACCTCGGGCCGGGCGAGCCGCCGGCGTTTCCGCATTTCGATTGTTTCGTTGCGCCCGACAGCCACACCTTCGCGTTCAAAGGCATGATCGACTGCAATTGGCTGCAGTCGCTCGAGGTCGGGATCGATCCGGTCCATACTTCGTTCCTGCATCGGTTCTTCCAAGACGAAGATCCAAGCCAGGCCTACGGCAAATTATTTCGCGATACGTCGCGCGATTCCGACATGCCGATGTCGCGGATCATGCGCGAGTTCACCCGGCCTCGCATCGAAGTCGAGCCAACGGAGTTTGGCTTCCGGCTGGTGACACTTCGCCAGATCAGTGAGGCGAGCACGCATGTGCGCGTCACCAATCTGATGTTTCCGAACGCGTTCATCATTCCGATGAGCCGTGAGATGACAATCACGCAGTGGCACGTGCCGATCAGCGACGAGAAGCATTATTGGTACGCAATCTTCACGAGCTTTGGCGCGCCCGTGAACAAGGAGGAGATGCGGCGTCAACGGCTGGCGCTCTATCAGCTACCCGACTACGTCCCGAACAAGAACAAGAGCAATGACTACGGCTTTGATCCGCACGAGCAGGAGCATGAGACTTTTACCGGCATGGGTGCCGATATCAACGTGCATGATCAGTGGGCCTGTGAGTTGATGGGCGCGATCCAGGATCGCAGCAGCGAGCATCTCGGCACCTCCGACAAAGCAATTGCCGCTTACCGCAGACTGCTGAGGCAATCGATCGAACAGGCCGGCAAAGGCGAGAAGCCGATTATGGTGCTCGATTCCGCGCAAGCCACGAGCATTACCGGACCTGCGGCGATTGACGGCATCGGCCCCGCCGACGATTGGCAGGGCTATTGGCAAAAGAGCGAGGCGAGCAAGCGTGAGGCTGCGAGCTGGGCCAATGGGCATTAGGCCGTAATGCCCGCGCGTTCGCGTAAACCGGCCAGCTTCGTCGAACGCCACAGCCTGTGGAGCGACGCGCAGACAAAAGCCGCTGCGCAGGTCGACCGCATCATCAAGAAAGAAGCACTCGAGGTCGTGCGCTTCTCTTTCGCCGACCAGCACGGCGTCTTGCGCGGCAAAACCTTGCTCGCATCTGAAGCCGCAAATGCGATGCGCAACGGCGTTACCATGACCACGACGCTGCTCGCCAAGGACACGGCACATCGCACTGTCTATCCGGTATTCACGCCGGGCGGCGGTTTTGCCTTGGACGAAATGCAGGGCGGCAGCGATTTCGTTATGGTCGCCGATCCCACGACGTTTCGTGTTCTCCCCTGGGCGAACAAGACCGGCTGGCTGCTGTGCGACATCTATTTTGGCAACGGCAGACCGGTGCCATATTCAACGCGCGCACGCTGTCGCGATGCGCTGGCGACCCTCGCCAAGGCCGGTTTCGAATTCGCTGCGGGGCTGGAAGTCGAATTCCACCTGTTCAAACTTGAGAATCCGCGGCTGGCGCCGGCTGACGCCACCTGGCCGCCGGAGGCGCCAGAAGTCAGCCTGCTCACGCAAGGCCATCAGTACCTCACCGAGTTGCGCTTCGACATGCTCGATCCGGCAATCGAAATTCTGCGGCGCGGTATCGTACAACTCGGGCTGCCATTGCGGTCGGTGGAAGTCGAACTTGGCCCCAGCCAGTGCGAGTTCACCTTCCGGCCTGAATCGGGCATCGCGAGCGCCGACACCATGGTGCTCTTTCGCGCGGCGGTGAAACAGATCGCACGCCGTCATGGATATCTCGCGAGTTTCATGTGCCGGCCAGCGCTTCCCAATGTGATGTCGAGCGGTTGGCACCTGCACCAATCGTTGATCGAAACGAAATCAAGGCGCAACGCCTTCGCCTTCGATCACCGCGACGTGCTCTCCACTGTTGGAAAATACTATCTCGGCGGGCTGCTCGCGCATGCGCGCGCCGCGGCGGCATTTACCACGCCGACGATCAACGGTTACAAGCGTTACCGGCCATATTCGCTCGCTCCAGATCGTGCCATTTGGGGGCGCGACAATCGCGGCGTGATGGTTCGCGTCCTGGGCCAACCGGGTGATCCGGCAACGCACCTGGAAAATCGTGTTGGCGAGCCAGCCGCCAATCCGTATCTCTACGTGGCGTCGCAGATTTATTCGGGCCTTGATGGTATCGCCCGAAGGCTGGACCCTGGCCCATCTGCCGATACGCCATACGAAGCTGTTGCTGCGCTGCTGCCAAAAAATCTGACTGAATCGCTCACCGCGTTGCGTGGCGATGAGGTTTTTCGCGCAGGCTTTGGGCCCGCGTTTGTGGACTACTACACACACATCAAGGCGGCCGAGCTCGAGCGTTTCCAGAAAGAGGCGCGCGAGCAACCTGAAACGACGCCTTGGGAACAGAAAGAGTATTTGGATCTATTTTGATGCGCTAATAGTCAAGCTTTGGCGAACGTAATCGTGCCCGGCTGATGAGGCAGACGCCGACAGTCCCGGCCATGCCGACAACCGAGCAGACGAGCTTGATCTTTGCGTGCGCGCCCGCGCCAAACGATGCGGCGTAATCCACCACAATTGGGTCGCTGGCAATCACGTCGCCCGCAATCCATCCCAGCAAAGCCGCGCCCGCCCAGATGATGAGCGGAAAATAGCCGAGAATGGCCATGATGATGTTTGCGCCGGCCACGATGGCGGGAATGCTGACGCCAAGTCCAAACACGAGCAACGCAAGGCTTCCATCGGCGACCGCTGCCACGGCGATAACGTTATCGAGGCTCATGACCACGTCGGCGATGGCGACAAGCTTCACCGCTCGCCAAAGACTGTGGGATGTGGCGTCCCCGTTGTCGGCCCCTTCGTTGGGCGAAAGCAATTTTACCGCAATCCATAAAAGCGCGGCTCCCCCGACGATCTTGACGTAGGGGAGCAACATGAGTGTCGAGACGATTGTTGCGAAGATCAGCCGCAATAATAACGCGACGCCCGTGCCCAACACCATTCCGGTGAGACGCTGTCTTTGCGGCAAATTCCGGCAGGCGAGCGCGATGACGATTGCGTTGTCGCCTGACAGCAGCACGTTGATCCAGATAATTTGAACAACCGATATCCAGAACTGAGGCTGCGTGTTGACGCCAATATTTTCTAAAAATTCGATCATTCACGGTCCCTGCGGAATTACGCGACGTTTCCGGTATTCGGACGATGCGGTCGCTTGCGAGGCGAGAACCCGTGCCGGGCGCGCCATACGGGATCGAGCGTTTCCTTCCAAGCCGTATAGAGAATGCTGACGAGTCCAAGAGCGCCGATGATCAGCAGCGACCATTGCAGGACTTCAGAGCGCGCCACGTCGATGCGAAGGTGATCGAGCAGCGTCAGATACGGGAGCGCCCATAGCGCGACGAGGCCGGCCCAGTTGACCAGGACAAAACTGACGGAAACGCGCGTGTTCGAATTTCCCGTTGGTCCGCCAGCGCTACGCCGTGGCTGTAATTGCCGGCGGTCCTTTGCTCTCCACGATCGAACGTAATCCGCGCTGACGTGGGATATTACATTCAATGGATTTCGGTTCGGCACGATCCCTGTCCGCAAAGCCGCAAAGCAGATTGTCGTACCGCAAGAATAGGGACCCCGAATTTGCCTACAATTCGGGATGAATACCCGGGTCGTAGCACTTGGGTATTTTCACCTAGGGATTAATATCCGGGGTGCCATTGCCGGAAGGGTTTAAACTTTCATGACAAGCAAAGCCCAGGTGGAGCGATTGCGAGCGATGGCTTTCCCGCGCGTATTCGACGCCAACAAGATTTTCGTCGGAGTCGTCTACCTTGTGTTTTATGCGGCGCTCGATTGGATCAGCTTCATCGAGCCTTACGCGCATCTTGGAATCACGGCTTGGAATCCCGGCACCGGCTTGAGCTTTGTTCTGCTCCTGCTGTTTGGTCTCCGAATGATTCCGTTCCTACTCATCAGCCCTCTGCTCGCGGACTACGTGAATCAACAATTCGCGATGCCGTGGCAGGTCGAGATCCTTGCTTCGGCATTGGTCGGCGGCGGCTATTCGATCGCATTGACGTTTTTATTGCATCCGAAGTTGCGGTTTGAACCTACGCTCGACTCGATGCGCGATCTCGTTCTGTTGATGGTCGTTGCGGTTGTTAGCGCAGCTTTCGTCGCAATCGGATACGTCAGCCTAACGATTGCCGCAGGCTTGTTGCCGATCGCAGACTTTGCGGCGGCAACGCTGCGCTATTGGGTGGGCGACGTCATCGGTATCACGGTGATTACACCGTTCGCGCTATTTGCATTGACCCGTCGGCGCGTGCTGCCGATGACGACAGAAACTTTGCTGCAATTTGTTGCAATTGGCGTAGCCTTGGCTTTGGTATTCGGTCTGGCACAAGAACAACAATTTCAATTATTCTATGTTCTCTTCCTGCCGATTATCTGGCTTGCGGTACGCACAGGCTCGGAAGGCGTCAGCGTCGGGATTCTGATCACGCAACTCGGATTGATTCTCGGTATTCAGCTTTTCCCGCCAGGAACTTTCGACGTAACGGCTTTCCAGGCGTTGATGCTCGTCCTGGCCGTGACCGGTTTGGTTGCCGGCGAATTGGTTACGGAACGGCGGCGAACCGAGGCACAATTGCGTTTGCAGCAGGAATTGCATTCGCGTCTTGCGCGCCTTGGCAGCATGGGAGAACTCGCGGCAGCGGTTGCACATGAGCTTAATCAGCCCCTGATGGCGGCTGGCACTTACGCACGGCTGGTAAACGAAGCGATCAGTGCGGCACCGGTCGATGTCGTAACGGTTGCCGAGACCGCGAAAAAGGCGGTGGCGCAGGTTGAGCGCGCCGCTGAGGTTGTTCGGCACCTGCGTGCCCTAGTTCGGCTCGATCGCAGCAATCGTGCGCCGTGCAGATTCGAGCGGATTGCGGAAGAAACAATCGAACTATGCCAACCGGATCTCGATCGCATGCGTGTGACCGCCCGAGCCACGATTGCCGCCGATCTGCCGCGAGTCATGGTTGATCTCTTGCAGATCGAGCAGGTCCTGATCAACCTCCTGCGCAACGCGATCGAGGCAATCGGCGAAAGCAGAACCCCGCGTGGCGCTATCCTGATCGAAGCAAAAAATCTCGATGCCGACTTCATCGAAGTTCGTGTCGTCGATACCGGGCCAGGGTTTCCACCGCAGCTTCTCGAAAGCGCATTTCTTCCGCTGTCTTCCAGCAAGGCCGAGGGGCTCGGTATTGGATTGCCGCTGTGCCGGTCGATCGTCGAGGCCCATGGTGGCAAGTTATGGCTTGATGACAGCTCGCCGGGGGGCGCCGTCCATTTCACCCTGCCCATCGCAAAGGCAGCCCAGGCATGACTCTTATTCACATTGCGGTCATTGACGACGATGAGGCGGTGCTCGAACTCGCTGCGCCTCTATTTTGTCCGTCAGAACATTGAAACATCTTGTTTCGCGTCCTCGAAAGACTTTCTGGCTGCGATCGAGAGTGGGCAGCGATTTGATTGCGTTGTTTCGGACGTTCGCATGCCCGGGATGTCGGGCCTGGACCTTGTCCACCGACTAAAAGGCGGTGGGACCGGTGTTCCGGTTGTCCTCATCACCGGACACGGTGACGTCGATATGGCTGTCGCTGCCATCAAGATTGGCGCATTCGATTTCATCGAGAAGCCATTCGACGAAGTTCGCTTGCTCGCCAGTATCCACAATGCAATTGAAAAGAAACAACAACCTGAAGTCGACGCAGCTGAACTGCAAAAGTTGCAATCTCGTTTCGAGACGCTTTCAGCCCGTCAACGCCAAGTCATGGAACTGGCCGTCGCCGGGTTGTCAAATAAGGAAATCGGATCGCAACTCAAAATCAGCCCAAAGACTGTGGAGAATCATCGCGCCTGGGTGATGGAACGTATCGGCGCCCGCAATATTGCGGATCTGGTGCGTATTGCGATGAGGGTTCAAGGGATGCCACGGAGCTGACCGGCTTCATTTGCCGGTGCGTGTAGTTAAGCAACAGGAAGTTTTCGAATGCCCTATGTGAATACATCGGACAAAGTGCAGCTTTACTACGAAGAGGTCGGGCAGGGCACGCCGATCCTGTTCGTGCATGAATTTGCCGGCGATCATCGTAGCTGGGAACTGCAACTACGCGAATTCGGCAGACGCTACCGCTGCATCGCCTATGCCGCGCGCGGCTATAAACCTTCCGATGTTCCGGCAGACCCGGGCGCGTACAGCTATCAACATGTCATGCGCGATGCTGTCGCCGTGCTCGATCATCTGAAGATCGAGCACGCGCACCTGATCGGCCTTTCGATGGGTGGCTACACTGCGTTACAGGTTGCGCTCAACTATCCTGGACGCGTTCGCTCGCTGGTGCTCGCCGGTGCCGGTTCGGGCAGTGAGCGCTGGTACACCAAAGAATTCCATCAGCGGTCGCGCGAGATCGCCGACCAATTCGAGCGCGAGGGCTCTGCAGCGGTGGCGCAAACTTACGGCCGTAGCCCCAGCCGCATTCCGTTTGAGCTTAAGGACCGGCGCGGTTTTGTGGAGTTTGCCAAACAGCTGGCGGAGCACGACGCGCAAGGATCTGCCCGGATGTCGCGCGGATTTCAGGGCGCACGGCCTTCTCTCTATGATTTCGAAGCCGACATCCGCAAGCTGCCCGCGCCGGCGTTGATCGTCGTTGGTGACGAGGACGAGCGGTGCATCGAGCCGGGGCTGTTCCTGAAGGACGCGATTCCGGCTTCTGGGTTGGTGGTTTTTCCCAAAACCGGTCACGCGGTGAACCTTGAGGAACCGGACCTTTTCAATCGGGTCGTCAGCGATTTTCTTTACCGTGTCGATAGCGGCAGCTGGTTACCGCGCGATCCACGCACGCGTGCGCCCAAGCCCTCGGCATAAGGATGGAACTTCGCGACCACCCTACACATTATTGGGGCAAACCCCGGTCGAGGAGCGCTGCCGATGCTGAAGTGGGCCTTTGTCTTTCTGATTATCGCCGTGATCGCAGGGATTTTCGGCTTCACTGATGTCGAAGCCGCGTCGGCCACGATCGCGCAATGGCTGTTCGGAATTTTCCTTGTGCTGTTCCTGGGTGCGCTCGTCATCGGGCTGACGATCGGCGCAAGGCTTACGTCATGACGAATAATTTTCGACAATTGCGCGCGAATTTTCTCCACAATCTTTCGGACTGCTTCGGGTACCATTCTCGTCAGACCTTCAGGGTGACACACATGCGTATCATCGGATTGGCAATTGTGGTGTTAGGGCTGCTCGTATCGCTTGGCAGCGGGGCGAGTGCCGCTGATCTTTCCCGCTATCCGCAACGCTGGCATTCGCAGGTTGGGTATGGCGGTGAGCGCTTCGGGCCTCGCATACGGGTCGTCGAGCAAGTTCCGTATTGTGGCGATTGCGACCACCTTATCGGTCCAAACACGTACAATGTGGCGCTGAGCTACATCGGCTACTTGCCGTGGACGCGCGGCTGTGCGCTGGGCGGCTGCTCCGGCTACTATGCCTCTTATGGCGGTTGCTATTGGAAAGAAGTGCCAATCGCCAACGGCCGCGGCGGCTGGACTCGCGGCGTCGAGGAAATCTGCAACTGATCTTTGCTTGATCGCTCGCTGGCGAACCGGCGTCAGACGTCGACGCTTGCTGCCAGCGCGTTGTCCTGGATGAATTGCCGGCGCGGCTCGACCAAATCGCCCATCAGCTGGTCGAAAAGCACGTTGGCTTCATCGACTTCCTTGATGCGCACTTGCAACAACGATCGCGCATTGACGTCGAGTGTGGTCTCCCACAACTGCTCGGGGTTCATTTCGCCCAGCCCTTTGTAGCGCTGTAGCGACAGGCCCTTGCGGCCGGCAGCAGTGAGCGCCTCAAAAAGTCCAACCGGACCGTGGATCGCAATGGTTTCGTCTTTCCGGCGCAGCATTGCTGGTGGCGTTGGCCGCGGGAAGATTTGCTGCAGCGATAGTGCGAACTCGTCGAGCTTGCGAGCATCGGCCGAGCCGAGCAGGGCCTGATCGATAATCGCGACTTCTTTTACGCCGCGTACCGTACGCTCGAAGTGGAATCCGTTCTCGTCGAACGTGGCCTTCCAGCCGCGCTCGGTTTCGTCTTCCAGCGCGTCGAGCCGTTTTGCGATGTAGGCGGCGGCGGCGGCGCCGGTCTTGAGGTCGTCGGTGACCTTGGGTGTGAGCACCCCCGCGATCGCTGCCTGCTCGATGACCTTGCGGTTGTAGCGGCTGTGCAGCCCATTGAGGATATTACGGATCATGCGTGCATCCTCGACCAGCTTGCGCAAGTCGATGCCCGCGCGTTCTTCTCCCGAGGCAAGCCGCAAAACAGCATCCTCAAGTCCGGTCGCGATCAGATAGTCTTCAAGGGCTCGCTCGTCTTTAAGGTATTGCTCGGATTTGGCGCGGTTCACTTTATAGAGCGGCGGCTGGGCAATGTAGATGTGACCGCGCTTGATGAGCTCTTCCATCTGCCGGAAAAAGAACGTCAGCAGGAGCGTACGGATGTGGGAGCCGTCCACGTCCGCGTCAGTCATGATGATGATCTTGTGATAGCGCAGCTTGTCGGGATTGAACTCGTCCCGGCCGATGCCGGTGCCAAGCGCCGTAATCAGCGTGCCGATTTCCTGGCTGCCGAGCATCTTGTCAAAGCGTGCGCGCTCAACGTTCAGGATCTTGCCGCGAAGCGGCAGGACCGCCTGGAATTCACGATTCCGGCCCTGTTTTGCGGAACCGCCGGCGCTGTCTCCCTCGACGATGAACAGTTCGGATTTGGCAGGGTCGCGTTCCTGGCAGTCTGCCAGCTTGCCCGGCAACGACGACACATCGAGCGCGCCTTTGCGACGGGTTAATTCGCGGGCCTTGCGCGCCGCTTCGCGGGCAGCAGCAGCTTCCACCACCTTGCCGACAATGACTCTGGCTTCCTGTGGGTGGATTTCGAACCAATCCTGCAGGGCCTGGTTGATGACGTTTTCGACAACCGGCCGCACTTCGGAGGACACCAGCTTGTCTTTGGTCTGCGAGGAGAACTTCGGGTCCGGCACCTTGCACGAGAGCACCGCGGTCAATCCCTCGCGGCAATCGTCACCGGTGAGCGCGACCTTTTCTTTCCGCGAGCTGCCGGCGGTCTCTGCGTATTGCGTGATCTGGCGGGTGAGCGCCCCGCGAAAGCCGGCGAGGTGAGTACCACCGTCGCGTTGCGGAATGTTGTTCGTGAAACAAAGTACGCTTTCGTGGTAGCCGTCGTTCCACCACAACGCGCATTCGACCGTGATGCCTTCGCGCTCGGCCTTGATCATGACCGGCTTGGGAATAAGCGCAGTCTTGTTACGATCGAGGAATTTCACGAAGGCTTCGACGCCGCCTTCGTATTTCATCTCCTCGCGCTTTTCGACGGCGTGCCGCTGGTCGGCGAGAATGATAACGACGCCGGAATTCAGGAATGCCAGCTCGCGTAAGCGGTGCTCGAGCGTCGCAAAGTCAAACTCGACCATGGTGAAGGTCTTGGTCGAAGGCAGGAAGGTGACCTCTGTCCCGCGCTTGCCTTTCGCGTCGCCAGTGGCCTTGAGTGGAGCTACCGCGACACCGTCGCGAAACTCCATGAAGTGCTCCTTACCATCGCGCCAGATCGTGAGCTTGAGCCAGGTTGAAAGCGCGTTCACGACCGAGACACCGACGCCATGGAGGCCGCCGGACACTTTGTAGGCGTTCTGGTCGAATTTCCCGCCGGCGTGCAGCTGCGTCATGATGACTTCTGCCGCCGACACGCCTTCGCCTTTGTGGATGTCGGTGGGGACGCCACGGCCGTTGTCGCGGACTGTGCAGGAGCCATCTGGATTGAGCGTTACGACAACTTCGGTAGCAAAACCCGCAAGCGCCTCGTCGATGGCATTGTCCACCACCTCGTAAACCATGTGGTGGAGGCCGGAGCCGTCATCGGTATCACCGATATACATGCCCGGCCGCTTGCGCACGGCGTCGAGGCCTTTGAGGACCTTGATCGACTCGGCGCCATAGTCGGACGGGTTTTTGCGGGCCGGTTCAGCCATTAGCGGCACCTTCGAAACGGACGAAAAATTGAGTTGGAATGAGCGGTTTGTGTGACACGAAAATAGGGCCTCGTACAGAGCAAACTCTGTGTATTAATATGTTGATTTAGCAGCACTTTTTAAAGGGGAATGGGGTCAGAAATCCCCACTTTTTTCACCTCATTTTTGGTCCGAATCACGGCTCCAAATGCACACCAAAAATAGGCCAGAAGGGCGGCAATCGAAGGGGCATTTGGTGCGTTGAATCCCCGAACTTGCACCGCCGCCCGCCATAGCATTTAAGCGAGTGGCATCTCCGCCGATTGAATTTGCTCCGCATGCGTTTCCTCAGCCGTCCGCTCGAAGTCCCGCATCGCCTGCGCGCGATTGTGCGCGCGCGAGAATCGAGTGTCATCGTGCTGGCGGTCATCATCGGTGCAATCGCGGGTCTGGCGGTTGCAGCGATGGGCGAAGCTGTCGGGCTAATGCATCAAGTTTTTTTCGGGCTCGACCCCGGCGAGCGGTTGTCGGGGCGCGTATCGCTCGATCCGCTCCGCGCATTTGTGCCGCCGTGCCTTGGAGGCCTGCTGTTTGGTCTCGTTACCGCCTACATCACGCGCCGGCGCGGTACCGAAGTCGACCCGATCGAAGCCAATGCGTTGCACGGTGGGCGCATGTCGATGCGCGGCAGCCTGATTGTGGCAGCACAAACAGTCTGGTCGAGCGGCATCGGCGCTTCGGTAGGCCTGGAGGCCGGCTATACGCAACTTGCCAGCGGCATCGCATCGGCGGTCGGCCGTTCTTTTCGCCTGCGTCGCAGTGACATGCGCATCCTCGTTGGCTGCGGCGCTGCTGCCGCGATCGCTGCTGCCTTCGGCGCCCCGCTTGGCGGTGCTTTCTACGGCTTCGAGCTGATTATCGGCAGCTACTCGATTGTCTCGCTGGCGCCGGTCGGCTTGGCGTCATTGGTCGGGTATTTGACCGCGCGGGTCTTTACGCCAGACCGGCTTGGCATTGAGACCGGTGCAGTCGCCAATCTCGCAGTCCATGACGTCGTGGTCGCTGCTTTCGTCGGTGTGCTCGCCGCGATATTCGGCATCGTTCTCATGCGTGGTGTTGCCGCTTGCGAGTTGCTGTTCACGCGATTCAGGGTGAAGCCGGCGATGCGGCCAATGATCGGCGGCGCGCTGGTCGGCTTGATGGCGATCCTTTCGCCGCAAGTGATGTCATCCGGCCACGGCGCGCTGCACTTGACCGGCATCTTCAAGCTGCCGCTCGCGGCGATCGCGCTTATCTTTGTACTGAAGTCACTTGCTTCGATGGTTTCGCTCGGCTCCGGCTTTCGAGGCGGCTTGTTCTTTGCCTCGCTGCTTTTGGGCGCGCTCGGCGGACAATTGTTTGCATCCGGGCTCAATGCGGCTTGGCCGGGCTTGCGTCTTGATCCGGACACTTATGCCATCATTGGGATGTGTGCACTGTCGGTCTCTGTCATTGGCGGACCACTGACCATGACCTTCATCGCGCTAGAGACCACTGGCGATCTCTGGTTGACCACCGCGGTGCTGATCGCTGCGATTATTGCCATGCAGGTGACGCGCGAATTCTTCGGCTATTCTTTCGCGACCTGGCGCTTCCATCTGCGCGGCGAGACCATTCGCAGCGCCGCCGATGTGGGATGGATTCGCGATCTCACCGTCGCCCAGATGATGCGGTCGGATGTGCGCACCACTCCGGTGGAATCGCCGATCGCAGCTTTTCGCGAGGCCTTCCCGCTCGGCTCAACCAACCAGGTTGTCGCTGTGGATGAAGACGGCCGCTATGCCGGAATGGTGATCGTTGCCGAAGCGCACGCGGCCGAACTCGCTGGGACAGCGTCTGTCCGAAGCATCCTGCATCAGTCCGACCATATGTTGTTGCCGCAGATGACAGCGCGAGAGGCAGTCGCTGCTTTCGATCGGTATGAGGCGGAAACGCTGGCGGTGGTCGATTCCGCGGAGCGTCGGCAAGTAACCGGATTGCTGAGCGAGGCACACGCGTTGCGCCGCTATTCGGATGCCTCGGAGCGTCAGCGGCGCGAGCTATTGGGGGAACCCTGAGTTCACCGCAAATTGATGTTATCGAAGTGCGGCGCAGCGAATAACGCCGGCGTTACTCGGACGTCAATTCCTGGGCCTTGGTCGTCGCGCGCCGCAAATGCTGGAACCGCGGTTCATAATTCGGAATCGGTTTATTGAATGCAGCAAGGCCCGCCGCCAGAATCTCGATGCGGTCGAGATCGTCGCGCGTTTTGTCGAATGCGCGATTGAGTTCGCTCTTGACCCGATCAATTGCTGCTTCCGTCGACATGGTAGCCCCGTGCTCACTGTACCTGGGGTAAAGGCGATCGCTCGACGATGGTTCCTATTTTCCAATAATTGATCGCAATTCGATTAAAAAATCGTGAGCGCTCCTAATGGAACTCTGCACGAGCGGGTTCCACAGCGCCGTTGCGCACGACGAATAAAATGGCGCGACCGGCGATGTCACCGAAAGCGGCCGGATCAGCCCCCGTCATCCAGACCTGGGCGCCCAGCGAAGAAAGGGCGTCGTAGAGCGCGGCGCGGCGCGATGGATCGAGGTGCGCAACAACCTCGTCAAGCAACAGCAGCGGCGCGAAGCCCGTCATTTGTTTGATCAAACCGGCATGTGCAAGCACCAGCCGGATCAGCAGCGCCTTTTGTTCGCCCGTAGAGGCGTCAGCAGCAGGTATGTTCTTGGCCGCATGACTAACGGCAAGATCGGATAGATGTGGTCCGTCGAGCGTGCGTCCCGCCGCAGCATCGCGCGCGCGGTTGTCTTTTAAGAGCGTGCGGTAGCGGTCCTCAATTTCGGTCGCGCTGTGATCGGGCAAAAGCTGCTCCATCCAGCCTTGCAGCGCGATTTCGGCTCGCGGAAATTCCGGCGCCTCATTGCGTGAGGCATCAAGCGCCATCGATAGCCGATTGACCGTCTCCGCGCGCGCGGCTGCGACGGCGACCGCAACCTCTGCCGTTTCGTGCTCGATGGCGTCGAGCCAATGTGAATCGCCAGGTGAATCTTCGAGAAGGCGATTGCGCGAACGCAGTGAGCGTTCGAGGGCGGCGACGCGGCTGGAGTGTTGCGCATCGACGGCCAGCACCAGCCGGTCGAGGAAACGCCGGCGTTCGGACGCCGGTCCGTTGAAGAGCGGGTCCATGGCGGGCGTGAGCCACACCACGCGCAGATGATCGGCGAAAGCCGCAGCCGAGCCCACGCTTTCGCGGTCGATGCGGCATTTGCGAATGGGCGCGGATTCCTCGCCTACGGGCGGATCGATACCGGTGCCGAGCGTTGCGAGGCCCAACATGCCTTCGATTTCCGCTGAAACGGCCCAGGCGCCATCGCCTTCCGAAAACGCGAATTCTTCCATCGTGGCCCGCCGCAAACCGCGGCCGGGGGCGAGCAATGAAATCGCCTCAATCAAATTGGTTTTGCCGGCGCCGTTCGCGCCCGTGAGGACCACAGGTCCTGCATGGTCGAGCGGCACCTGCGCGGCGTGATAGCTGCGGAAATTGGTGAGCGTCAGGCGGCGGATGAAAGCGGCGGTCATCGACGACGCATACCACCCTCTCGCTTATAGGGAGAAGCTCACACCCGCATTGGCATCAGAACGTAGAGCGCGCCTTTCGCGTCCTTGTCCTGGATCAGGGTCGGCGAGCCGGGATCGGCGAGCCTGAGCACGGCAACTTCGCCTTCGATCTGAGCAGCAATATCGAGCAAGTAGCGGGAATTGAAACCGATATCGAGCGGCTCGGCGTCGTACTCAACTTCGATCTCTTCGGTCGCACTGCCTGAGTCGGGATTCGTTACCGACAGCACAAGCCGGCCGCCGGTGATGGAGAGCTTGACTGCGCGCCCGCGCTCGCTTGATACGGTCGACACACGATCGACTGCGGCTTCGAAATCCTTCTTGTCGACCACGAGACTTTTGTCGTTGTTGACCGGGATGACCCGCGCGTAATCGGGGAACGTCCCATCAATCAGCTTGGACGTGAGCACCACGTTGCCAATTGTGAAGCGGATTTTGCCCGTCGACAGTTCGATTGCGACTTCACCCTCACCGGTCTCGATCAGGCGCTGGACTTCCGCCACAGTTTTGCGCGGCACGATGATGCCTGGCATGCCGGCGGCGCCTTGCGGCAGCGGCAGTTCGACCTGAGCCAGACGGTGTCCGTCGGTCGCCACCGCGCGCAGCGCCCCAGATTTCGCGGTGCCCGCCGTGTGCAAATAGATGCCATTGAGGTAGTAGCGTGTTTCTTCGGTCGAGATTGCGAACTGGGTCTTGTCGATCAGCCGCTTCAGGTCGGCGGCGGCGACCTTGAACGTGTGGCTCATTTCGCCGGCGGCAAGATCGGGGAAGTCGCTTTCCGGCAGAGTCTGCAGAGTGAAGCGCGAACGTCCCGCGCGCAACGAAAGCACGGCGCGATCGCCCGAGCCTTCAACGACGATCTGCGCGCCCTCGGGCAATTTGCGAACGATCTCGTAGAACATATGGGCCGGCACGGTCGTGGAGCCGCCGGGCGACACCTCCGCCGCGATTGAGTTTGTCACCTCGAGATCGAGATCGGTGGCCTTCAGGCTGAGTTTGCCGCGGTCGGCCTTGATCAGAACGTTGGCCAGAATCGGGATGGTGTTGCGCCGCTCCACCACGCGATGGACGTGGCCCAGCGATTTCAGCAGCTCTGCACGCTCGACTGTAACTTTCATTGGGAGACCCGCTTCGCGCCTTCGCAAATGACTTAGAACCAGGCGCAACGGCAAGTCAGCCGCAAGGCCGGGCAGCAAAAGTGACGTGCCGGCGCAAAAATCGCAAGGGTGACGGGGCTTAACCCGACCCTATCCCCAGGGCGCCCACAGAAGTCCCGCGGGCCTTGGCCGGCCCGCCCAACCATTCGTGCCTCACCGCCTGAAGACGCAATGCCCGGCACATAGGCGTGCGAAAGCACGCCGTCCTTTGGACGGCTCTGGCCGGGCAATACGTGGAAAGGCGCTTGTAACCGACCTATTCCTGCAATTGGCGCTTGAGGATTTCGATCTCCTCGGCCAACGCCATATCGTTGCCAACGAGCCCTTCGATTTTGCGGACAGCATGGAGCACGGTGGTGTGGTCGCGGCCGCCG
Organism: uncultured Alphaproteobacteria bacterium; assembly: GCA_963743405.1. Classification (GTDB taxonomy): domain Bacteria; phylum Pseudomonadota; class Alphaproteobacteria; order Rhizobiales; family Xanthobacteraceae; genus Pseudolabrys. The sequence continues at coordinate 131,620 of CAVUPX010000007.1, read as the reverse complement.
AAGCGCCGGCCAATTTCGGGCAATGAGCGCAATGTCAGGGTCTTGGCCAGATACATTGCCACCTGCCGGGGACGGACCACATTGGCGGTGCGCCGCGATGACAGCAGGTCAGACCGGCTGACGTTGTATTGGCGCGCCACCACCCGCTGGATGTCTTCGATTTTGACCCGCTTGGGCTCCTGCGGGCGGATCAGATCGCGGACCTCGCGCTCTGCCATTTCCAGGGTGACGGCGTGGCCGGTGAGCTTGTTATGGGCAAGCAAGCGGTTGAGCGCGCCTTCCAGGTCGCGGCCATTATGGGTCACGGTTTTGGCGATATAGGCCAGTACCGGCAGCGGAACGTCGAAAGTGGGGTGGTGGGCACGCGCCGCCATCACCCGGGCTTTGAGGATTTCGAAGCGCAGCTCCTCGCCAAGGGACGCCATCTCGACGACCAGGCCGCCCGCCAGCCGCGAGCGTACGCGGTCATCAAGGCTTTCAAGGTCCGAGGGTGGACGATCAGATGCAATCACGACCTGACGGCCGGCATCGATCAGCGCATTGAGCGTATGGCAGAATTCGGCCTGGGTCGATTTGCCTTGCAGGAATTGCAGGTCGTCGATGACCAGCACGCCGATGCCACGTAACGCTTCCTTGAAGGCGAGGGCGGTCTGCGTCCGCAGCGCCGAAACGAAGCCGTACATGAATTTCTCGGCTGTAAGGTACAGCACCTTGCGCTCGCCGGCGGCGTTTCCGGCCCAGGTCACGGCCTGTAGCAGATGCGTCTTACCAAGGCCGACGCCCGAGTGAATGTAGAGTGGGTTGAACATCACCGGGTCGGTGCGTTTGGCGCCGGTGACCTGTTTGGCCGCCGCATGAGCGAGCGTGTTGGAACGGCCGACGACAAAAGTGTCAAAGGTCAGGCGGGGGTCGAGCGGCGAGCCACCGAGCGCCTCATGCACGCTCGGGTCACCGACCGAAAAGACGCGGCCGTTGCCGTTGCCATTTGTGTAGCGGCTGCCGTTCTCGCCAGCCGAAAGGTCTGGTTTTGGCTTTGGCAGCACCGTCGATTTCAGGACGGCCGATCGCACGATCAGCTCGACGCGTGTCACTTTGCCTTCCTGGGCCTGCCAGCAGGCCAGAACGCGTTCGGCATAGTGCGACTGGATCCAGCTTTTCAGAAAGCGTGTCGGCACCGACAAACGCACCGCACCTTCCTCGATTGCTTCCAGGTCCATCCGGGCGAACCAGCTCGAATAGACGTCGTCACCGACGTCAGCGCGCAGGCGCTCTTTGACCCGTGACCAACTCTCCTGCTCCCCGTTCGACATTGTCTTCTTCTCAATTCGAATAAATGGTTGGACGGACTCGGTTGCCCGGCTTGACGGTGGCACCGTCAACGCGCCGGAAACAGGACGCAACAGCACTCGCTTGATGATGTCATCTGAGAGACTTGGGCTCCACCGGAGAAAGGGTCGGCAGAGCGACATCGACGAGAAGTCGAGAGGCGTTGCGCTTCAACCCGCCGGTGGCGGAGTCGCGCCTCGAATTCCGATCGTGAATGTAGACGCCGTACGGGACATATGACGGCACAAATGGACACTATATGTGAGTGGGACTGACTGACCGGCGATGCGGGTTACAGCGACACTTGAATCTGTACTGGATGACGCCCATCCAATACCGCCAACGTTGGTCACCGACCCTCTCTCTGCGCCTGTCATGACATCACCCCTCGAATATTATGCGGGCTTTCGCCCTGCGGTTTGTTCGTTATCCCACTTTGGCATTCCCCGGTGCGAACGCCATCATTTTTTAATTTTGCCGCCCCGAGTTGGCTGACCTCGATCTCTTTACCGGACTGCCTCAGCGTTTCGAAGAGCTGGATTTTGCGAGCGCAAACCAATGCCGTTCTCATCCGCCGATGAGCGTGACGCGGAACCTTGTTTCTGATCGCGCGCGAAGAATTCCCGAGCGCGTTTTCAAGATACACGAGCGATGTGCTCTCGCAATGAAATTTACAACTGTGGCGGTAACAGAAATTGTCGCGCGTGTGCCTGGAGGGCTTCGGCTACTGCGATACTTTGCCCAACATGTTGGAGTTGTGCGGAATTTCGACGTTGAAACCGTTTATCAACGCAATGTGCGGTCCAAATTTTTCTAAAAAATATGCGCCGCCAAAAATGCCTGTCACATATGCATTTTTGGGGTCCTTGCTTCGCTTTCCTCTTAAGTCTTTATCGACGCGAAAAAAAATCTGAGCGAATTTGTGGGTAACTCCCAATGCGAATATTCCGATGTCGCAGCGTTTATGCGGGTTATGGTGCGACCGAAGTCCAGCAAATCCTTGGCGAGCAAATTTTTCTGACGCCGCGATGACGTTTTAGCAACAGCCGCGCGCTTTGAACCACTTCCTTCCGGCAAGGGCTCGCTCGGACGTCTTTTACAAGAATTTGAGGCGAATTAGGCCTGCGTCTCCGCGTGGCCGGCGCTGTGCTTACTTGGCGAGCTTCGCAATGCGGTGGGCAAGGCGTGACACTTTACGGCTTGCATTGTTCTTGTGGACGACGCCGCGCTGCGCTGCGCGCATGATCACCGGCTCCGCCGCCTTGAACGCCGCCAATGCTGCAGTCCGATCGCCGCTTTGTATCGCTTCCTCGACCTTGCGCATGGAATTCCGTAGCACCGTACGTCGCGCCTTGTTTACTTCGGTCCGGCGCGCGATCACGCGCGTGGCTTTACGGGCGGACTTGGTATTGGCCATGAGGTTCTCATTCGCAGCTGGCGCGTTCGGCGGATCCCCGCGAAAGCGACTTGGATTTACAAAGAGTTGCGGCGGCGAAAGAATTCGCCGCCAAGGCTGAGGCTTATAGTAAGGCTGCGCGTGGGCGTCAACGCCTCGATATTATTACCTTAGGCGACGCGTTTAGCCCGAGTTGCATCGTGCCCGGCAATGACAGCCGCTCGGTCGGCAGCCGAGAACGGCGCCAGCGGCGGCCGTACCCGTGCCAGGCCAGCATCGCCATGGATATGAGCAAGCAGCGCCTTGACCCCCGAGACGAGCGGTTTGCCGTCGAACAGTTTGCGGATGGTCACAGCAGCATCGAGCGCGCTGGTATCGGCCTTGCTCCAGGCCCGTGCGCACAGATCGGCATTGAGGTTGGCGGTCGCCGAGATGCAGCCGGCGAAAGCGCCGGAGCGTGCCTCGATCAAGCATGCCTCGGTCGACGGGAATACCGCAAAGTCGGGTGATATCGCCGCGGCCGCCCGCGCGTATGCCATGTCGCCGGAAGAATCTTTTAAACCCACAATACGGGACGGAAACGTTTCCAGCAGGCGCTCGACGAGTTTGACGTGCCAGGGCAGGCCCGACATTGCCGGGAAATGATAAAGGTAGATCGGGATCGGTTTGCGTTCGGTCGCCTTCGCGAGCGTGTCGATATAGGCGACCAGGCCATCATCTGGCACACCTTTGTAATAGAACGGCGGGAGCACAAGCGCGCCGGCAAAGCCCAGCTCGGCCGCGTGGCGGGTCAGTGCGACCGCATCCGACACCGCGGCGGCACCGGTTCCGACCATCAGCCGATGCAGCGGCAACCCGTTCGTCTTGTAAGCATCCATGACCGCCTTACGCTCGTCGAGCGAGAAGGAGGTCGCTTCCCCGGTGGTACCGAGAACGTTGAGGCCATCGCACCCATTGTCGAGGAGATAACGCGCCAGGTTGACCGCGCGCTTAAGATCGGGCGCCCCGCTTTCATCGATGGGTGTAGCGACAGCGGCGATCACGCCGGAAAGGGTTTTGGCGGTCATGATTTTTCCTTCGAGCACGAAAACAGTTAGCCGCTGACATTATAGGCGGCAAGCGCCGCCATGTTGACGAGCTGATTGTCCTTGGCGCCGAGTTGCACGATCTGCACCGGGCGGTCGAGCCCGACCAGCAGCGGCCCGATCACGGTAGCACCACCCAATTCCTGCAGCATTTTGGTCGAGATCGACGCGGAGTGAAATGCCGGCATGATCAGGACATTCGCGGGCCCCGACAGACGGCAGAAAGGATAGGCCGCGGCTAATTCGGGGTTGAGCGCCACGTCGGCGGCCATCTCCCCGTCATATTCAAAATCGACGCGTTTGCTGTCGAGAATCTTCACGGCCTCTATGACCCGGGCCGAGCGCTCTCCCTGCGGATGGCCGAAGGTGGAGAAGGCGAGCAACGCCAGCCGCGGTTCGTAACCCAGCCGGCGCGCAACGCCCGCTGCTTCGACGGCGATTTCGGCAATTTCGTGCGCCTGAGGCATTTCGGTCACCGCTGTGTCGGCGACCAGCACTGTGCGGCCGCGTGCGACGACGACGGATACGCCGATCACACGGTGACCCGGCTTGGGATCGATCACGTGGCAGACGTCTTCGAGCGCGACAGAGAAATTGCGAGTGACACCCGTCACCATCGCGTCGGCATCGCCGAGTGCAACCATGCAGGCGGCGAAATGGTTGCGGTCCTGGTTCACCAGCCTCTGGCAGTCGCGTACGAGATAGCCATGCCGTTGCAGCCGCTCGTACAAGAAATTGATATAAGCGGAATTGCGCGTCGATAGACGTGCGTTGACAATTTCGATGCCCTCACCGAGTTCGATACCGGTCTCGCTCGCGGACTGGCGCACCCGGTCTTCGCGTCCAACCAGCAGCGCAGTGCCCAGCCCCTGGTGCACGAAGCTTGCTGCGGCGCGGATCACTTGCTCTTCCTCGCCCTCGGCGAAGACGACACGCTTGGGCTGGCGCCGCAGCCGGTCGTAGACCTGCACCAGCGTGCCTGCAATCGGGTCGCGCCGGGCGTTGAGCTGGTGGCGATAAGCATCTATGTCGACGATCGGTTTACGCGCGACACCGGTATCCATCGCAGCTTGCGCCACGGCTGGCGGGACGTAGGAGATCAGCCGCGGATCGAATGGCACCGGGATGATATAGTCGGGTCCGAATTTCGGCCGCGCGCCATAGGCGCTGGCGACTTCATCCGGCACGTCCTCGCGCGCCAGCGCCGCAAGCGCGCGTGCGGCGGCGATCTTCATCTCCATGTTGATGGCCGATGCGCGCACGTCGAGCGCGCCGCGGAAAATATAGGGAAAACCGAGCACGTTATTGATCTGGTTCGGATAGTCTGACCGGCCCGTTGCCATGATGGCGTCGTCGCGTATCGCTGCGACCTCTTCGGGAGATATCTCCGCATCGGGATTCGCCATGGCGAAGATGATCGGCTTGGCGGCCATAGACTTGATCATGTCGGCGGTGAAAGCGCCTTTGACCGAGAGTCCGAAAGCGACGTCAGCGCCTTCAAACGCTTGCGCAAGCGTGCGCGCCGACGTCTTGATGGCATAGCCCGACTTCCACTGGTTCATCCCATCCTTGCGGCCCTGGTAGATCACACCTTTGGTGTCGCAAAGGGTCAGGTTATCCGGCTTGAAGCCGATTGCTTTGAGCAGCTCAAGGCAAGCGATGCCCGCGGCACCCGCGCCATTACAGACGAGCTTGGTCGTCGCGATCTCGCGTCCCGTGAGATGAAGCGCGTTAAGAAGGCCGGCGGCAGCGATGATGGCGGTGCCGTGCTGGTCGTCGTGGAACACCGGGATGTCGAGCAGCTCGCGCAGCTTCTGCTCGATGATGAAACACTCCGGCGCCTTGATGTCCTCGAGATTGATGCCGCCCCAGCCGGCGCCAAGATAGCGAACGCAATTGATGAATTGATCCGGATCTTCGGTGGAGACTTCCAGATCGATGGAATCGATATCGGCAAAACGCTTGAACAGCACCGCCTTGCCTTCCATTACCGGCTTTGCGGCCAGCGCGCCGCGGTTGCCGAGACCCAGGATGGCGGTGCCGTTGGTGATAACGGCGACGAAATTGCCCTTCACCGTGTAATCGTAGGCACGGCTGGGATCTTCGGCGATCGCCAGCACCGGCACCGCGACGCCGGGCGAATAGGCGAGCGAGAGATCGCGCTGGGTCGCCATCGGTTTGGTGGCGATGACTTCCAGCTTGCCCGGCCGGCCAACGCTGTGAAATTGCAGAGCTTCCTGGTCGGTAAAAGTCGGCCGGCTTCGGCCGGGAGGGGGCTTGGCGGGCATTGTTACTCCATGAACACGACCGGTATGCCCCGGCAAAAGCGACGTTAGCGGATGCAACCATAATGACTCAAGGGAAGGCGATTGCTGCTATTGGTACTGTTGTATGAAAGCGGGGCGCAGGGTAATCGGTGCCCGGACGAGCGATTCTGACTGATTGGGGCTATGATCCGTTTTCTTTTCCGATTTTTTGGCCTGCTCTGTCTGGCAGCTGGATTTATCCTGCTGATCTATGACGGCACCAAGTCGATTGCGGGCAACAGGCTCTTTCTCACCAGCGTGCGGACGCTGTGGGAGCTGATCAATGCCGGCAGTCTCGAAAAGATTAAGCCGATGATCGAGTCTTATGCGGGCGGTTTCCTTTGGGATCCGCTGATGGTCACCTTTTTGGCGGCTCCGAGCTGGAGCGTGCTCGGCGGTTTCGGCATCATTTTCCTTCTGCTCGGCCGCAAGAAAAAGCCGCTGATCGGGTACGCGCGGCCTTAGTGCCTCCCAGGCGCGTGAACCGCCTGTTCTGGGTTCTGGCCTACACGTGATCGCGGCGCCCGTTTCGGTTAGCCTGCCACCGACCTATATTGCGGTCAGGGATTGCAGGAGAACCAAGCATGTTCGGCTTCAAGAAAGTTGCCATGCCCAAGCCCGGCGAGGCTTTACCGGGCCGCTCGAGCCCCATCCGCACCGCGGCTGCACATTTCGTCAATCATCACGCCCTGAAGGGGCCTTATCCGGAAGGCTTCGAAAAGGCGATGTTCGGCCTCGGGTGCTTCTGGGGTGCCGAGCGGATATTCTGGCAGTTGGGCGAAGGCGTCTACGTGACCGCCGTCGGATATGCCGGCGGGATGACGCCCAATCCGACCTACGAGGAAGTCTGCTCGGGCCGCACCGGCCACAACGAGGTTGTGCTGGTCGTCTATGACTCGAAGAAGATTTCCTACGAGACGTTGCTCAAGACATTCTGGGAAAGCCACGACCCGACGCAGGGTATGCGCCAGGGCAATGACGTCGGTACGCAATATCGCTCCGGCATCTACACGTTCAATGCCGCGCAGCGGCAAGCGGCAGAGGCCTCGAAAGAGATGTACGAGCAAGAGCTCAAGAAGAAGCGCTACGGAACGATCACCACCGAGATCGTGGACGCGCCGGAGTTCTACTTCGCCGAGGACTATCACCAGCAGTATCTGGCAAAAAATCCGATGGGCTATTGCGGGCTTGGCGGCACCGGAGTGTCGTGCCCGATCGGGACCGGCGCCAAGCTCTCGCAAGGGGCCCCGGCCTGAATGCAGAAGTCGGGCAAGCCCGACTTCTGATGCCATCTCGTTTAGGAAGGCACCGAATCGCCTCTCGGGATCACCGGGTCACGCGGCTTCGCCGCGGCCCGGTGATGACGTCAAGAGACGTCACTTCTTCATATGCTTGGCGAGAAATTCCTGCGTGCGTTTCCAGGCGAGATCGCCAGCAGCCTTGTTGTAGCTTGCGCGCTCGTCGCAATAAAAGCCGTGCGCGGCGGCCGGATAGACATAGGTTTCCGCCTGCGGCTGTTTCTTCTTGATCTCTTCGACCACCGTCAACGGAATGCCATCGTCCTTCTCGCCGAAATGCATCTGGAGCGGGCACTTCGGCTTTTCGTCGGCGAACTTGCCGATCATGCCGCCGTAAAACGCAACCGCTGCCGAAAACCCTGGAATGCGGCAGGCGGCCAGAAACGCGGCGGTCCCGCCCATGCAGAAGCCGACAATACCGAGCGGGCCAGACCCTTCGAGATCGCCCTGGGCGGCCGCGATATCGGCCATCATGTGGTCCCAGTTGAGATTGCCCAAATAGCTGCGCGCGTGAGCGATTTCATCGGGCGTATAGCCGCTCTCGAAATTGCGGACAAAACGGTCGAACACGGCCGGTGCAACGGCCACGTAGCCAAGTGCGGCAAGCCGGTCGCACACCGCGCGGATGTGATGATTGACTCCGAAAATCTCCTGTACCACCACCACGCCGCCTTTGGGCGTGCCGGACGGATCAGCGCGATAGGCGCCAAGCGAATGTTTGTCCGTGGTGTTTAAAGTGAACTGCTTACCCAAGGAAACCTCCCGTATTATTTGCGAAATTGAATGAAAAGCCCGGGCGGGCTTTTAGCATGGCGGTATTAGTTCGTCATGGCCGGGCTTGTCCCGGCCATCCACGTCTTTGTGACGATGCAACGCTATTAAGCCGTGGATGCCCGGCACAAGGCCGGGCATGACGAGGCAGTGATAGCCCGTGACCACGCTTTCCTCTCTTAGGCAAACGCCTTTGCCAGCAGCTCGTACGAATGTTTGCGCGCGCCGTGGTCGAACAGCATGGCAGTCACCATCAGTTCGTCGGCTTTCGTGGCCTCGATCAAAGGTTTGAGTTTCGCCTTGACCGTCTTGGGCGAGCCGACCGTAAGCCGCGTCCGGTTCTGCGCGATGCGTGCCCGGTCGACGGGGGTATAGTCGTAGCTCGCCGCATCTTCGGGTGACGCCAATGGCAGATACTCGCCTTTGGCGCGGCGCACGATGTTGAGATCGACCGTCGCCGCCAGCCGCTCGGCTTCCTCGTCGGTGTCGGCGCAGACCACGTGCGTTGCCAGAATTGCATAAGGCTTATCGTGCGATGGGGAAGGCTTGAAACTGTCGCGGTAGAGCCGCATTGCCTCCGCCGCATCGAACGTCGCGAAATGATGTGCGAAGGAAAATGCTGCGCCGATCTGGCCCGCGAGCTGTGCGCTGTAATCCGAGGAGCCGAGCAGATAAATCGGCGGCAGCGGCACGTCCGATGGCATCGCGCGCACATTGTGGAATGGATGCCCCGCAGGAAAGCCGCGCGTTTCCAGCAGCATAAGTTCGTTGAAGCGGTCGAGGAAGTCATCCTCCTCACTGATGCCTTGGCGGCGGCGCAGTGCATAGGACGTCGCCGGGTCGGTGCCAGGCGCGCGGCCCAGGCCAAGGTCGATGCGGCCGGGAAAGAGCGCCTCCAGCACCTTGAAACGCTCGGCCACCATCAGCGGCGCATGGTTAGGCAGCATCACGCCGCCGGAGCCAACGCGCATGTTTTTGGTGATCGCAGCGATTTGCCCGATCATAATGTCGGGTGCCGAGCTCGCTATCGCCGGCAAATTATGATGCTCCGCCACCCAATAGCGCCTGAAGTCCAAGCCGTCGGCGAGGCGCGCAAGATCGAGCGAATTGCGCAGGGCCTGTGCGGCGGTCGAACCGGCAGAGACGGGTGAGAGGTCGAGAATGGATAAAGGGATCATGACTTGAGAATTACACTAACATGTGAGTGCCGTCTTTTCGCCCGCATGTTCCGGCGTATGATAGGGAGCCGATAAGGAGTGAATTTGATGGCCTCGGTGACCGAATGGAAGGTGCCACAAGGCGTGCAGCCGCGTGCGGAGGATTACTCTTACGATCTCTCCAGCGCGCTGTCCTCGGTTGTCGGCCTGCATTCGATCGTTCCTTCCGATGCCTTCACCGCCGACACGCTCGGCGTCGAGCGAGCCGGTAACGGCGTGCTGATCGAGGACGGGCTCGTCCTCACCATCGGCTATCTGATCACCGAAGCCGAAACAGTGTGGCTGCATCTCGGCGACGGCCGCGTGGTGCAGGGCCATGCGCTCGGCTTCGATCAGGAAACCGGTTTCGGCCTGGTGCAGGCGCTTGGCAAAATCGATTTGCCGGTGCTGCCAATCGGCTCATCGAAAGCCGCTGAAATTGGCGAGCGGGTGGTCGTCGGCGGTGCCGGCGGCCGCACGCGGTCGCTCGCTGGCCGAATCGCCGCCAAGCAGGAATTCGCGGGCTATTGGGAGTACGTGCTGGATGAAGCGATCTTCACCTATCCGGCGCACCCCAACTGGGGCGGCACCGCATTGATCTCAAGTGCGGGCAAATTGATCGGTATCGGCTCGCTACAGCTTGAGCGCGCACGCGAAGGCAAGAGCGAGCATCTCAATATGGTGGTGCCGATCGATTTGCTCAGTCCTGTGCTCGAAGACCTGCGCAAGTTTGGCCGCGTCAACCGGCCGATACGGCCTTGGCTCGGAGTTCTATTCGACCGAAATTGAAGACAAAATTGTCGTGGTTGGAATCGCGCCGAAAGGCCCGGCAGCGCGCGCCGAAATCAAAACCGGCGACGTTGTCATAGCCGTGAAGGGCGAACGCGTTTCCACGCTTGGCGATTTTTACCGTAACGTGTGGGCGCAGGGACGTGCCGGCGTGGAAATCCCGCTCACGCTCTATCGCGAAGGTGTCACCTTCGACGTTCGGGTGAATTCATCCGATCGAACTAAATTCCTCAAGGCACCGCGCCTGCATTGAGCGTTGTCTCGCTTGTGCGGCCATCATCGATGGCGGCGTCACAGCTCCTCGATTGCATCGACGCGGTCGGGATAGAAGGCGAGGTGGTCCTTGATTTCCGTCATGGCAGGGAAGGGCTGCTCGTAACTCCACACTGCGTTTTGTGAGCCGCGGCCATCGGCGGCGATGCTGAAGTAATTGGCGTCACCTTTGTAAGGACAATGCGTGCGATGGGTGCTCGGCGTGAGCAAGCTCATATCTGCGTCGGCGCGCGGAATATAGAGCACAGGCCTGTAACTCGCTTCTTGAAGTGTGAGCGCGCGCGTTGTGTCAGCGACCACACGGCCGGCGAAGCTGACACGCACGCGTTTTTCATTCTTGGCAATAGTGATGGGATGGTCGGGGCCCGGAAGTTTCATCGTGCTCGCCTCGCTGCGTTATGGATAACAGTCCGTATATGGCGCCGTCACCTGAGCGGCCGTCGCGGTCTAGTTAAGCGCCATTTTCCAGGGTCGCCACGCCAGATTGCGAAAAGTTGAACGATCGTCTCAACAAAACTACAGACACTTCGATCTAGATTGCGCGTAATCGGGCGCAACGGGTTCCGCGGTTTTATGGCCAATACGCAAATCGAAAAGATGCTTCAGGGGCTTAATATCCTGATCGTCGATGACAACGCTTATATGCGCCGGCTCACGCGCACGATGCTGACGAACCTCGGCGCCAAATCGGTGCTCGAAGCTCCCGACGGCCTGGCTGCGCTGGAAGCGATCCGGACCTGCGATCCCGATGTGATGCTGCTTGATTGGGACATGCCGGTGCTTAACGGCATCGAGGTCCTGCGGATTGTGCGCTCGCCCGGAGTTTTTCCGCGCCCAAACTTGCCGGTCATCATGCTGACCACGCGTGCGCAACGCGCCCAGGTGAACGAGGCGCTGCGCGCCGGGGCCAACGAGTTTCTCCTCAAGCCGACATCTCCCAAGGCTTTGTGCGACCGGTTGTTGTCGATCGTGTACAAGCCGCGGCCGATGGTAAAACTTGGCACGTATTATGTGCCGCAACCTCGGCGCCTGTCGGCGCCGCGCGACCTGGCGCCCGCGGAAGCAGACTAAAAACTCGGCCGGCGCGGCGTCGATGGGTTACGAGATGCTGGCGCGCCCGAGACGATTCGAACGTCCGACCTTTGCCTTCGGAGGGCAACGCTCTATCCAGCTGAGCTACGGGCGCGTGTAAGCTCTCAATAGACGAAACGCACACATGCGGCAACGGGGTCGGATCTCCGCTGAGCCCCAATTGCCGGGCCGCTCACAACTATTCGCCCCTGAAAGCATCCACTGCATTAACGCTGCGCGCGTGCGCGCGCACGTCGAAGAGAACCAATTTCTATTGGGTGGGTTTGTTTGGCTGGAACCTTCTTCGGGAATGGAAGTAAAGAGTGAGCTGCCGCCTTGTTAAACGTCGGTGCACGAATAGGATTTGCAAAACTCACGAAACATGAGTGGGTGCAAAGGCAATGTGCAACTTCATTCGGGTTCGTGCGGCGCTCGCAACGCTGTGCGTATTGCCGCTGCTAACAGGGGCAACGCAATCGCTGGCGCAAACGACACTGCGAATTGGTCATTTTCCCAACATTACGCATATTCAAGGTCTGGTCGCACACAACATGTCGCGCCAGGGAAAAGGTTGGTTCGAGCAGCGCCTTGGACCGGACGTCAAGATTGAGTGGTACGTTTACAATGCGGGCCCGAGCGCGATGGAAGCGATTTTCGCAAAATCGATCGATATCACTTATGTCGGGCCGAACCCGGCGATCAACGCTTATGTGCGCTCAGGCGGAAAGGAAGTCCGCATCATAGCGGGCTCGGTGAACGGCGGCTCCGCGCTGGTCGTGCACAGGGGCTCTCCGCTTAAAACAGCCGCTGATTTCCGCGGCAAGAAAATCGCCACGCCGCAATTCGGCAATACCCAAGATGTCGCAGCGCGCGCTTGGCTTTCCGCGGGCGGCCTGAAAATTACGCAGGCAGGCGGCGATGCGCAGGTTTTGCCGGCAGCCAACCCCGATCAGTTATTGCTATTCAAGCAAAACCAGATCGATGCGGTATGGACGGTCGAGCCCTGGGTATCGCGCCTGGAACTAGAGGCGGAGGGCGAAGTTCTCATCGATGACCGGGAGGCGATTACCACCGTCCTGGTTGCCCGCGCCGACCTGCTTGCAACCCAACAGGGGTTGGTGCGTAAAATGGTCGATGCACATCGCGAATTGACCAATTGGATCTTGAAGAATCCAGCTGAGGCAGAGCGGATGGCTCGGGAGGAGTTGGACGAGGAGATGCACACAAAGTTCTCGCCCGAACTGATTGCAAAAGCGTGGCGTCGGATTGTGGTGACCGGCGATGTAACGCTCGATTCTCTCAAGACATTCATGGCGAGCGCCCAGTCCGTGGGCTTCCTGCGCGGCGCACCGGACATTTCCCAACTCGTTGCCAACCCATGATCGCCAACGACGCCGAGCCACGGGCATCGCCTCCGGCCGAGCTCGTGGTCGAGGGCATCGACAAATGGTTTCGCACCGACCGTGCGACGACCCACGCAATTGAGGACATGAGTTTCCGCGTTGCGGGCGGTGATTTCGTCTGTCTGGTCGGGCCGAGCGGGTGCGGTAAATCGACGCTTCTGGACATTATCGCCGGGCTCACAACACCGGACCGGGGCCGTGTGCTGGCCGATAATCATCTTGTGCAGGGCCCGGGACGTCACCGGCTGGTGATGTTCCAGGAATTGGCGCTGTTTCCCTGGCTCAACGTATTCGGCAACGTGATGTTCGGATTGCATCGCAAACCCGAATTGAGCAACCGGCAACGCCGCGCGATTGCCGAATATCATCTCGCGCTAGTTGGTCTGGAAAAATACAAAAAAGCTTACGTGCACGAACTGTCGGGCGGCATGAAGCAGCGCGTCGCGTTGGCGCGGTCGCTGGCGCCCGATCCGCGTGTGCTGCTGATGGACGAGCCGCTGTCGGCACTCGACGCGATTACGCGCGAGCAACTTTGTTACGATATTCAAGATATCTGGCAGAGGCGGCGGAAGACGATCGTTCTCGTCACCCACGACGTGCGCGAAGCGGTGTGTTTCGCCGACAGAGTTCTCCTGCTATCGCCGAGCCCGGGCCGAATCCGCGAGGAATTCCGAATCCCGCTATCGCGCCCGCGCGACATCAACAGCCCCGAGCTCGCTCATATTGCACAGCGGATCACGGCGGCCCTGAAGGGCTACCTCGGCGAGACGCACGAGGCGGCCGAATGAGGCGCACACTTGTCGCCGTCACATTTTTCCTGCTGCTGGTCGGGGTCTGGCAGCTAGCAACTCTGAGCGGGCGGTGGTCGCCTGTATTGCTGCCTTCGCCCGCAATGGTTTGCGAATATTTATGGAGCGCGCTGCGAGACGGTTCACTCACCGAAGCGGTCGAAGTGACTCTCAGGCGCCTGCTCATCGGCTATGCGATTGGTGTCGTTATCGGGCTGCCGCTCGGTCTCCTGACCAGCACCTCCGACTATTTTGAGGACACGATCGGCGCGTTGGCCCTCGGGCTGCAGACCTTGCCGAGCGTGTGCTGGGTTCCGCTTGCGCTGCTCTGGTTCGGCCAGACCGAGGCCGCCATGTTGTTCGTCGTCGTCATGGGGACGGTTTGGTCCGTGGTGATCGCCACTGATACCGGTGCGCGCACAATTCCTCCGATCTATGCCCGGGCCGCGCGCACGATGGGGTCGGAAGGATTCGACAAGTGGACAAGGGTGATCCTGCCGGCGTCGCTGCCATTCGTGGTCAGTGGCATGAAACAGGGCTGGGCGTTCGCCTGGCGCTCACTCATGGCTGCGGAAATATTTGTCACCATTCTTACCGGCTTCGGCCTTGGCCATTTGCTTCAATACGGCCGCGAATTGAGTGCGATGGATCAGGTGATCGGCGTGATGGTGGTGATCGTGGTCATCGGATTGATCGCGGACAAGGCGCTATTTTCGCCCTGGGAGCGATTTCTGCATCGGCGATGGGGCACGGGATTGAAGTAGAGTCGCCTGCGCACGGACGTTACAGGAATTTGCTGTCGTCGCCCACGAGCAAATCACGAATGCTTTGCGGCACCGGAAAGCCATAACCGCGGTCGGGCGAGAGCCAGACGAGTGTCCCAGATTTATGCTGGTCGCTGGCATATAATTCAGCGCCAATCATCTGAAGCGCAGAAAGCAATGCTTGCACAGCGTCCACGCCGGCACCCCATCGCTTTGCTTTTCCTGCGGGCCAGTTGATTTCAAAACGACAAATCCAGTCAACATCTGATTGTTCGGGAGCATGGATATGAATGGGAATATCGCGAATGGCTCCGCCATCGCGCATCGTGAGTAAACGTGTGGCAATAATCATGAGATGGAGTCTCAATATGGGAGTGGGGGGATCGGTCTGCCCGCAATACACGCGCCGTAGCGTTCATTAGCCTGGGATCGGCATGCGGCGCGATACCAATTCGGTCTTAGTGAGCCACATAAGAGCATGTCGACCAGCATCTGGTTCCAACAGTACGCCGCTGACTGAGCTGCCGCTTTTATCGGGTCGTTGAAATTTGGGGAGGCTGCAGCGCCGCCGTCATCATTTGTCCACTGGCCACCTCCAGGGCCTCGCGGTTTTCTAGGCTGTAGTCGGTCAAATTTGCGGGCATAGTGGTTGCGAAGCAAAAGCTTCCATTCCGCGCGTAAGACCGCGAGATCGCGTCGAATTTTAAGAATGTCTCGATAATCAGCAACGGATAACATCAGGACCTCCTGATAGGTATATATTCCTAGGCATTAATTACTATTTGTCAAGTGGCTAGGCGGTCGGGGTCCGTATGCATCGGAGGCTTTGCATCTCGGCGCTGCAAAGAAATAGGGCGACGACGCTTTTCTTAGTGCGATACCCGGGCCACCCGGCATGGGTCACGTTGGCTTCGCGGGTGCGCCAAGGTCTATCAAGGTCTATAATGTGCCCAGAGGAATTCCGAGGAGGTTTCATGTCGCAAGCGGCCGAGAAACGCGGTGGGATCCTAACGATGCTGAAGGATGCGGCATTTGTTTGGGAAGATCCGCTCGATCTCGAAGGCGAGCTGAACGAAGACGAGCGCATGGTGCGCAACACCACGCGCGGCTTCGCGCAAAGCTATTTGATGCCACGCGTTACGGCGGCCTTCCGCGACGAGACATATGATCCGGGCATGTTGCCCGAAATGGGCAAGCTCGGCCTTCTGGGGCCGACCATTCCGGAAGAATATGGCGGCGCCGGGCTCGGCTACGTCTCCTACGGGCTGATTACACGCGAACTCGAGCGCGTCGATTCCGGCTATCGCTCGTCGATGTCGGTGCAGTCATCGTTGGTGATGTATCCGATCTACGCTTACGGCACCGAGGCGCAGCGCCGCAAATATCTGCCCAAGCTTGCAACCGGAGAAACCATCGGTTGCTTCGGGCTGACCGAGCCCGATCATGGTTCCGATCCCGGCTCGATGGTGACCCGCGCCGAGAAAGTCTCCGGCGGTTACAAGCTCAACGGCGCCAAAACCTGGATTTCCAACGCGCCGGTCGCGCATGTCGCGGTGGTGTGGGCAAAGCTCGACAATGTCATCCGCGGATTTCTGGTCGAGCGCGGCACCAAAGGCTTCTCAACGCCGAAGATCGAAGGGAAGCTGTCCTTACGCACGTCGATTACCGGCGGGATCGTGCTGGAAGATTGCTGTGATCCCCGAGGAAAACTTGTTGCCGAACGTGAAGGGCCTCGCTGGTCCGTTCGGCTGCCTCAACAATGCACGCTTTGGTATCGCTTGGGGCGCGATGGGTGCCGCTGAATTTTGCTGGCATCGCGCGCGGCAATACGTGCTTGATCGCAAGCAATTCGGGCGCCCGCTTGCCGCCAATCAGCTGGTACAGAAGAAACTCGCCGATATGCAGACCGAAATCGCAATCGGCCTGCAAGGTGCGTTGCGGCTCGGCCGCATGCTCGAAGCCGGCAAGGCCTCGCCGCCATCGATTTCGCTGATGAAGCGCAATAATTGCGGCAAGGCGCTCGACATCGCGCGGCTCGCACGCGACATGCATGGCGGCAACGGAATTTCCGAGGAATATCACGTCATGCGCGTGCTTTCGAACCTCGAGACGGTGAACACCTATGAGGGCACGCACGACATCCACGCGTTGATCCTCGGCCGCGCGCAAACCGGCATCCAGGCGTTCTTTTAGTTCAATCCGCAATGTGCGCCCGCAATCCGCTTATCCCCGCAAAAGCGGGGATCCAGGGCCCAGCTTTCCGCTATTTCATTCTTGCATCCGCTGGAGCCTGTACCCGCCAACGGGTCCGCGCGAAGCGCGGCCCGATGATAAACTCCGGCGGGTACGGGAATGAGCGGAAGAAAAGTTGCTACGCATGGACTTGGTGACAACCGCCTTTCTGGCCGGTGCTGGCGTTCTTGCCGGCATTATCGCAACCATGGTCGGCGGTGCGGCCGTGGTGATTTATCCGGCGCTGATCGCGACCGGCGTGTCGCCGCAGCTCGCCGCGGTGTGCAATCTCGCTTCAGTCATGCCCGCGACAATGCTGGCGTCATTATCCGATCGCTCTCAACTGCCGCCGTTTAATGGTGCTTTCGTCGGACTGATTGCCGCTTCGATTGTCGGTGCCGGTCTCGGCGCTGCACTTCTGGTGCTCACGCCGGAGCGGATGTTCGCGCAGGTCGTGCCATTGTTGCTTGGCTTTGCCACGTTGCTGTTCGCCTATTCCGAACGCATCAGTCGCTGGCTTCGCAAACGCGCGGAGGGCCGCGGGCACGCCCTCGCATTTAACTTCGCAAGCCTGAAGGTGATCCTGCCGGTTTCGTTTTATGGCGGCTATTTCGGAGCTGGTGTCGGGATCCTGATGCTCGGCGTATTTTCACTGGCGACCGGTGGCGACTATCGCGCCGCCAATGTCGCCAAGAACTTTGTCTCCAGCCTCAACGGTCTCGCCGCCACCTTAGTCTTCGCAGCGCAGGGGGCGGTGCTTTGGCCACAGACACTTGCGCTTTCCGCCGGGACGATTATCGGCGGTCTGATCGGGGCCTATGTGGCGCGCATCATCCCGCGCAATGTCGTACGCGTTCTCATCGTCGTGGTCGGCGCCGCGCTGACCATCGCCTTTGCGCGGCGGTATTGGTTTTAAATCTAGAGCCGCATGCTGTTGACACTTTGCGACAAGGCGGCGACGCGCGCGGTCATCGCGCTATTGGGATCATTGAGTGGATCGATGACGGTGAAATGATTGGTGCCGGCGATTTCTTCGTAGCGTGTGAGCGCATGCGCTTGCCGCCATGCTTCGGCGACCGACTTGCTCTGGCGCAGAAATTCGCTCGAACTCCAGCGCGCCCACGACGGCGTCGAGGCTTCGTCCGGCCGGCACCTTCCAATAAAGAGGCGATACGCGCCGTGCTTCGGTCTCGTCGAGTCGCAAGTCAACGTTTTGCGACACGTGCACAAGCGGCAGCAGATCGAACACGCCGGAGATCGCATAGGCCGAGGGCACGAGATCGGCGGGCGCATCGGAGGCGAGGGCTTTCCAGTCGGTCGCGACCATGCAGGCCGCAAGATGGCCGCCGGCGGAATGGCCGTAGATGAAAATGCGCTGGCGGCGTTTGCGCCAAAGGTAAAGGCACGCGACGCGCATCTGATCGATGATGTCAGTGATCGCGCAGTTCGGGCAGAGATCGTAGCCAACGACCGCGACCGTGATGCCGCGCGCGTTCGGGCCGGCCGCCATTTGGCTGAATTCGGAAGGTGCAAGGGTGCGCCACCAACCACCGTGAATGAACATGGCAAGCGGCGCCTTGTCGTCGTCCTTTGCCGGAAACAGGTCAATGGTCCGGCGCATCGAGGGACCATAACCGATCCCGAGTTTGGCGTTGTGCGCCGCCGCGCGATAGTCCTGCGCTTCGCGGTGCCAACGAGCGAAAATATCCACGTGTTCGGGCACCCGGGCGCGATTGTCGTATTCGACTTCGTAATCAATAGTCATGGTCAATCTCTCGTCGCGGCACGAAAACGATCCGGCTTTGCGCCAAGCCGAAACAACGTTATCTCTTATCCATGAAAATCGACGGCAAGCAAATGCGGACGATCTGGGTTGAGAGTGACGGCGCTGGTGCCGGCATTATCGACCAGACCAGCCTGCCGCATCGTTTTGCGACCGTGCGGCTTTCAACGCTTGAGGATGCTGCGCGGGCAATCAAGACCATGCAGGTCCGTGGCGCGCCGCTGATCGGAGCCGCTGCGGCCTATGGCGTATGGCTGGCCTTGCGTGCGGATGCATCCGATGAGGCGCTGGAGCGGTCTTATTCCACGCTCATTGCGGCCCGGCCAACGGCGATTAATCTGAAGTGGGCGCTTGATGAGATGCTCGCTGCAGTGCGCAATCGCCCACGTGCGGAGCGCGCGGAAGCGGCTCTGCGCCGCGCCAATGAAATTGCCGAAGAAGATGTGGTTATCAATCAGTCGATCGGCCGGCACGGGCTCAAACTGATTGAAGAAGCTGCGGCAAAGAAAAGAGGCGCGCGCGTGAACGTGCTCACCCATTGCAATGCCGGTTGGCTTGCGACCGTCGATTGGGGCACGGCGACTGCCCCGATCTATCTGGCGCACGATAAAGGCCTGCCGGTCCATGTCTTTGCCGATGAGACCAGACCGCGAAATCAAGGTGCTTCGCTCACCGCATGGGAACTCGGCCATCATGGCGTGCCGCATACTGTTATTCCGGACAATACCGGCGGCCACTTGATGCAGCATGGTTTGGTCGACATGGTGATCGTGGGCACCGATCGCGTTACGGCGCAAGGCGACGTCTGCAACAAGATTGGCACTTATCTCAAGGCGCTCGCCGCCTACGACAACGGCGTGCCGTTTTACGTCGCGCTGCCGTCGCCGACCATCGATTTTAGCGTCAACGACGGGCTCACCGAAATCCCCATCGAGCAACGTGCGGCCGATGAAGTCGCGACCATGACCGGCAAGACCGCGGACGGCCGCATCGAGACCGTGCAAATCGTCCCAGATGGCTCGCCCGTTGCGAATTACGCGTTCGATGTTACGCCGGCGCGGCTAGTCACGGGGCTGATCACCGAGCGCGGCGTGCTGGCCGCAAACCGCGCCGCACTTACGCAAGTTTTTCCGGAGCGTGCCGAAGTCCGGCCAAAATCTGCACGCAAGGTGAGCTGATGGCCTTCCTCTCACCTTCGCTCGCATTGCCGGTCGACGGCCGCCAATCGGAAACTGCTTTGGCAATCGCGCGTGGCACCGCCCGGCTGCTGCATGCGCATGGACGTTGCGTGGTGAGCGAGTTGCCGTTGCCGTCCGGCCGCCGCGCCGATCTTGTTGGTCTGCATCCGACCGGGGAACTCTGGATCGTCGAAATCAAGTCGTCCATTGCCGATTTCCGCGCCGACCAGAAATGGCAGGACTACCGCGCTCATTGCGACCGGCTTTTCTTCGCCACCACGGTCGAAGTGCCTTGCGAGATTTTCCCGCCGGATACCGGATTGATCGTGGCCGACGCGTTCGGCGCGGAATTCAAATGCGAAGCGCCCGAGCACAAGCTGCCGGCGGCGACGCGCAAATCGATGATGTTGCTGTTCGCCCGCGCCGCAGCGATGCGGCTGCAATCGTTGGCCGACCCGACGGGCCCATATGCAGATGCGGAATGACGTCAGCGCGGCGCGCGTTTGGCCAGAATTCGCTGCAGGGTGCGGCGATGCATGTTGAGGCGGCGCGCAGTCTCCGAGACATTGCGCCCGCAAAGCTCGTAAATGCGCTGGATGTGCTCCCAACGCACGCGGTCGGCCGACATCGGATTTTCCGGAAGCTCGATCTTCGCATTGTCTTGCGCAAGCAAGGCCGCGACGACGTCATCGGCGTCGACGGGCTTTGCGAGGTAATCGACCGCGCCGAGCTTCACGGCGTTCACAGCGGTGGCGATATTGCCGTAGCCCGTGAGGATAATGCCGCGCGCATCGGGCCGGCGTCGCTTGAGCGCAGAAATCACGTCAAGGCCGTTGCCGTCGGCAAGGCGCATGTCGACCACAGCGTAAGCGGGCGCTGATTTTTCGACTTGCAGCAAACCTTCCGCGACCGACTCGGCGGTCGTAACCGTGAAGCCACGTTGTTCCAGTGCTTTCGCGAGGCGCTGCAGGAAGGAATGGTCGTCCTCAACGATCAATAAAGATCGTTCACCGGAGATTTTCACTTTCGCCGCCAGGTTGGCGGGTTCACTCGTCGCAGCGTCCACGTTATCACCCGCGCGCTGAGCCCTGCGCTTATTCTAGCTCGTCCAAACCACAAGTCGCACCGCAACAAATAGTGATTGTGCAGGCCCACCTCAAGCGTCTGTGGGCATTAATGATTGTTCAAAATCGCTCCGGCTCCAGCGAAGTTTTACGATCGCGCCGCGCTCTGGCTGGGTCCGATTTTCGAAGGATAGTGTCGCGCCCGAGCGTTCGAGCAGGGTCTTGGCAATGAATAAGCCGAGCCCCAAACCGGCCGGTTCGTCTGCGGTATCATTGGGTTGGCGGTGCCGGGTGGTGACATAAGGCTCGCCGATACGGGCCAGTATTTCCGGCGCAAAGCCAGCCCCATCGTCGGTGATTGTCACCTGGACAAAATGCTCATCCCACAGAGCATCGACCGCAACCCGGTCGTGCGCGAAATCGACCGCATTTTCCAACAAATTCCCGAGCCCGTACAGAATGGCTGGATTACGCGCGCCGACCGGCTCGCTGCCGCGATCTTTGGGTGTGGTCACATCGATGGTGACACCGAAGTTGCGATGCGGTGCCACGACCTCTTCGATGAGCGCCGTCAGCGGCGTGCGGTCGAATGGCTCTCCGCTCGAGGATAATTCGGTGAGCTTGGCAAGAATGTCGCGGCAGCGCGTCGCCTGCTCGCGCAACAGACGCACGTCGTCGCCGTGGGGGGCATTCGGAGCGATGGCGCGCTCCAGCTCCTTTGCGATGACCGAAATGGTCGAGAGCGGCGTGCCGAGCTCGTGTGCGGCGGCGGCGGCAAGGCCATCGAGCTGGGACAGATGCTGCTCGCGCGCCAGCACCAGCTCGGTTGCGGCAAGCGCATCAGACAGTTGACGTGATTCTTCGGTGATCTGCCAAGCGTAGACGCCGATGAACCCGATCGCGAGCAAAATGCAAAGCCAGACGCCCATCATGTAGATGGGCGGCAATTGCAACGGATCCTCATTGTCCCAAGGGAGCGGGTAATGCACGAACACCAATACAGTCGCGCAGAGGACCGCGAAGCCGCCGAGCATGAGAGTGAAGCGAGGCGGGAGTGCGGTTGCTGACAACAGCACCGGTCCTAAAAACATAAAGGCGAAAGGGTTTTGCAGTCCGCCGGTCAGGAACAGCAGGACTGCCAATTCCGCAATGTCGAAAGCAAGTAGCCATGCGGCTCGATCCGGTTCGAGCCGTTGCGTCAGGTGGAAGCGCAGCCGCAACGCAACGTTGAGCCAGGCCGCAAATGCGATCGCCGCAAGGCAGGCATAGATCGGCAGTTCAAAATCGAGGCCGTAGAAGACCACCAGTATGGCGGTCGTTTGTCCGATGATCGCAAGCCAGCGCAGCCGCACGAGCGTGTCGAGCCGCACATTGCGACGCGGGTGGTGCTGGGCAAAGTTGAACGCTGGCATAAGGTCAGTCTAGCGCCATGCGGCGCGCGCACAAATTGCCATCGTATCGCGGGGCTTGCACTTCTTGCGTTGGGGCGTCACATCTTGCGCCGCATGGGCATACAGAGCACTTCCTCCATCGTGGTCGACCGGCTGGTCAAGCAATACAAGGGCGTGGCGGCGGTCGACGGCATCTCCTTTCGTCTGGTTCCGGGGTCGATTACCGGCCTTCTCGGCGGCAATGGCGCCGGCAAAACCACGACGATTGCGATGATCATGGGGCTCGTCACGCCAACGTCGGGTACCGTCACGGTCCTGGGCGCCGAAATGCCGAGAGAGCGCTACCGCGTCCTCCACCGGATGAATTTCGAAAGCCCCTATGTCGATATGCCTTCGCGCCTTACAGTGCGGCAGAACTTGTCCGTGTTCGCCCAGCTCTACGCGGTGCCGGATATTGACGAACGCATCGCCAGCCTTGCCGCAGATCTCGACCTGACTGAATTCTTGGACCGTCCCACCGGGAAGCTTTCGGCCGGGCAGAAGACGCGCGTCTCATTGGCCAAAGCACTGCTTAATAGGCCCGAAGTCTTGTTGCTCGACGAACCGACGGCGTCGCTCGACCCGGATACCGCCGACTGGGTGCGCTCGCGGCTTGAGCGTTATCGCGCGGAGCATGGCACGACCGTTCTGCTCGCCTCCCACAACATGGGCGAAGTCGAACGTTTGTGCGAGCGCGTCGTCATCATGAAGAAGGGCCGTGTCGAGGACGACGATACGCCCGAGCGCCTTCTTGCACGTTACGGCCGGGAGACGCTGGAAGAAGTATTTCTCGACGTGGCTCGTGGCCGCCGGCAAAGCGAGGCTGCACAATGACCGGCGCCGATACCGGCATGAATTTCTCGCTCAATCGCGTCGCCGCGATGGTGCGGCGCTATTGGTATCTGTTGCGCTCGTCGTGGCCGCGCATTCTCGACCTGATTTATTGGCCGGCCGTGCAGATGCTGATGTGGGGCTTCTTGCAGCTTTATATTTCGCAGAATGCCGGATTTTTTGCGCGCGCCGGCGGCGTCTTCATCGGCTCTGTGCTGTTGTGGGATATTCTTTTCCGCGGCCAGCTGGGTTTTTCCATTTCATTCCTGGAAGAAATGTACGCGCGCAACCTCGGCAACATCATGATGTCGCCGTTGCGGCCGGCCGAATTTTTGCTCGCCCTCATGATCATGAGTATTGTCCGCTTGTCGATCGGCATGATCCCGGTGTCATTTCTTGCCATCGCCTTCTTTGGATTCAATCTCTGGGCGCTTGGACTGGCGTTGGTCGCTTTTTTCGCCAATCTCATTTTGACGAGTTGGGCGGTCGGCATTTTCGTCGCGGGCCTGTTGCTGCGAAACGGTCTCGGCGCCGAAAGCATGGCCTGGACCATCATGTTTCTGTTTCTGCCGCTGACCTGCGTCTATTACCCGGTCGCTGTCTTGCCGGAGTGGCTGCAGTATTTCGCCTGGATGCTGCCCCCGACCTATGTCTTTGAAGGCATGCGCGCGTTGGTGATCGACCATGTGTTTCGCGCCGACCTGATGGCAGAAGCTTTTGCGTTGAATATTGGGTTCTTCGCGGCTGCATCATTGGCTTTCCTCAGGCTTTTGCAGAGCGCGCGGGTCCATGGTTCGCTCCTGCAGACCGGCGAATAGCTGGAAAAGCCTCGTAATTGCTGTGGGTTAGTAGCTTCTACCGCGTTGTAAACCTGACACGAACAACTTATCTCTATGTTGACGGTATGACTGAAAAACGACAGTCTCCCGCACTGCAGCGAGGCCCGGGGTCTGATTCCATGGCAATAGGCGAGTTCGGCGGAGCGGCGACGCTCTCCGACGGCGGCGGGTCATTGTTGGCCACGCCGATGTATTGGTTTTACGAACTCGGTCATGCCGCGCTGAATCCTTCGCGCGCCTTTGCCGACGCCACGCGACTGTTCTTTAAAAATCCGGCCAATCCGTTCGCTCATACGGCGTATGGCAAATCCGTTGCCGCTTCGATGGAGTTGTTCGAGCGATCAACGCGCCGTTACCGCCGTCCGGAGTGGGGCATCGATTCGACCACCGTCGGGGCCGAAAAGATTCCCGTCAATATCAAGACCGTGTGGCAGCGCCCGTTCTGCCGGTTGCTGCATTTCGAGCGTGTCTTTGCGCGTCCGCCGCGCCGGCCTCAACCGAAGCTGCTGATCGTTGCGCCGATGTCGGGGCACTATGCGACGCTTCTGCGCGGGACAGTAGAAACCTTCCTGCCCAATCACGATGTCTACATTACCGAATGGATCGATGCGCGCATGGTGCCTCTGGCAGAGGGCCGCTTCGATCTCGATGACTATATCGACTACATTATTTCAATCTTGCACCTGCTCGATGGCGATGCGCACGTCATTGCTGTTTGCCAGCCATCGGTACCGGTACTTGCGGCTGTGGCTTTGATGGAGGCCGATAGAGATCCCAACGTGCCGCGTTCCATGGTGCTCATGGGCGGGCCGATTGATACGCGAATCAACCCGAATGAGGTCAACAAGCTGGCGGAGCGGCGCGGACTCCACTGGTTTCAAAATCACGTCATCACCAAAGTACCGTTTCCGCATCCCGGCGTGATGCGCGACGTCTATCCGGGCTTCCTGCAGCTGCACGGCTTCATGAGCATGAATCTCGATCGCCACATCGAGGCGCACCACAATCTGTTTTTGCATTTGGTGAAGGCCGATGGCGATTCCGCGCAGAAGCACCGCGAATTCTACGATGAGTATCTCGCGGTGATGGACCTTGCGGCCGAATTCTATCTTCAGACCGTCGATACTGTATTCATTCGTCATGCGCTGCCCAAAGGGCAAATGACTCATCGTGGCCGGCCGATTGATACGAGCGCGATTGAGCGCGTCGCATTGATGACCGTGGAAGGCGAGAACGACGACATCTCCAGCGTCGGCCAGACCGAGGCCGCGCATGCCCTGTGCATGAATATTCCGGACGAACACAAGGTGCACTATGTGCAGCCTGTCGTCGGCCATTACGGTGTGTTTAACGGCTCACGGTTCCGCGCTGAGATTGCACCCCGCATCTCGGATTTCGTTCTGTCACGCAATGGCAGCCGCGCCATGCGTTCTGTACCGCTGAGGGTCGTCGCCCGGCGTTAATCTCGCATTCGCGAGCCTGGTTGTGGCACACTGGCGGCCCGTCGTGATTCTGGGTCGACGATGTCCATACCGCTGCGCGCCTTACTCTTCCGCCGCACCAGCGAGCCGTCGTCGATCACCGTCGACTATGGCGGCGAGATGTATCTGGTTCGGGTGCGTCGCCATCGTCAGGCTCGCCGTTACACATTGCGCATCCATGCCGCCAACCGTGAAGTGGTCCTCACAATGCCGCCGCGCGGCAGCGTGAGGCAGGCAAAGGAATTCGCGCAAAAGCACGGCGCCTGGATCGAGGCTCGACTCAAACGGCTGCCGGATGCTGCACCTTTTGCGCATGGAACCGTGCTGCCGCTGCGTGGCCGTGAGCATCGCATTGATCATCGGCGCAGTGCACGCGGGACGGTCTGGGTCGAAACGGATGTGGAGGGGCATCGGCTCTGTGTCGCCGGCGAAAAGCCGCATCTGCCCCGCCGCGTGCGCGACTATCTCAAGCGGGAGGCCAGGCGCGATCTCGAAATCGCGAGCCGTTCGGCTGCGCAAGTGCTGGGTGTCGAAATCAGGCGTGTGTCCGTACGCGACCAGTCGAGCCGGTGGGGTTCGTGCTCGTCGACCGGTGTGCTTTCTTATTCTTGGCGGTTGATTCTAGCGCCGCCCTTCGTTCTTGAATATCTCGCAGCGCACGAGGTTGCGCATCTGGTCGAGATGAATCATTCGCGCCGGTTCTGGCGATTGGTTGAGCGCATATGTCCCGACATGGGTCGTGCCAAGGCATGGCTCGACGCCCACGGTGCTGATCTGCATCGCTACGGTGTCGATACTCATTCGTAAACATCTTCCGCGGAACCATCAATCCATGCTGCGTCCCGGCACTTTTGCGCTTACGGCCTTGCTTGCGGCTTTGAGTGCGATTGGTCCGCTCACGACCGATATGTATCTGCCGTCGCTGCCGGACATCGCGCGCCAGCTCGAGGCGTCCACCGCCCAGGTACAGTTGACCATTTCCGCTTATCTCATCGGCTTTGCGGTCGGGCAAATTTTCTATGGTCCAGTGTCGGACCGTCACGGCCGCAAGCCGGTGTTGCTGGCGGCAATTGTGCTCTATTGCGCGGCAAGTCTGGCCTGCGCGCTCTCAACATCGATCGAAACGCTGATCGTTGCACGCGCCTTCCAGGCACTTGGCGGCTCTGGCGGAATCGTGCTCACCCGCGCCATCGTTCGCGACATTTACGCGGGCGCCCGGGCGGGACGCGAATTATCGTTGATCGCTTCGGTGATGGCACTCGCGCCGGTATTGGCACCTATTGCAGGCGGCCTGTTGCAGACAGGCTTCGGATGGCGCGTGGTATTTTTCACGTTGGTTGCGGCGGGGCTCGCCGGCGCAGGAATCATCTGGTTTTTGCTGCCTGAAACACTGACGAAACGCGCGGCCGAACCGGTATCGATATCGTCGATGGGCCGATCGTATCGCGTGGTCGCACAGAATCCCGCCTATTTGGCCTATCTCGGCATCACTTCGGCGAGTTACGCCGGACTGTTCGCATGGATTTCAGGTGCGGCATTCGTGCTGCAAGGTCTTTACCACCTCACACCTTTTGATTTCGGTGTTGCCTTCGCGCTTGGCTCGGTCGGCTATATGACCGGCTCAACGCTGGCGGCGCGCATCGTCATCAAACTGGGGCTTGATGGCGTGCTCGGCATCGGGAGTTGTGCCTGCGCACTTGGCGGGCTCGGCATGGTGGCTGCGGTCGCGTTCGGTCTGACGTCTCCGTTGTCTCTCGTATTGCCGATGGCGGTCTATCTCGCCGGTCTTGGCATGGTGCTGCCGCAGGGCATTGCTGGCGCAATGACGCCGTTTCCAGAACGCGCCGGCGCTGCCTCGTCACTGTTTGGTTTCATTCAGCAGAGCGCAGCCGCCGTGTGCGGCGCAGCCGTTGGTTGGTTCTTGGGTCAGAGCGCATGGCCGCTTGCATTAGGCGTGGCGGCGATGGGCTTCGTGACGCTCGGTCTATGGTTGGTTACGCACCGGATCCGCCGCGCCGGCCTGAAACATTAAATTCAGCGGCGGCCGAACAGACTGTTCAGCAACCAACCGTCGAGACCACCTGTTCCTGTCGTCGCCGAGCTTCTTGCCGTGGCGGTTTGCACGGGAGCGGGAGGCGTTGGCGCTGAACTGCTACCGAACAACCCGGAAAACAGACCACCGCCACTCGAAGCGCCCGGCAAGCTTGCGACGGGCACGCCTTGGTGAGCCCCG
This sequence comes from uncultured Alphaproteobacteria bacterium, assembly GCA_963743405.1. GTDB lineage: Bacteria > Pseudomonadota > Alphaproteobacteria > Rhizobiales > Xanthobacteraceae > Pseudolabrys. The sequence continues at coordinate 104,083 of CAVUPX010000007.1, read as the reverse complement.
CGCATGAAGCGGCTCCAAATCTCAACAGGGAGGCTGCCACCCGTGACGTGTTTCGATGGCGTGCCGTCGTCATTGCCAAGCCACACGCCGGTGACAAGATGCGCGGTGTAGCCGATGAACCAGGCGTCGCGGAAATCCTGCGACGTTCCGGTTTTTCCGGCCGCTGGCCAACCCGGCAATGTTGCCTTGTGCGCTGTACCGATTGTCAGCGTTTCGGCCATCATGCCGTTCATCATTGCGACGTATCGCGCGTCGATAATGCGCCCGAGCTGATGGGCGCTCCGCGCATAAAGCACTTTGCCGTTGGTGGCGGTGATCTTCTCGATGACATGAGGGACAAGGGCGTAGCCGCCATTGGCGAAGGGCGCATAAGCGCCGACCAGCTCCAGCATCGAAACTTCCGACGTGCCAAGCGCGATTGAAGCATTGGGCTCGAGTTTGGAGGCAATGCCAAGCCGATAAGCGGTGCGGATCACCGCCATCGGCGTGACCTCCAGCGTGAGGCGTACCGACACCGTATTGAGGGAGAGCGCGAGCGCTTTGGTCAAAGTGACCGGGCCGAAATATTCGTGGCCATAGTTTTCCGGCTGCCAGCCTTTGATGTTGATCGGCTTGTCTTCGCGTACGGTATCGGGGGTCAGGCCGTGTTCGAGCGCGGCGAGGTACACAAACGGTTTGAAGGCGGAGCCGGGTTGACGTTTGGCGGCGACCGCGCGGTTGAACTGGCTGTCGGCGTAATTGCGGCCGCCGACCAAAGCGCGGACCGAACCATCCGGCGTCATCGCAACCAACGCGCCTTGCGCTACGCCATTCTTGTCGCCTTTCTGCGCAAGCTCGTCGTTGAGGGACTTTTCTGCATTTGCCTGCAGGCCCGCGTCGATGGTGGTCTGCACCACAATGTCTTCTTCGATATGGCCGAGCGCATCGTTAAGTGCGTCCATGACCCAGTCAGCGACATAGTTGACGGAGCCATTGTCTGCCTGCGCCACGATCCGCGGTGGGTGTGCCAGTGCTACGCGTTCGGTCGCGATGCTGATGAATTTGACGTCAGTCATCGCCGCGAGCACGGCTTGGGCGCGCTGCTCGGCACCGTTGAAGTTGCGCGTCGGGGCCAGCCGCGACGGCGATTTCACGAGGCCGGCGAGAAGGGCTGCTTCAGCCAGAGTGATTTGGCGCGCTGACTTTCCAAAATAGCGTTGCGAGGCCTGTTCGATGCCGTAGGCGCCGGCGCCGAAGTAGACGCGGTTGAGGTACATTTCCAGAATTTGGGTTTTCGAGAATTTGCGCTCGAGCCAGGCCGCCAGCAGCACTTCCTGCAGCTTGCGGGTGATCGTACGTTCTTGAGTTAAAAAGAGATTCTTGGCCAGCTGCTGTGTGATGGTTGACCCGCCCTGGGCCACGCCGCGATGCAAAATGTTGGCAAACGCGGCACGCCCGATGCCGAAAGGATCGACACCGTAATGTTCGTAGAAGCGCCGATCCTCGATGGCGACGAAGGCTTTCGGCACATAGCTCGGCATTTCTTTCAGCGGCAAAGGCGCGCCGGCGAGATCGCCGCGGCGGGCGAGCGCGCGGCCCTGCAAATCGACGATCTGTATTGACGGCGGCCGCTTGGGAATTTCCAGCGACTGGATCGGAGGCAGATGCGCACCGACCCAGGCGACGACACCAACGCCGCCGATCCCAATCCAAAGGCCGACAACCAGGCCCCAGTAGGCAAGCCTGCCGATGAGGGAGCGCATGGTGCGCTTGGTGCGCTTTGTGCGCGTACGCCGCGCACGCCGCATACGCCGCTTGCGCCGCTTCGGCGCGGGCCTGTCGCTGGCGTCCGGCTTGTCTGCGTCAGGTGCAGGTCGATCGTCGGCGGAAATGCGCAGGCCCGAATCGCTATCGAACACCGGCTCCCGGCGCGCGCCCGTTTGTCCCCGTTTCGACCCCATCACGCGACCCGTCTCGCGCCGGCTGCACCAAAACGCCGGATCCCGAGGTCACGCTAAGCGTGCCGATTTAAGGGCCCGTTAAGCGGCGATTGTCGTGCAAAACCGGACGCTTGCGGCTCTTTAATTGGCCGCAGCTTTTGTCGATTTTTCGTCGTCGCCCGCGGCAAAAAGCGCGATCAACGCGCGCTTGATCGCCGCCTGCCGCGTCGGCGAGTTGATTTGCGCGCCCATCAGATCGGTGACGTAGAACACGTCCACCACGCGCTCACCGAATGTCGCGACATGGGCCGAGGCGATATTGAGATTGAGTTTCGAGAGTGTCGTGGTGAGCTCGAACAGGAGGCCGGTGCGGTCGAGACCTGTGACCTCGATCATCGTATAGCGGTGAGACCACTGGTTGTTGATGGTGACGGTCGGTTCCAGCGCGAACGCCCGGATGCGGCCCTTGGGTGGCGCGCGTTTGGCGACCACATCGGGCAGGCGCAATTCGCCGCGGAGCGCTTTTTCGATGGACTCCGCGATGCGATTGGCGCGCCGCTCTTCATCTTCGTCGCGGTCGAATTCGCGCGACAGCGAGATCGTATCGAGCGCACGGCCATCGGTTGTCGTGTAGATCTGCGCGTCGACGATATTGGCGCCGGCCATGGCGCAGGCGCCGGCGATAATCGACAGCAGCCAGGGATGATCGGGCGCAAGCAGCGTCAGTTCGGTCACCGCGCGTTCGGCATCGAAGGCGGTTGTGGTCGCAAGCCGTTTGTCGGCGTCCTCGGTCGCGCGCACGAAATTGGCGTGCTCGATCTTGTGCGGCAGGTCGACCTTGAGCCAATAGGCCGGATAGAGCTTCGCAATGTATGTCTCGAGCCGGTCCTGCGGCCAGTCCTTCATCGCCAGGCGGAATTCATTCTGCGCGATCGCCACACGCTTGGCGCGGTTGACCTCGGAGAAGCCGCCGGTGAGAGCGGGTTCGGTCTCGTAGTAAAGCGTTCGAATAAGTTGCGCTTTCCAGCCGTTCCAGACACCGGGGCCGACCGCACGAATGTCGGCGGTCGTGAGAATGGTGAGCAGCTTCAGCCGCTCGGCCGACTGCACCGTGGCGGCGAAATTCTCGATGGTCTTGCGGTCGGAGAGGTCGCGTGATTGCGCCACACTGGACATTACGAGGTGATTTTCAATAAGCCACGCGACCGTGTCGGTATCGACGGCCGAAAAGCCGAGTTTGGGACAAAATCGCTTCGCAACCCGCGCGCCGGCGATTGAGTGATCCTCCGGCCGTCCTTTCGCGATATCGTGCAGGAACATCGTGACATAAATTACGCGCCGGTGCTCCGGCAGGATCTTGTGCATCAGCTCGTTGGCGAGCGGTGTCTCCTTGTTGGTGCCGCGCTCGATTTCTGCGAGCACGCCGATACAGCGCAGAAGATGCTCGTCCACCGTGTAGTGGTGATACATATTGAACTGCATCATCGCGACGATTTTGCCGAAAGCCGGAACAAAGCGGCCGAGGACGCCGGCTTCATTCATACGCCGCAGGACGGTTTCGGGGTCGTTCTTGGACGTGAGAATGTCGAGGAACAGCTCGTTTGCTTCCTTATTGTCGCGCAATTTAGCGTCGACAAGTTTCAGCGAGCGCGTGATCGCGCGCATGGCGTCGGGGTGGAATGCCAGATTGTGCTTCTGCGCGAGGTAGAAGATCCGGATCAGGTTGACCGGATTGCGCTTGAACACATTGGCTTGCGCAAGCCGGATGCGGTTCTTGTCGACGGTGAAATCACCGCTTTCCGCAAGCTTGCGCCGTTTCAACGGGCGCAAGCGCGCCATCAGGCGGCTGAGCACCGGCACGCTCTTGGCGTGGCTGTCTTCCAGCTCTGCACACAGGAAGGCCGTCAGGTCGCCGACGTCCTTGGCGACCAGGAAGTAGTGCTTCATGAAACGTTCGACGTCCTGCAAACCGGGGTGCTCGGTGTAACCGAGCCGCACCGCAATCTCGCGCTGGATGTCGAATGAGAGCCGCTCCTCGGCCCGTCCCATCAGGAAGTGCATATGGCAACGCACGGACCAGAGGAAATCCTCGCAGCGGCGGAAGAGCTGATATTCCTGCTTGTCGAACACGTCGCGCTTGATGAGTTCGTCGGGTTCACGCACGCGGTAAACATATTTGGCGATCCAGAACAGCGTGTGCAGATCGCGCAATCCGCCTTTGCCGTCTTTGACGTTCGGTTCGACCAGATAGCGCGACTGTCCGCTCCGGCGGACACGGTCTTCGCGCTCGGCAAGTTTGGCAGCGACAAATTCGGTGGCGGTGTTGCGCACCACCTCATTGTCGAAGCGTGTTTGCAGCTCATCGAACAGCTTGCGGTCACCGAACAGGAACCGTGCTTCGAGGATGGCCGTGCGGATGGTCATGTCCGCCTTGGCCTGGCGGATGCATTCATCGACCGAGCGCGTGGCATGGCCGACCTTAAGGCCCGTGTCCCACAGGCAATAGAGGATTGCTTCGGCGATCGATTCGCCCCAGGCGGTCTGCTTGTAGGGCAGCAGAAACAGCAAATCGATGTCGGAGCCGGGCGCCTGCAAACCGCGGCCGTAACCCCCGGTCGCGATCACCGCCATGCGTTCGGCTTCGGAGGGATTTTGCGAGGGGTAAAGCTTGCGGGCGAATTCGAACAGGATGCGGATGATCTCATCTTCCATCCGGCACAGCCGTTCGGCGCAGCGGCGGCCGTGACGGTCTTTCAGCAACAGTTGCTCGGCTTTCGCGCGCCCATCGGCGAGCGCGAGTTTCAGCCGTTGCGCCATCAATGACCGCAACTCACGTTCGCCGCCGGTGTGCGCTTTGACGAGCTGCTCCAGCTCGGCGGTCAGCGCGCGTGCGTCGATCAAATCGTTCGAGCCCTTTGCAGGATGCTCGGACGACGGACGCGTTTCGCGATCGAGGACAAGCGAACTCATGGGCGGTCGGGGATAGCGGAGGCAGAGAACTAAGTCATCGGGTGTAGCGAAAGATAATCGGCGCCGTACGCCAAGCCTAAATTTGGAAATAAATACTATATTTGTCCAGTAAATCGATAATATTTTACCTTTGACCTCGGAAAAATGGCTGTTTATAGCATATTTATAGCGCCGATTTGAATGAGCAGCTTGCGGGCGCTTAACAAATTCAGCTAAAGCGCGGGGCGTAATCCCCTCGCAAGCTGACGGCGGGCCATCCGGTCTGCTTCAATCAACGAGGGCGCCTGCGCCGCCAAGCGCGGGCGTCCGTCATGTGAGGAGATTGCTATGCGTATTCTGTCCCGCCGTTCGCTCTTTGCCTCCGCGCTGTTGGCAGGCCTTCTGCCAACGACCGCACTTTTCGCGGCCGACAAGCCGGACACGATCAATATTGACTGGGCGACCTACAATCCGGTCTCCATTCTGCTCAAGAACAAGGGCTTGCTGGAGAAGGAGTTCGAGAAGGACAACATCAAGATCCGCTGGGTGCAGACGCTCGGCTCCAACAAGGCGCTCGAGTTTCTAAGCGCCGGCTCGATCGATTTCGGCTCGACCGCGGGCTCGGCAGCACTGGTCGCCAAAATCAACGGTAATCCGATCAATGCGATCTATGTCTTTTCACGCCCGGAATGGACCGCGCTTGTCGTACCCAAGGGCAGCGCCATTACTAATGTTGCCGACCTCAAGGGCAAGCGCGTTGCCGTGACGCGCGGTACCGATCCGCACATCTTCCTCGTGCGTGCGCTGCTTGCCGCGGGCTTGAGCGAAAAGGATATCCAGCCGGTGCTGCTGCAGCACCCCGACGGCAAGACTGCGCTGATCCGCGGCGACGTCGATGCCTGGGCCGGGCTCGATCCGATGATGGCGCAGGCGGAAGTCGAGGAAGGCGCCAGGCTTTTCTATCGCAATGCCGCCGCCAATACCTGGGGCATCCTCAACGTGCGTGAGGAATTCGCCAAGCAGAATCCCGATCTGGTGAGACGCGTGCTGGCCGTCTATGAGGAGGCGCGCAAATACTCGCTCGGCCACTACGACGAACTCAAGGCCGACTTCATCGCGGTGACCAAGCTGCCCGAGGCCGTCGTCGACAAGCAGCTCAAGGAGCGCACCGAGCTCACCCACAACAAGATCGGCGCGCCGCAACGCGAATTGATCCTGGCGGCGGGGCTGGCGCTCCAGCAGGCTGGCGTCATCAAGGCCGATGTCGATGTCAAAAAGGCGCTCGATGATCTGATCGACGACAAATACCTGGCGGCCACGAACTAGGGCTTTGGCCGCATGCTGCATAAGAGTTGCCTTCTGTGAGTGGTTTGATGTCTCTTGTGCAGATGAGCGCAGCAGTCGAGGACGTCCCGGCGGAACAGAAAGTGCCCAGATCGGCGCTGGCGCGTTATGCGCGACCGGCGCTCGGCATTGTCCTGCCGGTGACCCTTGCCCTGGGTTGGGAACTGGCGGTTCGCGCGGGCCTCTCGGATGGCCGCCTGGTGCCACCGCCTTCGCGCATCTATGAGGAGTTTGCCGATCTTGCCCGCACTGGCGAGCTCGCGCGCCACGTTCTCGCAACGCTTTTGCGGGTTGCTGTCGGATTTGGAGTGGGGACGGTCGTTGGCACTTTGCTGGGGGCGATTGCGGGATATTCGACGCTGGTGCGTCGGCTCGTGGATCCCAGCCTGCAGGGCCTGCGCGCGGTGCCGTCGATTGCGTGGATACCGTTGTTCATTTTGTGGCTCGGAATATTCGAGACGTCCAAAGTCGCCTTGATCGCGGTCGGCGTGTTTTTTCCGATCTATCTTGGTGTCATGGGCGCGGTGATGTCGGTTGACCGCAAGATCGTCGAGGTCGGCCGTGCTTTCCGGCTGTCCGGCCCGCAGATGGTGCGCCGAATTCTCCTGCCGGCGGTGCTGCCGGCCTATGTGATCGCGCTACGTTCGGGGCTCGGCCTCGGCTGGATGTTTGTCATCGCCGCCGAGTTCATGGGCGCTTCCGAAGGTCTCGGGTATCTCCTGATTGACGGCCAGCAGCTCGGCAAGCCGGCCGAAATCGTTGCGGCAATTTTGGCCTTTGCGGTGATCGGCAAGGCGACCGACTGGCTGATTGTCGGCGTGGCCACGCCGTTCCTCCGCTGGGAAGACCGCTTCGGGCGCGGTACGGAGACTTGACGGATGCTCAGCCTCGAACACATCGGCAAGACCTATCCGACTGGTGTGCATGCGCTCGATGGCATCAGCTTCACCGTCGAGCAAGGCGAGATCGTCGCCGTGATCGGCGGCTCCGGCTGCGGCAAATCGACTTTGTTGCGTGCAATCAGCGGGCTCGATCGGCCGACCCAGGGGCGCGTCGTGCTCGATGGGCAACCGATCACTTCGCCGCACGAAAAAATCGGCATTGTATTTCAGGAACCGCGCTTGCTGCCGTGGCTGACAGTCGCCGACAATGTTGCGTTCGGATTGACAGACCGGCCAATGGCGCGGCGACGACTTCGTGCCGCGGGCGCGTTGTCGCGGGTCGGCTTGGGTGAAAAGGCGCGGGTCTGGCCGCGCGAATTGTCGGGCGGCCAGGCGCAGCGCGTTGCCATTGCCCGCGCTCTGGTGCCGCTGCCTGAGGTGTTGCTGCTCGACGAACCATTCTCCGCGCTCGACGCCTTTACCCGCATCGATTTGCAAGACCATCTGCTCGACCTGTGGAACGACCTGCGGCCGATGATGATCCTGGTCACTCACGACGTCGATGAGGCCGTCGCGCTCGCCGATCGCGTCATGGTGATGCGGTCGCGTCCCGGCCGAATCTTCGAGGAGATCCCTGCCGATCTGGAGCGCCCGCGCGATCGTCATTCGGCTGCCTTTGATCACGTCAAGGCCCGCGTACTCAACGCGCTCGACCGCTCGCTGACCGGTGAGCGCGTGCCGGAACAGGCCGCACTCGAACGGCCCGCCACCGGCGCTGCCATGTGGTGGTAGCCGCCCTTGTGTTTGGCTGCATCCAGCCTGTAGGTTCCCGGCCCGTCAAAGTGCAAAAGTACAGGAGAAGAGCATGGATGCAGGCGAATTGCGTGCAATGCAGGCCCCGATCAAGGAGCGGTATAAGAGCGAGCCCAAGGCAGCGTTCATCACGCTGAAAGCCAAGGGAACACTCGACGACAGCAACATCGCCTGCAAGGTCGAGACCGGCCGCGCGCTGGCCACGGCAGGGCTGCATCCGGCGACCGGTGGTTCCGGGCTTGAACTCTGCTCCGGCGATATGCTGCTGGAGGCGCTCGTCGCCTGCGCCGGCGTGACGGTGAAGGCAGTAGCGACGGCGCTCGATATTCCGCTCAAGTCCGGCAAAGTATCGGCCGAAGGGGATCTTGATTTCCGCGGCACACTCGGCGTTGCCAAGGATGCGCCGGTCGGCTTTGCGCAGATCCGGTTGCGCTTTGATCTCGACACCGCAGCGCCGCAGGAAAAGCTTGATCAGCTTCTCAAACTGACCGAGCGCTATTGCGTCGTTTATCAGACCATCAAGAGTGGACCGCCGGTCGACGTGCAGATGATGCGCGTTTAGGTGGCAACCCGGCAGTGACGAAGGCCGTGGACTGTGGTTCGCTGCCACCCGAGCATAAAAAATCCGGGAGGGAAAATATAATGCGTATGTTCCAGGTCTGCGTTTGCGGCCAGCCCTTGCAGCTCAACGAACAGCCCACGCCAAAGCCGACCGGCAGTGAGGTGCTACTGAAAGTTTTGGCGGCCGGCGTATGCCACAGCGACCTGCATCTGGCCGACGGCTGGTTCGATCTCGGCGGCGGCAAAAAAATGAGTCTCGCCGACCGCGGCATGAAGCTGCCGGTGACGCTCGGCCACGAGAACGTCGGCGAGGTCGTTGCCTTCGGACCTGACGCAAAAGGCGTCAAGGTCGGCGATCGCCGCCTTGCGCATCCGTGGATCGGTTGCGGCACCTGCGAGCCGTGCCAACGAGGAGAGGAAAATCTTTGCCGCGCCATGCGCAGCCTCGGCGTGTTTTCGAACGGTGGCTATGCCGACTACCTGATGATCCCGCATCCACGCTATTTGTTCGATATCGGTGATTTGCCGCCGGAGCGCGCGGCTCCGCTCGCCTGCTCGGGCGTCACGACCTACGGTGCCTTGAAAAAAATTCCGACACTGAAAAGCGAACCGACGGTCATCATCGGTGCAGGTGGTCTCGGCCTGATGTGCCTTGCATTGCACAAGACGATGGGTGGCCACAGCGCGATCGTCGTCGACATTGATCCGGCCAAACGCGACGCCGCCAAGAAGGCGGGCGCGAAAGCTGTGGTGGATGGCGGCGCGGCCGATGCTTCCCAGCAAATCATCGACATGACCAAAGGTGGTGCGTGGGGCGTTATCGATCTTGTCGGATCGTCGCAAAGCGCACGCGTCGGCTATGACAGCCTGATCAAGGGCGGCAAATACGTCATCGTCGGCCTGTACGGCGGCGACCTCACGGTGTCGCTGCCACCGATCCCGATGCGGGCATTGACCATCCAGGGATCTTATGTCGGCAGCCTGCCGGAAATGAAAGAGCTGATCGACCTCGTCCGGCGCACCGGAATTCCGTCGGTTCCGGTGACGACCAGGCCGCTCGAGGATGTGAACGCGGTGATGGATCAGCTGCGTGCCGGCAAGGTGACCGGCCGCGTCGTGCTGACGCCGGCGTGATGAATGGCGAGGTAGTGCCTATCAATCGTCATGGCCGGGCTTGTCACCGCAAGTCGGGTCTACCCGACTTGCGGCACATTATTGTGCGGAAGTCCGGCAAGCCCGACTTCCGATGTCATCCACGTCTTTATCCGCGCTAGCCTGGAAGACGTGGATGCCCGGCACAAGGCCGGGCATGACGGTCGAGAACTCAATGTCCCCGCCAGTTTATTTCGCGCTCATTCTGATCGTAAAAATGGCTGTCACGGCCGGCTTTGTGCTGGCGGCGACGGTGATAGCCGAACGCGTCGGCCCCTTGATCGGCGGCCTGGTGGCGACGCTGCCGATTAGCGCCGGACCGGTTTACGTTTTTCTTGCGCTCGATCACGACGCGCACTTCATTGCGCAGAGCGCGATCGCAAGCCTTGCCATCAATGCCGTGAACGTGATCTTCGCATTGGTTTATGCGCTGCTGGCGCAAACGCGCTCGCGAGCGGTCAGCATGGCTTTGGCATTCATCGCCTGGCTCATTCTTGCGAGCGCCGTGCTCTCGATCCATTGGACGTTCGCGCTTGTGGCGATATTGAACATCGTAGTTCTAGGCACCTGCCTCTGGCTGGTGCGTCCGATGCGTCACGTCCGGGTCACGGGATTTCGCCCGCACTGGACCGATCTCGTGCTTCGAGCGAGTCTGGTTGCGGCGCTGGTCGGCGTGGTCGTGACCTTCAGCTTTCAGCTGGGCCCTGACGGCAGCGGCATTCTGGCCGTTTTTCCGGTGGTGCTGCTCAGCATCATGTACATCTTGCACAATCGGGTCGGCGGGCCGGCAACGGCTGCTGTCATGGCAAATGCCGTGCTGGGGCTGGTCGGATTCGCCTTTGCTTGCACGGTGTTGCATTTTACAGCCGACATGTTCGGCTCGGTGATCGGCCTGACGCTGGCGCTTGTAACGTCGATCGGCTGGAGCCTTATGGTGTTGCTGGCGCGCCGTCACGGCGTTGCCGTTTAGCTGGTTAGTGCCCATGGCATTGCTGCTGATCGGTCTTCTGCTTAAAATCGCGATGACCGCTTTGATTGTTGTCGCGGCTTCGGTCGTCGTCGAGCGCACAGGAGCATTCGTCGGGGCGCTGGTCGCATCCTTGCCGACCGCCGGCGGTGCGGCTCTGATCATCCTCGCGTTCGAACATCCGCCATCCTTTATTGCATCGAGCGCTATCGGCAGCATGGTCTCCATGGCCGCTTGCGCGATCTTTGCATTGAGTTACGCGGCGCTGGCGCAGCGCCACTCGCTGACGGTGAGCCTCGGCGGTGCGTTTCTGGTTTGGTTTGTTGCCGCGCTTTTGTCCCGCCTTGTCGATTGGACGGCCACGACCGCGCTGCTTCTGAACGCTGTGGTCTATCCGTTGACGATCTTTGCCGCCGTACGATTTCTTGGGCAGGGCGCGGTCAAGGCACACGTAAAGCTGAGCGGCCGCGATCTTGCGTGGCGCGCGGGCGTTGTCACCCTTTGCGTCATCATCGTCACCGCCGCGAGCCAATCGCTTGGATCATATTTCTCGGGTGTCTTCGCATTCTTTCCGGTGGCGATGGGCTCGTTCTTCATCATCCTGCATTCGCGGCTCGGCGGCCCGGCGGCGGCGAGCGTTGCGGCGCACGTTCAGGCGCCATTGATCGGCCTCGTGCTCAGCCTTCTGGCTGTGCATCTGTTGGCTGAGCCGATTGGCGTCTGGTGGTCCTATGCCGTCGGGCTTTCAATCGGCATAGCGTGGAATGTGTTGCTTTGGTTGATGCGCGGCCGGCGGGGCGCGCGCTCCGCTCGTCCCCGCGGAAGCGGGGACCCAGGGCGCATCTCGCAACAGTAAATTGTGGATCTGGATTCCCGCTCCCCGCTTCGCCGAAGCGAAGCTGCTTCGGCTTCGCGGCGGCGAGTGCGCGGGAATGAGCGGAAGATAGGTGACCTACCGCAACAAACCGAGCTCCAGTGCCTTGATCTGCAGCGCAAGATAGCGCGAGAAGATGCGGCATTGCGCGAGGCTGCCAGCGGTAAACCAAAGCCCGGGCTGCGCGGTGCGCCGCCACATGTTGCTCAGTTCGCCGCCGTCATCGAACCCCCAGACTGGCCCGATCCGGTCCGCGACGCCGTCGCCAAGGAATACGCGCGCGGTCTCCTGCTGGTTCTTGTAACCGGTCGCCAGCACCAGAAGATCGGCGGGTATGACGCGGCCATCGCGCATCCGCACGCCTTCGGCGACGAAACGGTCGACGTCGGAAAATTGAATGAGGCCGACCGCACCGGAAATGATCAGGTCCGAACAGCCGACATTGAAGTAGTAGCCGCCGCCGCGGCGCAGATACATCATCTGGAAGCCGGTCTCGTCCTCGCCGAAATGCAGGCGAAAACCGCGCTTTTCGAGCCCCTGCAGCAGCGCCTTATCCACCTCGCGCCCTTGGGCGGTTGAAAGCTGATACGAGCGTTGCAGCACCGGATAGGGAAACGACGTTGCGAGCAAATCGCAATCCTCGAACGGAATTCCTTCCGAATAGATCGCGTAGACGCTTTGCGCCTCTTTGAGACTTACGACATAGGTTTTGCTGCGCTGGATCATCGTGACCTCGGCGCCATGCGCATGCAGCTCCTGCGCGACATCGTGGCCGCTGGTGCCGGTGCCGAGCACCAGCGCCTTGCGGCCTTTCCATCGTTCGGCGTTCTTGAAATCTCCGGAATGAACTTTGGCGCCTGCGAATGCGTCGAGGCCCGGCAGATCCGGCGTTGCAGGGATGCTGCTCACGCCGGTCGCGAAGATCAGATGACGTGGCCGCATGGTGCGTTCGCTGCCGTCTTTGCGGCGTAGCGTGACCTGCCAGTCCCGGCGTTTTTCGTCGTAATGGCCTGAGACCAGTTCCGTTCCGGTCCAGAAATTCAGCTCCAAGGCGTCGACGTAGGATTCAAACCAGTTCGCCAGTTTGTCTTTCGGAATGTAGACGGGGAATGTCGGTGGAAATTTCAGATAGGGCAGGTGATTGACGTGCACTTCATTGTGCAACGTGAGCGAGTGATAGCGCTTGCGCCAGTTATCGCCGACGCGCTCATGGCGGTCGACAATCAGCGTATCGATGCCCAGTTGATGCAAGCGCGCGGCGATAGAGAGCCCTGCCTGTCCGCCGCCAACGACAATCACCGCCGGATCGTGGTCGGCATAAGTGCGCGCCTTGGCGAGGCGGTCGCTCCAGTTTTCGGCGCCGAAATCACGTATGCCGTCGTCAGCCGTATGTTTTTTGAATGCTTCCTCGTGGCCTTTGAGTTCCTCCAGCGTCGTGACGATCGACCAGGCGCGCAGCCGCGACGGCGTTTGAGGGTCGGGAACGAGGCGCACGACGCCAGCGCCGCGGCCGATGGCCGTTTCGAATTCGAACAGCCCTTCGAGCGCTTCGGTGCCGGCGCGCGTGACCCAACGCGGCGGCGTTCTCCGTGCTGGAAAATGAAAGTGGGCCGGCTTCGTGCGCGCGAGCGTTTCGCGCATGGTGGCTTCGATTGCGGGCCGTCCCGACATGGTCTGGATGGTCCATGTGAAGGCCAGTACATCGCGCCAAAGGCCATCCGCGATAAACAATTCTGCGATCGCGGCCGTGTCTTGCGCCTGTAACGCCGCGTCGAAGCTCTCGAGCCAGCGCTGTGCGTCCGCCGGTGCCGTCGTTTGCTTTCTTTCAGCGACGTTCATCGTACTCGTGCCCGCTCGTCCCCGCATTCGGGGACCGCATTGCCTCTCCACCGTCATGCCCGCGCTTGTCGCGGGCATCCACGTCTTAATAGCGTGCCGTGGAGAGTAAAGACGTGGATGGCCGGGACAAGCCCGGCCATGACGGGTCGAATCGGACCTCTAATTGCCGGTCTTTTTCGAAGCCTGCTGTTTTAGGCGATAAAGCGCGTCCATGGCCTCGCGCGGCGACAGGTCGTCCGGATTGATCGCGGCCAGCGCCGCGGCAAGAAGTTCCTCAGCCGATGACGTTTTGTCCTGCGTCGGTTTGGCGGGCGCGGCGAACAGCGGCAAGTCTTCAAAGCCCTTCGGCGCGGCGCGGTCTTCCTGCTCAAGTTTTGCGAGCACCACCTTGGCGCGTTCAATAACGCTCGACGGCAGGCCGGCAAGCTTTGCCACCTGAATGCCGTACGAACGGTCGGCGGCGCCGGCGACGACTTCGTGCAGGAACACGACGTCGCCCTGCCATTCCTTCACCCGCACCGTGGCGTTGTGCAGCCGGTCGAGACGTCCGGCGAGCGCGGTGAGTTCGTGAAAATGCGTCGCAAAGAGTGCACGGCACCTGTTAACGCCATGCAGATGCTCGACGGTGGCCCAGGCAATAGACAACCCGTCGAATGTCGATGTGCCGCGGCCGATCTCATCGAGAATGACCAGCGCTCGCTCGCCCGCCTGATTGAGGATGGCCGCGGTTTCCACCATCTCGACCATGAAGGTCGAGCGGCCGCGCGCGAGATCGTCGGCGGCGCCCACACGCGAAAACAGCCGGTCGACGACGCCGATTTGCGCGCGCTTGGCCGGAACAAAACTCCCCATCTGCGCGAGGATCGCGATCAGCGCATTCTGCCTGAGAAACGTGGACTTTCCGGCCATATTGGGCCCGGTGATCAGCCAGATGCGGCCGGCGTCCATGTCAGGCGGCGGCGAGAGATCGCAATTGTTGGCGACAAACGGCGTTCCGTCACGCGACAAAGCTTGTTCGACGACTGGATGGCGGCCGCCCTCGATGATGAAAGAATGACTGTCGTCGATCTGCGGCCGCGCGTAGTCGCGTTCGGCGGCAAGGTGGGCAAGTGCGCTCGCGACATCGAGGCGCGCAAGCGCGTCCGCGCAATCCTTGATGTTGGCGCTCTCGGAAATCACGCCCGCCACGAGCCGCTCAAAAATCTCAAGTTCGAGACCAAGTGCACGTTCGGCGGCGCTGGCGATTTTCGATTCGAGGTCGCCCAGTTCGGTGGTGGTGAAGCGCACCTGGCCGGCGAGCGTCTGGCGGTGAATGAATATGGCGTTGAACGGCGCAGCCATCAGCTTCTCGCTGTGCTGGGCGGTCACCTCAACGAAATAGCCGAGCACATTGTTGTGCTTGATCTTGAGGATGCGGATGCCCGTGTCCTCGGCATAGCGCGCCTGCAAGGCCGCGATGACGCGGCGTGATGCATCGCGCAGCGCACGCATTTCATCGAGCGTCGCATCGTAGCCCTCGCGCACAAAGCCGCCATCGCGTTTGAAGGCGGGCAACTCGGCAGCGAGCGCTGCGGATAGTTCAGCGGCCAGCATGCCATCCGGCTTCCGGCAGGCTTTCAACGCCTCTGAGATTTCATCCGGCGTGTTCTTGAGCGAAACAAGCGCACGTGCGAGATCTGCGGCGGCGAGAACGCCATCGCGAATGCCGGCGAGATCGCGTGGGCCGCCGCGGCCGACAAACAAGCGCGAGAGTGCGCGGGCAAGATCGGGCGCCGCCTGCAAGCGCGAGCGCGTCTCGGCCCGTGCAGCTGTGTCGCCGACAAAACTCGCAACCGCGTCGAGCCGTTTTTCAATCTGCGCCGGACCGGTGAGCGGTGCCGACAGCCGCTGCGCCAGCAGCCGCGAACCGGCGGCGGTGACGGTGCGGTCGATGGCATCAAGCAGCGACCCGCGCCGGTCGCCTGCCAGCGTGCGCATCAATTCAAGGTTGCCGCGCGTGGCCTGGTCGATGGCCATGCTGGCGCCTGCGCTTTCGCGCAAAGGCGGCGACAGCGGCGGGTGCTTGCCGATCTGCGTGCGCTCGACATAAGTCACGCAAGCGGCGGCCGCGGTGAGTTCGAGCCGCGTCAGCGCACCGAAAGCTTCGCTGGTCGCGACCGCGAAAAACGAACTGAGCCGCCGTTCAGCGGTCGCACTGTCGAATACGTCGCGTGCGAGCGGGGTGACCGCAGGAAGCGAGCGCCAATACGCCGCGAGATCGGCCTCGCTGAAGAGCGCGTCGGAAACGATGATCTCGCTTGGCTCGAGCCGTGCGATTTCGGCAGAGAGCGAACCGCGGTCGCATTCCGCCACCCGGAATTCGCCGGTGGAAATATCGATCCATGCCAGTGCGAAACGTGTTTCCGCCTCGGCCGATGAGAGCCGTGCGCGCGAGACGGCGAGCAGGTAATTGTTGCGGTTGGCATCGAGCAGCGTGTCTTCGGTCAGCGTGCCGGGCGTCACCAGCCGGGTCACGTCACGCCGCACGATACTCTTGGCGCCGCGCTTGCGCGCTTCGGCCGGGTCTTCAAGCTGCTCGCACACCGCGACGCGATGGCCGAGCGCGATCAGGCGGTGGAGATATTCGTCGGCGCGAACGACGGGAACGCCGCAGAGCGGCACGTCCTTGCCGAGGTATTTTCCGCGCTTGGTGAGCATGATGCCGAGCGCGCGTGAGGCGACCTCGGCATCGTCGAAGAACATCTCGTAGAAATCACCCATCCGGTAGAACAACAGGCAGTCCGGATGGGCGGCCTTGATCTCGACGTACTGCGCCATCGCCGGCGTGACGCGGCCCTCGTCGGCCGGCTGGGGTCATGCCGCCGCCGGATTCGCCATTGAGCGGCGCTGGGCCGGGCGCGTCAGCGTCCGGCAGGCCGAGGGGTTGCGTGATCGCCATGGCCGGCGAGGTTAGCAGATGGCCGCCCCGCTTCTAGCGACGGCGATGCCGCTTTCGCCCGTCATGCCCCGCTTTATGCGGGCATCCACGACTTTCTTTGCCTCTCCACTGTCATGCCCGGCTTTACGGCCTTGCATAACCCAAGACGTGGATGGCACCGGAAGTCGGGCTTGCCCAACTTCCACATAAAACGGGTCGCAAGTCGGATATATCCGACTTGCGATTTCTCTTTCCGCTCACCCCCGCACCCGGGTCCGGCTTCGCCGGCCCGAGTGCAGGCTCCAGCGGGGGTCCAGGGCAGCTCAATGAGAGCCATTCAATTTGGCTCCTGGATTCCCGCTTGCGCGGGAATGAGCGGAGTGTGGGAATCCCGGCCATGACGTTGAAATTCCGTGCGCGTGTAGTTCGGATGGATGAGGCGAGGTGCTTGCGTGTCGCATCAACCTCTCCTTCGTCATGCCCGCACTTGCTGCGGGCATCCACGTCTTAGCGGTCGCGCCGCATCTGCGAAGTACGTAACGGCGCCTGCACCGCGCATCATCCTAACGGCGGATATATCACGCCCCACGCATCACGCCCCAAGCGACACGCAGTCGTCCGCCTGTTGCCGTTTCGCATCGCTCCACAGCCGAATCTCCAATTTTCGTTTTAGGCCAAGCCGGCATCGCGCGCGCCCAAGTTTTCGGGCGCCGCGCTGCGTAAGCATTTAAGCGCGGAAAATCAGCTTGCGGCAGTGAAAACTGCAAGCCGCGCCGCGTCTGCTTCACGTGAGCCGCGTGTGCTTCACGTGAAACGTATCGCGCGAAATATCGCGCTCGAGAAGACGGCGATGAGAGCCGCAGGGGAGTTAAGGGGATGATCGGGGCAAAACGAAATCGTTTGAGGCGAAATCGTTTGATGTGCGGTGTCGCGCTGGCGCTATTGGCCGCGCCGTTCGCGGTGGCCGATCAGGCCCGCGCTCAGTGCACGCCGACGACAGCCCTCGGCACGCCCGCAAACAACACCACGGTTACCTGCACGGGCACGACCACCAATCAGAACGGCAGCAACGGCTATGGCACCGGCCTCGAAACCGGCGTCACCATCAATGTCGGGCCCACCGCCTCGGCGCCGGGGCCCGCGTCAGTGACAGGAGATGTGACCGGGATCTCACTCGGTGATGGCACCATCAACAGTTCCGGCACGATTGAAGCACTGGGAACCGGGGGAAACGGGGGAATAGCGATTGGTGCCCAATCCGTCACCGTCACAAGTTCGCGGCACCATTCAGGCGCTTGCGACGAAAGGCATCGCGATCCAGGCTACCGGCACTGCCACGGTGGACAATCAGGCAGGCGGCAATATTACCGGCGACGGAATTGCCATTACGGCGCAGACGGTCATTGTCGACAACGCCGGCACGATAGAAGCAAAGGCGGACGCTTCCGGCGCTAGTGGCTCGCGCCATCGACGGCGATGTCGTCACCGTCAGGAGCAATTCCGGCACAATTCGCGAGAACGGCGTCGATGGCCGCGCCATCAATGCCAACGCCAGCCGCTTTCTAAGGCCACGGTCAACAATCTTGCGGGAGGCAAAATCATTGCGGATGGCGCGAACGGAATTGCCGTAGATGGATTTGCTGTCGATGTCACCAATGCCGGCACTATACAGGCAGTAAATGGCGTAGCTATCGGCAGCGAAGACGCCATCACCGTGAGCAATAACGGTAACGGCACCACCACAGGCATCATCACGGCCGGTCAGTTCGCGATCAGCGGCACCACAATCACCGTCTCGGCCAATAGTGGCCTGATCGAAGCCACGAACGGCGACGCCATCTTCGCGACGACCGATGCCGACATCCACAACACCGGCGGCAAGATTCAGGCGGCCGGCCGCGGCATCTTTGCCGGCGGCACCGCCACGGTGGAAAATCTGGTTGGCAGCAGCATCACGGGCGCTGCTGCCGGCATCAGTGCTGCGACCGTCAACGTCACCGGCAACGACGGCCTGATCAGCGGTGATATCGCTATCAATGCGAGTGGCACAGCCACAGTGACCAATGGGTCCGGCACGATAAGCGGGGTCTCGTCGGGCATCTTTGCCACCGACGTCAAGGTCAAAGGCAATAGCGGCACGATTGAAGCGACGGGCACAGGCGCCGCCGCCGTCAATGGCACCAATAGTGTCGATGTAACCAATTCCAAAACGATCAAGGCCGACGGCTTGGGTCAAAGCGCGGGCATCAACGTCTTTTCGTCCACGGGCACCGCGACGGTGCACAATTTGTCAGGCGGCGCCATCTCGGGCAGCGCCTTTGGCATCCATGCCGCCAACCTCGACGTCACAAATGACTTCGGTGCGACGATCTCCAGTGCAGGTGTTGGTATCCAGGGCTCAGGCAACGTGACGAGCGCGGGCAAGATCTCGGGCACTTCAGGATCGTCAATTGTATTTGGCGGAACCGGCATCAATACGCTGACCTTGCAAACCGGATCGGAGTTAGTCGGCGCCGCCAGGGCGCGGCGCGAACGCGACCAATAATCTGGTCCTTGAGGGCAGCGGCACCGCCAACAATGATTTCGTCGGCTTCAATTCATTGGACGTGCAGGCGAGTGGCACATGGACGCTGAATGGCGCCGCCACCGTCGGCGCGGCAACGATCACGAGCGGCACGCTGGAGGTCGGCGATGTCGTTCATCAGTCGGCTGGGAGAATCACCGGCGATGTGACGGTGAAATTCGGGCGGTGTACTGGCAGGGCACGGCAGTATCAACGGCAACGTCAATGTCATGAGTGGCGGCACCCTGTCGCCGGGCGTCCCGGACGCCACGGGACGTGGGAACATGGGGGTGACCGGCGGTGTCACCTTCGCCGCTAACTCGACCCTCCGTATCACTGCCAATGGCGATGGAACGGCCAGCAGGCTGTTTGCGGCTGGGCTCGTAACGTTAGACGGCACCGTGGATGTACGGGCAGGTGGCACCTTCGCGCCCTCGACGCAGTACAACCTCTTGACCGCTGGCGGTGGTTTGAGCGGCACGTTCAGCGCCGTGACGAGCAGTCTACTCTTTCTCACGCCGTTGCTTACTTATGACACCAACACCAACAATGTCTTCCTGACGCTAAACTGCAACGACCCTACCGCCTGTCGCGGCGTCGGTACCGGCGGCGGTCCAGGCGGTGGCGGCACGGGTGGCGGCGGTGGCGGCGGTGGCCCGGTGAACCCTGGCTTCGGTTTTGCCGCTGTTGCGAGAACACGCAATCAGAACGCCGTCGCGACGGCGCTTGACGCTAGCCCGTTCACCAACCCGCTTGTCAATGCGCTATTGACGCAAGCGACCACCGTCGCCGGCGCCCAGCAGGCGTTCGATGCGCTCTCCGGCGAAGTCTTCGGCAGCGTACAGAACGCACAAGCCGGGCAATCGCAGTTCACCCGCGATGCGATGCTCGGGCGCATGCGCCAGGCATCGTATGCCGGTGCACCTGGCGCTGTCAGGGCGCGCTCAGCTTCGGCGGGCCGCAACTGGCTTATGCAGGGGACGAAGCCAACGCTGCCTACGCCGCAGACTTCCCGGCAAAGGCGCCCGCTGCGCGTGAACCCTCGCGCGGTCTCACCTTCTGGGCACTGGGTCTCGGCGGCTGGGGTCACGCCGACAGCGATGGCAATGCCGCCTCGCTGCGCAGCCGCTTCGGCGGCTTCCTCTCCGGCGCCGATGCGCGCTTCGGCGATACCTGGCGCGCCGGTCTGGTGGCGGGCTATACGCGCACGGATCTCAATGTCGATGCGCGCGCCAGCAGCGCCGGCATCGATAGCGTCCAGTTCGGCGGTTACGCCGGTGGCCGCGTCGGGGCCTTCAATGTGCGCGGTGGTGCGTCATTGACCTATGACAGCATCGACACCAGCCGCGGCGTCTTCTTCCCGGGCTTTAGCGATCAGACGCATGCGCATTTCCACGGCAATGTCGGGCAGGTGTTCGGCGAAGTGGGCTATGGCATGGCGCTTGGGCAGGTCGCGGTCGAGCCGCTCGCAGGCTTGGCTTATGTGCACGTGCATGATGGTTCGTTCGCGGAAAGCGGCGGTGCTGCAGCGCTGGCGGCTTCGGCGTCGAACCAGAACCTCGGCTATTCCTCGCTCGGCATGCGGTTTGCCAGCGCGGTACCACTCGCCAACGGCACGGTGCTGGTGCCGCGCGGCACGCTGCAATGGCAACATGCCTTTGGCGATGTGACGCCGGTTACGGGACTTGCGTTCCAGGGCACGGGCACGGCGTTTACGACCGCCGGCATTCCGATTGCGCGTGATGCGGCGCTGGTCGAAGCTGGCTTCGACTGGCGCTTTAGCCCGCAGGCCAAGCTGGGTGCGTTCTACCAGGGCGAACTCGCCGCCCATGCCCAGACTCATGCGTTCAAGGGGGGGTTCACCTGGGATTTTTGATCGGGTGTGCTTGCCGAATTTGAGTAGGTGCCGCGCCTCCTTTCCGCTCATGCCCGCGAAACGGGGACTCAGCGGCGCCAATTGCCACTTGAATCGTCACCCGGATTCCCGCTTGCGCGGGAATGACCAGAGTCGGTGAGCTCAGCCTCTCTTCCGGCATGCCCGGCTCTATGCCGGGCTTGCCACGTCTTGCTTCGCGCGATGAGTAATGTAGTCGCGCATAGCCGGATATAGCCCGACCATGACGTGGAGGATGTGACTGCCCGGCCTGACAGTTGAAACACCGTCATGCCAGCCCGGCCATGACGAATAGTTTGCTCTGCGAGCGGAAAGCAGCGCGCCAATCAAGTCTTAAACTTCACCCCGGTGATCGCCTCGAGATTGCCGTGCCAGATTTTTTCCTTGTCGGCTTTCGGCATATCGATGCCTTCGATGATGCGCAGCGTTTCGCGCGTGTACATCGTGCCCTTTTCCGGATCGAACGGGCAATCCGACGCGAATACGATTTTGTCGAGATCGTAGAAGGCAAGCCCCGCATGCGTTGCCGGCTCGCCGCCGAACACGGCAGTGTCGGCATAGAATGTGTGCTTGAAGTAATCGAGCGGACGCTTCTTCAGCTTTTTCAGAATGAGGCTGAGATCCTCATCCGAGGTGCGCGCGCCGAGTTGATCCCATCCCGGGCCGATACGGCCTTCCAGCATCGGCACGATGCCGCCGAAATGATGGGTGATGATCTTCAGGTTCGGGTACTTGTCCATAATCCCTGAAAACACCAGCCGCGCCATCGCGGCCGCAGTCTCATAGGACCAGCCGAAGGTCCACCAGATTTCGTATTTCGATTTCGTCTCGGACAGATAATCCGGGAAATTCGCTGCACGCGCAGGATGCATCCAGATCGGCTTGTTGAGTTTGTTCATCGCCGCAAAGAATGGCTCGAACGCCGGATCGTCGAGCGGCTTGCCGGCAATATTGGTGTAAATCTGCACGCCGAGCGCGCCGTTTTTCAGCGCGCGTTCGGCCTCGCGCACGCCGCCATCCGGCGCAATCAGCGCCGCTTGCGCAACCCAGCCGGGGAACTGGTCGGGATATTTCGCACAGATCTCTGCGAAGCCGTCATTCACCAGCTTGGTGTATTCCTCTGTCAGTTTGCCATCGCCTTTGGTCATGACCTCCAGCGGCGGCATCGGATAGGAAAGAATTTGCGCGTAGTCCTTGAAGCTGCCGACGATCTTGCGGCGGACCTCGAGGTCATGGATGCACGGTATTTCGCGCACGCGCTTGCCAATGTCGGCGTGGCCGCTCTCGACGATCTTGTTGAAATATTTTTCCGGGATGAAATGAGTGTAGGCATCGATACGCATGAGTCCTCCATGACTTTTGATTGTTCTAGCGCGGGTTACCGGTTCAATAAGGCGTAATGACGTTGAGCAGCGCCTGGCGCTTTTCGTTGACGACGACGTCGCGGGCGCGTGCGATTGCATCGGGCAGGTCTGCGGGTTTTTCCACGCGCTCGGCATGGGCGCCTTGGGCGCGCGCCAATTCGTCGAATGCCGGTGACGGATCGAGATCGGCGAGTGTGCGGCCATCGGTTTCGCCCGCGACACCATCCTTGAACATCGACATTGTGGCGTTGCGCACTGCGCCGTAGCGGCTGTTATTGAACAGGATGGTGAGGATCGGGAAGATTGTGAACGGCCGATACCCAATGCCCGACCATCGGATTGGCGAACATGTACGCGCCATCACCGAGCGTTGCGACGATGAACTTCTCCGGTGCCGCAAGTTTGGCGCCCAATGCGGCGCCGAAGCCCCAGCCGAGGCCGCCAGCGGGACCGAGCGCGAACAGCGTGTCGGGCTTTTCTCGCGCGGATTTGCGCGGCGCGCAGCGAATATTCGTTGAAGATCACCGCATCGGTGCCGACGGCTTCGCCAATGCACGCGCGACAGATATTCCGGTGAAATCGTTTGTCCGTGGCGTGAAGTCTTTCGCAAGCTGCGCGCGCCGCGTTGCGCATCCGCTCGGTCAGGCGTGCGCGACGGGCAGCGATGCGCGCCTCCGCCATCTGCAGTCGCGGTCCAATCGCGCGTTGAGCGCCGTCAGCGTGTTGACGGTGCCGGCCTGGATGGCAAGATCGCTCGGGAAGGTGCGCATCGGGTAACGCACGATAAAACGGCTCCTCACCCATATGCGCGACATGGCATCCCGCGGGCGGGTTGTGCAGGCTCGGGATCCAGGGCGCGTCGGCGTCGATGGCGATGACCAGGTCGGCGTCGGCCAGCAGCGCACCCGGCTCGAAGCCAAAATGCATCGCGTGGCTTGAGGGAGACACACCGTGCGCGGGTTATGTGACGACGACCGGGATCGCCGCGCGCTCGGCCAGCTGTCCCAGGATCGCGGGCGCATCCGCCGGCAAAGTGGAGACGATGATCAGCGGCCGTTCGGCGGCAGCAATCCACTCGGCGAGCTGCACAACGGAGCGCGGATCCGGGATGCGGGGCCGCCGCTTGCGGCCGCGGCTTTCAACGGACCGACCGGCTCCGGCAGCGGCGCGGACAATGGCTCGCGCGGCAACACGAGATAAACGGGCCCGCGCGGACTCGCCATCGCGACTTCGACGCCGCGCGCGACGACCATGTCACCGACTTGTCCCGGCATACGGAGCTCGTAGTCCCACTTCACCAGCTCGCGCACCATGCCCGCTTGATCGAACATTTCCTGCGCCCAATGAATTGGACGCGAGCGTGAGCCGAACGAGCCTTTCTCGGTGATTGGTGTGCGCCCGGCAGCGAGAATGAGCGGAATGCGGTCGCGCGAAAGATTGGTCAGATTGTTGATCGTGTTCGCGGTGCCGACGTTGACGTGGACCATCACGGCTTGCGGGCGACCGGTCATCAGATAGGCGCCGTGCGCCATGGCAACCGCAAGATTCTCATGCGGAACCAGGATCGGTTTCGGCACCTTCGCATTGGTCTTCTTGGCGCGGCTGAACGCTTCCACGATCGGCGGGAAATCAGTGCCGGGATTGGCGAAGAAGTAGTCGATGCCGTGATCGGCAAGCGCGCGCAGAAAGGCTTCCGCGGCAATCGTCGGCCGTTGTCCGGTTGGTGTGGCGGCCATTTCGTTTCGTCCCTTGTGGCGTTCGCGCAGCGCTGAATTTCAGGCCCGGGACGCTTTCTCCGTTATGTGTGTGGTGTTTTACTCGACGAGGCAAAAGCTGACAACGGAGGCGGGCGCGGGCGCGTTACGCGCGCGGGGAATGCCTCAATTGGCGTGCGTGCAAGGCGTTATTCAGCGGCGACGCGCATGGCCTGCTGGCCGTCGATGTCGGCGAGGCACTTGGCCAGGCTCTCGCCCTCCGGATCGACCAAGGCCGCAGTGCGCGCGCTGGCGACCGCATCGGCGGCCCGTGCCAATGGGATTTGGCCCGCCAGAGCCGGCCGAATGACCCGCATTTCGATGGCGCTGTAATTTGCAAGGCCGCGCGCATGAGTATCGCCATAGCCTTTAATCAGCCGCGCGCATTCCGCGATTTCAAGCGCGAACTCGGGAGAATGTTTCGCCGCTTGGCGGATCAACCCGAGCCAGGATTCGAGTTGCTGCTGCTCCTGCTTGTAGCGGTAGCCGTAAGGGCGTAGCGGCCGCATCTTCGCAAGCATCAGAAACCGCAGATAGCCGCTGATCGATGTTGAATTGATTTCCATGCCGAAATAGACGCGGCCGAGCCAGCCTTTGCGTTCGGCCACGCGGAAAATCGGGCGCGCCAGAAACGGCGGCAGCAGCTGGCACAATTCCTCGATGCCGGGCTTGAGAAAATCATGCACCGAATAGGGCTCGTCTTTGACGCGCAGCTCTTCGCGAGCGATTCGGCGCATGCGATCGGGCGAAATCTTCGCCTGCGCGACCCGTACGACGTCTTCGTAAGACATGCGCACCGCAAGATGGCGGGCGACCTCTTTGAGGAATTTTCCCTGCGCGCCGATGACGTGATCGATCTCAACGATGGGCCGGAGGCGGTCCAGGTAAAGCCGGCCATAGGCAACGCTCTGATAGCGGATCAGCCGCCGCACCCCTTCGAGACCGGTCGCCTGTGCCACCGCTGGAAATGTGCGGGTCACTTCGTGTTCGATCAAAGCCGGCGTTGCAGCGATGTTCCGTTTCTTCTCGAGAAGCTTCGTAGCCTGGACATTCGCGCGTGCAGCTTCGAAACCGGCGCGAAAGCCGCGCAAATTGCTGTCGACCGATTTACCGTCCTCGCGGATCGCGGCCTCGAATTGGTCTTGCGTCAGCGGCAGGCGTCCGCAGCCGGATATAGCGCCGAGCATGACGGCGTTGATGATCGAGCCGCTTTGCCTGGCAAGCGAGTCCATATCGATGAGCAAGATGTCTTTCGCATTTTCCTTAATGATATTGACCAGCTTATCCTGGTCGAAGCGGCCGTCGCCCATCGCGATCTTCTCGTCCATCGCATAGAAGCGGCTGACCGAACCGATGACATGTGTGCGCTCTGGCGTCACGAAACCGTTCGCCACTGTGCGGCCGGCTTCCAGCAATTCGCTCGCCACCGCGATATCGATATCGCCGACGCCGGGCGTCAGCGCGAGCACCGGACGCTTGCCGGCGAGATCGCGCGCCGGCACCGGCAGAATCTCGATGTAATATGTTGTGGCGCCTGTGCGTTGCGCGACGCCCGGGATCGATGTGCTTTGCACCGGAAAACCGGCTTGTTCTGCCGCCGTAACGATCCACTGCGTCAGCACGCCGCCGCCTTCGCCGCCGAGGGCGGCAATCAGGATCGTGATCGGACGCGAAGAATTCATGCTGCGGCCTCGCCGGCGTAGCCGCCGAGCCATCCGATCACTTTCTGCCGCAGACGAAATACGGTGCGATCCCGCGACGTGGCGTTACGCACGATCTCGGCGCGGTAGAATGACGGACACAGCACCGCCGCGTGTGCGACTTCGCCGCACAAACCGCATCCGACGCAACTTTCCACCACAGTCGCGACGGGGTCGGTCCGCAATGGATCGGGCGAAGGCTTTACGGTCAGCGATGGACAACCGGACAGCCGGATGCAGGAGTGGTCGCCCGTGCAGATTTCATCGTCGACGCCGTAGCGTGTGCGTGTGACACGTTCGCCGCGCTGGAGCTTCACAGCATCCTCGGCGCGCACCCGGCGTTGCCGTGCCAGCTGGCACTCCCCATCGGCGATGATCACCTTTAACCCATGCTCGGCGGTGCGCATGGCTTCCTTCAGTGTCTTCACCATTACTGCGACAGAATATGTGCGTACCGTGCGCAGCCATTTGACGCCCATCGAACGCAGGGTCTGTTCGATGCTTACGCCGGGTGTCGCACCGGTGCGGCTCATCGTGCTCGACGGAATATATTGCTGACCAGTGGCAGAGGCGTAGCCATTCTGCATCACGATCAGCACGCCATCGCCTTTGTTGAACAGATTGGATGCGACGCCCGTAATCAGACCATTATGCCAAAAGCCGCCGTCGCCCATGATCGCGATCGGACGCCGTTCCATGTTTGGCGTCACCGCCGCCGCGCTCGCAAGCGACATGCCGTAGCCGAGGATCGAATTGCCGAGCGAGAAGGGCGCGAAGGTCGCAAACGAGTGGCAACCGATGTCGGCGCTGATGTGCGTCGGGCCCAATTCGCGCTGCATCAATTTGATTGCCGAAAAGACCGGACGTTCCGGACAGCCTGTGCAGAAGGCCGGTGGACGCGGAGGCAGGGGACCGAGCGCCGCCGCAGCTTTGGCCTTGTGCGCGACCAGGCCACGAGCCTTTTCCGCAATCGTATCGGCGTCGACGCCTTTGGGCTTGGCGTCTTGCAGAAAAGAGGCGATTCCCTCGAGCAGCACGTCGGAAGCGTATTCGCCGGCCTTCGGTAACGGGCCCTTGCCGAGGACACGCGTATTGATGTCGGCGCGGCGCAATTCGACATGGACCGCCTGCTCGATGTAATCGGGATAGCCTTCCTCGACGACGAGAACCGCACGCTTGCTGGCGCAAAATTCGCGCAATTCCTCCGGCACCAACGGATAGACAACATTGAGAACCAGGATCGGAACTCGAGAGACGCCGAATACGTCGGCCAATCCCATTCGTTCGAGCGCGCGTAGTACGCTATTGGTAAGCCCACCCATTACGATGATGCCGACATCATTCAGGTCGCCGTCGATTGTCTCGTTGAGCTTTTGCTCGCGAATGAAGGCCCGCGCAGCGGGCAGGCGTTCTTCAACCTTCAGCCGCTCCTGCGTAAAGATTACAGGCGGATGCGCCAGCCGCCCGTATTCGAAACGCGGTGGTCCGGCGAGTTTATCAAGGCCGGATACGATACCCTTGCGGTTGTTCTTGGCGGCAAATTCGCCGGTGGCATGGCAGGCGCGTATGCGCAATTCCAGCATAACCGGTGCGTGGCTGGCCTCCGACAGTTCGAATCCCTTTTCCACTGTACGCACGATCGACGGGAGATCGGGGCGCGGATCGAGAAGCCATATCGAGGATTTCAACGCATAGGCGTACGAGCGCTCCTGAATGACGCTCGCGCCTTCGCCGTAGTCCTCGCCGAGAATAATCATAGCGCCGCCCACAACGCCGGGTGAGGCGAGATTGGACAGCGCGTCGGCGGCGACATTGGTGCCGACAATCGATTTCCACGTCACTGCGCCACGCAGCGGATAGTTGATCGATGCGCCAAGCATGGCGGCGGCGGACGCTTCGTTGGAGCAGGTCTCCAGATGCACGCCGAGGTCGGACATTATGTCTTCCGCATCAACGAGCACATCGAGAAGATGCGAGACGGGTGCCCCCTGATAGCCGCCCACATAGCTCACACCTGATTGCAGCAGCGCCTTGGTGACAGCGAGGATACCTTCGCCGTGGAAGGTCTCGCCGTCGCCGAGCTTGAGCGATTCGACTTCTTTCTTAAACGACCGTTCCATTATTGAGCCTTCGGCAGATAGTTTGGGTCCCAACTATTTAGCATTTTAGAACTACATGCGCGACGGCAGCCAGAGCGCCAGGATCGGGAAGGCGATCAGGATGACCAGACGCACCAGGTCGGTCAGGATGAAGGGGATAACCCCCTTGAAAATAGTGGCAAAACTGACGTCCTTCACCACGCTTTTGATGACAAACACGTTCATGCCGACCGGCGGGTGGATCAGCCCGAGTTCCACCGTCATCACAATAATAATGCCGAACCAGATGGGGTCGAAGCCAAGGTGGATGACGACCGGGAAAATGATCGGCACCGTCAGGATAATCATCGCCATCGCGTCCATCAGGCAGCCGAGCACCAGGTACATCAGCATGATGAGTGCCAGCACGCCGTAGCTGCCGAGGCCGAGGCCGGTGAGAAATTCGGTCAACTTCTGCGGTACCTGGGTGACGGTAAGGAAATAGCCGAAAATCAGTGCGCCGATCAGCACGGTGAACACGGCCGCTGCGGTGCGGGTGGCCTGCAGCAGTGCAGTCAGAATTTTGTCTTTGTTGAGCCTTCCTGTGAGAAGGCCGATCAGGAATGCGCCGCTCGCGCCAACGCCGCCGGCTTCGGTGGGCGTGAAGCGCGGCAGGAACGGCAGCCCATAAAGCCCGCCGATCACGAACGTGAACAGCAAGAGGGGCGCCCAGACATTTTTCAGCGCGTCGAGCCGCTCGCTACGCGAACTGCGTGGCCCGGTCGGCAAGAAGCCCGGCCGCACGGAACCGATGATCTTGATCGTGGCCATATACATGCCCATCGCCAGCAGGCCCGGAATGATTCCGGCGATGAACAGCTTGCCGATGTCTTGTTCGGTGATGATCCCGTAGACGGCGAGCACAGTTGACGGTGGCAGCATGGCGCCGAGCGTGCCGCCGGCCGCGATCACACCGGTGGCGAAACTCTGCGGATAGCCGAAGCGGCGCATCTCCGGATACGCGACCGCGGAAAACGTTGCGGCGGTCGCAACCGACGAACCGCAGATTGCGGCAAAGCCGCCGCAGGCGGCGACGGTGGCGAACCCGAGGCCGCCGCGCAGATGGCCGACGAAACTGTTCGCGGCACGGAACAGATCCCGGCTCATGCCGGAGTTGGATACAAACGTCCCCATCAGCAAGAACATCGGAATAACGCCGAAGGTGTAGTCGGTGACCGTGCGCATCGAGGTCTGGCCGACCAGTTTGAGTGCCGCGCTGCCACCGACCAGGTAGGAAAATCCGCTGACGCCGACGAGGCCCATCGCCATGCCGACCGGCACGCGCAGCAACATCAATGCAAACAGCGAAACGAAACCGAGGATCGCGACGGCATTGGTGCTCATCACGCGTCCTTCATTCCACCGGTTTGATCTTGGTTTCTTGCATCAGCTCTGGCTGGAAAATAAGCCGGTAGGTGCGAACGGCGATCAGCAACACGGCGGAAACGTCGCCGGCCCAGGCAACCGCGAAAAACGGCCAGGTCGGCAGTCGCAGGTCAAAGGTGAGCACGTTGTCGTAATAGGTGCCGCGCACCTTGTCGAACAAAGTGTAGGTCTGCACGGTGACGACAAACAGCAACACCAGCGTGGCGAACACGTCGATCATGCGCTGATATTTCGGACCGACATTGGCCCAGATCAGATCGACAGTGATGTGCGTGCCGCGATAGGACGTCGCCGCGATTCCCCAAAAGATCAGAATGCCGAGCAGCAATCGTCCTAAGTCGAAAGCATCAGGGATTGCATAGTTGAAAACGTTGCGTAACAGGACGGCGATGAAGATATTGGCTGCGACGATTCCGACAAAGCCTGCCGCGATCCATTCGATCGTATCGATGAAACGATCCATATAGATGCGCTTCAATTCCGCCCCCAGACGGTTGACGCTTGTCGAAACTTCTGGCGGCGGGGATGCCCCGCCGCCTATATGGTCATTTAGATTGTCGTCGCCGACAGTTACATCGCAAGAGCTTTGTAGTTTGCGAGCGCGGCCTTCAATTCTTTCATTGCCGCGTCGGGGTCGGCGCCGGTTTTCCTGACATTATCCGCCCAGGTTTTTTCCAGCGGTTCGGCGGCCTTGCGCCACTGCGCGAGCTGGTCGCCGGTGAGTTGATAAACCTCCTGGCCCGGTTCGGCCTTTACTTTGTCCAGGCCGGCGTCTTCGAACTTGCCCCACGGCCCACCGACGCGGCCAGCTGCTTCGGTGTTGCAGTTATCGTCGATCGCCTTTTTCTGGCGTGGCGACATCTCGTCATATTTGGCCTTGTTAAATACGAAGGCGAAAGTCGTCACGTAAAGCGGCGCATCCATGTGGTACTTGGTCACTTTGTCGATGCCGAACAGCACCAGTGATCCCCACGGGAAAGTCACGGCGTCGGCGACGCCGCGTTCCATGATGTCGCGCACTTCGGGAGCGGAGGACTGAACGTTAGTGCCGCCGAGCAACGTGACGAAATTCGCCATGGTCGCGTGCGCCGGTCGAACCTTCATGCCCTTGATGTCGTCCGGGACGACGATTTTCTTTTTGCTCGAGTGGAACGACGACGGTGCGTGGATGAAGGCCAGGCAGAACTTGACGTCCTTCATCTCCTTCTCGGCATATTTGCGATACCAGGCATCGAGCGCCATCGAGCCGCCTTTCGAGTCCGACATCAGGAATGGCAATTCACCCGCGCCAATGATCGGGAAGCGGCCGGGTTGATAGCCTGGATTGATATAAGTGAGGTCGGCGATGCCGTCGCGCGCCATATCGTAGTGATCAAAAGCTTTGCCGAGCTGCTGCGCCGGATAGACTTTGTAGTGCAGCGTGCCGTCGGAGGCTTTCTCAACTGCGGCGCCCCAATCTTCCAGCGCCTTCTGCAGGGGATGCGAAGCCGGCACCCAATGCGACAATTTGAGTTCGAATGTCTTTTCCTGAGCCAGTGCGCCGGTCACCCCGCCGATCAGCAAAGCGGCGGCATAGACACATCCGGCGAAACGGAGTTTCATAGGTTTCTCCCTTGGGGTTGGGGCGTTGGTTAGATCGCCAACTTTTTGCAATATTCAGCCGGATGCCAGCTACGTTGTAAAGCTTATAGTTTGGGATCAAACTATCCCGAGTGGCCGTCGGCCGCGCGGAGGATCAAAGGGACATTGCGGTGCATGGAACGAACGGCATAGGCCACCGTCGGCGCGGCAAAAACGGCGAAGCCCTTGGCGCGTCGATCAATTTCGGTCCGCTGGCCTATTGGGTCGGATTCAATCTGCGCATGGCCCAGGAGGCGGCCTTTCAAGCCTTCTCGCGGCGGTCGCTGGAGATCGGCGAAAGCCCCGGACGGTTTGCCACCCTTACGCTGATTGCGCGCAATCCGGGCATTAGTCAGACCGAGCTTTCACACGCCAATGGCCGCGATAAGTCCAGCCTCACGCCGGTTGTCGAAGAGTTGGTGAAGCGTGGTCTGGTTGAGCGAAAGCGCATGGACAGCGACCGGCGCACTTATCGTTTGAACGTCACACCTGCGGGGAAAAAAGTTCTGACTACGATGACGCGCTGCGCACGCCGGCACGAGCGCAATCTTGACCACGTCATCGGTGCGCGCGACCGCAAGCGGTTCATCCAGATTTTGAAGAAGATCGCCGCCGAAATTGAATAATGGTCTAGCTGCCAAATTTCGCGAGCACCGCATCCGGAACCGGATGGGATTTGAGCCGGCCATCGGCATCGCGCACAACCCAGACCCGCTTTTCCGAGCACTCGGCGCAGGTCTCGCCGTTGAGGCTTAAACGGTGCTCGACGTCGAAGCTGGAGCGGCCGAAGGAAATTTTACTTTCCACCACCACGTCGTCTCCGAAACGTGTCGGCTTTAGAAATCGCGCACGGGTACGCACAAGTGGAAAACCCGCGAATTCAAGAGTCTTGAACATCTGGAATTTGGTCACGCCAAGCGCGCGCTCGAAAATGAGCGCAGTCGAGGCGTCGAAAATGTCGAAGTAACGCGGATAGAAAATGATGCCGGCGGGGTCGCAGTCGCCCCATTCGATGCGCACTTTGCGTGTGTTGGTGAATCTCGTCACGGTGCTCTCACGTCAACGTGGCGCCATGCGTAGCGCGCCGTCGAGACGGATCACCTCGCCATTGAGGTAACCGTTATCGATACAGTGGAGCACGAGCGCGGCGAATTCGCGTGGCTCGCCCAGGCGCTTGGGAAACGGCACTGACGCACCGAGGGAATCCTGTGCTTCCTGGGGCAATGCACGAAGCATCGGTGTGCCAAAAATGCCGGGGGCAATTGCGAGCACACGAATCCCGAATTGGGCAAACTCGCGTGCCGCAGGCAACGTGAGCGCGGCGACGCCGCCTTTGGATGACGAATAGGCTGCCTGTCCGATCTGGCCCTCAAAGGCGGCGACCGAAGCAGTCGAAACAATCACGCCGCGCTCGCCGCCTGCGAGTGGCTCCGCTGCCTGCATGGCGCTCGCGACCAGCCGCATCATGTTGAAGGTGCCAATCAGGTTGATGCGAATGACTCGTTCATAATCGGCAAGCGGCATTGGTCCGTCGCGTCCCACGATGCGCTTTGCCGGGCCAACGCCGGCGCAGTTGACCAGAATGCGCGCCGGACCATGGGCAGCGGCGGCCTTCTTCACCGCCGCTTCGCCACTGGCGCTATCGGCGACATCGCCGATAGCCGCAACTCCTTTGAGTTCGCTTGCGATCTCGTTAGCCGCCTTCTCGTTGACGTCGACGATCGCGACTTTGGCGCCGGCGGCCGCCAGCGCGCGCGCTGTTGCGGCGCCCAAGCCCGACGCGCCGCCGGTGACGATCGCCGCCTGTCCCTTGATGTCCATCAGCGCTTTCCTTCCGCCGAAATCACGCGAGAGGATAGAGGCACCGCGTAGAGTTCGTCCACCAAAGCAATGCGGTTCTTCAACACCGCGCGCTGGTTGATCGAGCCCTTATCCGTCGCCTCCCCTCTGTCCATGGAGGGAGGATCCGCCATCAGAAGGGCGCGTTCGATACGGGCCGACGAGCCTGGGCTAATAGCAGCGAGTTTCGCAAGCAGATCAACGAATTTTGCGCGCACCGGCGGTGCCGACACAATCGCCGCCGGCAACGCATCGGCGGCGAGATTGGCAAGTTTGCGGCAAGCCTCAATGTCAGGAAATATCAAGACTGCGATGTCGTCGCGATCGGCGCCGGCAAACACAACGTCACGAACATACGGCGCAAAGTGGTCTATGACGCGCGCGCGCAACGGGCCAACACTCACCCATGTTCCGGTGGAGAGCTTGTAATCCTCGGCGATGCGGCCGTCGAACAAAAGACCTTTGCTCGGGTCATTTGGATCGACGAATTTCAGCGCATCGCCGATTTTGTAAAAGCCTTCCTCATCAAATGCATCACGGGTTAAATGCTCTTGCCGCCAGTAGCCCGGCGTAATGTGCGGGCCGCGCAACCGCGCTTCCAGCTTTCCTTCATTTGGGACCAGCTTGAGTTCGACGCCGGGCGCCGGCAGTCCGATATTGCCTGGACGATCGAAATCCCAGGAGCAGGCCAGCGCCAGCGGCGCCGTCTCGGTCGACCCGAGCGAAGACAAGAAGATAATACGCTCGCCTGTGGTCTCGACTGCGAGCTGCGTGACCTCATCCCATGTCGTCTGATTCAATCCAGCGCCCGCATAAAACAGCACTTTCAGCCGGCTGAAAAAGTTGCGGCGTAATGTGTCGTCGGCGCGGAAATGCGGAATCAGCGCTTCATAGCCCTTTGGGACATTGAAATAGATCGTTGGCGCAATCTCGCGCAGGTTTCTCGCGGTTTTCGGTACGCCCGCTGGCGTCGGATTACCATCGTCGATGTAGAGCGAGCCGCCATTGGTCAGAACCATATTAAAATTATGGTTGCTGCCGAACGTGTGGCTCCACGGTAGCCAGTCGACGACCACCGGCGGTTCGTCAGCGACGAAGGCGAAGCCTGACGCGAGCATCGCCTGGTTTGAGCACAGCATGCGATGCGTATTGATGA
Organism: uncultured Alphaproteobacteria bacterium; assembly: GCA_963743405.1. Lineage (GTDB taxonomy): Bacteria > Pseudomonadota > Alphaproteobacteria > Rhizobiales > Xanthobacteraceae > Pseudolabrys. The sequence goes on along the minus strand of CAVUPX010000007.1, from coordinate 70,453 downwards.
CCGCCTTGGGGTTTCCGGTCGATCCCGAGGTGAACAGGAATTTGGCGATGCTGCCGGGCATGACGCGCGTATGCGCGTCGGCGACGCCCGTTGAATCCTCCGCGCCTCGAAGCTCTGCAAACATCTTCGTCTTGCGGTCACCAAGCGGGTTTCGCGTGACCACCAGCTCGATCGCGTCCGGTACAGTTTCATAGAGTGCGCGCGCAAACGGACCGCCATCATTGGCAAACACGAGGCCGGGTGTAAGGAGCTCAATGATCGCGCGCAACTTTCCGAAATCGGTCGACATCAGCGAGTAGGCCGGCGAGATCGGGGCATAGGGAATGCCAACATACATCGCTGCGAGAGCGAGCAATGCGTGCTCGATGTCATTGCCGGACAGGATTACGACCGGACGTTCCGCCGACAATCCGCGCCGTAGCAATGCAGCGCCGATCCGTTTGACGTCGGAAAGAACTTCCGCGTAATTGAGTTTGCGCCACTGACCTTGCATATCGCGCTGCGCGAGGAATATCCGGTCAGGCGCAATCTTTGCCCAATGTTCGAGCGGTTGGCTGAGATTGTCATGATAAGGGCCGAGCTCTTGTGCTGTGCGAATATGGATGATGCCTCCGCCGCGCCGTTCAAGCACAGGATCGAGCTTGCCGAGCCGCACGGCCCGCAGCGGCGTAGTCGTGTGACTTTCAGTTTCTCTGACGACGCTCGTCATGGGCTAACTGCGTGTCACTTTTGGTGCGCGTTTCTCGAGAAAATCTTTCAAGCGCTCTTTTGCGTCGGGGTCGGCTTGTGCGATCGCGGACATAAAAGCTTCGACCGCATAACCGCTGGCCGGGTTCATTTCGGCGATGCGCGGTAATGCGTGCATGACGGCAAAATTGGTGAGCGGTGCATTTTGCGCGATGCGTTGAGCGAGCTCGAGTCCTTTGGCGAAACCCTTGCCCGCTTCGACGAGATACGTCGTCAGTCCGATCTCCTGACCCTCTTCGGCTGAATACGTGCGCCCTGTGAGCATCATGTCCATCATGCGCGCAACGCCGATTAGCCGTGGCAGCCGCACCGAACCACCGCCACCGACATAAATGCCACGGCTGCCTTCCGGCAACGCGTAATAAGCTGATCGTTCAGCGACGCGCACGTGCGCAGCCGCCGCAAGCTCCAGCCCCCCGCCGACGACTGCACCGTGTAGCACTGCGACCACCGGTACCTTGCCAAACTGAATCTTCTCGAAAGCGCGGTGCCACAAGCCGGAGTGGGCGATGCCCTCTGTGACATCGCGCTCCTTCAGTTCGGACAAATCGAGGCCGGCGGAGAAATGTTCCCCTTCGCCCGCAAGCAATACGGCGCCAATGCCGTCCGGAAGCGAGGTAAAGAACTGCTCAATGCCAATGATCGTCTCATCATCAAGTGCATTGCGTTTGTGCGCCCGATTGAGCCGCAGAATGGCAACCGCTTCGTCACGCTCAGCGATGAGCGAGGACGGAAGTCTGATTGCAAGCCGCTCTGTCATCATTTCACCTCGTAGACATCGAGCCGCACTGCCCGCGGTTGCCGATGGCCCCGCGCGAGGGCCAGAATTCTGTTGAGCCAGTCGACCGCCGGATCGGCAGTTTCGAACCGCATCACGGTGCGGAAATAGTACTGATCGGGATCGACATTGTCGCCTCGCGCGAGCTTTTCCATCACCTCGGGCGGCCCGTGCCGCAGGCCTTCACTGGTCACCATGATGAGCGCGCCGGCTTCGGTTTCGATGGTGTAACGGGCTTTGATATCGGCGGCGCCGTCGCTGCGGATGATCTGCCAATCGGCGCCGCCGGGCAAAATTCGCCCGGTCAGTTTCGGTCCACGCACGCTGCCGCCGACAATGCCGATGATGCGGCGTTGCCCGTATGGCGTATGGCCAAGATTGGTGATGGCCTCGAGTTCGGCAAAAATCGTGAAAATCGCCTCATCGCCAAGCATGGCTTTTGATCCGTTGGAGCCCCAACTTTAGAGGCGTTCCCGCATTTGACCCTGCCGATGGCCAGCCGTAAATACGGGTTCGCAACCGGGGTCCAATCCATATGGCGCGTATTTCATCGCTCGCCGAAGCAATTAAATCCGCTGTCCGGGACGGCGACACCGTCGCGCTCGAGGGTTTCACTCACCTTATTCCCCATGCCGCAGGTCACGAGATTATCCGCCAGGGCCGCAAAGGGCTCACGCTGATCCGTATGACGCCGGACCTCATTTACGATCAGCTGATCGGGATGGGCTGTGTCAGCAAGCTGGTTTTTTCATGGGGCGGCAACCCCGGGGTCGGGTCGTTGCATCGCTTGAGGGATGCTATTGAGAACGGCTGGCCACACAAGCTCGAGCTGGAAGAGCATTCCCACGCCGCCATGGCCAATGCCTATGAAGCCGGTGCGGCCGGTCTGCCTTGTGCAATATTCCGTGGCTACATCGGCGGTGATCTGCCGAAGGTGAACTCTAAAATCAAACGCGTGACCTGCCCTTTCACCGGCGAAGAGCTGGCCGCAATACCGGCGCACCGCCCCGACGTCGCGGTGATCCATGCCCAGCGCGCCGATAAAGCCGGCAATGTGATGATCGAAGGTGTCCTTGGCGTGCAGAAAGAAGCCGTGCTCGCTTCGAAGCGGTCGGTGGTGACGGTCGAAGAGATCGTCGACGAGCTTCCCGAACGCAGCCTCAATGCGGTGGTGCTGCCGCATTGGACCGTCGGCCACGTCGTTGAGGTTCCGGGCGGGGCCTATCCGTCCTATGCGCAGGGCTACTACCCGCGCAACAACAGCTTTTATAAAGATTGGGATGCGATTTCGCGTGAGCGCGATTTATTCCATGCATGGATGAAAGAGAATGTGCTGGCGAAAGGGCCGGACGCTTTCGCTCAATATGCACGCAAGCATCGTGTGGCGGCGGAGTAAACCGAATGGCCGACTACAAGCCAAATGAAATGATGACCGTTGCGGCGGCGCGCGCTCTGAAAAATGACGATGTCTGTTTCGTCGGCATTGGGCAACCTTCGGCTGCGTGCAATCTCGCGCGGCTCACGCATGCGCCAAACATTACGCTGATCTATGAGTCGGGCACGCTTGCCACAAAGCCGAATATATTGCCGCTTTCGATTGGCGACGGCGAATTGTGCGAGACCGCGTTGACGACAGTGTCGGTGCCGGAAATGTTCCGCTATTGGCTGCAAGGCGGTCGCATCAAGGTCGGATTTCTCGGCGGCGCACAGATCGATAAATTTGCCAATCTCAACACGACCGTGGTCGGTCCTTACGATAAACCAAAGGTCCGGTTGCCTGGCGGCGGCGGTGCGCCGGAGATTGCCACGTCGTGTGGCGAAATTTTCATCATCATGGCGCAGGGCAAACGCAGTTTCGTGGACAAGCTCGATTTCGTGACGTCGATCGGTCACGTTTCCGGCGGTGACAGTCGCGCCAAGCTTGGCGTGAAGACCAAAGGTCCCACCAAACTCATTACCGATCTGGCCCTGTTCGAACCCGATCCCCAGACGAAGGAAATGACCGTCGTTTCCATTCACCCTGGCATCACGCGCGAGCAGATTCAGGAAAATTCCGGCTGGCAGGTGAAGTTCGCGGCCAATGTCGGCGAAACGGCGCCGCCGACGCAACGTGAGCTAGATGTGTTGCGCGATCTTCACGCGCGTACCAACCGTGCGCAAGCGGAGGCCGCGTGATGGCGGACCGCGATGTCTTCCTTTGCGACGCCGTGCGCACGCCGATTGGGCGCTACGGTGGGGCGCTTGCGAAGGTGCGCGCCGACGATCTCGCCGCGGTGCCAATCAAAGCGCTGATTGCGCGCAATCCCAAGATAGACTGGGAAAAGCTCGACGAAGTCTATTATGGATGCGCAAATCAGGCTGGCGAGGACAATCGCAACGTCGCGCGCATGGCGCTGCTGCTTGCTGGCCTTCCGAGCAGCGTGCCGGGTGTGACCTTGAACCGGCTGTGTGCCTCGGGTCTGGAAGCGGTGGGAACCGCTGCGCGTGCGATCCGCGCCGGCGAGATGGAATTCGCGCTTGCCGGCGGCGTTGAATCGATGACGCGGGCACCCTTTGTCCAGGGCAAAGCGCAGGAGGCTTTCTCCCGCTCGGCTGAGATATATGACACGACCATTGGCTGGCGCTTCATCAATCCGCTGATGAAGCAGCAATACGGCGTCGATTCGATGCCGGAGACCGGCGAAAACGTTGCAGAAGATTTCCAGGTGACACGTGCCGATCAAGACGCCTTTGCAGTCAGGTCGCAGCAGCGCGCCGGAAAAGCCATTGCTTCAGGCTATTTCGCCAAGGAAATCGTTGCGGTCGAAGTACCGGGCGGCAAAGCAGGGCCGGTCAAAGTCGACAAGGACGAGCATCCCCGTCCAGACACGACGCTTGAGCAGTTGGCCAAGCTCAAAACGCCATTCCGCAACCCAGGCACCGTGACCGCAGGCAATGCCTCGGGCGTCAATGACGGCGCCGCTGCCATTATTGTTGCGTCAGAAGCTGCCGTGAAAGCGCACGGGCTAAAGCCGCGCGCGCGCATTCTCGGCATGGCCTCGGCGGCTGTGCCTCCGCGCATCATGGGCATTGGACCGGTGCCCGCGACGCAAAAGCTGATGGCGCGTCTTCAGCATAAAATTGGAAGCTATGATTTAATCGAAATCAACGAGGCCTTCGCATCGCAATCGCTAGCATGCTTGCGGCAACTGGGGCTTGCCGACGATGCCGAACACGTCAATCCGCATGGAGGCGCCATAGCACTCGGCCATCCGCTTGGCATGTCGGGCGCGCGTCTGGCGCTCACGGCAGCTCACGGCCTCGAGGAGAGGGGCGGCAAGCTTGGTCTTGCCACGATGTGTGTAGGAGTGGGTCAAGGCGTATCGCTTGCGATCGAACGAATTAGCTGAAAGCGCTGACATGAGGACACGAGAATGACGCTGGTTTTCCCGAAAGAGAGCTTGAATGTCTTTCCCAAGCATCTCACACCCGGCTATCGAAGCACGGTCAAACGCTCGCCGTCGAAGCCGCTGATCGTCGTCCCGCATACGTTGTCCGAGCTGTCAGGGCCGGTCTACGGCCACGACGCAGTGCAAGAAGGCGATGCCGATCTCACCAAGCAGCACAAAGGCGAGCCATTGGGCGAACGCATCATTGTGCATGGTCATGTGCTCGATGAGGACAAGCGTCCGGTCCCGGATACGCTGGTGGAAATCTGGCAGGCGAACGCTTGCGGCCGCTATGTTCACAATGTCGACCAGCATCCGGCGCCGCTCGACCCGAACTTCACTGGCGCGGGGCGCACCGTCACTGACAAGAACGGCTACTATCGCTTTATCACGGTAAAGCCTGGCGCCTATCCTTGGGGCAACCACCACAATGCATGGCGTCCGAACCACATTCACTTCTCGGTGTTCGGCTATTCGTTCCTGTCCCGCCTCGTGACTCAGATGTATTTTCCGGGCGACAGCCTCTTTCCGTTCGACCCGATCTTTAACTCGGTGACGGATGAGAAAGCGCGACAGCGCTTGGTCTCGCAGTTCGATTTGGAAAACACCATTCCCGATTGGGCGCTATGTTTCCGCTTTGATATTGTGCTGCGCGGACGCGAACAGACGCCGCAGGACACGGACAAGCACTAGCGCATGATCCCGAAAAGCGGATGCCGGTCTTAAGTCGTGCGCAAAGGAAAAAACTGATGTCGGACATTACTCCCTCGCAAACCGTCGGCCCGTTCTTCGCCTACGGTCTGGCGCCACATAGCCGTTGTGAGTGGCGGCCCGAACAGGGCAAGGACGTTTACGACTGGAAAGAAACTGCCGGGGCCAACCTTGTGACGGCTGATGCCTCGGGCACCAAGATCCGTATTGAGGGTCAAGTGTTCGACGGGGACGGCATGCCGATCAACGATGCCATGATCGAGATATGGCAGGCTGATCCGCAGGGCCGCTATGCCCATCCGAGCGACACGCGGCCGCGGCCAAACACCAAATTCATGGGCTTTGGCCGTTCGGCAACCGACAAGAATGGCGTCTACAGTTTCGACACGATCAAGCCTGGGTCGGTGCCGGGCCCGAATGGCAAAGCGCAGGCCCCGCACATCGTGTTCTGTATCTTCTCGCGCGGCATGTTGCGGCAGATCTATACCCGCCTCTATTTCTCCGACGAGACGGCAAACAGCAGCGATCCCATCCTGACGCTGGTGCCTGCTGACCGGCGCGGGACTCTCGTTGCCCACAAGGAGATGCGGGGCGAGCTGCCGGTCTACCGGTTCGACATCCGCGTTCAGGGCGAAAACGAAACGGTTTTCTTCGACATCTGACCGATTGAATTTGGTTTGCGGGGATTTGGTCGCGATTTTGCGCAGCGGCCGTGCCCACTTATGCCCAACAATTTGAATGATTTTGTGGGCAGCAACCCCCATTTCCTGCCGCAAAGAGCTCCATTGAACTTTATCCAACTGGCATTTATCCAAATTTCCCCCTATATATTGGAGATTTAGCGGTGGGCAATCTGCCCACCCACTTTGCCCACCTTCTTCGAGGTAGCTTTTATTGTTGACGGGGGCGGGTGGAGTTGGTTCGCTTCGAACCAACGGCCATCGAGAGCCGGTTAGGGAACGCTGCAATGAACGAACAAATCCTCCAGGAGATCACCGAATTTTGCCGCGCGCGCGGGCTCGCCGAGTCGACTTTCGGCCGCCGCGCCGTGAACGACGGCAAACTGGCGAGCCGCCTGCGCAACGGTGGCCGCATCACAACGGACACGCTTGAGCGCATCCGCGCGTTCATGGCGCGCAACTCTGATGGCGCGCCGGCGCGGCGTCGCGTGTTGTTCGAACCGACGCCACCGGGAGTTCTGCCCTTCGTGAAGCCGCCAGCGCCACCGATGGCGTCAGGGGCCGCCACCGATGATCCGCAGCGCAATTTCCGTTTCTTCGACAACCGGCAGAAATATCTGCTGTTCGTGAACACCTGCTCGGAGAAATGGGAGATCGCCTCGCGGGTCAATCTCGAGCTCGCCAATATCCATCCGCGCCCGCCTGCGGTGCGTGTGTTCGATGCCGGCGTCGGCGACGGCACCGTGCTCGCGCGCGTGATGCGCTCCATGCACGATCGATTCCCGACCACGCCATTCTATATCGTCGGCAAGGAAATCAGCCTGGAAGACATCCGCCTCACGCTTCACAAGATGGCGGATCGTTTCGTCGAACATCCTTCCAGCGTGCTGGTGCTGACCAATCTCGCTTATGCCGAGGCGCCTTGGTTGGCAGTAAAGTCGCTGAGCGCGGCCACCAGTCTGGTCTGGAAAGAACTGGCGATGGAAGGCGGCACCGCGCACAGTTTCGAAAAGCAGATCACAGATCTTGAGCCGTTCCTGGCTGAAAACTGGAAAGCACGGGTGAGCGCGAAAAGCGGCAATCCCGTTTATGAGCGCCCGGTCATCCTGGTGATCTACCGCAATGACCACCGCTTCTTGCTCGACCAAATCGTTCCCAAACCGGGCGGCACCGTTGCTGATTATGACCTCGTGATTGCTTCGCAGCCTTACCGTGCGCGCGCTTCGCTCGAGTTCAAGGCCAAGCGCGTGTTGGCGCCGCTTGCGCGCGCGCTCGGGCCCGGGGGCCGTATGATTGCGATCCACTCTTATGGGCATGACCCTGGCATGGAGGTCATCGAGAAAGTCTGGCCGAACGACAATCCGTTCGTGCATAGCCGCCACGACCTGCTCAAAGAAGTGAAACACGACCTGGGTTCCGCCGGCCGCGATCTCAATTTCAACGCCTATGCCGACCAGCGTTCGCTGTTCCGCTATGACATGCACACTCTGCCGTCGGAGATTTCCTCATCGATCGGTACTTCGACTTTGCTCGCCGCCTGGAATGCGGCGATCTATGTGGCGCAGGTAGAAGACGACCGCCTGTCGGACGTAAACAGCGATCGCCGTTATATTGAGGCAACGCGCGAGGTGCTTCAGAAGCACGGCGGCTTGTGGTTCTACGATGAATCCTTCGTGATCTCGCGCCGGCGCGAGTAAACGAATGTCTGTCGCAGCTCCCGCGCCTGAGCCCGCCCCCTTCACGCGGCGCTTTTCACTCGAAGCGACACGTCCGAACGCGCACGAGATTGCGGCATTGGCGGACACTCTTCCGGCCGACACGCCGCTTTACTTGACAGCGGTACCCACGCAAGATTCACGTGAACTTATCACGGCGGCCGCTGCCGTACGGAAGGCCGGCATAGAACCCGTCGCCCACATCGCCGCGCGGCGGCTTGCCAGCGCCGATGCTCTGAAGGAACTGCTTGCCGGTCTTCGCGGCGAAGCCGATATGCGCCGGTTGCTTTTAATTGGCGGCGATATCGACACGGTGGGAGCATTTGCCGACGCTCTTGCGGTTATCCAGAGGGGCCGCCTGCGTGAGGCCGGCATCGAGGAGATCGGCATCGGTGCCTATCCGGAGGGCCACCCACGCATTCCTGCCGGGCGTCTGGAAGCCGCGCTTGATGAGAAGATCGCCGCCGCCACTGCGCTTGGGTTGCGCGTTCATATCATCAGCCAGTTTTCGTTCTCGCCTGAACGCATTTTGACCTGGCTCAAGCAATTGCGTGCCTGTGGTATCGGCAAGCCGGTGAAGATCGGTATGGCGGGCCCAACCAGCGTTCCGGCGCTGCTTCGCTATGCCAAGCGTTGCGGCGTCGCTGCCTCGCTGCGCGGCTTGGTATCGGGCGCCGTGAGTGGCCTGGTTGGCCACGTTGGCCCCGGCCGTATTATAGAAACGCTTTCGGCGGCAGGCGACCTCGGCGACGTCGCCCCGCATTATTTTTCCTTTGGCGGAACGCTTGAAACTGCACACTACGCATGCGAAGCCGCCGCAGGACGGCACGGCGCCAGCCGTGCTATGGCTCGAAGCAACTAAGACCCGCTGACCAGTGCGGGCTATTCGCGGAGGAACAATATGCAGAGGACCAAGCCACCATTTCGCGCCGACCATGTCGGCAGCATTTTGCGCACTGCGCCGGTCAAGGATGCACGCGCCAAGCGCGAGAAAGGTGAGATCAGCGCGGCCCAGCTTAAGGAGGTTGAGGACCGCGAGATTGAAAAAATCATTAAGAAGCAGGAAGAGATCGGCCTAAAATTTGCGACCGACGGTGAATTCCGCCGCTCTTGGTGGCATTTCGATTTCTTCGGAATGCTTGATGGTGTCGAGATTTACGAACTTGACCACGGCATCCAGTTTCAGGGCGTGCAGACCAAGCCGCGCAGCATCAAGGTCACGGGCAAGGTTGGCTTCTCCAATCACCCCATGCTTGAACACTTCAAATTTTTAAAGGCACACACCAAAGTCGTGCCAAAGATGACGATTCCGTCGCCGAGCGTGATGCACTTCCGGCTTGAACCCGGCGCAGTGGCGAAGTCTGCTTATGCCGACCGCGACGCGATTTTCGACGACCTTGCGATCGCTTATCAAAATGCGATCAAGGCATTTTATGCCGCCGGCTGCCGCTATCTGCAATTTGATGATACGGCCTGGGCTTATCTCTGCTCGAAGGAGGAGCTGAAGAAGGCGAATGATCGCGGCCTCGACGTCGATCATCTGCAGGAGACGTATACGCGCTGTATCAACAAAGCGCTGGACGCGAAGCCTGCCGACATGACGATCACCACCCATGTCTGCCGCGGCAACTTCCGTTCCACCTTTATTTCATCCGGCGGGTACGAGCCGGTGGCAGAGAGTCTCCTCAGCAAATGTAACTATGACGGTTACTTCCTTGAATACGACACCGATCGCGCCGGCGGCTTCGAACCGCTGCGATTTTTGCCCAAGGGCAATAAGATTGTGGTGCTGGGCCTGGTCACTTCGAAATCCGGCCGGCTGGAACCGCGGGCTGATATCAAGAAGCGCATCGAGGAAGCGACCAAATATGTCGCGCTCGATCAGCTCTGTTTGTCACCGCAGTGTGGCTTTGCCTCGACCGAAGAAGGCAACGTTCTCGCTGAAGATGAGCAATGGGCCAAGCTGCGGATGATCGTGGAGCTGGCGGACGAGGTGTGGGGTAAATGAGTGCCCGCACGGTGCCGCCCTTTCGTGCCGATCATGTCGGCAGTCTGCTCCGCCCCGCGGCGCTCAAGGAGGCGCGCGCCAAGCATGCCAAGGGCGAAATTTCCGCCGACGCATTGAAAGCGGTGGAAGACCGCGAGATCGAGAAAGTCATCAAGAAGCAGGAGGAGGTCGGGCTCAGGCTCGCAACCGATGGCGAATTTCGCCGGTCCTGGTGGCATTTCGATTTCTATAAAGGCCTCGACGGCGTCGAAATGTACCAGACTGGTGAGGGCATCCACTTCGCCGGTGTCGATACCAAGGCGGAAAGCGTGCGCGTGGTCGGCAAGGTCGGCTTTTCCAGCCATCCGCATGTCGAGCACTTCAAGTTCGTGAAGGCGCACGCCAAGGTCACGCCGAAAATGACCATTCCCGCGCCCTCGACGTTCCACTTCCGTCAGGGCCGGCAGTCGATCAGCAAAGATGTCTATCCCGATCTCGATGCTTATTTCGACGATGTGGCGATGGCCTACCAAAAGGCGATCCGCGCTTTTTACGACGCCGGCTGCCGCTACCTTCAGCTCGACGACACGGCATGGTCTATGATTTGCGATCCAAAGCAGCGCGAGGATTCTCGCAAGCGCGGCGACGATCCCGACAAATTGCCGCCGCGCTATACGCGCATGACCAACAAGGCGCTGGAAGCCAAGCCCGCGGACATGGTGATCACCATGCATTCCTGCCGGGGCAATTTCCGTTCAACGTTCATTGCATCCGGCGGCTATGAGTTCGTGGCCGGGGAGCTGTTGGGCAAGGTCAATATCGACGGCTATTTCCTGGAGTTCGATACCGATCGCGCCGGCGGCTTCGAGCCGCTGCGCCAACTCAAGGGCGACAAGCGGGTCGTGCTCGGTCTCGTCACGTCAAAGAGCGGCCGCCTGGAATCGAAGGACGACATCAAGCGCCGGATCGACGAAGCGAGCAAATATGTCGCACTCGATCAGCTCTGCCTGTCACCGCAATGCGGTTTTGCGTCGACCGAGGAAGGCAACGTTCTGGCTGAAGACGAGCAATGGGCGAAGCTGCGCATGATCGTAGAGCTGGCAGAGGAAGTGTGGGGGCCGAACTAGCAAAAGCCGCTCATTCCCGCGCAAGCGGGAATCCAGAGTAATTTGGCACTGGGTCCCCGCTTTCGCGGGGACGAACGGAAGAAAGTCGAATGAACCAACGAACCACACCGCCCTTTCGTGCCGATCACGTCGGCAGCCTCTTGCGCACAGCGCCCTTGAAAGAAGCGCGGGCGAAGCACGAGAAAGGCGAAATTTCCGCAGAGGCACTTAAGGCGATTGAAGATCGCGAAATCTCTGCAATCATTAAGAAGCAAGAAGGCCTTGGGCTACAGGTCGTCACCGATGGCGAATTTCGCCGCGCGTTCTGGAATTACGATTTTCTCGGCGCGCTGCCCGGGGTCGAAGCGTATCTCGGCGAGCGCAAGATCAAGTTTCAGGGAGTCAATCCGAAGCCGATGATGCTGCGCGTAACGGGAAAGCTCGGGAGCTTCTCGGAGCATCCAATGCTCGAGCATTTCAAGTTTGTGAAAGCCCACACACGCGCGACGCCGAAAATGACAATTCCATCGCCGTCATCGGTGCACTTTCGCTATGGGCGCGAGGCCGTGCCGGAATCGATTTATCCCGATATGGCCGATTTCTATCGGGACCTTGGCCAAACCTACCGCAAGGCGGTCCGGGCGTTCGCGGATGTTGGCTGTCGTTATCTTCAGCTCGACGAGGTCAATTTCACCTATCTCTGCGACTCAAAGTTGCGCGCACAAGTGTCGAGCCGTGGTGACGACCCCGAAAAGCTGCCGGAAATCTACGCAGGCATGATCAATGCTGCGATCTCCGACATTCCGTCAGATATGACTATCGCGATGCATTTGTGCCGCGGCAATTTCCAATCGACATTTGTGGCATCTGGCGGTTACGAGCCGGTGGCGGAAATCCTATTCAACACGATCAACGTCCATGGGTATTTCATGGAATACGACAGCGATCGTGCGGGAGGGTTCGAGCCGCTGCGCTTCGTGCCGAAGGGCAAAACGGTCGTCCTCGGCCTTGTGACATCAAAGTCTGGCCGCCTGGAATCGAAGGACGACATAAAGCGCCGCATCGACCTCGCTGCCAAATTCGTGCCGCTCGACCAACTTTGCCTTTCGCCGCAATGTGGTTTTGCCTCGACAGAAGAAGGCAATATTCTCGCCGAAAATGAACAGTGGGCGAAACTCGGAATGATCGTAGAGTTGGCGCAAGAAGTCTGGGGATAGCAGCGGTTGGGGAGGTAATACGTCAATGTCTCAACGAAAAAAGCCGCCATTTCGGGCCGATCATGTTGGTAGCCTGTTGCGACCCGCCGCATTGAAAAAAGCGCGTGAGCAGCGTGGCAAGGGCGAAATCACACCGGCGCAGCTAAAAGACATCGAGGATCGCGAAATCGAGCGCGTCATCAAGAAACAGGAAGAGGTCGGCCTGCAATCGATCACCGATGGCGAATTCCGCCGCTCCTGGTGGCATCTCGATTTTCTCTGGGGCCTTGATGGTATCGAGAAGCACGTGATGGATACCGGCATCGCTTTCGCCGCGGTGACGACGCGCAATGAAGGTCTCAAGGTCACCGGCAAAATCGGCTTTTCGGGCCATCCGATGATCGAACATTTCAAGTTCGTTGCATCCCACACCAAGCGCACGCCGAAAATCACAATTCCGTCGCCGTCGGCGGCTTATGGGCGTCCACTGCCGACGCCGATCGACCGGAAGATCTATCCGAAGCTCGATGTATTCTTCGACGATCTCGGCCAGGCCTACAAAAAAGCCGTGCGTGCATTCGCCGAGGCCGGTTGCCGTTATCTGCAGCTGGATGAAGTTTTTATCGCCATGCTGTGCGATCCGAAATATCGGCAGGCAATGAAGGATCGCGGTGACAATCCGGAGCAACTCGGAGAGCTTTACGGCGATTTGATTAATACTGCGATGTCCGACATTCCGTCCGACATGACCATCACGATGCACATGTGCCGCGGCAATTATAAGTCCACCTATATGGGCGCAGGCGGATATGAAGCGGTTCAGGAAATTCTGTTCAACAAGATCAAGGTGCACGGCTTCTTCATGGAATACGACAGCGAGCGCGCTGGCGGCTTCGAGCCATTGCGGATGCTCCCGAAGGACCGGGCTGTTGTGCTCGGATTGGTCACGACGAAAAGCGGGCGTCTCGAGTCCAAGGACGAGATCAAACGGCGGATCGACGATGCTGCGAAGTTCGTCTCACTGGATCAACTCTGTTTGTCGCCGCAATGCGGCTTCGCCTCGACCGAAGAAGGCAATGTGCTGGCCGAGGATGAGCAGTGGGCGAAACTGCGTATGATCGTTGAACTTGCGGACGAGATTTGGGGCCGCTAATGGCGGGCATTGTCGCTGGCAAAACCGCCATCGTCACGGGTGCGGGGCGCGGCATCGGGCGTGGCATTGCCATGCTACTTGCACAAGAAGGCGCGCAGGTCCTCGTCTGCGATATCGGCGCCAGCCTGCAAGGCGAAGGCAGCGACACAGGTCCCGCGCAAGATACCGTGACGGCCATTAAAAACGCTGGCGGGCAGGCGATTGCCTCGACACTCTCGATCACCGAGCCGAAAAACGCGGAAGCCATTGTCAAATCCGCGATCGATGCCTTCGGACGTATCGATATCCTGGTCAACAATGCCGGCATCCTGCGTGACGTTATCTTCCACAAGATGAGTTGGTCGGACTGGTCTGATGTGATCGCCGTGCATCTCAATGGCGCATTCAATATGAGCCGCGCCGTTGCCCCGCTTTTCCGCGAGCAAGGTTCCGGCGCCTATGTGCATATGACGTCAACCTCCGGTCTTGTCGGGAATTTCGGGCAGGCCAACTACATGGCAGCCAAGCTCGGCGTTATGGGCCTTTCGCGCGGAATTGCGCTCGACATGGCGCGTTTCAATGTGCGCTCAAACTGCATTGCGCCATTCGCTTTCACGCGCATGATCGAGTCGATCCCGGCGCAATCCGAAGAGGACAGACGCCGCATTGAAGCATTTCAGCGGATGACGCCTGAGAAGATCGCGCCGCTCGCTGTCTATCTTTGTTCGGACGAGGCCAGCGGCATTACCGGGCAAATTTTTTCGGTCCGCAACAACGAAGTCTACCTGTTCAACCAGCCGCGCCCCATCAAGACGATTCACCGTGCCGAAGGGTGGACACCCGAAAATCTTGCAGTTGCGCTCAAGCCTGCCTTTGGGCCCGCATTGACGCCGTTAGAGCGTTCGGAAGACGTGTTCAATTGGGAGCCGATTTAGGCGCACTTGTCACATGCCACGCCCGTCTGCATAGATTGGGCCCATGAAAAAGCGAGGCGCCGAGCATGACGAATTTGCCGATGTTCGCGCCGGCGTGCGCGCCCTGTGCGCCAAATTTCCGGGCGAATACTGGCGCGCGCTGGATCGCGAGCGCGCCTATCCCACCGAATTCGTTGCTGCGCTCACGGAGGCCGGCTATCTCGCGGCACTGATCCCGGAAGAATATGGCGGGAGCGGGCTCAATCTCGGCGCCGCTGCAGCAATTCTGGAGGAGGTCCATGCCTCCGGGGCCAACGGTGCCGCCTGCCATGCGCAGATGTACACCATGGGTACGATCCTGCGGCACGGTAGCGTCGCCCAGAAAGAGCGGTACTTGCCGCTGATCGCGAGTGGCGAACTGCGTTTGCAGGCGTTCGGCGTTACCGAACCGACGTCGGGAACCGATACCCTTTCGCTGCGCACCACCGCGCGGCGTGAAGGCAACGACCATTACGTCATCAACGGTCAGAAAATCTGGACATCGCGTGCGGAACATTCCGACCTGATGCTCTTGCTCGCACGCACAATGCCGAAGGAACAGGCCAAGAAACGCACCGAGGGGCTATCGGTGTTCCTCGTCGACATGCGGCTCGCGCAAGGCGCAAACATTTCTATCAATCCGATCCGCACAATGATGAACCACGCCACGACGCAGATCTTTTTCGACGATTTGCGCGTACCGGCTGAGAATTTGATCGGCGAGGAAGGGCAGGGCTTCCGTTACATTCTGGCGGGCATGAACGCCGAGCGCATCCTGATTGCGGCCGAATGCATCGGCGACGCCAAGTGGTTCATCAACAAGGCGACGCAGTACGCCAAGGACCGCGAGCTGTTCGGTAAGCCGATCGGGCAAAATCAGGGCGTCCAATTTCCGATCGCACGCGCTTACGCGCAAATGCGCGCTGCCGAGCTGATGGTGCACGAGGCCGCCCGCAAATATGACGCGGGCGAGGACATCGGCGCGGAAGCCAATATGGCCAAGCTCCTGGCGGCCGATGCATCCTGGGCGGCCGCCGACATGTGCGTCCAGACTCATGGCGGCTTTGGCTTTGCCGAGGAATACGACGTCGAACGCAAATTCCGCGAGACGCGGCTCTATCAGGTGGCGCCGATCTCAACCAACATGATCCTGTCATATCTGGCCGAGCACGTGCTCGGTTTGCCGCGGTCGTATTGAGATGGCGTTGCCGCTCGCAGGCTTACTGGTTGTCTCGGTCGAACAAGCGGTGGCGGCGCCGCAATGCACCTGCCGGCTCGCCGATGCCGGCGCGCGTGTTATCAAGGTCGAGCGACCGGAAGGCGATTTCGCACGCGAGTATGATCATGTCGTCCACGGCGAAAGCGCCAATTTCGTTTGGCTCAACCGCGGCAAGCAGTCCGTGGTGCTCGACCTCGGCAAACCCGGAGACAAGGTGTTGCTCGAAGCGATGCTCGCGAAGGCCGATGTATTCGTGCAAAACCTTAAGCCGGGAGCGCTCGCCAAGCTTGGCTTTGCCATTGCGCGTCTGCGCAAGGACTACCCGCGGCTGATCTGCTGCTCGATCTCGGGCTATGGTGAGAGCGGACCCTACGCGCAACGCAAGGCCTATGATCTTCTGATTCAGGCCGAATCCGGCGTGTCTTCGGTCACCGGCGGCCCCGAAGGGCCCGCGCGTGTCGGGGTGTCGATCGTCGATGTAGCCGCGGGCCTGAACGCCTATGAAGCCATCCTCGAAGCGCTGATCGCGCGATCGAAGACGAACGAAGGCGCGGAGATTTCCGTCTCGATGTTCGACGCCATGGCGGAGTGGATGACGGTTCCGCTGCTGCACGGGGAAGGCGGCGCCCCGTTCAAGCGCATTGGCCTCGCGCACGCTGCGATCGCACCCTATGGCGTGTTCAAGAGCCGCGACGGCGCTGACATCTTGATAGCCATTCAAAATGACCGCGAGTGGCGCGTTCTGGCAGATAAAGTACTGGGGGATACCGCGCTGGCGTCGGATCCAAAATTCGCTACCAATCCGAAACGGGTCGAGAATCGCGCGGAAACGGATGCCAAAATCACCGCCGTTTTCGCGCGCCACGATGTCGAAGCGCTGATGAAAAAACTGGAAGGCGCTGACATTGCTTTCGCGCGCGTCAATGACTGGGAGCTATTGTCGAAACACGCGCACTTGCGGCGGATTACGGTGGGCGCTCCAAGTGGTCCCGTGACAATGCCGGCGCCCGCGCCTACGCGCACAGGGCAACAGCGAGCCTATGGTCCAATCCCGGCGCTTGGCGAACACACCGACACGATCCGCAGGGAATTTTCGAAGTAACGGTCAATCGATTGCCGCGTGCTCGACTTTCGCGTTCCGCTGCACGGTACCGATGATCAGCACCAGCGGGATAACCGCCAGCGTCAGGATCATCAACAACTTGAAGTCATTGAGATAGGCGAGCATCGACGCTTGCTGTGTGACGATCATATCGAGCAGGGCCCGACCAGTATCGGAGTGAACGTCCAGATTTCCTGCCACATCCGGCATCTGCAAGGCGTTATTGAATGGCGTCACCTGCTCGGTCAAACGGGCGTGCATCTCAGTTGTCTTGCTCGTCAGGTTTGCGATCACCATGGATATGCCAACTGACGAGCCGATGTTGCGCATGAGCGTGGTGATCGCTGTCGCGCCGGTCCGCAAGTGGGTTGGCAGGGTAGCAAATGCGACCGTCGAGATCGGCACGAACAACAAGCCGAGGCCAACGCCCTGCACAATGCTGGTCACAACAATCGTCGTCTTTGTCACATCGAGCGAGAAGCCCGTCATGTAATAAAGAGTGCCGCCGGCAAGCAGCAAACCGCACAAGATCAGATAACGCGGCTGCACCATCTTCATCAGCCGTGGCGCCGCCATCATGGTCAGGAGCGTGCCAACGCCGCGCGAACCAAGCAGGAAACCGGCGGTTTGGATGGGATAACCAAGCAGGTTCTGCATGAACGGCGTTACCAGTGCCATTGTGCCGAACAGCACCACACCAATCACCACCATGAAGATGCAACCGCTGACGAAGTTGCGGTCCCTGAACATCTCGAACCGTACGAAGGGTTCTTTTGCCGTCAGCGAATGCGCGAAGAAATAGTAGAACCCGGTGACCGAAACGATGGCCTCGATCCAGATTTCATTTGAATCGAACCAGCCGACCTGTTCACCGCGATCGAGCATCAATTGCAGCGAGCCGATGCCGA
Source organism: uncultured Alphaproteobacteria bacterium (assembly GCA_963743405.1). GTDB lineage: Bacteria > Pseudomonadota > Alphaproteobacteria > Rhizobiales > Xanthobacteraceae > Pseudolabrys. The sequence continues at coordinate 52,791 of CAVUPX010000007.1, read as the reverse complement.
TGGCGAGCGCGGTAAAACCGAACCAGTCGAAGCGCAGATGCTCCTGGCGCCTGGTCTCATCCATGAACAGCAACATCCCCAGTACGGTGATGATGCCGATCGGCAGGTTGATGAGAAACACCCAATGCCAGGAGTAATTGTCGGTGAGCCAGGCGCCCAATGTCGGCCCCATGATCGGGCCGAGCATGACGCCGACGCCCCAGATCGCCATGGCCTGCCCGCGTTCCTCTGCGGAATACGCGTCAAGCAACACCGATTGCGACAATGGCACCAGCGCGGCGCCGGCCATGCCCTGGAGCAGCCGGAACAGCACCATTTGCTCGATATTCTGCGCCAATGCGCACAGGAACGACGCGACGGTGAAACCTGCGACGCAAATGACAAACAGTTTCTTGCGGCCGAAACGATCTGACAGCCAGCCGATCGGTGCCGTCATGATCGCGGCGGCGACGATGTAAGACGTGAGCACCCAATTGATCTGGTCGAGCGAAGCGGACAGCGAGCCTTGCATGTAGGGCAGGGCGACGTTTGCGATGGTCGTGTCGAGCGCCTGCATGACCGTCGCGGTCATGGTGCAGACCGTGATCAGCATGCGCCGCAGCTTCGGATCCATCGATGCGAAACGCGTCGTCATTTTTGCTCTTTAGCTTGCGCCGACATGAACGGCAGCCGGCTGCGGCCGGTATCGATTCCGACGTTCACGCTCATGCCCGAGCGCAGAAGCCGGGTGTCCTCGTTTTTGTCGAAAGCGATCCGTACGGGAACGCGCTGCACGACTTTCACCCAATTTCCGGTCGCGTTCTGCGGCGGCAGAATCGAGAATTGCGAACCCGTGCCGGGGCTCACGGCTACGACGGTGCCGGTAAACGTATGATCGGGGAAACTGTCGATATCGAGTGTCGCCTTTTGCCCGACGCGCAGATAAGTGATGTCGGTTTCTTTCGGATTGGCGTCGACCCACGGCGTCTGATCGTCAATGACGCTCAGGACCGGCGTGCCCGCGGCGACGAAGCGGCCGAGCTGGATATTGTCGACTTGCGTTGCGGTGCCCGACATCGGCGCGCGCACCAGCGTATGGTCGAACTCGCGCTGTGCGTTGTCGAGCACGGCCTTGGCCTGCGCGTATTCCGGAAACTTCTCGAGCGGCAGGTCGGGATTGCCGAGCAGCTGATTGAGCGTGGTGTCGTGTTGCTGGACCGCAAACTCCGCCTGCAATTGTGCAGTGACCACAGCTGCGAGGGCAGTGTCGAGATCGGCCTGCGAACCAGCCTGCGTGCTCACAAGCTTGGTCTTGCGGTCGACGTCACGCTGCTTGAGGTCGACATTTTTATTGGCCAAATCGGCAAGGATCACCAGCGATTTGAGATTAGTCTTGAGCTTGTCGAAATTGCTGCGCGCGGTATCGAGCTTGGCTTTCGCCTGTTGCAATGCAAGTTCGTAAGGTTCGCGGTCGAGTGTGAACAGTTCGTCACCCGGCTTCACGTGCTGGCCTTCGACGATGGCAACGTGCGTGATCTTGCCGGAAATATCCGGCGTGATCAGGACCTTCTGCGCGCCGACATAAGCATTATCGGTCGAGATGTAGCGCCCGCCGGATAGATAGATGCCAAGGCCGATCACGACGGCGAGCGCCGGCAGGCCCGCGAGCAGGATCATGCGCAGGCGCTTGCGGCCGATCCGCGCGAACAGTCCCGCCGCTTTCTGCGTGGTGGTTTTCGCTTCCGGCGATGTCTTGGCTTCGGGTGCCGGTACGATCTTCAAGGCTTTTTCACTCATGACTTATCCAGCGACTGCTTGTTGTTGGTTCGCATTGCGGGCGATGGCCGCGCGCAAGTTGTCCTTTACCGAGCCGAGTTCCTTGAGCGTGCGTTCGATGGACGCTGCCGAAATCCCGTCGAGGACGATCTCCATCATGTCGGCGCCGAGATCCGACAGCCGGTCGAGCAGCGGCTTTGCTGCGGGCTTCAGGTACAACCGGTTGGCTCGCCGGTCGTTCGGATCGGCCCGGCGCTCGATCAGGCCGTTATCGGCAAGCCGGTCGAGCAAACGGGTCAGCGTGATCGGCTGCAGATCGAGCATGTCGGCGAGTTCGGTCTGCTTGAGACCCTCATTGCGATCGATCCGGATCAGCACTGCCCATTGCGCCCGGGAAATGCCGAACTGGCGGGCCCGCTGGTCGGCATAGGTTTTCAGCAGGCGCGCTACGTCCATGATTGTAAAGGCAAATTCTCGTTTTATGGGTTGCTGAGGCATGGCCTGGGTCCCGGTTGCATGCGGCAATAATAAGCAAGCTTATAATAAGCACAACATGCCTTTTCGTCACAGCTGGCCTGCGCGCAGCGCGCGGATGACGAGGGCTTTTGCGTGGGGCAAAGTCGCGGGCCCGCCTCGCGTAAAGGAACCCGCACAATGGACATCGGCTTCATCGGACTCGGCAACATGGGGCAGCCGATGGCGCGCCGGCTCATCGAAGCCGGGCACAAGCTCGTCATCTACGACACGCGCAACGATGCAGTCGCACCTCTTGTCGCACTCGGTGCGCAACTTGCATCGTCACCGGCCGATGTCGCCGATCGTGTTGAAACGGTGATGGCGAGCCTGCCGTCGCTGCAGATTTCGGAAAAGGTCGCACTCGGCGAGGGCGGTGTCATTCACGGCAAGCGCATCAAGCGCTTCATCGATTTGTCGACGACCGGTTCGCGCGTTGCGGCAAAGATCGCAGCGGCATTGGCGAAGAAGAACATTGTGCAGATCGACTCGCCGGTAAGCGGGGGCGTCGGCGGCGCCAATAAGGGCACGCTGGCGGTGATGGTCTCTGGGCCGAAGGCGGAAACCGATCTGGTGAAGGACGCGCTCGCAGTGTTCGGCAAGGTCTTCGTCATCGGCGAAAAGCCAGGCATGGCACAGACGATGAAGCTCGCCAATAATTTCCTCTCTGCCACCGCGATGGCAGCGACCGCAGAAGCGGTGGCGATGGGTGTGAAAGCGGGGCTCGATCCGGCCGTCATGATCGACGTCATCAATGCGGGATCCGGCCGCACCACGGCCTCAGACGGAAAGTTCCCGCAGGCAATTCTGCCACGCACGTTCAACTACGGTTTCGCCACGGCGCTGATGCTCAAGGATGTACGGCTTTGTGTCGAGGAAGCGAAGGGCCTGGACGTCCCCAATTCAGTCATGAGCGCCGTCCTCGACCAATGGGAAACGACCAACACAGAATACGGTGGCGACAGCGATTTCACCGCCATTGTCAAAATGATCGAGAAGCGAGCGGGTGTTACTGTGGGTAAGAAATCATGAGTGACGACGTCCACGAAGTTTACGCAATTTGTTACGCCAGCCATGCGCGCAAGCGTTCGGAAAATTATATCTTCGGCGACCCGCATGACGAGATGACGTCGATCTCTTATTACGTTTGGGTCATCAAAGGTTCGCACGGCACTTTTGTCTGCGACACCGGTTTCGACGAAACCGCCGCCAAGGAGCGCGGCCGCACGATCATCCATCCGGTGGGCGAGGGATTGCAGGCGCTTGGCATTGCGCCGGACAAAGTTGACCACGTGATCGCCACGCATATGCATTGGGATCACGCCGGTAACTACGACCTGTTCCCGAATGCGCGCTATCACATCCAGGACACCGAGATGGCTTACGCTACGGGGCGCTGCATGTGCCACCAGATGTTGCGCATCCCCTTCAGCGAAAGCGATGTGCTGGCGATGGTGCGGAAAGTGTTCGCCTACCGTGTCGAATTCCACGACGGCGTCGAGGAGCTCGCACCCGGCATCACCGTGCACAAGATCGGCGGCCATTCGAAAGGTTTGCAATGTGTCCGCGTGAAAACCAAACGCGGTACCGTCGTGATCGCATCAGACTGCTGCCACCTCTACTCGCACATGGACGAGGGGCGAGTGTTTCCGATCACCTACAGCGTCGGCGATACGCTTGAGGGTTATAAGACCCTGAAAAAGCTTGCGAGCTCGCGCCATCACGTCGTGCCGGGACACGATCCCGAAGTTTTGAAAATTTATCCGGCTCTGAAGCCTGGATTGGAAAACTGGATCGTGCGGTTGGACGTGGCGCCGAAGATTTAGATCGGCAGTCCTGCCACTCACCGCTCATTCCCGCGCAAGCTGGAATCCAGTTAGGTAAAGATACCGGGTCCCCGCTTTCGCGGGGACGAGCGGATAAGACTTAGACTAAACCCAATTCTGCGAAGGCATTCTTGTGGTGTTCTGCGCTTTCCGGCGCAAAGCAGCAGAACGTCACGTGTGTGATGCCGCGCGGACGGGCAGCAATTTCCGCGGCGACAGTGCCGACAGCAATACGTGCTGCGAGATCGGCCGGAAACCGGTAGATGCCGGTCGAAATGGCGGGATAGGCAATCGACGTGAGTGCGCCGGCGTCGGCGATATCGAGTGCCGTGCGGTAGCAACTCGCCAGCAGCTCCTTTTCGTTATTCTCGCCTCCGCCCCACACGGGACCGACCGCGTGAATCACGTACCGGGCTTTGAGCCGGTGACCGCGTGTGATCTTGGCTGAGCCGGTCGCGCAGCCGCCGAGCGTCTCACATTCCGCCAGTAAATCCGGGCCCGCCGCGCGGTGGATCGCACCGTCCACGCCGCCACCGCCAAGCAGCGTACGGTTGGCCGCGTTTACGATCGCATCGACGTCAAGCGTCGTAATGTCAGCGATGACAATGTCGAGGACCGCTGGTCCGATCTCGGCGGCGAGTTCCGTCATGGACGCGATGATATCACGCGTTTTCAGCGGCCGGTGCAGCCTCAAAATCGACGCTCGATCGCACACCGATATCGTCGTAGTGGGCGTCCAGGAAGCGCCGCGCGGCACGGCGGCCGTTCGTGCGCAGCATTTCGAAGAAATCATAATCGGTGTTGAGGTGGCTGGCCGTATCCAGCGTTTGTGCCGAACCGGTCAGCGCAACGCGGTGGATATTGATGCGCCGGTATTTTCCCTCGCCGGTTCCGCGTGGCAGCTTGCCCTCGTCGATCAGCTTGCCGACGAATGTCAGGCCCCGCAGCTCCGACATCAGCGAGGAATTGAACGTGATCTCGTTTATCCTGGCCAGGATCTCATTCTGTGTTTTCGGCACTTGCTTGCGTTGCAGCGGGTTGATCTGAACCAGCAGCAGGTTCTCCGTCTGCGTAGCGCCGACCAGCGGGTAGAGAGCAGGATTGCCCACATAGCCGCCATCCCAATACGGCTCGCCATCGATTTCGACGGCACGAAAAAGATGCGGCAGGCAGGCCGACGCGACGATCATGTCGGCGGTCATTTCCTCGCGCCTGAAGACGTGCAGCTCACCGGTGTGCACGTTGGTGGCGGACACGAACAATTGCAGGTCCTTGCAGGCCCGCACCGCGTCAAAATCGACAAAGCGCCCGACCAGATCCTTCAGTGGATTGATGTTGAGCGGATTGAAGTCGTAGGGCGACAGGTACCGCGTCAGCGCCTGCATCCAAAGGCCCACCGGCGTGTCTTCGATCGGCCAGAACGAAAACAAGCGGTCGACCGCGCGCCGCTGAAGCTCGGGCAGATTTCCACCCATGCTCGCTGCTTTCCAGAAATCGGCGAGCCGCTTGCGTGCCTCATCCGGGCCGCCGCGCGCGAGCCCGTCCGCCAGCATGATTGCGTTGACCGCACCGGCCGATGCGCCCGAGATGCCTTCGATCGTCAGCCGGCCGTCTTCGAGCAGATGGTCGAGCACGCCCCAGGTGAATGCGCCGAGCGCACCGCCGCCTTGCAACGCGAGATTGATGCGTTTGCCTGCTTTCGGCTTTTCCGATTTGTCGCCGCCGAAAGCGCGCGAAAGAAATTCGATCATTTTCGGGTTACTCCGTCATTCCGTGTTCGCCGCTTCACGGCGTCCCGAAACGACCGGGACGGATCATTGCGCCACCCAACCGCCATCGATCGAGTAAGCGGAGCCTGTAATGGTCTCAGCTGCGTCACTGCACAGGAAGACGGCGAGCGCACCGATGCTCTCCGGCTTGGTGAACTGATGCATCGGTTGCTTCTCCGACAGCAGCGCGATTTCTTCGTCGCGCACGCTTTTGCCCGAGGCTTTGGCCCGCGCGTCAATTTGCTGCTGCACGAGCGGCGTCAGCACCCAACCGGGGCAAATGGCGTTGCAAGTCACCCCGGCGTTTGCGGTCTCCATTGCGACCACTTTCGTGAGGCCGACGAGACCATGCTTGGCGGAGACATAAGCAACTTTTTGCGCGCTGGCGACGAGCCCGTGCGCGGAAGCGATATTGATGATGCGGCCCCATTTTCGCTTCTTCATGCCGGGCACAGCAGCACGGATCGTGTGAAACGATGATGACAGGTTGATCGCGATGATTGTGTCCCATTTCTCGATGGGGAAGTCCTCGATATTCGCAACATGCTGAATGCCCGCATTGTTCACGAGCACATCGAGCGAGCCGAATTCCTTTTCGGTTGCACGCACCATGTCCGCAATTTCGGCGGGCTTCGTCATGTCGGCGGGCGAAAATCGCGCCTTGATGCCGAAGTCCTTTTCGATGCCGGCGCGGATCTTCTCAATCTCGGCCTTGTCGCCAAAGCCGTTGAGCATCACGTTTGCCCCGTCCTGCGCGAGCGCGCGCGCAGTGGCGAGGCCAATGCCCGAGGTTGAGCCGGTAACCACCGCAGTCTTGCCTTTGAGCATTGCACTTCTCCCACGCGTGGGCCGTCGATCGGTGCGGCGCAGTTGCCGAAATAGCGGGCTGGAACCTGCCCCTATTTTTGTTGCACTGCAATATATATGTTCGTGACTCACGGATTCGAGTGGTTTGCCGTTAGACTTGAGTCGGAAGGCGGAACATCACCTTGGCCAGAAAATCACACGCTCACGCGGTCTTTCCGAAGCCTGATCATGACCACGAACGTTGCGCGAGCGACGCTATTGCGCACGCCGAAGCGATCTGCGCTGCGCGCGATGAGCGTTTGACGCCGATGCGCCGGCGGGTGCTGGAAGCCTTGTTGGCAAGCCATCAGCCGCTTGGCGCTTATGAGTTGATCGACCGGCTGGGAGTTCCCACGGCGCGGCCGGCGCCGATTACTGTCTACCGCGCACTCGATTTCCTGCGCGAGCAAGGCCTGGTCCATCGCATCGAAAGCCGCAATGCCTTCATCGCCTGCGTGCACAATCACGAGCGCAGCGACCCTGTCGTGTTTCTGATTTGCGAGAAATGCGGCGCCGTGGGTGAGGCCGCGTCCGCAGCGGTAGCGGATACCATAAAAAACGCGTCGCGCGCGGCCGGGTTTGTCCCGAAGACCCCGGTCATTGAAATCTCCGGCATCTGCGCGCATTGCAGAGCGGCGTGAGCGAGACCGTGTGCTCATAAAGCACGGCGTATAGTACGTCCGCTTTGCCCTCGAAAGCTCAGACATCGATTGGCGGCGTTCGCATGTCCGCTTTGTGCCGGTAGCGGATATTCCATCCCTCTCAAGGGCCCTTCAGGGCTCTTCAACCCTGCTGGAAACGGCGGGGTTTTATTTTACCGCACGCCAGGCAAACAGCACCACGGCAGCGCCGGCCGCAGCTGCAATGGCCCAGACCAACAATCCGGTTCCGAGCGCAAGCAGCAAGGACACGTGAAAGCCGATGAAGGCACCCGCAATGCCCACCAGTGCGCTGGTGATGAGGCCGCGGTTCGAGCCGGAGAATTGCCGGGTGAACCACGACGGACCAGCCATCCGGTCAAAGAGAACGCCTGCGAGAATGCCGATGGCGATAATCAGGAGAAGGGTAATCGCTGGATCTGTTGCACGCATCGATCAGGTCTCCGTCCGCGTTGGGCGCGCCTGGGATCAAGCGCCGCCGCTGTCAGCTGCTTCGGTGTAATAGACGCCGCACTCTTTGCAGGCAAACGTATTCACTTTGGGCGTCACCCCAATTTCCCGATCCGTGTGCGAAAGTATCATCGGCCTCCCGCAATTCGGACAGGCGATTGGCCCGGCACCGTTGCGGGAATGGGACTTGATCGCGTTTGCAAATATCAATGCCGTCTCTGGCAGCATCTGCGAAAACGAACGCACGCCGGACTGAATGATCACGTCAACTCAGATACGGCCGAGCAACATCAGCACGACAACGATGATGAGAATCGTGCCGATCACGCCAACGCCGCCGTGGCCATAGCCATAGCCGTAACCGCCGAAGCGGCCACTGAATCCGCCGAACAGGAAGATCACAAGAAGGATGATAAGGATGAGTCCGAGCGACATAATTTTTTCCTCAGGTCGAACTTTACAAAAATATTTTCGCCGAATGGGGCGCCGCCTTGCTCGCCGTCGGGCATGACGGCAATCCGGGCGGCACATCTTCACGTCATGCCGTTTTGCGTTCAGCGCCATACTCAGCGCCATGCGCAGTGACGATAACCGCTGTTGTTGATCCAGCAGTGGCGGCGATGCGAGTGGCTGACCGACGTTCGGCCCGCCAACGACCCCGCCAATGACACCTCCGACAACCGCGCCGGGAGGGCCGGCGATGACGGCGCCCGTACCCGCGCCGATGGCAACGCCTTCCAGCGTGCCGGCCAGGGCCACGAACGGCATTGCCGTCAGAGCCAATGCGAGCAGTCCGGTCTTGAGGATCGAGCGCATGAGCAATCTCCTTAGGTTCAACTCAATGGATGATGCGCGCTGCGGCGAGATTTGACTTCGGAAAAGCGAAGATTTCATTGGGTATAATTCTTCAAATATACAAACCAACGGGCCAGCCCCGATAATTGTTCCATCGCGAGCAACAAATATTTGTCGGAGTAAATACTCGACTCTTCCTGTTTCTATTTAACAAACGACGTGTTTTACTTGTGCCTGTTATTTTGAACCGCCGGGCGGTCCGCACGTTATCGCCTCATGCACACTCACAGCATGCAGACAAGCAAATTGTTCAAGCCGGCCATCAGCATCGCGGCAGCGGGCGCGATCGCGGGCGTCGTGGCTTTCCTCACAACACTTGCGCCACTTGCGCCGGGAGCAAGCGCTCTCGCGGATATGCCCGCACCTGTCGCAGGCATCCGCAAATGCCGATCGCCTGCCACTCGCCGCTCAAGGGGTCGTCATGCTCGGCGCATGCCTGGCCCGAATTTCGACCGAACTGCGAATTTGATTTGAGAACAGCCGGCCAATGGCGGGCAGAAAATCCGCATCATCGCTCTTCGCTGATCGCTAGCGCCGGGCCATCCCGTTGCGATGGTTCATTCAGCGATGCAAAAAAAGCCCGGGGGTTCCCGGGCTTCAAAATTTCAGACATTGAATCGAAATACTTTACGAGAGCTGGCTGAATGCCTTGGCGGCGCCAGTCTTGAGAGGTTCCGCACTCGCCAGCGCAACTTGTTGGGCCAGCGTTGCGAGTTCCTTGGCCTGCTCGGTCAACGTTTCGAACTGTTTGCGAGAATGGTTCGTCGACAGTTCGAAAAATTCCGACGGCGATTTCACGCTTGTCAGTTTCTGGGCAAATTCGAAAGCCGCTTCAGTATTGGTGCGAGCGAATTCGATAGCTTTCATCTGATAGTCTTGCGCACCCTTCACGCTCTTCGCGTAGCTATCTTTCATCATCGTCGTCGCTTCAGCCGCGACGGCGTTGGTTTTTTCATACGCCGCTTTGGCGTTGGCGACGCCGTTTTCGGCGGTTTCGCGAAATGCTTGTGCGGCATCTCTGGGGGAGCTGGTGGGCTTTGTCTTGGTTGAAGTTGAAGTGTCCATGGTGCTTGTCCTTAGGGCGTTTCCTGTTGCGGAGTTCCGCACGCGACGCCCTTGGCGCTGGTCGGATCTCTTGGTTCGGACCTTTGGGTCGAAACTTTTGGGCCGCAGACGCCGTGCAGCGACGTTTCAATCGTCAATGCGTTCGTCTCATTCTACACGTGGCTATCGCTGTGCGGCAGCGCAATACAATTTGAGCGGCCGGTTACAATTCGTGATCGAATTGATGGCAGCGCGCGGCTTATTGAACTCGGGAAGCTTCCTCAGCGGGAACATTGGCGGGAACAAATACCGCCGCCTTCGTCACCGGAGCGGATTTGGTCTTGAAAGTTGCGTGCGTCATCGACACGGCGGTGCCGTGGCCATCGCACACGGTATCCACGCGCGCATCAAGTTGCTTCGCCAACGCCTTGATAAGACTGGTACCAAGCCCGGCATTGCTTTCGCTGGCCTTCACATCGGGCTTGCCGATACCGTTGTCGGAAATTGTCAGCTTCCAGTCGGTTCCCGCGACCTTGTACGAAACCACGATCGCTGCGTCCGGCTTCGAATCCGGAAATGCATGCTTCAATGCGTTCATGACCAGTTCCGTCACAATCAGCCCAATGCTGACGGCCTCGCGCGATATGGCGGTACCGGCATCGGACTCAACTTTCAGCGTGATCGGCCGGCTGTCGCCGATCATCGATTGCGCCAGGGTGTCGCAAAGCTTTGACAGATAACTCGCAATTTCAATCGGTTCGTTCCGGCCGGACACATTCAGGTGTTTCTGGACGGCGCTCACCGAAAGCACGCGTTGATGCGCGTCCTCCAGTTGCAATCGCGCCTCTTCCGATTGGACCGTGCGGGCCTTGATGAGGAGAATGCTGGCGATGATTTGCAGGCTGTTGGCGACACGGTGCTGCATTTCGTCCAGCAACATGTCCTTTTCCCAAAGAAGTTCCTGCACCTGCTGCTCTATGCTGCGCCGGTCGGTCACATCTTCGAACGCCAGGAGCACGGTGGTGTGCGGGCCTTTCTCGTAGAAAACCTCGCGCGCATTCAAGAGCATGACGCGGCGCCCGATGCCTGGAAATTCTCGAGCGACTTCGTATCCCTCGATCGCCGATCCGTTCTTTGTGATCGTCTCCAGAAGATAGCGAAGCTCCGGAATGTCCCATTGGCTGCCATCGATCTCATAGAGCAGGCGCCCGAGGACGTTTGCGCTTTCGAGGCCGAAAGTTTTGAAAAAGGACCTGCTTGCGGCGACGACCCGCAGAGTTCTGGTCGAGCACCACGAGCGGATCGCGGACGGTATCGACGATGGCTTGTGCAAGCGTCAGGCCGTCACGGATATCAACGAACGGGATAGCCTTTAATGGAAGTGACGTCGGCATATGAACTTTCCGCCCCGCTTTCGAGCAAGGGCATGGCAGCGCAAATTTTCCTAAAAAGCAGGCGCAAGCGCCGAGGACGCATTCATCGGTGCGTCGAATGCAGTCACTGTGCGCCCTTATGGGCCAATAGTCGAGCGGCTTGTCATCACATTATCGGATGTCTGGCCAGTGGCCCCTGCCGAAGCCGCCTCGCTGTTGCCATTGCCGGGCGCGACCAGGGCATGACCAGGGCATGACAGCGGAAGTTCTGCGCGATAAGAACATCCGTTACTCCTCGCCGGAATCGTCAATTGTCCGCTACGCCAACTTACACATCGACCACGCGTCCGCTTGATGCTGTGGCTGCAGGCATTGTCGTTGTCTTGTGCCTGTCCTGGGGTTTCAACCAGGTCGCAACCAAGCTTGCGATCCATGACATTCCGCCGTTGACGCAGGCCGCCATTCGCTCGGTTGTCGCCGCGCTGTTGATCGGGGGCTGGTGCCGCTTCCGAGGCATCGCGCTGCTCGCGCGCGATGGCACGCTCTGGTTCGGCCTTGCCGCCGGCGTGCTTTTCGCGATCGAATTTATTCTGATCTATCAAGGTCTGCTCTACACCACCGCGACGCGCGCGGTGCTGTTCATTTATCTCGCGCCATTCTTCGTGGTGCTCGGCGCGCGCATTTTTCTTCCGGCGGATCGCTTTGGCGCCGCGCAATGGCTCGGTCTCACATTGTCGTTTGCCGGCATGCTGATCGCGTTCGGATTGCCAACACCCGCGATGGATCCTCGGCAATTCATCGGCGATGCGATGATGGTCGGTGCCGCGCTGTTCTGGGCCGCGACCACGCTGATTATCAAAGCGAGCCCGCTGACACGCGTGTCCGCTGAAAAAGTGATGCTGTATCAGCTCGTCGTGTCGGCGCCCATCATGACCGCTGTGGCACTCGCTATTGGCGAGCGCATCACGGCCATGCCGTCCGCTCTGGCGTTTGGTTCGATGGCCTATCAGACCGTCTGGGTCGTCAGCGTTACATTTGTAGTCTGGTTCGCGCTGATTGCGCGCTATTCAGCGAGCCGCCTGTCCGCTTTCACATTCCTGACCCCTCTGTTTGGCGTCGCAGCGGGCCATCTGGTTTTGGGGGAACCCCTAACGCCGGCATTTGCGGCCGCTGTAGTGCTGGTCGCGGGCGGCCTCGTGCTGGTGAATCGGGCACGATAATGCAGTCATTCCAGCCCCTTCGGCCCGCGTTGACCATGGATATTTGTCCGGCACCTCGTTATATGAGAGCGGCATGAGCACGAGCACCCAGCAGCGGCACAAAACGACCCCCGTCGACGTCGGCGGCGTCACGGTTGGCGGCGGAGCGCCGATCGTTGTGCAGTCGATGACCAACACCGATACGGCCGACGTCGAGAGCACCGCCCGTCAGGTGGCCGCGCTTGCTCGCGCCGGTTCGGAATTGGTGCGCATCACGGTTGATCGCGATGAGGCCGCCGCGGCGGTCCCGCGCATCAAGGAACGGCTGGCGCAAATGAACGTCGCCGTACCGATCGTCGGCGATTTTCACTACATCGGCCACAAGCTGCTGGCCGACCACCCCGGCTGCGCCGAGGCACTCGATAAATATCGTATCAACCCGGGAAATGTCGGCTTCAAGAACAAGCGCGATCCGCAGTTCACTCAAATCGTCGAGACGGCACTCAAATACGGCAAGCCGGTGCGCATCGGCGTCAACTGGGGCTCGCTCGATCAGGAATTGCTCACGCGCCTGATGGACGAGAATTCTCAGTCGCCGACACCGCGGGGCGCCCGCGAAGTCACGCACGAAGCGATGGTGCAATCGGCGCTTATGTCAGCCGCACGTGCCGAAGAGATCGGGCTGCCGAAAAACCGCATCATCCTGTCGGGGAAAGTCTCCGCGGTCCAGGATCTGATCGCCGTCTATCGTGAACTGGCGCGCCGCTCCGACTACGCATTGCATCTCGGCCTCACCGAAGCCGGCATGGGCTCGAAGGGCATTGTCGCTTCCAGCGCGGCGATGGGCGTTTTGCTGCAACAGGGCATTGGCGACACCGTCCGCGTGTCGCTCACGCCGGAGCCGAACGGCGATCGCACCCTGGAAGTTCAGGTCGCGCAAGAGCTGTTGCAGACCATGGGCCTGCGCACGTTCGTGCCGCTGGTTGCAGCCTGCCCCGGCTGTGGGCGCACCACGTCGACGACGTTCCAGGAACTAGCGTCCGACATCCAGGGTTTCATCCGTGACTCTATGCCGGCCTGGAAGGTGCGCTATCCGGGCGTGGAGAATCTCAACGTCGCGGTGATGGGCTGCATCGTCAACGGCCCGGGCGAGAGCAAACACGCTGATATCGGCATTTCACTGCCGGGCACCGGCGAACAGCCGACCGCTCCCGTATTCATCGATGGCAAGAAGGCCGCCACCTTGCGCGGGCCCACGCTCACCACGGATTTCAAGCAGATGGTGATCGATTACATCGAACGCCGCTTTGGCACCGACGCGCGGGCCGCGGAATAATAATCACGCAAGCGCGCTCTTGACCCGTCTGAAGAATAGGACTATATTCCATACGCCTTAGCTTGCGTCGCGCGCCATCTCGAGTGGTGTTCGATGCGGGAGGAGGCGCGGTGTGCCGACAATGCACATCGCAGTCAAGCTTGCGCAGACTGCGCACGAGCTTGACGGATGGAGCGCCCGGAGGGCGCAGCGGCCTACGTCATTGGCCGCGTGCGCCCCGAAGCGGTCACCCTGGGTAACCAGGACTGGCCGTGGGCGTACGGGCGGCCCGATCGCAAGGGCTGCCCAAAGGGGTCTCGCAAACCCCTGGCGCCCTCCCGGCGCTCCATTCCTCTTTTCGAGGAAACGGAAAAAAGGGACGTCGGCTTGCCCGGAGCCGCAAAGAATACGGGCGATGACGCACGCCTTACATCCAGCCGCCACCGTCTTTGCCGCGATTGGCAACGCTCGCTTCTTCGAGGTCGAGTTCATATTCGATACGGCGGCGCGCTTCGTCGGTGATCTTGCCGTCGCGCAAGAGTTTGTAGATAAATTCGCGCTCGGCATCGATCAATTCGGCTTTGACCTTGGCGGTCCGGCGCATGTGATCGAGACCTTCGGTCAAGTTTGTCGGCAATATCTGCACGCGGCTTTGGTGGCGCGTGCGCAAATGCTCGATCGCTTCGTCCGGCAGGTCGTGGTCTTTTATCGCTTTCTTCAGTCGTCTCTCGACCTGCTTTAACGCGGCCTTGCGGGCGCGAAGCTCGGCCTTGATCTCGTCTTTGTGTTCCCTTTTTCCGATGCGATTCAGTCCGAGCCAACACACCACATAGGGCAACATCAAGCCTTGGCCGACCAACGTAAAAATGATGACACCGAACGTGACGAACAAAATCAGATCGCGGTGCGGAAATGGCTCGCCGCTGAGGATCGTGAAAGGGAATCGCCAGCGCAACGGCGAGCGAGTCGACGCCGCGCATACCGGTAAATGCCAGGAAAAATGGCGCTTGCCAGGGCGGCGATGGGTCGCGTGTGCGCAGGCGTAAGCTTAACCAGCGCGGAACGTAAGTCGCAGGAAAAACCCATAGAAAGCGGGCTGCGATCGCGATCACCGTTGTCCATATCGTGGCAACGACCAATTCGCGGATCGAAAATGCGTGGGTCTGCTCAATCAGAGTTCGCGTCTGCAAGCCGGTGACCAGGAAGACGAGACCTTCGATGAGATAGACAATGAGGTCCCAGAAGAAAATTCCCTGCAGCCGCGTGCCTGACGGAATGAGAAGGGGTCCGTTCCAGCTCACATACAAACCGCAAGCGACCGTCGCCAACACGCCGGATCCGCCAAGATGAGCGGGAACCCAGAACGCGAGATAGGGCGTCATCAGCGACAACGTAATTTCGACACGCGGCTCATGCGCCCATTGCCGCAGATGCAGGCTCAACCATCCAATTGCGAGCCCGTAAAGTGTCTCTCCAATAACAATGAGAACGAATGTCTCGGATGCACGTTCGAGCGAGAATGTTCCGGTGCTTATGGCGACGACGGCGAAGCGGTAAAGCACAAGTGCAGTCGCGTCATTGGCGAGACCTTCGCCCTCAAGGACGACGACAATCCGGCGCGGCAATCCAAGCTTTCGTGCAATCGCGAGCGGCGCCACGACGTCGGTCGGCGAAATGATTGCACCAAGGAGAAAGCCGACAGCCCAGTCGAAATTCAAAAAATAATGAGCGGCTGCCGCGATTGCGCAGGTAGTAAACAGCACGCAGCCGAACGCGAGCAGTGAAATTGGCCGCAGGTTGAACTTGAATTCACGCCAACTCATCGCGACGCCGGCGGAATAGATCAGCGGCGGCAGTATCACCAACAGCACGACTTCCGGCGCCAGTTCGACCTTTGGAAGACCGGGAATGAATGCCACGCCGATTCCGGCGACAACCAGCAAGATCGACGGCGCAATATTCAGGCGCTTGGCGACAACTGCGACAGCTGCCAGCACTGCCAGCATGAACAGCAGCGTCTCTACGGTCGCGGTCATCGGTTCACGGACTTGCGAGTTGCATCAGATCAGGTTCGAAATGATGTTAACGGTCAAGGCGATCACGGAGACATTGAAAAAGAATGCCAAAGCGCCGTGCACAGTCGCGATGCGGCGGATCACTTTGCTGGTGATCACGACATCCGAAACTTGTGAGGTCATCGCAATGACCAAAGAAAAATAGAGAAAGTCCCAATAGTCGGGCGGTTGCCGGCCGGGAAATGTCAGGCCGCCGATCGCGTGATCGCCGCGCTCGCCGTAATACTCGTGGGCGTAATGCAGCGCAAAGATCGTGTGTATGAATGCCCATGACACGAAGATGGTGGCCATCGCGATCGCGACACCATATCCGCTGCGCGGCTGCCCGGAGACTTTCGCGATACCAAGCTCCGCGACGATCGCGCCCATGATTGCCAGGCCGGAGAGACCGGTGAGGATTAGAAGCGCCACTGCGCCTTCGTCGTCCTCGGCGGCGCGGCGGCGAATCTCGTCGATGCCGCAGGTGACCATCAATTGATAGACCAATATGAGATACAGCACGACGCCGATGTCCCAGCCGAGCAGAAGCCTGGTTGCCATGCTCCAATCGGTCATCGCCAGCCCGAGGATGACTGCCATGCCGACAGCGACCGAAATCAGCAAACGTGCGTGCAACCGCGCAAGGCGCACCGGCAGAATGGGTCGAGCGGCGATCTTGCGGGCCACAGGTTCTCCTTCTACGTCGTTCGCTCCGCGATAAAGCGTGCGGCAGCGCGCAAAGTATCGGCTTTCGCGCCAAATGGCGCCAGCGCCGCATCGGATTCCGCAATAAGCGCCTTTAGACGTACGCGAGCGCCGTCAGTTCCAAGGGCGGCGACCAGCGTTGCCTTACCAGCTGCGGCGTCTTTGCCGGCGGCTTTGCCCAGCGTCTTGGCGTCGCCCTCGACGTCGAGGAGGTCATCGGCGATCTGGAACGCTTGGCCGATTGCTGCGCCGTAACGGTCAACGCTTGCGCGTGCTGCGGCATCGGCTTGTGCAAGAGTGGCGCCGGCGCGGCAGGCAAATTTTATCAGAGCGCCTGTTTTCATCGCTTGCAGGGTGGCGATCTCTTTCTCGTTCAATGTCCGTTTTGGATCGAAGCGCCCTTCGGCGGCGAGGTCGAGCATTTGGCCGCCTGCCATTCCGCCAAGACCGGAGGCGCGGGCAAGTTCCGTAACAAGCGCAACGCGTACCGCGGCGTCGGCATGGACCTCAGGCCGCGCCATGACATCGAATGCGAGCGTGAGAAGCGCGTCGCCGGTGAGAATGGCCGTCGCGTCGTCGAAAGCCTTGTGGACGGTTGGCCGTCCGCGACGGAGATCGTCATCATCCATGGCCGGAAGGTCGTCGTGGACCAGCGAATAGCAGTGCACCAGCTCAAATGCGGCTCCTGCCATCAACGCGCCCTCATGGGTCACGCCAAGCATCGCCGCTGTCTCGACCACCAAAAACGGCCGTAAGCGTTTGCCGCCATCCAGCGCAGCGTGCCGCATGGCCGCGACAAGCCGCGGCGGGCGGGCGAGTTCGCCTTCGAGCGGGGCGCCGCCAAGGAGTTGCTCGAGCAGCGTCTCGGTCTTGGCGGCGACTGCGGCAAGGCGGGCGGGAAAATCGATCGAATTCTTGTTCATCGCGGTATTGTTAGCCGCTGCGCGCGGGTCCGCAAAGTGGGTTTTGGAATTGTCATGCGGGGTGCAAATCGCTTTGCATCAAGGCCAACAACGGTGCGGATAGGTTAATCTCCAGACGTGGACCAGCCAGGCAAAAGATCGCACTTCGGCCGTATCGTGCGGCTCCCGCGGCCGTTGCGGGCCGTCATCATCGTCCTACTGGTGATCCTGCTGCTGCCTTACGCGCTCACGCCGCTTTATGCCGTGGTCAACCCGGTTTCGACCTTGATGCTGGGGCGGCGGCTGACTGGTGCGCGGGTCGAGCGGCACTACGTTCCGATCGCACGTATTTCGCCGACGGTGCCACTCGCCGTGATTATCGCTGAGGACGGCCGCTTTTGTAGCCATCACGGCGTGGATTTTCAGGAAATCCGGGAGGCAATCACCGAAGCCGACGATATCGACGAGATGCGCGGTGGTTCGACCATTACGCAGCAGGTGGCAAAGAACCTGTTTCTTTGGCAGGGCCGAAGTCTCGTGCGCAAAGTGCTGGAATTCCCGCTGGCACTGTGGATCGACTTGACGCTGTCCAAGCGGCGCATCCTGGAAATTTACCTCAATATCGCCGAATGGGGTCCAAATGGAGAATTTGGCATTGAGGCGGGTGCCCAACGCGCTTTCGGTAAATCCGCGCGCGAACTTCCGCCATATCAGGCGGCTTTATTGGCCGCGATGCTTCCCAATCCGGCTGAACGCAATGCGCGCCAACCGGGGCCGGGATTGCGCCGGCTCGCGGGGCTTTATGTCGCGCGTGCGGCACGGGCGCCAACGGCGGCCTCGTGTGTGAGGCAAACCCACTAGCCAAGCCGCTAGCCAAGCCACTTGCCAAAACACTAGCCTTGGCGCGTGCCTTCCTCTATAAGCCCGGCTTCAAACCGACATACTGCGCTTTTTCAGGAGTTTCGTTCCATGGCTGTGCCAAAAAGAAAAACCTCACCGTCGCGCCGCGGCATGCGCCGCTCCGCCGACGCGCTCAAGCGGCCGGCTTATGTTGAGGACAAGGATTCCGGCGAATTGCGGCGTCCGCACCACATCGATCTGAAGACCGGCATGTATAAAGGCCGTCAGGTCCTGAAGGCGAAGACCGAGGTTTAACGCGACGACGGGCGGCCGGAGGAAAGCTTCGCCATGTCCATGCTGGGCTTTCCGCTGCTGCTGATTCCGTTCGCGATCTACAACATCATTGCTTTCCTGATGCCCGGCGTCAGCTGGAGCGGCGTGATTTTCACCGTCCACATGATGTCCGGTGCCGACTGGACGATGGCGGCCGGCGACCTGCTTGTCGCGCTGGCGATCGTGCTGTTGTGCGGCGAGATTTTGAAATCGACTCGCATCGGTGTCCGCACTGTCGTCGATCATGGCCTCTCGCTCGTGCTTTTCCTGGGGATGGTGGTCGAATTCATCATGGTGAAGCAGGCCGCAACCGCGACTTTTTTCTTGCTGCTGGTCGTGAGCTTCATCGACGTGCTCGGGGGCTTCGCGGTGACATTGCGCTCCGCGCAGCGCGATCTCACGGTTGAAAGTGTCGAGCGCGTTTCGTCCTGATCGTTCCAACACTCCTGGTTTCATCATGAGCCGCGATTTCCAGCTCCCGGGCCGCTCGCCCGTAATTTCGTGTGAAGGCATGGCCGCAACATCGCATCCGCTCGCGACGCTCGCGGCGGTCGACGTACTGCGCGCCGGCGGCACCGCGGCGGATGCGGCGATCGCTGCGGTGGCAACATTGTGCGTCGTCGAGCCGGCTATGACCGGGATCGGTGGCGATTGCTATTGTTTGGTGTCGCAGCCTGGACAAGCCGGTCTGGGGCTATAACGGCTCCGGCCGCGCCGGCGCCAAAGCTTCATACGAAGCGTTACGCGCCAAGGGCATGACCGAAATCGGTGACTCGATTCATGCCGTCACCGTGCCGGGCGCGCTCGATGCCTGGGAGGCAGTCCTGAAAGGTTATGGGCGCTTCGGCCTCGACCGCGCGCTGCAGCCAGCGATCAAATATGCCGAGGGCGGCTTTCCGGTCGCCGCGCGCGTGGCCTGGGACTGGGGTCGCTATGTCGGCAAGCTCAAGGCCGTTCCTGGCGCAGCGAAACATTATTTGTTCAACGGTGCAGCGCCCAAGGAAGGCGACGTGATCCGTTTTCCGGCACTGGCTACGACTCTAAAGACCATCGCCGCCAAAGGTGCGCGCGCTTTCTATGAGGGCGAAATTGCCGAGGACATGGCGGCGACTGTGGCCGCGCACGGCTCGTTTCTGACGGTGGAAGATTTCGCCCGCCACCGCGGTGACGCGGTAACACCGATCTCGGCCAATTATCGCGGGCTCGATCTGCTCGAGATCCCGCCGAACGGGCAGGGGCTCACCGCGCTGGTGATGTTCAATATCCTGGAGAATTTCGATCTCAAGGCGCTCGATCCGTTTGGCCCCGAGCGTTTTCATCTGGTGCTGGAGGCGGCGCGCTTAGGATTTGCGGTGCGTGACACCCATATCGCCGATGCCACGCATATGCGTACACCGGTTCCCGATCTGCTCGATAAAGGCTTTGCCAAGAAACTCGCGTCGCTGATCGACATGAACAAGCGTGCCAAGCTGCCCACAGCGCCGGCGCCCACCAGCAACACGGTCTATCTCACGGTCGTCGATAAAGACCGCACCGCAGTATCCTTCATCAATTCGCTCTACTCGCATTTCGGCCTTGGCATCTGCACCGAGAAGACAGGCATCATGATGACCAATCGTGGCTCCTGCTTTACGCTCGAACCGGATCATCCCAATGCGTTCGGTCCGAACAAACGGCCGATGCATACAATCATTCCTGCGCTGGCTATGCGTAAGGGCCGCTGCGACATGAGTTTCGGCGTCATGGGCGCGCATTACCAGCCGATGGGTCACGTGCAGATCGTGCTCAACATGCTCGACTACGGCATGGACGTGCAGCAGGCGATCGACGCGCCGCGGTTCTTTTTCGAAGGCGAAAATACAATTGTCGAGACCGGCACGTCGCTGACGACAATCGAAGGCCTAAAGGCGCGTGGCCATCAGGTCGTCATGGCGCCTTCACCTTGGGGCGGCGCGCAAACGATTAAAATTGATTGGGACCGCGGCACGCTGATCGGCGGTTCAGATGCACGCAAGGACGGCTGCGCGCTCGGGTACTAAACTAAAATGCAGTGAGCCCGGCGGTCGTGCGATATGCGGCCAAGACCTCAGACGGATCGGCTCGGCGGCGTTCACGGGTCTGTGGATGCAGGTCTTTCGTAGCAATAAGCTGCGCGAGAAATGCTGCGTCACGATAGCCGATTTGGCGTTCAGGCGTATCCGTTACGGGAGCAAGCGCGACCAGCGCACGGCTTTCAGACGCGGGCGCAGCGCCATGCGCCTCGGCGTGGTGCTCAATGCCGTCGGCTCGCCGTAACGATGATGCGTTAATCTCGCCAAGCTGCATCAGGATACCCGTTTCAATTCAGGACAATTGCCTTGTCTCCACCCTTCAATGGGCAAGACGCATGCCGCGCGGCCGTTAACCGCGCACAGACCCACAAAATCCCACCTTTTCAAATTGTTTAACGAAATCACTCGAGGTTCTGAGCGCGTTTCGTTGCACCAATCAACGCCCATACCTGCCTTGGCGTTCCAAAAAGGGGCGGTTGTGACCCTCTTCGACCAATCGCTTCGTGAAAATCGATGGGGCATTCGTGCCGAATATCGCAAGGCCCAATAACGACCGCGCCTTCGTGCACACGCTGATCGATCTATCACATCGCCTCGGCCTCAAGAGCGTTGCCGAATGGGTGCAGGACGAAGAGACCGCTGCATTGCTGAACGGCCGGGGTCGCGATTACTTGCAAGGTGAATTGATCGGACTCGCCACGTCGGAACGGACATGGCAGGTCGAAAAGGAACAAGCTGCGTCAGGTTATTCGAGCCGGCTATTATTTGCCGCCGAGCTTGTCCAGGCGTTTTTGCATTTCATCGAGCTGTCGCTTGAGCTCATCCATCTCGCCGCTCGAGCCTTGCGGCTTCTCTGTCGGCTTCGCTTGACCGCGCGCAAACGGCGCGAACATGGCGAATGTCTTTTCGAACATTTCCATATTTCGCCGGACCTGATCTTCGAGCGGGCCGAAAGCGCCAACACCGAAGGCCTGCGATATCTGTTCCCGAAATTTGCCCTGTTCTTTCGAGAGCGAGTCGATTGAGGCTTCCAGAAAACGCGGCACCAGCATTTGCATGCTGTCGCCGTAGAAGCGGATCATTTGGCGCAGGAAGGCGATGGGCATCAGGCTTTGCCCTTCCTTGCCCTCCTGCTCGAAGATGATCTGCGCAAGCACCGAGCGGGTGATGTCCTCGCCGGTCTTGGCGTCGTAGACGACGAAATCCTCACCGGTCTTGACCATGGCGGCGAGGTCTTCGAGCGTTACGTAGGTGCTGGTTCCAGTATTGTAGAGCCGCCGGTTGGCGTATTTTTTGATTGTGACCGGCTCTTTTTTTTCCTCTGCCATATCGATCACGCGTTTCCCCTGCCCCAAGCTTTGAGCATAGCCAATTTCCGCTTCTATGGGCCACCGTTTTGTGGCGGCGCGGGAGGCCGCCAAACGTCTTCGCCGCCCTTGCGGAAACGTCAAAAAAGGGCCAATTCTCGCTGATATCTAAGAGGCAGGTGTTGTTGACAGAGCCGGATGGGCCGCCAAGGATGTGGCAGTGCCGAAAGGCCGCCTTGCCCCGCACTCGACGCAATAGGAGTTTCGGATGAAAGACGACATCGTCATCGTGAGCGCCACGCGTACCCCTGTTGGCGCCTTTAATGGGGCGTTCGCGAACCTTCCCGCCCATGAGCTTGGCAAGACCGCAATCAAGGCCGCGCTCGAACGCGCGGGGGTCGAGGGCGGCCGGGTGAGCGAAGTGATCTTGGGGCAGATATTGACCGCCGGTCAGGGCCAGAATCCGGCGCGGCAGGCTTCGATAGCGGCGGCGATCCCTGTTGAGACGCCTGCGTGGGGCGTAAACCAGCTCTGCGGTTCCGGTCTGCGGGCAGTCGCGCTTGGCTACCAGGCGATTCTCAACGGCGATTCCGAAATCGTTGTCGCCGGTGGGCAGGAATCGATGAGCATGGCGCCGCACTGCCAGCATCTGCGCAACGGCGTGAAGATGGGCGCGTTCGAAATGGTCGATACGATGATCAAGGACGGACTATGGGATGCCTTCAATGGCTATCACATGGGCACCACGGCCGAGAACGTCGCCAAACAGTGGCAGATTACACGCCAACAGCAAGACGAATTCGCGGTTAAGTCGCAGAACAAGGCTGAAGCGGCGATGAAGGCGGGCAAGTTCAAGGACGAAATCACGCCTGTCACCATCAAATCGCGCAAGGGCGATGTTGTGGTTGATACCGACGAGTATCCAAAAGCTGGCGTTACGATAGATTCGATCGCCAAGCTGCGTCCGGCCTTTGACAAAGAGGGCACCGTAACCGCGGCAAATGCCTCAGGTATCAATGACGGTGCTGCCGCGCTGGTGTTGATGAAGGCGTCCGAGGCCGCCAAGCTGGGCAAAACCCCGCTGGCCCGCATCGTGTCGTGGGCGCAGGCTGGGGTCGATCCGGCGATCATGGGCACAGGCCCGATCCCGGCTTCCCGCGCTGCGCTCAAGAAGGCCGGCTGGAAAAAAGAGGACCTCGACCTGGTGGAAGCCAACGAGGCCTTTGCTGCACAGGCTTGTGCGGTCAATAAGGATCTCGGTTGGGATACCGCCAAGGTCAACGTCAACGGCGGCGCGATCGCAATCGGCCATCCAATCGGTGCTTCCGGCGCGCGAGTCCTCGTGACGCTGCTTTACGAAATGCAAAAGCGCAACGCCAAGAAGGGCCTTGCCACGCTTTGCATCGGTGGTGGTATGGGCATTGCGATGTGTGTCGAACGGTAGCGCCGGCCGGAATTGATCTACGTCATGGCCGGGCTTGTCCCGGCCATGCTGTTTTAAGAAGATAGGTTGGAGGGGACGAAACCATGGCTCGTGTCGCGTTGGTAACGGGTGGAACCCGTGGAATTGGGGCGGCGATCGCCAAGTCGTTGAAGGCTGCCGGCTACAAGGTCGCGGCGAACTATGGCGGCAACGACGACGCCGCGCAGAAATTCAAGGCGGAAACCGGTATCCCGGTGTTCAAATGGGATGTCTCATCATTCGAAGCCTGTGCCGAAGGCATTAAAAAAGTTGGAGCCGAACTCGGCCCAATCGAGGTGCTGGTCAACAACGCGGGCATCACGCGCGACGCCACGCTTCACCGTATGAAGCCCGAGCAGTGGACAGCCGTCATCAACACCAATCTCAATTCACTGTTCAATATGTGCCGCAACGTCATTGAGGGCATGCGGGAGCGCAAGTTCGGACGCATCGTCAACATTTCTTCGATTAACGGGCAAAAAGGTCAGATCGGCCAGACCAACTATTCGGCCGCCAAGGCCGGTGAACTCGGTTTTACCAAGGCGTTGGCGCAGGAGAGCGCACGCGCGGGTATCACTGTGAACGCAATCTGCCCGGGCTACATCAATACCGAGATGGTACAGGCGGTGCCGAAGGATGTGCTGGAGAAATCGATTTTGCCGCTTATACCGATCGGCCGCCTTGGCGAGCCAGAGGAAATCGCACGCTGCGTCGTCTTCCTTGCCTCCGACGATGCCGGATTGATCACCGGCGCTACACTTACCGCTAATGGCGGGCAGTATTTTGCTTAGGCGTTTAAAAACGATTGATCACGGTTGGGCAGGCGGATGAGATTATTTCTGATCGGAGCGGCGAGCATCTGCCTGTCGGTGTCGAATGCCCCATCGGTGTCCGCGCAGGATATCGATCCGCGATGTGGCGATATTTATGACAAAGTCGCTTGCACATGCGCGCTGCAGAACGGCGGGAAAATTATTCCTCCGCCGCGCGGCGTTAAGCGCGAAGGCCTGAAATTACGCCCGCACGAAGGCCCGGAATCGACCCGGACGCTCGATGGCGGACGCGTGGCGTTTCGGACGTATTACAGGAGAGAAGGCTTCAAGGTTCACCGAAGCAAGGCCCTTGAGGGCTATCTCGCCTGCATGAATAACCGTGGCCGCAAATAACGCCTTTTAGCGCCGCCTCTTTTTGCGCTTTGTTGCGGTTTTTTTCGATGCGCGGGTTTTTGTCTTTTGCGCACGCCAGGTGTTCTCGGCCTTGTCGAGCCGCACGTTCCAATATTCCCATGCGCGCGCGACCGGTCCCGGCCGCAAATTATATTCGCCGGCTAGTCGCGTCTCAGCCGCATTGAGCGGGGACACATAGCCGAGTGAATGCGCTTGGATCTGCAGCGCCGCGTTGCGTGCCGTGTAGATCGTTCGGAAAGTAAGCTCTTCCAGCGTAGCTCCCGCAACCGTCGCCCCGTGACGCCGCATCAGCACGATCCAGTTCGGTCCAAGCGCGCGGGCGAGGGAAGCGCCTTCCTCGGGCTTGGCCACGATTAACGTAGTGTCTCCGAACTCGTCGCGGGCATCCCAGAACGGCACCTTTTCGCCCAGTGTCGCGCCGAGATGATAAACCGGCTTGAGTTCGGTGCCGGAAATGCAAAACGGCAAAATGGAAGGCGCGTGATGATGACATACTGCATTCACGTCCGGCCGTGCCTGATAGATGCCGCCGTGGATGACCCGCTCGCCATAAAGACGTAGCTCCGTGTGCTTGACCGGCTGCGAATCCAGCGTGAATTCAAGAATGTCCTCCGGCACAACGAGTTCCGGTGCACGCGATCGAGACATCAAGTACCGGTTGGGGTCTTTCGGATGACGCATGGTGACATGACCGAAAGCGTCAAGGACGCCTTCGTTGGCGATCATACGGTTTGCGCGCGCGAGCACCTCGCGCGCTTGGTCGAGTGCATTGGCCACGGCATTTCCCCTTTCTAAATTTTCGTCGTTTTATCGTGTTTTATCGCGAGGTGACCAGCCCGCGGGCGCGAGCTCGAAGCCTTCGAACGAAAAGCCGGGTGCCACGGTACAGCCTGTGAGCGTCCACGCACCAAGGCTTTCCGCCGCCTGCCAGGCGCGCGCCGGGACGGTCACCTGGGGCACCTCACCGGCATGAATGTCGCCGCCAAGACGAACGATTTCTTCCTTCGCGCCGTCCACCAATTCTAGCTTGAGCGGCGCGCCCGCGTAGTAGTGCCAGATTTCAACCGCATCGATGCGGTGCCAGTGCGATCGCTCGCCATGTGCCAGCAAGAACAGAATGGCGGTGGAGACGGGACGGCCTTCCACCTGCCGCGGATCGCGGAAAGTTTCGCGATAGTGGCCACCTTCCGGATGCGGCTTGAGTTCAAGCGCCCGGATCATCTCGGCGGCGGTCAGTGGCGGAGGTAACGGCATAAAATATTCAGTGTCTCGCTTCCAAATCGAATTTTTGTCGTTTTTGACAGTATTTTTGTCGTTATAAACAAAGTAATGGTCACGTCATACGTCTAGATGAGGCCATCAGGATACCTCTTTGGAGATCGCTCATGTCGTTCGTTCGGATGTCATTCTATTGCACGATGTTGCTGTCGGCCCTGACTGTTTCTGCACACGCCCAAACGCAAGCGCAGCCCGAGTGGCTGAATTCTTTGCGCACCGGCGGTCACGTCATCATCATCCGACACGGTGCCACCCACATGGATCAAGCTGACACCGATCCACTCAACCTGAGCAATGTTGCCAAACAACGCCAGTTGAACGATGCCGGCCGTGCCAAGGCCAAGGAAATGGGCGACGCCTTCCGCAAATTGAAAATTCCAGTGGGACCGGTCGTCACCAGCATGTTCTACCGCGCGATCGAGACCGGAAAGCTCGCCTTCGGTGATGCGACGCCGACCGTCGATGTTGCTGAGGGTGGTCTTGTGGTCACGCCGAACGAGAACAACCGGCGCACCGCTGCGATGCGCAAGCTTGCCGGAACAGTGCCACCTGCCGGCACCAACGTCGTGGTGGTGAGCCATAAGCCCAATATTCTGGATGCATTCGGCAAAGATTGGTTCGACATCCGCGAGGGCGAAGCGTCGGTGTTCCTGCCGGACGGCAACGGCGGATATAAATTCGTCGTGCGGGTGCAGGCTGACGAGTGGAAAAAGCTCGCCGAAAGCACGCACTAACGCGGTCTTGCGCTAGAACTTGTTCTTGCGCGCGCGAATTTCGGCGAAGACCTCAGCTGCCGGTTTTCCTGACATGCCGATGCCGGCCGCGACGGCCGGCACATCGGCGCGCAAGAACGGGTTTGCCTGCTTTTCATCGCCGATGGTGACAGGAATTGTCGGTTCTTTCTGCGAAAGTTGCTGTTTCGTCTCCGCATCGCGCGCGGCAAGCGCCTTGTTGTCCGGCTCAATGGTGCGGGCGAATTTGATATTCGCGGCGGTGTATTCGTGACCGCAGTAAATCTCGGTATCATTTGGCAGGTCGCGCAACTTCACGAGCGACCGCCACATTTGTTCAGGTGTCCCTTCGATCACGCGGCCGCAGCCTATTGAAAACAGCGTGTCGCCGACAAAGGCGAGTTTGTCACCATGAAACCAATAGGCGATATGCCCAAGCGTGTGGCCCGGAGTTTCGATTACGTTTGCCGATAGCGTGCCGACCTTGACCTTGTCGCCTTCGCGTACCGTCTCATCCACGGCGGGGATTTTTGACGCTTCCGCCGCCGGTGCGACCACGCGGCATTTGTATTTCTCCTTTAGCGCCTTGATGCCGTCAGTGTGGTCGGCATGATGATGGGTGACCAGAATGTCCGTCAGTTTCCAGCCGGTGGCTTTCAACGCCGCCTCGATCGGCGCCGCTTCCGGCGCGTCGATGGCGGCAGTGGCGCCGCTGACCGGGTCATGCAGGAGCACCCCGTAGTTGTCTGATCGGCAGGGAAAGAGGCGGGTTTCTGCGGGCATGGACATGGTCCTGTTGGCCTTCCGGAACGGGTTAACCGTATCACGCGGGTGAATGATCATGCACGTCTGCGCGTTCCTTGCCGTTAGCGGTTTGCGACGGCGTTTCGTGGTAGTTTCGCCTTATGTCGATCGACGTCGTTGACCTGCGCAACTTCTACGGCCAGCGGTTGGGTGTCGTGGCCCGCCGTTTCGTCGGCCGCGGCGTTCGTGCACTCTGGGGCGATACGGCCGGCCAGCGTGTGCTCGGGATCGGCTATGCGACGCCCTATCTCGGCCTCTTCCGCGAAGAGGCCGAGCGATGTCTCGCGCTCATGCCGGCAGGGCAGGGTGTCGTGAAATGGCCGACCACGCGTCCGGCGCTGTCCGCGCTGGTCGATGAAAACGAACTCCCGCTGCAAGATTCCGCAGTCGATCGCGTGATGCTGGTGCATGCGCTGGAAATGACGAACGATCCCGGTGCGCTGTTGCGCGAAGTGTGGCGCGTGCTCGCGTCCGGCGGTCGGTTGCTGGCGGTAGTGCCGAACCGGCGCGGCTTGTGGGCGCGCATGGACACCACACCATTCGGCCATGGCCGGCCATATTCGCGCAGCCAGATCAACCAGCTCTTGCGTGAGAGCTGGTTTACGCCGACAGGCTGGAGCGAGGCACTGTATGTGCCGCCAATTGCGCGCGGCTGGTTCCTGCGAACGGCGGTGGCTTGGGAACGAACGGGCGCAACGCTGTCGGCACCATTCGCCGGCGTCCATCTGGTGGAAGCGACCAAACAAGTTTACCGCGCGATCCCGGCGCGGCGTGAGAAACGGAATTTGGTGCCGGCGCTGGAGCCGGTATTGGCGCCGTCACCAGGCGCATAGACGCAACGCCAATCTGGTCGACCCCGCGCAAGCGGGGACCTATGGCAGCGTGCAATAGATATTCGAAGTGAAGCTGGATTCCCGCTTGCGCGGGAATGAGCGGTGATGGCCGGTTCAGTCCGGCTGGCGCGGCTCGTCGCCGCCCTTACCTTCGTCCGGCGCGGGTTGCGGCGCTGCGCCTTGAGGCTGACCGCCGCCGAAATCGGGGCGGTCGGGACGATAACCACCACCGCCGCGATGGCGCCGTCGGCGACGGTGCATTCCGAAACGATCCTGGCCGCGATCACCTTGATCATGGCCATTCTGGTTCGGGCCCGAATTCTGCTGCGGCTGTCCACCACCGCCACCACCGGTAATGAATGCCGGAAGACCGCCGACCTCCTGGCCGCCTTCATGGCCACTTTGGTTGGGTTGTTGGTTTGGCTGCTGGTACGGCTGTTGTTGGTGCTGCGGACGGTTTTGTACCTGTTGATCGCGCGGCGGGAAGGGCTGCGCGTCACGCGGGATGTAGGGCTGCTGTTGCGGCTGCTGAACCGCCTGCGGCATTTGCGGTTGTGGCGCGTAGCTCGGCTCGTTCTGCCCCATGAACGGTTGGCCGTCGTCCTCGCCGTCGTCGAAGTTGTCGTCAGCCGCGCCTTGCGGCGCGCCGCCCTGCTGGCCCTGCTGCGGTTGTTGATTGTTGTAGTAGGGGTTCTGCTGGCGGAACTGCTCCTGCGCAGCGGCGATCAGGCGGAAATAATGTTCGGCATGCTGGTAGTAATTTTCGGCGGCGACCGGATCACCCGAACTCTGCGAGTCGCGCGCAAGCTGGATGTATTTTTCCGCGATATGCGACGCGGTGCCACGGATTTTTACGTCGGGGCCGTTTGACTCATAAACGCGCGTTAGCGGATTTTGACTTTTGCGGTGGTTATTATTGCCGCGTCCCCGCATGCGCTTTTGACCGTTTCTCATGATGTGCCTGTTCGTCGACCTTTCACTCTGTCTCGGCTTTCACCGCCGAACGCTCAACAAAATTGCAAGCCCACACAAATTTTCTTACGCGGCCGGACCTGCACGAGCAATCCGCGCAATGAACTCATCGATGCGTTCTTTATCGCGATAGTCGCAGCAACCCCATAGCCGCAGTCTTGCCGCAGCGTTGCCAACCTCTCGTTACGCGCATCGTCCTATGTTTCGAAATTTGATGCGCCCAACCGGTGAAGCATCCAAACCCGCATCTGGCGATTTCGTTTGCCGTCTTCTCAAAAGCCGGCTCTGCGTCATCCGCCTTGCGCCTCACCTCGCAGAGCATCGTGCTCCGGGCTCAGGCGATGCAACCGTCACGGGTCGATTCCGTGACCGGAAGCTAGTCGTTTCCGAGTCATAATCCAAGCGCTTTTTTCAACAAAAGAGCCCTGCGCTTTTCATGAGGTGGGAATGCAACATACTCATGACGCGAGGCCCACGCCGAGCACGCGCGGAATTCCGGCCAAATCCTTGCGGGCAATGCCGACGATCAATCCGGCATTGGTAAACAGCGCCCGAACAGCCTCCTCCTGGCCCGAACCTAGTTCCACAAACAGGCGCCCGCCTGGCGCTAAAAGTCGTTTAGCCTCACCGGCAATCGCGCGGTAGGCCGCGAGCCCATCTTCGCCGCCGTCGAGTGCAACCTTTGGATCATAATCCCGTACCTCGGGGGCGAGTGAGGCGATCTCGTCGTGCGCGATATACGGCGGATTCGAAACGACAAGATCGAAGGCACCTTCCACGCCTGAGGCGATGTCGCAGATGACGAAATTGCTACGTGCTTTAAACCCCCAATATTCGGCATTCTCGCGCGCGACCTGCAGAGCCGCTGTGCTGACGTCGGTGCCCGTGCCGGCCGCGTTGGGCAATTCGTGAAGCAGCGCCAATAGCAAGGCGCCGGAACCGGTGCCGATGTCGAGAACGCGT
Organism: uncultured Alphaproteobacteria bacterium; assembly: GCA_963743405.1. Lineage (GTDB taxonomy): Bacteria > Pseudomonadota > Alphaproteobacteria > Rhizobiales > Xanthobacteraceae > Pseudolabrys. Next base: position 22,765 of record CAVUPX010000007.1, on the reverse strand, counting down.
AATTTTTCCATGCGCAATCCGCCGCGCACGACGAAATCCAGCGCCCCTTCGACAACGGTTTCTGTTTCCGGCCGCGGCACCAGCACGTCGGGCGTAATCGTAAGTCCGAGACTCCAGAATTCCTTTTTCCCAAGAATGCGCGATACCGGCTCGTGCCTTAATCTCCGCGCAGCGAGCGCCGATATCACGGTAATCTCGCGGTCCTCCAGGATGCGGTCCGATTGCGCAATCAAGCGCGCACGATCGAGGTCCAGCGCATGCCCGACAAGCACGCGTGCGTCCACCTCCGCTTCTTCCATGGCGGCCGGACGAAGTGCTTGTGCGACAAGTCGGAGCGCCTCTGACACCGAGGCTCCCGTTTTTAACCCAGCGATGACTCTCACGCCGCACCTTCGGCCGCCAGCAATTCGGCCTGATGCTCGGTCACCAGCGCGTCGATGACTTCGTTCAATGCATCGCCTTCCATGACCTGCGGCAATTTATGGAGCGTGAGATTGATGCGGTGATCGGTGACGCGGCCTTGCGGGAAATTATAGGTACGGATGCGTTCCGAACGATCACCCGAGCCGATTTGCCCGCGCCGCTCGGCCGCGCGCTCGGCATCGAGCTTCGTGCGCTCCTGGTCATAGAGCTTGGCCCGCAACATCGTCATCGCCTTGGCCTTGTTCTTATGCTGCGAGCGTTCCTCCTGAACGAAGACGACGATCCCGCTTGGCATGTGGGTAATGCGGATGGCAGATTCCGTCTTGTTGACGTGCTGGCCGCCGGCCCCCTGTGCGCGCATGGTATCGATCTTGAGATCGGCTTCGTTGATGTGGATGTCGACATCTTCCACCTCGGGCAGCACGGCGACAGTGGCCGCCGAAGTGTGGATCCGGCCGGAAGCTTCCGTATCGGGCACGCGCTGCACGCGATGCACACCTGACTCAAATTTGAGCTTGGCGAACACGCCGCGGCCGCGGACCTCGGCGACAATCTCCTTGAAGCCGCCTTTGGTACCCTCGCTGATCGAGAGGATTTCCGACTTCCAGCCCTGTTTGGCTGCATAGCGCTCGTACATCCGGAAAAGATCGCCGGCGAAGAGCGCGGCTTCGTCGCCGCCCGTACCTGCCCGGATTTCAAGGATGGCGTTGTGATCATCCATCGCGTCTTTCGGCAGCAGGGACAACCGGATCTGTTCCGCCAGTTTTTCCCGGCGTTCCTGCAGGTCGTGCCGTTCGGCGTCGGCGAGCTTGCGCATCTCCGCGTCGGATTTTGGATCGTCGACGAGCGCGGAAAGTTCTGCGATCTCTTTATCGGCATCGCGGTAGGCTTTTATCGCTTCGACCACCGGGCCGAGCTCCGAGAACTCGCGCGATAGTTTTACATATGCATCGGTACTCAGTCCGGTCGCGAGCTCGCTTTCCACCAGCGCATGGCGGGCGAGCAGGGCGTCGAGCTTCTGTTGCGGCAAGACGATCAAAGCTGCAGGCCCTCAGCTGCGGCAAAGCCTTCGAGCTTTTGGCGAATGGAAACACTGCCGACCGGTTGTTCGAGGCACGGAAGAAGCATCGCTTCGCCCTTGCGGCAATCGAGATCAAGCAACAGCGCTTTCACAGGGCCGACCGCAGATGGCGAGAGCGAAAGCGTGCGGTAGCCTATAATTGTGAGCGCTAGCGCGCCGATGGGCTGGGACGCGAGCTCGCCGCACAACGTCACCGGCTTGCTGTGTGCCTTCGCCTTGTCGACGATGTCCTTGAGCGCGCGCAACACGGGCGCCGACAGCGGGTCGAAACGATCGGATACGCGCGGATTGCCGCGATCCGCGGCGTACAGGAACTGCATGAGGTCGTTAGAGCCGACCGACAGGAAATCCACCCGCTCCAGTAATTCGTTGAGCTGAAACAGCAAAGAGGGCACTTCGACCATCGTGCCGATTTCGACGCGTTCGGGCAGTTCATGCCCGTGCCTGCGCAGGTGAGTCAGTTCCACCTCGACAAGCGACTTTGCCTTATCGAATTCCTCCACCACGGCAATCATCGGAAACATCAACTTGAGGCTGCGCCCGCTGGCTGCGCGCAACAGCGCCCGTACCTGGCTGCGCAAAAGGCCGGGGCGGTCGAGGCCGAGCCTGATCGCGCGCCAGCCCAAGGCGGGATTTTCCTCTTCGATATTGCGCATGTAAGGCAGCACCTTGTCGCCGCCGATGTCGAGCGTACGGAACGTGACGGGTTTTTTGCCAGCGGCATCGAGCACCGCGCGATAAAGCGTGAGCTGCTCGCCAGTGCGCGGCAGGGTGTCTGCCACCATGAACTGTAACTCGGTCCGGAACAGGCCGATGCCGGCGGCGCCGGTATCCTCGATATGCGGAAGATCGATGGTGAGGCCCGCATTGATCATTAGCGAAATTTTCTGGCCATCTTTGGTGATGCAGGGCCGCTCGCGCAGCGCACGATACTGCGCCTGCCGCCGGGCACGCAGCTTCACACGCTCGCCATATGACGCCTGGATATCCTGCGGCGGGCGCATGTGGATATGGCCGGTCGAGCCGTCGACAATGATGGCATCTCCCGGCTCGACCATTCCGGTGGCATTTTCGATCTCGCCTACAGTCGGAATGCCGAGGGCGCGCGCCACGATCGAGACATGCGACGTCGGGGTGCCTTCCTCCAGGACGAGGCCGCGTAGCCTTTTGCGGTCGTAGTCGAGCAAGGCCGCCGGACCCATGGAACGCGCCACGACGATGGCGTTTTCCGGCAATTGCTCTTTGGTCGGCGCGTGATCCTGACCCATCAATACGCGCATCAGGCGGTTGGCCAGGTCGTCAAGATCGTGGAGGCGATCGCGCAAATAATGGTCGGAGGCGCGCAGCATGCGCGCGCGGGTGTCGGATTGGACGCGCTCCACGCTGGCTTCAGCGGTCAAGCCGGTCATCACGGCTTCGCGGATCTTGTGCAGCCAGCCCTGGTCGTAAGAGAACATGCGATAGGCTTCGAGCACGTCGCGGTGTTCGCCGCCGTCTGCGACATCGCGGTGCTCAACCAGGCGATCCAAATCTTCGCGTAAGGTCGCGATAGCGGAATCCAGACGCTTGAGTTCGTGCGGCACGTCGTCAGCGATGACATTCGTAATAACCACGCGCGGCTCGTGCAGCACCACGTGGCCAAGCGCGATGCCATCCGACAGGGAACTGCCGGTGACATGCATGGCATGGCGTGCGGCCGGTTCGGCGCCAGGTCGGGCGAGCGACGACAACTCGCCGGATGCGATCATCTCGGCGAGGACCATCGCCGTTGTCTGAAGCGCTTCTTCCTCTTCCTCGGTGTAGGTCCGGCGGGCGCGGTTCTGCACCACCAGCACGCCGAGCGTGTTACCCGCACGCAAAATGGGAACGCCAAGGAACGAGTGGTAGATTTCTTCGCCGGTTTCCACGCGGTAGGAGAAGGCCGGATGCGCTTGCGCGTCCGAAAGGTTCATCGGATTGGCTTCGCTGGCAACGAGGCCCACCAGGCCTTCCTCCGCTCTCAGCACGGTTTGATGGACGGCTTCGCGCTTGAGGCCTTCGGTGGCGTATAGCTCAAGGGTTCCGTCTACGCGCAGGACGTAGACAGAGCACACCTCCGCCACCATGTTGGCGGCGATCAGCACCACCACCTTGTCGAGGCGATCTTGCGCGCTGACCGGCTCCGCCATGACTTCGCGAAGCCGGCGCAAAAGCACGCGCGGACCGCCAAGCGCGCCACGCATTATTGAAGTCCTCCAGCAACGGCGAAAGCCGCAGCCTCATCTACGGCCAAATCATGTACGAATAGCGACCGCGGGATCCCGCATCCGCGAACGCTTACGGGTCAGGCTATAGCCATGGCCCATGCAAGGGGCAAGCCAAAGCACTGGTGTCGTCCCCGCGAAAGCGGGGACCCATACGCCGCAGTCCATCGACAGGCTGCGGAGTATAGGTCCCGGGTCTCCTTCGCGGAGCCTGTCATCGGGCCGCGCTTCGCGCGGACCCGTTGGCTCAGTCGCCCGGGACGACAGAAACCCTACCCCTTATCCAGCCCGTACAACGTGTGCAGGGTCCGTACCGCCAGGTCGGTCTGCGCCGCCTTGATCAGGACCGAGAACTTAATCTCGGACGTCGTAATGGCGAGGATATTGATCTTTTGCTCGGACAAAGCCTTGAACGCCTGTGCCGCGACGCCCGCGTGGCTCCGCATGCCAATGCCGATGACCGAGACCTTGGCAACGTCGGTCGCGCCGTCGAGCCGCTCAAAACCGATGGCTGACTTTGCCTTGTCGAGGGTGACGCGCGCGCGCTCATAATCGGCTGACGGCACTGTGAAGGTCAGGTCAGTGGTCGCGCCGTCCCCCGATACGTTCTGCACGATCATATCAACGTTGATATTGCTGTCGGCAAGCGGGCCGAAGATTGCGGCGGCGACGCCGGGCTTGTCTTGCACCCGGCGAATCGAAATCTGCGCCTCGTCCTTGGAAAAGGCGATGCCGGTGACGACTTGCTGTTCCACGATGTCTCCCTCGTCGCAAATTAGTGTGCCGGAAGGCGGCTTGGAGGAATCGATATCCTCCGGCTTCTCGAAGCTCGAGCGCACAAAGATGCGCACATTGTGCACCATGCCGAGTTCGACCGAACGAACTTGCATGACCTTGGCGCCGAGCGAAGCGAGCTCGAGCATTTCTTCGTAGGCGATTTTATCCATGCGGTGCGCCTTCGGCACCACACGCGGGTCGGTGGTGTAGACGCCGTCGACGTCGGTGTAGATATCGCAACGCTCGGCGCCGATCGCGGCGGCAATCGCGACGGCCGAGGTATCGGAGCCGCCGCGGCCGAGTGTCGTGATGCGGCCGGTTTCCTTGTGCATACCCTGGAAGCCGGCGATCACGGCGACCTGACTGTGTTCCTTGAACCGCTTGATGAGTTCCGCGCCGTTGACCTCGAGGATGCGCGCAGACGCATGCGCGTTGTCGGTCAAGATCGGCAATTGCCAGCCCTGCCATGAGCGTGCATTGACGCCCATGCCCTCAAGCACGATCGCAAGCAATCCGGCGCTGACCTGCTCGCCGGTCGCCACCACAGCGTCGTACTCTCGCGCATCGTGGAGCATGGCGGCCTGCCGGGACCATTCGATCAGCTGATTGGTCACGCCGGCCATGGCGGAGACCACGACGGCCACATCGTAGCCGGCGTCGACCTCGCGCTTGACGTGGCGCGCAACATTGCGGATGCGGTCAAGATCGGCGACCGACGTTCCGCCAAATTTCATTACCAAGCGAGCCATAACTTTATCGAACCTGACGTTCCCGGAAGCGCCGAAAGGCGTTAACAAACGGCCGGCGTAAACCTGTTAAAGCCCCGCGCGCCGGCCCAAAAAGGTGCGTATACATACCGGCGGGGTGCGGCGACCGCAACATTGCCCTCGACGGCGCCGTAGTCGTGAAAGTTTAAGGTCCGACGATGCGGTATATCGATCACATCCTGCAGCCCGGCGAGACGGTGGCCTATACAACGACCCTGCATTGGATTGCCTATATGCCGGCGGTCGGCCTCTGGCTGCTCGCCGCCATTGCACTCACCGCCGGCGGCGCTGCCGGGCCAATCTCACTGTTGGTCGCGCTTGTCTGTGCGACGGTGGGTTTTGCGTTTGCTTGCCGGGCCTGGTTCAGGCGCTGGACGACAGAGATTGACGTCACTGATCGCCGTATCGTGTACAAATGCGGGTTCATCCGGCGGCATACGGTCGAGATGAACATGGACAAAGTCGAAAGTGTCGATGTCGATCAGTCGATTTTGGGACGCATGTTGAATTACGGCGACATCACCATTCGCGGTACTGGTGTCGGGATCGAACCGCTCCACAAGATCGGTGGGGCGATCGAATTTCGAAATAAAGTAACCGCTCGCTGACTGGCGCGATGGCAGAAACAGGCATGGCACCCAAACGTCACGCATCCTCGGTCGATCAAGCTGAGATCGATCGTTTTTCGCGCCATGCCGCGGATTGGTGGAATCCGCATGGACCCATGGCCGCGCTGCATAAGTTCAATCCCGTGCGGCTCGGCTATATCCGCGACCAGGCGGCGGCACATTTTCAGCGTGACGCCAAAAAACTCGACTGCCTGAAGGGTCTCCGGATGCTCGATATCGGGTGCGGCGGTGGAATCCTGTCGGAGCCTTTGGCGCGGCTGGGCGCCGAGATGATTGGCGCCGATCCGTCGGAAGACAACATCGCCGTCGCGCAGGCGCATGCGGAGAAGATGGGCATTGCCGTCAATTACCGTGCCACCACTGCCGAGGACCTTGCGGCAGCGAAAGAGCGCTTTGATGTCGTACTGGCAATGGAAGTTGTCGAGCATGTCACGGATATGACCTCGTTCGTATTGACCTGCGCCACGATGGTGAAACCTGGCGGGCTGATGATCGCGGCCACTCTCAACCGCACCCTGAAAAGCTTTGCGCTCGCGATTGTCGGCGCGGAGTATGTGCTGCGTTGGCTGCCCCGCGGCACACATCAATGGGAAAAATTCGTCACGCCTCACGAGCTGGAGGCTGCGATCGAGCAGAGCGGCCTGCAAGTGAGCGGGGAGCGCGGCGTCATCTACAATCCATTTGCCGACCGTTGGCAGCTATCATCGGATATGGACGTCAACTACATGCTGGTGGCCCAACGTCCGAAGAAAAAAGGAGAGACCGTATGATCCTCGAGCTGGTCGAGTTTAATTCGCCGAAAGGCTGGAGCCGTCAGCAGGTTGCTGAAGAGGCGCGCAATGTGATTCCGAAGTGGCGCGCCAACAAGGAGCTGCTGCGCAAGCACTTCCTGCTCGAACTCAACGGCAAAACGGGTGCGGGCGTTTATGTCTGGCCGTCGGTCGAGGCAGCGCAGAAGGCGCACGACGAAGCCTGGCGGCAATCGGTCATCAAGCGCACTGGCGGCGCACCGACCATTCGCTATTTTGATTTATTTCTGCTGATCGACAACGAGAAGGGCACTGTATCCGAATTCCCGGAAGCGGCCGAAATCCGCTCCGCCGCCGCTTGAACGCCCGGTACTGACGCGACGCAATGCTTTGGGCCGTCTTTACGTTGATTGCCGCGGCGGCACAGACCGCGCGCAACGCCATGCAGCGTGAGCTGACCGCCACCCTCGGAACGGTTGGCGCCACCCATGTGCGGTTCCTGTTTGGATTTCCCTTTGCTCTGCTTTTTTTGGCCGGCCTGATGGCGGTGACGGGCGATCGCCTGCCGGCGACGCCGCTTGCGTTCTGGCCCTGGGTCATCTGCGGCGCGCTCGGCCAGATCGCTGCTACCGCACTGATGCTATCGGCGATGGGCGAACGGTCCTTCGTCGTCGCCTACGCCTACATCAAAACGGAGCCGGTGCAGGTCGCGCTGTTTGGGCTGATTTTCCTCGGCGATAAAGTCACGGCGCTGTCCACCGCAGCGATCCTGATTGCGACCGCCGGGGTGATCGTCATGTCGCTCAAGCCCGGCGCTGGTAGCGCAGGTACCACGCGCTCGACGCTGATCGGGCTCGGCGGCGGCACGATGTTCGCTTTGTCCGCTATCAGTTATCGCGGCGCGATCCTGTCGCTCGGTCTTCCGGATTTCGTGCTGGCGGCGACTTTCACTGTCAGCGTCGGGCTGGTGATCCAGGCGACCCTGTTGTCGCTTTATCTGATGCTAAGCGATCCCGGCGTACTGCGCGCGATCATGAAGGCCTGGAAACCCTCGCTTTTTGCAGGGTTTATGGGCGCCTTCGCTTCGGAATTCTGGTTTCTTGCTTTTGCGATCACGAGCGCGGCCAACGTACGCACGCTGGCTCTGGTCGAAGTGCTATTCGCACAAGGCATAACGCACTTCGTGTTCAAGCAGCCGACCACGATGCGCGAGAGCATCGGCATCGTAATGGTCGTCATCGGCGTCGCGCTGCTGGTGTGGGCGTATTAGCCGCTAGTTTCGCTCGTCCGGCAGCGGCGGCAGCGGGTGAAACTCGACCCCTTCCTCGGAGAGTTCTTTTGCTTCTTCCGGCGAGGCCACGCCGTAAATCGAGCGGTGCTCGATTTCCCCGTAATGCATCTTGCGGGCTTCCTCGGGGAATTTTGGACCAACATTGTCGGCGTTCTTGGTGAGGTGGTCGCGCAGTTCCTTGAGTTTGGTGCGGAGCTCCTGCTCCTGCGGCGAGATCATTGCGACCGGAGCGGATGGCGCCGTTGCCGTGGGCAACTCCGTTGTGGGTGTCGTCGCCGCGACGGACGCGGGCTTTTTCTTTGCAGTCACCGACAGGCGCGGCGCCATAATGGCCTTTTCGACCTTGGCCGAGCCGCACAGCGGGCAGGTCACCAGTCCGCGTTTGGCCTGCTTGTCATAGGCGGCGGAATCCTGAAACCAGCTTTCGAAGTCGTGGCCCCGTTCGCAGGCGAGCGCGTAACGTATCACTCTGCCCTCCGTATGACGTGGAGGTGCGTTGGTTCCGCCAAGGGTTCGACGATTTCGAAACGCCGTCCATGTTGCAGCGAGGGAATACGCGAACGCGCATTGGTCACTTGCGCGGGATCGATCTCGGCCATGACTACCCCAGGCTCGGTGCCGCCTTCTGCAATGATGCGCCCCCATGGGTCAACGATCAGTGAATGGCCGAATGTTTCGCGGCCATTCTCATGTTTTCCGGCTTGGGCCGCGGCAAAGACGAAGCAGCCATTTTCGATGGCGCGCGCACGCATCAGCACATGCCAATGCGCTTCGCCGGTCTGCTTGGTGAATGCCGAGGGTATCGCCAGCATGGTGGCGCCTGCTTCGGCCAAAGCGCGATAGAGCGCGGGGAAACGCAGATCATAGCAAACGGTCAACCCAAGGCGGCCCCATGGCAGATCTGCCAGCACCGCCAGCTCGCCCGGCCGGTAATTGCGCGACTCGCGATAGCTTTCGCCGTCTGCGAGATCGACATCGAACATATGGATCTTGTCATAGCGCGCAGCGATATCGCCCTTGGGATCGATCAGGAACGACCGATTGGCCGCCCTGTCATGTGAAAGCTTGATCGCCAGCGAGCCGACATGAACATAAATGCCAAGCTTGCGCGCGATCGTGCGCATGGCCGCGAGCGATGCATCCGCCTCTTCCTCGACGACTACGGCGAACAGCTGCTCACGTTTTGCCGCCAGAATATTTGTCATCTCGGGGGTGAGCACGTATTCCGCACCGGCTGATTTTGCTTCGCCGATCATGCGCACTGCGTCATCGATATTGGCGTCCGGCTTGAGGCCGGAGCGCATCTGAATCATCGCAGCCTTGAAGGTACTGGCACTCATGCAGATGCCTCACCGTCCGCGAGCAGCGGATCGAGCTTGCCGGCGCGCTCGAGCGCGTGGAGCTCATCGCAGCCGCCGACATGGACCGCGCCGATAAAAATCTGCGGTACGGTCACGCGCCCTTTCGTACGTTGGATCATTTCTTCGCGGCGCTCCCAGTCACGTCCGACGTCGATTTCGCTGTAGGTCACACCCTTACGCTTCAGCAGAGCCTTGGCAGCATGGCAAAAAGGGCAATAACGGGTCGTATAGATTTCGACGGGTGGCATGTCGTTTCTACGTTTGCTCAGCGTCTTTTATATGGGAGTGCGTGCGGGCGCTACAACCCGCGCGAATACCAGCACATCAATATGGGCGGCCCCGGCCCGTAACAGCGCCGGGCACAGGTATCGACCGTGGCACCGGAGGTGAGGACGTCGTCGATCAAAACGAGGCGCCGGCCCGCGATATCGGCCTTGTGCTGGGCTGACACCCGAAAGGCGCCCTGCACATTGTCGGCGCGTTCAACCTTCGACCGGCCAACCTGTTGGGGTGTGGCGCGAACGCGCTTAAGCGCCTCGTGCGCGATTGGCACGTCGCATAGCGCGGAGATCGCGCCGGCGAGAGCCGCCGACTGATTAAATCGGCGCGACCACAACCGCCGCCAATGCAGAGGCACCGGGATGAGCGCGTCGGCGTCAGCCAATAATTCGCGGCCGGCGCGGGCCATCCATCGCCCCATGATCGGCGCGAGGTCGAGGCGGTCGCCGTATTTAAAGCTTTGAACCAACAGGCGGGCGATGTCGTCATAACGCACGGCCGCGCGCGCCCGGTCGTAGGCCGGCGGATTGGCGATCGCTTCCATCGACAGCAGGCCCGGCCCGGGATCGTACAAAAAGGGGATGCCGAGCCGCGCGCAGTAAGGCGGCTCGATGAGCGACAATTTTGACCAGCAGGTCGCACATAGGCCAGCGCCATCTGCAAGCGGCTCGCGGCAGGACGGGCAGAGCGGCGGAAGGGCGAAGTCCAGCACCAGCCTTCCGGCGCGGCGCATTGCCGCGGCCGCACGCATGGCGGGTTCGCGAAAGGCGGTGACGGCCGCATCGACAGGCATTGTTCCACGGTATCCGCGCCCTGCGGTTTGCTCAACGACCGTTTCTTGCTGCGCAGCCGCAACGATTGGCCTTGCCACGGGCAAACTGGGCGCGCGATAAATTTATCGTCGAAGTGGGAGGGGCGAATGGTTGGTCCTCAAACAAACTCACGCAATTCTCGGGTCAATCGCCGGCGGCTGCTCAAAGCCGGCACGGCCGCTGCCGTCATGGCGATGGCGCCAGCCGTTTTGCGTGCGCAAGGCCGTGCGATCAAAATCGGACTGGTCACACCGACAACCGGACCTTTGGCGATCTTTGCCGAGCCCGATGTGTTTGTTCTGGCGGAATTCAAGAAGGCGGTCGGCTCAGGCATCAAGATCGGAAATCAAACGCATACGGTTGAGGTCATCGTCAAGGATAGTCAGTCCAATTCCAACCGCGCCGCTGAGGTCGCCAACGAGCTGATCCTTTCCAACAAGGTCGACCTCATGGTGGTCGCGCACACGCCCGACACCGTTAATCCGGTTGCCGACCAATGCGAGATCAACGAGGTGCCGTGCATTTCGACGGACGCGCCATGGCAGCCTTACTTTTTCGGCAGGAAGGGTGATCCGGCCAAGGGCTTCAAGTGGACCTATCACTTCTTCTGGGGCGCCGAAGCGTTGATTTCGACCTTCATCAATCTCTACGACGATCTTCCGACCAATCGTACCGTAGGCACGTTGTGGCCGAATGATTCCGACGGAAATGCTTTCAGCGATCCGCAACGCGGCATGCCGCCGGTGCTGACGAAACGCGGCTACAAAGTGGTGAATACCGGTAGCTTTGATCCCTTCGCGGAGAATTTTACGTCGCAGATTACTGCGTTCAAATCTCAAGGCGTCGAGATTGTCACGTCGGTTCTGCCGCCACCGACATTCGCCAATTTTTGGACGCAAGCTGCGCAGCAAGGATTCAGGCCGAAAATCGTCACGCCCGGAAAATCAGCGGAATTCCCCGCTGCGGTGAAAGCGCTGGGGCGGCTTGGAAAGAACATCGGGATCGAGGTTTGGTGGTCACCCTATCATCCGTTTTCCTCACATTTGACTGGCCAATCCTCGGCCGCGCTCGCGGCCGCTTACACCGCGGCTACCCAGAAAACCTGGACCATGCCGCTCGGCTTCAAGCATGCACTGTTCGAAGTCGCAGCCGACGTTCTCAAGCGGTCGAAGGCGCTGGAAGCGGACGCCATCCGGCAAGCCATTGTCGAGACGTCATACGAGTCGATCGTCGGGCGAGTGCAGTGGAAGTCGGGACCCGTGCCCAATGTTTCGACCACCCCGCTGGTCGGCGGCCAGTGGCAGGAGGACACGGGTGGTGACCTCGCGCTCAAGATCGTCAACAACAAGGACGCGCCGGAGATCAAGACGAATGGCACGATGCTGCCGCTCTAATTGCGGGTAGAAAGGGGAAGCGTCGGCGGCGCTACCGGCGTATAAGCGTCCGCAATGACGCCACTGTTCGACCGATCATTGCTCAGAATGCGGCAGGCGCGGGCGCTCTCGCTTGGGCCTGCAACCTTTCTTCTCGATCATGTCGCCACTGAACTGAGCGAGCGGCTATCGGCCGTATTGCGCCAGTTCGATATTGCCGTCGATCTTGGCACGGCGACTGACGCTGTACGCCGCGCAATTGTGGGCACCGGCAAAACTGGAACAATTGTCGCTGCCTTTCCGGACGCACCCCATCTCGGCCATTCGGGTTTGTATATCGCTGCGGACGAGGAAGCGTTGCCGTTTGCCGACGGTTCCCTTGATCTGGTGGTCTCGGGGCTGGCACTTCAGTTCGTCAATGATTTGCCCGGCACGCTGATACAAATTCGCCGAGCGCTGAAGCCGGATGGTTTATTGCTGGCGGCGTTGATCGGCGGTGAAAGCCTGAGCGAGTTGCGTACTGCTTTCGCTGCCGCGGAAAGCGAAATCGAAGGCGGCATCTCACCGCGCGTCGCGCCGTTCGCCGACGTGCGCGAGCTTGGCGCGCTTTTGCAACGCGCAGGGTTTGCGCTGCCGGTCGTCGACAGCGAGCGACTGGTCGCGCGCTATGATTTGGCGTTAGCCTTGATGCACGACTTGCGTCGGATGGGCGCGACGAACGTATTAAGTGAGCGCCAGCACACACCGCTCAAGCGCGCAACGCTCGAACGCGTAGACGCGATCTATGCCGAACGCTTTACCGACGCGGATGGCCGCATCCGCGCCAGCTTCGAAATCATATGGCTGTCCGGGTGGGCGCCGCACGACAGCCAGCAGAAACCACTTAAACCTGGTTCCGCCGCGCGACGGCTCGCCGACGCGCTGGGCACCCAGGAAATGCCGACGGGAGAAAAGCCGGAACCATAGGCCTAGTGATTTAGAGCAAGGCCATCAGGTGTGACACGAGCGGCACGTCCGCCGGCGGCATATCATAGTCGCGTAACTTGTTTGGCTTTACCCAGGCGAGTTGCTGGCCCTCTGTGGCGATGACCGTTCCCTCCCAACGACGGCAGATGTAAAGCGGCATTAGGAGATGAAATTCGGGATAGCTGTGGCTCGCGAAAGTGAGCGGGGCTAGACAGGCCTCGCTCACAATAATTGCCAACTCTTCTCTCAGTTCACGGATCAGTGTTTCCTCTGGCCGTTCGCCATTTTCAACCTTGCCGCCAGGAAACTCCCAAAGCCCAGCCATCGATTTGCCCGCTGGACGCTGCGCGATGAGCACGCGGCCATCGGCGTCGAGGAGGGCGCAGGCGGCGACGAGAACGATTTTGGCGGCCACAGGCCTTCAGCCCTCGGTGATACTTATGATCGGTAGTCGCCGTTGATAGCGACATATTCCTTGGTCAAATCGCAAGTCAGTACGCGGTCGCGGCCTTTGCCCAACCCGAGCGCTACTTTCAAGCTGATCTCCGGCTTTTTCATTGCCGCGCTGACGGTCGCCTCGTCATAACCGGGATCGCGCGCGCCTTTGTGTGCGACACGAATGCCTCCGAACCAGATCGAAAGCTTATCCCGGTCGGCCGGTTCGCCGGCCTTGCCGACAGCCATCACGACACGTCCCCAATTTGCATCTTCGCCGGCAATTGCCGTCTTCACCAGAGGCGAATTGGCGATCGACATGGCAATTCGGCGTGCGGATGCCTTCGACACGGCGCCTTCAACGACGATTTCGACCAGCTTGCGCGCTCCTTCACCGTCGCGGGCAATCTGTTCGGAGAGATTTGCCAGCACGGCATGCAGTGCCTTCTTGAAATCCTTCAGGCGTGGATCCGCGGCGCGCGCGATGCGCGGAGCGTCCGTCTGTCCGGTGGCAAATACCATCAGCGTATCGGATGTGGACGTGTCGCCGTCGATCGTGACGGCGTTAAAGGTGTCGACAACGCTTTCTTTCAGGAGGATTTGTAGTGCGGGCGCGGAAATCGCCGCATCGGTGAAAATGAAAGAAAGCATAGTTGCCATATCGGGGGCGATCATGCCTGCGCCTTTGGCAATTCCATTGATCGTGACTTTGGTCTTGCCGATCTTTGCGACAGCTGTTGCCACTTTCGGAAATGTATCGGTCGTCATGATGGCACGTGCCGCCGAGAGGAAATCTCCTTCCTGTGCGCGGGCAACCATGCCCTCCATCACACCGTCGAATGCTTCCGCCTTTAACGGTTCGCCGATCACTCCGGTCGAAGCGAGGAAAACGTCATTTGGCTTGCAGCCGATGGCACGCGCCGCAATCTGCGCCGTAAATTTGCAAGCATCTCGTCCGCTCCGGCCCGTGAAGGCATTGGCATTGCCTGAATTGACGACGAGCGCGCGGGTCTTGGCCATTTTCAGGTGCGCCTGGCACCATTCGACCGGTGCCGACGCGCACTTCGAACGCGTGAACACGCCTGCGACGGTCGTACCAGGTTCAAATATTGCCAGCAGAACATCGGTCCGGTCCGCGTAGCGAATTCCGGCGGCGGCGGTTGCAAGACGCACGCCGGGAATTACCGGCAAGTCCGGTACATGAAGGGGAGCGAGGGGGGAGATGGCGGTGGACATTTTGTGAGCCTTGTCATCACCGAGCCGGCGAAATGCCGTGGTCCGGTGACCTCGATTGATTGGGCAGGCACGTGCCTACCTAAGCGAGATGGCCGGCACAAGGCCGGCCATGACGAATTCATTTGATGCGTGCGATCGGCTTTACTTCTTAGCCGGCGCAGGAGCGGGGGCGGCGGCCGGCTTTTCTTCGGCCTTTGCCGGCTTGTCCATGCGCTCGATCTTGGCGTCCGCACGCAGTTTGGTCACCAGATCGGCTTGCGCTTTGCGCACGACAAAATTCTCGATCTGCGGCTTCACATCCTCGAATTTTGGCGCCTCTTTTACGCGCTTGTCCTCGATCTTGATCACGTGCCAGCCGAACTGTGTTTTCACCGGGTCTGAGATCTGTCCCTTATCCAGCTTAAAGGCGACCTCGGAAAATTCCGGCACCATCTGATCCTTGCTGAAATAGCCGAGATCACCACCATTGGCCTTGCCCGAGGGATCTTCCGTCACTTCGCTCGCAACCTTCGCGAAGTCCTCGCCTTTCTTCAGCCGGACAATCACTGCCTTGAGTTTGTCTTCGGCTTCCTTGCTCGCCTTTTCATCCCCGGCGGGTGTGCGGAACAGGATGTGGCGGGCGTGCACTTCTTTCTCTTCGCCGATCTGTTTGACGGCCTCGTCATAGACCTTGTGCATGGCCTCGTCGGAGAGAGCTTCCTTGCCGACCGATTGCAGCAGCCCTTCCATCAGCAGCTTTTTGCGGGCGAAATCGACCTTGCGCTTGAACTCGACTGAGTCTCCGAACTTCTTGTCTTCCGCCGCCTTCGACACAAGGATCATGTCGGCCACAAACTGCACAAGGTAGTCTTGCTTGGCTTCAGGCGACATCGGCGGAATTTGTCCGGCCTCTTCCTCGGCGACGGTGAGATCGCTTTGATGGACTTCTACTCCGTTGACCTTGGCGACAAGAGGGTCCTTGTCCTGGGCGTAGAGGGGCCCGGCTGACACGATGAGCAGCGCCAAGGTTGCGGCTAAGGCACCAACCGCGCGCGAATGGGCCTTAAGGCGGGCGGGAATTGAAATCGTCATGACGCTGTCCTTGGGAGTGGATGGATCCGCCGGTCCCGGGGGGCGGCGGGTGGACTATTCGCCCAACAACCGTGGCATTGCAATGGCCGACTGGCGCACCGCATTTAACGTCCGCGTGACCGGTCGCCATTAAGATGCCGGCAGCCCGGCAATTGACAACAATCCGACCCCCCCATATCTCTCGCTCAGCTTTAGCTAATCCGCTATTTGCCGGCGCGTTTGGCGTCGAATTTGCCTGAAAAGTGCCGCATTCCGGAGCGCCGGAAGCAAATCCGGCCGCGGCGGCATGATATAAGCGCCCCGGCGCAAGTCTTGGAGCTCCCCGTATGTTTGATGGCTTTTTCCGCAAGCTGTTCGGCTCGGCCAACGAGCGGCGGATTCGCAGCTATCTGCCCCGGGTTAGCGCGATTAATGAACTGGAGAAGGAGCTCGAAGCGCTTTCCGATGAGGCGCTCAAGGCGCGCACCGAAGCGTTCAAGAAACAAGTCGCCGAAGGAACTTCGCTCGACGACATCCTGGTTCCTGCTTTCGCCACGGTGCGGGAAGCGGCCAAGCGCACGCTCGGACAGCGCCATTTCGACGTGCAGCTGATCGGCGGCATGATCCTGCACGAAGGCAAGATTGCCGAGATGAAGACCGGCGAAGGCAAGACGCTGGTTGCAACTCTGCCCGTCTATCTCAATGCGATCTCCGGCCGCGGCGTGCATGTCGTCACCGTCAACGACTACCTGGCCAAACGCGATGCCGAGTGGATGGGGCAGATTTACAATTTCCTCGGACTCTCGGTCGGGGTCATCGTGCACGGGCTCGATGACGAGGAACGCAAGAAAGCATACGACCGCGACATCACATACGGGACCAATAACGAACTGGGCTTCGACTATCTGCGCGATAATATGAAGTATCGCCTGGAGGATATGGTCCAGCGCGGGCATATTTACGCGATCGTCGACGAAGTCGACTCGATCCTTGTCGACGAGGCCCGCACGCCGCTGATCATTTCTGGCCCGCTCGACGATCGTTCCGAATTTTACAACACGATCGACAGCTATATTCCGGCGCTCGACAAGGCCGACTACGAAGTTGACGAAAAGCAGCGCACCGTGACGCTGACCGAAGCCGGCATGGAGAAACTCGAGCAGCGGCTACGCGCGGCGGGCCAGCTCAAAGGAGAGTCACTCTACGACGTGGAGAACGTTTCCGTCGTTCATCATGTCAATCAGGCGCTCCGGGCGCACAAACTGTTTCAGCGTGACAAAGATTACATCGTGCGCAACGGCGAGGTCGTCATCATCGACGAGTTTACCGGCCGCATGATGCCAGGCCGCCGCTATTCGGAAGGTCTCCACCAGGCGCTGGAAGCCAAAGAGCACCAACCAATTCAGCCCGAGAACCAGACACTCGCCTCGATCACCTTCCAGAATTATTTTCGCATGTACGAGAAGCTCGCCGGCATGACCGGTACGGCGCTCACGGAAGCCGACGAGTTTATGGACATTTACAACCTCGAAGTGCTCGAGGTTCCAACCAACATGCCGCTCGTTCGGCTCGACGACCACGATGAGGTCTATCGCACGGCTGTGGAAAAATACCGGGCAATCCTGACGCTGATCGAGGATTGCAAAAAGCGCGGCCAGCCGGTGCTGGTTGGTACCACGTCGATCGAGAAATCAGAACAGCTAGCCGAGATGCTGCGCAAGGCTGGGTGGGAGCAGCACGACTTTTCCGACCCGAACGCGTTCGCGGCGCTTTATTCGGGCGATGACGGCGCGACCAAGACCAAGGTATTTGCCATCCTCAACGCCCGCTACCACGAGCAGGAAGCTTACATTGTCTCTCAGGCCGGCGTGCCGGGCGCAATCACGATTGCGACCAATATGGCCGGACGCGGCACCGATATTCAGCTCGGCGGAAATGCCGACATGCGCATCCGCCAGGAAATCACCGACATTACCGATTGGGCCCAGCGCGATAAGGATCCGCGCGCTGCGCAAATCCGGGAACAGGTAGCCCGCCTCAAGCAGAAGGCGCTCGCCGCCGGGGGGCTCTACGTGTTGGGCACCGAGCGGCACGAGAGCCGCCGCATCGACAACCAGCTGCGCGGCCGTTCCGGCCGCCAGGGCGACCCGGGCCACTCGAAGTTTTTCCTTTCGCTCGAAGACGACCTGATGCGCATCTTCGGCTCCGACAAACTCGACGGCATGTTGCAGAAGCTGGGTCTGAAGGAGGACGAGGCGATCGTTCACCCATGGATCAACAAAGCGCTGGAAAAAGCGCAACAGAAAGTCGAAGCGCGCAATTTCGACATCCGCAAAAACCTGCTCAAGTTCGACAACGTCATGAACGACCAGCGCAAGGTCATCTTTGAGCAGCGGCTCGAATTGATGCGCGATGAAACGGTCGATGAAACCATCGGCGATATGCGCCACGCGATGATCGAAGATTTGGTTGCCAAGCACGTCCCTGAAAATGCCTATCCGGAACAGTGGAACGTCACCGGCCTCGACCAGGACTTGCGCAGCATACTCACGCTGGAGTTGCCCGTTCAGGACTGGGCGAAAGAGGAAGGAATTACCGACGAAGACGTGCGCGAGCGGATCACGCGGCGCGCGGATGAATGGATGGCGGGCAAGGTGGCCAAATGGGGCCCCGATGTCATGCGCTACGTCGAGAAATCAATTTTGTTGCAGACGCTCGATCATCTTTGGCGGGAACACCTCGTCATGCTCGAGCACTTGCGGCAAGTCATTGGCCTGCGCGGGTATGGCCAGCGGGATCCGCTCAACGAATACAAGGCGGAGGCCTTCTCGTTATTTGAAGCTATGGTGGCGCACTTGCGCGAAGCGGTGACCGCGCAACTCATGCGCGTCGAGGTCGTGCAGCAGCCGCCGGCCGAAGAGACCGCGACGCTGCCTTATATGGAAGCACACAAGGTCGACCCGACGACGGGCGAAGATGAAATGGCCCCGGCGCTTGCACCTGCGATGGCGGGCAACGGCAACGGCGCACAGACGGAGCGCAATTCAAACGATCCGTCCAGTTGGGGAAAGGTCGGACGCAACGAGCTGTGCCCCTGCGGTTCGGGCAAGAAATTCAAACATTGTCACGGTAAATTCGCCTGAGTGTGCTGATCGAGAGAGCAATATGAAAACGCCGGCTTCTGCCGGCGTTTATTTTTTCAGGACCTGTGCAAGGCCTTTTCGAAATGCACGGTCGCGTTTGAGATGCCATTCGCGGCTCATCGCATGACGCTTGCTGGCGCAGCGTTCCGAATAAAGCAGCACCCATACGCGGCCTCGCGTCGAACGGGCGCCTTTGCCGGCATTGTGCTGTGCCAACCGCCGCGCGACGTCGTCGGTCCAGCCAACATAAGTCAGATGGCGTTTTTTGGTGAGGCTGCCGAGGACATAGACGTAGCAATTCATGCTTCGTCTGCTGGCGCGACTAAAGCTCAGCGGAAATTATTGAACGTGCCCACCGGAACCACGGGCTGTGCACCCGAAAGCAAGCCACTGTTGCTCGCTGGCGGCGTGGAATAGGCGGTGCGCAATTCCGGGTCCGGCGCTCGCGGCGGCTCAGCTTTGGCGCTTTGCTGCACCGGCACCTTTGGCGCCGGGCCCCAAACACTCTCGACAACTGCATTTGGCGTCGGCTGGCGCGCAGCCGGTACTGACCCAACTGTGGCAGGCGCTGCCTGCACAGGCGCTGAAGCCGTTGCGGAAACCGTATGCACCGGGGCCGGTTGCTTCGGCTTCGCCGCCAAGTCGGTGCTGGGGCCGCGCGCGGCGACCTGTTCGTTTTGTGTCGGCGTCGGCGCGGGTGTCGCCTTCGAGCGGCCAAACCAGCTTCCGATAATCCCGGCAATCGATGTCGGCTTTGATGCGGGTGCTTCGCCTTGTTTGGGCAGAGGTGCTGGCCGCGGCATCGGCACGCTCGCCATCACCACCGGCTCGGTTTCAGGCTGCGGCGCGGTGTCCGGCGCCGAAACGGGCGCGGCTTGAGGCACCGAAACCAAAGGCGCTGGCGCTGGCTTGTCCGGTGTGCGCGGCAGCGAGCCAGGCGCGGTCGCGACGCGGATCAGACGTCCCTTGCTGTCGTACCCCTCTTGTGTGCCGAGCTTATCGGCGAACACAGGATTCATGCCACCGTCGACGCCATCGCGGGGCGGAACAGTCGAAACATTCTTGGTGATGTACTCGGCCATTTTATATTGCTCTTGCCGACGCTGTTCGAGGACGGCATCGGCGACATTCTTGTCGAGTTGATAGGCCGGGCAGGCGCCCTTTGCATTGAACGAGAGCGGTTTTGTCGAATCCTCGGGCGCTGCGGCGTCGAAGACGTAGCGCCTATCGCAAACCGCGACCTTCGGTTCCTGGTGCGTCGCGTCGAAATGGTCGTAGCCCTCTTTCAACATTTTCCAGAACGCGAAGTTCGGATTGTTGCGGTGCTTGGCCATGTTCAGCGCGGTCATGTGGAACGGATAGGCCTGCAGCTGAAATGATTTCTGGCCGCCGAAGAAAGACTCGCGCGCCAGCGCGTAAATTTCCTGGATCTGCTCATCGGTCATCGCGTAACAGCCGCGGGACGAGCAATCGCCATGCACCATCAGTTCAGAGCCGGTATAGCCCATCGCCCGGTCATACGTGTTCGGGAAGCCGGTGTTGAAAGCGAGGTAGTAGTTGGAGTTCGGATTCATCTGCCCGGGAGTGATCGTGTAGAATCCCTCGGGCGCCTGACGATCGCCTTCTTTTTTCTTGGGGCCTAGATCACCCGACCAGCGGCAGATCGGAAAGGTCTTGAGCAGTGCGTATTCGCCGTCGCGGTTTTTCTTCCAGATCTCCAGCTCCGCCTCTTCCTTGAAGATCCGGGCGAGGATCGGGGATTCCTTATCCATGTTCTTCGCCGCGATCTCGGCGAGGGTCTTATCGGAAATCGGAGCATGGGCGCGGCCGGTGGGGACGATGTATTCGGCATCACAGCCGGCAAGGGCAATTGCGGCGGCAATAGCCGCAGACGCCAGCAGCGCGCGAGCAAACGGTCGATTCAAACTTGATACTCCCCGAAGGCGCGGGCCCTCTTGAGTAATCGTTATCCTTAAGATGTGGCATCTGCAAGGCATGCCGCGTCATCCAAGAATACCGCTAACCCTATGGTAAAGCAAAAGTAAATTGCCTCGGCGGTTAACCAACAGCACGTCCCATTGTGAGGAACTTCTCACGCCGCTGTTTTCGCACTGCATCGCGGTCCAGACCCTGCAATTCGGCGAGGGCATTGGCGATGGCGTCGCCGGCCGCCGCGATCGCCGCCTGCGGGTCGCGGTGGGCACCGCCGGTGGGCTCCGGCACGATGCTGTCGATCACGCCGAAACGCACCATGTCCTCAGCGGTGATCTTCATGCTGGTCGCCGCCTCCTGCGCTTTCGCGGTATCGCGCCATAAGATCGAAGCAGCGCCTTCCGGCGAGATCACGCTGTAGATGGCGTGCTCGAGCATCAGCACGCGGTTGGCGGTGGCGATCGCGATGGCGCCGCCGGAGCCTCCTTCGCCGAGGATCACCGCGATGTTTGGTACGCCAAGTGAGAGACATGCCTCGGTCGAGCGTGCAATTGCTTCCGCCTGACCGCGCTCCTCGGCGCCGATGCCCGGATAGGCGCCGGCAGTATCAACCAGCGCTATTACGGGAAGGCCGAAACGGTCGGCCATTTCCATCAGCCGAGCCGCCTTTCTGTAACCTTCCGGGCGCGCCATGCCGAAATTGTGCTTGAGCCGGCTTTCGGTGTCGGAGCCTTTTTCGTGGCCGATCACGCACACGCTTTCGCCGCGGAAGCGGCCGAAGCCACCGACGATGGCTGCGTCGTCGCCAAATTTTCGGTCGCCGGCCAATGGAATGAAATTGCCGATGAGCGCCGCGATGTAGTCGAGGCAGTGCGGCCGCTGCGGATGACGGGCCACTTGAGTCTTCTGCCAGGGCGTAAGCTCGGCATAAAGTTCTTTCAGCGCCACTGCGGCTTTTACTTCGAGCCGGGAAATTTCGTCACCGACGGCGACCGCGGTGTCGCTCTCGCCCATCGCGCGCAATTCCTCGACCTTAGCCTCCAGTTCGGCCACCGGTTTTTCGAAATCGAGATAACTGCGCATTGGGTCCGGATTGAATGTTTTTCGGGGCGAACTGACGCGGGCGAAGCCTCTAAGTCAAGCAATCGAGTTAATTTCGCTTTTACGCAGGTTTCAGGCTAGCCGTCCGCTAATGGATGGAGGTCGCGAACTAGCGTTTTCAGCCGCTCTTCCAGTACATGGGTATAGATTTGCGTCGTTGAGATATCGGCGTGGCCGAGCAGGGTTTGGACCACCCGGAGATCGGCCCCATTGTGCAACAAGTGGCTGGCAAAGGCATGGCGCAAGACGTGCGGGCTCAGGCGAGCAGGCAGGATTCCGCAGGCTTGACCGAGTGCCTTGAGTTCGCGTGCGAAATGCTGGCGAGTGAGATGCCCTTGCTCACCGAAAGACGGAAACAACCATTTCGATTTTGAATCGCGGCCGGCTTTTTCGCGCAGTTCAAGATACTCGGACATGGCCCGCTTGGCCTCTTTATTGAGCGGCACAAGCCGCTCCTTGCCGCCCTTGCCCCGCACGACAAGCATATGCTGTTCGCGCCGCGCGGCCGACGCCGGCAATGCCACCAACTCGGATACGCGGAGCCCGGTCGCATAGACCACTTCGAGGAGGCACAGCAGCCGCGCAGCACGCAATCGTTGAGCAGGTGGCTGGTCGTTATTTTCGGCATCAGTCCGGGCCCGCTTTAGGAGTGTATCGACATCTGCAATGGACAATACCTTCGGGAGGGACCGTGCCCTTTTCGGCCCTTCCAGTACGGCGGCAGGGTCGTCGGCGCGTTTCTCCTCCGCGTAAAGAAACCGGTAGAGTTGCCGCATCGACGACAATCGGCGCGCAAGCGACGACGCTTTGAAGCCGCGTTCCGCGAGACTTGCAATAAATTCGCGCAAGTCGTCGGTTTTTGCGTCGGCGATGTTTACACCGGCGACGCGCAGATGCGCGGACAAGTCGTCGAGGTCATTACGATAGGCGGATAGCGTATTCGCGCCGGCACCGCGTTCGGCTGCGAGCATGTCGAGAAACAACTCGACCAGTGCTTGATCGGATGCTCGTGGCGGGCGGGTCATCGCCTTGCCTGCCTCCGGCGTCAGTGATTTTTGAGAAATTTGTCTGGCGGAATTGTCACGATGATCTCGCGCGGCTGATATTTGACGAACGT